>NZ_BQHW01000004.1 GCF_021602025.1 Pseudomonas ceruminis
TGCGCATGTTCGCCGGCGGTGAAGTGGCGAGTATGCTGTTGGCGTTTTTTGTTCTGGTGCTGCTCGCCGACCTGCTCAGCCGCTTCTTGCGCGGGCGGTTGGCATGAACCGGCTGGTCAATGTGCTGCTGATGGCTGCTATCGCTGCCGCGGTAGTGGCTTCATTCGGCTATCTGGAGCTGGACCTCGGTGCGCTGGTCGGTCATGGCGGGCTGGGGCAGATGGCCGAGTATGCCGGACGCTTTCTGCATCCGGACCTGACGGGCGAGCACTTGCAGGCGGTGGGGCGTGGCGCCCTGGAAACCTTGGCCATGTCGGGGTTGGGGACGTTGCTGGCGATGCTGCTGGGCCTGCTGTTGGCGCTGCCCGCGGCGGGGCGCTTCGGCTGGCCGTTGCAGGCTGCGGCACGGGTGCTGCTCAATGCCTTGCGCGCCATTCCCGAGCTGGTGTGGGCCGCGCTGATGGTGCTGGCAGCAGGCCTGGGGCCCAATGCCGGCACGCTGGCGCTGGCGCTGCACACGGCAGGGGTGCTCGGGCGGTTGTTCGCCGAGGCACTGGAGAATGCACCGGCCGAGCCGGCAGCGGCGATCCGCCTGCAAGGGGGCGGGCAGTTGGCCGCGTTCTGTTTCGGCACTTTGCCCAATCTGTGGCCGCAGTTGCTGGCCTACAGCCTGTACCGCTGGGAGAACAACATCCGCATGGCCAGCGTGCTTGGGCTCGTCGGGGCCGGGGGGCTGGGGCAACTGCTCTATACCACCTTGAGCCTGTTCCAGGAGGCGCAGGCCAGCACGGTAATCATGGCGATGCTGGTGCTGGTGTTGCTGGTGGATGCCCTGAGCGATGTGCTGCGCCAGCGGTTCGTGCGGGCTTGAAAAGCCTGCACGGGCGGCCAATTGGCCTGCGCCATTGGTTAGGCAATCGGCACACTCAATTCCCCACACTGAGCCTCACGCTGCATCGATTCGAGGTTGCGCTCGATGGTCTCGCAAATGGTATCCATCTGAATCTGGTGTTCGCTGAAACGGAACGGGCTCTGCAAGTCAGTGCCAATCCGTTCGATGGCCAGCAGCATGAAGCCCACCACCGTTGACGCCAGCGGCGTGAACCAGCCCAGCGACTCGACCAGCCCCACCGGTACGATCAGGCAGAAAAGCGTAATGAACAGCCGCGGAAAGTACACGTAAGGGTAGGGTAGCGGTGTATTGGCGATGCGCTCCATGCCGCCTTGGGCGTTGGTCAGGTCAACCAGGGTCGACTCCAGCCGCGCCAGGCGAATGCTGTCCAACCGCCCTGCCTGATGTTCCCGTGCCAGCAGCGCTGCAGAGCCGCTGAGGATATCGTTGGCGAAATTGTTCGAACGGTTGCGCCGCTCGAACTCGCCCGGTGGGATAAACGCCATCAACTCTTCCGGGCAGGCCTCGCCCTTCAGGTGTGCCGCCAGGCAATTCACATAGGCGATGTGCCGGCGCAGCAAGGTGGCCTTCACCGGGTTCAGCCCGTCATCGGGGTCGTCGATCAGCGTCAGCGTCTGCCGGGCGAAGCTACGTGAGCTGTTCACCAGCGCGCCCCACAAGGTGCGTGCCTCCCACCAACGGTTGTAGGCGCTGCTGTTGCGAAAACTCACCAGCACCACCAGCGCCGAACCCAGCAAGGTCAGCGGGAGCAGTGGCAGGGTGAACTTGCTGTTGAAGAACAGCATGAAGTCGATAGTGACCAGCACATCCCAGATCAGCAGCCAGAACAGCGACCAGCCGATGTAGCCGAGGGTTTTCACCACCAGCCGGTACTTGCGGGCGATCATGTCTTTCACGCGTGGGTGCCTCTAAACGGGTGGGGATGCTGGATCGGACGTCGAGGGGCGTTGAAGGTTCGGTGCGGGAGGTTGCAAGAGGTTTTGCTCCCTCCACCAGAAGAACATCCTGACGCGATTACAGGACGTTGCTGGCTTTTCCATCAGCTGGATGCAAATCGGCAGGAGCGGCCCTGTGGCTCGACAAGGCCTCTCGCCATTTCTGAGGCAGGGTTACGGCTGATTACTCAACGGCACCTCGTTGAATTTGAGTGCCTGTTCATTGTGGTTGCGTGTTTGGAAAACAAGCTTGATAGACGGCGAGCGCTTGATTTTCCTGTCGGCTTCCTGGAACTGCAGTGTCACGGTCGTCGTAACGTTACGAATCAGCTGAAACTCGCTCCAGGCGCTGTTGCGCTGCTGACCTACCCGCAACTCACTGATCTTGAGAGGCGCGCCGGCTTCGTCGAACAGGCGTGAGTCACCGCTGAACCTGAACTCGCGATCCATGCCCAAGTTGGTCAGCTGGAATGTGCAGTTGGGGTAGCTGCCGATGTTCTCGCATTCGATCAGCTCGAAGCGGACATCATCGACCACCTCGATGCGCTTGCCCAACAGGTTGCTGCCATCGTTTTCAACGATGTTCGACTGTACCTTGGCGAATTCGAAGCTTGGCTTGGCGAACTCGGTGCCGAGAACGAAAAAGGCAAACGACAGGGCCACGATCAACACGGTGGTCAATGTGCCGCGCATTATTCTGGGGAGGTTGCGTATCTGCCAGCAGATCGACAGGCTGGATAACAACAGGAACGTGCTAACCAGCAAGACGATGTTACGCCAGTTGAGGAAGCCGAAACCGAATACGCTGGGGTCAGGTACCAGGTAGGTGATGACGGCCCACATACCGCCCAGTGCGACACCTACCCCGGTCATGACCTTTGCTACCAGCGTAGTGATCCGATTGCTGCGCGTAGAGGGCAGCGATTGCTCCATTTGGGACATACGAACTCCATGTCATGCCCCTCGCGTTTGCCGGGACGGTTGATTTCAAAATGACATTATCGGTGCTGGAGGCCGCAGGGGTAAAGCGCTGATAGGGCGGCAAGGCCGCAGTGGTGCTGGCCCGCCATTGTGACTGGAGCGTTCGACCAGGCGGAACGCTCCGCCTGGTTCTTGAGGGGCGCCTCAGGGGTGGGCTGTCACTGCCACATACCCTTTGACCGCAGCAGGCGCGGCAGTTGGCTTGCCCTTATGGGCCAAGTACTGGAAGCGTCGCCATTCCTTGTCGATTTCGCTGTACGACATGAACACGCTGACGCGCGCCTTCCCGGCCAGGTCGGGCCGGTTGCGCGCATCGATCTCAGTCTTGGGGATGAACGCAACATTGATCCCGACCACCTTGCCATCGTCGGCGAATACTGGGCCACCGGACATGCCTTTGACCATCGGGCCGTCGTGCACCGAATAGAACACGCTGCCTGGCGTGCCTTCCAGGCGCACCAGCGACGCCAAGGTCTGGCCTTTGCCCTGCACCGGCATCATCAGGCTGTTGAAGCCCACCGCAGTCACCGACTCGCCCGGTACGTACTGACGCCATAGCGGTACCTGCGTGGCCTTGTGCTTGAAGAACACCACGTCACCGAGCCCTTCATGCACCACGTTGCGCAGGAAGGGGGTGTGTTTGGCGGTCACCGCATAGTCTTCGTTCCACTGGATGGCGGTGGCCATCAACAGCATCGGCAACGGGGCACCGGAAGTGACCACGAAAGCCTGGTCGTAGACAGGATCTGACACGTAGGACGTCGGCACTCCATTGCACCCGCTCAACAGCATCATCGCTGCCACACAGGGCACAGTTGTTTTCATGGTCTGCACATAGGATTAGAAAATGGGAGCGGAACTATGGCTAAGTGATATTACGCAAACAATACTTTCTGCATATATCTGACGAATGACATCTTAGGTAGGGGCGGGGGCCATGGCCAATAGATTCACGGCATGGTTGCAGGGCTCGGGGCCGGTGGGGTGGCGTCAAATCGAGGGCGGTAGGCGGGGCAAACGTCAGGCACAAAAAAACCGACCATAAGGTCGGTTTTTTCTGGATTTGGTGCCCCGAGGGAGACTCGAACTCCCACTCCTTTCGAAAACGGATTTTGAATCCGCCGCGTCTACCAATTCCGCCATCAGGGCTAGTGGCGCGCAGTATAGAGAGGTGCCGCTGGTCGGTCAATCGGCTTTCATGGTCAATTTTCACACATTGGGCTAAACTTCCCGGCCCTGCCGAACCCGAACAACATCATGCGCGTCGCCGATTTTTCCTTCGAACTCCCCGATTCCCTGATCGCCCGCCACCCTCTGGCCGAGCGCCATGGCAGCCGTCTGCTGGTCCTCGATGGGCCGAGCGGGGCGCTGGCACACAAGCGGTTCACCGATCTGCTCGACTACCTGCGCCCCGGCGACCTGATGGTGTTCAACAACACCCGGGTTATCCCGGCGCGGCTGTTTGGCCAGAAAGCCTCTGGCGGCAAGCTGGAAGTGCTGGTCGAGCGCGTGCTCGACAGCCACCGGGTGCTTGCCCATGTGCGCGCCAGCAAGGCGCCCAAGGAAGGCGCGATGATCCTCATCGATGGCGGTGGCGAGGCTGAGATGGTCGCCCGCCACGAAACGCTGTTCGAACTGCGCTTCACCGAAGAGGTGCTGCCACTGCTTGAACGTGTCGGGCACATGCCGTTGCCGCCCTACATCGACCGCCCCGACGAAGGCGCCGACCGCGAGCGCTACCAAACCGTCTACGCCGAGCGTGCTGGCGCCGTGGCCGCGCCGACTGCTGGCCTGCACTTCGACGAGGCGCTGCTGGAACAGATCGCCGCCAAGGGCGTGGAACGTGCCTTCGTCACTCTGCATGTGGGTGCGGGCACCTTCCAGCCGGTGCGGGTCGACAAGATCGAAGACCACCACATGCATAAAGAGTGGCTCGAAGTGGGCCAGGATGTGGTCGATGCCATCGAGGCCTGTCGTGCCCGGGGTGGCCGTGTGATCGCGGTCGGCACCACCAGCGTGCGTTCGCTGGAGAGCGCGGCGCGTGACGGCGTGCTCAAGGCCTTCAGCGGTGACACCGATATCTTCATCTACCCGGGCCGGCCGTTCCACGTGGTCGACGCCCTGGTCACCAACTTCCACCTGCCGGAGTCCACGCTGCTGATGCTGGTCTCGGCCTTCGCGGGTTACCCCGAGACCATGGCTGCCTACGGGGCGGCGGTCGAGCAGGGTTACCGCTTCTTCAGTTACGGTGATGCCATGTTCATCACCCGCAATCCGGCGCCACGCGGCCCAGAGGATCAAGCATGAGTCGCACCTGTCGAATGTCCTTCGAACTGCTGGCCACCGACGGCAAGGCCCGTCGGGGCCGCCTGACCTTCCCCCGTGGCACGGTCGAGACCCCGGCCTTCATGCCAGTGGGCACCTATGGCACGGTCAAGGGCATGCTGCCGCGTGATATCGAGGCCATCGGTGCCGAGATCATCCTTGGCAACACCTTCCACCTGTGGCTGCGCCCGGGCACCGAGGTGATCAAGAAGCACAACGGCCTGCACGACTTCATGCAGTGGAAAGGCCCCATCCTCACCGACTCCGGTGGCTTCCAGGTATTCAGCCTGGGTGCCATGCGCAAGATCAAGGAAGAGGGCGTGACCTTCGCCTCGCCGGTTGACGGGTCCAAGGTGTTCATGGGGCCTGAGGAGTCCATGCAGGTGCAGCGCGACCTGGGTTCGGACATCGTGATGATCTTCGACGAGTGCACGCCTTACCCGGCCGAGCATGACGTGGCGCGCACCTCCATGGAGCTGTCGTTGCGCTGGGCCCAGCGCTCGAAAAACGCCCATGGCGACAACACCGCGGCATTGTTTGGCATCGTCCAGGGTGGCATGTACCAAGACCTGCGCATGCGTTCGCTGGAAGCCTTGGTCAACATCGACTTCGACGGCCTGGCCATCGGCGGCCTGTCGGTGGGTGAGCCCAAGCACGAAATGATCAAGGTGCTGGATTACCTACCGGCACAAATGCCTGCTGACAAACCTCGTTACCTTATGGGGGTAGGCAAACCGGAAGATCTCGTTGAGGGTGTGCGCCGCGGCGTCGACATGTTCGACTGCGTGATGCCGACGCGTAACGCGCGCAACGGCCATCTGTTCGTCGATACAGGGGTGATCAAGATCCGCAATGCGTTCCATCGCCACGATGATTCGCCGCTGGATCCGACCTGTGACTGCTACACCTGCACCAACTTCTCGCGCGCCTATCTGCATCACCTGGACAAGTGCGGCGAAATGCTGAGCAGCATGCTGAATACCATCCACAACTTGCGCCATTACCAGCGCTTGATGGCCGGTTTACGCGAGGCTATTCATCAGGGTAAATTGGCCGCCTTTGTCGACGCCTTCTATGCCAAGCGCGGGCTGCCTGTGCCGCCTTTGGACTGACTGTTCGCACCTACTAATTAAAACTTATAGCAACTGGAGTGCCCAATGAGCTTCTTGATCCCCGCCGCCTACGCGGACGCTGCTGCACCCGCCGCTGGCCCAGCCGGCACCGGCTTCGAGTGGATTTTCCTGGTCGGTTTCCTGGTCATCTTCTACCTGATGATCTGGCGTCCGCAGGCCAAGCGTGCCAAAGAGCAGAAGAACCTGCTGAGCAACTTGCAAAAAGGTGACGAAGTTGTCACCAACGGCGGCATCGCCGGCAAGATCGTCAAGGTTTCCGATGATTTCGTGGTGCTGGAAGTGTCCGACACCGTCGAACTGAAGTTCCAGAAGGGCGCCATTGCCGCGACCCTGCCTAAAGGTACGCTCAAGGCTATCTGAGTTACCGGTTTTTCTTTCCAGTCGGGGCGCGCAACGCGCCCCGCGTCTTGAACGGGCGGCGTGATGCTGAACAAATACCCTCTGTGGAAATACGCACTGATCGTGTTGGTACTGGCGATCGGTTTTATTTATTCCGCTCCCAACCTTTACCCGGATGACCCGGCGGTGCAGATCAGCGGTGCCAGCTCGGCGCTGCAGGTAAACCAGGCCGACCTCGACCGCGTCAGCAAGGCGCTGGCCGATGCCGGGATCACCGTCAAGGGCGCAAGCCTGGGCGAGAAGGGCAGCGGGCTGGTACGCCTGACCAACCAGGAAGACCAACTTCCGGCCAAGGATGTGGTGCGCAAGGCACTGGGCGATGATTACGTCGTGGCCCTGAACCTGGCCCAGACCACCCCGCAATGGTTGCGTAACGTGGGCGCAAGCCCGATGAAGCTGGGCCTGGACCTGTCCGGTGGTGTGCACTTCCTGCTGGAAGTGGACATGGACAAGGCCATGAGCGCCCGCATGAAAGTCTACGAAGGCGAGGTCAAGACCTTGCTGCGCAAAGAGCGCGTCCGCTACCGCAGCCTGCCTCAGCAGGATGGCGGCATCATGCTGGGCTTCGCTGACGATGCCACCCGCGAACAGGCACGTGCCCTGATCCGCAAGAATTTCAATGATTTCGACCTGACCACCACCGAGCGCAACGAGCTCGCCGTGCTGCGTCTGGCGCTCACCCAGGCGAAAGTCGCCGAGATCCGCGAATACTCGATCAAGCAGAACCTCACCACCGTGCGCAACCGTGTCAACGAGCTGGGCGTGGCTGAGCCGCTGGTACAGCGCCAAGGCGCCAACCGCATCGTGGTCGAGCTGCCGGGCGTGCAGGACACTGCCGAAGCCAAGCGCATCCTCGGCAAGACTGCCAACCTTGAGTTCCGCTTCGGTGCCGAGCCGGGTGCGTCCAAGGCCACTACCGAAGTCTTCGAGTTCCGTGAAGGCGGCCGTTCCGCTGCCGTCGAGCGCGGCCTGATCATCACCGGTGACCAGGTCACCGACGCCCAGGCCAGCTTCGACGAGCACGGTCGCCCGCAGGTGAACATTCGCCTGGATGGCCACGGTGGCGAGTTGATGAGCCGCGCGACCCGCAGCAACGTCGGCCGCAGCATGGCGGTGATCTTCATCGAGCAGAAGCCGATCACCCGCTACGTCAAGCAGACTGTCGACGGCGTCGAGAAGGAAGTGCCGGTTCAGAGCTTCCAGGAAGAGAAGAAGATCATCAGCCTGGCGACCATCCAGTCGCCGCTGGGTAGCCAGTTCCGCATCACCGGCCTCAACGGCCAGGGCGAATCCTCTGAACTGGCCCTGTTGCTGCGTGCCGGTGGTCTGGCCGCGCCGATGTACTTCGCCGAAGAACGTACCATTGGCCCAAGCCTGGGTGCCGACAACATCACCAAGGGTGTGGATGCATCGCTGTGGGGCATGCTGTTCGTCTCGCTGTTCATCATCGCCATCTACCGCGGCTTTGGCGTGATCGCCACCGTTGCCCTGGCGGGCAACATGGTGCTGCTGCTGGCATTGATGTCGCTGCTGGGCGCAACCCTGACGCTGCCGGGTATTGCCGGTATCGTGTTGACCATGGGTATGGCGGTCGATGCCAACGTGCTGATCTTCTCGCGAATTCGCGAAGAGCTCAAAGCCGGCATGTCGGTGCAACGTGCCATCCACGAAGGTTTCAACCGCGCCTACACCGCGATCATCGACGCCAACCTGACCAGCCTGCTGGTCGGCGGTATCCTGTTCGCCATGGGTACCGGTCCGGTCAAGGGCTTTGCGGTCACCATGTCCCTCGGGATTTTCACCTCGATGTTCACCGCCGTCATGGTGACCCGTGCAATGGTCAACCTGACCTGTGGCGGGCGTGACATCAAGAAGCTGTGGGTTTGAGGGAGCTGCGATGAAAACCATCAATTTCATGGGCGTGCGCAATGTCGCGTTCGCCGTTACCGTGCTCCTCACCGTACTGGCGCTGTTCAGCTGGTGGCACAAGGGCCTGAACTTCGGCCTGGACTTCACCGGCGGTACGCTGATCGAGCTGACCTACGAACGCCCGGCCGACCTCAAGACGGTGCGTGCCGAGCTGGTCGACTCCGGTTTCCACGAAGCCGTGGTGCAGAGCTTTGGCGCGACCACCGACCTGCTCGTGCGCATGCCAGGGGACGACCCGCAACTGGGTAACAAAGTGGCTGCCGCCTTGCAGAAGGCCGGTGGTGACAACCCGGCAACCATCAAGCGGGTCGAGTTCGTTGGTCCCCAGGTGGGTGAAGAGCTGCGTGACCAGGGCGGGCTAGGTATGCTCCTGGCGCTGGGTGGCATCCTTATCTACCTGGCCTTCCGCTTCCAGTGGAAGTTCGCCGTGGGTGCGATCATCTCGCTGATTCACGACGTGGTGGTGACACTGGGTATCCTGTCGTTCTTCCAGATCACCTTCGACCTCACGGTGCTGGCAGCGGTGCTGGCGATCATCGGTTACTCGCTGAACGACACCATCGTCGTGTTCGACCGGGTGCGTGAGAACTTCCGCGTCATGCGCAAGGCCTCGCTGATCGAGAACATCAACGTCTCGACCACCCAGACCCTGCTGCGCACCATCGCCACCTCGGTTTCGACCCTGTTGGCGATCGCTGCACTGCTGTTCTTCGGTGGTGACAACCTGTTCGGCTTCTCCCTGGCACTGTTCATTGGTGTCATGGCCGGTACCTACTCGTCGATCTACATCGCCAACGTGGTGCTGATTTGGTTGAACCTGAACAGCGAAGACCTGATTCCACCTGCCAAGACTGAAGGTGTGGATGATCGTCCGTAAGGGTTAGCCCTTGCCGTTCGGCGGCCCGAAAGGCGCGAGTGTTGAACTCGCGCCTTTTTTTTTGCTCCAAGGCTGGGAGAAGGTGGGGTAGCCCCCCACAGGTACGGTCAGGAGGTTCAAGTGAACAAATCAATGCTGGTGGGTGCGGTACTGGGTGCTGTCGGTGTAACCGCCGGAGGTGCTGTGGCGACCTACAGCTTGGTGAACAAGGGCCCTGAATACGCCCAGGTCACCGACGTGCAGCCAATCAAGCAGCAGGTGAAAACCCCGCGTGAGGTCTGCAAGGACGTTGCCGTGACGCGTCAGGCGCCAGTGAAGGACCAGCACCAGATCGCAGGCACCGTGGTGGGCGCCCTGGCAGGCGGTTTGCTGGGCAACCAGATCGGTGGTGGTACCGGCAAGAAGATCGCGACCGTGGCCGGTGCGGTGGGTGGTGGCTATGCCGGTAACAAGGTGCAGGAAGGCATGCAGCAGCGTGATACCTACACCACCACGCAAACCCGTTGCAACACGGTCAATGACATCAGCGAGAAGGTCGTTGGTTACAACGTGACCTATTCCATTGGCGATCAGGTGGGCAAGGTGAAGATGGATCGCGAGCCGGGTTCGACCATTGCGCTGGACAAGAATGGCAAGCTGATCCTCAGCGAAGCGGGCCAGTGAGCTGATGTCGCCAGTGCTGGCCGCATCGCTGGCACAGGCGGCATGAAAAGTAGCCGCAAAAAAAGCACCCTCGCAGGTGCTTTTTTTGCGGCAATCGGCGCTTAGCGCTTCATGTGCTCTGGCAGGTGCGGCTGGATAGCAGTCAGCACGGCCTTGAAGCACTTGATGTTGCCCGCAACGATGTGGCCTTTGTCGAGGAAGTCGTGGCCACCGTTGAAGTCGCTGACCAGGCCGCCTGCTTCCTGAATCAGCAGCACACCCGCAGCCATGTCCCACTCGGACAGGCCCGACTCCCAGAAGGCATCAAAACGGCCGGCTGCCACATAGGCCAGGTCCAGGCTGGCCGAGCCGGCGCGGCGGATGCCAGCGGTCTGGCCGGTCAGGGCGCGGAACATGCCCAGGTAGTTGTCCATGTCGGCCATCTGGCTGTCACGGAACGGGAAGCCGGTACCCAGCAGGGCGCCGTCCAGGCTGGTGCGCGAGCTGACGCGCAGGCGGCGGCCATTGAGCTGGGCGCCACGGCCACGGCTGGCGGTGAATTCTTCCTGGCGCACCGGGTCGACGATGACGGCGTGCTCGAGGCGGCCACGGTATTTGCAGGCAATGCTGACCGCGAAGTGCGGGATGCCACGCAGGAAGTTGGTGGTGCCGTCCAGCGGATCGATGATCCAGAGGTAGTCCTTGCCTTCTTCACCGGTACCCGCGTGCAGACCGGTTTCCTCGCCCTGGATGGAGTGATTCGGATAGGCCTTGCGCAGGGCGTTGACGATGCTCTGCTCGGCGGCGCGATCAACCTCGGACACGTAATCCTTAGCCTCTTTCTCGTCCACCTTGATGCTATCCAGGCGTTCGATGGAGCGGAAAATCAGTTCACTGGCGCTGCGAGCGGCGCGCAGGGCGATATTCAGCATAGGCTGCATGGGCGGGTCACCTGGAGATGTTAAAGAAGAAAGCCGATCATTCTAGCAGAAAATCTTGGCGGCTGAAGTGTCACATTTGCTTTCATGGCGTTACGCTGGTCGGTTCTGTAAGATCGTAACCCCCGAAACCTGCATCTGTGAGCACAGCACCTTGCTGCAAAATATTCGTGTTGTTCTGGTCAATACCAGCCACCCCGGCAACATCGGCGGCGCTGCGCGTGCCATGAAAAACATGGGCTTGTCGCGTCTGGTACTGGTGCAGCCAAAAGAGTTTCCCGCTGCTGACGCCAGTGCCCGTGCCTCCGGTGCCGACGATGTACTGGCCAATGCCCAGGTGGTCGACAGCCTCGAGCAAGCGTTGGTCGGCTGCAGTCTGGTCATGGGCACCAGTGCCCGTGAGCGCAGCATCCCGTGGCCGTTGATCGACCCCCGTGAATGTGGGGCCAAGGCCGTGGAGCACGCCAGTGGCGGTGAAGACGTCGCCCTGGTGTTCGGGCGCGAGCACGCCGGCCTGACCAACGAAGAACTGCAGCGATGTCACTTCCACGTGCACATTCCCTCGAACCCCGACTTCAGTTCGCTGAACCTGGCCGCCGCGGTCCAGGTGCTTTCCTACGAGGCACGCATGGCCTGGTTGGCGGCACACGGTTCGGCGCCCAGAGCCGAGAAGGTCGACGCCAGCGAGCTGGCGACCATGGACGAAATGGAGCTGTTCTACGAACACCTGGAAAAAACCCTGGTGGACATCGGCTTCCTTGACCCAGAGAAACCCAAACACCTGATGGCGCGCCTGCGCCGGTTGTATGGGCGAAGCTCGGTCGAGCGTCCGGAAATGAGCATTTTGCGCGGTATCCTCACCGAGACCCAGAAGGTCGCACGGGGCGAACCGCATAAAAGGAAGGGCTGACAGATGTTCGAACGTCTGCGTGAAGATATCCAGAGCGTTTTCCACCGTGACCCGGCAGCGCGCAATGCCTTCGAGGTGCTCACCTGCTACCCGGGCATGCACGCCATTTGGCTGCACCGCCTGGGCAATGCCCTGTGGAGGCGCGACCTCAAATGGCTGGCCCGCCTGGTGTCGAACTTCGGTCGATGGTTGACCGGTATCGAGATCCATCCCGGCGCGACCATTGGCCGGCGCTTCTTCATTGACCACGGCATGGGTATCGTCATCGGCGAAACAGCCGAGATCGGTGACGATGTCACCCTGTATCAGGGCGTGACCCTGGGCGGCACCAGCTGGAACAAGGGCAAGCGCCACCCGACTCTGGAAAACGGTGTGGTGGTAGGGGCGGGGGCCAAGGTGCTCGGCCCGTTTACCGTTGGAGCCGGGGCCAAGATCGGCTCCAATGCAGTGGTCACCAAGGCGGTGCCTGCGGGCGCCACTGCGGTTGGCATCCCCGGGCGGATCATCGTCAAGAGCGAAGACAGCGAAGTCGAGGCCAAGCGCAAGGCCATGGCCGAGAAGATCGGCTTTGACGCCTATGGCGTCAGCGGCGACATGCCGGACCCGGTGGCGCGTGCCATTGGCCAGATGCTCGACCACCTGCAGGCGGTCGACGAGCGTCTGGAGGGGATGTGCGGGGCGCTGACCAAGATGGGTAGCGACTACTGTGCCACGGAGCTGCCTGCCCTGCCGGAAGACGATTTCATCGAGGCCGTGCAGGCTGCGCAGCGCGACACTCAGTCGCATTGATCACGGCACGCTGCAGGCATACTGACATATGGGGCGTGTGCTCACGCCCCATTACTGCTACAATCGCGCCCGCCTCCCCGATGCAAACCCGACTAAAGCAGTAGGTCTAATAGTTGACTTAAATGCTCGGGAATAGCATACTTGCTCACATCCTGTAACTCCTGTGGTACCCACTAGCCATGCGACTGACTACCAAAGGCCGATACGCGGTGACAGCCATGCTTGACCTGGCGTTGCACGCGCAGCATGGGCCGGTGTCTTTGGCCGACATTTCCGAGCGCCAGGGCATTTCCCTCTCTTATCTGGAACAGCTGTTCGCCAAGCTGCGCCGCAGCAGCCTGGTCTCCAGCGTGCGCGGTCCGGGTGGCGGCTACCAGCTGTCGCGTGGCATGGAAACCATCCAGGTGGCCCAGGTCATCGACGCGGTCAATGAATCGGTCGATGCCACCCGTTGCCAAGGACTGGGGGATTGTCATGCCGGTGATACTTGCCTGACCCACCACCTGTGGTGCGACCTCAGCCAGCAAATTCACGAATTCCTCAGCGGCATCAGCCTGGCCGACCTCGTCATGCGCCGTGAGGTGCAGGAAGTCGCCCAGCGCCAGGACCTGCGTCGTGTCGCAGGCCGTTCCGCCCAGCTGGACAAGATTGAGACGTCCGCCGTCGACTGATTTTCGCTAAACAGTGACGACGAGCGACGCCACCGCCTGATAGGAGATATTCAATGAAGTTGCCGATCTACCTCGATTACTCCGCGACCACGCCGGTCGATCCCCGTGTCGCCCAGAAAATGGCCGACTGCCTGCTGGTCGACGGGAACTTCGGTAACCCGGCCTCGCGTTCCCACGTATTCGGCTGGAAAGCTGAAGAAGCGGTCGAGAACGGCCGCCGCCAGGTTGCCGAGCTGATCAACGCCGACCCGCGCGAGATCGTCTGGACCAGCGGTGCCACCGAGTCCGACAACCTCGCCCTCAAAGGTGTGGCGCACTTCTATCAGACCAAGGGCAAGCACATCATCACCTCCAAGATCGAGCACAAGGCGGTCCTCGACACCGCTCGCCAGCTGGAGCGTGAAGGTTTTGAAGTCACCTACCTGGAACCGGGCGAAGACGGCATCGTCACGCCGGCCATGGTCGAGGCGGCGCTGCGCGATGACACCATCCTGGTCTCGCTGATGCACGTGAACAACGAAGTCGGTTCGATCAACGACATCGCAGCCATCGGCGAGCTGACCCGCTCCCGTGGCGTCCTGTTCCACGTCGATGCTGCCCAGTCGGCCGGCAAGGTCGAAATCGACCTGCAAAAGCTCAAGGTCGATCTGATGTCGTTCTCGGCGCACAAGGTCTATGGTCCCAAAGGCATCGGCGCGCTGTACGTCAGCCGCAAGCCGCGTGTACGCCTGGAAGCCATCATCCACGGCGGTGGCCATGAGCGCGGCATGCGTTCGGGCACCCTGCCGACCCACCAGATCGTCGGCATGGGCGAAGCCTTCGCCATCGCCAAGCAGGAAATGGCTGCTGAGAACCAGCGCATCAAGGCCCTGAGCGACCGCTTCTTCAAGCAGGTCTCGGACCTCGAAGAGCTGTACGTCAACGGCAGCCGTACTGCCCGCGTGCCGCACAACCTGAACCTGAGCTTCAACTACGTCGAAGGCGAGTCGCTGCTGATGTCGCTCAAAGACATCGCCGTATCGTCCGGTTCGGCCTGTACCTCCGCTTCGCTCGAGCCGTCGTACGTACTGCGCGCGCTGGGCCGCAACGACGAGCTGGCGCACAGCTCGATCCGCTTCTCCTTCGGCCGCTTCACCACCGAAGAAGAAGTTGACTACGCCGCGCAGAAAGTCTGCGAGGCAGTGAACAAACTGCGTGAGCTGTCGCCGCTGTGGGACATGTACAAAGACGGCGTTGACATCTCCAAGATCGAGTGGGCCGCCCACTAAGCAGTCGCCAGCAAGAGCGGCTCCCTGATGAGGAAGGAATAGCACCATGGCATACAGTGAAAAGGTCATCGACCACTACGAAAACCCACGCAACGTCGGCAAGATGAATGCCGAAGACCCGGATGTCGGTACCGGCATGGTCGGCGCTCCAGCGTGCGGTGACGTGATGCGTCTGCAGATCAAAGTCAACGAACAAGGCGTCATCGAAGACGCCAAGTTCAAGACTTACGGCTGCGGTTCGGCTATCGCGTCCAGCTCCCTGGCCACCGAGTGGATGAAGGGCAAGACCCTGGACGAAGCCGAAACCATCAAGAACACCCAGCTGGCGGAAGAACTGGCGTTGCCGCCGGTCAAGATCCACTGCTCGGTTCTCGCCGAGGATGCCATCAAGGCAGCCGTTCGCGATTACAAGCAGAAAAAAGGCTTGATCTAAGTCGCCTGTGTTGAGGTAAGGAGTTCCGATGGCTATCAGCATGACAGAAGCCGCCGCCAACCACGTGCGGCGTTCCCTCGAAGGGCGCGGCAAGGGCGAGGGCATCCGCCTGGGCGTGCGCACCACCGGTTGCTCGGGCCTGGCCTACGTGCTGGAGTTCGTCGATGAACTGGCGGACGAAGACACCGTGTTCGAGAACCATGGCGTGAAGGTGATCATCGATCCCAAGAGCCTTGTCTACCTCGACGGTACCGAGCTGGACTTCGTCAAGGAAGGGTTGAACGAAGGCTTCAAGTTCAACAACCCCAACGTGCGCGGTGAGTGTGGCTGCGGCGAAAGCTTCAACGTCTGAGGCTGGCTGTGGGTACTCCTTGTCATTTCGCGCTGTTTGATCTCCAGCCCAGCTTCCGTCTGGACCTCGACAAGCTGGCCACTCGTTATCGCGAGCTGGCCCGTGAGGTCCATCCGGACCGCTTCGCCGACGCTCCCGAGCGGGAGCAGCGGGTAGCGCTGGAAAAGTCCGCCGCCCTCAACGACGCCTACCAGACCCTGCGCAGTGCGCCGCGCCGTGCCCGCTACCTGCTGGCCATCGGTGGCCACGAAGTGCCTCAGGAAGTCACGGTCCACGACCCGGACTTCCTGTTGCAGCAGATGCAGTGGCGCGAAGAGCTCGAAGAGCTGCAGGACGAAGCCGACCTCGACGGTGTGGCTGTGTTCAAGAAGCGCCTGAAGGGTGCCCAGGACACGCTGAACGAGGATTTCGCCGCCTGCTGGGATGTGCCTGCCGAGCGCGACAAGGCCGAACGCCTGATGCGCCGCATGCAGTTCCTCGACAAGCTCGCCCAAGAAGTGCGCCAACTGGAAGAGCGCCTCGACGATTAACCCGGTGTCGCCCGTGATGGCACCTAAGGTATTCAGATAAGCATGGCCCTACTGCAGATCGCCGAACCCGGTCAAACCCCCCAGCCACACCAGCGCCGCCTGGCGGTGGGGATCGACCTCGGTACCACCAATTCCCTGGTCGCTGCTGTGCGCAGCGGTCGCAGCGAGCCCCTACCCGATGCGCAGGGCAGCGTCATTCTGCCGTCCGCGGTGCGCTACCTCGAAGGGCGCATCGAGGTCGGGCAGGCGGCGCGCGATGCAGCCTCCAGCGACCCCCTGAACAGCGTGTTGTCCGTCAAGCGCCTCATGGGGCGTGGCCTGGCCGACGTCAAGCAGCTCGGTGAACAATTGCCGTACCGCTTCACCGGTGGCGAATCGCACATGCCGTTCATCGACACTGTCCAGGGGCCGAAAAGCCCGGTGCAAGTGTCTGCCGATATCCTTAAGGTGCTGCGCGAGCGCGCTGAACAGACCTTAGGCGGCGAGCTGGTTGGCGCAGTGATCACCGTTCCGGCCTACTTCGACGATGCCCAGCGCCAGGCTACCAAGGACGCTGCGCGTCTGGCCGGTCTGAACGTGCTACGCCTGCTCAACGAGCCGACTGCGGCAGCCGTGGCCTATGGCCTGGATCAGAATGCCGAAGGCCTGGTGGCCATCTATGACCTGGGTGGTGGTACTTTCGACATCTCGATTCTGCGCCTGACGGCAGGCGTGTTCGAAGTGCTGGCCACCGGTGGCGATACGGCCCTCGGTGGCGATGACTTCGACCATGCCATTGCCGGTTGGATTATCGAGCAGGCAGGGCTGTCCGCCGACCTCGACCCGGCCACGCAGCGCCAACTGCTGCAGGCTGCCTGTGCCGCCAAGGAAGCGCTGACCGATGCAGATGTGGTCACGGTCCGCCATGGCGCCTGGCAGGGCGAACTCAGCCGTAGCGCTTTTGAAGCCATGATCGAGCCGCTCATCGCCCGCAGCCTCAAGGCCTGCCGCCGTGCCGTGCGCGACAGCGGTGTGGAGCTTGAAGAGGTCGGTGCGGTGGTCATGGTTGGCGGTTCGACCCGCGTGCCACGTGTACGCGAAGCGGTAGGCTCGCTGTTCGGCCGTACGCCGCTGACCTCGATCGACCCTGACCAGGTGGTGGCCATCGGTGCCGCCATCCAGGCCGATACCCTGGCCGGCAACCGCCGTGAAGGGGGCGAGTTGTTGCTGCTCGATGTGATCCCGCTGTCCCTGGGCCTTGAGACCATGGGCGGCCTGATGGAAAAGGTGATCCCTCGCAACACCACCATTCCGGTGGCCCGTGCCCAGGAATTCACTACCTACAAAGATGGCCAGTCGGCCATGATGATCCACGTCCTGCAAGGTGAGCGCGAGCTGATCAGCGACTGCCGCTCGCTGGCGCGCTTCGAGTTGCGTGGCATCCCGGCCATGGTTGCCGGGGCAGCCAAGATCCGTGTCACCTTCCAGGTCGACGCCGATGGCCTGCTCAGCGTCGCTGCACGCGAGCTGGGTTCAGGGGTGGAGGCCAGCATCCAGGTCAAGCCGTCCTACGGCCTGACCGATGGCGAGATTGCGCGCATGCTCAAGGATTCCTTCGAGCACGCCGGTACTGATAAACAGGCACGCCAGCTGCGTGAGCACCAAGTAGACGGCGAACGTCTGCTCGAGGCCGTACAGGGCGCCCTGGACGCTGATGGCGAGCGCCTGCTCAGCAGCGAAGAACGCGAAGCCATCGAATTCCAGATGCAGGAACTACGTGATTTGCTGACCGGCACCGATGGCCCTGCCATCGAGCAACAGACCAAGCGTCTGTCGCAGGTGACTGATGCATTTGCCGCCCGTCGCCTTGATTCGACGGTCAAAGCCGCACTGGCCGGGCGCAACCTGAATGAGATCGAGGAGTAACCGATGCCGCTGGTGACATTCCTGCCGCATGAGAAGTTCTGCCCTGAGGGGCTGACCGTGGAGGTCGAGCCCGGGACCAACATCCTGGAACTGGCCCACGACCATCACATCGAGATGGAAAGCGCCTGCGGTGGCGTCAAGGCCTGCACCACCTGCCACTGTATCGTTCGCAAAGGTTTCGACTCGCTCGAAGAAGCCGACGAACTCGAAGAGGACATGCTGGACAAGGCCTGGGGCCTGGAGGCCCAGTCGCGCCTCGGCTGCCAGGTGGTTGTCGGTGATCAGGACCTGACCATCGAGATCCCCAAGTATTCGCTCAATCACGCTGCCGAAGCGCCGCACTGAGGTTAGCCGCATGAGCCTGAAATGGATTGATGTACTTGAGATCGCCATCCAGCTTGCGGAAAGCAAGCCGGACGTCGATCCTCGTTATGTGAATTTCGTCGATCTGCACCGCTGGGTGCTGGCCTTGCCAGAATTCAGCGACGATCCGTCACGCGGCGGTGAGAAAGTGCTTGAGGCCATCCAGGCGGCCTGGATCGAAGAAGCCGACTGAGCGTGTGCTGCAGGTTAGGCAATCCCCTGGAACCCGCGTATAATTCGCGGGTTTAATTTTTCGCAACACTCATATTTCTGGAGTTTTCCATGGCTGTTCAACGTACTTTCTCCATCATCAAGCCTGACGCCGTCGCCAAAAACGTCATCGGCAAGATCACCACTCGCTTCGAAGATGCCGGCCTGCGCATCGTTGCTTCGAAAATCAAGCAACTGTCCAAAGCCGAAGCAGAAGGCTTCTACGCTGAGCACAAAGAGCGCGGCTTCTTCGGTGACCTGGTTGCCTTCATGACTTCCGGCCCGGTTGTCGTTCAGGTGCTGGAAGGCGAAAACGCCATCGCGCTGAACCGTGAGCTGATGGGTGCTACCAACCCTAAAGAAGCTGCTCCAGGCACCATCCGTGCTGACTTCGCCGAGTCCATCGACGCCAACGCCGTCCACGGTTCGGACTCCGAAGCTGCTGCTGCTCGCGAAATCGCTTACTTCTTCGCTGCTACCGAGGTAACCACTCGCTAAGCGAAAGCTTACGGGTGAGGGTGAATCCATGACGACATCTACTGGCAAAATCAACCTGTTGGGCCTGACCCAGCCGGAAATGGAACAATTCTTCGACTCGATCGGGGAGAAACGCTTCCGTGCCGGCCAGGTGATGAAATGGATTCACCATTTTGGCGTCGATGATTTCGCCGCCATGACGAACGTCGGCAAGGCCTTGCGCGAAAAGCTCGAGGCCGTTGCCGAAATTCGCCCGCCGGAAGTGGTCAGTGAAGACATTTCCGCCGACGGCACCCGTAAATGGGTGATCCGCGTTGCCTCCGGCAGCTGCGTCGAGACCGTCTACATTCCCACTGACGACCGCGGTACCCTCTGCGTTTCGTCCCAAGCCGGCTGCGCCCTGGACTGCAGTTTCTGCTCCACCGGCAAGCAGGGCTTCAACAGCAACCTCACCGCCGCCGAAGTGATTGGCCAGGTGTGGCTTGCCAATAAATCCTTCGGGACCGTTCCGGCCAAGATCGACCGCGCCATCACCAACGTGGTCATGATGGGCATGGGCGAGCCTCTGCTGAATTTCGACAATGTCATCGCCGCCATGAAGATCATGATGGACGATCTGGGCTATGGCATTTCCAAGCGTCGCGTCACCCTGTCCACCTCGGGCGTGGTGCCGATGATCGACGAACTGGCCAAGCATATCGACGTGTCGCTGGCCTTGTCGCTGCACGCCCCCAATGACGAGCTGCGCAACCAGTTGGTGCCGATCAACAAGAAGTACCCGCTCAAGGTGCTGCTGGAATCGTGCATGGGCTATATGTCCACCCTGGGTGGCAAACGCGTCCTGACGGTGGAATACACCCTGCTCAAGGACGTCAACGACCAGCCCGAGCATGCCGCGCAGATGATCGAGCTGCTGCGCGACGTACCGTGCAAGATCAACCTGATCCCGTTCAACCCCTTCCCGCATTCGGGCTACGAGCGGCCTAGCAACAACGCTATCCGCCGCTTCCAGGACCTGCTGCACCACGGTGGTTTCAACGTCACTACCCGTACCACCCGTGGCGACGACATCGACGCGGCCTGTGGTCAGTTGGTCGGCCAGGTCAATGACCGTACCCGCCGCAGCGAGCGCTACATCGCCGTGCGCCAGCTCTCTGCCGACGCCGAGCTGCAAGACAGCGCTGTGCGCCACTGAGCCCGGCCCCGCCATGAGCCTGCGCGCCGCGCTGTCGATCCTTGCGCTTTCGCTGCTGGCCGGCTGCGTGTCGGGCGGCGCGAGCGATCCTCTGGCCAGTCGCCAGGGGCGCGTGGAAGCAGGGCGCGCTTATGTGCAACTTGGGCTTGGTTATTTGCAACAAGGTTTGACCGAGCAGGCCAAGGAGCCCCTTGGCAAGGCATTGGCGCTGGACGCCGGTGACGCGGATGCCCACGCGGCGTTGGCCATTGTGTTTCAGGCCGAGGGCGAGCCAGCGCTTGCCGAGGCGCACTTCAGAAAGGCGCTGGCAACTCGCCCGGGCGACACGCGAATTCGCAACAACTACGGCAGTTTCCTATATGCTCAGCAGCGTTTTGCCCAAGCCGAGCAGATGTTTCGCCTGGCCAGCGCCGATACCCTGTATCCTGAACGTTCGCGGGTGTACGAAAACCTGGGCCTGACGGCCCTGCGGCTCGACAACCGTGGCCAGGCACAGGCGTATCTGACCAAGGCCCTGCAACTCAACCAGCGGCAACCCAGGGCATTGCTGGAAATGGCTGAGTTGTCCTACGAAAACAGGCATTATGTGCCGGCCCGGGACTATTACGATCGTTTCAGCCAGTTGAGCGATCACAGCGCCCGTAGCCTCCTGCTGGGCAGCCGTCTTGCCCGGGTATTCGACGAGCAGGGCACACTGGCCGAGCTGGGCCAGCAATTACAACGACTTTATCCCGGTACGCCGGAATATCAGCAATACCTGTCGGAGCAACGATGAAAGCCGCGCATCCCGAAGTAGCAGCAGCGACTGGCCAGAACCCCGGCGAGCTGTTGCGCCAGGCCCGCGAGAAACGCGAGTGGTCGCAAGCCGAGGTGGCTCGTAAGCTGAACCTCACTGTAAATTCGCTGAACCACGTGGAAACCGGCGCCTTCGACAAGCTGCCAGGGCATACCTTTGCCCGTGGCTATATCCGTGCCTATGCCAAGCTGATGGACATGGACCAGGCGCCGCTGGTCGAGGCTTTCGACCAGTACACCGGCACCCACGCCAAAGGCAGCGAAGTGCATTCACTGGGCCGAATCGAAGAGCCGGTGCGCCTTTCGCACAACATCCTGCGCGGTGTCAGCCTGGTGCTGCTGGTGGCTGTGGTTGGCGGCAGCTTTCTCTGGTGGCAGGATCAGGGCAGCTTGCCAGGCAAGGACCTGGCCAAGATCGCCCTGGAGCACGTCGAGGTCGAAAGCGCCGACGGCACCACCCAGATCCACCCGCTGGACGAGCCTGAGGATCAGGCCGTGACCGCTGGCCAGCAGCCCGAAAGCGCACCGCTGCCGTTGGAGCAGGCCCCCGCCGAACCGGTCGCCGAGGCCGCCGATCCGGCCGCGCCCGCGCCGGTTTCGCCGGCAGCTGCGCAGCAGGCGCCAGTACAGGCCGCAACACCGGCCACACCCCCTGCAGCACCCACCGCTACCGCAGCACCCACCGCCAGCGTGCCGGCCATTGCCGCCGCCGAGCCTGTTGCCGTACCGGCTGGCAGCGCCAAGGTTGCCATCCAGTTCACCGCCGATTGCTGGACCCAGGTGTCCGATGGCAACGGCAAGGTGCTGTTCAGCGCCATCAAGCGCAAGGGTGACAGCCTGGAACTGACTGGCAAGCCGCCGTTCGCGGTGCGCCTGGGCTTTGCCCGTGGCGCCCAGGTCAGCTACAACGGCCAGGCCGTCGATGTAGCCCCGTTCACCAGTGGCGAAACCGCTCGCCTGAAGTTGGGACAGTAAGTCATGCACGGCGAATCTCCGATCAAACGTCGCGAATCCCGCAAAATCTGGGTCGGCAATGTGCCGGTGGGTGGTGATGCCCCCATCGCGGTGCAGAGCATGACCAACACCGATACCAATGATGTTGCCGCCACCGTCGCGCAAATCCAGCGCCTGGTCGATGCCGGCGTCGACATCGTCCGTGTCTCGGTTCCGGACATGGACGCCGCTGAAGCCTTCGGCAAGATCAAGCAGCTGGTCAGCGTGCCGCTGGTCGCCGATATCCATTTCGACTACAAGATCGCGTTGCGCGTGGCCGAACTGGGTGTCGATTGCCTACGTATCAACCCGGGCAACATCGGCCGTGAAGACCGTGTGCGCGCCGTGGTCGATGCCGCCCGTGACCGGGGCATCCCGATCCGTATCGGTGTCAACGCCGGCTCGCTGGAGAAGGACCTGCAGAAGAAGTACGGCGAACCCACGCCGGCTGCGCTGGTCGAGTCTGCGTTGCGCCATGTCGAGCACCTGGACCGCCTGGACTTCCAGGACTTCAAGGTCAGCGTCAAGGCCTCCGACGTGTTCATGGCCGTCGAAGCCTATCGCCTGCTGGCCAAGCAAATCATCCAGCCGCTGCATCTGGGCATCACCGAAGCTGGTGGCCTGCGCTCGGGGACGGTGAAATCCGCCGTCGGCCTCGGTATGCTGCTGGCCGAAGGCATTGGCGATACCATCCGTATCTCGCTGGCGGCCGACCCGGTCGAGGAAGTGAAGGTCGGCTACGACATCCTCAAGTCGCTGCACCTGCGTTCGCGTGGCATCAACTTCATCGCCTGCCCGAGCTGCTCGCGGCAGAACTTCGATGTGGTCAAGACCATGAACGAGCTGGAAGGGCGCCTGGAAGACCTGCTGGTGCCGCTGGACGTGGCGGTGATCGGTTGTGTGGTCAACGGCCCCGGTGAAGCCAAGGAGTCCCATGTGGGGCTCACCGGCGGTACGCCGAACCTGGTCTACATCGACGGCAAGCCGGCGCAGAAGTTGACCAATGACAACCTGGTCGATGAGCTGGAAAAGCTCATCCGCCAGAAAGCGGCCGAAAAGGTCGAGGCCGACGCGGCGCTGATCGCCCGCGGCTGACACACAGATTCGTAAGGACTTTTCGTGAGCAAATCGCTGCAAGCCATCCGTGGCATGAACGACATCCTGCCAGAGCAGTCGCCGCTGTGGCGCTACTTCGAAGGCACCGTGGCCGGGCTGCTGGACACCTATGGGTACAGCCAGATCCGCACGCCGATCGTCGAGTTCACCGAGCTGTTCAAACGCTCCATCGGTGAAGTCACCGACATCGTCGAAAAAGAGATGTACACCTTCGAGGACCGCAACGGCGATTCGCTCACCCTGCGCCCTGAAGGCACTGCCGCCTGCGTGCGTGCCGTGCTCGAGCATGGCATCACCGGCAACGGCCAGGTGCAGAAGCTCTGGTACATCGGCCAGATGTTCCGCCACGAGCGCCCGCAGAAGGGTCGTTACCGTCAGTTCCACCAGATCGGTGTGGAGGTGTTCAACCTCGACGGTCCGGACATCGATGCCGAGTTGATCATGCTGACCTGGCGCCTGTGGGGCCTGCTGGGCATCCAGGATGCGGTCAAGCTCGAACTGAACAGCCTGGGCACCAGCGAAGCCCGTGCCCGCTACCGTGAGGCGCTGGTCGAGTTCCTCTCGGCGCGCCTGGAACAGCTCGACGAAGACAGCCAGCGCCGCCTCAAGAGCAATCCGCTGCGCATCCTCGACAGCAAGGACCAAGGCACCCAGGCGGTGCTGGTCGGTGCGCCGAAGCTGGAAGACTACCTGGACGAAGACTCCCGCGTGCACTTCGAGAGCCTCAAGGCCCGCCTGGACGCCGCCGGTATCCCGTTCGTGATCAACACCAAGCTGGTGCGTGGCCTGGACTACTACAGCAAGACCGTGTTCGAGTGGGTCACCGACAAGCTCGGCGCCCAAGGCACCGTCTGCGCCGGTGGCCGTTACGACGGGCTGGTCGAGCAGATGGGCGGCAAGCCGACGCCGGGGGTAGGCTTTGCCATGGGTATCGAGCGCCTGATCCTGCTGTTGGAGACCCTGGGCAAGGTCCCGGAGTCGATCAACCGTCAGATCGACGTCTATCTGTGCGCCTTCGGCGAGCAGGCAGAGCTGGCCGGCCTGCGCCTGTCCGAGCGCCTGCGTGATCGCCTGCCGGGCCTGCGCCTGGCGGTCAACGCCGGTGGTGGCAGCTTCAAGAGCCAGTTCAAGAAAGCCGACAAGAGCGGCGCGTTGTTCGCCCTGATCCTGGGTGACGACGAGCTGGCCAAGCAAGAGATCGGTCTCAAGCCCCTGCGTGGTCAGGGCGAACAACAGAACATTGCCTGGGATGCTCTGGCTGAGCACCTGGAAACCGCGATCGCACAGGCGTAACGCGGTTCAACAAGCGAATAGGCGAAAAGGAGTATTGGGGTGTCGAGTACCGATGATGATGACCTGGCAGGGGTCAAGGACTGGTGGAACCGCAACGGCAAGCCGCTGTTGACCGGTGCCCTGCTGGCCGGTGTGGTGGTGCTGGGCTGGAATACCTGGCACAAGTACCAGAACAACCAGTCGCAGGGCGCCTCGCAGCTGTACCAGGCCTTGCTGGAAACCAGCCTGACGCCAAGCGGCCAGCCTGACGCGACCAAGGTCGCGGAACTCTCCGGCAAGCTCAAGAGCGAGTTCGGTGGTACCGCCTACGCCCAGTACGGCAGCCTGTTCGTGGCCAAGGTGGCGGTCGAAAGCGGCAAGCTCGACGACGCAGCTGCCGAGCTGAAAGCTGTGCTGGACAAGCCGGCCGACGTGACCCTGGGTGAAATCTCGCGCCAGCGCTTGGCGCGCGTGCTTGCGGCCCAGAACAAGGCCGAGGATGCCCTGAAGCTGCTCGACGGTGATGCCGACAAGGCCTTCCTGGCCAGCCGTGAAGAATTGAAGGGTGACCTGCTGGTGCAGCTGGGTCGCGCCGACGATGCCCACAGCGCATACGAAAAAGCCAAGGCCGCGCTGTCGGATGACGCAGCGGTCGGTGGCCTGCAACTGAAGCTGGATGACCTGGCCAAAGGGGACGCGTGACGTGATCGGTTGGAAACAAGCAGCAGTGCTGACCCTGGCCGTACTGGCCGCAGGTTGCAGCAGCAACAGCAAGAAGGAACTGCCTCCGGCCGAGCTGACCAAGTTCACCGAAGAAGTGGTGCTGAAAAAGCAGTGGAGCCGTTCGATCGGTGACGGCCAGGGCGAGACGTACAACACCCTGGTGCCGGCGATCGAGAACGACCGCATCTACGCCTCCGACGTCAACGGCGAAGTGTTCGCCCTTGACCGCATCAATGGCGACGTGGTGTGGAAGAAGGACCTTGACCTGCCGGTTTCCGGCGCGGTCGGCGTAGGCTACGGCCTGGTCATGCTCGGTACGCTCAAAGGTGAGGTCATTGCCCTTGATTCCAGCACCGGTGAGGAACGCTGGCGTTCCCGCGTGACCAGCGAAGTACTGGCGCCACCTGCCAACAACGGTGACGTTGTGGTGGTCCAGACTCAGGACGACCGCCTGATCGGCCTCGACGCCGCCACCGGCGACCGTCGCTGGATCTACGAGAGCACCCCGGCCGTGCTGACCCTGCGGGGTACTGGTGCGCCGATCGCAACCAACCACTTGGCCGTCGCCGGCCTGTCCACTGGCAAGGTGGTCGCGGTGGACATCAACAACGGCGTGCCCGTGTGGGAGAGCCGCGTGGCTATCCCGCAGGGGCGTTCCGAGCTGGACCGTGTGGTCGATATCGACGGCGGCTTGCTGCTGTCCGGTGGTACCCTGTACGTCAGCACCTACCAGGGCCGTGTCGCGGGCCTGGACCTGGAAAGCGGCCGCGTGCTGTGGCAGCGTGATGCTTCCAGCTACGTGGGTGTCGCCCAGGGCTTTGGCAACGTCTATGTCAGCGAAGCTTCGGGCAGTGTCGAGAGCGTCGATGAGCGCTCTTCCAGCGCCCTGTGGACCAACGATTCGATGGCCCGCCGCCAGTTGACGGCGCCCGAGGTGTACTCCAGCTATGTGGCGGTGGGTGACTTCGAGGGTTACCTGCACCTGCTCAGCCAGGTCGATGGCCGTTTCGTCGGCCGTGAGCGTATCGACAGC
Source organism: Pseudomonas ceruminis (assembly GCF_021602025.1). Classification (GTDB taxonomy): domain Bacteria; phylum Pseudomonadota; class Gammaproteobacteria; order Pseudomonadales; family Pseudomonadaceae; genus Aquipseudomonas; species Aquipseudomonas ceruminis. Next base: position 26,108 of record NZ_BQHW01000004.1, read on the forward strand.
GATGGCCTGCGCGCCCGGCCCCTGGTGGTCGGCGACACCATCTATGTCTTCGGCAACAGCGGCAAGCTCGAGGCACTGACCATCCGCTGAAGCTATGCTTGAAGCCTTGGCGGGCTTCAGGCCGCGGCACATGATGTGCCGCACGAACTCCGGCCGCTGCCTTGCAGCGGCCTTTGCATTTTCAAGAATTCAAGAGTGGAGAGCCGCATGGTTCCCGTAATCGCCCTGGTGGGACGGCCGAACGTCGGCAAATCCACCATGTTCAATCGCCTGACCAAAACCCGCGATGCCATCGTTGGTGACTTGTCGGGCCTGACCCGTGACCGCCAGTATGGTGATGCCAGCTGGCAGGGTCGCTCCTTCATCCTGATCGACACCGGTGGTATCACCGGTGACGAAGTGGGCATGGACGAGAAGATGGCCGAGCAGTCGCTGATGGCCATCGAAGAAGCCGACTATGTGCTGTTCCTGGTCGACGCGCGCGCTGGCATGACCGCCGCCGACCAGATGATTGCCGAGCACCTGCGCAAGCGCAACAAAGAAGCGATTCTGGTCGCCAACAAGATCGACAACATCGATGCCGACGTGGCCCGGGCCGAGTTCTCGCCGCTGGGCATGGGCAACGCTATTCCGGTGGCGGGCTCCCAAGGCCGTGGCATCAATGCGCTGATGGAAACCGTGCTCGGTCATATCCCGCGTGACGCCGAGGAAGAGGCTCTCGACCAGGAAGTTGCCGAAGGCGAGGAAGCGGTACGCATCCCGGGCCCGAGCGAGAAGGACGGCATCAAGATCGCCATCATCGGCCGCCCCAACGTGGGCAAGTCGACCCTGGTCAACCGCATGCTCGGCGAGGAGCGCGTGGTGGTCTACGACCAGCCGGGCACTACCCGTGACAGTATCTACATCCCGTTCGAGCGCGATGGCGAGAAGTACACCTTCATCGACACCGCTGGGGTGCGCAAGCGCGGCAAGATCCACGAAGAAGTCGAAAAGTTCTCCGTGGTGAAGACCCTGCAGGCGATCAAGGACGCCAACGTGGTGATCTTTGTCATGGATGCCCGCGAAGGGGTGGTCGACCACGACCTCAACCTGCTGGGCTTCGCCCTCGAAGCCGGCCGCGCCATCGTCATTGCCCTGAACAAGTGGGATGGCATGGAGCCAGGTGAGCGCGACTACGTGAAGACCGAGCTGGAGCGCCGGCTGTTCTTCGTCGACTTCGCCGACATTCACTTCATTTCGGCCCTGCACGGTACTGGCGTTGGCCACCTGTACAAGTCGGTACAGGCTGCGTTCAAATCGGCGGTCACCCGCTGGCCGACCAGCCGCCTGACCCAGATCCTCGAAGATGCGGTCAGCGAGCACCAGCCGCCGCTGGTCAATGGCCGCCGCATCAAGCTGCGCTATGCCCACCTCGGTGGGGCCAACCCGCCGCTGATCGTGATCCACGGCAACCAGACCGAGAAGATCCCCAAGTCGTACTCCCGATACCTGGAAAACACCTACCGCCGGGTGCTCAAGCTGGTCGGTACGCCGATCCGCATCGAGTACAAAGGCGGTGAGAACCCGTACGAGGGCAAGAAAAACACCCTCACCGACCGCCAGGTCAACAAGAAGCGCCGCTTGATGTCGCACCACAAGAAGGCCGAGAAGAAGCGCCGCGACAAACGCTGACAGGTGCCAGGCTACACGCTGCAAGCTGCAAGAAAGCGCGGACACTGATATGTGCCGCTTTTTCTTGTGGCTTGGAACTTGTAGCTTATAGCTCTCAGTCCCCCAGGAAAGAGGGCTTCATGATTCGCAGCAAACTGCCGAATGTCGGCACGACCATCTTCACCACCATGTCCCAGCTCGCCGTGCAGACCGGTGCGCTCAATCTCTCCCAGGGGTTTCCCGACTTCAATGGCCCGCAGGCACTGCTCGACGCGGTCGGTCGCCACGTCGCCGCCGGGCACAATCAGTACGCGCCGATGACCGGCCTGCCGGCCCTGCGCCAGCAGGTGGCAGCAAAGGTCGAGCGCCTGTATGGGGCCAAGGTCGATGCCGACCACGAGGTCACCATCACCCCAGGCGCCACCGAGGCTATCTTCTGCGCCATTCAGGCGGTGATCCAGGCGGGTGACGAGGTGATCGTCTTCGACCCTTGCTACGACAGCTATGAACCGTCCGTAGAACTCGCCGGCGGCCGTTGCGTGCATGTGCAGCTCAGTGACGGCGATTTTCGTATCGACTGGCAGGCGTTCAGCGATGCCTTGAGCCCACGCACACGCATGGTGATCCTCAATTCGCCCCATAACCCCAGTGGCGCGCTGATCACCCGCGAGGACCTGGACCAATTGGCGCGTTTGATCGCCGAGCGCGATATCTACCTGGTCAGCGACGAGGTATACGAGCACCTGGTTTACGATGGCGTACACCACGCCAGTGTGCTGGCCCATGCCGAGCTCTACAGCCGTGCTTTCGTGGTCAGCTCGTTCGGCAAGACCTACCACGTGACAGGCTGGAAAACCGGATACGTGATTGCGCCCCCGGCCTTGAGCGCCGAGCTGCGCAAGGTGCACCAGTACGTCAATTTCTGCGGTGTGACGCCCTTGCAGTGTGCGCTGGCCGATTTCATGGCTGAGCACCCGCAGCATCTCGATGAACTGCCGGGCTTCTACCAGGCCAAGCGCGACCTGTTCTGTGACCTGCTTGAGGGGTCGCGTTTCAGTTTCCGGCGTACGGCCGGCACCTATTTCCAACTGGTGGACTATTCACAGATCCGTCCGGACCTGAACGATGTCGACATGGCCCTGTGGCTCACCCGTGAGCATGGCGTGGCGACCATTCCAGTGTCGGTGTTCTACCAGCAACCCATCCCCGAGCAACGCCTGGTTCGCCTGTGTTTTGCCAAACGTGAGGAGACGCTGCGTCAGGCAGCGGAAAAACTATGCGCGATCTGAGTGTACTGCCCAACCTGAACATTGCCCTGGTACAGACCACCCTGGCCTGGCATGACCGCGAGGCCAACTACGCACACTTCGAGGTGTTGCTGGACCAGGCAGGTGACGTTGACCTGGTGATCCTGCCGGAGATGTTCACCACTGGTTTTTCCATGGAGTCGCAGGCCCTGGCCGAGCCCGAGAATGGCCCGACCTACAAATGGCTCAAGGCCCAGGCCAAGCGCATCGATGCGGTGGTCACTGGCAGCGTGATCATCCAGGCCGCCGACGGCAGTCATCGCAACCGCCTGCTGTGGGCGCGGCCGGACGGCGAAATCCTGTTCTACGACAAACGCCACCTGTTCCGCATGGCAGGGGAGCACAAGCATTACACCCCAGGTGAGCGCCAGGTACAGTTCGAGATCAAGGGCTGGCGGGTGCGTCCACTGATTTGCTACGACCTGCGCTTCCCGGTGTGGAGCCGTGATGCCCAAGACACCGACCTGCTGTTGTACACCGCCAACTGGCCGGCTGCACGGCGCCAGCACTGGAACCGCTTGCTGCCGGCACGGGGCATCGAGAACCTGTGCTACGTGGCAGCGGTGAACCGGGTGGGTACCGACGGCAAGGGCTTCGCCTATTCCGGCGACAGCCAGGTGCTCGACTTCCAGGGTGAGAGCCTGCTGAGCGCAGGCGAAGCGGACGGGGTGTTCACGGCGGTGTTGAGTGCGGCGGAGCTGGCCGCCTACCGCACGCGCTTCCCGGCCAACCTGGATGCCGATACCTTCGAGCTTCACTGAGCCTGTATTGGCCCCGTCGCCGGGTTGTCGGCGATGGGGCCAATACGGACTACATCAGTGGCTGATCAGTAGACATCCCGACGATACCGCCCATCTTCGATCAACTGCTCGACCACTTCTTCGCCAAGAATCCCCTTGAGCGCCGCATCTACCCCCGCGGCCATCCCTTGCAGGCTGCCGCAGACATATACACAAGCCCCGTCAGCCACCCAGCGCTTGAATGCCTCGGCCTGCTGCAGCAACACATCCTGTACGTACACCTTCTCGGCCTGATCCCGCGAAAACGCCAGGTCCAGCCGCGCCAGATCGCCGTTCTCCAACCAGGCGTGCAGCTCTTGGCCACACAACAGGTCGTGCGCCCGGTTGCGTTCACCGAACAGTAACCAGTTGCGCTGCTCGCCAGCGTTTACCCGCGCCCGCAGCAAGCTGCGCAGGCCCGCCAGGCCAGTGCCGTTGCCAATCAGTACCATCGGCGCCGCGCTATCGGGCAGATGGAAGCTGCTGTTGCGGCGCAGCCGCAGGCTCAGGGTGCCATGGAGCGGCAGGTGCTCGGTCAGCCAGCCCGAGCCTAAGCCCAGGCTACCGTCGGGGTGGCGCTCCTGGCGCACGATCAGCTCCAGCACACCGTCGCTGGCGATCGAAGCGATGGAGTACTCGCGGCTGCCGATCGGCACCAGCGCATCGACCAGCGCCTGCGGCTGCAAGCCGATCAGGTGATCACGGCGGCTCGGCAGTTGGCGTGCCGACAGGGCCTGGCCGAGGGTTTCATTCAGGCCATCGAGCTGCACGGTCGCGTTGGCATCCAGTGCCATACCACTGAGGAATGCATCGACCCGCGCACGGCCATTGAGCGGCAGGATCTCCACCAGGTCACCGGCTTCCCAGCTGACGGGCGCCTCGGCGCGCAGGCCGATCAAGTAGACCGGTTGGCCTTGGCTGCCTGGGTTGAGCAACTCGCGCTTGATCAGGCTCCAGTTGCCGAAGCTTGGCGGTTGCCATGCAGCCACTGGCTGGGCACCGGTTATTTGCGCCAGGGCCTGCTGCCATTGCTGCAAGGCCGCCTGGTCGGCGTTGTCCACTTCCACCGGGCTGAACGCACTGCTGGCGCCGCGCTCAGCCAGCCATGCCTGCAGGCGCCGGGCAAAGCCGCAGAAGTGCGGGTACTGGCGGTCGCCGAGCGCGAGCAGGGCGTAACTGAGGTTATTCAGCGCCCAGGGTTGGCCGAGGACCTTGCGTTCGAAGGCGCGAGCGCTGTCGGGCGCTTCGCCGTCGCCAAAGGTGCTGACCACAAACAGTGCGCGGTGGGCCTGGCGCAAATCGCCCTCGCTCAGTTCGGACAGCGCCCGCACCTGCACTGGCAGGCCGGCAGCCTGCAATTGCCCAGCGCTTTGCCAGGCCAACTGCTCGGCAAAGCCACTCTGGCTGGCGAAGCCGATCAGCCAGCTGTCGGCACTGGCTGTTGCGCTGTCGACAGTGCCACGGGCTGCGCGCACTTGGCGCTTTTTGCGACGGCGGTCGAGGTAGAGCAACCAGCCGGTGACGAAAAACAGCGGCATGGTCAGGCTGGCAATCGTGACGATGATGCGCCCCGGCAGGCCGAAGTATTCGCCCACGTGCAAGGCGTAAACGCTTTGCAGCAACTGCGCCTTGAAAGATTTGTCAGTGTAACGGTCGTGGTTCTTCACCTGACCGGTGGCCGGGTCCAGGGTCAGGGTATTGAAGGCGCGTGGGTGCGCGGCGCTGTCGAGCAGGTAGAAGAGGGTTGCCGGCTGGCCACCCACCGGCGGCAGGCGCAGGTTGTAGGCCGCCAGGCCCGGCCCTGCGGCGTCCTTGAGGTTGGCCCAGATGGCGTCATAGTCCACCACGAGGGGGGGCGCGTTCTTGTCGACCTTCTGCGGCCCGTGGCGTCCACGGCCTTCTCCGCGTTTTTGCTGCTGACCTGCGGCTGGCGCGTCGGCCAGCAGCCTGTTCAGGCCTTCGCGGTACCACTCATAAGACCAGAACAGGCCAGTGAGCGCGAACAAGAGGTAGAACAGCAGGCACCAGGTACCGGCCACCGCGTGCAGGTCCCAATTGAAGGCGCGACCTTGCTTGGCCCAATCGAAGGTCAGCCAGGTCCGCCAGTTCAGGGCCTTGCGCGGCCAGCGCAGGTACAAGCCTGAGAGGCAGAAGAAGATCAGCATCAGGGTGCACGCGCCGGTGATCTGCCGGCCGGTGTCGCCCATGGCCAGAAAGCGGTGCAGTTGCAGCATCAGGTCGAAGAAGCCCTGGCCGGCGACTGCTTCCTTGAGCGCGCCGGTATAAGGGTCTGCATAGCGCAGGGCGCCGCGCCGCTCGCCTGGGGCAGGGGTGAAGAAGATGCGTGCGGCATTGCCCTCGCGGGTGTCGACCCACAGCATCGATACCTTGTCGCCCTGCTCGGCCTCGACTCGGCGGACCAACTCGGCGGGGGGCAGTACGCCTTCGGCGCGCACTTCGACCTTCAGCACATCGGCATTGAATGCGCGCAGCAGTTCTTCCTGGAATGACCAGATGGCCCCGGTAATCCCCATCAAGGCCAGCACCAGGCCGGCGGTGATGCCAAAGAACCAGTGCAATTGGAACAGTGTCTTTTTCACCACATCGATCACCTTGTGTTGCTGCCGCAGACTGCGCGGCATGCATTATGCCTTGATACGCAAAAGCCCCGCTCATTGAACGGGGCAGGGGTGGGCTGCCTTTAGTGATGCATGTGCTTGCCCCGCGAAAGGCCGCTACAGGAGCCGCCTTTCTACTAGCGGATCAACCCAATCCCGACATCAGAAGTGCACGCTGGTGGTCAACAGTGCAGTCCGGCCCGCCGCCTGGTTGGCGAAGTGGGTGGAGAATGCCTTGTCGTAGTACACCTCGTTGGTGAGGTTCTGCACGTTCAACTGTAGGTCGACGTTCTTGGTCAGCTTGTAGGCAGCCATGGCGTCGTAGCGCACGTAGCTGTCGACCATGGTGGTGTTGGCCACGCTGCCGTATACATCATCCACGTAGAACGCACCGCCACCGACGGTCAGCTTTGGCGTGATCGAGTAGGTCGTCCACAGGCTGGCGCTGTTGTTCGGGGTGTTCGGCAACTGGTTGCCGTCGTTGGCCTTGCCCAGCGGGCCGCCGTCGATCTGGCGGGCTTGCATGTAGGTGTAGCCGGCGAATACCTGCCACTTGTCGGTAAGCTTGCCGCTGGCCGACAGTTCGATGCCCTGGACGCGGGTTTCGCCGACGTTCTCGTAGCTGGTGGTGTCCACCTGCACGCGGGCGTTTTCTTTCTCGGTGCGGAACAACGCAGCGGCCAGGGACAGGCGCTGGTCGAGCAGGTCCCATTTGGTGCCGATTTCGTAGTTGGTGGTTTCTTCCGGCTCCATGTCGCTGCTCAGCAGGTTGCCGGTGCGGTCGGTGGTATTGCCCAGCGGGTTGCCTTCCATGCCTTCACCCAGCAGGGCACCTGGTGGCGTTGCGGAGGTTGCGTAGGAGACATAGATGCTGCCGTTTTCAGCGGGCTTCCACACCAGGCCCAGTTGGCCCGTGACGAACTCGCTGGTGTCGCGGCTCTTGGACGCAACGCCCTTGCTGTTCACTACAGTGGCGCCGGAGGCATCGTAGGTACGGTATTGGGTATCGAAGTGATCGTAGCGCAGGCCCATGTTCAGCAACCACTCAGGCGACAACTCGAGGGTGTCGAACACGTAGAGGGCGCGGGTATTGCTCTTGGTGTCGGTGCCGGCGTAGTTGCGCGAGATGGCGCCGTTCCACGGATCGTCCGGGTTAGGGTTGCTCAGCGAGGTGCAGTTGTAGTCGCTGTTCGCGCCGATCAGGCTCGGAGTGCACGTGGTGGGCGACGAGCCCTTGGTGTTGGTATCAACGTTGTACGAGGAGCGCTCGCTCTCTTCGCGGCTCAGTTCGATACCGGTGGAGAAGCTGTTCTTCAGGCCACCGAGGTAGAACTCGCCGAACAGGTCAGTCTGGTTGGTGGTCGTGGCGGTGTTGCCCACACGGGTGTTGGCCCGGCGCCAGACGCTGCCGTTGTTGACGTTGCCCTTGCTATCGTCAGGCTGGGTAAGGATGTAGTCCTGCATGCTGTTACCGTGACGCAGGGTGTTCTTGATGGTCAGCGAGTCAGTCAGGTCATGCTCGATGGCGAAGGTGGCGATGTCCACACGGGACTTGCGGAAGTCGCGACCGGTCAGGCCATAGAAGTTGTCGTGGTCGCCACCGGCATAGGGCTTGCTCGGGTCTGCCGAGGTACGGGCGCCGCTGCCACCGGTTGGAATGGTGTACGGGATGCCCGAATCGGGCAGGTCGTCGCTTTCCAGGTGGTAGTAGTCAAGGTTGACGCGGGTGGGTGTGCCCAGGCCAAAGGCCAGGGACGGGGCGATGCCCCAGCGGTCGTAGTTGACCTTGTCACGACCGGCGACGTTGCTCTCGTGGGTCATCAGGTTGAGACGACCGGCAACGGTATCGCTGAACTGGTAGTTGCCATCGAAGGTGTAGCGCTGGGTCTGGTCGCTGCCCCAGGTCCAGGCACCATCGAGCGAGTTGCCCAGGTGCGCACGTTTGCTCACCAGGTTGATGGTGCCGCCGGCGGCACCGCGGCCACCGATGGCCGAGTTCGGGCCTTTGGCCACCTCCACCGATTCGATGGCGAAGATCTCGCGCGTCTGCGCGCCGGTGTCACGCACGCCGTCCAGGTAGGTGTCGCCCTGGGCGTCGAAGCCGCGGATGAACGGGCGATCGCCTTGCGGGTTGCCACCTTCGCCGGCACCGAAGGTGATGCCAGGCACCGTGCGCAGGGCGTCCTGCAGGCTCAGGGCGTTGGTGTCCTTGATCACCTGCTGGGGGATCACGGTGACCGAGCGCGGTGTATCCACCAGTGGCGCGGTGTACTTCTGCGAGGAGGCCTTCTCGACCTTGTAATCGGTGCTGGCCTGTTCGGCTTTGCCATTGACGCTGGTGGCGTCGAGGGTAATAGCACTATTGGCAGCTGGATCGGCCGCATACGCGGACGAAGCGCTGAGGGCGACGCCGATGGCCGACACGATCAGGCGTGGTGAGCTCACTGCAGATGGTACGTGACGCATTGTTGTAGACCTTCCCCAAGGTGTGAAGGCCGCGGAGCATAATGTAAGCGATTGTAACTAACAATTGAGACTCGTTACCATTCGCTAGGAATTTACAATCTTTACACCTTCGCTTTACGGTTTACTCAGGCTGAAACGTCTAAGGCGTCGAAAGGGCTTGTGCGGCGTAAAAGGGAATCAATATCATTGGCGCCTTTACACTTTTCTACGGTGCTGCTGCCATGCTGCTTCATATCCCCGGCCTTTTCGATGCCGACGAGCTCGCCCGCATCCACGAGGCGCTGGAGCAGGCCGACTGGGCTGATGGCAAGGTCACGGCTGGGTATCAATCGGCCAAGGCCAAGCACAACCTGCAACTGCCAGAAGGGCATCCGCTGGCCAAGGAAATCGGCAGCGCGCTGATCGAGCGCCTGTGGAAGAACCCACGCTTCATGTCGGCGGCGCTGCCCCACAAGGTGTTCCCGCCGTTGATCAATTGCTATCGCGACGGTGGCAACTTCGGCTTTCACATCGACAACGCCCTGCGCCAACCCAAAGGTAGCCCGGAGCGGGTGCGTACCGATCTGTCTTCGACACTGTTTCTCAGCGACCCCGATAGCTATGACGGTGGCGAGTTGGTGATTCAGGACACCTACGGCATTCAGCAGGTCAAGCTGGCGGCGGGCGACCTGGTGTTGTACCCCGGCACCAGCTTGCACAAGGTCAACCCGGTGACCCGGGGCGCGCGTTATGCCGCATTCTTCTGGACCCAGAGCCTGGTGCGCGAAGACAGCCAGCGGGCGCTGCTATTCGAGATGGACAATGCCATCCAGCAACTGACTGCCGATGTGCCGGAACACCCTTCGCTATTGCAACTGACCGGCACCTACCACAACTTGCTGCGCCGCTGGGCTGAGGTCTAAACGGTGTCCTACCAACTGCGTCGTGAGGAAGTGGTGGATGTTGCGGGCCTGCAGGCCATGCTCGAAGAGAGCCCCGGCAAAGCCGCCCAGGCGATCCTGGCCGCGGCGGGGCAGGGCGCGGTCGAGGCACAGTTGCTGCTGGGGCAGATCCTGCTCGATGGCCGGGGCATCGAACAAGACGCGCGGGTGGCCCGCCGCTGGTTTGCCATTGCGGCGGGCGGTGGCAGCGCCATGGCCTGCAACATGCTGGGGCGCTGCCTGGAGCATGGGTGGGGCGGAGAAGCGGACCTACCCGGTGCGGCGCAGCACTACCAGCGGGCTGCCATCGCCGGCCTGGATTGGGGGATGTACAACCTTGGCAATCTACTGGCCACCGGGCGCGGTGTGGAGATGGACCAGGCATTGGCACTGGCCTGCTACGAGCGGGCAGCGCACTTGGGGCATGCCAAGTCGATGAACCTTTACGGGCGGTACCTTGAGCAAGGCATCGCGACTGCAGCCAGCCCGGCACGGGCAGTGCGCTGGTATCGGCGCTCGGCCGAGGCCGGGGATTTTCGCGGGATGTTCAGCCTGGCGTTGGTGCTGGTCGAGCGCGGTCAACTGGCCGAGGCGGGGCCTTGGCTGGAGCGGGCCAGGGTTGAGGGGAATGTGAACTTCCTGCGCAGTGCGCTGGCGACCCTGTCCAGAGGAGGAGCATTCCTGGCGGGGTATGCGCCAGGGTATGCGCAGGAGATCGAGCAGCGCGACCTGTGAGGCAGCGACCACATGAAACGGGGCCTTGCGGCCCCGTTCGGTCTTACAGGTAGTACGCCTTCAGCGGCGGGAAGCCGTTGAATTCCACCGCGCTGTAACTGGTGGTGTAGGCACCGGTCGACAGCCAGTACAGGCGGTCGCCGATGGCCAGGTTCAGCGGCAGGCCGTACTTGTAGTTCTCGTACATGATGTCGGCGCTGTCGCAGGTCGGGCCGGCGATGACCACTTCTTCGGCCTCGCCTTTCTTTTCCGTCCAGATCGGGAACTTGATGGCTTCGTCCATGGTTTCGATCAGGCCGGAGAACTTACCCACGTCGGTGTAGATCCAGCGCTCTACGGCGGTACGCGACTTGCGCGCCACCAGTACCACTTCGCTGACCAGGATGCCGGCGTTGGCAATCAGCGAGCGGCCCGGCTCGAGGATGATTTCCGGCAGGTCGTCACCGAAGTCTTCCTTCAGGAAGCGGATGATCTCTTCGGCGTAGGTTTCCAGGCTATTGGTACGGGTGATGTAGTTGGCCGGGAAGCCGCCACCCATGTTGATCAGCTTCAATTCGATGCCGTCTTCTTCCTTCAGGCGCTCGAAGATCACTTTGACCTTGGCAATGGCGGCGTCCCAGACGCTGATGTCGCGCTGTTGGGAACCCACGTGGAAGGAAATGCCGTACGGCACCAGGCCCAGGTCGCGAGCGAGGATCAGCAAGTCCATGGCCATGTCGGTCTGGCAGCCGAACTTGCGCGACAGCGGCCAGTCGGCGGTGGTCGAGCCTTCGGTGAGAATACGTACGTAGACCTTGGAACCCGGTGCAGCCTTGGCGATGTTGCGCAGGTCGGCTTCCGAGTCGGTGGCATACAGGCGCACGCCCTTCTCGTAGAAGTAGCGGATGTCCTTGGACTTCTTGATGGTGTTGCCGTAGCTGATGCGATCGGCGGTGACGCCGCGGCCCAGTACCTTGTCCAGCTCGTAGATCGAGGCGATGTCGAAGCTCGAACCTTTCTCTTTGAGCAGGTCGATGATCTCGACCGCAGGGTTGGCCTTGACCGCGTAATAGACCTTGGCGAACTCGAACCCGGCGCGCAGGTCGTCATAGGCCTGGCTGATCATCTGGGTGTCGATGAGTACGAACGGGGTTTCCTGCTTGTCGGCGAACGCCTTCATTTTCTGGAAAGTGTCACGTGCGAAATAGTCTTCGACTTGGATCGACATGCTCAGGGACTCCATGGGCAAACTGAAAAGATAAGTGGCTGCAAACTGAACGTCCTCCGTATCCCCACTTTGGTTCGCCTACTCAGTACTTGAGCCGGATGGATCGTTTCCAGCATGGACGTTCGGCGCGCACTTTAGGGCGAGAAGAAAGCAAGATCAACAGGCAATCCGGGCCTGTTCGTCGCGGATCGACGCTCCCTCAGTTGAATAGACGACTCATGTGAACGGCAGATGTTCCGCAGAGGGTGGCGAGCGTAAAAAATTGTGGAATAGAGCTTATTGGCCACTGTGTGGGTGATCCCTTTTCCACTGGGCTTACGCGGTTGCAGGCGGCCCGAGCCCCCCCCTGGAGAAGCCCATGGTGTTCATATTTATGGCCACGGTTTCCTGGCACTGGCGTGCATGAATCAGCCATAAATTTTTTGTTACCGACTGGCGGATTTGCTGTGTTTGATGAGAAACATTACTATTCGCAGCCTTATCTGCCTCCCTGACGAACCTGACCGTGTCCGGACACAAAGGCTTTCTCGACCATTACCATGAGCTGATCGGCACCTGGACGCGCAAGTTGCGCAGTCGTCAGCAGGCCGAGGACCTTACCCACGATGCCTTTGTGCGCGTGTTGGAAAACCCGCGCGAACAGGTCGAGCAGCCACGCGCCTACCTTCACCAGACGGCACGCAACATCGCCGTGGACGGTTTTCGCCGCGAGGACCGTCGCCACGCCCTCGAGCTGGAAGCGTTCGATGAGGGCGGGGCTGGCAGCGGCGACCCCGAAGCCTATGTTCATGCCCTGGAGCTGGCAGACTGTGTCGAACGGGCGCTGGCCGAGTTGCCGCTCAACTGCCGGCAGGTGTTCGTCTGGCAGAAGCTCGAGGGCCTGACCCAGGCCGAGATCGCAGAGCGCATGGGTTTGACCAAGAACATGGTCGAAAAGTATATGATCCGCACGCTCCGACATCTGCGTGAGCACCTGGATGTGTCGGCAAGATGAGTCAGGAGACCTTTTCCATGAAACAGCACGGTGCTGATACCGTCCGTGAGCAGGCGGCCCAATGGTTCGCCCGCATGCAGGATGCGCCTCGGGACGCCGGGCTGCAGGCGCAATTGTGCGCCTGGCAGGATGCCGACCCGCGGCATCGCGAAGAGTACGAGCAGCTCGCCCGGCTTTGGCGCGCCGCTGAGCTTGTCCCGCGTCAGCGGCTTGAAGCCTTGTGCCGGCCGACGCCGGTACAGCAACTGCCGCGCCGGCGCTTGCTGCGCCTGGCGATGGCCGCTGCGGTGGCGACGGTGGCCCTGGGGGTGGGCTGGAGTGGTTGGCAGTACCAGCGCCTGAACCATCAGGACACCCTGCAGACCGCCTTCGGCGAGCGCCGCCAGGTGGAGCTGCCCGATGGCTCGCACCTAGCCCTCAATGGCAGTACCCAGCTGCAGGTCGACTTCAGCGCCGGGCGTCGGCACATTCAACTGCAGGCCGGCGAGGTGATGTTCATCGTCGCCCACGACAGCAGCCGGCCGTTCGTGGTGGATACCGCTCAAGGCAGCGTGACCGTAACCGGTACCCGGTTCGACGTGCGGCTGGACCCGGCTGCCACGCGGGTGGCGGTCGAGCAGGGTTCGGTACGCGTGCAGGGCACGCAGGCCTCGCTGGCGCAGCTGACCGCTGGCCAGGGTTCGCATATAGATGCACACGGCAAGGTGGCTGCACCCTACGCGGTCAATGCCGCTGCAGTGACCGCCTGGCGCCATGGCAAACTGGTGTTCGACAACGCCACCCTGGCCGACGTGGTTGCCGAAGCCTCGCGTTATCGCACCCAGCCACTGCGCGTGGCGCCTGGCAAAGTGGCGCAGATGCGGCTGTCGAGCACCTTCAGTACCGACGACACCGACGCCTTGCTGCGCGCGTTGCCGAGCATCCTGCCGGTGGCCATCAAGACCCATGAAGACGGCTCTCGCGAAATAATTGCGAAATAGATTCAGGTTTTTTTCCGCTCGTTCGTCTTCCTCGCCAGCTGCAACTGCCACGCATTTCCATTTGCATGCAGTTGGCGTTTATCCCGCACTTCAGGATGTCTCGACGACGTGAACAACAACAAGCCTTTCCCACGCTTCCGCGCCCTGGCGCTGGCCCTTGCGGTCAGTGCCGTTGCCATGAACAGCCAGGCCGAGCAGGCCCCGGCCGCAATCCAGATTCAGGCACAACCCCTGGCCTCGGCGCTGAGCCAGCTGGGCCAGCAGACCAGCCTGCAACTGTTCTTCAGCCCTGAGCTGGTCGCGGGCAAGCAGGCGCCGGCGGTGTCTGGCAACCTGTCGCCGGTGCAGGCCTTGCAACAGTTGCTGCAAGGCAGCGGGCTGACCTTCGAGATGTCCCAGGACACCGTGGTGGTCAAACCTGTACAGAACACGGTGGACCTGGGCAGTGGCAGCCTGGAGCTGGCGCCCACTGACATCAAGGTGGTGGGTGACTGGCTGGGCGATGCCGACCAGGCGGTGGTGCAGAACCACCCCGGTGCGCGTACGGTGGTGCGTCGAGAGGCGATGGTCGAGCAGGGCGCCATGAGTGTGCGTGACGTGCTGCGCGGCATCCCTGGTGTGCAGGTGCAGGACTCCAACGGTACCGGTGGCAGCGACCTGTCGCTGAACGTGGGCGTTCGCGGCCTGACTTCGCGTCTGTCGCCACGCTCGACCGTGCTGATCGATGGCGTCCCAGCGGCCTTCGCGCCCTATGGCCAGCCGCAACTGTCGATGGCGCCGATCTCCTCTGGCAACCTCGATAGCATCGACGTGGTACGGGGTGCAGGCTCGGTACGTTATGGGCCGCAGAACGTCGGCGGGGTCATCAACTTCGTCACCCGGGCGATCCCGCAAAAAGCCTCGGCGGAGCTTTCCACCACCCTGGAAACGTCGCAGCACGGCGGCTGGAAGCACACCGAATCGGCCTTTGCCGGCGGTACTGCTGACAACGGCATGGGCGTGGCTTTGCTGTACACCGGTGTGAACGGCAACGGCTACCGTGAAAGCAACAACAGCAACGACATCGACGACGTGCTCCTCAAGACCCACTGGGCGCCGACCGACGTCGATGAGTTCTGGCTCAACTTCCATTACTACGATGGCCGAGCCGACATGCCGGGCGGCCTGACCCAGGCACAGTACGACAGCAACCCGTGGCAGTCGCTGCGTGACTATGACTACTTCGCCGGCCGGCGCAAGGATGTGTCGTTCAAATGGCAGCGCCAGCTGGACGAAGCCACCCAGTTCGAAGTGTTGACCTACTACACCGACAGTTTCCGCGGCAGCGCCATCGCCGCGCGTGACCTGAAAACCCTGTCGTCGTACCCGCGCAACTACCACACCTTCGCCATCGAGCCACGTGTGTCGCGGATCTTCTTCGCCGGCCCGACCACCCAGGAAGTCAGCGTGGGTTATCGCTACCTGAAGGAGGCCATGCGCGAGCAGGCGACCCGCCTGGCACTGATCGACAACGTGCCAACCGTCACCCCGACCTCCGATGGCCATGTGTATCAGGACCGCAGCGGTGGCACTGAAGCCAGTGCCTACTACATCGATGACAAGATCGATATCGGCAACTGGACTATCACCCCGGGCATCCGCTTCGAGCACATCAACACCGACTGGCGCGACCGGCCGGTGCTGGACACCAACAACCGCCCGGTACCGGAGAAGAACCGCAGCATCACCAGCAACGAGCCCCTGCCGGCGCTGAGCGTGATGTATCACCTCTCCGATGCGTGGAAAGTGTTCGCCAACTACGAGACGTCGTTCGGCAGCCTGCAGTACTTCCAGCTGGGCCAGGGTGGTACCGGCAACAGCACGGCCAATGGCCTGGAGCCGGAAAAGGCCAAGACCTACGAAATCGGTACGCGCTATGACAACGGCGGTTTCGCGGGCGAGCTGACGGCGTTCTACATCGACTTCGATGACGAACTGCAATACATCAGCAACGATATCGGCTGGACCAACCTGGGTGCCACCAAGCACCAGGGTATCGAAGCGTCGGCACGGTATGACCTGGACGCCCTGGACCCACGGCTTGTGGGCCTGTCGGTCACCGGTGGTTACACCTACACCCGCGCGACCTACGAAGGGGAAATCCCTGGCTTCAAGGGCCGTGACCTGCCGTTCTACTCGCGCCAGGTGGCCACTGCCGGCTTGCGTTACGAGATCAACCGCTGGACCTGGAACCTGGACGCCTACGCCCAATCCAAGCAGCGCGCGCCGGGTACTGGGATCAATGGCAACGGTAGCTTCAATGGCGATTACATCACCAAGCCGAGCGCCGATGGGCAGTATGGCGACATCCCAGGCTACGTGACCTGGCATGTCCGTGGAGGCTATGACTTCGGGCCACAGGCGTCGAACCTGAAGCTGGCGGCAGGGGTGAAGAACCTGTTCGACAAGCAGTACTTCACCCGCTCCAGCGACAACAACGCCGGCATCTATGTGGGTGAGCCACGGACCTTCTATGTGCAGGCCAGCGTAGGGTTCTGATAGCTGCGCTGCCCCCGATCGCCGGCAGGTCGGTTTGCTGGCGATCGGGGCGCAACGCGCCCCGTGGCGATTACGAAACCACCGCCTCGGCCGGCGAGACGATGCTGGTCTTCGCCCCGCGCGATCTCCCCGAACTCAGGTAAGCCGCGATCGACTCCTGGGTCACCTCGCCCAGGAACACCTGCTCGGCGTCCAGCACCGGCAACCACGCCCGGTTGAACTCGTACATCCGCGACAACAGAATGCGCAAGTGCTCATCGTGCGACGCCGTGGCATTGAACTGGCGCAGGAAGTCGCCGCAGGTGCCTTGCTGGCGGTGCATGTCACGCCGGCGCACATAGCCCAGGGCCTTGTTCTGCTCATCGGTGACCACCACGTAGCGGCGATCATGTTCGTCCAGCAGCTCCAGCGCATCGTTCACCGGCGTCTGCGGGCTGACCGAAGGCGCGTTGTCCGCTGCATCTTCGGCACGTACCAGCAACAGGCGTTTCAACGTACTGTCCTGGCCGACGAAGTTGCTGACGAAATCATCCACCGGGTGCGCCAGCAGGGTGTCCGGGTGGTCCAGCTGCAACAGCTTGCCCGCGCGGAAAATGGCAATCTTGTCGCCAAGCTTGATCGCTTCGTCGATGTCGTGGCTGACCATGATCACGGTCTTGTTCAACGCCCGTTGCATCTCGAAAAACTCGTTCTGGATCATTTCGCGGTTGATCGGGTCGACCGCGCCGAACGGCTCATCCATCAGCAGCACCGGCGCGTCGGCCGCCAGCGCGCGAATCACGCCGATACGCTGCTGCTGGCCGCCGGACAGTTCCCGTGGGTAACGCTGCAGGTACTGCTTGGGCTCGAGCTTGATCATGCTCATCAACTCGCGGGCGCGGTCATGGCAGCGCTGCTTGTCCCAGCCGAGCAGGCGTGGAACCACGGTGATGTTTTCCTCGATGGTCATGTTCGGGAACAGGCCGATCTGCTGGATCACATAACCGATGTGGCGGCGCAGGGTCACTTCGTCCAGCCCGCTGGTGTCCTCGCCATTGATGAACACCTGGCCGGAGGTGGGGGTGATCAGGCGGTTGATCATTTTCAGCGTGGTGCTCTTGCCGCAGCCCGACGGGCCGAGGAACACGCAGATCTCACCTTCGTTGACAGTGAGGCTTACCGCGTCGACGGCTTTGACGTCCTTGCCGTTGACGTTGAAGGTTTTGCTGAGGTTCTTGAGTTCGATCATGAGCGCAGTCCTTCTGGAGTCAGGGCACGTTGCAGGGTTTGCAGGAGCAGATCGGCGATGATCGCCAGCAGGCTGACCAGTACGGCGCCGACCAGCAGCATCGACATGTCGCTGCGGCTGATGGAGGTCAGGATGAGTACGCCCAGGCCACCGGCACCGATGGTGGCGGCGATGGTCATCACGCCGATGTTCATCACCACGGCGGTGCGCACGCCAGCGAGGATCACCGGCACGGCGATGGGCAATTCGACCATGCGCAGGCGCTGGCCGAACGTCATGCCGATGCCGCGTGCGGCCTCACGGATGCCGGGCTCGACATTGGTCAGGGCGAGGTAGGTGTTGCGCAGGATCGGCAGCAGCGAATACAGGAACACCGCCGTGATCGCTGGCAGTGGCCCAAGCCCCTGGCCGAACTTGGAGTAGAACGGCAGCAGCAGGCCGAACAGGGCGATCGACGGGATGGTCAGCAGTACGGTGGCACTGGCCTGCAGCGGGCCGGCGACGGCGGGGAAGCGGGTCATGAGGATGCCCAGCGGTACGCCGACGATGATCGCCAGGCCGACGGCAACGCCGACCAGCATGATGTGTTGCCAGGTCAGTTGCAGCACCTGAGCCCAATCGAGATGGGCGAACGTGTCGAGCAGGCTCATGGCTGTACCTCCTTGAGGGGATGCTCGCGCAGGAACGCGGCGGCGACGGCGGTCGGGTTCTGGTGTTCGACATCGACCTTGGCGTTGAGCTGGCGCATGGTCTCGTCGTCGAGTTGCTCGGCCAGGGGCTTGAGCAGGCCGACCAGTTGCGGGTGGGCGTCGAGCACAGCCTTGCGTACCACTGGTGCGGCGGTGTAGTCCGGGAAGTAGTGCTTGTCGTCTTCCAGCAGCTTGAGGTTGAACGCGCTCAGGCGGCCGTCGGTGGTGTAGACCAGGCCGGCGAACACCTGGTTGTTGTGCATGGCGGTGTAGACCAGGCCCGCGTCCATCTGGCGGATGTTGGCGCGGCCGACCTGCAGGTCGTACATGTCCTTCAGGCCTACCAGGCCGTCCGGGCGGTTGGCGAACTCGGTGTCCAGGGCCACCAGGTGGTTACGCTGGTGCTCGTCGCGCAGCACCTGGTTGAGGTCGCTGATCGAGTTGACCTGTGGGTAGGCTTCGGCAACCTGCTTGGGCAGGCCCAGGGCGTAGGTATTGCTGAATTTCGACGGTGTCAGCCAGATCAGGCCTTTCTTCTCATCCAGTGCCTTGACCTTGGCATAGGTGGCCTCGGCGCTGGGCATGCGTTCGTCGATGTGGTTATAGGACACGAGCGACACGCCGGTGTATTCCCACATCAGGTCTAGCTGGCCGGTTTCCTGAGCCTGGCGGGCGATGCTGCTGCCAAGGCCGGCGGTCACGCGCACGTCAAAGCCGTTGGCGCGCAGGTACTGCGCAGTGATTTCGGCCAGCACGGTCTGTTCGGTGAACACCCGCGCGCCGATGCGGATCAGCGGTTTGTCCGCCGCCTGGGCAAAGCCTGCAAACAGCAGGGCCGCGCCCAGCAGCAAGGCGATTCTCTTCTTCATACGTTCCCTCTTGTTATTGGGCCAGGCCACGTTCCAGCCAGCGCTTGCTGGAGAAACTCACCAACGCGTCGAGCAGCAGGGCCAGGAGCGCGGTGCACGCGGCACCCAGCAACAGCTGTGGCTGGTTGTTCAGGGCGATGCCGGGGAAGATCAGGCTGCCCAGGCTGTTGGCACCGATCAGGAACGCCAGCGGCGCAGTGCCGACGTTCAGCGCCAGCGCCACGCGCACACCGCCGACAATGATCGGCACGGCATTGGGCAGTTCCACCTGCCACAGTTGCTGACGTGGGGTCATGCCGATGCCGGTGGCGGCTTCCTTGAGCGAGGCGGGGACGTTTTTCAGGCCCTCGTAGGTATTGCGCACGATGGGCAGGAGCGAGGCGAGGAACAGCGCGAAGATCGCAGGACCGGCGCCGATGCCCAGGATACTCAGGGCGATGGCCAGAACGGCCAGAGGGGGGATGGTGTTGCCAACGTTGAAGAACTGCATGAAGCGCTCGGCTTTGTCGACCCGGTGCGGTCGACTCAAGGCAATGCCAGCGGGGATGCCCACGGCCAACGCCGCCGCCATCGAAGCCAGCACCAGAACCAGGTGCGCTTGCAGGTAGAACCCAAGATCGTCGCGGTAGCGCGCGATCGTGTCGATGCCGATCCAGTGGACCAGCAGGGCCAGGATGACGAGCACGGCGGCCCATCCCAACAGCCCTTTTCCGTAGCGTTTAGCCACAGGCGGACTCCTTGTGTAGTCGGCGAGCACACTTCTTGTTAGCCGGCCATACCTGGCGGCGCTGGGTGTGTTCGCGAGTAGCAGCGTGATGCAAACCGAAGGCTGCGATCAGGCCATGAGCCGAACCCCGTCGGGCCCGAAAAAGCTGATGAAACCAGTCCCCAAGCGAAGCGGGTTGCAGGGGAGTGGACGTCTCCGAGGGCGTAAAGGTTCCCATCTGAGGCGGCATTTGGCCAGTGCTAATCACTGGAAGGTGTGAAATATGGCGAGAGAAAACAGCGACTTAATGTGCTGTAGGCGTTGAAATAACTGGCCTGTGGCCATTTATCATGAAAAAACGGGCGCTTGGGGGAAAGTCGTGGGTCAATGCCGGCCTCTGCGCGGGTATGGGTTGCCGATGACGTGGGCTTTGGTCCAATGCCTCAGTTCAGGTATGATATCGCCCCTTTTAAATCCCCCAGTCAGGCGATTTCCCATGACCAACCAGGCCGCCGAAGTCGCGAAGCGCCGCACTTTCGCAATCATTTCCCACCCCGACGCCGGTAAGACCACCATCACCGAGAAGCTCCTGCTGATGGGCAAGGCCATTGCCGTCGCCGGTACTGTGAAGTCGCGTAAGTCCGACCGCCACGCCACCTCCGACTGGATGGAAATGGAGAAGCAGCGCGGTATCTCCATCACCACCTCGGTGATGCAGTTCCCGTACCGCGAGCACATGATCAACCTGCTCGACACCCCTGGCCACGAAGACTTCTCGGAAGACACCTACCGCACCCTGACGGCGGTGGACTCGGCGCTGATGGTGCTCGACGGCGGTAAGGGTGTAGAGCCACGGACCATCGCCCTGATGGACGTTTGCCGCCTGCGCGACACGCCCATCGTCAGCTTCATCAACAAACTCGACCGCGACATCCGCGACCCGATCGAGCTGCTCGACGAAATCGAGGCCGTCTTGAAGATCAAGGCCGCGCCCATCACCTGGCCGATCGGTTGCTACCGTGACTTCAAGGGTGTGTATCACCTGACCGGCGACTACATCGTGGTCTACACCCCGGGGCATGGCCACGAACGCACCGAGGCCAAGATCATCCAGAACCTGGACTCGGACGAGGCCCGTGCGCACCTGGGCGACCAGTACGATTCGTTCGTCGAGCAGCTCGAGTTGGTGCAGGGCGCCTGCCACGAGTTCAACCAGGAAGAGTTCATCAACGGTCAATTGACCCCGGTGTTCTTCGGTACTGCGCTGGGCAACTTCGGTGTCGACCACGTACTCGACGCGGTCGTCGACTGGGCGCCGCGCCCGCTGGGCCGTGTGGCCCACGAGCGGACTGTCGAGCCGGTCGAGGAGAAGTTCACGGGCTTCGTGTTCAAGATCCAGGCGAACATGGACCCGAAACACCGCGACCGCATCGCTTTCATGCGCATCTGCTCGGGCAAGTACGAAAAGGGCATGAAGATGCGCCATGTGCGCCTGGGCAAGGACCTGCGTATCGGTGATGCGCTGACCTTCTTCTCGTCCGAGCGTGAGCAGCTGGAAGAGGCCTATGCCGGCGACATCATCGGCTTGCACAACCACGGCACCATTCAGATCGGCGACACCTTCACCGAAGGCGAGGCGCTGGGCTTCACCGGGATCCCGCACTTTGCCCCGGAACTGTTCCGCCGTGTGCGCCTGAAAGACCCGCTCAAGTCCAAGCAGTTGCGCCAGGGCCTGCAACAGCTCGCCGAGGAGGGTGCAACCCAGGTGTTCTTCCCTGAGCGCAGCAACGACATCATCCTCGGTGCGGTCGGTGTTCTGCAGTTCGACGTGGTCGCCAGCCGCCTGAAGGAAGAGTACAAGGTGGAATGCGCCTACGAGCCGATCACTGTCTGGTCGGCACGCTGGATCACCTGTGACGACAAGAAGAAGCTCGAGGAATTCCAGAACAAGGCCATGGAGAACCTGGCCATCGACGGTGGCGGTCACCTGACCTACCTGGCCCCGACCCGGGTCAACCTGTCGCTGATGGAAGAGCGTTGGTCGGACATCAAGTTCCGCGCGACCCGCGAGCACCACTGACCGTCAATGCCAGATCAGCACCGGGTGGTGTCTGATCTGGCCCTGTCGCCGGCAAGTCGGCTTCCTATCAGGCCCTGCACAGGCACAAAGGCTTGTGCAATTGCTGGGTTGCATCAAAGAGCTGGATGGGTGTCCAACATTGGGAGCCGTCCATGCCTGTGGGCGCGGCCTTGCCCCGCGAACACCGGCGAAGCCGGTGCCAACCCGCGTGCTACAGGCTTCAATTACCTGCCTTGATACTGGTCCAGATCCGCGTGCGAATGCGGTCGATCTTGGCCGGCATCGCCTCCAGCGCATACAGTTTGCCCATCACCTCGTCACTGGGGTAGATCATCGTATTGCCCTTCATCGCCGGGTCCACCAGGGCGTCAGCCTTGAGGTTGCCGTTGGCGTACTGCACGGAGTTGCTGATGTTGGCCATCACCTCCGGCTGCAGCAGGTAGTTCATGTAGGCATAGCCTGCCTTCTCGTCTGGTGCATCGGCTGGCATGGCCACCATGTCGAACCACATCGGCGCGCCTTCCTTGGGTATTGAATACCCCACTTTCACGCCGTTCTTCGCCTCGTCGGCGCGGTTCTTGGCCTGCAGTACATCACCCGAGAAGCCCACCACCACGCAGATATCGCCGTTGGCCAGATCGCCCGTGTACTTGGACGAATGGAAGTAGCTGATGTACGGCCGCACCTTCATCAACAGGTCTTTGGCTTTTTCGTAGTCCTTCGGGTCTTGGCTGTGGTGTGGCAAACCGAGGTAGTGCAGGGCGATTGGCAGCAGTTCGGGGCCGTTGTCCAGCACTGCCACGCCGCAGCTTTTCAGCTTGCTCATGTACTCGGGCTTGAAAATCAGGTCCCACGAGTCCACGGGCGCGTTGTCGCCGAGCACCGCCTTGACCTTGTCGATGTTGTAGCCGATCCCGGTACTGCCCCACAGGTACGGGAAGCCGTACTGGTTGCCAGGGTCGTTCACTTCCAGTGCCTTGAGCAACACCGGGTTCAGGTTGTGCCAGTTGGGCAACTGCGACTTGTCCAGGCGCTTCAAGGCCTTGCCCTGGATCTGCCGGGCCATGAAATGGTTGGAGGGAAACACCACGTCGTAACCGGAATTGCCGGTCATCAATTTGCCGTCAAGGGTTTCGTTGCTGTCGTATACGTCGTAGGTCGGCACGATGCCGGTGGCCTGCTGGAAGTTCTTCAGGGTGTCGGGCGCGACATAGCTGGACCAGTTGTAGATCTTCACTGTGTCGGCGGCGCTGGCCACGCTGGCGGCCAGCATCAGGGGTGCGAGAAGAAGTGTACGCATGTCGGGTATACCTTGCTTTGTCTGTTGTTATCGAAGGCAGGCGATCAGCGGATCAGAAAATTAGCACGTAGGTCTTGCGCACGGTTTCCAGGATGTCCCAGATACCGGTGCTGTTGGCCGGTAGCATCAGTGCGTCTCCGGCTTCTATGTACAGGGTTTCGCCACCGTCGGGGGTGAAGGTGCAGCGGCCCTTGATGAAGTGGCAGAACTCCTGTTGCACGATCTGCCGCCGCCAGCGCCCGGGGGTACATTCCCAGATGCCGGTTTCGACGCCATCGCTGCGCTCCACGCAGGTGACTGACGCCACCGCCACGGGGTCGCCGAGCGGTACCGCGACCGGGTTGGAACTGTCCAGGACGGCGCTGTCGGTGTGTTTGAACTGGGTGATGCTCATGACCGGTGGATCCTGTGCGAGTGAAAGGGAAGTCAGTGCATGAAGCCTTCCATGAAGTCCGCGAGTGAGCTGGCCAGGCGCCGCCTCCAGGGCGCGCTGGCGGGGTTGGCGAGGGTCCGGTCCTCGTGGACGAAGCTCTGGATGATGGCGTTGTAGCCGAGCCAGCGGCAGGGCTCGGGCGGCCAGCTGGCCAGGCTCGACAATGGACGGTTGTCCAGTACCCAGGGTTGCGCGGTCAGCTGGTTGTGCTGGTTGAGGATCAGCGCGGCCAGCGTGCGCCCACCGAGGTTGGTGGCGCCGACACCTTCGCCACCATAGCCGCCCGAAAGCGCGATGCCGCGCTGACGATCACACAGCATGTGCGGGCGGAAGCGCCGTGCCATGCCCAGGTTGCCGCCCCAGGAGTGGGTGATGCGCACATGCCTGAGCTGCGGGAACAGCTCGCTGAACAGGTAACGGCGCAGGCCGACCTCGGCTTCGCTGAGGGTGAAGTCTTCGCGCAGCCGACCACCAAAACGGTAGCCACCGCGGGCGCCGAACACCAGGCGGTTGTCGGCGGTACGTTGACCGTAGGTGACCTGGCGGCTGCTTTCGCTGAACGCCTGGCCCTGGCCCAGGCCGATCTGCTCCCAGGTCGATTCGGGCAGCGGTTCGGTGGCCACCAGCAGGCTCTGCACCGGCAATTGGTGCTTGCCCAGCGGCGGCAGGCTGGCGGCATAGCCCTCGACCGCAGGCACCATCCACTGGCAGCGGATGCGCGCCAGTGGTGAGCGCACCTCGCCGGGCTGCCAGTCGATGGCCGGGGTGTTTTCGTAGATCGTTACCCCCAGCGCCTCTACCGCCCGGGCCAGGCCGCGGACCAGCTTGGCCGGCTGGATGGTCGCGGTGTGCGGGCTGTAGATCGCGCCGTAGGCATTGCTCAGCCGAAGCTGCCCATCCAACTGCTCGGGACGCAGCCAGCGGTAGTCGTCCTCGGTCATGCCTTGGCGGTACAGCTCATCCAGGTAGGCGCGCAGGCTGCGCTCCTGTTCCGGGTAGCGTGCAGCGCAATACAGCACACCGCCTTTGCGGTAGTCGCAGTCGATGCCTTCACGTTGCAACACGGCGTGGACTTCATCGGGGATGCCATGCAGAAGGTCGACGCTGGCGCGGCGCTGTTGCGGCGACAGCGTGGCAAGCAGGCGGTCTTCGCCCAGCAGGTTGCCCATCAGCCAGCCGCCATTGCGCCCGGAGGCACCGAAGCCGGCAATGTTGGCCTCGATCACGGCGATATTCAGGTGTGGCGCCTGGCGCTTGAGGTAGTAGGCGGTCCACAGGCCGGTGTAGCCGGCACCGATGATGCATACGTCGAGCTCAAGGTCTTCGCGCAGGGCCGGGCGGGCGCACAGCGGCTCGTCGAGCTGGTCCATCCACAGGCTGAGCGTACGCAGGGGTTGCATCGGGGTTCGGCTCCACATCCATCAAGGTCTGTGGGCGATCCTAGTGGCGTCGGGCGAGGGCTGTCTTACGTGCGTGCACGCAGGGAAATTTGCTTCAGGTACGCCTTGGGCGTGAGCCCGGTGTGCGCGCGGAAGCACTTGTAGAACGCTGACAGGGAGTTGAAGCCGGCACCGAACGCCAGGTCGTCGATTGTTGCCTCGACGCTGTCATCATCCAGGCGGGCCATCAGGTGCTGCAGGCGCGCCTGGTTGACGTAGCGATAGAAGCTCTGGCCGAGCACCTGGTTGAGCAGGTAGGAGATCTGGTTGCGGCTATAGCCGCTGGCGTCGGCGACCTGCTGCAGGTCCAGTTCGGGGTCGAGGTAGGGGCGCTGGCGTTGGAAATAGTGCTCCAGGTCCTGGGCCATGGTCGACAACTGCCGTGGTGACAGCCCCAAGCGGCTGGTGGCCGGACGCGGGCCGCTGCTGGCCAAGCCCTGACTGGTCTGTCGCACCAGCGTGGCGTACTCGTTGACCCGCCAGATCAGGCCGTCCTTGACCGTGATCGCTTCGCTGGACTGGAACGCCACCAGCCCGTCACCGCCCTGCACCGTGACCTGGTACTGGATGAAGGCGGTACAGCCATCGACGCGAATACGGTCGTTGTGAACGATGTCCTCGCCGGCATCAGCGG
Source organism: Pseudomonas ceruminis (assembly GCF_021602025.1). Lineage (GTDB taxonomy): Bacteria > Pseudomonadota > Gammaproteobacteria > Pseudomonadales > Pseudomonadaceae > Aquipseudomonas > Aquipseudomonas ceruminis. The sequence goes on from NZ_BQHW01000004.1 coordinate 51,680, forward strand.
GCAGGCAGGCGCGCACGTACTCGCGCAGCTCGCCGTAACCGAGCATGCGGTTCTGGAAAAAGTCGTGGTACTGGACCTCGGGATGGTACAGCGCGATGACCCCGTCCAGGTCACGGTGCTTCCAGCACAAGTGGTAGCGCATGACCGTTTCGGCAGTGATCGGCGTTTGTCCGGGGCCGTCAGGGGGAGTGTTCGGGCTCATGTGCAGATAGTGCAAGGGAGACGGGATACAGGCAAGTCAGTGCGGCCTCTGGGCGCGCGCCTTCATGCGCCGTGAGGGTCGTGACATTGCATAAACCCTGAACCCTAACCCTCAAACCGGGTGTTTTGCACGATCCTAGGACGTGGGTTAGAGCTAACCCATTGATTTTCCTGCAACTCACTTCTCGACACAATTGGCACAGCGTCTGCACTGATCACAGGGCAACTGATCCTGACGCTCACAACAAAGGCGAAAAAACTCATGATCCCCTCTGCCGATTACCCCTATGTCGATTCCCAGACCCGTTCAGGTGTCTCTTGGGCGGCCATCTTCGCAGGTGCTGCCGCCGCTGCGTCATTGTCCCTGATCCTCGTGGTGCTCGGCGCCGGGCTTGGCTTTGCGGCCACCTCGCCCTGGGCTAATGAAGGTGCCAGCGCCAAGGCGTTGGGCATCTCCACGATCATCTGGCTGCTGTTGACACAGATCCTTGCCTCTGGCCTCGGTGGCTATATCGCCGGCCGCCTGCGGGTGAAGTGGGCCAACTTGCACGGTGATGAAGTGTACTTTCGCGATACGGCCCATGGCTTCCTGGCCTGGGCGGTGGCGACCCTGGTGGCCGCCATGCTGATCGTGAGCACCGCCGGTGGCCTTGCCAGTGCCGGGGCGCAGGCGGGAGCCAGTGCTGTGGGCGCCGCTGCCAGCGTGGCACCCAAGCCTGACCCTAGTGGTTATTTCGTCGACAGCCTGTTCCGTAGCGATGGCCCGGTCGCCGTGAGTGAAGATGCCGCCAACGGTGTGGCCGCGCGCATTCTGGCCAAAGGCGTCGCCCAGGGGGGCACATTGGACGAAGGTGACCGTGCTTACCTGGCGCAGCTGGTGGCCCAGCGTACCCGCTTGAGCCAGGCCGAGGCCGAGGCCCGGGTGGACCAGGTGATCGCGCAGGTTCAGCAAGCCAAGGTGCAGGCACAGCAAGCAGCTGACACGGCGGCCAAAGTGGCGGCATGGACTGCCCTGTGGACGTTTGTCGCACTGCTGTGCGGGGCCTTCTTCGCCAGCTTGGCGGCGCTGTTCGGTGGCCGTCAGCGCGATCGCGTGCTGTGGCTGGAAGGTGAAGGTGTGGACTACTCGGCTACGGCTCGTCGTACCGTTCAACGTTAAGGAAGGAGAAGGTCATGCGCTCATTACTGCTCTGGATGCTTGGGGTACCGATTCCGGTCATCATCCTGATCGCGATATTCATGCATTGACGTGTGGGGCGCCTGGCGCCCCTTTCGCGTCACATGGCCGCGGCTACAGAGGACCGTTTCACCTCTGCAGCCGCGGCTTTGCTACCTACAGAAACTGCTCCGCATAGTGACAGGCCACCTGCCGGGTGCCCACGGGCCTGAACGCTGGCACTTCCCGGGCGCAGCGCTCCGTCGCATACGGGCATCGCTTGTGAAACGCACAGCCGTCGGGCGGGTTAAGCGGGTTGGGTAGCTCACCGACGATGCGGATCTTCGGCTTTAGCGGGTCAGGGTGAATCGTCGGGGTCGCCGACAGCAGCGCCTGGGTATAGGGGTGCAGCGGCTTTTCATAGATATCTTCCTTTGGCCCCATTTCCGCCGGCTTGCCCAGGTACATCACCAGCACCTGGTCTGCCACATGGCGCACCACTGCAAGGTTGTGGGAGATGAACACATAGGCCGTGTTGAACTCCTTTTGCAGGTCCATGAACAGGTTCAGCACCTGCGCCTGGATCGACACGTCCAGTGCCGAGGTTGGCTCGTCCGCCACCAGCACCTTTGGCTGCAGCATCATTGCCCGGGCCAGGGCGATGCGCTGGCGCTGGCCGCCGGAGAACATGTGCGGATAGCGCTGATAGTGCTCAGGCCGCAACCCGACCTGCTCCATCATCTTCTGCACCTTTTCGCGCCGCTCGGCCTTGCTCAGCGAGGTATTGATCAGCAGGGGCTCGGCCAGTTGATCGCCGATCTTCTGCCGGGGGTTGAGTGAGGCATAAGGGCTCTGGAACACCATTTGCACGTCGCGGCGCAGTTGCTTGCGCTGGTGCGTGCTGGCGCCCGTGACCTCGGTGCCGGCGATTTGCAACGAACCGGAGGAGGGCGCCTCGATCAGGGTCAGGGCGCGGGCCAGGGTCGACTTGCCGCAGCCCGACTCGCCCACCACGGCCAAGGTCTTGCCGGCCTCCAGTTCGAACGATACACCGTTGAGCGCACGCACCAGGGCGTTGCCCTTGAACAGGCCACGGGAGACTTCGTAGTGCCGGGTCAGCTCCCGTGCAGTCAGAACGACGGCCATCACGCCACCTCCTGGTTCAGTGGGTAGAAGCAACGCACCAGGCTATGGGCCTGGGGGGCGAGGGGCGGACGCTCGCGCCGGCAGTTGTCCTGCACATAGGGGCAACGCGGCGATAGCAGGCAGCCAACGGGTCGGTCGTAGCGGCCGGGAACGATGCCGGGTAGGGTCGCCAAGCGCTCGGCGCCAGCGCTGTGTTCGGGGATCGCGGCCAGCAGCGCTTCGCTGTAGGGGTGTGCAGGCACGTCGAACAGCGCCGGCACCTGGCCTACTTCCACGGCTTGCCCGGCGTACATCACGCAGACGCGCCTGGCTGTTTCGGCAACCACCGCCAGGTCATGGGTAATCAGAATCAGCGCCATGTTGCGCTCCTGCTGCAGGTTGACCAGCAGCTCCATGATCTGCGCCTGGATGGTGACGTCGAGCGCCGTGGTCGGTTCGTCGGCGATCAGCAGCTTGGGCTCGCCGGCAATCGCCATGGCAATGGCCACCCGTTGGCTCATACCACCGGACAACTGGTGCGGGTAGGCATCCAGACGGCTTTCGGCTGCCGGAATCTCGACCTTCTTCAGCAGCTCCAAGGCGCGCTGGCGCGCCGCTTTGCCCTTCAGGCCCAGGTGCTGACGCAGCACTTCTTCGATCTGGTAGCCCACGGTGAAGCTGGGGTTGAGTGCGGTCATCGGATCCTGGAAGACCATCGCGATGTCCTTGCCCACTACCTTGCGCCGCTGGCGGCCGCTGAGCTTGAGCATGTCGGTACCGTCGAAGGTGAGCGAGTCGGCGGTGATGCGCCCCGGGGCGTCAATCAGGCCCATCAGGGCCATCATCGTCACCGACTTGCCCGAGCCGGACTCGCCAACGATGGCCAGGATCTCGCCAGCCTCCACCGCCAGGTCCAGGCCATCCACGACAGGGACCGCATTGGCGTCGCCGAAGCGCACGTTCAGGTTGTTGATCTGCAACAGTGACATGGCGTTCTCCTCAGGCGGCGTTCTTGAGTTTCGGGTCCAGCGCATCGCGCAGGCCGTCGCCCATCAGGTTGATTGCCAGCACACTGAGCAGAATGGTCAGGCCGGGCAGGCTCACCACCCACCAGGCGCGCTCGATGTAGTCACGGGCCGACGCCAGCATGGTGCCCCACTCCGGGGTGGGCGGTTGCACGCCCAGGCCCAGGAAACCCAGGGCAGCGGCGTCGAGAATGGCCGAGGAAAAGCTCAAGGTCGCCTGCACGATCAGCGGCGCCATGCAGTTGGGCAGCACGGTGACGAACATCAGCCGTGGCAGCCCGGCACCGGCCAGGCGGGCGGCGGTGACGTAGTCGCGGTTGAGTTCGCCCATCACCGCAGCGCGCGTCAGGCGCACATAGGAGGGCAGCGAGACGACGGCGATGGCGATCACCGTGTTGATCAGGCCAGGGCCGAGGATGGCGACGATGGCAACGGCCAGCAGCAACGACGGCAACGCCAGCATCACGTCCATCAGGCGCATGATCGACGGGCCGAGCAACTGTGGGAAGAAGCCGGCCAGCAAACCCAGCAGAATGCCGGGGATCAGTGACATCACCACTGACGAGAGGCCGATCAGCAGGGACAACCTGGCCCCCTGGATCAACCGCGAAAGCAGGTCGCGGCCAAGCTCGTCGGTGCCGAGGATGAACTGCCAGGTGCCGCCTTCGAGCCACACCGGCGGCGTAAGCAGGAAGTCGCGGTACTGCTCGCTGGGGTTGTGCGGTGCGACCCAGGGTGCGAACAACGCGCAGAACACCACCAGGCACATGAAGGCCAGGCCCATCACCGCGCCCTTGTTGCGCGAGAAGGCGTGCCAGAATTCTTTGTACGGCGACGGGTAGAGCAGGCTCTGGTCCACCGGGCTGGCCGGCGAAACGGGTTTCGGAATCGGGCTAGTCATGGTGAAGGCCTCAGCGCTGATGACGGATGCGTGGGTTGGCCAGGCCGTAGAGAATGTCCACGACGAAGTTGACCAGGATCACCAGGCAGGCGATCAACAGGATGCCGTTCTGGACCACGGGGTAATCACGGGCACCGATGGCTTCGATCAGCCACTTGCCGATGCCCGGCCAGGAAAAGATGGTTTCGGTCAGTACGGCACCGGCCAGCAGCGTACCGACCTGCAGGCCGAACACGGTCAGTACCGGGATCAGCGCGTTGCGCAGGCCGTGCACGAACACCACGCGGGCCGGTGACAGGCCCTTGGCGCGCGCGGTACGGATGTAGTCCTCGCGCAGCACTTCAAGCATCGACGAACGGGTCATGCGGGCGATGACCGCCAGCGGGATGGTGCCGAGCACGATGGCCGGCAATATCAGGTGCATCACCGCATCCTTGAATGCGCCTTCCTCGTCGCTGAGCAGGGTGTCGATGAGCATGAAACCGGTCTTCGGCTCGATGTCGTAGAGCAGGTCGATACGCCCGGAAACCGGTGTCCAGCCCAGGCTTACCGAAAAGAACATGATCAGGATCAGGCCCCACCAGAAGATCGGCATCGAGTAGCCCGCCAGCGATATGCCCATCACCCCGTGGTCGAACAGCGAGCCGCGCTTGAGTGCGGCGATCACCCCGGCCAGCAGGCCGACGATGCCGGCGAACACCAGCGCGGCGAACGCCAGCTCGAGGGTGGCCGGGAACAGCGTGAGGAACTCGGTCCAGACGCTTTCGCGGGTGCGCAGCGATTCGCCCAGGTCGCCGTGGGCAAGCTTGCCGATGTAGTCCAGGTACTGGGCAGGCAGCGGCTTGTTCAGGCCCAGGCGCTCCATGGCCTGGGCGTGCATTTCGGGGTCGACCCTGCGCTCGCCCATCATCACTTCCACCGGGTCGCCGGGGATCAGGCGTATGAGCGCGAAAGTCAGCAAGGTGATGCCGAAAAAGGTCGGAATCAGCAGGCCCAGGCGCCGGGCAATAAAACTCAACATTGTCGGGGTTACCTCATCAGCCGTTGTACGGCGGTGCCGCCGGTGCCCGTGTGGGTTGCCGGCGATCGTTGTTGTTCTACTTCACCTTGGTGGTGGCGAAGTTGTTGTTGGTCAGAGGGTTGATCACGTAACCCTCCACGTTGTCACGCATGGCGGTGAACATCTTCGGATGGGCCATGCTGATCCAGGGCTGGTCGTCATCGTACACCTTCAATGCCTCGGCATAGAGCCTTGCACGTTCGTCGTTGTCGATCACCTCGCGGGCGCGGGTGATCAGGTCCTGGAACTTCGAGTTGCACCAGCGGGCGTAGTTCTCGCCGTTCTTGACGGCATCGCAGCTGAGCAGGGGGCTGAGGAAGTTGTCCGGGTCGCCGTTGTCGCCGGCCCAGCCGGTGGACACCAGATCCGCCTCACCGTTTTTCGCCCGGCGCAGCATCTCTGCCCACTCCATCACGCGGATATCCAGCTTGAGACCGATCTGGGCGAGGTCGGACTGCAGCATCTCGGCAGACAGGCGCGGGTTGGGGTTGGTCGCGCCGCCGCCGTTGCGGGTGAACAGGGTGATGACCGTGCCCTCCGGCACGCCGGCCTGCTTGAGCAGTGCCCGGGCCTTGGCCAGATCGCGGGGCGGGTTCTTGTTATCGGTGTTGAAGCCGATCATGGTCGGCGGGTAGGGGTTGACCCCGACCAGCGCGTTACCCTTGCCGAACAGCTGGTCCACGTGGGTCTGGCGGTCGAAGGCCATGTTGATGGCTTTGCGCACGCGGACGTCGCTGAGGTACTTGTGTTCGGTGTTCATGGCGATGTAGCCGGTGACCAGCGCTTCGATCTCGGCGACCTTGAGCCTGGAATCGGCCTTGATCGACGCGACATCGTCCGGCTTGGGGTACAGCGCGACCTGGCATTCGTTGGCGCGCAGCTTCTGCAGGCGCACGTTGCTGTCGGAGGCGATGGCGAAGACCAGCGTATCGGCCGGTGGCTTGCCGCGGAAATAGTCCGGGTTGGCCTTGTAACGAACCTGGGCGTCCTTGTTGTAGCGCTGGAAAATGAACGGGCCGGTACCAATCGGCTTGCTGTTCAGCTCGGCGGTCTTGCCGGCCTTGAGCAACTGGTCACCGTACTCAGCGGAATAGATCGAGGTGAAAGCCATGGCCATGTCCCGTAGAAACGGCGCCTCTTGGCGAGTCAGGGTGATGACCACGGTATGGTCGTCGGCCTTGTCCACCGACTTGAGCAGGTCGTTGAAGGCCATGCTCTCGAAATACGGGTAGCCGACGCTGGTCTTGTCGTGCCAAGGGTGAGTAGGGTCCAGCTGTCGGCGCAGGCTCCACAACACGTCGTCGGCGTTGAAGTTCCGGGTTGGCGTGAAGTAGGGGGTGGTGTGGAACTTCACCCCCTGACGCAGATGGAAGGTGTAGGTCAGGCCATCGGGGGAGATGTCCCAGCGCTCGGCCAGCGCCGGCTGAATATCGGTGGTGCCAGGTTTGAAGTCGATCAGGCGGTTGAACACTGTCTCGGCAGAGGCATCGGCGGTGACTGCAGTGGTGTACTGGACGATGTCGAAGCCCTCCGGGCTGGCTTCGGTGCACACCACCAGCGGCTTGGCCGCTAGGTTGCCGGTGGCGGTGAGAATGACCGCTGCCAAGGCAGCGCGCAGCGGTAATGTCTTCACGAAGGCTCTGTACATACGTTGATGGCTCCCTTGCCTGCATTGGTTCCAGCGTAGTCGCCACGGGCCATGCGTAGATGAACCGTGGCGCTGGTGGTCAGAGAATGTTGAACGGAATGGTGGTGACGATGCGCAACTCGTCCAGGCTACCGTCGGCCTGGGCTTTGCTGGCACGGTGAGCGGTATAGGTGGCGCGGATGCTGGTGTCCTTCAGTGGCCCGCTCTGCAGCGCATAACTGGTGCCGATGCCCCACTCGTAGTGGGTTTCGCCATCCATGCCAGCAACGTCATAGGCAGTGCCACGGTAGTGGGTCCCGTCGATGCCCCAGCCGCGTGCGTTGTACAGGTTGAACTTAAGGCCTGGCACACCATAGGGGGCCATGTTCAGCACGTAGGAAATTTGCAGGGACTTCTCGTTGGGGCCGTTGAAATCTGACAGCAGCGAGTTGGCCAGGAAAATACCATTGGTCTCGTGCAGGTAGTCGAAGTACTCGTTGCCGTTGACCTGCTGCCAGGAGGCCGTGAGGGTGTGAGCCTGGTGGGTGAGGCCGAGCGACACGCTGTAGGTGTCGTTGTCGATCTCGCCCATCTTCTTGCTGCCTTCGTCCACGGTCTTGTAGTAGTTCAGACCCGTGGTCAGGGCCAACACCGCGTTGTCGCCCAGCACGTGGCTGGCGCCGAAGTAGTACTGGTTCCAGAAGTCGTCGACCTTGGTGGCGTAGAGGCTGGTGGTCAGGCTTTTGAACGGCTGGTAGTTGACCCCTGCGGTGCTGGCGCGGTCGGTTTCGATACCGGTGGCGCCATACTCGCTGCGGAATTTGCTCAGGCTCTGTTCGGTGCGCGGCGAGACCCGGTCGAAGGTGCCCAGGTCGAACGACAGGTTGTCGAATTCGGCGCTGTGCACAAAGGCCCCCTGGAAGCTGGAAGGCAGGGCACGGTTGCCGATGTAGGCGATCATCGGTGTATCCACCGACTGGCGGCCGAGGGTGAGGGTGGTGTTGGAGAAGCGTGCCTTGAGGTTGGCCAGGCCCATCTTGCTCCATTGGCCGAGCGGATCGCCATCACTGTGGGTCAGGGTGCGGTTGTTTGGCCCGGCGATTGCGGCGCGGCCTTGCTCCAGGGCGATGGCGTTGTAGCCGGCCGCCTCCACGGCAAAGCCCACCGTGCCCTGGGTAAAGCCAGAGCTGTAGTTAAGGATGGTGCCCTGCAGCCAGTTGTCGCGGCTGTGGGTGTCGTGGCGGCTACCGTCGCTTTTGTAGTACTTCCACAGCGGAGCGCGGGTGGCGCGTTCGCGGGCATACCAGTTGCGGGTGCTGCCGGAAAGGCTCTGGCCTTCGATGAAGCCTGTTGCCTGGTCCTGTTCGCTGGTGCCTTTGAGGCTGAGCGGGACGTAGTCCTGGCTTTGGTTGTCGGCCTGGACCATGACGGGACATGCGCCGATGGATAAGGCCAGTGCGGTTAGTGTGAATAGTCTCAAGATTGAAGCTCCCTTTCTGTTTTTCTAGTTATTGCCTGGCCTTGTGAGCCGGGCCGTTGCGGTGTTGCCTGGGTTGCCGGGGTCGCCGGCTAATCAGAGGGTGTTGGGAGTGCCTGCCGGCGATCGGGCCGGCGCTGGCGAGTGGTCAATCGACACTCACACCGGAAAATGCATTGCGCCCAAAGGGGCTTACCTTGAAGCCCGAAACCGTTGCACTGATGGGCTGGTTCACCGTGGAATGCGCCACGGGCGTGATGGGCACCTGATGCTTGAGGCGCTGCTGCGCCTGCTGGTAAAGGGCGGTTCGCTGTGTGCGGTCGGTGACGTGCTTGGCCTGCTTGACCAGGCTGTCGTATTGCGCATCGCACCATCTGGAGTAGTTGTTACTGCCGATGGCGTCGCAGCTGTAGAGGGTGCCGAGCCAGTTGTCAGGGTCGCCGTTGTCGCCCGTCCAGCCGATCAGCGCGATATCGTGCTCGCCACTTTTCAGGCGTTTGAGGTATTCGCCCCATTCGTAGCTGACGATGCGCACCTTGAAGCCGAGCTTTTGCCAGTCGGCCTGGAGCATCTGGGCCATCAGCTTGGCGTTAGGGTGATAGGGGCGCTGTACCGGCATGGCCCACAAGGTGATTTCGCTGCCGTCCTTGACCCCTGCCTGCCTGAGCAGCTGTTTGGCCTTTTCCGGGTCGAAGGGCGCATCCTTGAGGGAGTCGTCATAGGACCACTGGGTGGGTGGCATGGCATTTACCGCCCTTTGGCCGGACTCCCCATACACCGCCCGCAGGATCGCCTCCTTGTTCACGGCCATGTCCATGGCCTGGCGAACCTGCAGGCGGTCGAAGGGCGGGTGCTGAGTGTTGTAGGCGAGGTAGCCCAGGTTGAAGCCCGGTTGCTGGAGTACTTGCAGCGTGCTGTCGGCCCTGAGCGCCGGCAGGTCGGCCGGACGCGGGTGCAGGGTGACCTGGCATTCGTTACGGCGCAGCTTCTGGATGCGCACCGAAGGGTCGGTATTGATCGAGAAGATCAGGTTGTCGATCTTCACATCCTCGGGTTTCCAGTAGTCTTTGTTGCCCTTGAAGCGGATCTGCGAATCCTTCTGGTAGCGCTGGAATACGAACGGACCGGTGCCGACGGGGTGCTGGTTGATGTCGCTGGCCCGCCCGCTGGCCAATAACTGGTCGGCATATTCGGCGGACAGAATCGACGCGAAACTCATCGCCAGGTTCTGCACAAAGGCCGCATCGACCTTGTTGAGGGTGAACACCACGGTCAGCGGGCCGGTCTTTTCTACACGGGCGATGTTCTTGTCCAGGCCCATGCTGACGAAGTACGGAAACTCGGTAGGGTAGGCCAGGCGGAACGGGTGGCCTTTGTCGAGCATACGGTTGAAGGTGAACAGCACATCGTCGGCATTGAAGTCGCGGCTTGGCCTGAAGACGTTGTTGGCATGGAACTTCACCCCTTCGCGCAAGTGAAAGGTGTAGCGCAGACCGTCATCGCTCACGGTCCATTTCGTGGCCAGTGCGGCCTGTACGGCCGTGGCGCCGCGTTGGAACTCCACCAGCCGGTTGTACAGCGGCTCGGCCGCGTCGTTGTCGGTGGCGCTGGTGTACTGGGCAGTGTCGAAGCCGGCCGGGCTGCCTTCGGAGCAGAACACCAGGCTCTTGGCCTCAAGGGCCGAGGCCTGGCTCAGCAGGCCCAGGGCGAGCAGGGTGGCGAGGCGGGTGGTATTGCGCATGGCGGTTCCTCTTCCAGCTGTTGCGCGACGACTCGGGGTACGAATTGCGGCAACAGTTGCCCGACCCCGTTGCGGATGGCATCGGGGCGGGGGTAATGATCGGGGACGGTGGACTGGCACCCGCCAAGCAGCGGGTGCCGGGGCTAGGCTATTTTTCCACGCTCACGCCGTAGAACGCGTTGAGGGCGAACGGGCTGATCTTGAAGTCTTTCACCTTGGCGCTCATTGGCTGGTACACGGTGGAGTGGGCGATCGGGGTGATCGGTACCTGCTCCTTGAGGATGTGCTGGGCCTTTTGGTAGAGCTCGGTGCGTTTGGCTTGGTCGGAGGTGGCCTTGGCTTGCTTGATCAGATCGTCGTAGGGCTTGTAGCACCACTTGGAGAAGTTGTTGCCGTCGACTGCATCGCAGCCGTACAGGGTGCCCAGCCAGTTGTCCGGGTCGCCGTTGTCGCCGCTCCAGCCAATCAGCATCGCGCCCTGTTCGCCGCCTTTGGAACGCTTGATGTACTCGCCCCATTCATAGCTGACGATCTTTGCCTTGATGCCGATCTTGCTCCAGTCGGATTGCAGCATCTCGGCCATCAGCTTGGCATTGGGGTTATAGGGGCGTTGCACCGGCATGGCCCACAAGGTGATTTCGGTGCCTTCCTTGATCCCGGCCTCCTTGAGCAGTTGCTTGGCCTTTTCGGGGTCGTACGGTGCGTCCTTGATGCTGGTGTCGTAGGACCACTGGGTCGGCGGCATGCCATTGACGGCGAGCTGGCCTGCCCCCTGGTAGACCGATTCGATGATCTTCTGTTTGTCGACGGCCATGTCCAGCGCCTGGCGCACCTTGAGCTGGGCCATCGGGTTGGGCTGGTTGCTGCCCTTGATCTTGTCCATCACGTTGTAGGCGATGTAACCGAGGTTGAACCCGGCCTGCTGTGGCATCTGCAGGTTCTTGTCGGCCTTGAGTGGCTCGATGTCGGCGGGGCGCGGGAACAGCGTGACCTGGCACTCGTTCTTTTTCAGTTTCTGCATGCGGACCGAGGCATCGGTGGTGATGGCGAAGATCAGGTTATCGATCTTCACGTCCTCGGGTTTCCAGTAGTCCTTGTTGCCCTTGAAGCGGATCTGCGCGTCTTTCTGGTACTTGCTGAACACGAACGGGCCGGTACCGATGGGTTTCTGGTTGATGTCGGCGGCCTTGCCCTGCTTGAGCAACTGCTCGGCGTACTCGGCCGACTGGATGGACGCGAAGCTCATGGCGAGGTTCTGGATGAAGGCGGCGTCCACTTCGTTGAGGGTGAACCTCACGGTGTGCTCGTCGACTTTCTCCACCTTGGCGATGTTCTTGTCCATGCCCATGTCGGTGAAGTAGGGGAACTCGGTGGGGTAGGCCTTACGGAACGGTTGTTCCTTGTCGAGCATGCGGTTGAAGGTGAACAGCACGTCGTCGGCGTTGAATTCGCGGGTCGGCTTGAAGTAATCGGTGGTGTGGAACTTGACGCCTTCACGCAGGTGGAAGGTATAGGTCTTGCCGTCGTCGGACACGTCCCAGGTGGTCGCCAGGCCCGGGATGACGGCGGTACCGCCTCGTTCGAACTGGGTCAGGCGGTTGAACACGGTCTCGGCTGAAGCATCGAAGTCGGTTCCGGTGGTGTACTGCCCCGGGTCGAAGCCAGCCGGGCTGCCTTCGGAGCAGAACACCAGGTTGGACGCGGCATGGGCGAGTGGCGCGCCAGCTAGCAAGCCTGCGCCGAGCAGAAACGGAATGACTGCGTGTTTGAGCATGGTGGCCTCATTGTTGTCATTTTTCGATTAGAGGCGGCCTCGTGAGCCGACCTGCGGATACTTATGCAGGGGGGAATCCCAATGCAACACATAGAAGGATAGTTGGCGCCCGAAAAGTAGTACGAGCGTACATGGATGTCGCATCTGTATAACTTTCGACGAAGTTGAACGTTTGCGCAGGCAAAATGATGGCTTTTTCTAGATATTTCGAAAAGAAGAGGGATGACGGATGCACCTTAAAGGTGCGTAGGAAATGTCTGAATATGAGTGATTAGGGCCAGCTCTGGAGCCTCAGCGTTGCACCGACGCTCCAGGGTTGGCTTGCCGACGATTAGCCGCAAGGCGGCTCGTCAGGTTACGGCATCTGCACTTCGATCAAGCCATCGGCATTCATGCTGACTTCGCTTGTGCCGGCCTCGATATCCGGAGCGGGCGCCGCCTCATCGCCAGCCATAGCCTTCATGGCCATGGGGGCGCTGCGCAGGTACGGGCGTGGGTAGCCGCTGCTGTTGAGATTCAGGCTGACCACTTTATAACCTTTGCCGCCCAAGGCCTCGGTGGCCAGTTGTGCACGGGCCTTGAAGGCATCGACGGCATCCTTGAGCAGCGCATCCTCGCTGGCCTTGCGCGTGGTCGGGGCGATGGAGAAGTCCATGCCGCCCATTTTCAGGTCTTGCAGCAGGTCGGCGCTGAGCTGGGACAGGGCCGGGAAGTCGGCGCTTTCCAGGCGCAACTCGGCACGCTCACGCCAGCCGGTGATCTTCTGGCCTTTGCTGTCGTAGACCGGGTAACTGTTGCGGCTGCCCTGGCTGATCTTCACATCCTTGACCTGGCGCGCCTGCTGCACGGCCTTGTTCATGGTTTCGGTGATCTGTTTGGCCAGCTTGCCCGGGTCGCTGTTCTGCGCTTCGCTGTAGAGGGTCACGACCATCAGGTCACGTGCGACTTCCTTGCTGACTTCGGCACGCAGCGATACCTGGTTGTAGCGCGGTTCATCGGCCGCCAGGGCCGGCAGGCTGGCGAGCAGGCCGCAGGAGAGGATCAGGGCAGCGCCGCGACGAGGGATATGCATGTGGTACTCCTTGGCAATAAAAGGCGTGGGTTCTGGCCATCCATTCCACGCATGGCCCATAGGACCGGAAACAGTGTAGTGGGTTCAAAAGTGCCATCATTCTCCTGTGACAAAGTGTGGCGCTTTGCCGCATCGCTGCTGCCAAGTGCCTGGTTTCGGTATACTCCAGGCGATTTTCCTGGAGCACTCATCAGGAGAGCTCATGCTCGCCGCCGCACACCCGCTGTCCGCTACTCGTCAGAACCTCTGGCGCCTGACTGTCATTCGCGTTCTGGTCCTGGCCGCTCAGGCAGGCTCCGTGGGCGTTGCTTATTGGACCGAACTGCTGCCGCTGCCGTGGTTCTCGCTGGCCGCGACATTGGCCCTGTCGTCCATTCTCTGCGCCTTCACCGCCTTGCGACTGCGCCTGTCGCTGCCGGTCACCGAACTTGAGTATGCATTGCAGCTGGCCTGCGACCTGCTTATTCACAGTGCACTGCTGTATTACTCCGGTGGCTCGACCAACCCGTTCGTTTCCTATTACCTGGTGCCGCTGGCGATTGCCGCCGTGACCTTGCCCTGGCTGTACTCGCTGATCCTGTCGGGTATCGCGCTGACGGCCTACAGCCTGCTGCTGGTGCAGTTCTATCCGCTCGAAGGGCTGCCGATGGCGCGGGACAAGATGCAGGTCTACGGCATGTGGCTGAGTATTGCCCTGGCCGCTGCAGTGATTACCTTCTTCGCCGCGCGCATGGCCGAAGAGCTGCGCCGTCAGGAGCAATTGCGCTCCGAGCGACGGGAAGAAAGCCTGCGCGATGAGCAACTGCTGGCCGTAGCCACCCAGGCCGCCGGCGCTGCCCATGAACTGGGCACGCCGCTGGCGACCATGAGTGTATTGCTCAATGAAATGCGCCAGGACCATGCCGACCCGTTGTTGCAGGAAGACCTGCAGATCCTTCAGGACCAGGTGAAGCTGTGCAAGGAGACCTTGCAGCAGCTGGTGCGCGCCGCCGAGGCCAACCGCCGTCTGGCCGTGGTCGAGCAAGAGGTGACGGCATGGCTGGATGAGGCACTCAACCGTTGGCACTTGATGCGCCCGGAAGCCAGCTATCGCTTCCAGCGCCTGCGTGACGGCCAGGTTCCCCGCCTGACACCGCCGCCCGACCTGACCCAGGCCCTGTTGAACCTGTTGAACAATGCTGCCGATGCCTGCCCCGATGACCTTGAGGTACGCCTGGACTGGGATGCCCAGGACATCGTCATCAGTATCCGTGACCACGGCCCTGGCGTACCGCCGGCGATCGCCGAGGCGATCGGCAAACCTTTCATTACCACCAAAGGCAAAGGCTTCGGCCTGGGCCTGTTCTTGAGCAAAGCCAGCGTGACCCGTGCGGGCGGTTCGGTGAAACTCTATAGTCATGAGCAGGGTGGCACCCTGACCGAATTGCGCCTGCCCCATGGCAAGCGAGGAGATGAATGATGAGCGAAGAAAACCAGGTCGAAGGCGAAGAGTTGCCGCACCTGCTGCTGGTGGATGACGATGCCACCTTCACTCGGGTCATGGCCCGGGCCATGAGCCGCCGCGGTTTTCGCGTCAGTACGGCGAGCTCCGCCGAGGAGGGGCTGATCCTGGCTCAGCAGGACCTGCCGGACTACGCCACGCTGGACCTCAAGATGGAAGGTGACTCGGGCCTGGTGCTGCTGCCCAAGCTGCTGGAGCTCGACCCGGAAATGCGAGTGGTGATCCTGACCGGTTACTCGAGCATCGCCACCGCGGTCGAGGCGGTCAAGCGCGGCGCCTGCAACTACCTGTGCAAACCGGCCGATGCCGACGATGTGCTGGCGGCGCTGCTCTCGGAGCACACCGACCTGGACGCCCTGGTGCCGGAAAACCCGATGTCGGTGGACCGTTTGCAGTGGGAGCATATCCAGCGGGTTCTCAGCGAGCACGAAGGCAACATCTCCGCCACCGCACGGGCGCTGGGCATGCACCGGCGGACCTTGCAGCGCAAATTGCAGAAGCGGCCGGTTCGGCGCTGAATCCGTCTTGATCGCACAGGTCCTATCGCTGGCAGGCCGGCGATTGGGCCTGTGCTGCCAGAAATTTCTTTATATTGCAGCTGATCCCGCAACTCCTGGCGTGTTGACGTATCATTAGCCCCCTAACGGCAACCCCTTCAGGATCGCTAGCGCATGCTCGCCCTTCTTATCCAGACGCTGAACATCACGGCGCCCGTCTTCGCCATGCTGTTCATGGGCGTGTTGCTCAAGCGCATCAACCTGATCGACGACAATTTCAACCGGGTCGCTTCGCAGTTGGTCTTCAACGTCTGCATGCCCGCGCTGCTGTTTCTCGGTATCTACCATGCCGACCTGGCTGCGGCGGTCAAACCTGGCGTTATTCTGTACTTCGTTCTCGCCACCCTGGTCGGCTTCGCTGCGGCCTGGGGCCTGGCCATCTGGCGCAGTCCACCGGCCGATCGTGGTATCTATACCCAGGGGGCGTTCCGTGGCAACAATGGCGTGATCGGCCTGGCCCTGGCCGCCAGCCTGTATGGCGATTACGGCATCTCCCTGGGCGCGGTGCTCGCCGGTCTTGTGATCCTCCTGTACAACTCGCTGTCGGCGGTGGTGCTGGCGGTATACAGCCCGGACCTCAAGTCCGACCCCTGGAGCATCTGCAAAAACATTATCAGTAACCCGCTGATCCTCAGCGTGCTGGTGGCCACGCCCATGGCTTACGGGCAAGTGCCGCTGCCAAACTGGCTGCTCACCTCGGGTGACTACCTCGCACAGATGACCCTGCCGCTCGCGCTGATCTGCATCGGTGGCACCCTGTCGCTGGCGGCGCTGCGCGACAGCGGCAAGCTGGCCATCGATGCCAGCCTGGTGAAGATGGTCTGGCTGCCGCTGATTGGCACCTTTGGCGCCTGGCTCTGCGGTTTTCGCGGTGCCGAACTGGGCATCCTGTTCCTGTACATCGGCAGCCCCACGGCGGCAGCCAGCTACGTCATGGCGCGAGCGGCCAAGGGCAACCATGAGCTGGCGGCCTCTATCATCGTGATTACTACGCTAATGGCAGCGATCACCACCAATATTGGTATTTTCATCTTGCAGTGGGGCGGATGGATCTAGATCCTTGACTGCACACCTCATAAAAACACGGCCTCACTGAGCTTAAGGACACTTCATGCAAGACCAGAGCAAGCCCGAGCGGTTGCAGCGCGGGCTGAAGAATCGCCATATCCAGCTGATTGCGTTGGGCGGCGCCATCGGGACCGGGTTGTTCCTGGGCATCGCCCAGACCATCCAGCTGGCTGGCCCCTCCGTTCTGCTGGGTTACGCCATTGCGGGTCTGATGGCCTTCTTCATCATGCGCCAACTGGGCGAGATGGTCGTGGAAGAGCCGGTGGCTGGCAGTTTCAGCCATTTCGCCCACCAGTACTGGAGCGAATTCGCAGGCTTTGTCTCGGGCTGGAACTACTGGGTGGTGTACGTGCTGGTGGGTATGGCCGAGCTCACTGCGGTTGGCATCTACGTGCAGTACTGGTGGCCGGGCTTTCCTACCTGGGCCACGGCGGCGATCTTCTTCGTGGTCATCAACCTGATCAACCTGACCCAGGTGAAGGTCTACGGCGAAATGGAATTCTGGTTCGCCCTGGTCAAGGTGGTGGCCATCGTCAGCATGATCGGCTTCGGTGCCTGGCTGCTGAGCAGTGGCCATGGCGGCCCGGATGCCAGCGTGGCCAACCTGTGGCAGTACGGTGGGTTCTTCCCCAACGGCATTAGCGGGCTGGTGATGGCCCTGGCGGTCATCATGTTTTCCTTCGGTGGCCTGGAGCTGGTGGGTATCACTGCCGCCGAGGCCGACAACCCACGCCACAGCATCCCCAAAGCGACCAACCAGGTCGTGTACCGCATCCTGATCTTCTACATCGGTGCCCTGGCGGTGCTGTTGTCGCTGTACCCATGGCAAAAGGTGGTGCAGGGCGGTAGCCCGTTCGTGATGATTTTCCACGAACTGGACAGTGACCTGGTGGCGACCATCCTCAACATCGTGGTGCTGACGGCGGCGCTGTCGGTCTACAACAGCTGCGTCTACGCCAACAGCCGTATGCTGTTCGGCCTGGCCAGCCAGGGCGATGCACCCCGCCAGTTGCTCAAGGTCAGCCGCAGCGGCGTACCGCTGACGGCGTTAGGTGTGTCGGCGTTCGCCACAGGCATGTGCGTGTTGATCAACTACCTGATGCCGGGTGAGGCGTTTGGCCTGCTGATGGCGCTGGCGGTGTCGGCGTTGGTGATCAACTGGGCGAGCATCAGCATCACCCATCTGAAGTTCCGCAAGGCCAAGCTGGGGGCGGGTATTACCCCGTTCTACAAGAGCTGGGGGCACCCGTTTACCAATTACCTGTGCCTGGCGTTCATCGTGCTGATTCTGGTGGTGATGTACCTGACCCCGCCGATCCGCATTTCGGTGATGCTGATTCCGGCGTGGATTGCCTTGCTTTGGGTAGCGTTCCGCCTGAAGAAGGCTCGGCAGGGCAGGGCCTGAGTCTGCACTGGCCCTATCGTCGGCTTGCCGGCGATAGGGCTCTCGTTGATCAGGCCGGGTAGCTGTCGATCACTTCCTGCGCCGCTCTGAACGCATCGATCGCCGCCGGCACGCCGGCATAGACGGCGCAATGCAGCAACGCCTCGCGAATTTCCTCCACCGTACAGCCATTGTTCAGCGCCCCGCGCACATGCCCCTTGAGCTCTTGGGGGCACTTGAGCGCCGTCAGTGTGGCCAGGGTAATCAGGCTGCGGGTCTTCAATGGCAGGCCGCCACGTGCCCAGACACTGCCCCAGGCGTGCTCGTTGACGAAGTCCTGCAGCGGTTGCGTGAAGTCGGTGGCGTTGCCCAGCGCGCGGTCGACGAACGCATCGCCCATCACCTGACGGCGAATCTGCTCGCCGGATTTGTTTTCAGCCATGTTGTTTTCCTTAGTGTTGGCGGCGCCAGGCGCGAACGGTGGTGTACAGCAGCAGCATGCCGAGCACTGGCAGGACGTAGAACAGCATCAGCCGCTCCAGGCGGCCGGCCAATGGCATGCCCGTGGTGAAGGCCACCACATGCAGGCCATAGGCCAGGTAAAGGCAGAGGAATATCAGGCCTTCGGCGCGGGTGATGCGGTAGCCGGAGTAGAACACCGGCAGGCTCAGGGCGGCTACACCTAGCATTACCGGCAGGTCGAAGCCCAGGGCATTGGGAGAGATGCTCAAGGGTTCGGGGGTGACCATCGCCGTCAGCCCCAGCACCGCCAGCAGATTGAACAGGTTGCTGCCGATCACCGTGCCCACGGCAATCTCCCGTTCGCCGCGAATGGCGGCGATCAGCGCTGCGGCCAGTTCGGGTAGGGAAGTGCACACGGCAACGACGGTCAGGCCGATGATGCGCTCTGACAAGCCAAGGTCGGTGGCCACTTCGACTGCCGCTTCCAGCAGCAAATGGCCGGCCAGGCTCAGCAGGCCAAGGCCGAACAGTACCTGCAGCAGCGTGCCGGACCAGAAGCGCCCAGGGCTGCTGGCGAGCGGGCGCGGAGCAGGGTAGGTGCGTGCATAGTGGCGTGACTGGTGCCAGAGCATGGCCAGGTAGGCCGCCAGGCCCAGCAGTAACAGCAGGCCTTCCATTCGGCCCAGTTGGCCGTTGGCTGCAAGTGCATACACCAAGGCACTGGCGATGATCATCAACGGGATGTCCAGGCGCACCAGCTGACGTGAAACCCGCAAGGGGATGATCAGCGCAGCCAGGCCAAGGATCACCAGCACATTGAAGATGTTGCTGCCCACCACGCTGCCCACCGCCACGTCGGGTGCCCCTTGGTAAGCGGCTTGCAGGCTCACGGTCAGTTGTGGCGCGGTACTGCCGAAAGCCACCAGGCTCAGGCCGATGATCAGTGGCCGAACGTGCAGGCGCAGGGCCAGGCGCAGGGCGGCGCGTACCAGCAGTTCGGCGCCGGCGATCATGAGCAGCAGCGCTACGCCCAATTGCAGCAGGCTGAACGTGGGGAGTGTGGCCAGGTCGAAAATGGTCGGGCTCCTGTCAGGGGGCAGTCAGGTCAATCGCTAAGACCTTGTACCCGGACGCGCGCCGTTCCGCTACGGAGCATGCCGATTTTTTCTGCGGCGGCCCGTGACAGGTCGATCAGGCGGCCGCGTGTGTGTGGCCCGCGGTCGTTGATGCGGACCACCACGCTACGCTGGTTGGCAAGGTTGGTGACCAGTACACGGCTGCCGAACGGCAGGCTTCGGTGGGCGGCGGTGAGGCCGTGCTGGTTGAAGGCTTCGCCGCTGGCGGTGCGGTTGCCATGGTGGCGGGAGCCGTAATAGGAGGCGGTGCCGGTCTTGTCGTATCCGCGGGGGTCGATGTCGTGGCTGGCGCAGCCGGCCAACAGTGAGAAGAGGGCAAAGGTGGCGAGGGGGCGTTTTAGCAAGTCGATGCTCCGGTGCTGCCAGTGGGGCCGCTGTGCGGCCCGTCGCGGATCATCCCCAGCCTGTGGAAGGGGGTGATCCGCGAACGAGGGCAAAGCCTCGCAGGGCTACAAGGGTGAAACAATCACCCTTCGAGCTTGGCCTTGAGCAATTGGTTCACTTGCCCCGGGTTGGCCTTGCCTTTCGATGCCTTCATCGCCTGGCCGACGAAGAAGCCGAACATCTTGCCGCGCTTGGCCTCGTCGGCGGCGCGGTACTGTTCGACCTGTTCGGCGTTGGCGGCCAGTACCTCGTCCAGCATCTTGTCGATCGCGCCGGTGTCGGTGACCTGCTTGAGGCCTTTGCTTTCGATGATGCTGTCGGCATCGCCTTCACCGGCGGCCATTGCCTCGAACACAGTCTTGGCGATCTTGCCGCTGATGGTGTTGTCGCGGATACGCAGCAACATGCCACCGAGTTGCTCGGCGCTGACCGGCGCCTGGTCGATCTCGATACCCAGCTTGTTCAGCAGGCTGCCCAGCTCGACCATGACCCAGTTGGCGGCCAGCTTGGCGTCGCCGCCGATCTTGACCACCTGTTCGAAGTAGTCCGCCTGCTCGCGGCTGGACGCCAGCACGTTGGCGTCGTAAGCCGACAGGCCGTATTGGCTCTGGAAGCGCTCGACTTTCTGCGGCGGCAGCTCCGGCAGGCCGGCGCGGACGGTTTCGAGGAAGCTGTCCTCGATGACCACCGGCAGCAGGTCCGGGTCGGGGAAGTAACGGTAGTCGTTGGCCTCCTCCTTGCTGCGCATGGAGCGGGTCTCGTCCTTGTTCGGATCGTACAGGCGGGTTTCCTGGATGACCTTGCCACCGTCCTCGATCAGGTCGATCTGGCGCTGGATTTCGCTGTTGATCGCACGCTCGATGAAGCGGAACGAGTTGACGTTCTTGATTTCGCAGCGGGTGCCGAACTCGGTCTGGCCTTTTGGCCGGATCGATACGTTGCAGTCGCAGCGCAGCGAGCCTTCGGCCATGTTCCCGTCGCAGATGCCCAGGTAGCGCACCAGTGCGTGGATCGCCTTGACGTAGGCGACCGCTTCCTTGGCGCTGCGCATGTCAGGCTCGGAGACGATTTCCAGCAGCGGCGTGCCGGCACGGTTCAGGTCGATACCGGTGGAACCGCTGAAGTCTTCGTGCAGGCTCTTGCCGGCGTCTTCCTCAAGGTGCGCACGGGTTACGCCGATGCGCTTGATGGTGCCGTCCTCCAGGGCGATGTCCAAGTGGCCCTTGCCGACGATCGGCAGGTCCATCTGGCTGATCTGGTAGCCCTTGGGCAGGTCGGGGTAGAAGTAGTTCTTGCGTGCGAACACGTTGCGCTTGCCGATTTCGGCATCGATCGCCAGGCCGAACATGCAGGCCATGCGCACGGCTTCCTGGTTCAGCACCGGCAATACGCCGGGCATGCCCAGGTCAACCAGGCTGGCCTGGGTGTTCGGCTCGGAGCCGAAGGTGGTGGCGCTGCCGGAGAAGATCTTCGACTGGGTGGCCAGCTGGGTATGAATCTCCAGCCCGATCACAACTTCCCATTGCATGTGTGAATTCCTCAGAAGCCGTTGGGGGCGCGGGTGTGCCAGTCGGTGACTTGCTGGTAGCGGTGCGCGACGTTGAGCAGGCGGCCTTCCTGGAAGTACGGGGCCAGCAGCTGTACGCCGACCGGCAGGCCATCGACGAAACCGGCTGGCATCGACAGGCCCGGCAGGCCCGCCAGGTTGGCGGTGATGGTGTAGACGTCTTCAAGGTAGGCGGCGACCGGGTCGCTGTTCTTGGCGCCGAGCTTCCAGGCCGGGTTTGGCGTGGTCGGGCCGAGGATCAGGTCGACGCCTTCGAAGGCGGCCATGAAGTCGTTCTTGATCAGGCGGCGGATCTGCTGCGCCTTGACGTAGTAGGCATCGTAGTAACCCGCCGACAGGGCATAGGTGCCGACCATGATGCGCCGTTGTACTTCGGCACCAAAGCCTTCGCCACGGGAGCGCTTGTACAGGTCGGTCAGGTCCTTGGGCTCTTCACAGCGGTAGCCGAAGCGCACACCGTCGAAACGCGAGAGGTTGGAGGACGCCTCGGCAGGCGCGATCACGTAGTACGCCGGGATGGCATGCTGCATGTTCGGCAGGCTGATTTCCTTGATCACCGCGCCGAGCTTTTCCAGTTCCTTGACGCTGGCCTGTACCCGTTCGGCGATGCGCGGGTCGAGGCCGGCACCGAAGTATTCCTTCGGCAGGCCGATGCGCAGGCCTTGCAGCGAGGCGTTGAGGTTGGCGCTGTAGTCCGGTACCGGCTCGTCGATGCTGGTGGAGTCCTTGGCATCGAAACCGGCCATGCCTTGCAGCAGCAGGGCGCAGTCCTCGGCGGTGCGGGCCAGCGGGCCGCCCTGATCGAGGCTCGAGGCGTAGGCGATCATGCCCCAGCGCGAAACACGACCGTACGTCGGCTTGAGGCCGGTGAGGTTGGTGAGTGCTGCCGGCTGACGGATCGAACCGCCGGTGTCGGTGCCAGTGGTGACCGGCAGCAGGCGCGCCGCCACGGCCGCCGCCGAACCGCCGGACGAGCCACCTGGCACGTGCTCGAGGTTCCACGGGTTCTTCACCGCGCCATAGTGGCTGGACTCGTTGGCCGAGCCCATGGCGAATTCGTCCATGTTGGTCTTGCCCAGGGTGACCATGCCGGCTTGGGCCAGCTTGGCGACCACAGTCGCGTCATACGGCGCCTTGAAGTTGTCGAGCATCTTCGAGCCGCAGCTGGTACGCACGCCGTTGGTGCAGAACAGGTCTTTGTGGGCGATCGGCGCACCCAGCAGCACGCCCACCTCGCCAGCGGCGCGGCGGGCGTCGGCGGCACGGGCCTGGCCCAGGGCCAGCTCCTCGGTGACGCTGATGAAGCTGTTCAGTTGTGGGTCGAGCTGCTTGATACGCGCCAGCAGGGCGCCGGTCAGCTCTTCGGAGGAAAACGACTTGTCGGCGAGTCCGCGGGCGATCTCGGCCAGGGTCAATTGATGCATGGCAGGCTCTATCCCTTACTCGATGACTTTGGGAACCAGGTACAGACCGCTTTCGGTCGACGGCGCGATGGCTTGGTAGGCATCGCGCTGGTTGCTTTCGGTGACCTGGTCGGGGCGCAGGCGCTGGCTGGCCTCCAGGGGGTGGGCCAGGGGCTCGATGCCAGTGGTGTCGACCGCTTGCATCTGGTCGACCAGCCCGAGAATGCTGTTCAGTGCATCGGTAATGCGTGGCAGTTCGCCTTCATTCAGGCCCAGGCGGGCCAGATGGGCGATCTTTTCCACGTCGCAGCGTTCAAGCGCCATGGGAATCTCCAGGGGAAACAAAGAACGGAATAGGGTCCGTGATGAGGAACATGTCGGCATTCTGGCGGTCATACGGCCGCGATCATCTGCTGGCTTGCTCGGAAAAACGACCAATTTAACATATTGGCTCCTTGCCCAAAATCCCTGCCATTGTTAGAGTTTGCCGCACTTTTTTACCCACGCTTTCCCCAGGGTCACTTTCCCATGTTCAAGAAACTGCGTGGCATGTTTTCCAGCGATCTTTCCATCGACCTGGGTACTGCCAACACCCTTATTTACGTGCGTGAGCGCGGTATCGTCCTGAATGAGCCCTCGGTTGTTGCCATCCGTACCCACGGCAACCAGAAAAGCGTCGTGGCCGTCGGTACCGAAGCCAAGCGCATGCTGGGCCGTACGCCTGGCAACATTGCCGCCATTCGTCCGATGAAGGACGGCGTCATCGCCGACTTCAGCGTTTGTGAAAAAATGTTGCAGTACTTCATCAACAAGGTTCACGAAAACAGCTTCCTGCAGCCCAGCCCTCGCGTGCTGATCTGCGTGCCGTGCAAGTCGACCCAGGTAGAGCGCCGCGCCATTCGCGAGTCGGCCCTGGGGGCCGGTGCCCGTGAAGTGTTCCTGATCGAAGAGCCGATGGCAGCGGCCATCGGTGCCGGCCTGCCGGTGGAAGAAGCCCGTGGTTCGATGGTCGTCGATATCGGCGGTGGTACCACCGAAATCGCCCTGATCTCGCTGAACGGTGTGGTCTACGCCGAATCCGTACGCGTTGGCGGCGACCGCTTCGACGAAGCCATCGTCACCTACGTGCGCCGCAACTACGGCAGCCTGATCGGCGAGTCCACCGCCGAACGCATCAAGCAGGAAATCGGCACGGCCTACCCGGGCGGCGAAGTGCGCGAAGTCGATGTCCGTGGCCGTAACCTGGCCGAGGGCGTGCCGCGTGCCTTCACCCTGAACTCCAACGAAGTGCTCGAGGCCCTGCAAGAGTCTCTGGCGACCATCGTTCAGGCGGTCAAGAGTGCCCTGGAGCAATCGCCGCCGGAGCTGGCCTCCGATATCGCCGAGCGTGGCCTGGTGCTGACCGGTGGCGGCGCGCTGCTGCGTGACCTCGACAAGCTGCTGGCTCAGGAAACCGGCCTGCCGGTGATCGTCGCCGAGGATCCGCTGACCTGTGTCGCCCGTGGCGGCGGTCGCGCCCTGGAGATGATGGACAAGCACGCGATGGACCTGCTCTCCAGCGAGTGATAATCGCAGCGATCGAGCGCCCGGTTTACAGGTAGCACGCGCAGTGCT
Organism: Pseudomonas ceruminis; assembly: GCF_021602025.1. Classification (GTDB taxonomy): domain Bacteria; phylum Pseudomonadota; class Gammaproteobacteria; order Pseudomonadales; family Pseudomonadaceae; genus Aquipseudomonas; species Aquipseudomonas ceruminis. The sequence continues at coordinate 75,915 of NZ_BQHW01000004.1, forward strand.
ACCTGTATGTGCTGGGCTGGCGTCCGTTCGGGCGTCGTTTCCGTCAACCCGCAACCAGGCTGGTGCGTTGTCCCATGTCCAATGACCTCCTGAGTCGTCCACGAGGAACGGCCCATTAAACCGCTTTTCTCCAAGGGCCCTTCGCTGGGCGTTCGCCTGCTCGTCTTGGTGGTGCTGTCGGTCGCGCTGATGGTGGTCGACGCGCGCTTCGACGTGCTCAAGCCCGTGCGCAGCCAGATGGGCCTGGTGCTGATGGAGTCGTACTGGATCACCGACCTGCCGCAGCGCATGTGGCAAGGCGTGGCGGGCCAGTTCGGCAGCCGTACCGAACTGATCGCGGAAAACGAGAAGCTCAAGACCGAGGCCCTGCTGCTGCAGGGGCGCCTGCAGAAGCTGGCGGCCCTGACCGAGCAGAACGTGCGTCTGCGTGAGCTGCTCAACTCGTCGGCCCTGGTCAACGAGAAGGTCGAGGTGGCCGAGCTCATCGGTGTCGACCCCAACCCGTTCACCCACCGCATCCTGATCAACAAAGGCGAGCGCGACGGCGTGTTCCTGGGCCAGCCGGTGCTCGATGCCCGTGGCTTGATGGGCCAGGTGGTCGAACTGATGCCCTATACCTCACGGGTACTGCTGCTCACCGACACCACCCATAGCATCCCGGTGCAAGTCAACCGCAACGGCCTGCGCGCCATCGCCAGCGGCACCGGTAACCCGGAGCGTCTGGAGCTGCGCCATGTGGCGGACACCGCCGACATCAAGGAGGGTGACCTGCTGGTCAGTTCAGGCATGGGCCAGCGCTTCCCGGCAGGCTATCCGGTGGCCACGGTCAACGAGGTGATCCACGATTCCGGCCAGCCATTCGCCATTGTGCGCGCCATCCCCACCGCGGCGCTTAACCGCAGCCGCTACATGCTGCTGGTGTTCAGCGACCGGCGCACGCCGGAGCAGCGTGCAACCGAGGCGGCGATTGCCCAGGAAGAGGCCGATCGCAAAGGCGCCGAAGGCAGCGGCCAGCCTGCCGCCAGTGGCGCGCACGAGTCACCGGCCAGTGCGCCGGCCGCCGCCCCTGCAGCCCCTGCCAGCCCCGCCGCCGCCGCGCCAGCGGCGCCCGCTCAACCCCGGAGGCAATGATGGCCAAATCGCGCCGCAACCACGGCTGGGTCATCTGGCTGACGTTCGCTATCGGCCTGCTGCTCAGCGTCTCGCCGATGCCTCAGTTCCTGGAAATGTTCCGGCCCATGTGGCTGGCGCTGCTGGTGTCGTTCTGGACCCTCATGGTGCCGAACAAGGTCGGCATGACCACCGCGTTCATGCTGGGGCTGGCCGAGGACGTGCTGTATGGCACCCTGCTTGGGCAGAACGCCCTGATCCTCACCCTGATCACCTTCCTGGTACTGTCCCTGCAGCAGCGCCTGCGCATGTTCCCGATGTGGCAGCAGAGCCTGGTGATCCTGGTGATCTTTGGTATCGCTCAATTGATCCAGCTGTGGCTCAGCGCGCTTACCGGCAATCGCTTGCCCACCCTGGCCCTGGTGTGGTCGGCGGTGATCAGCGCCTTGCTCTGGCCATGGATCAGCTATGCCCTGCGCGATTTGCGCCGGCGCTTGCATATCAACTGACGGCGCTGCCGCCACTGACAGGGAGATGTCTGCATGAAACCACTTTACCTGGCCTCCGGCTCACCCCGTCGTCGCGAACTGCTGACCCAGATCGGCGTGCCGTTCAGCATCACCAGTGCCCCCATCGATGAAACCCCCTTGCCCGATGAAAGCGCCGTGGCCTATGTCGAACGCCTGGCGCGGGCGAAAGCCGAAGCCGGCCTTGCCAGTGTTGGCGGGCCGGCAGTGGTGCTGGGGGCAGACACTGCGGTGGTGCTCGATGGTCGTATTCTCGGCAAACCGGAAAACCGCGAACATGCCCTGGCCATGCTGGGCGACCTGGCCGGTCGCGAGCATCAGGTGCTGACGGCAGTAGCGCTGAGCGATGGGCAGTGCTGCCTGAGTGTCTGCGTGACCAGCAAGGTGCGTTTTCGCCCTATCAGCGTCGAAGAGGCCCAGCGCTACTGGGCCAGTGGCGAACCGGCGGACAAAGCCGGCGGCTACGCTATTCAAGGCCTGGGCGCGGTGTTCGTCACCGGCCTCCAAGGCAGCTACTCGGCAGTGGTCGGCCTGCCCCTGAGCGAAACGGCCGAACTGCTCGCTCAATTCGGTATTGCCTGGTGGCAGGTACCGGCGCTTTTGCCTGAGGTAACAAACCAGCAGTAGCCAGCCCGGCACCCGCGATCCATCATTACCGAAGACCTTTGACGAGAGCCTGCCATGAGTGAAGAGATCCTGATCAACATCACCCCGATGGAGTCACGTGTGGCGGTGGTGGAAAACGGGGTGCTGCAGGAAGTGCACGTCGAGCGCACCCTGCGCCGTGGCATTGTCGGCAATATCTACAAAGGCAAGGTAGTCCGCGTGCTGCCGGGCATGCAGGCGGCGTTTGTCGACATCGGCCTTGAGCGCGCCGCGTTCATTCATGCTTCGGAAATATCCCAGCGAGAAGGCTCGGCGGTAGAAACCATCACCGCACTGGTGCATGAAGGCCAGGCCTTGGTGGTGCAGGTGACCAAGGACCCGATCGGTACCAAGGGCGCCCGCCTGACCACGCAGCTGTCGATCCCGTCGCGCTACCTGGTGTACATGCCGCGCAGCAGCCATGTCGGTATTTCCCTGAAAATCGAAGACGAAGCCGAGCGTGAACGCCTCAAACAGGTGGTCAGCAACTGCATGGACAGCGAGGACATCAAGGACGCCGGTGGTTTCATCCTGCGTACCGCCGCCGAGGGCGCGCGCGCCGAAGAGATCCTGCAGGACATCCGCTACCTGCGCCGTCTGTGGGAGCAGATCGGCAGCCAGATCAAAACCTGCGGCGCTCCTACGGTCATTTACGAAGACCTCGGCCTGGCGCTGCGTACGTTGCGGGACCTGGTCAACCCGAAGATTGAGAAAATCCGCATCGATTCGCGGGAAACGTTCCAGAAAACCACGCAGTTCGTTGCCGAATTGATGCCGGAGATCGCCGACCGGCTGGAACATTACCCCGGCGAGCGACCGATCTTCGACCTGTATGGCGTCGAGGATGAAATCCAGCGTGCACTGGAGCGCAAGGTACCGCTCAAGTCTGGAGGCTACCTGGTGGTCGACCCCGCCGAGGCGATGACCACCATCGACGTCAACACCGGTGCATTCGTTGGCCACCGCAACCTCGAAGAGACCATCTTCAAGACCAACCTCGAAGCGGCCACGGCCATTGCCCGGCAACTGCGCCTGCGCAACATCGGCGGGATCATCATCATCGACTTCATCGACATGGAAGACGAAGAGCACCAGCGTCAGGTGCTGCGTACCCTGGAAAAGCAGCTCGAGCGAGATCATGCCAAGACCAACATCATCGGCATCACCGAGCTGGGGCTGGTGCAGATGACTCGCAAGCGCACCCGCGAAAGCCTCGAGCAGGTGCTGTGCGAGCCCTGCGTGGCTTGTCAGGGCCGCGGCAAGCTGAAAACCCCAGAAACAATCTGCTACGAAATCTTCCGCGAGATCCTCCGTGAAGCCCGTGCCTATCAGGCCGAAGGCTATCGGGTGCTGGCCAACCAGAAGGTGGTCGACCGTCTGCTCGACGAAGAGTCAGGTAATGTGGCCGAGCTGGAAGCCTTCATCGGCCGAACCATTCGCTTCCAGGTCGAGTCGATGTATTCGCAGGAACAATACGATGTGGTGCTGCTCTGAGGCTTCTTGACGCGCGCCATTTGATGGCTGGGCTGGCAAAAACGGCCCAGGCAGCCATCATGGATAAACGAACCGGAGGGCCGTGGCCATGGGACGTCTGACCCGCGTTCTTGTTGCCTTGACCCGTTGGGGACTAGGGATCTGCGCCTTGCTGGCAGTGCTGGTGGCGGTTTACGTCAGCCTCGGGCGCGAGCTGGTGCCGTTGGTGGCCGAGTACCGTGCAGACGCCGAACAGAAGGCCGAGCAGGCGTTAGGCATGCCGGTGCATGTCGGTGCCCTGGAAGGGCGCTGGAGTGGCCTGGCGCCGGTACTGCGGGTGCGTGACCTGCAACTGGGCGAGGGCGCTGCTGCTCTGCGCCTGGATGATGTCAGGCTGGTGCCCGATCTGTGGGCGAGCCTGACCTCCCGCGAGCTGCGCCTGGCGCATATCCAGCTCTCGGGGTTGCAACTGATCCTGCGTGAGAACGAGCAGGGCGAATGGGCCCTGGAAGGCCTGCCGAAAAAAGACGACGCGCCGCTGGACCCGGCCGAGCTGCTGCAGCGCCTGCGCCAATTGGGGCGCATTGATGTGTTCGACAGCCAGGTCACCCTGCAGCCCTGGCAGCGTGACCCGTTGACGCTTACCTATGTCAGCCTCGGCCTTAAAGCCGGCACCTCGCGCCAGGCCCTGGACCTGCGCGCGACCTTGCCCGATGGCCAGCCCATGGCGCTCAACCTGCGCAGCAGGGCAACGGCCAAGGCCTGGCGCGACGGCCAGTTCGAGGCTTATCTAAGCCTGCCACAAAGCGACTGGGCACGCTGGTTGCCGCCACGGCTTCTCGGCCAATGGCATGCGGATGCACTGCGCGCCGGAGGCGAGTTCTGGGTCGACTGGCGCAAAGGCCAACTGCAGCAGGCAGCGGTCCGACTCAACGCCCCACAGCTGCGGGGTGCCTATGCCGAGCGTAAAGCTGTCACGCTGGATAACCTGGCCATGTCGGCCTGGCTGCAGCGCCAGGACCAGGGCTTCGATGTGGTGGTCGATTCGCTGGCTGCCAACATTGGCAAGGCCCGTTGGGAGTCGCACCTGCAGGTGCGCCAACGCATGGGTGAAGACCCCTCGGCCGAGCGCTGGCAGGTGCAGGCAGACCGCCTCGACCTCACGCCACTCACCCCGCTGATCAATGCCCTGGCGCCGCTGCCAGAAAAACTCATGACCGTGGTCGATGCCTTGAACGTCACTGGCGCGCTGCGCAATGTGCGTCTTGAAGTGCGACCCAAGGCCGAAGGCGACCAGCGTTTGCAGTTTGCCGCCAACCTGGAAAAGGTCGGCTTCGATGCCTACCATGGCGCCCCGGCTGCAGGCAATGTGAGCGGCAGTATCAGCGGCGATCTGGGGCACGGCGAGCTGCGTCTGGATACCGACGCATTCATGCTGCACCTCTACCCGATCTTCGCCAAACCCTGGCATTACCAGAAAGCCAACGCGCGCCTGACCTGGGCGCTCGACAAGGACGGCTTCACCCTGATCGCCCCTTACCTGAAGGTACTGGGTGAAGAGGGCAAGATTGCCGGGGATTTCCTGATTCGCCTGCTGTTCGCCGAAGGCACCGAGAGCTATATGGACCTGCGCGTCGGCCTGACCGAAGGCGATGGCCGTTACACGGCCAAATACCTGCCCGAGGTGCTCAGCCCGGCCCTGGATGAATGGCTGCGCAGTGCCATCGTCAAAGGCAATGTGGACCAGGGCTATTTCCAGTACCAGGGTTCGCTCAACCACGGTGCTTCGCCGCAGGCGCGCAGTATCAGCCTGTTCTTCAAGGTGCACGACGCTGCTTTGGACTTCCAGCCTGGCTGGCCACAGGTGCAGCATGTCGAGGGTGATGTGCTGATCGAAGACAGCGGCGTGCGCATCAAGGCCAGAAAAGGCCTGTTGCTGGGTACTCAGGTCAGCGATGTCAGCGTCGACATTCCCCATGTCGATGGCGATCAGCACAGCCACCTGTACCTTGATGGCGATTTTGACGGCAGCCTTGGCGATGGCTTGAAGATTCTCAAGCAGGCGCCGATTGGTACCGAGGAGATCTTTGCCGGTTGGGAAGGCGAGGGGCCGCTCAAGGGGCGCGTCAAGCTCGATATCCCCTTGGCCCATGGCGAGCGGCCGAAGGTGCTGGTCGATTTCGCCACCAACGATGCCCGCTTGAAGGTGGCGCCGCCCAGCCTGGAGCTAAGCCGCCTCAAAGGCGAGTTCAGTTTCGACCTGGACAAGGGGCTCAGTGGCCGGGACATCGCCCTACAGGCGTTCGGCAAGCCTGTCACTGCGCAGATCACCGCCCAAGGGCAGCCAGGGCAGATGCAGACGCGCATCAGTGCCAGCGGCCAGGTATCGCTCAAGGCCCTGACCGACTGGTTGCAGTTCAAGCAGGCGTTGCCTGCTTCGGGTGACTTGCCCTACCAGTTGCAGCTCAATCTGGGGAGCAGTGACAACAGCCTGAACGTGAACTCGTCGCTCAAAGGCCTTGCCATCGACCTGCCGGCCCCGTTCGGCAAAACTGCGGCGGATACCCGAGACAGCCGTTTCAGCATGAACCTGCAAGGCACCCAGCGGCGCTTCGATGGAGCCTACGCCGAGCTTGCGCGCTTTGCCTATGCCGCACCCGCCGACAACTTGGCCCAGGGCCGTGGTGAGTTGCTGCTGGGGACTGGACAGGCGCAGGTCCCTTCCGGCCAAGGCTTGCGTGTACGCGGGCGGTTGCAGAGCCTGGACCTGGCGCCCTGGCAAGAGCAGATGTCGCGCCTGGGCGGTGATGACCCAGGCGGCAGTGCCCGTCAGACCCTGCAGAGCGTCGACTTGAGCATTGGCCAACTGAAGGCCTTTGGCATGGACCTGAACCAGGCGGTGGTACGCATGGCCCGTGGCGGCCCTGCCTGGGATCTGCGGCTGGACAGCAGGGAAGTCATCGGTAACGCGCGCCTGCCCGACGCCAAGGGTGCGGCGATGACGGTGCGCTTGCAGACCCTGCGCCTGCCTGCCGCTGACCCCGCCGAAGCGCAAGCGGAGGAGGGCCCTGACCCGCTGGCCTCTTTCGATCCGCGTAAGGTGCCGGCGCTGGACCTGACCATCGACAAGCTGTATCGCGGTGATGATCTGTTCGGCAAGGTTGCCCTGAAACTCCGGCCGACCGCCCGCGGCGTGGCGGCGCAGGACATCGACCTGGACCTCAAGGGGCTACACATCGACGGTAGCGGCGCGTGGGAGGGTAACCCGGGTGCCACCAGCAGTTGGTATAAGGGACGCCTGGATGGCAAGAACCTGGGTGACGTGCTTGAGGCCTGGGGCTTCGCCCCCACCGTGACCAGTCGCGATTTTCGCCTGGATGTGGACGGTCGCTGGCCTGGCTCACCTGCCTGGGTCGGCCTCAAACGTTTCTCTGGCAGCATGGATGCGGCGTTGCGTACAGGGCAGTTCGTCGAGGTGGAAGGTGGGGCCCAAGCCCTGCGTGTGTTCGGCCTGCTCAATTTCAACTCCATTGGCCGCCGCTTGCGCCTGGACTTTTCCGACCTGTTCGACAAAGGCCTGGCCTATGACCGGATCAAAGGTCTGCTGGTCGCCAGTGACGGTGTCTACGTGACCCGTGAGCCGATCGCCGTTACTGGGCCATCGAGCAATTTTGAGCTCGACGGCACCTTGGACCTGGTTCGTGACCGGGTCGACGCCAACCTGCAGGTATCACTGCCAGTGACCAACAACCTGCCCCTGGCGGCGCTGATCGTCGGTGCACCGGCGGTCGGCGGGGCGCTGTTCCTGGTCGATCGGCTGATCGGCGACCGGGTTTCGCGCTTTGCCAGTGTGCACTATCGGGTCGAAGGGCCGTGGAAAGAGCCTAGAATCACCTTTGTGAAACCCTTCAACAAATAGTGTCAGGAGCGCCCATGAAGGTAGCGGTAATCCAGATGGTCAGCCAGGACGATGTGCTGGCCAACCTGCAACGCGCGGGCGCCCTGCTTGAACAAGCCGCATACGGCGGCGCACGGCTGGCGGTACTGCCAGAAAACTTCGCGGCCATGGGCCGCAAGGACGCTGCCGCAATTGGCCGGGCAGAGGCGCTGGGTGAAGGGCTGATCCTGCCGTGGTTGAAACGCACGGCTCGCGACCTCAGATTATGGATAGTGGCCGGCACATTGCCGTTGCCGCCTGCCGCCCAGCCCGATGCCAAGGCCCATGCCTGTTCGCTGCTGATCGACGAGCACGGCGAAGTGGTTGCGCGGTACGACAAGCTGCACCTGTTCGATGTCGACGTGGCCGATAACCGTGGCCGCTACCGTGAGTCCGACGACTATGCCCATGGCGCTCGCGTAGTGGTGGCTGACACGCCGGTGGGGCGCCTGGGGTTGAGTGTTTGTTATGACCTGCGTTTCCCCGAGCTGTACAGCGCTCTGCGCGGCGCCGGTGCACAACTGATTACGGCACCGGCCGCGTTTACTGCGGTCACAGGGGCAGCGCATTGGGAAGTGCTGATTCGTGCACGCGCCATCGAGACCCAATGTTATGTCCTGGCCGCCGCGCAGGGTGGTACCCATCCAGGCCCACGGGAAACCCACGGGCATGCGGCGATCGTCGACCCTTGGGGGCGGATCGTCGCCGAACAGGCGCAAGGCGAAGCGGTATTGCTCGCCGAGCGTGACAGTGATGAACAGGCGTCCATTCGGGCGCGCATGCCGGTTGCCTCGCACCGGCGCTTTTTCTCGCAGGACGCCTTGCGGCCTGCGCACACCTCGGAGTGACTATGAGCCAGATGTTATCCACCGTCAGCGAGCAGCTCCTGGCCCCAGGCGGACTGACCCTGGACAGCCTGCAGGCTGTGCTGGGGGAGTTGGCAGGCCCGGGCATCGACGCCGCCGACCTGTACTTCCAGGGCCAGATCTCGGAAACCTGGGCGCTGGAGGACGGCATCGTCAAGGAGGGTAGCTTCAACCTCGACCAAGGCGTGGGCGTGCGTGCCCAGTCGGGTGAGAAAACCGGTTTTGCCTACAGCAACGCCATCAACCATGAAGCACTGACCTCGGCGGCACGTGCCGCCCGTTCGATTTCCCGTGCTGGCCAGAATGGCACGGTCCAGGCCTTCCGCAGCCAGGATGTAACGGCCTTGTATGCGCCAGACAACCCACTGGATGTCCTCAGCCGTGCCGAGAAGGTCGAGCTGCTAAAGCGCGTCGATGCCGCTACGCGGGCGCTGGATCCGCGTATCCAGCAGGTCAGCGTGAGCATGGCCGGGGTCTGGGAGCGCATTCTGATTGCAGCCGCTGACGGCAGCCTGGCGGCCGATGTGCGGCCGCTGGTGCGCTTCAATGTCAGTGTCATCGTCGAACAGAATGGCCGCCGTGAGCGCGGCGGCCAAGGTGGCGGCGGGCGTACCGACTATCGCTTCTTCACCGAGGAGCGGGTCATGGGCTATGCCCGTGAGGCACTGCGCCAGGCCTTGGTGAACCTGGAAGCGATCCCTGCGCCTGCTGGCACCTTGCCGGTAGTGCTGGGCTCCGGCTGGTCGGGGGTACTGTTGCATGAAGCGGTAGGCCATGGCCTGGAAGGCGACTTCAACCGCAAGGGCAGCTCCGCCTTCAGTGGCCGTATTGGTGAAAAAGTCGCATCGAGCCTGTGCACCATCGTCGACGACGGTACCCTCGAAGGCCGTCGTGGCTCGCTGAGCGTTGACGACGAAGGCACGCCGACCGAATGCACCACGCTCATCGAGAACGGTGTGCTCAAGGGCTACATGCAGGACAAGCTCAATGCGCGCCTGATGGGCATGGCCGTGACCGGCAATGGCCGTCGAGAATCCTACGCTCATCTGCCGATGCCACGCATGACCAACACCTACATGCGTGCCGGCGAAAGCGACCCGCAGGAAATCATCGCGTCGGTGAAGAAGGGCATCTACTGCGCCAATCTCGGCGGCGGCCAGGTAGATATCACCAGCGGCAAGTTCGTGTTCTCCACCAGCGAAGCGTATCTGATCGAAGACGGCAAGATCACTGCTCCGGTGAAGGGCGCGACGCTGATCGGCAATGGCCCTGAGGCAATGAGCCGGGTGTCGATGGTCGGCAACGACCTGGCGCTGGACAGTGGCGTGGGGACGTGTGGCAAGGATGGGCAATCGGTGCCGGTTGGGGTAGGGCAGCCGACCTTGAAGCTGGACGCGATCACCGTCGGTGGTACCGGCGCCTGATGGCCTTCAGGGCCTGCGTGGGAGCGGGCTTGACCTGTGCAGAAAGCGACCCGGTGCTGGCTGGCACCGGCTTCGCCGAGGGTTGCGGGACAGGCCCGCTCCCCAAGGGGTTGCGTACCGACCTGTCAGCGCAGGCCGCGCTGCAATTCATCGAGGTCGCGGATGTACTTGAACACCTTGCGCGCAGCGGCAGGCGGTTTGTTCCGCGCTTTCTCGTGTTGCGCGTGACGGATCAGCGAACGCAGTTGCTGACGGTCGGTTTCGGGGTACTCGTTGACGAAGCGCTCAAGGTCTTCGTCATTACCGTCGATCAGGCGGTCACGCCAGCGTTCCAGGTTGTGGAAGCGCTCGTTGTATTGGCGGCTGGAGCTGTCGATCTGCTCGAGTACCGCGTGGATGGCGTCCAGGTCCTGGTCGCGCATCAGCTTGCCGACGAACGACATGTGGCGTTTGCGTGCGCCATGGGCAGTGTGCTTGGAGGCGTCGGCCAGCGCCTTGCGCAGTTCGTCGGTCAGCGGCAGGCGTGCCAGGGTATCGGCCTTGACCGTGGTCAGTCGCTCGCCGAGTTCGACCAGTGCATGCAGTTCGCGCTTGATCTGGGTTTTGCTTTTTTCGCCGTCGAAGGCGTCGTCGTATGAATCAACCATGGTGGCAGTCCGCTAGAAATCGCCGCCATGATAACCAGTCGGGGGCCGCTTGTCCGGCCCGGTCGTAGAATGACCCCTGCCGAACGCAGAATTTGAGTGGAGAAAACCATGAGTGCAGTCCAGAGCGTAGGCCCGAAGGACCTGCCAGCGTTGCAGGAACAGGTCGAAGCGATCATCGCCGAGGCGCGCCAGCAGGGCGCCAGTGCCTGCGAAGTGGCGGTGTCGCTGGAGCAGGGCCTGTCCACCACCGTACGCCAGCGTGAGGTCGAAACGGTTGAGTTCAACCGCGACCAGGGCTTTGGCATCACCCTCTATGTTGGCCAGCGCAAGGGGTCGGCCAGCACCTCGGCCAGTGGCCCGGAAGCAATTCGTGAAACCGTTGCCGCCGCGTTGGCGATTGCCAAGCACACCTCCGAGGACGAGTGCGCGGGCCTGGCCGACGCGGCGCTGATGGCCCGTGAAATCCCGGACCTCGATCTCTATCACGACTGGGATATCGAGCCAGAGAAGGCCATCGAAATGGCGCTGGCCTGCGAGGCTGCGGCATTTGACGCCGACAAGCGCATTCTCAACGCCGATGGCACGACCCTCAATACCCACCAGGGTTGCCGTGTGTACGGCAACAGCCATGGGTTCATCGGCGGTTATGCCTCGACTCGGCACAGCCTGAGCTGCGTGATGATCGCCGAGGGCGAAGGGCAGATGCAGCGGGATTACTGGTATGACGTAAACCGTCAGGGCAACCTGCTGGCCGACCCGCGCAGCATCGGCCTGCGTGCCGCCCAGCGTGCCGCCAGCCGTCTTGGCGCACGCCCGGTGAAGACCTGCGAGGTACCGGTACTGTTCTCTGCCGAGCTGGCCGGTGGCCTGTTCGGCAGCTTCCTGTCGGCCATTTCCGGCGGCAACCTGTACCGCAAGTCGTCGTTCCTTGACGGTGCCATCGGGCAACGGCTATTCCCCAGCTGGCTGACCCTTGACGAGCGCCCGCACATTCCACGCGCGCTGGGCAGCGCCGCATTCGACGGTGATGGGCTGGCTACCTATGCCAAGCCCTTCGTCGACAAAGGTGAGCTGGTGTCCTATCTGCTGGGTACCTATTCAGGGCGCAAGCTGGGGCTACCTAGCACAGCGAATGCCGGTGGCGTGCATAACCTCTACGTCACCCATGGCGTGGAAGACCAGGCAGCACTGATCCGTCGCATGGGGCGCGGGTTGCTGGTGACCGAGTTGATGGGGCATGGCCTGAACATGGTGACCGGGGATTATTCCCGTGGGGCGGCGGGCTTCTGGGTCGAGAACGGCGAAATCCAGCATGCCGTTCAGGAGGTGACCATCGCCGGTAATATGAAAGACATGTTCCAGCAGATTGTCGCGATTGGTAGCGATCTTGAAACCCGCAGCAATATTCATACGGGATCGGTACTAATCGAGCGCATGACTGTCGCCGGTAGCTGATCCTTTCACGTTGTAGACTGATTTGCATAACCCGGCCCTCGCGCCGGGTTTTTTACTTTCGTCGCACCCCTCTTGAAGTGATTCTATTTATCACTTAATAATGAATATCATTATCCAGTAACCCCGGCGATGATGTTCATGAAACCCGTCCTGCGCGAACTGCCTTACCTGGAAAACTGGCGCTGGCTCAGCCGGCGCATCCGCTGTGCGCTCGAACCTGATGAGCCGCGCCTGATCGAGCACTACCTGGCCGAGGGCCGGTACCTGGTGTGCTGCACCGAAACTGCGCCATGGACGGTGGCACTCACCTCCTTCCGCCTGCTGCTCGATACCGCGTGCGACCGCATGCTTCCCTGGCATTGGCGCTGTCAGTGCCTGGACCAGGCCTGGCGGCCGTTGCTCGACCTGCGCAACCTCGATCGCCGCGAACACAACCAGCGCTGGCAGCCCTATGCCCTGCAACTGGCCAATTGCCGGTTGTTGCCGTCGATTTCTCCCGATGAACTGATGCAAGGATTTGATGATGAGTGATACCCGTATCGAGCGTGACAGCATGGGTGAACTGCAGGTGCCGGCCCAGGCCCTGTATGGTGCCCAGACCCAGCGCGCGGTCGACAACTTCCCGATCAGCGGCCAACGTATGCCAGCCCAGTTCATTCGTGCCCTGTTGCTGGCCAAGGCCGCTGCTGCCAAGGCCAATATCGAGCTGGAGCAGATCTCGGCAGGGCAGGGCCAGGCGATCGTCCAGGCGGTGGAGCAACTGCTGGCCGGCGATTTCATCCCGCACTTCCCGGTCGATGTATTCCAGACTGGCTCCGGCACCAGCTCGAACATGAACGCCAACGAGGTGCTCGCCACCTTGGCCAGCCGAGTGCTCGGCGAGCCGGTCAATGCCAACGATCACGTCAACTGTGGCCAGAGCAGCAACGACATCATCCCGACCACTATCCATGTCAGCGCCGCGTTGGCGCTGCACGAGCAGTTGCTGCCCGCACTGGGTCACCTGGTTCAGGTGATCGAAGCCAAGTCGGTGCAAGTGCGCCAGTACGTGAAGACGGGCCGTACTCACCTGATGGATGCCATGCCGGTGCGCATGAGCCAGGTGCTTGAGGGTTGGGCTGCACAGGTCAATGCTGCCAAGGGGCATCTCGAAGCGATCCTGCCGAGCCTGCAAGCCCTGGCTCAGGGGGGGACCGCTGTAGGCACCGGAATCAACGCCCATCCGCAGTTTGCCGCGGGTTTCGCACGTCAACTCAGCGCCTTGACCCAGGTCAAGTTCACCCCGGGTGAGAACCTGTTCGCCCTCATCGGCTCCCAGGACACCGCCGTAGCGCTGTCCGGGCAACTCAAGACGACCGCCGTGGCGCTGATGAAAATCGCCAACGACCTGCGCTGGATGAACTCAGGCCCATTGGCAGGTCTTGGAGAAATCGAGCTGCAAGGGTTGCAGCCTGGCTCCTCGATCATGCCGGGCAAGGTCAACCCGGTCATTCCCGAGGCCACTGCCATGGTTGCCGCTCAGGTCATCGGCAACGACGCGACCATCGCCGTGGCAGGCCAATCGGGCAACTTCGAGCTCAACGTGATGTTGCCGGTGATCGCCCGCAATCTGTTGGAGAGCATCGAGCTGATGGCCAATGCCAGCCGCCTGTTGGCCGACAAGGCCATTGCAACCTTCAAGGTCAACGAAGGCAAGCTCAAGGAAGCCTTGGCGCGCAACCCGATCTTGGTCACAGCGCTAAATCCGATCATCGGCTACCTCAAGGCCGCGGAGATCGCCAAGACCGCCTACAAGCAAGGTCGCCCGATCATCGATGTGGCGCTTGAGCACACCGATCTGTCGCGTGATCAGCTCGAGGCGCTGCTGGACCCTGAAAAACTCACCGCCGGCGGAATCTGACCCGCGTCAGCGCGCATGAGTCATCAGCGCGCAGGAGGAACGTCATGCAGCACTGGAAACGCACCACTGAAACCGCCAATCGCCTGTTCGAGCAGGGTGAGCTGGTCGATGCTCGCGAACACTATCTGCAAGCGCTGGCCTTGGCCCAAGTGCTGTTCGAGCGCTGGCATGACGTCGATGAAGCGGTGGCGGCATTTGTCATTGCCCACCACAACCTGGCGGACCTGCACCTGCGCCTGAACCAGCCGCACGAGAGTGCCGATTACTTGTGCGCTGCTCATCAGCGCTTGCTGCAAGCCAGCCAGGAGCCCCGCCTGGCGCAGCCGTTGCGAGATGCCGCACTGCGTCACAGCGGGCGAACCTACACCGAGCTCCTGAGTTTCATCGCCGAGTACGGCCAGTATCCGCGAACCGAGCGCCTGCTCAACCGCCACGTGCCAGCCGCCAGTGAACTGGCAGCCCAGCCGGGCCTGGCATCCAGCCCTCAAGCCTACGGAATCCATTGATATGCCCCATACCTTGCCTGCATTGCCTTACGCCTACGATGCGCTGGAGCCGCACATCGATACCCAGACCATGGAGATTCATCACACCAAGCATCACCAGACCTATGTCAACGGCCTCAATGCTGCCATCGAAGGTACCGAGTGGGCCGAATGGCCGGTCGAAAAACTCGTCGGCGCAGTCAAGCAACTACCCGAGGCCCTGCGCGGTGCGGTGACCAACCACGGTGGTGGCCACGCCAACCACTCACTGTTCTGGACGGTCATGTCGCCGCAAGGGGGTGGTCAGCCACAGGGCCAGGTGGCCGACGCCATCGACACAGGGCTGGGTGGTTTCGAGGCATTCAAGGACGCCTTCACCAAAGCTGCGCTGACCCGCTTCGGCAGCGGCTGGGCCTGGCTCAGCGTCACCCCGGAGAAACATCTGGTGGTGGAAAGCAGCGGCAACCAGGACAGCCCGCTGATGCACGGCAACACGCCGATCCTCGGCCTGGATGTGTGGGAGCATGCCTACTACCTGAAGTATCAGAATCGTCGCCCGGAATACATCAGTGCTTTCTACAACGTCATTGATTGGGCGGAAGTGGAACGTCGTTATCTCGAAGCCTTGAAGTGAGTCGACCCGGTATGCGCTCGGAGGTGATGTCTGTCAGCAGTGTGCGCCTGTTCCGCCTGGCGCTAGGCACCTTGTTGCTCCTGGTCGGCACGGCTCTGCTGGTGGCACGGGGTATCGCCTGGCTGGACCTGGAGCCGCGTATGCTGCGTGCTCTGGAAGGCGGCGCATTGTGCGCGTTGGGGACGGCGCTGGGCGCGGTACCGGTGCTGGTCATTCGCAACATGCCGGTGGCCCTGGCCGATACCCTGCTGGGCTTTGGTGCCGGCGTGATGCTGGCCGCCACAGCGTTTTCCCTGATCATACCGGGGTTGGACGCGGCACAAGCCCTCGGTTTCAGCCCGTGGGGTGCCGGTGGCCTGGTCAGTTTCGGCTTGTTGTTCGGCGCCTTCTGCTTGTTCGTTGTCGACCTCAAGGTGTCTGGCGCTTCGCCAGAGGCCTTGGTCGGCAGTGAAAACCAGCCGGTGATCGCGGCGCGAATCTGGTTGTTCGTCATCGCCATCATCGCCCACAACATACCTGAAGGCATGGCCATTGGTGTGTCAGCCGGTGGCGGCATGCCCGATGCCGACAGCCTGGCCATGGGCATTGCCTTGCAGGATGTGCCCGAAGGCCTGGTCATTGCGCTGGTATTGGCAGGGGCGGGGATGCCGCGGTTCAAGGCATTTCTGATTGGTGCCGCATCGGGGCTGGTGGAGCCCCTGGCGGCAGTGATCTGTGCCTGGCTGGTGAATGTTGCACAGCTGCTATTGCCTCTGGGCCTGGCCTGTGCAGCGGGCGCGATGTTGTTGGTGGTGACCCAGGAAATCATCCCCGAGTCGCGCAGCAACGGGCACCACCGCTTGGCCAGCCTTGGGCTATGTATCGGGTTTTGCCTGATGATGGTGATGGATACAGCGATGTCGTGAAGGACCTGGAGCGGGAGCTGTCTTTGTCAGCGCGGCTGGTCACTCGGCGAAGATGACGCCGTTATTCGCCTTCGTCGAAGTAGTTGTTGATCAACGTCACCAGCGCCTCCAGGGCTTCGCTGTCCTGCTCACCTTCGGTGTGCAGGTGCACCTGGGTGCCTTTGCCCGCAGCCAGCATCATCACGGCCATGATGCTCTTGCCGTCAACCAGCTTGTCAGGCGCACGCCCGACCCGCACCTGGCAGGGGAAACGCCCGGCCACGCCGACGAACTTGGCTGCCGCCCGGGCGTGTAGCCCCAGCTTGTTGATGATGGTGATTTCGCGGGCGGGCATCGTGGTGCGGATCCTGTGGGCTAGAGGTCGCGGTGGCGGACCTGGACGTTTTTCAGGGACTGTTGCAGCAATTGGCCAAGGCGTTCGGTGATGTACACCGAGCGGTGGTGGCCGCCGGTGCAGCCGATGGCGATAGTGACATAGGCCCGATTGCTGGCAGCAAAGCGTGGCAGCCATTTGAGCAGGTAGCTGGAAATGTCGTTGAACATTTCTTCGACATCCGGCTGTGCGGCAAGGTAGTCGATTACCGGTTGATCCAGGCCGGAATGCTCGCGCAGCTCAGGCTTCCAGTAGGGGTTGGGCAGACAGCGCACATCGAACACCACGTCGGCGTCGACCGGCATGCCTCGCTTGAAGCCAAATGATTCGACCAGGAAGGCGGTGCCGGGCTCGGGCTGGTTGAGCAAGCGCAGCTTGATCGAGTCGCGCAGTTGGTAGAGGTTGAGGTTGGTGGTGTCGATCTTCAGGTCGGCAAGGTCGGAGATCGGCCCGAGCAACTCGCTTTCCACGCGGATTGCCTCCGCCAGCGAGCGGTCTGCGTTGGTCAACGGGTGGCGCCGTCGCGTCTCGGAGAAGCGCTTGAGCAGCGTGTCTTCGTCGGCGTCGAGAAACAGCACGTCACATTGGATATGGCGGCCACGGGCTTCTGCCAGCAGGTCCGGGAAGCGCGACAAGTGGCTCGGCAGGTTACGCGCATCGATCGAAACGGCCACCTTGGGTTGCAGCAGCTCGGTATTGATCAGTGCGTTTTCAGCCAGTTGCGGCAGCAGGCCGGCGGGCAGGTTGTCGATACAGTAATAGCCGTTGTCTTCCAGCACATCGAGGGCGGTACTCTTGCCGGAGCCGGACCGGCCGCTGACGATGATCAGGCGCATGTTCAGTGCTCGTTCTGTACGTCCAGGACAACCTGGTACAGGGCCTCGCTGCTATTGGCAGCACGCAGGCGATCGCGGACCTCCTTGCGATCGAGCATGCTGGCAATCTGGCGCAGCAATTCGAGATGGGCGTCGGTGGCAGCCTCGGGCACCAGCAGGACGAACAGCAGGTCGACCGGCGCACCATCGATGGCGTCGTAGTCGATTGGAGCGTCCAGGTGCAGCAAGGCGCTGACGGGGGCAGTGCATCCTTCGATCCGGCAGTGGGGAATGGCAATGCCATTACCGAAGCCGGTGGAGCCGAGCTTTTCACGAGCGATGAGTTTTTCGAAGACGACCTGCATCTCCAACTCGGGTACTTGTTCGGCAATGAGGTTGGCGACCTTTTCAAGGGCGCGTTTCTTACTGCCGCCCGGCACGTTCACGAGGGAACGGCCGGGGGTCAGGATGGTTTCAAGTCGGATCATGGATGAGGGGGATCAGCGGGCGGCTGCACCTTGCAGCAGGCTTTGCTGTTTTTCCTTGTGTTTTTTCAGTTGGCGGTCGAGCTTGTCGGCCAGGGCGTCGATCGCTGCATACATGTCTTCGTGTTCGGCGTTGGCAACCACTTCGCCGCCGGGAATCTGCAAGGTCGCTTCGACCTTCTGCTGCAGCTTCTCGACTTTCATGATGACCTGCACGTTGGTGATCTTGTCGAAGTGACTCTCCACGCGGGCGAGCTTTTCAAGCACATAATCGCGCAGCGGTTGAGTGACTTCTACATGCTGTCCACTGATATTGACTTGCATACAGCTTCTCCTTTGTTGCCCGTGCATAAAGAGGCAGGTATTGCACCTGCCCCACAAACGCTATGGCACATCTCAGGGGCTACATCAGTCGCTTGCGCTCGCTCGACGGTGCGATGCCGAGGGACTCGCGGTACTTGGCGACGGTGCGACGGGCTACCTGGATGCCTTGTGCCTCCAGTAAACCAGCGATCTTGCTGTCACTCAATGGCTTTTTCTGATTTTCCGCCGCTACCAGTTTCTTGATGATCGCGCGGATGGCCGTGGACGAGCATTCTCCGCCTTCGGCGGTGCTCACATGGCTTGAGAAAAAGTATTTCAGTTCGTAGATGCCGCGGGGGGTATGCATGTATTTCTGCGTGGTCACCCGCGAAATGGTCGATTCGTGCATGCCCACCGCTTCGGCGATGTCGTGCAGCACCAGAGGTTTCATCGCCTCGTCGCCGTAGTCGAGGAAACCGCGTTGATGCTCGACGATCTGGGTGGCGACCTTCATCAGCGTTTCGTTGCGGCTTTGCAGGCTTTTAATGAACCACCGAGCTTCCTGCAGCTGGTTGCGCATGAAGGTGTTGTCGGCGCTGGTGTCGGCACGGCGGACGAACCCGGCATACTGCGGGTTGACCCGCAGGCGGGGGATCGCTTCCTGGTTCAGCTCGACCAGCCAGCGGTCGCTGTCCTTGCGCACGATGACATCGGGTACCACGTATTCTGGCTCGCTCGACTCGATCTGCGAGCCAGGGCGTGGGTTGAGGCTCTGTACCAGCTCAATGACCTGGCGCAGCTCGTCTTCCTTGAGTTTCATCCGGCGCATCAGCTGGCTATAGTCGCGGCTGCCGAGCAGGTCGATGAAATCGGTGACCAGGCGCTTGGCCTCGGCCATCCAGGGTGTGTTGGCCGGCAGTTGGCGCAATTGCAGCAACAGGCATTCGCCCAGGTTGCGCGCGCCGACACCTGCTGGCTCGAACTGCTGGATGCGGTGCAATACCGCTTCGACCTCGTCAAGCTCGATGTCCAGCTCCGGGTCGAAGCCTGCGCAAATCTCTTCGAGCGTGTCTTCCAGGTAGCCCTGGCCGTTGATGCTGTCGATCAAGGTGACGGCGATCAGTCGGTCGGTATCGGACATCGGTGCCAGGTTCAGCTGCCACAGCAGGTGGCTTTGCAGGCTCTCGCCGGCCGAGGTGCGGGTGGTGAAATCCCACTCGTCATCATCGTTGCTCGGCAGACTGCTGGCGCTGGTCTGGTAAATGTCTTCCCAGGCCGTGTCGACCGGAAGTTCATTGGGGATTCGCTCGTTCCACTCACCGTCTTCCAGGCTTTCGGCACTGCTGGTGCTTTCCTGGAAGCTGTTGTCCTGGACCTCGGCGGCCGGCTTGTTCTCGGCGTTGTCCGCCATGGGGTCGCTGTTGTCGAAGTCGTCGCCGTCTTCCTGACGTTCGAGCATCGGATTGGACTCCAGCGCTTCCTGGATTTCCTGCTGAAGGTCCAGGGTGGAGAGCTGAAGTAGGCGGATGGCCTGTTGCAACTGCGGGGTCATCGTCAGTTGCTGGCCCATTTTTAGGACGAGCGATGGTTTCATGGCAGGGGCTTAATACCTTGTTCGCCGGCGCGCATGCGCCATCCACTACACGAGGGCGCCGAGGCGCCAAATTCAAGCAAGTTTTATGCCTTAAATTGTAGCGTTTGCCTAGAGCACTGTAACAACTTAAACCCCGCCAGGGCGGGAAAGCCAGTGCTCCAGGCGCGTCCCGGGGTCAGAGCCGGAACTCGTGACCCAGGTAGACCTCTTTGACCAGGTCGTTGGCCAGGATGGTCTGGGCATCGCCTTCGGCGATCAGCTGGCCATCGTTGACGATGTACGCGGTTTCGCAGATATCCAGGGTTTCACGGACGTTGTGGTCGGTGATCAGTACGCCGATGCCCTTGGCCTTGAGGTGGTGGATGATCTGCTTGATGTCGCCGACCGAGATCGGGTCGACGCCGGCAAAAGGTTCGTCGAGCAGAATGAACTTTGGTGCGGTCGCGAGGGCGCGGGCAATTTCGACCCGGCGGCGCTCGCCCCCGGACAGGCTCATGCCGAGGTTGTCGCGGATGTGGCTGATGTGGAACTCCTGCAGCAGGCTTTCCAGCTCCTTGCGGCGGCCATCGCGGTCGAGTTCCTTGCGGGTCTCGAGGATGGCCATGATGTTGTCGGCCACCGACAGCTTGCGGAAGATCGAGGCTTCCTGCGGCAGGTAGCCGATACCGGCGCGAGCGCGGCCGTGCATGGGCTGGTGGCTGACATCGAGGCTGTCGATCAGGACGCGGCCCTGATCGGCCTGGACCAGGCCGACGATCATGTAGAAGCAGGTGGTCTTGCCGGCGCCGTTGGGGCCGAGCAGGCCGACGATCTGGCCGCTGTCGATCGACAGGCTGACGTCACGCACGACCTGACGCCCCTTGTAGCTCTTGGCCAGGTGCTGGGCTTTGAGGGTTGCCATTTACTCGGCCTTCTTCTTCGGCTGGATCACCATGTCGATGCGCTGACGTGGCTGGGTCACGTTGCCACCGCGACCGGCGGTCGCAACCTGGGTCTTGGTGTTGTAGACGATCTTCTCGCCTTCGGTGGTGTTGCTTTCGTTCTCGACCTTGGCGCGGTCAGTCAGGATCACCGTGTCTTTCTGCGCCTGGTACTGGATGGTCACGGCCCAGCCTTTCATTTTGTCGGGCTTGGCGGCGCTCTGCTGCTGCTCGAAGTAGGCCAGGTTGCCCACCGAGGTCACCACGTCGATGTCGCCATTGGCGGCACGGGTCATGGTCACGGTGTTGCCTTTGATCATCATGGAGCCTTGGGTGATGATCACGTCGCCGGTATAGGTGGCCACGCCTTGCTTGTCGTCCAGGTGCGCGTTGTCGGCCTGGATGCGGATCGGCTGGTCACGGTCGGTCGGCAGGGCGAAGGCGCTCGCGCTTCCCAGTGCTGCGCTCAGGCTGAGCAAAAGGGGGAGGGTTTTAACGAGCCTCATACTGTCCTCTTACGTTAGAGAGCAGGTCCATCCTGCCTTCTTTCAAATACGCTTTCATTCCTTTGCCCGTAGTTGTACCACCGGCGCCGTCGATTCTAACGGCTTGATCGGTCTGCGCATATTGCTTCTGCGGGAACACGGTCATGCGTGAGCTGGTAATGATGGTTTCACGCTGTTTTTCGTCGGTACGGGCCACGCGCACCTGGTCGATCAGTTCGACCTCGGTGCCGTCCGGGTTGACCTCGGCGCGCGCGCTCTGTACGTGCCAAGGGTATTCGGTGCCCCGGTACATGTGCAGGTCGGGCGTGGTCACCAGTGTGACCTCGGTCGCCTTGAGGTGTTCGACCTTGTCGGCCGTCATTTCGTATTGCAGCTTGCCGTCGGGCAGAAACTGCACGCTATGGGCGTTGATCGCATAGTAATCGATGGCGCTTTCGTCGACTTGCGCCACCGGTTTGTCGAGGAAGCTCTCGGGGCTGACATTCCAGTAGCCGATTGCCACCAGCAGGGCGGCGATCACCGCGAGCAGCGCAACATTGCGGGCTTTCTTGCTGAACATGGGCAACCTACAGGTAGTTGGCGTTGGCAGCGTCCAGGGTGCCCTGGGCCTGCATGATCAGTTCGCAGAACTCGCGCGCAGCGCCTTCACCGCCGCGTGCTTGGGTCACGCCGTGGGCATGCTGGCGAACGAACGGAGCAGCATTGGCGACCGCGATACCCAGCCCTACCCGGCGAATGACCGGTAGGTCGGGCAGGTCATCACCCAGATAGGCGACCTGCTCATAGCTTAGGCCCAGTTCGGCCAGCAGGCCGTCGAGCACCACCAATTTGTCCTCACGGCCCTGGAACAGGTGCGGGATGCCGAGGTTCTTCGCGCGGCGCTCGACCACCGGGGTCTTGCGCCCGCTGATGATCGCCGTGGTCACGCCGCTGGCCATGAGCATCTTGATGCCATGCCCGTCCAGCGTGTTGAAGGTCTTGAACTCGCTGCCGTCCTCGAGGAAGTACAGGCGCCCGTCGGTCAGGACGCCATCTACGTCGAACACGGCGAGCTTGATGGCTTTGCCGCGTTGCATCAGATCCTGGTTCATGTGCAAGGTTCTCATCTACATGACCCCTGCGCGCAGCAGGTCGTGCATGTTCAGGGCGCCGGTAGGGCGGTCGTGTGGGTCGACAACGACCAGTGCGCTGATCTTGTTGTCTTCCATGATCTTCAGTGCCTCGGCGGCGAGCATGTCGGCGCGGGCAGTCTTGCCGTGCACGGTCATCACCTGATCGATCAACGTGCTGTGTATGTCGATGTTGCGGTCCAGGCTGCGGCGCAGGTCGCCGTCGGTGAAGACCCCTGCCAGGGTTCCATCCTGTTCCAGTACGACGGTCATCCCTAAACCTTTACGGGACATTTCAAGCAGTGCGTCCTTGAGCAGGGTGCCGCGTTGTACTTGCGGTAGCTCGTCACCAGCATGCATGACGTTCTCGACCTTGAGCAGCAGGCGACGACCCAGCGCACCGCCGGGGTGCGAAAACGCGAAGTCTTCGGCGGTGAAGCCGCGTGCCTCGAGCAGGGCGATGGCCAGGGCGTCGCCCAGTACCAGTGCCGCTGTGGTAGAGGAGGTGGGCGCCAGGTTCAGCGGGCAGGCTTCCTGGGCAACACGGGCGTCGAGGTTGGCCTCGGCGGCCTGGGCCAGGGGCGAGTCAGGGTTGCCGGTCAGGCTGATCAGCTGGATGCCAAGGCGTTTGATCAGGGGCAGCAGGGTAACGATTTCGGCGGTACTGCCGGAATTGGACAGGGCCAAAATGACATCATCGCGGGTGATCATGCCCATGTCGCCGTGGCTGGCCTCGGCCGGGTGCACGAAGAACGACGGCGTACCGGTGCTGGCCAGGGTGGCGGCAATCTTGTTGCCGATGTGCCCCGATTTGCCCATGCCGACCACAACGACTCGGCCCTTGCTGGCCAGAATCAGCTCGCAGGCTTTGACGAAATTGGCATCGATACTGGCCGCCAAGCCCTGTACTGCCTCGATTTCCAGGCGCAGGGTTCGCTGGGCGGACTGGATCAGCTCATTGGATTGGCTCATGTCGAAAAGCAATGCCTGATGAAAAGGCGGCGATTATAGCTGCAATGGAAGAAAGCCTCATCCTTTCGATTGTCCTATCAAATGTCATCAAACCCTGTCGCTGGCCTGAACGACTCGTTCCATGGCCTTGGGGCCGCACTGTGAGCGGTGCTATAGTTCGCCGCTATTCGGCCCGCGAGGGGCGCGTGTGCCTTCAAGATGAACGCCAGCGTCCACTAGAACGAGGCTGCACTAGCAAGGAGTCTAGATGAGTGTGGATAGCGCCTACGCGGTCGAGTTGAAGGGCGTCACCTTCAAGCGCGGTTCGCGCAGCATTTTCAGCAATGTCGACATACGCATTCCGCGTGGCAAGGTCACCGGCATCATGGGGCCGTCGGGTTGTGGCAAGACCACGCTGCTGCGCCTGATGGGCGCGCAACTGCGTCCGTCCAGTGGTGAAGTGTGGGTTGCCGGGCAGAACCTGCCGAGCCTGTCGCGTAGCGACCTGTTCGATGCACGCAAGCAGATGGGGGTGCTGTTCCAGAGTGGCGCCCTGTTCACCGACCTCGACGTGTTCGAGAACGTTGCGTTCCCGCTGCGTGTGCATACGCAGCTGTCGGACGAGATGATCCGTGACATCGTGTTGATGAAGCTGCAGGCCGTGGGCCTGCGGGGTGCCATCGACCTGATGCCCGACGAGCTTTCCGGCGGCATGAAGCGTCGCGTAGCGCTGGCCCGAGCGATCGCGCTCGATCCGCAGATTCTCATGTACGACGAGCCGTTTGTCGGCCAGGACCCGATCGCCATGGGCGTACTGGTGCGCCTGATCCGCCTGCTCAACGACGCCCTAGGCATCACCAGCATCGTGGTGTCCCACGACCTGGCCGAAACCGCCAGTATTGCCGACTACATCTATGTGGTCGGTGATGGTCAGGTGCTGGGGCAGGGTACGCCCGACGAGCTGATGGGGTCGGACAACCCGCGTATTCGCCAATTCATGAAGGGCGACCCGGACGGCCCGGTACCCTTCCATTTTCCTGCGCCTGACTACCGCGCCGATTTGCTGGGGGCGCGTTGATGCGCAGAAAATCCTTACTCGAACGTATCCGTCTGCTCGGCCGCTCGGCGATCGATGTACTGGCGGTGCTTGGCCGTTCCTGCCTGTTCCTGTTCCATGCACTGGTCGGACGTGGCGGCATCGGTGGCGGTTTCCAGCTGCTGACCAAGCAGCTGTATTCGGTGGGCGTGCTGTCGCTGGCCATCGTTGTGGTCTCCGGTGTGTTCATCGGCATGGTGCTGGCCCTGCAGGGCTACAGCATCCTGACCAAGTACGGCTCCGAGCAGGCAGTCGGGCAAATGGTTGCCCTGACCCTGCTGCGTGAGCTGGGCCCGGTAGTGACTGCGCTGCTGTTCGCAGGCCGTGCCGGTTCGGCACTGACTGCCGAGATCGGCAACATGAAATCCACCGAGCAGCTGTCGAGCCTCGAGATGATCGGTGTCGACCCGCTCAAGTACATCGTCGCACCACGCCTGTGGGCCGGCTTCATTTCGCTCCCGCTGCTGGCGCTGATCTTCAGCGTGGTCGGCATCTGGGGCGGCTCATGGGTCGCGGTGGACTGGCTGGGCGTCTATGAAGGCTCGTTCTGGGCCAACATGCAGAACAGCGTGTCCTTCACCGACGATGTGCTCAATGGGTTGATCAAGAGCCTGGTGTTTGCCTTCGTCAGCACCTGGATCGCCGTATTCCAAGGGTATGACTGTGAGCCCACTTCAGAGGGGATCAGCCGTGCCACCACCAAGACCGTGGTCTACGCCTCGTTGGCAGTACTGGGTCTGGACTTTATTCTGACCGCCTTGATGTTTGGAGATTTCTGATGCAAAACCGCACCCTGGAAATCGGTGTCGGCCTGTTCCTCCTGGCCGGGATCCTGGCGCTGCTGCTGCTGGCCCTGCGTGTCAGCGGGCTGTCGGCCAGCCCGAGCAGCGATACCTACAAAGTTTACGCGTACTTCGACAATATCGCCGGTTTGACTGTCAGAGCTAAAGTGACCATGGCCGGTGTGACGATCGGCAAGGTCACCGCCATCGATCTGGACCGTGATTCCTACACCGGTCGGGTGACGTTGCAGCTGGACAAGAAGGTCGACAACCTGCCGACCGATTCCACTGCCTCGATCCTGACCGCCGGGTTGCTGGGCGAGAAGTACATCGGCATCAGCGTGGGTGGCGAAGAGCAGGTACTCAAGGATGGCGCTACCATCCATGACACGCAGTCGGCGCTGGTGCTGGAAGATCTGATTGGCAAGTTCCTGCTCAACACCGTTGGCAAGGAACCCAAAGAAGCGCAACCGGCTAATTAAGGAGTTTCCATGATTTCGATCCTGCGACGTGGCCTGCTGGTCCTGCTGGCGGCTTTCCCCTTGCTGGCTGTGGCGGCGCCGGGGCAAACCCCGCACGACGTGGTCCAGGGCACGACCAACGAATTGCTGGGTGACCTCAAGGCCAACAAGGAACAGTACAAGACCAACCCGCAGGCCTTCTACGATGCGCTCAATCGCATCCTGGGCCCGGTGGTCGATGCCGACGGCATCTCCAGAAGCATCATGACCGTCAAGTACTCGCGCAAGGCCACGCCTGAGCAGATGCAGCGCTTCCAGGAAAACTTCAAGCGCAGCCTGATGCAGTTCTATGGCAATGCCCTGCTCGAATACAACAACCAGGGTATCGTCGTGGACCCAGCCAAGGCTGACGATGGCAAGCGTGCCAGTGTCGGCATGAAAGTCACCGGCAACAACGGTGCTGTGTACCCGGTGCAATACACCCTCGAGAACCTGGGTGGCGAGTGGAAGGTGCGTAACGTCATCGTCAATGGCATCAACATCGGCAAGCTGTTCCGCGACCAGTTCGCCGATGCCATGCAGCGCAATGGCAACAACCTGGACAAGACCATTGACGGCTGGGCTGGCGAAGTTGCCAAGGCCAAGGAAGCCGCCGATACCTCGCCCGAGAAGACCGTCAAATGAGTGAAACCAGCGTAAGCATGGCCGAGCCGGGTGTTCTGCGCCTGGCGGGCGTGCTGGACTATCGCAGCGGCCCAGCCTTGCGCAAGCAGGGCAAGGCGTTGGTAGACACTTCCCGCGAGTCGCACCTGGTGCTCGATTGCACGGCTGTGCAAAAGTCATCCAGTGTTGGCCTGTCGTTGCTGCTGGCCTTCATCCGTGACGCCCAGGCGGCCGGCAAGGCCTACGAGGTGCGTGGCATGCCTGATGACATGCGGGAAATTGCCGGGGTCTACGACCTCGATGAAGTACTGGCGAGCTGATGGCTCGTTACGCGTGAACAGCCCCTCGGTCAGCGCACGCCCTCGTTGGGCTTCGCAGGCGAGGGGCTTTTTTGTATGATGGCCGACCCGTGCGCATCGGGCGCCGATTGAGGTTGAGCATGCAGGCCGTAGAAGTTAAGAGCTTCCTTGAAGAGAAATTGCCGGGATCCCGGGTCGAAGTTGAAGGCGAAGGCTGCAACTTCCAGTTGAACGTGATCAGCGACGAGTTGGCTGGCCTGAGCCCGGTCAAGCGCCAGCAGGCGATCTATGCTCACCTGAATCCCTGGATCGCCAATGGCAGCATCCATGCGGTAACCATGAAATTTTTCAGCAGCGCAGCCTGGGCTGAGCGCACCTGAGCCAACGTGGCGGCGAGACTCCAATGGACAAACTGATTATTACTGGCGGCGCTCGCCTTGACGGCGAGATCCGCATTTCGGGCGCGAAGAACGCAGCCCTGCCGATTCTGGCGGCGACCCTGCTGGCCGATGGCCCGGTCACCGTGGGCAATCTGCCGCACCTGCACGACATCACCACCATGATCGAGCTGTTCGGGCGCATGGGCATCGAGCCTGTGATCGACGAAAAGCTGGCGGTGGAGATCGACCCACGTACCATCAAGACCCTGGTTGCGCCTTACGAACTGGTCAAGACCATGCGTGCCTCGATTCTGGTGCTCGGCCCCATGGTCGCGCGCTTCGGCAAGGCCGAAGTGGCCCTGCCAGGCGGCTGCGCCATCGGTTCGCGCCCGGTCGACCTGCACATCCGCGGCCTCGAGGCCATGGGCGCGAAGATCGAAGTCGAAGGTGGCTACATCAAGGCCCAGGCGCCTGAAGGCGGCCTGCGTGGCGCACACTTCTTCTTCGATACCGTCAGCGTGACCGGTACCGAGAACATCATGATGGCCGCAGCCCTGGCCAAAGGCCGCAGCGTGCTGCAAAACGCCGCACGTGAGCCTGAAGTGGTCGATCTGGCCAACTTCCTGATCGCCATGGGTGCGAAGGTTCATGGCGCCGGCACCGACACCATCACCATCGATGGTGTCGAGCGCCTGCACTCGGCCAACTACCGCGTCATGCCTGACCGCATCGAGACCGGCACCTACCTTGTCGCCGCAGCCGTGACCGGCGGCCGTGTCAAAGTCAAGGACACCGACCCGACCATCCTCGAAGCGGTGCTTGAGAAACTCAAGGAAGCGGGTGCCGACGTGACCACCGGTGAGGACTGGATCGAACTGGACATGCACGGCAAGCGGCCGAAAGCCGTGAACCTGCGTACCGCTCCGTACCCGGCGTTCCCGACCGACATGCAGGCGCAGTTCATCTCCCTCAACGCCATTGCCGAAGGCACAGGCGCGGTCATCGAGACGATCTTCGAAAACCGCTTCATGCATGTGTATGAGATGCACCGCATGGGCGCGCAGATCCAGGTCGAAGGCAACACCGCCATCGTTACTGGCGTGCCGACGCTCAAGGGTGCTCCGGTCATGGCCACCGACCTGCGTGCATCGGCCAGCCTGGTGCTGTCGGCCTTGGTCGCCGAAGGCGATACCCTGATCGATCGCATCTACCACATCGACCGTGGTTACGAGTGCATCGAAGAGAAACTGCAGATGCTGGGCGCGAAGATCCGCCGCGTACCGGGCTAGTAACCCGCTGGTGCAGGGAGTGGTAGCGGGGTTGCCCCGCGAACAAGCCATCGCGGCATAGGGCACCGGCTTTGCCGGTGTTTGCGGGGCTAGCCCGCTCCCACACACGAATTGAATGCGGTCGGGCCCAGGCCCGGCCGGCAGTAGCCGCTTAAGGACCGACGTTCCAATGTTGACCATCGCGCTTTCCAAAGGCCGCATCCTCGACGACACCCTGCCGCTGCTCGCTGAAGCCGGTATCGTGCCGACCGAGAATCCGGACAAGAGCCGTAAGCTGATCATTCCCACCACGCAGGATGACGTGCGCCTGCTGATCGTGCGCGCCACCGACGTGCCGACCTATGTCGAGCATGGCGCCGCCGACCTCGGTGTGGCCGGCAAGGACGTGCTGATGGAGTACGGCGGCCAGGGCCTGTACGAGCCGCTGGACCTGCAGATTGCCCGCTGCAAGCTGATGACCGCTGGCGTGGTCGGTGCGCCGGAGCCCAAGGGGCGCCTGCGTGTGGCCACCAAGTTCGTCAACGTTGCCAAGCGCTACTATGCCGAGCAAGGCCGCCAGGTCGACATCATCAAGCTCTACGGCTCGATGGAGCTGGCGCCTTTGATCAACCTCGCCGACAAGATCATCGACGTGGTAGACACCGGCAATACCCTGCGCGCCAATGGCCTGGAACCCCAGGAACTGATCGCTACGATCAGCTCACGCCTGGTGGTCAACAAAGCGTCCATGAAGATGCAGCACGCCCGAATCCAAAGCCTGATCGACACCCTGCGCCAAGCTGTCGAATCGCGACACCGCGGCTGACCTCTGCGCGCGACCTTCGCTGTCGCGCCCGTCTATCCGCGTCATAGCCATTTTTCTCGGGTGCCCGCGCGGATGGACTGGTAGCCTAGGGCGCCTGAGCATTCGCTAATAATCGAGGCCCTCGCCATGACCGTGTCCACTGCAATTGCCCGTCTCAACGCTGCTGATCCGGATTTCGCCCGACATCTGGATCATCTGCTGAGCTGGGAAAGTGTGTCTGATGATGCGGTCAACCAGCGCGTGCTCGACATCATCAAGGCCGTGCGTGAGCGCGGTGATGCAGCGCTGGTAGAGTTCACCCAGCGTTTCGACGGTGTCGACGCCACCCGCATCGAGGACCTGATCCTGGGCCGCGAGCGCCTGGAGCTGGCCCTGACCCGCATCACCGCGGCCCAGCGCGAAGCCCTGGAAACCGCTGCCAACCGTGTGCGCATGTACCACGAGCGGCAGAAGCAGGATTCCTGGCAGTACACCGAAGCTGATGGCACCGTGCTCGGCCAGAAGGTCACCCCGCTGGACCGTGCCGGGCTTTATGTGCCAGGTGGCAAGGCGTCGTACCCGTCGTCGGTGCTGATGAACGCCATCCCGGCCAAGGTCGCTGGCGTGGCCGAGGTGGTCATGGTGGTGCCTACCCCGCGTGGTGAAATCAACGAGCTGGTGCTGGCCGCCGCCTGCATCGCCGGTGTCGACCGCGTGTTCACCGTGGGCGGTGCGCAGGCGGTCGCGGCCTTGGCCTACGGCACCGAAAGCGTGCCCCAGGTCGACAAGATCGTTGGCCCGGGCAACATTTACGTGGCCACCGCCAAGCGACACGTGTTCGGCCAGGTCGGTATCGACATGATTGCCGGCCCGTCGGAAATCCTCGTGGTGTGCGACGGCCAGACCGACCCGGACTGGATCGCCATGGACCTGTTTTCCCAGGCCGAGCACGACGAAGATGCCCAGGCCATTCTGGTCAGCCCGGATGCGGCGTTCCTTGACCGTGTTGCCGCCAGCATCGACAAACTGCTGCCGACCATGGAGCGGGCCGAAATCATCGAAAAATCGATCAACGGTCGGGGTGCGCTGATCCAGGTGCGTGACATGCAGCAGGCCATCGACGTGGCCAACCGCATTGCCCCGGAGCACCTGGAGCTGTCGGTCGCCGACCCGCAGGCCTGGCTGCCGCAGATCCGTCATGCTGGCGCGATCTTCATGGGCCGCCACACCAGCGAGGCACTGGGTGACTACTGCGCCGGCCCTAACCATGTGCTGCCGACCTCTGGCACCGCACGTTTCTCGTCGCCGCTGGGGGTGTATGACTTCCAGAAGCGTTCGTCGATCATCTTCTGCTCCGAGCAGGGGGCATCCGAGTTGGGCAACACCGCGTCGATCCTGGCCCGGGGCGAATCGCTGACCGCCCACGCCCGAAGCGCCGAATACCGTATCCTGACCCAAGGCAAGGGGAACTGAACATGAGTCGATTCTGGAGCCCCTTCGTCAAGGACCTGGTGCCTTACGTGCCGGGCGAGCAGCCCAAGCTGGCGCGCCTGGTCAAGCTGAACACCAACGAGAACCCCTATGGCCCGTCGCCCAAGGCGTTGGAGGCCATGCGTGGCGAACTCAACGACAACCTGCGCCTGTATCCGGACCCCAACGGTGACCGGCTCAAGCAGGCGGTGGCCGAGTACTACGGCGTAACCCCTGGGCACGTGTTCGTGGGGAATGGTTCGGACGAAGTATTGGCGCACATCTTCCACGGCCTGTTCCAGCACGGCGGCCCGCTGCTGTTCCCGGATGTCAGCTACAGTTTCTACCCGGTCTACTGCGGCCTGTACGGCATCCCATTCGAGCAGGTGGCACTGGACGAGCAGTTCCAGATCCGCGTCGAGGACTACCACAAGCCCAACGCCGGGATCATCTTCCCCAACCCCAACGCGCCGACCGGTTGCCTGTTGCCGCTGCAGGCGATCGAGCAACTGCTGCAGGCCAACCGTGATTCGGTGGTGGTGGTAGACGAAGCCTACATCGATTTTGGTGGTGAAACGGCGATCAGTCTGGTGGGCCGCTACGACAACCTGCTGGTGACCCAGACACTGTCCAAGTCCCGCTCGCTGGCCGGCCTACGCGTTGGCCTGGCGGTCGGCCACCCGGACTTGATCGAAGCCCTGGAACGTATCAAGAACAGTTTCAACTCTTACCCGCTGGATCGCATGGCGATCGTCGGTGCGGCCGCGGCGTTCGAGGATAAGGCCTATTTCGAAGAGACGTGCCGCAAGGTGATCGACAGCCGCGAGGCACTGGTCGAGCAACTGACCGCCAAAGGTTTTGAGGTGCTGCCCTCGGCCGCCAACTTCATCTTCGCCCGCCACCCGCAGCAGGACGCAGCCGAGCTTGCTGCACGCCTGCGCGAGCAGGGCGTGATCGTGCGCCATTTCAAACAGCAGCGCATCGCTCAGTTCCTGCGGATCACCATTGGTACGCCGGACATGAACAAGGCGCTGATTGACGCACTGGGTTAAAGCCATTGGCCTATTCGCGGGCTTGCCCGCGAATAGGCTGAGGTGAAGTCGGCAGCTAAGGATGCTAGGTATTTGCGCAGAGGCCTGGGCTCCCTTAAGTTATCTAAATTCATCGGATGATTGGTTGAGTAGACATGAGCACTGAGCTGACCAAGCGATCGCTGGTCGAGCTCGCCGTGGAGCGTATGCGTGAGCGCATCCTCCAGGGCGACTGGCAGGTCGGGCAGCGCCTGCCCACCGAGCCTGAACTGGCACTTGAGCTGGGCATAAGCCGCAATACCGTGCGCGAGGCCATGCGTGTGTTGGCCTTCAGTGGCCTGGTGGAAATCCGCCAGGGCGACGGCAGCTACCTGCGTACTTGCCAGGACCCGCTGCAGGCGGTGCAGGCGATGTCCCGCTGTACCCTGGAGCAAGCGCGGGAAACCCGTCACATCCTTGAAACCGAGGCAATCGGGCTGGCTGCGCTGCGGCGTAGCGAAGACGACCTGCACAGACTGCGCGCAGCGCTCAAGGGCAGCGCCGAGCACTTTCATGGCGATGTGGATGCTTATGTCAGCTGCGACCTGGTGTTTCATCAATGCTTGATCGACGCCGCGCACAACCCGGCGCTCAGTGAGCTGTACCGCTATTTTTCCGGCGTGGTGGCCGCAGCGTTGCAGCACAACATGACCACCGTGCCGCGCTGCCAGGCCACCTTCGACCTGCATGGGCAGATCCTCGATGCCATCGAGCATCGCGATTCGGAACGGGCCAAGCGCCTGAGCCGAACCCTTATCGAATCCTGAGAACGAGAAGGCCATGGCCGAACCAATGACCCGTGACACTACCGCCCGTGAGCGGGAACTCGATGAACTGCTGATCGATGCCGAAGCCGATGATGCTCAGGTGCAGCAACAACCGGTGCTGCTGAAGCGGCCATGGCTGCTATTGCTTGGCCTGGTACTGGTGGCGCTGAACTTGCGCCCGGCGCTGTCGAGCATGGCGCCTGTACTCGGCCAGGTCAGTGAAGGTCTGGGCCTGAGTGCTTCACAGGCCGGGCTGCTGACCACCCTGCCGGTGCTGTGCCTGGGCCTGTTCGCACCGTTGGCGCCAATGTTGGCCCGGCGCTTTGGCAGCGAACGCGTGGTCCTCGGCATCCTGTTGACCTTGGCGTTGGGCATTGTATTGCGCAGCACGCTGGGCGAGGCAGGGGTGTTTGCGGGCAGCGTGGTGGCTGGCGCCAGTATCGGCATCATCGGCGTGCTGTTGCCAGGGATCGTCAAGCGCGATTTCCCCAAACACGCAGGCACTCTGACCGGGGTGTACACCATGGCCTTGTGCCTGGGTGCGGCGATGGCAGCGGGCGCCACCGTTCCCCTGGCCCAGCGTTTGGGCGACAGCTGGGCCCTTGGCTTGGGCTTCTGGGTGATTCCGGCGGTGCTGGCCATGCTGGTCTGGCTGCCACAGGTGCGTCAGCGCCATGGTTTGCACAAGGTCGCTTACCGGGTGCGGGGGTTGTGGCGTGACCCCCTGGCCTGGCAGGTAACGCTGTACATGGGGCTGCAGTCGTCACTGGCGTACATTGTCTTTGGCTGGTTGCCGTCGATTCTCATCGGCCGTGGCCTGAGCCCAACCGAGGCCGGCCTGGTGTTGTCAGGCTCGGTGATCGTGCAGTTGGCCAGCTCGCTCAGTGCGCCTTGGCTGGCGACCCGCGGCAAAGACCAGCGGCTGGCGATCGTCGTTGTGATGCTGATTACCTTGGCCGGCCTGTTCGGTTGCCTGTATGCGCCGATTTCCGGCCTGTGGGGCTGGGCAGTGCTGCTGGGGTTGGGCCAGGGCGGGACTTTTGCCTTGGCGTTGACCCTGATCGTGCTGCGTTCGAAGGACGCGCACGTAGCTGCCAACCTGTCGAGCATGGCGCAAGGGGTGGGTTATACCCTGGCATCGATGGGCCCCTTTGCCGTGGGACTGGTGCATGACCTGACCGGGGGCTGGGCGGCGGTGGGCTGGATCTTCGCTGTGCTGGGCGTCGGTGCGATCGTGTTCGGGCTTGGGGCAGGGCGCGCGCTGTACGTGCAGGTGAACAGCGAGAAAGTCTGAAATCCAGGCCGGAAGTGCCGGTCATGTCGCGCGCATTCATGCTGCGAATGAGCATGGCATTACGTCGTTGCGCAGATTATCGTGCATCTACCCATTCCCAGGACGGACCAGCCTATGAGCGACGCCAACCGTGACCTGATCACCCGTTTCTATCAGGCCTTCCAGCGCCTGGACGCCGAAGCCATGGTGGCCTGCTACAGCGACGACATCGTCTTCAGCGACCCGGTTTTTGGCTCCCTGCGCGGCCGCGACGCGGGGGACATGTGGCGTATGCTCACCGCCCGCGCCAAAGACTTTTCCCTCACTTTCGACCAGGTCCGTGCCGACGAGCGCAGCGCGAGCGCGCACTGGGTCGCGACCTACCTGTTCAGCCAGACGGGTCGCACCGTGGTCAATGACATCCAGGCACGTTTCGTCATCCGCGATGGGCTGATCTGCCAGCACGATGATTCCTTCGACCTGTGGCGTTGGTCGCGTCAGGCACTGGGTGCGCCCGGGGTGTTGCTGGGTTGGTCACCGATGTTGCAGAACAAGGTACGCCAGCAGGCGTTCAAAGGGCTGCGTACATTCCAGCAGGCGCGTTGAGCGGTTAAGCTGTCGGCTTTCCGGCCAGTCAGGCGCATCGTGAGCGAAGTATCCGAAATTCCGGCTTGCAAGCCTTGGTATGTGTACCTGGTGCGGGCCGCCAATGGTTCGTTGTACTGCGGCATCAGTGACGATCCGCAGCGGCGGTTCGTGGCGCATCAAAAGGGACAGGGCGCGCGGTATTTCAAGACCAGCCCGGCGCAAGCGTTGGTGTATGTCGAGCAGTGGCCGGACAAGGGCGAGGCTTTGCGCCAGGAGCGCCTGGTGAAGAAGCTGCGCAAATCGGCGAAGGAGGCGTTGGTCGCCTCCTATGCCGCGCCGTGATCAGTCCTTGCGACGCTTGAGCTGATCCACCAGCTGCGTCGGCAAACCCTTGATGATCAAGGTGCCCGCGGCCTCGTCATATTCCACCTTGTCCCCCAGCAGGTGAGCCTCGAAGCTGATCGACAGGCCCTCCGCGCGCCCGGTGAAACGGCGGAACTGATTGAGGGTGCGTTTGTCCGCAGGGATCTCTGGCGACAGCCCGTAGTCCTTGTTACGAATGTGGTCGTAGAAGGCCTTCGGGCGGTCCTCGTCAATCAGGCTGGACAGCTCTTCGAGGGTGACCGGTTCGCCAAGTTTGGTCTGAGTGGTGGCGTATTCGACCAGGGTCTGGGTCTTTTCGCGGGCGGCTTCCTCTGGCAAGTCTTCGCTTTCGACGAAATCGCTGAAGGCCTTGAGCAGGGTGCGGGTTTCGCCCGGCCCGTCGACGCCTTCCTGGCAGCCGATGAAGTCGCGGAAGTAGTCCGAGACCTTCTTGCCATTCTTGCCCTTTATGAACGAGATGTACTGCTTGGAGTTGTGGTTGTTCTTCCACTCCGAGAGGTTGATGCGCGCCGCCAGGTGCAACTGCCCAAGGTCCAGGTGCCGCGAAGGGGTCACATCCAGCTCGGCGTTCACCGCCACGCCTTCGCTGTGGTGCAGCAAGGCAATGGCCAGGTAGTCGGTCATGCCTTGCTGGTAATGGGCGAACAGAATGTGGCCGCCGGTGGAAAGGTTGGATTCTTCCATCAGCTTTTGCAGGTGTTCGACGGCAATGCGACTGAACGCGGTGAAATCTTTCTCGGCTTCAAGGTACTGCTTCAACCAGCCGCTCAGTGGGTAGGCCCCGGATTCGCCGTGGAAGAAGCCCCAGGCTTTTCCTTGCTTGGCGTTGTAGCTGTCGTTGAGGTCGGCCAGGAGGTTTTCAATGGCATCCGATGCCGCAAGCTCGGTGTCCCGTGCATGGAGCACGGCGGGGCTGCCATCGGGCTTCTTGTCGATCAGGTGAACGATGCAATGACGGATTGGCATGGAATTCTCGGTGAGTCTGGGGCGGCCAGGCGCCGCGCTGCAAAAGTCGTCCAGTTTAACCCAGACCACAGGTGGTGCAGTGGCCGGATGTTGGCAGAAATGCCGGTTGTTCGTTTTTTGTTCAATTTTGTGCGTTTTTGCCTAAAAGCCCCGAAAAACCTGCATAAAAACCAGGTGGGCTGCGGATATTTATCTATTCCTGTGGTAGCTTTGCGCGGTCTTGCGCACCTCGAGTGGCGCATTGCTGGCAGCGCGCTTGCACCGTGTCGAACCAAACGCCGATTTACGCATCTACATGCCGATTGGCGCGGCCCTCCAGACTTAGGGGCTGGCCCGATAACGTCGTAGAGCGCTGCATAACCACTGAATTTGATAGGGAAGGAACACCACCATGGCATTGACCAAAGACCAACTGATTGCCGACATCGCCGAAGCCATCGACGCGCCGAAGACCACTGCCCGTAACGCGCTGGAGCAACTGGGCCAGATCGTTGCCGACCAACTGGAAAACGGCGCTGAAATCACGCTGCCAGGCATTGGCAAGCTGAAAGTCTCCGAGCGTCCTGCCCGTACCGGCCGCAACCCTTCGACTGGCGCTGCCATCGAAATCGCTGCCAAGAAAGTCGTCAAGTTCGTTCCGGCCAAAGCCCTGAGCGACTCCATCAACAAGTAATCTGTTGACGGTGTGACGAAACCGCGCCCGGCTTGCCCGGGCGCGGTTTTTTTATGCGTGTGATTTGCGCCTGGCGTGCCATGCCTGGCGTGCGGCATCGTCATGGAAACTCCAGGCGACCATGCGGCTCTGTTTCTGACCTTGGCCCATTTCGACGATGCGTAGTGCCTTGGCCCCGGCCTTTTTCAGTGCCGCCTCGATGCCAGGCAGGTTGCTGGCCTTGGACACGAGGCTGGTGAACCACAGCACCTGATGCGCATATTCCACGCTTTCGCCGACCAGTTGGCTGACGA
This sequence comes from Pseudomonas ceruminis, assembly GCF_021602025.1. Lineage (GTDB taxonomy): Bacteria > Pseudomonadota > Gammaproteobacteria > Pseudomonadales > Pseudomonadaceae > Aquipseudomonas > Aquipseudomonas ceruminis. The sequence continues at coordinate 112,217 of NZ_BQHW01000004.1, forward strand.
AGCGGATTTCGCCGCCTTCGCACCACAACTCGTTGTTCTGCCCGCCGAAGTTGAGCACTGGCAATTTGCGCTTGGGGTCCTGCTTGCCCAGATTCTTCCACTTACGCTGGCTGCCACGGGTGGCCTCCTCGCGTGAGGCATGGAAGGGCGGGTTGCACAGGGTCAGGTCGAAGCGTTCGTCCGCTTGCAGCAAGCCGGCGAGGATGTGCCTGGGGTTGTCCTGCTGGCGCAGGGCTATGCCTTTGCTCAGGCCATTGGCCTGAACGATGGCCTTGGCCGAGGCCAGTGCCACCGGGTCGATGTCCGACCCGAGGAAGCGCCAGCGGTAATCGCTGTGGCCGAGCAGGGGGTAGATGCAGTTGGCCCCCACGCCGATGTCCAGGGCGCGGATCTGGGCACCCTTGGGTACTTCGCCGGCGTTGTCCTCGGCCAGCAGGTCGGCGGCGACATGCAGGTAGTCGGCACGTCCAGGGATGGGCGGGCACAGGTAGTTGGTGGGGATGTCCCAGTGCTGAATGCCGTACTGCGCCTTGAGCAGCGCACGGTTGAATACCCGTACGGCTTCGGGGTTGGCGAAGTCGATACTGGGCTTGCCGTGGGGGTTGGTGATGGTGAAGCGGGCCAGGTCAGGGTGCGCCTTGATCAGGCTGGGGAAGTCGTAGCGGCCCTGATGGCGGTTACGCGGGTGCAGGGTGGGTTTCTGGGTCATGCTTGAATCCAAATGAGCATCGCTGGCCTGGGGGCCGCGGTGCGGCCCATTCGCGGCACAAGGCCGCTCCCACAGGATAGTAAGGTTGGCGATAGCACCCCTATCCTGTGGGAGCGGCCTTGTGCCGCGAACGAGGGCGAAGCCCTCGCCGGTCAGATCAGCAATATCAGGTTACAGCGCCGCAATCCGCGCATGCTGCTCGGTGAAGTTGGCCAGGGCCTGCTCGGACTCAGCCAGCTTGGCGCGCTCCTTCTCGATCACCGCAGGCGGTGCCTTGTCGACGAACGCTGCGTTGGACAGCTTGCCGCCGACGCGTTGCACTTCGCCTTGCAGTCGCTGGATTTCCTTGTTCAGGCGAGCCAGCTCGGCGTCCTTGTCGATCAGGCCGGCCATCGGCACCAGCACTTGCAGGTCGCCTACCAGGGCGGTGGCCGACAGGGGGGCCTCGTCGGCATCGCCAAGCACGGTGAACGATTCGACCTTGGCCAGTTTCTTGAGCAGGGCTTCGTTTTCCTGCAGGCGACGCTGGTCGTCGGCGTTGGCGTTCTTCAGGAACAGTGGCAGTGGCTTGCCTGGGCCGATGTTCATTTCGGCGCGGATGTTGCGCAGGCCCACCATCAGCTCTTTGAGCCATTCGATATCGCCTTCGGCGGCGGCGTCGATGCGGCTTTCGTTAGCGACCGGCCACGGCTGCAGCATGATGGTCTTGCCCTGGATGCCGGCCAGCGGCGCAATGCGCTGCCAGATCTCTTCGGTGATGAACGGCATGAACGGGTGAGCCAGGCGCAGCGCTACTTCCAGTACCCGCACCAGGGTACGACGGGTGCCGCGGGCGCGTTCGACCGGGGCGTTTTCATCCCACAGTACCGGCTTGGACAGTTCCAGGTACCAGTCGCAGTACTGGTTCCAGATGAACTCGTACAGGGCCTGGCTGGCCAGGTCGAAGCGGAACTGCTCGAGCTGGCGGGTCACTTCGGCTTCAGTGCGCTGCAACTGCGAGATGATCCAGCGGTCGGCCAGCGACAGTTCGTAGGCTTCGCCGTTCTGGCCACAGTCCTCGCCCTTGTCCAGCACGTACCGGGCAGCGTTCCAGATCTTGTTGCAGAAGTTGCGGTAGCCTTCGACGCGGCCCATGTCGAACTTGATGTCGCGGCCGGTGGAGGCCAGCGAGCAGAAGGTGAAGCGCAGCGCGTCGGTGCCGTAGCTGGCGATGCCCTCAGGGAACTCGGCCTTGGTCTGCTTGGCGATCTTCTCGGCAAGCTTAGGCTGCATCATGCCGCTGGTACGTTTCTCCAGCAGGGCATCCAGGGTGATGCCGTCGACGATGTCCAGCGGGTCGAGGACGTTGCCCTTGGACTTGGACATCTTCTGGCCCTGGCCGTCACGTACCAGGCCGTGCACATAGACGGTCTTGAACGGTACTTGCGGGGTGCCATCCTCGTTCTTGATCAGGTGCATGGTCAGCATGATCATCCGGGCAACCCAGAAGAAAATGATGTCAAAGCCCGTGACCAGCACATCGGTGGAGTGGAATTTCTTCAGGAACTCGGTCTGCTCCGGCCAGCCCAGGGTGGAGAAGGTCCACAGGCCCGAACTGAACCAGGTGTCGAGCACGTCGTCGTCCTGGCGCAGGGCAACGTCGGCGCCCAGGCCATGCTTGGCACGCACTTCTTCTTCGTTGCGCCCGACATAGACCTGGCCGGCCTCGTCGTACCATGCTGGGATGCGGTGGCCCCACCACAGCTGGCGGCTGATGCACCAGTCCTGGATATCGCGCATCCAGGAGAAGTACATGTTCTCGTACTGCTTGGGCACGAACTGGATACGGCCGTCTTCCACGGCAGCGATGGCAGGTTCTGCCAGGGGCTTGGTGGAAACGTACCACTGGTCGGTCAGCCACGGTTCGATGACCGTGCCGGAGCGGTCGCCCTTCGGTACTTTCAGCGCGTGGTCGTCGATGCTCACCAGCAGGCCCTGGGCGTCCAGGTCGGCAACAATCTGCTTGCGGGCGACGAAACGATCGAGGCCGGCGTACTGAGCTGGCAGGCTAGTATCGACCTGCTCGTTGACGCTGCCATCGAGGTTGAAGGCCTGGGCGGCGGACAGCACCAGGGCATTCTTGTCGAAGATGTTCAGCAGCGGCAGGTTGTGGCGCTTGCCGACTTCGTAGTCGTTGAAGTCGTGGGCCGGGGTGATCTTCACGCAGCCGGTGCCGAATTCCGGGTCGCAGTAATCATCGGCGATGATAGGGATGCGGCGACCGACCAGCGGCAGTTCGACGTATTTGCCGATCAGGGCCTGGTAGCGTTCGTCGTTCGGGTTGACCGCGACTGCAGCGTCACCCAGCAGGGTTTCCGGACGCGTGGTGGCAACCACCAGGTAGTCCTTGCCTTCGGCAGTCTTGGCGCCGTCGGCCAGCGGGTAGCGCAGGTTCCACAGGTGGCCTTTCTCGTCGTGGTTTTCCACCTCGAGGTCGGAGATTGCCGTGTGCAGCTTGGTGTCCCAGTTGACCAGGCGCTTGCCACGGTAGATCAGGCCGTCTTCATGCAGGCGCACGAAGGCTTCCTTGACCGCTTCGGACAGGCCGTCGTCCATGGTGAAGCGCTCACGGCTCCAGTCTACCGACGAGCCCAGGCGACGGATCTGGCGGCTGATGTTGCCTCCGGACTGCTCCTTCCACTCCCAGACCTTGTCCAGGAAGGCTTCGCGGCCGAGGTCGTGACGGTTCTGGCCCTTGGCCTCGAGCTGGCGCTCTACCAGCATCTGGGTGGCGATACCGGCGTGGTCGGTACCGGGCTGCCACAGGGTGTCGCGGCCCTGCATGCGACGGAAACGGATCAGGGCGTCCATGATCGCGTTGTTGAAACCGTGGCCCATGTGCAGGCTGCCCGTCACGTTCGGTGGCGGGATCATGATGGTGTAGGACTCACCTGCACCTTGTGGAGCGAAATAGTTCTCGGACTCCCAGGTGTTGTACCAGGAAGTTTCGATGGCGTGCGGCTGGTAGGTCTTATCCATGCGCGGCGGGACCCTGTGCATTTATTCGGGAAAGCCGGGAAGTATAACCAAGGTGGGGGCCGCAGGCGACAGCTGTACTTGTGTTGCCTGGGCTTGCGGCCGATGAGGCGGTGCCGAACTACTCGGAGCGCTTGATCAGACGCTCGATACGCGCATCGAGGCGGCGCTTGATCTCGGTCTCGATATGCGGGGTGAAATCATTGATCACGTCCTGCATGATCAACTGCGCCGCAGCGCGCAGCTCGGCCTCCAGGTGCAGCAAGGTGTCCTGGCGGCGGGTCTGCGGGTCATCCTCAGGCTCGGCTTTTACCGGCGCTGGCGCGGGCGTGGTGTTGCCGGCCGGGGTGTCGAGCAACAGGGGGATCTGTTCCACCGTTTCGGTCAGCAACGGTGGCTGCAGGTCGGCATCACCCAGCAGCTGGCGGATCGACTCAAGGTCGTCGAGCAGATGGGCGGAATCGGGTAAGGCGGAAGGCTTGTCCATCGTCGTTAAAGTCGCTGTAAGCGGTGGTCTTGCAGAGCATAGCCCTGTTCACGGTAGAAACGGAATCGCTCGCGTGCCGATTGGCGAATACCGGGCTCCTCGACAACGATCTCGGCAACCCGCTCGAACTGGCCGATGAACCCAGGCACATTGGCCCCCAGGTTGATCAGCAGGCCGCGGTGCTCGCCCGCCTTGTCGCCCAGGCCCAGGGCCACCGTGGCGTCGGCATGCGCCTCGGCCAGGTCGTGGGGCACGAAGGCTTCGCCCTTGAAGCGCCACAGGCGCAGGTCCAGCTCGTTGCGCTGCTCAGCGTCCTGGCAGTGCAGGTAGACCCGGTGGCCGAGGCGCCAGGCCTTTTCGCACAGCTTACAGGCGAAGTCCAACCGCGCCGACAGGGCGTCGGTGGGCAGAATGTAGAAATCGACTTTGCTCATGGTTCAGTCTGCCAGCCGGTGGTGCCAGGGCACCACCGGTTCACGGCATCAGGCGCCAGCGCGATCAAGCAGGTACTGCGTCAGCAGCGGGACTGGGCGGCCAGTGGCGCCCTTGTCCTTGCCACCGCTGATCCAGGCGGTACCGGCGATGTCCAGGTGCGCCCAGTTGTAGGCCTTGGCAAAGCGCGACAGGAAGCAGCCGGCCGTGATGGAGCCGGCTTTCGGGCCACCGATATTGCCCATGTCGGCGAACGGGCTGTCCAGTTGTTCCTGGTACTCGTCGAACAGCGGCAGCTGCCAGGCGCGGTCGTCGGCACGTTTGCCGGCGTCCAGCAGTTGGCTGACCAGCTCATCATTGTTGCCCATCAGGCCCGAGGTATGGCTGCCCAGGGCGACGATGCAGGCGCCGGTCAGGGTGGCGATGTCGATGACGGCCTGCGGCTTGAAACGCTCGGCGTAGGTCAGGGTGTCGCACAGCACCAGGCGGCCTTCGGCGTCGGTGTTGAGAATCTCGACCGTCTGGCCACTCATGGTGGTCACGATGTCGCCTGGGCGCGTGGCGCCGCCGCTTGGCATGTTTTCAGCGCAGGCCAGCAGGCACACCAGGTTGATCGGCAGTTGCAGTTCGAGCACTGCACGCAGGGTGCCGAACACACTGGCGGCGCCGCACATGTCGAACTTCATTTCGTCCATGCCGGCGCCAGGCTTCAGGCTGATGCCACCGGTGTCGAACGTGATGCCCTTGCCGACCAGCACGAAGGGTTTGTCGGCTTTCTTGGCACCCTGGTAATTGAGCACGATCAGGCGTGGCGGCTGGTCGCTGCCCTGGCCCACGGCATAGAACGCGCCCATGCCCAGGTCCTTGATTTTCTTCTCGTCCAGCACTTCGACCTTCAGGCCTTTATGGGCCTTGCCCAGGTCCTTGGCCTGTTCGGCGAGGAAGCTTGGGTGGCACAGGTTCGGTGGCAGGTTGCCCAGGTCGCGGGTGAAGGCCATGCCGGTGGCGATGGCGCTGGCGTGCTTGACGGCGCGCTCGACCTCGGCCAGGCCTGCCTTGTCAGCCAGAAGGGTGATCTTTTTCAGGGCACGGGGTTCGGCCTTCTGGCTCTTGAAACGGTCGAACACGTATTCGCCGTCGAGCAGGGTTTCGGCCAGCAGGCGATGCTTGCCGTAGTGGCCCTCGCGGTTGCTGACGGCGATGTCGTCCAGGGCCAGTACCGCGTCGCTGCCGTTGAGGCCTTTGAGTACCCCGGCCACGCTGTTGACCAGCTTGCGCCAGGCACGGTCACCCAGCGCTTCGTCTTTGCCACTGCCGACCAGCAGTACACGCTCTGCCTTCAGGCCAGGCAGGCTCTGCAGCAGCAGGGTCTGGCCCGGTTTGCCGGCCAGGTCGCCACGCTTGAGCACGGCGCTGATGGCACCTTCGGCGGCCTGGTCGACAGCTTTGGCAACGGCGCCAAGCTTGCGGCCTTCACCGACCGGTACGACCAGAGTGGCGGTTTTTACGGATGCAGCAGCTACGCTTTTTACAACCAGTTCCATGTCAGGGTCCCCGAATGGTCTTTGCAGTGGGCGCTGTAGTGTCTTCGCGCTCTGAACAGGCTTGGCCGCGTGGTCGCGTACCAGTGGAAAAGCTGCCAGTTTGAGCCTCTGACAACAGTGCTGACAACCCCGATGTGCGGCTTCATGCGCGGCCAAGTGACAGGCGCTGCCAATCACAGGATAATGCGCGCACTTTACAAGGAGGTTCGCCCTTGGCGAACCGGCATTGGTCTTGGCTGTCGTAAGCCTTTGTTTGGCAGTCCGCCCCTGACAACCCAGGAGTGTCTGGTTTGATCGTCTTTCGTTATCTCTCCCGCGAGGTCGTGCTGACCTTGAGCGCCGTCAGCGCCGTGCTGCTGGTGATCATCATGAGCGGGCGTTTCATCAAATACCTGGCCCAGGCGGCCCAGGGCATGCTCGACCCGGGCGTGCTGTTCCTGATCATGGGCTTCCGCTTGCCGGGTTTCCTGCAGCTGATCCTGCCTCTGGGGCTGTTCCTGGGCATTCTCCTGGCCTATGGACGGCTGTACCTGGAAAGCGAGATGACCGTGCTTTCGGCCACCGGCATGAGCCAGCAACGCCTGTTGGGCCTGACCATGGCACCGGCGGCGCTGGTAGCGCTGGTGGTTGCCTGGTTGAGCCTGAGCCTGGCCCCGCTGGGGGTCGCCCAGGTGCAGAAGATCATCGCCCAGCAGGATGCCCTGACCGAGTTCGATACCTTGGTCCCTGGCCGTTTCCAGACCCTGCGCGATGGCTCGCGTGTCACCTACACCGAGCAATTGTCCGATGACCGGGTCAAGCTCGACGGTGTGTTCATTTCCGAGAAGCGCTTCAACCAGGACAAGACCAAAGACCGTGCGCCATCGGTGCTGGTTGCCGAAAAAGGCCACCAGGAAGTGCAGGCCGATGGCAACCGCTACCTGGTGCTGGAAAACGGTTACCGTTATGACGGCAACCCGGGCCAGGCCGACTATCGCGCCATCAAGTACGACACTTATGGCGTGCTGCTGCCCAAGCCTGAGGTCAGCGAAGAGGTGACCGAGCGCGAAGCCATTCCGACCACGGACCTTATCGGCCACGACGGCCTGCGCGAGCGCGCCGAGTTGCAGTGGCGCATTTCGCTGCCGATCCTGGTGTTCATCGTGACCCTGCTGGCGGTGCCGCTGGCCAAGGTCAACCCGCGCCAGGGCCGCTTCCTCAAACTGCTGCCGGCGATTCTTCTGTACATGGCCTACCTGACGATGTTGATTTCCGTACGCGGCGCTCTGGAGAAAGGCAAATTGCCGATCGCCCTGGGCATGTGGTGGGTGCATGGCCTGTTCCTGCTGATCGGCCTGGCGCTGATGTACTGGGAGCCGCTGCGCCTCAAGCGTGCCGCTCGCCGTGCGGAGGTGGCCCGTGGCTAAACTCGACCGCTACATCGGCCAGAGCGTGCTGCTGGCCATTCTCGCTGTGCTGGGCATCATTCTTGGCCTGGCTTCCCTGTTCGCCTTCATCGACGAGATGAGCGACCTGAGCGATACCTATACGGTCATGGACGCGGGCTCCTACGTCCTGCTGACCGCGCCGCGCCGGCTTTACGACATGCTGCCGATGGCGGCGTTGATCGGCTGTCTGATTGGCCTGGGCAGCCTGGCCAGCAGCAGCGAACTGACCATCATGCGCGCCGCCGGGGTGTCCATTGGGCGCATCGTCTGGGCCGTGATGAAGCCGATGCTGATCCTGATGCTGGTTGGCTTGCTGATCGGTGAGTACGTGGCACCTGTCAGCGAGAACAAGGCCCAGGCCGACCGCTCGCTGGCCCAGGGCGGTGGCGAGGCGCAGAGCTCCAAGCGCGGCATGTGGCACCGTCAGGGCGAAGAGTTCGTGCATATCAACTCGGTACAGCCCAATGGCCTGCTGCTGGGTGTGACCCGCTACCGCTTCGACAACGAGCGCAAGATCATGACCTCCAGCTTCGCTCGCCGGGCGCGCTACGAGAATGATCGCTGGGTGCTCAGCGATGTCAGCACCACCTACTTCCGTGGCGATCACACCGAGGTTGTCAAGGTCCCGGAAGAGGTGTGGGATGTTTCGGTAACGCCACAACTGCTCAACACTGTGGTACTGCCGCCTGAGTCGCTGTCGATCACCGGTTTGTGGGATTACATCCACTACCTGGCCGACCAGGGCCTGAACAACGCCCGCTACTGGCTGGCGTTCTGGACCAAGGTGCTGCAGCCGGCAGTGACAGCGGCCTTGGTGCTGATGGCGATTTCCTTCATCTTCGGCCCGCTGCGGTCGGTGACTCTGGGCCAGCGCGTGTTTACCGGTGTCCTGGTAGGCTTCGTGTTCCGTATTGCCGGCGAGTTGCTCGGCCCTTCGAGCCAGGTATTTGGCTTCCCGCCACTACTGGCCGTGGTGATACCGGTAGGGGTATGTACCATCGCTGGGTTCTGGTTGTTACGCCGGGCGGGATGATGGCCTGACCGGTACAAGAAAGCCGACCTTGGGGTCGGCTTTTTTGTGGGGCTCATTTCTTCTGCTTCGGCACCCGTACCAGCTGGGTTTCCGAATAGATGTCATGCCAGCTGCGCTTGCGTTTGTCGATCAATGACCAGAAGAACCCCAGCCCCAGGCACAGCCACGAGGCAATCGACACGACAAAGCGCAGCAACGCCTGCCACAGGCTGATTGCGCTGCCATCGGCATTCTGTACGCGTACGCCCCACACCTGCATGCCCAGGGTTTGCCCGCCATGGGTCCAGAACTTGGCAAAGAAGCCGAACAGCGCAAACAACAGGACCGTCGACAACAGTGGATCGCCGTCCAGCGCGCCGGCGTCGGTCAATTCACGCATGCGCGCCTCGCCGATGATCGTCATCTGGATCATCTTGTAGGCGCCTGCGGTCACGATCAGCAGTGCCGTGCACAACAAAAAGTCGTAAAACATCGCCGCCAGGCGCCGACCCAGGCCGACAGGTGGGAAATCTCCCTGGGGGGAGAGCAGAGGCTTGGACATGCAGAACGGCTCCGAATGACGAAGCCGCTATTCTACGGGCAAAAAAAAGCCCCTGCACTGGGCAGGGGCTTTTCTTCGACGTCGGCGCCGGCTTAGCCGAGGACCTGAACCTTGTCAGCCTGCAGGCCTTTCTGGCCCTGGACTGCTTCGAAGGAGACCTTCTGGCCTTCTTTCAGGCTCTTGAAGCCGTTACCTTCGATAGCACGGAAGTGCACGAACAGATCAGCACCGCTTTCTGGGGTGATGAAGCCGTAACCTTTCTCGTCATTGAACCACTTGACGGTACCGTTCTGACGCTCAGCCATTGTCTTATTTCCTATGAAGCTTAAATTTTGATGACAGTTTCTATCACACTAATAAAGTGTGAAAGATTACTGGGCTGGGTTGCAGGAAAGTAAGAGACGTCGAACGGGTTGTAGCAGATTGCGGCTACTGGCCCAGGTCACGAACTGTTGCGACCCATGCAAACACAGTGCAGTGACTCTACGCCAACTCTCGAGAAAAAAACAAGCCCTTGGTCGTATGGAAAATCGGGCTTTTGCCGTTTACCGACATATTTGTCGGAAACGGCATGGTGCCTGGGCTGGCGCTATGTTCAAAAGCTATTGGGCAGGTTCGAAAACGAATATGTCTAGCCTGCCTGGATACCTCAGATGATACGTTCAACCGCGATAGTAACGTGGTGGAACAAAAGGCATTTTGCTGACTTTCAGGGCAACCTTCTTGCTCCGTACCAAGGCAAACAGTGGCGTTTCGAGTGCGCCATGTTCGATATCGACATAACCCATTGCAACGGGGGCACCGAGTGTCGGACCAAAGCCACCGCTGCACACTTTGCCTACCACTTTGTCAGCAGCGTCGACTATCTCTGCCCCTTCGCGAACTGGCGTCCGCTCTTGTGGCAACAGACCCACCCGCTTGCGTGCCACCCCCGCTTGCTGCTGGGCAAACACCACCGCGGCACCGGGGAAGCCGCCTGCACGGGTACCATCGGCGCGGCGCACCTTCGAGACGGCCCAGAGCAGGCTGGCTTCGACCGGTGTGGTGGTGGTATCCATATCGTGGCCATACAGGCACAGGCCCGCTTCCAGGCGCAATGAGTCGCGCGCGCCCAGGCCGATCGGCTGCACTTCGGGTTCGGCCAGCAGCCGGCGAGCCAGGGCTTCAGCGGCGCCGGCCGGTACCGAAATTTCATAGCCATCTTCGCCGGTGTAGCCCGATCGGCTGACGAAGCAGTCCTCGCCAAGCAAGCTGACCGGGCGCAGCTGCATGAACGTCATGGCGGCCACTTCCGGTGCCAAGCGCTGCAGTACCTTGACCGCCGCTGGGCCTTGCAGGGCGAGCAAGGCGCGTTCGGCGAACAGGGGCTGGATCTGGCAGCGGTCAGCGAGGTGTTCTTGCAGGTGCGCCAGGTCCTGCTCCTTACAGGCAGCGTTGACCACCAGGAACAGCGTGTCGTCACCCAGGTTGGCGACCATCAGGTCGTCGAGGATACCGCCTTGCTCGTTGGTGAACATGGCGTAGCGCTGCATGCCTACCGGCAGGTCAATGATATCCACTGGCACCAGGCTTTCCAGGGCCTGGGCCGCCTCTTTGCCGCGCAGCATGATCTGGCCCATGTGCGAGACATCGAACAACCCTGCCTGCTCACGGGTGTGCAAGTGCTCCTTGAGCACGCCCAGCGGGTACTGCACCGGCATGTCGAAGCCGGCGAATGGCACCATGCGAGCGCCCAGCTCCAGGTGCAGGGCGTGCAGCGGGGTCTTGTGCAGTGTTTCGGACATCGATGACTCCTTGGTTTTTTATCGGGTCAACATTCGATGATGTTGACGGCCAGACCGCCGCGGGCGGTCTCCTTGTATTTGCTTTTCATGTCGGCGCCGGTCTGGCGCATGGTGCGGATGACCTTATCGAGCGAGACGTAGTGCTGCCCGTCGCCGCGCAGGGCCATGCGCACCGCATTGATGGCCTTCACCGAGCCCATGGCGTTGCGCTCGATGCAAGGCACCTGGACCAGCCCGCCTATCGGGTCGCAGGTCAGGCCAAGGTTGTGTTCCATGCCGATCTCGGCGGCGTTTTCAACCTGTTGCACGCTGCCACCCATCACTTCGCACAAGGCGCCCGCCGCCATCGAGCAGGCCACACCCACCTCGCCCTGGCAGCCCACTTCGGCCCCGGAGATCGAAGCGTTTTCCTTGTACAAGATGCCGATGGCGGCGGCGGTGAGCAAAAAGCGCACCACGCCGTCTTCGCTGGCACCGGGGACGAAGCGCATGTAGTAGTGCAGCACCGCCGGGACGATGCCCGCCGCGCCGTTGGTCGGTGCGGTGACCACGCGCCCGCCGTAGGCGTTTTCCTCGTTCACTGCCAGCGCGTAGAGGTTGACCCAGTCGAGCACCGACAGCGCATCGCGCAGGTTGGCCTCCGGGTGCTGACTGAGCTGGCGGTAGAGCGCCGGTGCGCGGCGCTTGACCTTGAGGCCGCCTGGCAGGATGCCCTCATGCCGGTAGCCGGCCTCGACGCAGTCCTGCATCACCTGCCAGATTCGCAGCAGGCCGGCACGGGTCTAGGCCTCGGGGCGCCACACCGCTTCGTTGGCCAGCATCACCTGGCTGACCGACAAGCGCTGTGCGGTGCAATGCCCGAGCAGTTCCTTGGCGGTTTTGAAGGGATAGGGCAGCACCGTGCTGTCCTCGACGATACGGTCGTGACCGGCGGCGTCTTCATCGACCACAAAGCCGCCGCCTACCGAGTAGTACTCGCGGCTACGGATCTGCAAGCCGGCTGCGTCGAAGGCACGAAAAATCATGCCGTTGGGATGATAAGCCAGCGGCTTGCGGATCATCGCCAGATGCTGCTTTTCGGTGAAGGCAATATCGTATTCGCCGAGCAGGCGCAGGTGGCCGCTGTCGCGGATCGCCTGCAGGCGGGCGGGGATGGATTCGGTGTCGACAGTATCGGGGTGCTCGCCTTCAAGGCCGAGCAATACCGCCTTGTCGCTGCCGTGGCCTTTGCCGGTTGCACCGAGCGAGCCATACAGCTCGGCCTTGATGCTTGCGGTGCTGGCCAGCAGGCCGTCGCGGCGCAGCCCTTCAGCAAAGCGTGCGGCAGCGCGCATCGGGCCGACCGTGTGGGAACTGGAGGGGCCGATGCCGATCTTGAACAGGTCGAAGACGCTCAGGGACATGGTGGTTCCTCCAGGTAGGTCGTGCAGACAGCATTGGCCCCTGTGGGCGCGGGACAAGCCCGCTCCACAAGGGGAGTCCGCCTCAAACGTCCTGATAGCTTTCGATCGACGGGCAGGCGCAGACCAGGTTGCGGTCACCGAACACGTTGTCGACCCGCCCGACCGGCGGCCAGTACTTGCCCTCCACCAGGCTCGGCAGTGGGTACACCGCCTGCTCACGGCTATAACCATGGGCCCAGTCGCCCACCAGCTCGGCCGCCGTGTGCGGGGCGTTTTTCAGCGGGTTGTCATCCTTGTCCAGGCTACCGTTCTCCACGGCGCGAATCTCTTCGCGGATCTGGATCATTGCGTTGCAGAAGCGGTCCAGTTCTTCTTTGGACTCGCTTTCGGTCGGTTCGATCATCAGCGTGCCCGCCACAGGGAAGGACATGGTCGGGGCATGGAAGCCAAAGTCGATCAGGCGCTTGGCCACGTCGTCGACACTGATGCCGCTAGTGTCCTTGAGCGGGCGCAGGTCGAGAATGCACTCGTGTGCCACCAGGCCATTGCCACCGGTGTACAGAACAGGATAGTGCTCTTCCAGGCGCCGGGCGATGTAGTTGGCATTGAGGATCGCCATTTGCGAGGCGCGCTTGAGGCCCGCACCGCCCATCATGCGGATGTACATCCAGGTAATGGGCAGGATGCTGGCGCTGCCGAACGGCGCCGCGCACACGGCACCTTCGTGGTTTTCCAGCTGTGCATGGCCTGGCAGGAATGGCGCCAGGTGCGCTTTCACGCCAATCGGGCCGACGCCCGGGCCGCCACCGCCGTGTGGAATACAGAACGTCTTGTGCAGGTTCAAGTGCGAGACATCGCCGCCGAACTTGCCGGGGGCGCACAGGCCGACCATGGCATTCATGTTGGCGCCGTCGATGTACACCTGGCCGCCATTGTCGTGAATGATCGCGCAGATCTCGCCGATCGCCTCCTCGAACACGCCGTGGGTCGATGGGTAGGTGATCATGATCGCGGCCAGGCGCTCCCGGTGCTCGATGGCCTTGGCACGCAGGTCATCGACATCGACGTTGCCACGGGCGTCACAGGCGGTGACAACCACGCGCATACCGGCCATGTGCGCGGTAGCGGGGTTGGTACCGTGGGCTGAAGACGGGATCAGGCAGATATCACGATGGCTTTCGCCGCGGCTGCGGTGGTAAGCGCGGATGGCCAGCAGGCCGGCGTACTCGCCTTGGGAGCCGGCATTGGGTTGCAGCGACACGGCGTCGTAGCCAGTGGCGGCGCACAACATGGCTTCCAGTTCGCGTGTCAGTTGCTGGTAGCCCTGACTCTGCTCGGCGGGGGCGAACGGGTGCAGGTTGCCGAACTCGGCCCAGGTCACCGGGATCATTTCGCTGGCGGCGTTGAGCTTCATGGTGCACGAACCCAGCGGGATCATGCTGCGGTCCAGCGCCAGGTCCTTGTCGGCCAGGCGGCGTAGGTAACGCATCAGTTCGGTTTCGCTGTGGTATCGGTTGAACACCGGGTGTTCGAGGATGGCCGACTGGCGCAGCAGCGCGACCGGCAGGCGCGAGCCGGTGCTGGCGGCCAGGGCGGCGAAGTCAGGGTGTGCCTGCTGGCCAGCGAACACCTGCCACAAGGCTTCTACATCGGCCTGGGTGGTCGTTTCGTCGAGCGACAGCCCCAGCGTGTCGCTGTCGATCTGGCGCAGATTGATGCGTTGCTCACGGGCCTTGGCGTGCAGGCTTGCGGTTGCGCTGCCCGTGGCCAGGGTCAGGGTATCGAAGGCGGTTTCGCCCAGCACATCGATGCCCAGGGTTTTCAGGCCGGCGGCAAGGATCGCGGTCAGCGCGTGGGTGCGCTGGGCAATGCGCTTGAGGCCTTGCGGGCCGTGGTACACGGCGAACATGCTGGCGATGTTGGCTAGCAGTACCTGGGCGGTGCAGATGTTGCTGGTGGCCTTCTCGCGACGGATGTGCTGCTCGCGGGTCTGCATGGCCAGGCGCAGTGCGGTCTTGCCGAAGCGGTCGATCGACACGCCGACCAGGCGGCCCGGCATGTCACGCTTGAAGGCATCGCGGGTGGCGAAGTAGGCCGCGTGGGGGCCTCCGAAACCAAGCGGTACACCGAAGCGCTGGGCGCTGCCAATGGCCACGTCGGCGTCGAATTCGCCCGGCGGGGTCAGCAGCGTCAGGGCCAGCAGGTCGGCGGCCACGGCCACCAGGGCATTGGCGGCATGGAAGCGCTGCACCAGTTCGCGGTAGTCGAACACTTCACCCTTACTGGCCGGGTATTGCAGCAGGGCACCGAAGAAGGTGCTGACATCGTTCAGCTCGCGCTCGTCACCCACCACGATCTCGATGCCCAGCGGTTCGGCACGGGTCCGCAGCACGTCGAGGGTCTGCGGATGGCAGTGCACGGAGGCAAAGAAGGCATGGCTGGCCTTGTTCTTTGACAGGCGCTTGCAGAAGGTCATGGCTTCGGCGGCGGCAGTCGCTTCGTCGAGCAAGGATGCGTTGGCGATCGGCAGGCCAGTCAGGTCGCTGATCAGGGTCTGGAAGTTCAGCAGGGCCTCCAGGCGGCCTTGAGAGATTTCAGGCTGGTAAGGCGTGTAGGCAGTGTACCAGGCAGGGTTTTCCAGCAGATTGCGCAGGATCGGTGCCGGGGTGTGGGTGTTGTAGTAGCCCTGGCCGATGTAGTTCTTGAACAGCTGGTTCTTGCCAGCGATGGCTTTCAGCGCAGCGAGGGCATCGGCCTCGCTCTGGCCGTCTGCCGAGCCCAGTACGCTAGTGCCTTTGATGGTATCGGGGATGACAGCGGCGGTCATGGCTTCCAGCGAGTCGAAGCCGAGGGTCGCCAGCATGGCCTGCTCGTCAGCGGTGCGAGGGCCGATGTGGCGGGCGATGAATTCGTTGGCGGTGCCGAGGTTGATGGTCATGGCAGGCGTCCTCAGGCGTCGTCGTTGGCTTTGATCAGGCGGTCGTAGGCGTCCTGGTCGAGCAGGGCGGCCACTTCGTTCATGTCTGCGGGGATGAAGCGGAAGAACCAGCCCTCGCCCAGTGGATCTTCGTTGACCCGTTCGGGGCTTTGATCAAGCTGGTCATTCACTGCAACCACTTCGCCGGCCAGCGGCATGTAGACACCGCTGGCGGCCTTGACCGATTCGACGGTGGAGGCTTCGGCACCTTTGTCGTACTGCTGCAGCTCTGGCAGTTGCACGTAGACCACGTCACCCAAGGCATTCTGAGCGTAGGCAGTGATGCCTACGGTGACACTGCCGTCGGCCTCGACGCGCAGCCATTCGTGATCTTCGGTGAAACGCAACTCGCTCATGGGGAATCCTCGGGAAGCAGGGCGTTGGGCGCGGTATGGCCGCGCTCTTGGTTAAGGATTCCATAGCAATAATGCGGCCATTAAATAAAAGTCATTAAATATCAATAACTTAAATAATTTAACCGATGTTGTTTTCGCTTTTTTGGAATGAAAACGCTACAGAGGAGGGCGGAAAGAAAAGGTTCGGAGGATCAAACCCTTGCGCAGAACGCGCCAAGTGGCTTTGTATTGAATTCGATACGATGTACGGATATCGCTACGGACAGGGCGGCCGGGCCCATGCGCGGGTTACGCCGCGAAAGGGCCCGATTTTTTACAGCGCTGTAAAGAACGGCAGCGTGAGGTACAGCTTGATCACGATGACATTGATGATGTCGATGAAGAATGCGCCCACCATCGGTACTACCAGAAATGCAATCTGCGAAGACCCGAAGCGCTGGGTGATGGCTTGCATGTTGGCAATGGCCGTTGGCGTTGCGCCCAGGCCAAAACCGCAGTGTCCGGCGGCCAGTACGGCGGCATCGTAGTTGCTGCCCATGAGTCTGAACGTCACGAACATTGCAAACAGTGCCATGACCAACGTTTGTACAGCCAAAAGAGTGAAGAAGGGTAACGCCAGGGCCGCCAGGTCCCACAGTTTCAGGGACATCAGTGCGATTGCCAGAAACAGCGACAAGCTGACATTGCCCAGCACGGACACTTCGCGCTCGAATACCTGATACAGGCCAAATACAGAAAGCCCGTTGCGCAGCAGCACGCCCACGAACAAGACGCAAACGAATGTCGGTAACTCAAATGCCGTCTCGTGGAGCAGGCCGTTCAACAGGGTGCCGCCCATCAAACTGACCGCGATCAGAGCAAGGGTTTCGATCATTGAGAAGGGCGTGATCAGCCGCTCTTCGTTTGGCTGTTCGAAGCCCTTTGGCAAGTGTGAAATACCCTGATCAAGGCCCGGCGTTTCAACACGGTTGATGAGTAGGCGTGCAACCGGCCCGCCAATCAGCCCGCCCAGCACCAAGCCAAACGTCGCCGCTGCCAATGCCAGTTCCGTTGCCGACGCCAAACCGTACTTTTCGCTGAACGTCGCTCCCCACGCCGCGCCGGTGCCGTGGCCGCCCGACAGGGATATCGAACCGGACAACAGGCCCATCAGCGGATCAAGCCCCAGTGCCTTTGCCAGCCCGATGCCCATTGCATTCTGGACCACCAGCAGCCCAGTGACCGCCAGCAGGAAAATACCGACAACCCGGCCGCCTTTTTTCAGGCTGGCAATGTCGGCACTCAGACCGATGGTGGCAAAAAACGCCAACATCAAGGGTGTTTGCAGTGAGGTATCGAACTGCACATGCACGTCGACGGTGCGTAAGCCCAACAGCAGCAGCGCCACGAGCAGGCCGCCTGCTACCGGTTCGGGAATATTGTAAGTGCGCAGGAAACCGACGCGGGTGACAAGACCGCGCCCTAGCAAAAGTACCAGGGAAGCGGCCACGAGCGTGCCGTAAAAATCGAGTTGAAGCATTCAGAGTACTCTTGGTTCCGTGAGGGGCGAACATTGCTTGGAGGCGCCTTTTGGGCCGAGTGTATGTGCAATGTCATCCTTTAACGGGTAGGGAAATTCTGAATAAAACCTCGATTTTGCGGGCAAATGGAGAGGGGAGGCATTCGTACCGGGCCGGGGCGAATACCGCCACATCAGCCCTTGTTGGGGATACCGTACTTGCGTAGCCGTTGAGCGATGGCGGTGTGCGACGTCTGCAGTCGCCCCGCCAACTGTCGGGTGGAGGGGTAACTGGGATACAGCCGCTGCAGCAGCTCACGTTCGAAATTGCCAACCGCCTGTTCCAGGCTGGCCACCTCGCCATCCTGCCCGCGGGCTACCGAGGTGCCGGCGATGTCTAAGTCGCCGATGTCCACCAGGTTGCCCTCGCAAATGGCAGCGGCGCGGAAGATCACGTTCTGCAACTGACGCACGTTGCCCGGCCATGGGTTGGCCAGCAGTGCCGAATGGGTGGCGGGCGTCAGGCGGCATGGCGGGCGTTGGATCTGGGTGCAGGCCTGCTGCATGAAGTAATGCGCGAGCATCAGGATATCCTGACCCCGGTCACGCAGTGGCGGCACTTGCAGGTTGAGCACATTCAGGCGGTAGAACAGGTCTTCACGGAACGTGCCTTCGGCGACCATGCGTTCCAGGTCACGGTGGGTGGCACTGATAATTCGTACATCGACCTTCACCTCACGGTCGCCGCCCACGCGGCGGAAGCTGCCATCGCTGAGAAAGCGCAGGAGCTTGGCCTGCAGGTAAGGAGACATTTCGCCGATTTCGTCGAGAAACACCGTCCCCTGGTTGGCCAGCTCCATCAGCCCTGGCTTGCCACCCCGCTGGGCACCGGTAAAGGCGCCGGGGGCATAGCCGAACAGCTCGCTTTCGGCCAGGCTCTCGGGCAGCGCGGCGCAGTTCAGCGCCAGAAATGGCGCTGCATGGCGGCTACTGATGGCATGGCAGGCACGGGCCACCAGTTCTTTGCCCGTGCCAGTCTCGCCATGTACCAGCAGCGGTGCGTCGAGCGCCGCCACGCGCAGGGCGCGCGCCTTGAGGGTGCGAATCGCCGGTGAGTCGCCGAGCAATGCATCGAAACCTTCGGCATGGTCGTGGTGCAGGGCCGACAGGCGCTCGCCCATACGGTTGGGTGGGTAGAGGGTCAGCAGGCCGCCGGCGTTGGTGATGGGCGTGGCATCGAGCAGCAGGCTCTGGCCGTTGAGCTGCATCTCACGCATCGGCAAATGGAAATTGTTGTCCAGCAGTGCCTGCAGTAGCGCCGGGTCGCCGAACAGCTCGCCTACCGAGCGCCCGGCCGACTCTCGGCCGCACAGGGCGATCAGTGCCGGGTTGGCAAGCAGCACCTTGCCGGCGCTGTCCACCGCCAGCACCGGATCGCTCATGGCCGCCAGCAAGGCGTCGAGCTGCAGGTGGCGGCGCTGGCCGGGGAGGATGTCGACCACGTCCACCGATTGCACACCGTGCACATCGAACAGGGCGTCGTGCAGCTCTTCCAGCACGGCCGGGCTGAGGGTCGGGGCATCGATGTAGACGTTCGGCGGGACCATCTCCACGGCGTCCAGGTTGAGGTTGCGGGCACCGAGCAGGGCGAGGACTTCCTGGGTGATGCCGACGCGGTCGATGAAGCTGACGTGGATGCGCATGGGGAGAGGAGGTTATGGCCGGGGGAGGGCAGTAGTATGCCTCGTGCGCTGTGGGAAACCCAATCGCCGGCCAGCCGGCCTCCACAGGTGCTGCCCGTCAGTGGCGGTCTGCGGGAGCCGGCTGGCCGGCGAGGGGGTTACCCCAGATGTTCTGGCTTGATCGAGTCGCCCGACTTCACATCCAGCTTGGCGCGGATGTCTTCGAACATCAGGTCGTAGATCTTGTGCGGTGAGCTCAGGGTCTCGAATTTCTTGGGCGGTGCGAGGTGGGCCTGGGCCTTGCGGCTCAGCACCATCAGAAAGCTTGGCAGGACCTGGTCCTTGGGCAGAAAGAACGTTTCGTCCACCGGCTTACCTTCGATGCTGCCATGCAGGCGGAACTGTACACCTCGGCCTTCCTTGGGGTCCTGTGTCGCCTCGTACTCAAGATTGAGGTCATAACTATGGTCGGCGCTGTTCAGCGCGGTGCGCTCGATATGCACGTGACCAGGGTGGAACTGGGCCATGGCGGAATCCTCCGGAAGGTCGAAAACGGCGGGCGGCTTACGCCCGCCTACTGCATTCAACGGTAGCTGATACCTGGCTTGGCCGTGGAAACCCGAGTGCCGGCCGTGCCTTTGACGATGTCCTCGATGTTCTCCAGCGAGCTGATCACCGCCACTTTACCGGTATTGCGGGCAAAGTCACTGGCAGCCTGCACCTTTGGCCCCATGGAGCCGGCGGCGAAGCCCAGGCGTTCGAGTTCGTCGGGGTGGGCCTGGGCAATGGCTTTTTGCGTTGGCTTGCCCCAGTCAATGTAGGCCGCGTCGACGTCAGTGGCGATTATCAGAAGGTCGGCTTCCAATTGCTCGGCCAGCAGTGCCGAACACAGGTCCTTGTCGATGACCGCCTCGACGCCTTTGAGCTTGCGGTTTTCATCGTACAGGGTGGGGATGCCGCCGCCACCGGCACAGATCACGATACTGCTCTTTTCCAGCAGCCATTTGATCGGGCGAATCTCGAAGATGCGCTTGGGTTTGGGGCTGGCGACCACGCGGCGGTACTTGTCGCCATCAGCCTTGACCACCCAGCCTTTTTCCTTGGCCAGGCGCTCGGCTTCTTCCTTGCTGTAAACCGGGCCGATGAACTTGGTGGGGTCTTTGAAGGCCGGGTCGTTGGCATCGACTTCGACCTGGGTCAGCAAGGTGGCGAACGGCACCTCGAAGTCCAGCAGGTTGCCCAGCTCCTGTTCGATCATGTAGCCGATCATGCCTTCGGTTTCGGCACCCAGCACGTCCAGCGGGTAGGCTTCGTCCGGCTTGTAGGACAGTGCCTGCAGCGACAGCAGGCCGACCTGAGGGCCGTTGCCGTGGGCGATGACCAGTTCGTTGCCAGGATGAATCTTGGCGATCTGCTCGGTGGCGGTGCGGATATTGGCGCGCTGATTTTCAGCGGTCATGGGCTCGCCGCGGCGCAGCAGGGCGTTGCCGCCCAATGCAACAACGATACGCATGGTAGTGTCCTTTAACGTAGAAGTGAGGGTCGCCTCCTGCCCCTGGGGTCATCGGCAAGCCGGGTTCCAGGGGCAGGAGTGGCCTTTAAAGGTCAGCCAGGGTCGACACCAGGATCGCCTTGATCGTATGCATGCGGTTTTCTGCCTGCTCAAAGGCGATGCACGCCGGCGACTCGAACACGTCGTCGGTCACTTCGATGCCGTTGGCCAGGTCCGGGTACTGTTCGGCGATCTGCTTGCCGACCTTGGTCTCGGAGTTGTGGAACGCCGGCAGGCAGTGCATGAACTTGGTGCGTGGGTTGCCGGTGGACTTCATCAGCTCCGCGTTGACTTGGTAAGGCTTGAGCTGCTTGATGCGCTCACCCCAAGCTTCGATCGGCTCACCCATCGAGACCCAGACGTCGGTGTGCACGAAGTCCACGCCCTTGACTGCGGCTTTCGGGTCTTCGGTGAGGGTGAGGCGCGCGCCGCTTTCCTCAGCGTATTTCTTGCAGCGTTCTACCAGGTCGTCATGGGGCCACAGCGCCTTGGGTGCGGCAATGCGCACGTCCATGCCGAGCTTGGCGCCAATCAGCAGCAGCGAGTTGCCCATGTTGTTGCGGGCATCGCCGAGGTAGGCATAGCTGATGTCGTGCAGCGGCTTGTCGCTGTGCTCACGCATGGTCAGCACGTCGGCGATCATCTGGGTTGGGTGGTATTCGTCGGTCAGGCCGTTGAACACCGGCACGCCGGCGAACTTGGCCAGCTCTTCGACGATTTCCTGCTTGAAGCC
Source organism: Pseudomonas ceruminis (assembly GCF_021602025.1). Taxonomy (GTDB): domain Bacteria; phylum Pseudomonadota; class Gammaproteobacteria; order Pseudomonadales; family Pseudomonadaceae; genus Aquipseudomonas; species Aquipseudomonas ceruminis. The sequence goes on from NZ_BQHW01000004.1 coordinate 133,390, forward strand.
ACGGTACTCGATGGCATCGTACATGCGCCCGAGTACGCGGGCGGTGTCCTTCATGCTCTCCTTGTGGCCGATCTGCGAGGAGTTGGGGTCGATGTAGGTGACGTTGGCACCTTGGTCGTAGGCGGCGACTTCGAAGGCGCAGCGCGTACGGGTCGAGGTCTTCTCGAAGATCAGGGCAATGTTGTTGCCTTTGAGATGCTGCTGCTCGGTGCCGGTGTACTTGGCACGCTTGAGGTCGCGGGACAGGTCCAGCAGGTACCTCAGCTCGCGGGTGGTGTGGTGTTCGAGGCTGAGCAGGTTGCGGTTGTGGATGTTGAACGCCATGGTGATTCTCCTTGAATTCGGTAATCGGCCCGGCTACCGCCTTGTGGGGGCAGCCGGGAGAATGGTCGTTTAGTAGTCGATTGGGTCGCGCACGATTGGGCAGGTCATGCAGTGGCCGCCGCCACGGCCCCGGCCCAGTTCGCCGGCGCTGATGGTGATGACCTCGATCCCGGCCTTGCGCAGCAGGGTGTTGGTGTAGGTGTTGCGGTCGTAGCCAATGACCACGCCAGGCTCCACTGCCACCACGTTGTTGCCGTCATCCCATTGCTCGCGTTCGGCGGCAAAGCTGTTGCCCCCAGTCTCGACCACGCGCAGTTTGACCCCCAGTTGCTCGCCAACCACCTCGATGAACGATTTGTTCTCGCGGCGCACGTCCATGCCGTAGGGTTTGCTTTCGTCGGGGCGGATGATGAACGGCACGATCTCTTTCACCACTTCCGGGAAGACCGTGACCAGGTCGCGGTCGCAGAAGCTGAATACGGTGTCCAGGTGCATCGCGGCGCGGGATTTAGGCAGGCCGGCGACGATGACTTTTTCTACCGCGCCTTTGGCGAACAGGTTCTGTGCCAGCTGGCCGATGGCCTGGCGCGAGGTGCGCTCGCCCATGCCGATGAGCACGATGCCTTTACCGATCGGCATCACGTCACCGCCTTCCAGGGTGGCGTTGCCGTGTTCTTTGTCCGGGTCGCCATACCAGACCTGGAAGTCGGCACCGGTGAACTGCGGGTGGAACTTGTAGATGGCGGTGGTCAGCAGGGTTTCCTGGCGTCGCGCCGGCCAGTACATCGGGTTGAGGGTGACGCCGCCATAGATCCAGCAGGTGGTGTCACGGGTGAACTGGGTGTTGGGCAGCGGTGGCAGGATGAAGCTGGAATGGCCCAGGTAGTCGTTGTACATCTTGACCACATCGGCGCCTTCGCTCTGCGGCAGGTCCTGGCCGGCCACGCCGCCTATCAGGAACTCGGCCAGGTGGCGCGGCTCGAGGCCTTCGAGCCAGCTGCGCACTTCGTTGGTCAGGCCGACACCGACGGTGTCAGGGGTGATCTTGCGGTCGAGGATCCACTTCAGGGCTTCTTTGTTCTGCACGATGTCGGTGAGCAGGTTGTGCATTTCCAGCACATCCACCCCGCGCTCGCGCATCTTGGTGACGAAGTCGAAGTGGTCACGTTTGGCCTGGTCGACCCAGATCACGTCATCGAACAGCAGTTCATCGCAGTTGCTCGGGGTCAGGCGCTTGTGCGCCAGGCCCGGGGCGCAAACCATCACTTTGCGCAGTTTGCCGGCTTCGGAGTGGACACCGTATTTCTGTTTTTCAGCGGACATGGTTCTTTCCTCCAATTGAGCGAGAACGTGGGGTCACAGGGTCAGGAAACCGTCATACAGGCCATAGGCTGCCACCAGGGCGCCGATGACCACGGCTGCGAAGATCAGTTTTTCCACGTTGGTGAAGATCGGTTGGCCAATTTCACGCTTGGCCTTAGCGAACAGGATCACGCCAGGGGCATACAGCAGGGCCGAAAGCAGCAGGTACTTCACGCCGCCGGCATACAGCAGCCAAATGGCATAGATCAGGGCGATGCCCCCGATGAGCAGGTCCTTGCTGCGCTCGCGAGCGGCTTGCTCATAGGTTTCGCCGCGCATGGCCAGCAGGAAGCCATAGGCCGCCGACCACAGGTAAGGCACCAGGATCATCGAAGTGGCAAGGTAGATCAGCGACAGGTAGGTACTGGCCGAGAACAGGGTGATCACCAGGAAAATCTGCACCATCGCGTTAGTCAGCCACAACGCGTTGGCAGGTACCTGATTGGCATTCTCGCGGCGCAGGAACTCCGGCATGGTGTGGTCCTTGGCCGCGGCGAACATGATCTCGGCGCACAGCAGGACCCACGACAGCAGGGCCCCGAGCAGCGAGATGATCAGGCCGACGCTGATCAGCACCGCGCCCCAGTGGCCGACCACATGTTCCAGCACAGCCGCCATCGAAGGGTTCTGCAGCTTGGCCAGCTCTGGTTGGGTCATCACACCCAGCGACAGCACGTTGACCAGGACCAGGAACAGCAGCACGGTGATGAAGCCGATGACCGTGGCCTTACCCACGTCGGAGCGTTTTTCCGCACGGGAAGAGAAGATGCTCGCGCCCTCGATACCGATGAACACCCACACGGTGACCAGCATCATGTTGCGCACCTGGTTCATCACGCTGCCCAGTTCCGGCGTGCCGGTGCCCCAGATGTCGGCGGTGAAGATGTCGAGCCTGAAGGCGAACAGGCAGATCAGTGCGAACAGCACCAGTGGCACGACCTTGGCCACGGTAGTGACCAGGTTGATGAAGGCCGCTTCCTTGATGCCACGCAGCACCAGGAAGTGCACCGCCCAGAGCAGGATCGAGGCGCCGATGATGGCCGCCGGGGTATTGCCTTCACCGAAGACCGGGAAGAAGTAGCCCAGGGTGCTGAACAGCAGCACGAAGTAACCGACGTTGCCCAGCCAGGCGCTTATCCAGTAGCCCCAGGCCGAGGAAAAGCCCATGTAGTCGCCGAAACCGGCCTTGGCGTAGGCATAGACCCCGCCGTCCAGGTCAGGTTTGCGGTTGGCCAGGGTCTGGAACACGAAGGCCAGGGTAAGCATGCCGACGGCGGTGATACCCCAGCCGATCAATACGGCCCCCACGCCGGCGCTGGCTGCCATGTTTTGCGGCAAGGAGAAGATCCCGCCGCCAATCATTGAACCTACAACAAGTGCAACAAGCGCACCAAGTTTTAGTTTTCCGGAAGAATCAGACATTTAACAACTCCGTACCAGGAGAAAGTTGACGACAGGTTAAATCCGTCGCCTGGGTCATGAACTGACTTAGATCAGTTCATGACGTTGTGAAGTAGGAAATTTCCTTCACATGACTCCTGGAGAGTGCCGACAGCCTTTGCTTGCTGGGCCTGGTATGCTGGCACCTCCATGTACTTCTAGAGCAAACGCTCTGTTTGTCCTGCGATCTCTGACGCTAGCCTCTTTTGCCGTTTTCGCAAATTTTTTACAGCGAATTCCACGTTTGAACTTTTTTTAAAAGTTGAGCGGCAGTCGGCATTTTCTGCCTGGCCGCCGGTATAGACAAAGGAGTTATGAGTGCTATAGGTTTAATGGCTTGGTCTGCTATAAGAGGCTATATGGATATGCACTTAAAGCTGTTTCAGCGGTATGACAACGCGCGCAAAAGATGGGGATGTGCATGAGTGAACCAGGTCAGAAGCTGCGTCTTGGCGCGTTGATCGCACTGGTCGTCGGTTCGATGATTGGTGGTGGGATCTTCTCTTTGCCGCAAAACATGGCAGCCCGCGCCGACGTGGGGGCCGTGCTGATCGGCTGGGGCATTACCGCTGTGGGCATGCTGGCGCTGGCCTTCGTGTTTCAGACCCTGGCCAACCGCAAGCCGGAGCTCGATTCTGGGGTGTACGCCTACGCCAAGGCCGGTTTCGGCGACTACATGGGCTTCTCTTCGGCCTGGGGCTACTGGATTAGCGCCTGGCTGGGCAATGTCGGCTATTTCGTGCTGTTGTTCAGTACCCTGGGCTTCTATTTTCCGGTGTTCGGCGAGGGCAATACGCCGATTGCCATCGGCTGCGCGTCGCTCCTGCTGTGGGCGGTGCATTTTCTGGTGCTGCGCGGCATCAAGGAGGCAGCCTTCATCAACCAGGTGACCACCGTGGCCAAGGTGGTGCCGTTGCTGATCTTCATCGTCATCGCCGCCTTTGCCTTTCGCGCCGACATCTTCACCCGTGATATCTGGGGCCTGAGCAATCCGCAGTTCGGCAACGTGCTGGACCAGGTGCGCAACATGATGCTGGTGACGGTGTTCGTGTTCATCGGCATCGAGGGTGCCAGCGTCTACTCGGGACGGGCGCAGCGCCGCTCGGACGTGGGCAAGGCCACGGTGATCGGCTTTCTGGGGGTTCTCGCGTTGCTGGTGCTGGTCAACGTGCTGTCGTTGGGGGTGATGACCCAGCCGGAGTTGGCCGGGTTGCAAAACCCCTCGTTAGCCTCGGTGCTCGAGCATATCGTTGGCCCTTGGGGGGCGCTGCTGATCAGCATTGGCCTGGCCGTGTCGCTGCTCGGGGCATTGCTGTCGTGGGCGTTGCTGTGCGCCGAGATCCTTTTCGCCACGGCGCGGGACAAGACCATGCCGCGCTTTCTGGCCAAGGAAAATGCCAACCACGTGCCGGCCAATGCCCTGTGGCTGACCAACTGCATGATTCAGGGCTTTTTGCTGATCACGCTGTTTTCGGCCGGCACCTACACCAGCCTGATCTACCTGGCGTCGTCGATGATCCTGGTGCCCTACCTGTGGTCGGCCGCGTATGCGGTGCTGCTGGCGCTGCGAGGGGAGAGCTACGCCGGGCTGGAGGCGCTGCGGCGCAGGGACCTGCTGGTGGCGCTGGTGGCGCTGCTGTACGCGGTGTGGCTGCTGTATGCCGGGGGGCTCAAGTACCTGCTGCTTTCGGCATTGCTGTATGCGCCAGGCGTGATCCTGTTCGCCCGGGCCAAGCGTGAACAGCAGCAGACACTGTTCACGCCTTGGGAGAAGCTGATTTTCGCCGCGGTACTGGTGGGCGCGGCGTTGGCGGCCTACGCGTTGTACTCAGGGCTGTTGAGCTTGTGAGGTAGGAGGGCATGCCTGTTCTGGCCGTGACCAGATCCACAGGTTGCCCAGGGTCATGCCGGCAATCGCCAGAAAGACCGGCCAGTGATGGTCGAGGAACGTCAGCATCACCCCCGCGCACACCAGCATGCTGATCGTCGCACTGACCTTGGCCCGGCGCTGGATTACCTTGCCATTGCGCCAGTTGTAGAGAATCGGCCCGAACAACCGATGGTTTTCCAGCCATGCCAACAGGCGCGGCGAACTGCGTGTCGCCGCCCAGGCGGCCAGCAGGATGAACTCGGTGGTCGGCAGTCCCGGGATGACGATGGCGACCAGGCCGATACCCAGGCTCACATAAGCCAGGATGCCATACAGCAGGCGGGACAGTTTCGAACGGGCTGGTTGGGTCATGGTCTCACTGCGAAAAACGTTCCGGCCACCTGGGGACGGCCGGGTAATACGTGTCAGGCTAGCGCGTTATCCGCAGCATAGGCATGTTTGAGCAGTTCGGTGAAGCGCTCGAAGGCGGCGACTGCACCCCGCTCGGCGGCGGCGTCTTCCTCGGCCGACAGCTCGAGGCCATCGAGGATACGGGTGAACTGCTTCCAGCCTTCGGCGCGGCCGCCGGCAGGTTCGCCCAGGTGGCGGGCACCGAAGCTGTCGGACAGTTGCAGGGCAACGGCACGCTTGATCAGAAACGCAGCGCCCAGTTTGGAGCCTTCGGAGACGAAGATCCAGCCCAATGCCTCACCCAGGCTCGGGTTCTGCAGTGCGCCGGGTAGCGCAGCCGGTACTTCGGTGCCCAGGTCAGCCAGGTCCAGGCGGGCCTGTTCGGCGCGGCAACGCTCCGCCAGGTCAGGGACGATGGCGACCAATTGTGGATCGTTGTACAGCGCCTGCAGTTCGGACTGGAACAGGTATTGGGCAACGACGAAGCGGGCAAAGCTTTCACGGCTGTCGAACGGCGCGTGGGATTTGACCAGGGCGTCGAGCTCGGTGTGCGGGGCGTGGGTAACCTGGTTGAGGCGTTGCGAGCGCAAGGCTGGGCGTTCGGTCATGGGGATGTCCTTGGAAAATGGGGGCGTCTAGTGACAAGACGAAACAGCGGCGTGGGGACAGTAAAAAAAAACGGGTGTTCGTGTTGTCAGTTCCGGGCCCTGACGCCGGCAAGCAGGCTCCCGCGGAGCACGCCGGCGACAGGGGCCGGAACTGATCAGTTCAGGTTAGATATCCCAAACCACATTGATGCCGAAGTTGCGCCCCGGCATGGTCAGGCGGTCGAGGTTGGCAGGCTGGGTCACACCCGCTTCACCCTGGCCGTCGTAGGCGCGTACCGAATCCCACTGCCAGTATTTCTTGTCGGTGAGGTTGTACAGGCCAGCGTTGACCGTCACGTCCTCCGTCACCTTGTAGAAGCCGGTCAGGTCCAGCACGCCATAACCCGGGGTACGGAACTTGGCGCTTGAGCCATCCGGCGCGAAGAAGTTGGTGTCGTCGACGCGGGTCTTGCGCTTGACCAAGGTCCAGCTCAGCAAACCGCCGTAGTTGGCTTGGTCATAACCCAGGCCGAACACGCCAGTCAGCGGGTTGACGCTGTTCAATGGCTGGCCGGTGTCATCGTTGCGGCCATTGGCATAGGCCACCGAGGCCTGGGTATACAGGCCCTGCGGCGCGCCAAAGTGGTCGAGGTTCAGACGGCCCTTGACCTCAGCCCCCTTGATGGTGGCGTGCTTGATGTTGTTGGCCATGAAGGTGTTGCCAAGGTTGGCGCTTTGCACCGCGTCCTCGTCGATGAAGTCGCGGTACTTGTTGTAGAACACTGCCACAGCGAAGTTACCGGCATCGAAGTTACCGCGCAGGCCAGTCTCGTAGCCCTTGCTTTTCTCGGGTTCCAGGTTCGGGTTGCCTTGTACACGATACCCCTCACCCAGGTTTTCGAAGCGCCCGTACATCGACTTGGCGGTCGGCGTGCGGAAGCCTTCGGCGTACTGGCCGTACCAGGTGTAGTTGTCGTTGAAGGCATAGGTCAGGCCGAACTTCGGTGACACGCGGTGCCACTTCTTGTCCGCATCGTCGAGGCTGGCAGGCGCTGCGCCGGTGCCTTGCACGCCACGCAGGAACGCATCGGTGAACTTGGGCTCCATGCGCGTGTAGTCATAGCGAGCGCCCGGCAGGAACGTCCAGTTGTTCCAGCGGATCTCATCCTGCACGAACAGGCTGTAGGTATTGACGGTCGGGTCCGGGAAGTCGCTGACCAGTGCCTGGGCATCGCTGGCGCTGACCTGACCGATGGCACGGCAGGTACCACCGACTGCCAGGCAGGTACCGGTACCACTGCGCGAACCGGTCACCTTCTCGTGCTTGAGGGTGGTGCCGTAGGTCAGCAGGTGGTCAGTGGCGCCGATGCTGAAGGCTTTGTCCAGCTGTGCGTCAAAGACCCACTGGCGGTCCTTGTAGGTGGTGTCGCGGGTTCGCAATACGGTGCGGCTGAACGGGAAGTAGACTTCCTCGGTGTGCTGGTCGGTCTTGGCGATCTGGTAGTTCAGGCTCCACTTGATGTGGTCGGCGACCAGTGAATCCAGGCCGAACTCGTGGTTGATGCCAAAGCGCTCGCGGGTCACGGTGTCGTTGCCGTTACGGCTGCGGTACATACCCATTCCGGCACCATTGGCGAACGGGCCACCCACAGCGCTGAGAATGTTCTGGTCGCGGTCATCCTTGTAGCGTTCGTAGGTGAACCCCAGGCGCGCGTCGTCGGCGTAGTTCCAGCCCAGCTTGGCCAGCACGTTGGTGGTGCGTACGTCCTCGGGGTTGGCTTCGGTGCGCTCCAGGCCGGTACCGCCATGGCTGCCGAAGGACTCTTTCTCATGGCCGTTGCGTTGGCTCAGGTGCAGCAGGCCGTCGAAGTCGCCCTGGCGGCCGGCCACGGTCGCCGACGTCAGCCAGCTTTCATCGGCCGAGCTGTAGCCGGTCTTCAGGCGAGCGCCCACATCCTGGCCTGGCTTGATGATGTCGTCCGGGTCGAGGGTGAAGTAGCTCACCGCGCCGCCGATGGCGTTGCTGCCGTATAGCACCGAGGCCGGGCCGCGGAGGATTTCAACGCGCTTGATGATCTCGGGGTCGACGTAGTTGCGCTGGGTCTGTGCGTAGGGGCCATAGAAGAAGCTGTCGGGGATCGACACGCCGTCGATCTGGGTGAGCACCCGTTCGCCGTCGATGCCACGGATGTTGTAGCCGTTTAGGCCACTGCGCTGGCCAGTGCCGGCCACTGACACGCCCGGTTCGTAACGTACCAGCTCCTGGATATCGTTGACGTTCTGCCGGTCGAGCTGCTCGCGGGTCTGCACGCTGACGGTGCTGGGCACTTGGCTGACGTCCTGCGCGCTGCGGGTGGCGCTGACGGTCATCTGTTGCAGGGCAATGGTGTTCCCCGCCGACTGGCGCTCGAGCACCACATTGCCATTGCCGATCTTGCGATAGCCCAGGCCGGTGCCCTGGAGCAGGCGCTTGAGCGCCGCCTCTGCAGGCAGCGAACCTTGTACACCGGGTGATGCCACACCATCGGCCAGCTCGGCGCTGAAGCCGACCTGCCAACCGGTCACCTTGCTGAAGGCATTGATGGCTTCGACCAAAGGCTGCTGGGCAATGCTGAAGCGGTAATCACCCATGCGTGGGCTACTTGCCTGAGCCGGTTCGGCGGCCAGTGCCGGCAGGCTGCAGGCGCCACTGGCGAGCAGTGCCAGGGTCAGCAGGGACAGTTGCCCTGCACGGCGGGGAAGGGTGGACGGGCGAGTTGAACCTGTGGACATCGAAAGCGCTCCCTGACGCGCGAACTGTTATAGGTGATGACCGTTCTTGTTTTCAAACAAGAATCAGTTGCATTGGCTATAACGAGACGGGTGGGGCAGCGCGATCGCGTAAAAATAGTTTCTGGGTCAGTTGAGGATGACCACGGCGGGGTATTCGTGCAGTTGCGCCGAAGTGATGTGGGCAAGGGCACGCAAGGTCTCCAGCGGTTCGTCCAGGCGATAGTTGCCGGTCACCGCCATGTTGTCCAGTTGCGTGTTGCGGTTGATGATCCAGCCGGGGTAATAGCGCCGGACCTCGGCCAGCACTTGGCTCAGCGGGCAGTTCTCGAACACCAGGCGGCCGTCGATCCAGGCGAGGTCCTTGTGCATGTCGGGGCGCTGGCGCTGGCCGAAGCCTTGCGGGCCGACGCTGATGCTGTCGCCGGCGCTCAGGCGGATGCGCTGGTCGCTGGCAGCCTGCAGGTCGACGTCACCGCGTTGCACGCGCACCTGCGCTTCGCCATCGAGGTAGCGCACGGCAAAATCGGTGTCGCGTACGTGCGCCCGCAACGGCCCGGCCTGAACCTCCAGGGGCAGTTGGGCTCCGCCCGGCACCTGGAAGTACGCCTCGCCCTGCAGCAGGCGCGCCACCTGGCGACCTTCACGCAGGTCGCTGGCGAACGCCGAGTTGGTGTTGAGCAGCACTTTGGCGCCATCGTCGAGCTGCAGCCGCTGGCGCTCGCCGACCACTGTCAGGTGATCGGCCTGCAGCCGTACCGGCAGGTTGCCAACGGTGAACAGCCCGACCAGCAGCACTGCGGCTGTGGCCAGGGGTTTCCAGTGCGCCCGCAGGCGCCCGCGCACAGAGCGGCGTCGCCCGTTGTGCATCTGCGTGGCTGCGTGGCGCAGAGGTGTGCCGTTCCACAATGCTTCGGCTTCGACGTAGGCTTCGGCGTTTTCCGCCGCGGCGCTGAGCCATTGTTCGAAGGCCCGGGTGTCGGCTTCTGTGGCGCATTGCAGGCGTACCAGCCAGTCCAGCGCCTCGTCCATCGCACGGGCGCGGGCGTCGGGCCCGGTGGCTGGCGGGCGAGGGACGGGGCTGTCGGTCACGGTGGATCCTTGAAATGATTTTCCCGAATGATCAAGGCTAAGGCGGGGTGTGGCAAGGGCTTCGCCTCACTCAACTGGCCAGCGGTCGTCTCACTTGAGGCGATCGGCCACACCCATGCAGATGGCCATGATCAGTTTCAGTTCCTTCTGCACCGTGCTGGCCGAGACATTCAGTTGCTCGGCGATTTCCAGGTAGCTGGCGCCGTGCAGGCGGCTGAGGATGAAAATGCGCTGTTGGCGCTCGGTCAGCTGGCTGAGGCTGACGCTCAGGTGCTTGAGCAGCTGTTCGGCGTGTGCGGCATCTTCGCTGCTGCTCAGGGGCGCCGCGACGTTATGCAGGACCTCATCGGGGACATCGTCGACCAGCATGCGCGAGTGCACCCGGCGTGTGCGCAGATGGTCCAGGGCCAGGTTGCGTGCAGTCTGGAACACGAAAGGTTCAAGATGCTCGATGGGCCGTTCGCTCAAGGCGCGGGACACCCGCAGGTAGGTTTCCTGCAGCAGGTCCTCGGCAGTGCTTGGGTTGCCCACCATGCGCTGCAAGGTGCGCAGCAAGGAAAGGCGCTGGACGAGGAAGACGGAGTTGAACCGAGACTGACTCACGGGGGGACCTGGCCGACGAAAGGTTAATGATAATGCTTATCATCTTGCCCATTGGTCAAGCCCGCAAGTGTTAGGAAAAGGTAAAGATTGTAGCGTTCAGGCCGGGGCCTATCATCGGCAAGCCCACGCTCACAGGTCGTTCACTGGTCCCGCGCTTAGTGAACTCCCGCGTGAGCCGGGCTGCCGGTGACAGGGTCAGCGGGATCAGCGGGCGTTGCACAGCGCCAGGCAGTTATCCAGCATGCGGTTGGAGAACCCCCATTCGTTGTCGTACCAGGCCAGCACCTTGAGCATCTTGCCGTTGGCCCGCGTATGGTTGGCATCGAAGATCGACGACAGTGGGTTGTGGTTGAAATCGCATGACACCAGCGGCAGTGCGTTGTAGCCCAGCACCTTGGAATGCCGGCTGGCTTCGAGGAACAGCTGGTTGACCTGTTCGGCGGTGGCCTCGTGCTTGAGGTTTACGGTGAGGTCGACCAGCGACACGTTGATCACCGGCACGCGCACCGCCATGCCGGTCAGTTTGCCCGCCAACTCCGGCAGCACCAGGCCCACAGCTTCAGCGGCGCCGGTCTTGCTCGGGATCATGGACTGGGTTGCCGAGCGCGCGCGGTAGGGGTCACTGTGGTACACGTCGGTCAGCACCTGGTCGTTGGTGTAGGCGTGGATTGTCGTCATCAGCCCTTGCTCGATGCCGAACTCGCGGTGCAGCACCTGGGCGATCGGCGCCAGGCAATTGGTGGTGCAGGAGGCATTGGAGATGACCTGGTGCGAGGCGCGCAGAATGTCGTGATTGACCCCGTACACCACTGTGGCGTCGGCGCCTTTGGCCGGTGCCGAGACAATCACCTTGCCAGCGCCGGCCTGCAGATGTGCAGCGGCCTTGGCGCGGTCGGTGAACAGCCCGGTGCATTCGAAAACCACATCGATCGCTTCGGCCTTCCAGGGCAGTTCGGCCGGGTTGCGGATGGCGCTGACCGCGATGCGGTCACCGTTGACCGTCAGGCTCTCGTGGTCGGCCTCGACCGAGGCATCGAAGGTGCCGTGCACGCTGTCGTACTTGAGCAGGTGGGCGTTCATCGCGCTGTCGCCCAAGTCGTTGATGGCGACGACCTGCAGGTCCTGGCGGTAGCCTTGGGTATACAGTGCGCGCAGGACGTTGCGCCCGATGCGGCCGAATCCGTTGATGGCGATGCGAAGGGTCATGGCAGTACCTCTGGCAGTCCGAGTGAAACCTGTGGCACAAAGGGGTTTCACTGAAACGGTTTTGTTGTTGGAATTACAAGATTATTCACTGAGCGATAGAAAACAAGCCTTTTTACTGGCAGTATTTTGTTTAAACATACAACGAGTGGTCGGGCAAGCCGCCTCCTCGATGCGTCAGGCACCTTTTCATTGAGCCTAGGTCGCAATCGTTTGGAGGGGAAATGCCCAGTAAGCCGCCCTTACCGTTAGCCTGGAGTCAGTACATGCACCCGCGCATCCTTGAGGTCACCCAACGGCTGGTCGAACGTAGCCGTGCCACCCGTGAACGCTACCTGCAGCTGATTCGCGGTGCGGCCAGTGATGGACCCATGCGTGCCAGCCTGCAGTGCGCCAACTTCGCCCACGGCGTGGCCGGGTGTGGTGCCGACGACAAGCAGAGCCTGCGGCTGATGAACGCCGCCAACGTGGCCATCGTCTCGGCCTACAACGACATGCTCTCGGCGCACCAGCCGTATGTGCACTTCCCGGACCAGATCAAGCAGGCCCTGCGCGAGGTCGGCTCGGTCGGCCAGTTCGCCGGCGGTGTCCCGGCCATGTGCGATGGCGTGACCCAGGGTGAGCCGGGCATGGAACTGGCCATCGCCAGCCGTGAAGTGATTGCCATGTCCACCGCGGTGGCGCTGTCGCACAACATGTTCGACGCTGCACTGATGCTCGGGATCTGCGACAAGATCGTCCCGGGGTTGATGATGGGCGCCCTGCGCTTCGGGCACCTGCCAACCCTCTTCGTGCCCGGCGGCCCGATGGTTTCTGGTATCTCCAACAAGCAGAAGGCCGATGTGCGCCAGCGCTATGCCGAAGGCAAGGCCAGCCGCGAGGAACTGCTGGAGTCGGAGATGAAGTCCTACCACAGCCCGGGTACCTGCACCTTCTACGGCACGGCCAACACCAACCAGCTGGTGATGGAAGTGATGGGGCTGCACCTGCCGGGCGCCTCGTTCGTCAACCCGTATACCCCGCTTCGCGACGCGCTCACCGCCGAGGCCGCACAGCAGGTCACGCGCATGACCAAGGCCAGCGGCAACTTCATGCCACTGGGCGAAATCGTCGATGAAAAAGCACTGGTCAACGCCATCGTCGCCCTGCATGCCACCGGTGGCTCGACCAACCACACCTTGCACCTCCCTGCGATGGCCCAGGCCGCCGGCATCCAGCTGACCTGGCAGGACATGGCCGACCTGTCCGAAGTCGTACCGACCCTGTCCCACGTCTACCCCAACGGCAAGGCCGACATCAACCACTTCCAGGCTGCCGGTGGCATGGCCTTCCTCATCCGTGAGCTGCTCGACGCCGGTTTGCTGCACGAGGACGTCAATACCGTGGCGGGCCATGGGCTGCGCCGCTATACCCAGGAACCGTTCCTCGACAATGGCAAGCTGGTCTGGCGCGAAGGGCCGCAGCAGAGCCTGGACGAGAGCATCCTGCGCCCCGTGGCGCGGCCATTCTCGGCAGAGGGCGGCCTGCGGGTGATGGAAGGCAACCTGGGCCGTGGTGTGATGAAGGTGTCCGCCGTGGCCCCCGAGCATCGGGTGGTGGAGGCGCCAGCGCGGGTCTTCCAGGACCAGCAGTCCCTGGCCGATGCGTTCAAGGCCGGCGAGCTGGAGCGCGATTTCGTCGCGGTGGTGCGCTTCCAGGGCCCACGGTGCAACGGCATGCCCGAGCTACACAAGCTGACCCCCTTCCTCGGGGTGCTGCAGGACCGCGGCTACAAAGTCGCATTGGTGACCGATGGCCGCATGTCGGGTGCTTCGGGCAAGATCCCTGCGGCCATTCATGTCTGCCCCGAAGCCTTTGACGGTGGCCCGCTGGCACGGGTGCGCGATGGTGATATCGTGCGGGTCGATGGTGCCGAAGGTACGCTGCGGGTGATGGTGTCGGCCGAAGAGCTGGCCAGCCGCGACCTGCCGCCGCCGCCCCAAGGCAACGACTTGGGTTGCGGGCGTGAACTGTTCGGCTTCATGCGCATGGCGTTCAGCCCGGCAGAGAAGGGCGCGAGCGCCTTTACCTCGGCCCTGGAGAACCTCAAATGAAGGACCTGCTGGTTGGCGACATCGGTGGCACCAATGCCCGTTTTGCGCTGTGGCGTGACAACCAGCTGTACCGGGTCAAGGTCTTCGCGACTGCGGATTACACCAGCCCGGAGCAGGCCATCGAAGCCTACCTGAACGATCAGGGTATTTCCCGCGGTGGGCTGGCGGCGGTATGCCTGGCAGTGGCCGGGCCGGTCGATGGCGATGAATTCCGCTTTACCAACAACCACTGGCGGTTGAGCCGAAGCGCCTTCTGCAAGACCTTGCAGGTCGAGCGGCTGCTGCTGATCAACGATTTTTCGGCCATGGCGCTGGGCATGACCCGCCTGCAAGCGGGCGAGTTCCGCGAAGTCTGCCCAGGCCAGAGCGACCCCGTACGGCCTGCGCTGGTGATTGGCCCAGGCACCGGACTGGGCGTCGGCAGTCTGTTGCGCCTGGGCGAGCAGCACTGGCAGGCGTTGCCGGGTGAAGGTGGGCATGTTGACCTGCCGGTGGGCAACGCCCGTGAGGCGGCCATTCACCAGCAGATTCACAGCCAGATTGGCCATGTGAGTGCCGAAACGGTGCTCAGTGGCGGAGGCCTGGTGCGCCTGTACCAGGCCATGTGCGCGCTGGACGGTGACACTCCGCGACACAAGAGCCCTGCAGACATTACCGATGCCGCCCTGGGCGGCGAGCCACGGGCGCTGGCGGTGGTCGAGCAGTTCTGCCGCTTCCTTGGCCGCGTGGCAGGTAACAATGTTCTGACCCTGGGCGCGCGTGGTGGGGTTTACATTGTCGGCGGGGTGATCCCGCGGTTCGCCGAACTGTTCCTGCGTAGCGGTTTTGCTGCAAGTTTTGCCGACAAGGGCTGCATGAGTGGATATTTTGCCGGGGTACCGGTGTGGCTGGTGACGGCGGAATTCTCTGGATTGCTGGGCGCCGGGGTGGCATTACAGCAGGCACTGGATCACTGATGTGTGAAGGGGCGCAAAGCGCCCCCCATAGCAGGCAGAGACCTGCGACGAACAAGAGGGCGGGACACCTTGAGCACTGCCGGAAAATCCATTCTGATGGTCGACGACGATCAGGAAATCCGTGAACTGTTGCAAACCTACCTCAGCCGTTGCGGCCTGCAGGTGCATGCCGAGGCAGACGGAAAGGGCTTTCGCCGCGCGCTGGAAACCACCCCCTGCGACCTGGTCATACTGGATGTGATGCTGCCCGACGAAGATGGCTTCAGCCTGTGCCGCTGGGTGCGCCAGCACCCGCGCCAGTCGCGTGTGCCAATCATCATGCTGACGGCCAGCTCCGACGAAGCCGACCGGGTTATCGGCCTGGAACTGGGGGCCGATGACTACCTGGGCAAACCGTTCAGCCCGCGCGAGTTGCAAGCGCGTATCAAGGCGCTGTTGCGCCGTGCGGAGTTCGGCCATGCGGCGCCTGTCAGCGCCGTACTGGCCTTCGACGACTGGCGCCTGGATACCGTTAGCCATCGGCTGTTTCACCGTGACGGTGAAGAGGTGATCCTCTCCGGTGCCGATTTCGCCCTGCTCAAGCTGTTCCTCGATCACCCCCAGCAGATTCTTGACCGCGACACCATCGGCAACGCCACCCGTGGTCGTGAACCGATGCCGCTGGACCGAATCGTCGACATGGCGGTCAGCCGCCTGCGCCAGCGCTTGCGCGACACCGACAAGCCGCCGCGGCTGATCCGCACCGTGCGTGGCAGTGGTTACCTGCTGGCTGCCCATGTCTGCGCTTGCTGAGCGGCGCTGGCGCCTGCTGCCGCGCTCGTTGCTCGGGCGCATGCTGCTGCTGACCTTGCTCGTGGTGCTGCTGGCCCAGGGCCTGTCGAGCCTGATCTGGGTTGCCCAGTTGCGCGCCAGCCAGTTGCAGGGGCTGCGTGCCAGTGCCAGCAGCCTGGCGCACTCGATGAGTGCCAGTGTCCGCTACTTTCGGTCGTTGCCGGTGGCGTACCGGCCGATGGTACTGGACCAGTTGCGCAGCATGGGCGGCACGCGGTTTTTCGTGTCGCTCAACGACAAGCCGTTGGATATGCCGGTATTGCCCATAACGCCGCGCAAGCAGGCGGTCATCGAGGTGTTCCAGCAGGTGCTGCACGAACGCCTTGGCGAGCAGATGGAAATTTCTGTCGAATTCGTCGGTCCCGATGACCTGCGCATCTTCAACAGCGGCCTGAAGCTTGATGAGCTGCCGCGCTCCTGGGCGCATTACTCATTGACGTTGGAGCCCCTCAACCCGCCGGTGTTGGTCACGCAAATCCGCCTGGGCGAGGGTGAGTGGTTGTACATTGCCTCGCTGCTGCCCGAACCCTACACCAGCCTGGAAGCCGAGCGCCTGCCACGTCAGCAGATCGGTTTCATCGTGCTGACCACGGCCTTACTGCTGCTGTTCATCGGCCTGTTGGTGCAGTGGCAGAGCTGGCCGCTCAAACGCCTGGCGCGCGCCGCTCGGGAAATGTCACTTGGCGCGGACGTGGCGCCGGTGGCCGAGGGCGGCGGCAGCGAGGTGGTGGAAGTAGGCCGCGCCTTCAACAGCATGCGCGAGCGCATCAGCCGTTATCTCACCGAGCGCAGCCAGTTGTTCAGTGCCATTTCCCATGACCTGCGCACGCCCATCACCCGCCTGCGCCTGCGGGTCGAATTGCTGGAGGACGAGCGCCTGCAGGCCAAGTTCAGCCAGGATCTGGATGAGCTGGAATTGCTGGTCAAAGGCGCTTTGCAGTGTGTGAAGGACACCGACATCCACGAGAACATCGAGCCGGTGGACCTCAACCAGGTGCTGGAAATCCTCGCCGAGCCTTACCTTGGGGACGGCCGCATCACCGTCGAGGGCCGCGCGCTTGCGCCTTATCCGGGCAAGCCGCTGGCGCTGCGGCGTTGCATCGGCAACTTGATCGACAATGCCATCAAGTATGGCGAGCGCGCCCACTTGCGCCTCATCGACAGTGCCGACGGGTTCGTCCTGCAGGTCGATGACCAAGGCCCTGGCGTGCCGCAGCAGCAGATGGAACAAGTGTTCGAGCCGCACTTCAGGCTGGCCGGGCAGCAGCAGGGGTATGGGCTGGGGTTGGGGATTGCGCGCAACATCGCCCACAGCCACGGGGGCGAGGTGAGTTTGCTCAACCTGCGCGAGGGCGGGTTGCGGGTGACGTTGTGCCTGCCACGCGGCGTGGATTGAAGGCGCTAAATGTCACGCAGTGGTGACCTATTCGCAGGTCTTCGTGACGTCCCGGCCAGGACGGCTGGTTAGACTCTGCAAACCTCAGACATGGAAAGAAGCGGGCGCATGGACTACATCGATTCCCCCGAACATATCGCTTGGCTCAGGGCCGAGGGCCAGCGCTTGCTGTTGTTTGCCAGGGCCGCGAAAGTCCCTGAAGGCTTCGCCAATCTCGATGCCCAAGGCCGGTTACCACCTGCGGCCGTCGCCGAAACCATGAACACCGCGCGCATGACCCACAGCTTTGCCTTGGCCCATATTCAAGGTGTGCCGGGCTGCCTGGCCCTGGTGGAACATGGCGTGCAGGCCCTGCGCGGGCCGTTGTGCGACGCCACCCATGGCGGCTGGTTCGCGCATCCGCAAGGGCAGGGTGGCGACGACAAGGCAGCGTACCTGCATGCCTTCGTCGCGCTCGCCGCCAGCTCGGCAGTGGTTGCTGACGCTGCCGGTGCGCAGGGTTTGCTGGTCGATGCGATTCGGGTCATCGAGGAGCGTTTCTGGAGCGAGGAGGAGGGCGCGCTGCGGGAATCTTTTTCTCGCGACTGGCAGCAGTCACAAGCCTATCGCGGCGCCAACAGCAACATGCACGCCACCGAGGCCTTTCTGGCGCTGGCGGATGTGACCGGCGACAAGGTCTGGCTCGAGCGTGCCCTGCGCATTGCCCAGCGCCTCATTCACACCCATGCCGC
The DNA here is from genome assembly GCF_021602025.1 of Pseudomonas ceruminis. Classification (GTDB taxonomy): domain Bacteria; phylum Pseudomonadota; class Gammaproteobacteria; order Pseudomonadales; family Pseudomonadaceae; genus Aquipseudomonas; species Aquipseudomonas ceruminis. The sequence continues at coordinate 151,058 of NZ_BQHW01000004.1, forward strand.
CGCCAACGATTACCGGGTTATCGAACATTTCGATGCGCATTGGCAGCCAGTGCGGGACTACAACCAGGACAAACCGGCCGATCACTTCCGGCCATACGGTACGACGCCTGGCCATGCCTTCGAGTGGTCGCGCCTGCTGTTGCACCTGGAGGCGGCGGGGCAATTGGCTGGGTTAACGATGCCTGACTGGCTGTTGGAGGGGGCCCGTGGCCTGTTCGCCAGCGCTTGCCGGCATGCCTGGAACATCGATGGTGCGCCAGGCATCGTCTACACCCTCGACTGGGAAAATCAGCCGGTTGTGCACGAACGCCTGCACTGGGTGCACGCTGAAGCCTGCGCCAGCGCTGCCGCCCTTCTGCGACGCAGCGGCGAGCCGAGTTACCAACGCTGGTACCGCTACTTCTGGGATTTCATCGACACCTACTTCATCGACCGGGCCGCTGGCAGTTGGCACCACGAACTGGATCCTGCCAATCAGCCTGCAGCGACGATCTGGGCGGGCAAGCCTGACCTCTATCACGCATACCAGGCGCTGCTGCTGCCAACCCTGCCATTGGCGCCGAGCCTGGCAACCGGGCTCGCGCGCAATGTAACCAAACGATGACATTCACGCATCGCTTCGTTACCTGGCGCAGCGAGCACACTGATTAGACTCCATGCAATGCAAGCGATCGACTTGCCAGGCATAACAACAAGAAAGGTACTCCGATGAATTCGACGCTCCGTCTCGCTGCCGCGATCTCCTTCGCCTCGCTTATGCCCCTCAGTGCTTTCGCCGCCGATTCCAAAGGCAGCGTCGAAGTGGTGCACTGGTGGACTTCCGGTGGTGAAAAAGCGGCGGTCGATGTGCTCAAAGCCCAGGTCGAGAAGGATGGCTTCACCTGGAAGGATGGCGCTGTTGCCGGCGGCGGTGGCGCCACCGCCATGACGGTGCTCAAGAGCCGTGCCGTGGCCGGTAACCCACCCGGTGTCGCTCAGATCAAGGGCCCGGACATTCAGGACTGGGCTGCCACTGGCCTGCTCGACCCCGATGTGCTCAAGGATGTCGCCAAGGAAGAAAAGTGGGACACGCTGCTGGACAAGAAAGTCGCCGACACTGTGAAGTACGACGGTGACTACGTGGCCGTGCCGGTGAACATCCATCGCATCAACTGGCTGTGGATCAACCCCGACGTGTTCAAGAAGGCCGGTATCGACAAGGCACCGACCACCCTCGACGAATTCTACGCCGCCGCCGAAAAGCTCAAGGCCGCAGGTTTCATCCCGCTCGCCCATGGCGGCCAGCCGTGGCAGGACAGCACCGTGTTCGAAAGCGTGGTGTTGTCGGTGATGGGGGCTGACGGCTACAAGAAAGCCCTGGTCGACCTTGATGAAGCCACGCTGACGGGGCCTGAAATGGTCAAGTCATTGACCGAGCTGAAGCGGGTCGCCACCTACATGGACCCCGACGGTAAAGGCCAGGACTGGAACCTGGAAGCGGCCAAGGTCATCAACGGCAAGGCCGGCATGCAGATCATGGGTGATTGGGCCAAGAGCGAGTGGACCTTGGCCAAAAAGACCGCGGGCAAGGATTACCAGTGCGTGGCCTTCCCTGGCACCGCTCAGGCCTTCCTCTACAACATTGACTCGCTGGTGGTGTTCAAGCAGAACGACAAGGGCACGGCCGCTGGCCAGCAGGACATCGCACGCAAGGTCCTCGGGCAGGACTTCCAGAAGGTGTTCAGCACCAACAAGGGCTCAATCCCAGTGCGCAACGACATGCTCGCCGACATGGGCAAGTATGGTTTCGACGCGTGCGCCCAGACCGCGGCAAAAGACTTCTTAGCCGACGCCAAGACCGGCGGTCTGCAACCGAGCATGGCGCACAACATGGCCACCACGCTGGCTGTGCAGGGCGCGTTCTTCGATGTGGTAACCAACTACATCAACGACCCCAAGGCCGACCCGGCCGACGCGGCGAAGAAGCTGGCGGCGGCGATCAAAGCAGCCAAGTGAGCACCTGATGGCCCCATCGTCGGCAACTCAGTGCCCTTGAGCGCTGTGGGGCAGAGGTGGTAGCCGGCTAGCCGGCGATGAGGCCTGCACTGACAACACAAGGGGCTGCCCAGGCTCCGGGTAATCACACTATGACTACAGCAACCGCCCAACTGCGGGCCTCACCCCTGGACGCGCTCCAGCGCTGGCTACCGAAACTGGTGCTGGCACCGAGCATGTTCATCGTCCTGGTGGGCTTCTACGGCTACATCCTGTGGACCTTTGTCCTCTCCTTCACCACCTCGACCTTTCTGCCGACGTACAAGTGGGCAGGCCTGGCGCAATACGCGCGGCTGTTCGACAACGACCGCTGGTGGGTGGCAAGCAAGAACCTGCTGGTGTTCGGTGGCCTGTTCATCGGCATCAGCCTGGCCATCGGCGTGCTGCTGGCCGTGCTGCTTGACCAGCGTATCCGCCGTGAAGGCTTCATCCGCACCATCTACCTCTACCCGATGGCCTTGTCGATGATCGTCACCGGCACGGCCTGGAAGTGGTTGCTCAACCCCGGCATGGGGCTGGACAAACTGCTGCGTGACTGGGGGTGGGAGGGCTTTCGCCTGGATTGGCTGATCGACCCCGACCGGGTAGTGTACTGCCTGGTGATCGCTGCCGTGTGGCAGGCTTCGGGCTTCATCATGGCCATGTTCCTCGCCGGCCTGCGCGGCGTCGACCAGTCGATCATCCGCGCCGCTCAGATCGATGGCGCAAGCTTGCCGCGTATCTACTGGACCGTGGTGCTGCCAAGCCTGCGCCCGGTGTTCTTCAGCTCGCTGATGATCCTCTCGCACATTGCCATCAAGAGCTTCGACCTGGTGGCCGCGATGACCGCCGGCGGCCCGGGGTACTCGTCCGACCTTCCCGCCATGTTCATGTACTCGTTCACCTTCAGCCGCGGCCAGATGGGCATGGGCTCGGCCAGTGCCATCCTCATGCTCGGGGCGATCCTGGCGATCCTGGTGCCGTACCTGTACTCGGAACTGCGGAGCAAGCGCCATGCATGATCCTGTCGTCACAAGCCCGGGCAAATTGAGCCTGAGCCGTATCGCCATTCACGCGGTGCTGCTGATTGCCGTGCTGCTGTACCTGGTGCCGCTGGTGGTGATGCTGCTGACCAGCTTCAAGACCCCCGAAGACATCAGCAGCGGCAACCTGCTGAGCTGGCCGGCAGTGATCAGCGGTATTGGCTGGGTCAAGGCCTGGGGCACGGTCAGCGGCTACTTCTGGAACTCGATCATGATCACGGTGCCGGCGGTGCTGATCTCCACGGCAATCGGTGCGTTGAACGGCTATGTGCTGTCGATGTGGCGCTTCCGTGGCTCGCAGCTGTTCTTCGGCCTGCTGCTGTTCGGCTGCTTCCTGCCGTTCCAGACGGTGCTGCTGCCGGCCTCGTTCACCCTCGGCAAGCTGGGCCTGGCCAGCACCACCAGTGGCCTGGTGCTGGTGCATGTGGTGTACGGCCTGGCCTTTACCACGCTGTTCTTCCGTAATTTCTACGTGAGCATTCCTGATGCGCTGGTCAAGGCTGCGCGCCTGGATGGCGCCGGGTTCTTCACTATTTTCCGGCGCATCATCCTGCCGATGTCGACGCCCATCATCATGGTCTGCCTGATCTGGCAGTTCACCCAGATCTGGAACGATTTCCTGTTCGGCGTGGTGTTCTCCAGTGGCGACTCGCAACCGATCACCGTGGCCCTGAACAACCTGGTCAACACCAGCACCGGGGCCAAGGAATACAACGTCGACATGGCGGCGGCAATGATCGCCGGCCTGCCAACCCTGCTGGTCTATGTGGTGGCAGGCAAGTATTTCGTCCGCGGGCTGACTGCCGGCGCCGTCAAGGGGTAAGTCATGGCAACACTTGAACTTCGCAATGTGAACAAGACCTACGGCAGCGGCCTGCCGGATACGCTCAAGGCTATCCAGTTGTCGATCAAGGACGGCGAGTTCCTGATCCTGGTCGGCCCCTCGGGGTGCGGCAAGTCGACCTTGATGAACTGCATCGCTGGCCTTGAGAGCATCACCGGCGGCGCGATCCTCATCGATGACCAGGACGTCAGCGGCATGAGCCCGAAGGACCGTGACATTGCCATGGTGTTCCAGTCCTACGCCCTGTACCCGACCATGAGCGTGCGCCAGAACATCGAGTTCGGCCTGAAAATTCGCAAGATGCCCCAGGCTGCCATCGATGAGGAGGTGGCGCGGGTGGCCAAGCTGCTGCAGATCGAACACCTGCTGGCGCGCAAGCCGGCGCAGTTGTCCGGTGGCCAGCAACAGCGTGTGGCCATGGGCCGGGCGCTGGCACGGCGGCCGAAGATCTACCTGTTCGACGAGCCATTGTCGAACCTGGACGCCAAGCTGCGGGTCGAGATGCGCACCGAAATGAAGCTGATGCACCAGCGCCTCAAGACCACCACGGTGTACGTCACCCACGACCAGATCGAGGCCATGACCCTGGGCGACAAGGTTGCGGTGATGAAGGACGGCATCATCCAGCAGTTCGGCACCCCCCAGCAGATCTACAACGACCCCGCCAACCAGTTCGTCGCCAGCTTCATCGGCTCGCCGCCGATGAACTTCATACCGGTGCGGCTGACGAAACAGGACGGCCGCCTGCTGGCCCTGCTCGACAGTGGCCAGGCGCGTTGCGAGCTGCCGCTGGGGTTGACCGACGATGGCCTGGAGGGTCGCGAAATCGTGCTTGGCATCCGCCCGGAGCAGATCGCCCTCGGCGCGGGGGAGGGCAATGGCCTGCCAGGCATACGCGCCGAGGTGCAGGTTACCGAGCCCACCGGCCCGGACCTGCTGGTGTTCGTCACCCTCAACCAGACCAAGGTGTGCTGCCGCCTGGCGCCGGATGTGGCCTGTCGGGTGGGTGACAGCCTCAACCTGCAATTTGACCCGGCGCGGGTACTGCTGTTCGACGCCGCCAGTGGCGAACGCCTGGGCTTGAACAGTTCCACCGCTTCAGTGAAGGGCAACGTGGCTCACTTCAAGAGCCGTTGAATCGTCTACACCAATCAATAAGAAAAAAGAGGACGCAAAGGGATGGAACAGCGCAATCGCATCAAGACCTTGGGCTCGCTGGCCTTGCTGGCCGTAGTTGGCAGCAGCGGCGTGCAGGCCGCCGAGGCCTTCTCCAGTGAGTCGAAATGGATGACCGGCGACTGGGGCGGCACCCGCACCGAATTGCTGGAAAAAGGCTACGACTTCACCCTCGACTACGTCGGTGAAGTCGCTGGCAACCTCAACGGTGGTTACAACAATGACAAGACCGCACGTTACAGCGACCAGTTCGCCCTGGGGGCGCACCTGGACCTGCAGAAAATCTTCGGTTGGCACGATGCCGAATTCAAGCTTGCCGTCACCGAGCGCAGCGGCCGCAACCTGTCCAACGACCGCATCAGCGACCCGCGCGCCGGCCAGTTCAGCTCGGTACAGGAGGTGTGGGGCCGGGGCCAGACCTGGCGCCTGACCCAGATGTGGGTCAAGCAGAAATACTTCGACGGTGCGCTGGATGTGAAATTCGGCCGCTTTGGTGAGGGTGAGGATTTCAACAGTTTCCCGTGCGACTTCCAGAACCTGGCGTTCTGCGGCTCACAGGTGGGCAACTGGGTGGGCGGCATCTGGTACAACTGGCCGGTGAGCCAGTGGGCACTGCGGGTCAAGTACAACATCACGCCTGAGTTCTTCGTCCAGGTCGGCGCCTTTGAGCAGAACCCGTCGAACCTGGAAACCGGCAACGGCTTCAAGCTCAGTGGCAGCGGCACCAAAGGCGCGATCCTGCCGGTGGAGGCCGTCTGGTCGCCGCAGGTCAATGGCCTGCCGGGCGAATACCGCTTGGGTTATTACTACAGCACAGCCAAGGCCGATGATGTCTTCGATGATGTCAACGGCAACCCGCAGGCAGTGAGCGGTGAGGCCTTCAAGTCGCATTCGAGCAAGCATGGCTGGTGGGTGGTGGCGCAGCAGCAGGTCACGGCCCATGGCGGCGATGCCAGCCGCGGCCTCAGCCTGTTCGCCAACTTCACCGTGCATGACAAGGCCACCAACGTGGTCGACAACTACCAGCAGGTGGGCCTGGTGTACAAAGGGGCCTTCGATGCCCGGCCCAAGGATGATATCGGCTTCGGTGTAGCCCGCATTCATGTGAACGACGATGTGAAGAAGCGCGCCGAGCTGCTCAATGCACAAAGCGGTATCAACGATTACGACAACCCAGGCTTCGTGCCGCTGCAGCGTACCGAGTACAACGCCGAGCTCTATTACGGCTTCCACGTCACCAACTGGCTGACCGTGCGCCCTAACCTGCAGTACATCAAGAGCCCAGGCGGGGTGGATGAGGTCGACAACGCACTGGTCGCTGGCGTGAAGATTCAGTCGTCATTCTAAGCTCAATTGTTGTAAATTTACGCCAATCCAATTTCGGCCCCCGGCACCCACTGGCTTGCAGTGGTTGTCGGGAATGGGTCGAGACAGCGCTACCTCAAACAAAAAGAGCTTGGAACCATGCCTGAACATCCGCTACATCGCTTCTTTTCCTCGCATAGGCCCAGGCCGACATTCGAGTGGGAGCGTTACCAGCAGCGCGATGTGCTGATTATCGACCATCCCCGCTGCCAGGCTGTATTCAGTCGCCAGGGTGCACAGTTGTTGCATTTTCAGCCGGCCGGTGAGCGGCCTTGGCTCTGGTGCGCCGAGCAGTGGCCGCAGGTGGGGGCGATTCGCGGTGGTGTACCGGTGTGCTGGCCCTGGTATGGGCGCCACCCCAGCGAGGACCTGTGGCCGGCCCATGGCTGGGCCCGGCTGCTGGACTGGAAGCTGGTGGACAGCCGCGAGGACGAGGAGGGCGTGACCCTCAGGTGGCGGCTGGAGCTGTGCGACTGGCAGGTCGACTTGCATGCCCGCCTGGGCAGCCGCATGGAGCTTAGCCTCAGCACCGAGCACCAGGACAGCGAACCTTGCCAGTTGAGCCATGCGCTGCTGGCCTATTGGCGTATCAGTGATGTCGCTGAGATAGCGCTGTCTGGGCTGGAAGATAAAGAAGGCTATGATCGCCTGAGCCGGCAAGCGTGCCGCGAAGACGGCGCCTTGAAGCTCAAGGGCGGCTGCCAGAAGGTTTACCCCGACACGCCCAAGGTGCAATTGCAGGACCCCGCCTGGCAGCGGGAGCTGTGCATCGATACCGGTGACAGCGACGACACCGTGGTCTGGCACCCCGGCAACCGCCCCCTGATGGGCGTGAGCGGGCGTGAGTGCCAGGGGTTTGTTTGCGTTGAGGCGGCCAGCGGCAGCAGCGAAGGCTTGAGCCTTGCGCCTGGGCAGCGCGCCCATCTGCGCCTGCAGGCGCACCGGCTCAGCTGAGTTCGTCGTCCTCGATCGGGTAGCGGCTGGCGTTGAGGCTTTCCTTGATCTTGCGCAAGTGTGGCTGGAAGTCCACGCCGCGGCGCAAGGTCATGCCGGTGGCCAGTACATCGAGGACGGTCAGCTGGATGATCCGCGACGTCATCGGCATGTAGATGTCGGTGTCTTCCGGCAACGGGATGTGCAGGCTGAGACTGCAGGCCTGGGCCAGTGGCGAACCGGCGGCGGTCAGGCCCAGCACCGAGGCGCCGTTTTCCCGTGCCAGGCGTGCCACCTCGACCAGTTCGCGGGTGCGCCCGGTGTAGGAGATGATCACGAACAGGTCGCCAGTGTGGGCCACCGAGGCCAGCATGCGCTGCATCAGCACATCGGCATGGGCCGACACTGCGAGGTTGAAGCGGAAGAACTTGTGCTGAGCGTCCAGGGCTACCGGGGCTGATGCGCCCAGGCCGAAGAAGTGGATCTGCCGGGCCTGGATCATCATGTCCACGGCGCGGCTGACCTGCTGCGGGTCGAGCTGCTGGCAGGCACTGTCCAGCGAGGCGATGGCACTGCCGAAGATTTTCTGGGTGTAGGCCGCAGGGTCGTCGTCGGCCTCCACCGCACGGCTGACATAGGCGGCGCCGCTGGCCAGGCTCTGTGCCAGCTGCAACTTGAGTTCGGGGTAGCCGCTGACGCCGAACGAACGGCAAAAGCGGTTGACGGTCGGTTCGCTGACCTTGGCCGCCTGGGCCAAGGCGGCAATGCTGAACCGGGTCGCTTGTTGCGGGTTGAGCAGGATGACTTCGGCGACTTTGCGTTCGGCCTTGTTCAGCTCGTCGAGGCGTCCCTGAATCTGTTCCAGGAGGTTTCGCACGCGGTCCATGGGGAGTGTCCTTGGGTCGGAAAGACAGGCGGCTGAGGGAGTAGCAAGCCTTTTGCAGGGCCGTCTATCGTACTGTCGGTGCGGGTGACGCACCACTTGTCTGTAACACTTGTCGGTAATGTTGTGGTTTTTACTACATTATCCCTTGAAAACCGTATGTGAAAGCGGTATTCCTAGTTCAACTTTAGGAAAGAACCAACATCATGGCTGCGATCAGTGTCGAACCTTGCACCTTTGCCCTGTTTGGCGCCCTCGGCGACCTGGCATTGCGCAAGCTGTTTCCCGCGCTCTACCAGCTCGACCGTGCCAACCTGCTGCACGCCGACACCCGCCTGCTGGCCTTGGCCCGGGAGCCCGGCAGCGCGCAGGAGCACCTTACTACCATCGAAAACCACCTGCGCCGGCACGTTGCGGATGCAGACCTGGAGCCTGCCGCCCTGGGCCGTTTCCTCGGGCGCCTGAGCTACCAGCACCTGGACTTCCTGCAACCTGAGGGTTACCTCGCCCTCGCCGAGCAGGCGCCTGCCGAACTGCCGTTGATTGCCTATTTCGCCACCGCGGCAGCCGTTTATGGCGCAATCTGCGAAAACCTCGACAAAGCCGGCTTGGCCGGGCGCACCCGGGTGGTGCTGGAAAAGCCCATCGGCCACGACCTGGAGTCGTCGCGCCGGGTCAACGATGCCGTGGCGCGTTTCTTCCCCGAAAGCCGGGTATATCGGATCGATCATTACCTGGGCAAGGAGACGGTACAGAACCTCATCGCCCTGCGCTTTGCCAACAGCCTGTTCGAAACCCAGTGGAACCAGAATTCCATCTCCCATGTGGAGATCACCGTGGCGGAAAAGGTCGGCATCGAAGGCCGTTGGGGCTACTTCGACAAGGCCGGCCAGCTGCGTGACATGATCCAGAACCACCTGCTGCAGTTGTTGTGCTTGATCGCCATGGACCCGCCCAGCGAGCTCTCGGCCGACAGCATTCGCGACGAGAAGGTCAAGGTGCTCAAAGCCCTGGCGCCGATCACTGGCGACGGCTTGAGCACCCGCGTGGTGCGCGGCCAGTACATCGCCGGTTACAGCGATGGCAAGCCGGTGCCAGGCTACCTGGAAGAAGACAACGCCAATGCGCAGAGCGACACCGAAACTTTCGTTGCCTTGCGTGCCGATATCCGCAACTGGCGCTGGTCAGGTGTGCCGTTCTACCTGCGCACCGGCAAGCGCATGCCGCAAAAGCTCTCGCAGATCGTCATTCACTTCAAGGAAACGCCGCACTATATCTTTGCCCCGGAACAGCGCTTGCAGGTCGGCAACAAGCTGATCATCCGCCTGCAACCGGACGAAGGCATTTCGCTGCGGGTGATGACCAAGGAGCAGGGCCTGGACAAAGGCATGCAACTGCGCAGTGGCCCGCTGCAACTGAATTTTTCCGATACTTGGCGCACCGCCAGGATTCCGGATGCCTATGAACGTTTGCTGCTTGAAGTGATGCGCGGCAACCAGAACCTGTTTGTACGCAAGGACGAGATCGAATATGCCTGGACGTGGTGCGACCAGCTGATCGCTGGCTGGCGCAACGCCGGTGATGCCCCTAAGCCATATGCAGCAGGCTCGTGGGGGCCGATGAGCTCGATTGCACTGATTACGCGCGATGGGAGGGCGTGGTATGGGGATATCTGAATTGCAATTGCCGGGGGCGGTCAAGGTGCATCAGTTGGGTGATGCCAAGGTACTTGCCTCGACGTTGGCCACTGATGTGGCCGCCCGCCTGAAGGCCGCCATCGCCGCCAAGGGCCAGGCATGCCTGGTGCTTTCCGGTGGCCGCAGCCCGGTGCCTTTCCTCGAGAAGCTGGCCAGCGAAGTGCTGGATTGGTCCAAGGTCACCGTCAGCCTGGCCGACGAGCGTTGGGTGCCGGTGGAACATGCCGACAGCAATGCCGGCTTGCTGGCCCGTCATCTGTTTCGCGGGGCGGCCGCCCAGGCCCGTTTCATTGGCCTCTATCAGCAGGCAGAAACGGTTGAAGGGGCGGCCGACAAAGCCGATAAGGCCCTTGCTGCGCTACCGGCCATCGACGTGTTGGTGCTTGGCATGGGCGACGATGGCCATACCGCATCGCTGTTCCCCAACAGCCCCAACCTGCGTGAGGGCCTTGAACTGAACACCACGCGTCGCTGCCTGCCGCTGCTGGCGCCGAGCGTGCCCCACCAACGCCTGTCGATGACCCGTGCGTTGCTGGCCAGCGCCGCATTCATCGCCCTGTCCGTGCAAGGGCCGGGCAAACTCGCTACCCTGCGCGCCGCGCTGGCGGGCAACGACCTTACCGAAATGCCGATTCGCGCCTTTCTTCACGACCCCCTGGACATCTACTGGTGCCCATGAGCAAAGGATCCACTGTCATGACCACCCTCGAACGCCCACAGCCTCTGCTCTCGATGGCCGAGAAAGCCGACCGGATCGATGCGATCTGTGGCGCGGCGCGCATCCTGCCGGTGATCACCATCGCCCGTGAGGAAGATATCCTGCCCCTGGCCGATGCCTTGGCCGCTGGCGGCATCCGAACGCTGGAAGTGACCCTGCGCTCTGAGCATGGCCTGAAGGCCATCCAAGTGCTACGCGAGCAGCGTCCGCAGCTGTGCGTCGGTGCCGGTACTGTGCTCGATCGCGGCATGTATGCAGCGGTCGAGGCGGCGGGTGCGCAGTTCGTGGTTACCCCGGGCATCACCCAGGACCTCCTCGAGGCTGGCGTGGACAGCGACATTCCGCTGTTGCCAGGCATCAGCACACCCTCGGAAATCATGATGGGCTATGCCCTGGGTTACCGGCGCTTCAAGCTCTTCCCGGCTGAGATCAGCGGCGGCGTGGCGGCGATCAAGGCCTTCGGTGGCCCGTTCGGCGATATCCGCTTCTGCCCAACCGGCGGGGTTAACCCGGCCAATGTGCGCAACTACATGGCCCTGCCCAACGTCATGTGCGTGGGCGGTACCTGGATGCTCGACAGCAGCTGGATCAAGAACGGTGACTGGGCGCGGATCCAGGCGTGCAGCGCCGAGGCGATGGCCCTGCTGGACTGATACTGAATTTGTTGTGTGCTTTACGGCTTATGGGGCGCTTGGTCGGCGCCCCCTTTTTTTGCCTGCAGGTTTTGTGCTGCCTGTGCTGGCCTTGTCGCGCCACAGGCATTAAAAAGCCCGCATCAAGGATGCGGGCTCTGGGCCATCAAACTACAGCTTACGCTGCTTTGGCTTCTTGCTGGCTCAGCGAGCGGTTCAGTGCACTGAACAGCGCCTTGAAGCTGGCGGTGGTGATGTTTTCATCGATGCCCACGCCATGCACAGGGCGGCCGCCGGCCACACGCAGTTCGATGTAGGCCGCCGCTTTGGCGTTGGTGCCGGCACCAATGGCGTGCTCGTTGTAGTCCATGATCTCCACGGCGATCGGCAGGCCGGCCACCAACGCCTCCAGGGCGCCGTTGCCTTTGCCGCGCCAGTGCAGGGTGGTCTCGCCTTCACCGGCGACTTCCACTTCCACGGCGCTGTGGCCGTTTTCTTCCTGCAGACGATGGCTGACCAGCGCATACGGGCTATTGGCCTGGAGGTATTCCTTGTGCAGCAGGCTGTAGATCTGCTGGGCGGTCATTTCCAGGCCAAGGCGATCGGTTTCACCCTGCACCACCTGGCTGAATTCGATCTGCATGCGGCGCGGCAGGCTGATGCCGTATTCCTGCTCGAGCAGGTAAGTGATGCCGCCCTTGCCGGACTGGCTGTTGACGCGGATGACCGCCTCGTAGCTGCGGCCGATATCAGCTGGGTCGATCGGCAGGTATGGCACTTCCCACAGCTCGCCTTCCTGCTGCTTGGCGAAGCCCTTGCGGATGGCGTCCTGGTGCGAGCCGGAAAACGCGGTGTGGACCAGGTCGCCGACATACGGATGACGTGGGTGGACCGGCAGTTGGTTGCACTCTTCGACCACTTTGCGCACGCCGTCGATGTCGGAGAAGTCCAGCTTGGGGTCGATACCTTGGGTGTAGAGGTTCAGCGCCAGGGTCACCAGGTCGACGTTGCCGGTACGCTCGCCGTTGCCGAACAGGCAGCCTTCGGCGCGGTCGGCACCGGCCATCAGGCCCAGCTCGGTGGCGGCGATGCCGGTACCACGGTCGTTGTGGCAGTGCAGGCTGATGATCACGCTGTCACGGCGGCTGACGTTGCGGCAGAACCATTCGATCTGGTCGGCGTAGATGTTTGGCGTGGCAACTTCGACGGTGGCGGGCAGGTTGAGGATAACCTTGTGCTCAGGGGTCGGGTTCCACACGTCGATGACCGCGTCACAGACTTCCTTGGCGAACGCCAGCTCGGTGGCGCTGAAGGTCTCGGGCGAGTACTGGAAGGTCCAGTGGGTTTCCGGCTGCTGGGCAGCGTATTTGACGAACAGCTTGGCCGCGTTCACCGCGATGTCCTTCACGCCCTGCTTGTCCTGGTTGAAGACGATGCGGCGGAACGACGGGCTGGTGGCGTTGTACAGGTGAACGATGGCTTTCTTGGCGCCGCGCAGCGATTCGAAAGTGCGGGCGATCAGGTCTTCACGGGCCTGGGTGAGCACCTGGATGGTGGTGTCGTCCGGGATGTGGCCGTCTTCGATCAGGGTGCGCACGAAGTCGAAATCAGTCTGCGAGGCGGACGGGAACGAGGCTTCGATTTCCTTCACGCCCACCTGCACCAGGGTCTTCCAGAAACGCAGCTTCTTCTCTGAGTCCATCGGCTCGATCAGCGACTGGTTGCCATCACGCAGGTCGGAACTGCACCAGATCGGTTCTTCAGTGATGGTCTTCGACGGCCAGGTGCGGTCGGGCAGGTCGATGGTCGGGAAAGCGCGGTACTTCTTCGATGGGTCTTTGAGCATGGTCATGGGAGCAATCCTTTTGTGTGCGGCCGAGATCGGGCCTGCCGAGCGTAACGAGATGAGGGGGCGAGGCGACGCGATTCAGCCTGGTAGTCGGGCGCTGACCAGGCAGAGGCTGCGATGTTGTCGGAGCAGAATGAGGGTGCTGAAGGTTTTCATGCCTTCAACCCTAACCAGTGGGGTCAGGGATGGCAAGTGCTCGCCGAAAATTGAGATAAATGCTTAAAAAAAGAGTGTTTGCGAGATTTTATGGCTGAAATTCTTTTTAGGTTTATAGCTTGTTGCGCAGTATTTTTCGATAGCGCAAGGCTGTGATGCCGAGGCTTAGGCGAGCCGGCCCCATCGCCGGCAAGCCGGCCTCTACAGGTACCGAGACGCGCTGCTCGGCGCTGTGGAAGCCGGCTTGCCGGCGAGGCGTGGTCAAGGCTGAAACGCACCAATGAAAATGGCCGGATCCACACGTGCATCATTGAGGCTGACGTTCCAGTGCATGTGCGGTCCGGTGGCCCGTCCGGTCGAGCCCACCCGGCCCACCACATCCCCGCGGCGCAACGGCTGCCCCACATTCACATCGATCTTCGACATATGGCAGAACATGCTGATGAAGCCCTGGCCATGGTCGACGAACACCGTGCGCCCGTTGAAGAAGTAGTCACCCACCAGGATCACCTTGCCATTGGCCGGGGTCTTGATCGGTGTGCCTGCCGGCACCGCGAAGTCCAGCCCGGCGTGCGGGTTGCGTTCCTCGCCGTTGAAGAAGCGGCGCACGCCGAACTTGCTCGACAGCGGCCCGCTGACCGGCTTGTCGAGCACCAGGTTGCTCGGCAGGTTCGGGCTGAAGCTGCGGTAGGCCTTGATCTGTTCGGCCAGTTCACGGTCGATGCGCTTGAGGTCGGCCGGGTCGGGGTTGACCTGGCGCTTGTTCTTCAAGGTGATGTGCTGCTCGGGGTATTGCTTGGCCCCTACGCTGAACGGCAGGCGCCGCTCGCCTTGGGTGAGCACGGCCGTGCCGGTTTTTTGCGTCAGCGGGATACCGACGATGGCCAGCCAGTTGTCCTGCTCCTTCACCACCAGCACCGGCTTGCCGTCGAAGCGTGCGCTGGGCGCCGAGGCCGCTGGGCCGAGGTCGACCACGGCGACGCCGCCGGGGACCGGTTTGTTCAGGGTACGGGTGATGTAGCTGGCCTGGGCGCCGCCAGCCAGCAACAACAGAGAAAGGGCAAGCAGGGGGGCGAGCAGGCGGGGCATGTGTCAGTCCAGTAGTGAAAGGGTGACCGGAGTCAGGTGGTTGTCCTCGACCCGCACCTGCAGTTCGCCTTCGTTGAGGCGGGCAGTCAGGCGCTGGCCGTTGCGGGTCTGCTCGGCGCTGCGGATGGCCTGGCCACGCTCGTCGAGCAGGATGCTGTAGCCCCGCGCCAGGGTGGCCAGGGGGCTGACCACCTGCAATGTTTGCAGTTGCGTCTGGAAGCGCTGGCGGCGGTCCTTCAGCACGTCGCGCATGGCCCGTGGCAGACGCTCGGCAAGGCTGTCCAGGCGTTGCCCGAGCAACTTCAATGTACGCCCCGGGTGCTGCGCCGCCAGGCGCGTGTCAAGGCGTGCCAGGCGTTCGCGGCGCTGGTTGAGGTTGAGCAGGAATGCGCGGCGCAGGCGCATGTCCAGGTCATCCAGGCGCTGGGCCTGCTGGCGCAGACGCTCGCCGGGGTGGCGCAGGCGTCGGGTCAGTGACTCCAGGCGCAGACGGTCGTGGGCTATGCGGTTCTGCATGCGCAGCAGCAGGCGCCGTTGCAGACCGTCCAGCCGCTGTTGCAGGCCGCTGCTGTCAGGGGCCAGCAGCTCGGCAGCGGCTGATGGCGTGGGTGCCCGTACGTCCGCCACAAAGTCGCTGATCGATACATCGGTCTCGTGGCCAACGGCGCTGACGATGGGCGTGACGCAGGCCGCGACAGCGCGTGCCACGGCTTCTTCGTTGAAGCACCAGAGGTCTTCCAGCGAGCCGCCACCGCGGGCCAGGATCAGCGCGTCGAAGCCGCGACCATCGGCCAGTTGCAGGGCACGGACAATCTGGTTGATGGCCTCGCGGCCTTGCACGGCGGTGGGGATCAGATTCAGCTCGACCTGCGGCGCCCGGCGGCGAAACACACTGATGATGTCGCGGATCACGGCACCGGTGGGCGAGGTGATGACGCCGATGCGCTGCGGGTGGGCCGGCAGGGGCCGTTTGCGCTCGGCACTGAACAGGCCTTCAGCGCCGAGCTTCTCCTTCAGGGCCTCGAAGGCCAAGCGCAGCGCACCGTCACCGGCGGGCTCGACGGTGTCGAGGATCAGTTGGTAGTCGCCGCGCCCCTCGAACAACGACACCTTGCCGCGCACCCGCACCGCCAGGCCGTCGCGCAGGGCCTGGCGCACCCGCGTGGCATTCTGGCGGAACAGCGCGCAACGTACCTGGGCGCCGCTGTCCTTGAGGGTGAAGTACAGATGGCCGGAGGCCGGGCGGGCAAGGTTGGAAATCTCGCCTTCCACCCAGACGCTGCGGAACACGTCTTCCAGCAGCACGCGGGCGCGCCCGTTGAGTTGGCTGACGGTCAGGACCTCGCGGTCCAGGCCGAGTCGTTCGAAGGGGTCTTTGATCATGGCAGGCATCATAAAGGACATCGGCCCTGGTTGTCTGTCTCGGCCCTATCCTGAGCAAGCCTGCATCACCCTCACGAACTGCTGCACCCTCTGCCCCGCATCCCGCCGACAGGCCAGCGCCACGGTGCTTTCGCGCGTGCCCTCGAGCGCCACGAAGCTGACCGAGGCCGGCGCAATCTCGCGCATGCATTCGGGTAACAACGCTACCCCGAACCCCGCCTGAATCAGCTGCAACTGTGTCGTCTTGCGCGACACCACCTGTGCCGCTTTTGGGAAAAAGCCCGCCTCCATGCACAGCGAGGCCGACAGGTAACTGAGCCCGCCGCGGTCCCGGTGCGGGATGGAAATGAAGCGCTCTTCCCGTAACTGCTCGAGTTTCACCTGTGCCGCGCTCACCAGTGGATGCCCGGCGGCAACCGCCAGCAACAGGGGCTCACTGAACAGTTCATGCAACACCACACCTTCATGCTGGCGCAACACTGGCAGGCGCAACAGGCCGATATCCAGCCGCCCGGCGGCGATGTCCTCCAACTGCGCCTCTGACGACTGCTGCGCGATTTCCAGCGAAACCCCTGGGTTGTGCCGCAGGTAGCTCCCCAGGCGAGCCAGTAGCGGGCCGGTCAGCGGCACGGTGCTGGAGTGGTTCAGGCGCAGGCTGCCCAGCAGCCCTTCACCCACGTCGCGGGTGGTCCGCTCGGCCTGCGCCAGGTCAGCCAGCAAGCGGCGTGCCTGCTCCAGAAAGGTGTGGCCGGCCGGCGTCAGGCGTGGCAGGCGTGCGGTCCGTTCGAACAGCGCCGTGCCCAGTTGCCGCTCCAGCGCCTTGATCTGCCGGCTCAATGCTGATTGGGCGATGTACAGCCGCTCGGCGGCACCGCTGAAGCTGCCGCACTCGGCTATTTCAACGAAGTAACGCAGTTGGCGGATCGAGGTCATGTCATGCCTTTTCGAGATAGGTGTGGCTAAAAAGACATATTAGTCGGCATAGCTCAGGGCTGGCTAACCTTTGGCTGTCTTCCCCGGAACTGCTGCCATGCTCGCCCAACTGTCGTTTTCTGGCCTTGACTGGCTGCCCATCCTGCTTGGTGTCGGTGTTGCGTACATCGTCTTCGGCATTGCCGGATTTGGCACCGCGCTGGTGGCCGGCCCGGTACTGATCCACTTCATGCCGCTGTCGCGGATCATTCCGCTGTTGGTATTGCTGGATTTCGTCGCGGCGTTGGGCAACCTGTTACCGTCGCGCCGCGATGTGGTGCGAGGCGAACTGTTACGCTTGCTGCCGTGCATGGCCGTGGGCTGCACCCTGGGCGTGGTGTTTCTGTTGCACCTCAAGTCCGACCTGTCGCTCTTGCTGATGGGGCTGTTCGTCACCGCCTACGCCATCTATGGCCTGGCGGTGAACCTGCGGCCGGCCCGTCTGTCCGGCCTCTGGGCCGTGCCGATGGGCATCACCGGTGGCTTGTTCGGGGCTTTGTTCGGCAGCGGGGGCTTCCTCTACGCCATCTACCTGAGCGCGCGGCTGGAGGTGAAAGAGCAAATACGCGCGACTCAGAGCGCCTTGATCAGTTGCAGTACGGTGGTGCGCCTGTCGTTGTTCCTGCTCGCCGGGGTCTACGCCGATACCAGCCTGCTGTTGCTCGCCGCCAGCCTGTTGCCGGTTATGTTCGCCGGGCTGTGGGTCGGGCGCAGGCTGACCCTGAAACTCTCACGCGAGGCCTTCGTGCGCCTGGTCACCTGGCTGGTACTGGGCAGCGGCCTGGCGCTCATCGGTCGCTACCTGAGCGCGTGAGCGGTAGAATTGCGCCATTACCGCAGTTCGCAGGCCTGTTTTGTCAATGAACACCCAAAGCATCATCGTTCCCAGACTCTCCACCGTGCCGGTCCACGAGGCGCGCGCGCGGGCCATCCTGCGCTGGCTGGTGCGGGAGAAGATCGTCGAGGAACCGCTGACCACCTGTGGTCGTACCGGCAACCGCATGGGCCATGCCCTGGCCGATGGCGCACGCAAGGTCGCCCTGCACCCGCAAAGGTTGCCGTTCGGGGAGCCGGTCAATGGTTTGGAGGTGGTGCTCAAGCGCTGCATCTATACACCCAGCGATGGCTTCCTTGAAGAAGCCGGCTGCCCGGAGTGCCGCCGCGAGGTGGGTGAGCCCTTGTTCGAAAGCCTGGAAGAGTGGATGCCAGGGGTGAGTGACAACTTCACCTGCCCGTTGTGCGGCTTCGAAGACGACATCAATGGCTTCATCTTCCTGCAGCCATGTGCCTTTTCCAACCTGGGGTTCATCTTCAACAACTGGGGCGAGGCCGGGTTTACCCAAGCCTTTCTCGACAGCTTCGCCGACTGGCTGGATCAGCCGGTGGCGGTGGTGCAGGTAAAACTGCCAGTACGCTGACCGAAGGCCCTTATTTTGCATTGAGCGGCGCGCCGTGGATGAGTATAATGGCGCGCTTCCATTTTTCCCGCCCGGGAGCCCCCGCGATGCTGCGTATCAGCCAAGAAGCCCTGACCTTCGACGATATCCTCCTTGTACCTGGCTACTCTGAGGTACTGCCCAATGAAGTCAGTCTCAAGACCCGTTTGACTCGTGGCATCGAGCTGAACATCCCACTGGTTTCCGCCGCCATGGATACCGTGACCGAAGCGCGCCTGGCTATCGCCATGGCCCAGGAAGGCGGCATCGGCATCATCCACAAGAACATGACCATCGAACAGCAGGCCGGCGAAGTGCGCAAGGTCAAGAAGTTCGAGGCTGGCGTGGTCAAGGACCCGATCACCATCGAAGCCGACGCCACTGTGCGCGACCTGTTCGACCTGACCCGCCTGAACAACATCTCCGGTGTTCCGGTGCTGGAGAACGGCGACCTGGTCGGTATCGTCACTTCCCGTGACGTGCGCTTCGAAAGCCGCCTGGATGCCAAGGTGCGCGACGTGATGACGCCTAAAGAGCGTCTGGTCACCGTGCGCGAAGGCGCCGACAAGAACGAAGTCCGCGAGCTGCTGCACAAGCACCGCCTGGAAAAAGTCCTGATCGTCGACGACAAGTTCAGCCTCAAGGGCATGATGACCGTCAAGGACATTGAAAAAGCCAAGGCCTACCCGCTGGCCAGCAAGGACGACCAGGGTCGTCTGCGTGTCGGCGCTGCGGTCGGCACCGGCAAGGACACCGGCGAGCGCGTTGCCGCCCTGGTTGCCGCCGGCGTTGACGTGGTGGTGGTCGACACCGCCCATGGCCACTCCAAGGGTGTGATCGATCGCGTGCGCTGGGTCAAGGAAACCTACCCGCAAGTGCAGGTGATCGGCGGCAACATCGCCACCGGCGCTGCGGCCAAGGCCCTGGCCGAGGCTGGCGCTGACGCAGTCAAGGTCGGTATCGGCCCAGGCTCGATCTGCACCACCCGTATCGTCGCCGGCGTCGGCGTGCCGCAAATCAGCGCCATCGCCAACGTCGCCGCAGCCCTGGAAGGCACGGGCGTGCCGCTGATCGCCGACGGCGGCATCCGCTTCTCGGGTGACCTGTCCAAGGCCATCGTTGCCGGTGCTTCGTGCGTGATGATGGGTTCGATGTTCGCCGGTACCGAAGAGGCACCGGGTGAAGTCGAGCTGTTCCAGGGCCGGTCCTACAAGGCCTACCGTGGCATGGGCTCGCTGGGTGCCATGGCGCAGGCGCAAGGGTCGTCCGACCGTTACTTCCAGGACTCCTCGGCCGGCGCCGAGAAGCTCGTTCCGGAAGGGATCGAAGGCCGCGTCCCGTACAAAGGCGCCCTGGCCGCGATCATTCACCAGCTGATGGGCGGCCTGCGTTCGTCCATGGGCTACACCGGCAGCGCGACCATCGAAGAGATGCGCACCAAGCCGGAATTCGTGCGCATCACCGGTGCCGGCATGGCCGAGTCCCACGTGCACGATGTGCAGATCACTAAAGAAGCCCCTAACTACCGCGTAGGCTGAGGCTTCCAGCTACAACAGAAGCGGGGCTGTCACGACAGCCCCGCGTCGTTTCCGATTTCCACTGACGAGATTGAGTCATGGCCCTCGACATTCACGCTCACCGCATCCTGATCCTCGATTTCGGTTCCCAGTACACCCAGCTGATCGCCCGCCGCGTGCGCGAGATCGGTGTCTACTGCGAACTGCATCCGTTCGACATGGATGATGAAGCGATCCGCGAATTCAACCCGCGCGGCATCATCCTTGCTGGCGGCCCTGAGTCGGTCCACGAAGCCAACAGCCCGCGTGCACCGCAGGCCGTGTTCGACCTGAACGTACCGCTGCTGGGCATCTGCTACGGCATGCAGACCATGGCCGAGCAGTTGGGCGGCAAGGTCGAAGGTTCCGACCTGCGCGAATTCGGCTATGCCCGTGTTGACGTGGTCGGCAAGAGCCGCCTGCTGGACGGCATCGAAGACCACGTCGATGACGACGGTGTGCTGGGCCTGGACGTGTGGATGAGCCACGGCGACAAGGTCACCCAGATGCCGGGCAACTTCAACATCCTGGCCAGCACCCCGAGCTGCCCGATCGCTGGCATGTTCGACGATTCCCGTGGCTACTACGGCGTGCAGTTCCATCCGGAAGTGACCCACACCAAGCAGGGCGGTCGCATCCTCTCGCGCTTCGTCCAGGACATCTGCGGCTGTGAAGCCCTGTGGACACCGTCCAACATCGTCGAAGACGCCATCGCCCAGGTGCGTGAGCAAGTCGGTTCGGCCAACGTCCTGCTGGGCCTGTCCGGTGGCGTTGACAGCTCCGTTGTTGCCGCGCTGCTGCACCGCGCCATCGGCGATCAGCTGACCTGCGTATTCGTCGACAACGGCCTGCTGCGCCTGCACGAGGGCGACCAGGTGATGGCCATGTTCAAGGAAAACATGGGCGTCAAGGTGATCCGTGCCGATGCCGAGAAGCAGTTCCTCGACAACCTGGAAGGCGAAGCCGACCCGGAGAAGAAGCGCAAGATCATCGGCCGTACCTTCATCGACGTGTTCGACGCCGAAGCCAGCAAGCTGGAGAATATCCAGTTCCTTGCCCAGGGCACTATCTACCCGGACGTGATCGAGTCGGCGGGCGCCAAGAGCGGCAAGGCCCACGTGATCAAGTCGCACCACAACGTCGGTGGCCTGCCAGAGGAAATGAACCTCAAGCTGGTCGAGCCGCTGCGCGAACTGTTCAAGGACGAAGTGCGCAAGATCGGCCTGGAGCTGGGCCTGCCGTACGACATGGTCTACCGCCACCCGTTCCCGGGCCCGGGCCTGGGCGTGCGTATCTTGGGTGAAGTGAAGAAAGAGTACGCCGACATCCTGCGTCGCGCCGACCATATCTTCATCGAAGAGCTGCGCAAGGCCGACTGGTACCACAAGACCAGCCAGGCCTTCGTGGTGTTCCAGCCGGTCAAGTCGGTGGGCGTTGTTGGCGACGGCCGTCGCTACGCTTGGGTTGTCGCCCTGCGTGCCGTCGAGACCGTGGACTTCATGACCGCGCGCTGGGCGCACCTGCCGTACGATCTGCTGGAGACCGTCAGCGGCCGCATCATCAACGAGATCGACGGTATCTCGCGCGTGACCTACGACGTGTCCAGCAAGCCGCCGGCCACTATCGAGTGGGAATGAGTTAAGCCACAAGGGCGCCGCAAGGCGCCCTTGTCGTATCTGGCTTGCAGGGCATGCGCGCTGTTCACGTGTGAACGTAGTGCATGCCTTGGCGGGTGAGGGCGGTGCGCAACTGCGCCAGGCCATTGAGGTGGCGTCCGCTGATCCATGGCCAGTCTGGCTTTTCGATGTAGACGTAACGCCCGTCCTGGCGCACCAGGGTATATTTCAGTTGCCCGTCGCTGCTTCGATGGACCAGTTTGATTTGGCCATCGAGGTCGTTGAAGGTGAACATGCCTCTGCTGGCCAGGCTCATTTCCAGGTTCCTGCTGCCCCGTGTGGTCTGGGCCACCGCTACCTGTACCCGCAGATCACCCTGAAGGCGATGGATGTCAAGGTCGGCGCTGACAACCACGCGTCCCGGATCGACTTCAATGCCGCCCACTTCACCGATCTGAATGTCTTCAAAGCGCAGCCCGATCGCGCCTTGTAGTTCACTCAGGCCGGGTACGCCTTCGAAGGTGTTCGAGTGCGTACTGCCCACCAGGGCTACCCACTTGCCCGGGCCGCGTACGACCTGGTCGGCATCGATGGTCAGGTGCGCGAAGTAGTTCATCATCGTTTGCCGGGTCTGCGGCAATGGTGCGCTGTCCCAGGCCTGGCGGTAGCTGGCCATGCAATCGATGGACTGGACGCGGATCCGCTGTTTTTGGGCTGCGATCAGTACGTGCTTGAACGTGTAGCGGCCTGCGCGATCGGTGAAGTGCCCCATGTCCAAGGTGTCCGCGTAGGCCTCCAGGCTTGCTGGCATTTGCCCGGTGCGATTGAACAAGTCCAGGTCCGCTTGGTGGAAGTCCGTCAGAAAATGCTCCATGTACAACACGCTGACTTTCTGCTTTTTCAGCAGCGCCATGTTGTCGATCAGAAAGCGTTTGCTGCCCAGTTGCGAGTGCCCCTCACCAATGACAACGCCGTGGCTGCGCTCATACAGGCTGCGGATGATCTGCTTTGGGCTCGCCTCTCGAGGCAGCTCGGGAGGCTTGGGGCGCGCAGGCAGCTGTACGCTTTCGAAGAACTGCCGGGCGTCGCTGGCCAAACTGTCGCGGCGTCTCCTGAATTCGATGTATTGCTCATTGGCTTCAGGGTTCAGGTCGACAAAGATGCCACTCAACGTTTTGTCATTGCCCCCTTCAGCGGCGCTTTTCAAGCCGCTGCGCAGGGCTTGGGGGATTTCATAAGGGCTGGCGGGCAGTTCGGTCACTGCAGCGCTCCGTGCTCCGCCCCAAAGGGACAGCAGCTTGCGCGGCAACATACCGCCGCGTAACCCGAGGCGCTCGAAGGGCTGCCATTGTCCATTGGCATCCAGGGAGACAGGGACGTTGCGGTAGAAAGAAAACGGGTTCTGCGGGTCGACCACCACCCAGCTGTTCATTTGCCCGACAAAGCGTACCTGATAGGGTTGCTCGTCGATCAAGGCGTAGAAGTTGCCGCCCTGGGTATAAATGCCTTCCAGAGGGCCGCTGCCAGGGGAGCCTGTCAGTACCTCGTTGGTTTCGAAGGGGGCTAGCAGGGCGCTTTGCCTGACAGGTCTGTGCGGTTCAGGGACCCAGGTTTCGATCTCGGCCGGCGTCGCAGGCTCGCTGTCCTCGGCGGCGTGCCACGTTTCATCGGGCTCGCCCGGCAGCGGCGGCTCGGGCTCGCCAATCTCGCCCAGGCGGGCGTCCGGTGCACCAGCGAGCAGGGTCGCGCTGAACAGCGTATTGATGGCAGCCAGCACCGCACCGGTTACCCCCTGCTGGCGTTCAGCGGTGGTATGGCCATTGACCGCCTGGTCGATGCTCAGGCCGGTCTCTGCCAGGCCGGCGCCCACCACCGCCAGGGCCACGGGCCAGGACACAGCAGCCATGGGGCCCACTATCTCGCCGAAGGCCTTGAAGTAACCGATCCACAGTTGTTTGCGCAAATCGGCATTGGAGCGCAGGGCGAACTGTGCATCGTCGATCATGCGTTTACGTGCACAGTCTCGCAAATGGCTGAATGCATCACCGGGCACTGTCCGGTCGAACTGGTTGAGGCAGGGGTGGTCGTCGCCTCCCCAGTTGAAGAACAGAAGATCGATCAGGTGGTTGAGGCCCACGCTGCTGTCCTTTTGGTCGAGCGTGTCGAGCGAGAAATGCCCCATGAAGCGCGCCCTGTTATCGGCCTGGTTGGTGTTCATCAGCACCCACCAATACAGCTCGCTGCGGTTGCGAAATATGTGCAGGGCTTCGAACTCGCCTGGGGTGTAGAGCAGTTGGTAACCATCGTCCATCTCGACCCGGAGGATGTCGGTGGCCACATGGCCGCCGATATCGAAGGTGCAAACGCGGTAGCCAGCGGCGGGCGGGACGTGCTGCTGCAGTTGCTCAAGGGTCGGCGGCCAGGTGCTGGCGCCGGTCAGGGCGGTGGCTACCCTGCGGGCGCGCCTGGCCAGTTCGCTTTGTCCATCCTCCACGCATAACTCCAGCACCTTGGCGAGGAAGTTGACCTTGGCCAGGGTGCGATAGTCGTCGGCGTGCTGGGTCCAGAAATCATCCAGGCGCTTATGGAACGCGCTGCTGAAATCGATTTCCCAGAAGTCCTGAAGCACGTCGCGAGGGGCGATGGCAATTTCGTTGTGCTCGTCGAATACTTCTTTGTCCGCACCGTCCTTGTAGAAACCGGTCAGATAGCTGAGCAGGTCGGCATTGTCCTGGTCGTGGACGTCGAAACGGTGCATCACCAGTTGCGGCAGGGTCAGTGATTGGAACGGTGACTCGCGGTGTTCCCAGCCACTGAATGACCGTGGGTTACTCACGGCGGTGTGAAAGCGGTTGAGATGAACCTGGTCAGGCTCCAACTGCGCCTGGTGGTGCTTGAACAGGATGGAAAGGGCGGTATCGCGTGCCATCTGGCGCATATCCGGGCAGGCGACGACCAGGGGCACGGCCATTTTCCGGAGCTGCTGGAGGGTTTGCTGCTGTCGGGAAGAGAGATCCATGGCGTTTACTCGATGAGGGTGAACGCCAGAGCCTGCATCGGGACAGTGCGTGGGTCGCGGTAGATATCTCTTTAGGTGAAGGTACTGCTACAACACTTCACTTAATCTTTCTCAATTGCAGGTGTATCGTATTCGCCCTTCATCGCCAGCTGTGCTGGCAGCTTGATTGCGCCGAAACGAGGTACCCGCACCGATGTCCTTCACCCGTCGACAAATGCTCAAAGGCCTGACTGGCCTGGTTGTAGTAGGCCTGGGCGCAGGAGGCGCGGCGCGGTACTGGCTGGGCAAGGTCGAGGACGACAATGCCGGGCATGATTACGAGCTGATCGCCGCCCCCCTGGATGTCGAACTGGTGCCCGGTTTCAAGACCGAAGCCTGGGCGTTCGGCCCCTCGGCGCCCGGCACTGAACTGCGGGTGCGCCAGGGCACCTGGCTGCGGGTGCGGTTCATCAACCATCTGCCGGTGGAAACCACCATCCACTGGCACGGCATCCGCCTCCCGCTGGAAATGGACGGGGTGCCGTACGTGTCGCAGTTACCGGTCAAGCCCGGCGAATACTTCGACTACAAGTTCCGCGTGCCGGATGCCGGCAGCTACTGGTACCACCCGCACGTCAGCAGTTCCGAGGAACTGGGCCGCGGCCTGGTCGGCCCGTTGATCGTCGAGGAACGTGAGCCTA
Organism: Pseudomonas ceruminis; assembly: GCF_021602025.1. GTDB lineage: Bacteria > Pseudomonadota > Gammaproteobacteria > Pseudomonadales > Pseudomonadaceae > Aquipseudomonas > Aquipseudomonas ceruminis. The sequence continues at coordinate 176,118 of NZ_BQHW01000004.1, forward strand.
CCGGCTTCCTCCATGAACGCACCCTGAGCCTGAAGAACTGGCACGTGGACGAGCAGGGTGCCTGGCTGCCGTTCAGCATTCCCCGTGAGGCCGCGCGTAACGGTACCGCAGGGCGGCTGATCACCATCAACGGCCAGGCCGACTCGGTGACCGAACTACCGGCCGGGCAGGTGGTGCGCTTGCGGCTGCTCAACCTGGACAACACCTGGACCTATCGGCTGAACCTCAAGGGCAACTTCGAGGCGAAAATCTACGCCCTCGACGGCAACCCGATCACGCCACGGCCGATGGATGACGAATACTGGCTGGGCCCTGGCATGCGCATCTGCCTGGCGATCCGTATCCCCGAGGCGGGCGAGGAAATTTCCTTGCGTGATGGGTTCGTGCGCCTGGGCACCCTGCGCTCGGTGGCCAGCAACGAGGCGCCCAGCGACTGGCCGCCGGCCTTGCCGCGCAACCCGGTCGCAGAGCCGGACCTGGATAATGCCGAAAAGCTGAACTTCAATTTCGAGTGGGTGGGCAAGGTTTCGGTCAATACCGAGAACGGCAAGCCGCCGAGCCTGTGGCAGATCAACGGTCAGGCCTGGGACATCACCGACAAGACCTGTGCCGACCGACCGATCGCTACGCTGCAGAAGGGCAAGAGCTACATCTTCGAGCTGAAGAACATGACCCAGTACCAGCACCCGATCCACTTGCACGGCATGAGTTTCAAGGTGATCGCCTCCAATCGACGCAATATCGTCGAACCGTGGTTCACCGACACCTACCTGTTGGGCAAGAACGAGCGTGCCCAAGTGGCGTTGGTGGCGGATAACTCCGGTACCTGGATGTTCCACTGCCATGTCATCGACCATATGGAAACCGGCCTGATGGCCGCGATCACGGTGGTGTGATGCGCCCGCAGATCATCGATCGCAGCCGCGATCAGGAATTCATGCACCTGGCTCTGGCCCTGGCCGCCGAAGGTGCGGCCATGGGTGAGGTGCCGGTGGGGGCGGTGCTGGTGCAGCATGGCCAGGTGATTGGGCAAGGCTTCAACCGGCCGATCATCGACAGTGACCCCAGCGCCCACGCCGAAATGGTCGCCATCCGCGCAGCGGCGAAATCGGCCAGCAATTACCGGCTACCGGGCAGCACGTTGTACGTGACACTGGAGCCGTGCAGCATGTGCGCAGGGTTGATCGTTCATTCGCGGGTGTCGCGGGTGGTGTATGGCGCGCTGGAGCCCAAGGCGGGGGTCGTGCAAAGCCAGGGGCAGTTCTTCGGCCAGGGCTTTCTCAACCATCGGGTGATGGTGGAGGGCGGGGTGCTGGCGCAGGAGTGCGGGCAGATCCTCAGTGACTTCTTCAGGGCGCGGCGGGCGAAGGGTTAGTCTGTTCAGCTTCGGCGTCACCGTCAGAACGTACGGTGACCCTGCGGGGGCGATGCCTGAACAGTCCGCGGACGGCTTCGCTCGAAGGTTACATCGGCGGCGACTGTTCCGCCGGCTTGTCCTTGTTGACCCCGGGCACATGCAGGTTGCCCTCGGCCACCTGGCCTTCGAGCTGGGGCTGGGTCACCCAGGTGAGGATGTCATAGTAACGCCGGATGTTGGCCACGAAGTGCACCGGCTCGCCGCCGCGGGCGTAACCGTACTTGGTCTGCCGGTACCACTGTTTCTGCGACAGGCGTGGCAGCATCTTCTTCACATCCAGCCACTTGTTCGGGTTGAGCTTTTCGCGCTTGGCCAGGGTACGGGCGTCTTCCAGGTGGCCGGTGCCGACGTTGTAGGCGGCCAGCGCAAACCAGGTCCGGTCCGGCTCCTGGATGCTGTCGTCGAGCTCTTCCTTGATCTTCATGAAGTACTTGGCGCCGCCCTGGATGCTTTGCCGGGGGTCGAGGCGGTTGGACACGCCCATGGCCTGAGCGGTGCGCTGGGTCAGCATCATCAGGCCGCGTACGCCCGTCTTGGAGGTGACTTCCGGCTGCCACATCGATTCCTGGTAGCCAATCGCTGCCAGTAGCCGCCAGTCCACCTGCTCGACCTTGGCGTAGCTCTTGAAGTGCTTCTCGTATTTGGGCAGGCGTTGCTGCAGGTGCTGGGCGAAGGTATAAGCACCGACATAGCCCAGCACGTCGACATGGCCGTAGTAGCGGTCCTTAAGGCGTTGCAGCGTGCCGTTCTTCTGCGCCTTGTCGAGGTATTCGTTGACCTCGTTGAGCAGGCTGTTGTCTTCGCCTGCCGCCACGGCCCAGCGTTGATCGCGCGTGTCGCCCAGGTCGAAGGCGACCCGCACGTTGGGGAAGTACACCTGGTTCATGGCCAGCTCGTTTGAGTCGACCAGGGTCAGGTCGATCTGGCCTTCATCGACCATGCGCAGCAGGTCGACCACCTCCACGGCGTCGGATTCTTCATATTCCAGGCCGGGGTACTGCTTCTTCAGCTCGGCCAACTGGTCGGCGTGACTGCTGCCTTTGAGCACCAGGATCTTCTTGCCGACCAGGCCCTTGGGGTCGGTGGGCCGGGGGCGACCGTTACGGTAGATGACCTGCGGGGTCACTTCAAGGTACGGGTGCGAGAACTTCGCCTGGGCCTTGCGCCGCTCGCTGCTGACCAGGCCGGCGGCAGCCAGCACCGGGCCGGAAGGCTTGCCCAGCTGGTCAAACAGCTCATCGAGGTTGTCGGCGGTCTCGATCTGCAGCTTTACGCCGAGATCGTCGGCGAAACGCTTGACCAGTTCATACTCGAAGCCTGTTTCGCCATTGCGGTCCTGGAAGTAGGTGGCCGGGCTGTTGCGGGTGATCACGCGCAGCACGCCATCCTCCTTCACGCGCTCGAGGGTGCTGGGTTTTTCAACACAGGCACCGAGCATCAGAAAGAGTCCGGTTGCGAAGAGCCATCTGGCGCAACGCTGGCGCAAAGCAGTGTGGGCGAACATAGGTTGCAGTATACGCAAAGGACCGGCACAGCCATATCTCGACAACAGATAGCTTGTCTGGTAGCGCGTTCTGTGTTGCCCCGGCCTTGGCGAAGGTGCAGGCCAGGCAGGGCAAATTTTTTGACCCGAAAGTCCGGTTCCACCGCCCGGCAGGCTTGGCTTAGAGCGGGTGCCGAAAGCCGTGGAATTAGGCTAGAATGCACGGCCTCTAAGCACACCCCTTCCTGAGGCTGTCCCGACGATGTTGATCCTGCGCGGCGCTCCTGCCCTTTCTGCCTTTCGCCACGGTAAATTACTCGAGCAACTGAGCCAGAAAGTCCCCGCTGTTACTGGTTTGTATGCCGAATTCGCCCACTTCGCCGACGTTGACGGCGAGCTGACCGCCGACCAGCAGCAGGTGCTGGGCCGTCTGCTCAAATACGGCCCGAGCGTGCCGGTACAGGAGCCCACTGGCCGCCTGTTCCTGGTCGTGCCGCGCCTGGGCACCATCTCGCCCTGGGCCAGCAAGGCCAGCGACATCGCCCACAACTGCGGCCTGCAGTCGATCCAGCGCCTGGAGCGCGGCATCGCCTACTATATCGCCGGTGACCTGAGCGAGGCCGACGCCGAACGTGTCGCTGCCCAACTGCACGACCGCATGACCCAGCGCGTACTGGCCAAGCCGGAGCAGGCATCCGACCTGTTCAGCCATGCCCAGCCCAAGCCGATGACGTCGGTCAACATCCTCGAAGGTGGCCGTGAGGCCTTGGCCAAGGCCAACATCGACCTGGGCCTGGCCCTGGCCGAAGACGAGGTCGACTACCTGGTTAATGCCTTCCAGGGCCTTGCGCGCAACCCCAACGACATCGAACTGATGATGTTCGCCCAGGCCAACTCCGAGCACTGCCGCCACAAGATCTTCAACGCCAGTTGGGACATTGACGGCCAGGCGCAGGAAAAGAGCCTGTTCGGCATGATCAAGAACACCTACCAGATGCACAGCGAAGGCGTGCTGTCGGCCTACAAGGACAACGCCTCGGTCATCGTCGGCAACGTCGCCGGCCGCTTCTACCCGAACCCTGAAACCCGCCAGTACGGCGCGGTGCAGGAGCCGGTGCACATCCTGATGAAGGTCGAGACGCACAACCACCCGACCGCCATCGCTCCGTTCTCCGGCGCCTCAACCGGCTCCGGCGGCGAAATTCGCGACGAAGGTGCTACCGGTCGGGGCGCCAAGCCCAAGGCTGGCCTGACCGGCTTCACCGTGTCCAACCTGCGCATTCCAGGCTTCGAGCAACCCTGGGAGCAGGCCTATGGCAAGCCAGGCCGCATCGTCGATGCGCTGGACATCATGGTCGAAGGCCCGCTGGGCGGCGCCGCATTCAACAACGAATTCGGCCGCCCGGCCCTGACCGGCTACTTCCGTACCTTCGAGCAGGCCATCAACACCCCGCGTGGTGAAGAAGTGCGCGGCTACCACAAGCCGATCATGCTCGCCGGCGGCATGGGCAACATCCGTGAAGACCACGTTCAAAAAGGCGAGATCACTGTCGGCGCCAAGCTGATCGTGCTCGGCGGCCCTGCCATGCTGATCGGCCTGGGCGGCGGTGCCGCCTCTTCGGTGGCCACCGGTGCCAGCTCCGCCGACCTCGACTTCGCGTCGGTACAGCGTGAAAACCCGGAAATGGAGCGTCGTTGCCAGGAGGTCATCGACCGTTGCTGGCAACTGGGCGACAAGAACCCGATCGCCTTCATCCACGACGTGGGCGCTGGTGGTATTTCCAACGCGTTCCCTGAACTGGTCAACGACGGTGGCCGCGGTGGCCGCTTCGAACTGCGCAACGTGCCCAACGACGAGCCGGGCATGGCGCCGCACGAAATCTGGAGCAACGAGTCGCAGGAGCGGTACGTGCTGGCAGTCAGCGCTGAGGACTTCGAGCGCTTCCAGGCCATCTGCGAGCGCGAGCGCTGCCCGTTCGCCGTGGTCGGCGAAGCCACCGCCGAGCCGCACCTGACCGTGACCGACAGCCACTTCGGCAACACCCCGGTGGACATGCCGCTCGACGTGCTGCTGGGCAAGCCGCCGCGCATGCACCGTTCGGTTACCCGCGAGGCCGAGCTGGGCGATGACTTCGACCCGAGCGAACTGGACCTGGACCAGGCCGTCGAGCGCGTCCTGCACCACCCCGCGGTGGCCAGCAAGAGCTTCCTGATCACCATCGGCGACCGCACCATCACCGGCCTGGTTGCCCGCGACCAGATGGTCGGCCCGTGGCAGGTCCCGGTGGCCGACTGCGCCGTCACTGCTACCAGTTTCGACGTCTACACCGGTGAAGCCATGGCCATGGGTGAGCGCACTCCGCTGGCCCTGCTGGATGCCCCGGCGTCCGGCCGCATGGCCATCGGCGAGGTGCTGACCAACCTGGCCGGCGCCCGCATCGAAAAACTGTCCGACATCAAACTGTCGGCCAACTGGATGTCCGCCGCCGGTCACCCGGGTGAAGACGCCCGCCTGTACGACACCGTCAAGGCTGTCGGCATGGAGCTGTGCCCAGAGCTGGGCCTGACCATTCCGGTCGGCAAGGACTCCATGTCGATGAAGACCAAGTGGAGCGATGAGGGCGTCGAGAAGAGCGTCACCGCGCCCATGTCGCTGATCGTCAGCGGCTTTGCCCCGGTCACTGACATCCGCGGCACCCTGACCCCGCAACTGCGCATGGACAAGGGTGAAACCGACCTGATCCTGATCGACCTGGGCCGTGGCAAGAACCGTATGGGTGCCTCGATCCTGGCGCAGACCTACGGCAAGATCGGCGCCCAGGCGCCGGACGTCGACGACGCCGAAGACCTCAAGGCGTTCTTCGCCGTGATCCAGGGCCTGAACGCCGACGGCCACCTGCTGGCCTACCACGACCGTTCCGACGGTGGCCTGCTGACCACCGTGCTGGAAATGGCCTTTGCCGGCCACTGCGGCCTCGACCTGCAGCTCGACCCACTGACCGACAGCCGCAAGGACGTGCCGGCCATCCTCTTCAACGAAGAGCTGGGTGCGGTCATCCAGGTTCGCCAGGATGCCACCCCGGACGTGCTTGCGCAGTTCAGCGCTGCCGGCCTGGGCGAACAGTGCGTTGCCGTGATCGGCAAGCCGGTGAACAACGCTGAAGTGTCCATCAGCCTGAACGGCGAAGTGCTGTTCGACGACGACCGCCGCATGTTGCAGCGCCAGTGGGCCGAGACCAGCTACCAGATCCAGCGCCTGCGCGACAACGCTGACTGCGCCGATCAGGAGTTCGACCTGCTGCTGGAAGAGGACAACCCTGGCCTGTCGGTGAAGGTCGGGTTCGACGTCAACGACGACATCGCTGCGCCGTACATCAAGAAAGGCGTGCGCCCGCAAGTGGCGATCCTGCGCGAGCAGGGCGTCAACGGGCAGGTCGAGATGGCAGCCGCCTTCGACCGTGCAGGCTTTGCTGCCATCGACGTGCACATGAGCGATATCCTCGCTGGCCGTGTCGACTTCGACGCGTTCAAAGGCCTGGTGGCCTGCGGTGGCTTCTCCTACGGTGACGTGCTGGGCGCCGGTGAAGGCTGGGCCAAGTCGGCGCTGTTCAACAGCCGTGCCCGTGATGCCTTCCAGGCCTTCTTCGAGCGCACCGACAGCTTCGCCCTGGGCGTGTGCAACGGTTGCCAGATGATGTCCAACCTGCACGAGCTGATTCCGGGCACCGAGTACTGGCCGCACTTCGTGCGCAACCGCTCGGAGCAGTTCGAGGCGCGCGTGGCCATGGTCGAGGTGCAGAAGTCCAACTCGATCTTCCTGCAGGGCATGGCCGGTTCGCGCATGCCGATCGCCATCGCCCACGGGGAAGGCCACGCCGAGTTCGCCAGCGAAGAGGCACTGCTGGAAGCCGACCTGTCCGGTTGCGTGGCGCTGCGCTACGTCGACAACCATGGCAAGGTCACCGAAGCCTACCCGGCCAACCCGAACGGCTCGCCGCGTGGTATCACCGGCCTGACCAGCCGCGACGGCCGCGTGACCATCATGATGCCGCACCCGGAGCGTGTGTTCCGCGCCGTGCAGAACTCCTGGCGCCCGGATGAGTGGCAGGAAGACGCCGCGCTGATGCGTATGTTCCGCAATGCGCGGGTGTGGGTGAACTAAGGGTGTACAAGCTCGCCTTCTTCGTCCCCGCCAGCCATGTCGACGTGGTCAAGGCCGCTGTGTTCGCCGCCGGTGGCGGGCGCATCGGCGACTATGACCACTGCGCCTGGCAAACCTTGGGCCAGGGCCAGTTCCGCCCGTTGCACGGCAGCCAGCCGTACCTCGGGCAAACGGGTCAGGTCGAAGTGGTCGAGGAGTGGAAGGTGGAGCTGGTGGTGGCTGACGATCGGGTGGTACAGGTCGTCGCCGCGCTCAAGCACAGCCACCCGTACGAGACGCCAGCCTATGAAGTCTGGCGGCTCGCCGAGTTCTAGAGGGCGGCGTCCCTGTGGTGGGTGCGGGCTTGTCGGCGACAGGGCCGGCTCACTCAGCCGCACGCTCCGTGGCCTGCCCGGCGCGCCGCAACCCTGTACACGCCAGTAGTCCCACCTCGAACAATACCCACATCGGCACTGCCAGCATCGTCTGCGAAAACACATCCGGCGGTGTCAGAATCATCCCCACCACAAAGCACCCGACGATCACGTAGGGTCTGCTACGCCGCAGTGTGGCCACATCGGCCAGCCCCACCCACACCACGATGAAAGTTGCCACCGGGATCTCGAACGCCAGGCCAAAGGCCAGGAACAGCGCCATGATGAAATCCAGGTATTGGCTGATATCGGTCATCATTGCCACGCCATCCGGCGTCACGCTGGCAAAGAACCCGAACATCATCGGGAACACCAGGTAGAACGCGAACGCCATGCCGGCATAGAACAGCACGATGCTCGACACCAGCAATGGCAGGGCAATGCGCCGTTCGCGGCGGTACAGCCCGGGTGCGAGAAACCCCCAGGCCTGGTGCAGCAACAGCGGCATGGCCACGAACAGCGCGCACATGGCCGTCAGCTTGAACGGCGTGAGAAACGGTGAAGTGACGCTGGTGGCGATCATGCTGGCGCCTTCGGGGAGGAAGCGACGCAGCGGTTCGGAGATCAACGTATAAAGCTGTTGCGCGAACGGGAACAGGCCGGCGAACACCAGTGTCAGCAAGAGCAGGCAGCGCACCAGCCGTTTGCGCAAATCACCCAGGTGACCGGTCAGTGGCATGCGTGCTGTCGGATCCAGGGCAAGGCTCATGGGTTGTTCTCCCTGGGCACCTTGCTCGGCTCGGGGGTAAGGCTGATGCCTTGGCGGATGTCCTGCTCAAGGCGCCGCAGCGGCGCGCTGTCGAATGGCGGCATGTCGATCTCGCGCTCCATCTGCGCGCGCAGCCCCTGCATTGCCCGGCGCGCCTGGCCCAGGCCACGGCCCAAGGTACGCACCGCCACGGGCAGACGTTCCGGGCCAAGCACCAGCAGGGCGACGACGCCCACCAGCAGCAGTTCGCTGAAGCCTACCTCGAACATCAGGCTTGCCGATCCGTTGGTTGCTGCGCCGCCTGGGTGGTCAGGGGAGGGTGCTGTTGCACCTGGTCCGCACGGGTGGCGTCAGTGTCGCCACCCATGGACTTGCGAAAGCCCTGGATCGCTTCGCCCACGTCACTGCCTAAGCCCTTCAGGCGTTTGGTACCGAACAGCAGAAACACGATCAGCAGTACGATCACCAGTTGCCAGATACCAATGCCACCCATTACGACCACTCCTGTAAGGCCATGAAAAGAAAGGCCAATCCTGCCGTGGGCAGATGACGCGCACATGACTGCAACGCTGTTGCCATCTACCTGCAACAACCCGCGTGTTGACTGACGCCTTTATTGAATGAAAGGGAATGTCAATGGCTGGCAAGCGACAGCAGGGTGCGGCACTGCTGATGGTGATGGTGGTGCTGGCAATGCTCGCCGCAGGGATGGCCTGGCTGGTGGAAGACGGCCGGCGCCAGGTCGATGAGGTGCAATTGCTACGCCAACGCGTGCAGGTCCGGGCCATGGAGCAGGCCGGACTGGCCTATGCCTCACAGGCCCTGCGTGACCCGGCCTGGCGGCTCAGCCCGCTGTTCTGGCAGGCGCTGCGCGGCCAGCCGCTGAATTACGATTTTGGTGCCGGCCAGGCGCAACTGCGGGTGCACGATCAGCACACGTGCTTCAACGTCAATGCGCTGCTGGGGGCTGATGGCGAGCGTGCCGAACGCCAGCTGCGGCACCTGCTGGGTGATGACATGGCGGCAGAGCGTTTGATCGATGCCTTGGCCGACTGGCTCGACAGTGACAGTGACGCCCGCCTGCAGGGCGCCGAAAGTGCCCAGTACCTACGCCAGCAGCCACCGCGCCTGGCGGCCAACCAGCCGATGCTCGACACCAGTGAGCTGAACCTGCTGCTGGAGCCGGATGCCTCCCGCCAGGGCCGCTACCCGATGCTATGTGCCTTGCCGCAGACCAGTGGTTGGCGCTTGAACGCCAATGCCTTGGGCCTGGAGCATCTACCGCTGCTCGAGGCACTGTATGAAGGGCGCTATCCGCGGTCGCTGCTGACCCGGATCGTCAGTGGTCGACCGGCGTCGGGGTATGTTGATGCTGCAGCGTTGCGTCAGGCGCTAGGGGCCGTGGATGACGAGACGTTCGAACGGTTAAGCGAGGGTTTGCTGCTCAACAGTGGGCATTTTCTGTTGCAGCTGTCGTTCGAGGAAGCGGGGCGGACAATGCGCAGTCAGTTCCTGGTGGAGGCGCTGGGGGTGGTGCAATGGCATGCCCGGGTGCCGGCGCAGCAAGTGCGGGTAAAAAGTCGGGAGCCTGTTATGTGGTGAGCGTGCCCAGCCCCCACAGAGCTCGGTGTCGCTTCTACGATCCGTGAACGGCCCCCTTGGGTTGGATTGGTGTCCAACTTTCCGGGGGCAGTCCACCTGGCTGGACGGGCCGCACTGCGGCCCTGGTGAAGTGGATCAGACTGTGCCGATCTCGCCCCCATCATCACGCTGGATCACCACCGTCGAAGCCCGCGGGCGCAGCGTAGTCCCCGCCGGGGTCACCTCGGTGGCCTTGTCGGTATACGGCCAGTTATCCGGGTGCTGGATATTGACGAAGATCGACTTGTTGTCCGGCGTGAAAGTAATCCCGGTCACTTCGCAGCCGTTCGGCCCAACGAAGAAGCGGCGCAGGTCCACCTGGTTCTGCGCATTGATCGGCACCTGTTTACCTGTAGCGTCCACCAGGTCGGTAGGAATCACCGCCAGCAACTGGTCATTGGTGTAATCGGTGAGGGTGGTTTCGCCGTTGTCGGTCTCGAACCACAGCACGCCGCGGCTATCGAAGCTCATGCCATCGGGACTGGCGAACTGGTTGAGTTCGGTCAGGCCCGAGCGGTTGATGTCAGCGGTACCGGCAGCATTGGCGCCAAACACGAAGATGTCCCAGGTGAAACTCAACTGGTCGTCACTGTCGTGCCAGCGAATGATGTGGCCGTGGCGGTTAGGGCCGCGCGGGTTGGCAGCGTCGACCTTGTCCGGGGTACGTGCGCTGTTGTTGGTCAGGGTCAGGTAGGCATCGCCATTGAGCGGGTTGACCGCTGTCCATTCCGGACGGTCCATCGGCGTTGCCCCCACGGCATCGCCCGCGCCCCGGGTGTTGAGGATGATGCCCGCCAGGTCACCGTACAGTGCACCCAAGGTGCTGCCGGCCTTGGTGGCTGTGGCGACGTCGAGCAGCAGCCACACACCGGTGCCGTCGGCGTTGAAGCGGGCCACATAGAGCTTGCCCTGGTCCAGGTACTTGGCGCCGGTGGCCAGGCGGTCGGCCGGGTTGGCGTCGGCGGCGTCCCACACGGCGGTGGAAACGAACTTGTACAGGTATTCGTTGTTGGAGTCGTCACCCATGTACCAGACCAGTGGCTTGCCTGCCACCGGCAGGCCCGGGCAGCACCCTTCGTGGCGGAAGCGGCCCAGTGCGGTGCGCTTGGTGGCCAGCGTACTGCTGTTGTAGGGGTCGATTTCGACGATGTAGCCGTAGGTGCTGGCTTCGTTACGGTAGTCGTCGGTGGCGCTGGCGCCCTTGGGCGTGACGTCGAAACGGGCGAATTCGCCATCGACCTCGGTGCTGTCTGCGGCGGCACTTTCCCATTTGTACTGGCCGCTGGAGGTGCCGACGCCGATGCGGCGCTGGTCTTCAGGGCGCGTGCCCTTGTTGACGAAGATGCCGGGCCAGTTCTCTTCGCAGGTCAGGTAGGTGCCCCACGGGGTATAGCCATTGCCGCAGTTGTTGTTGGTGCCACGGCAATGGGTACCGTCGGCCGAGTACTTGGTCTTGACGTGGTCGGTGCCGCGCAGCGGCCCGGTGATTTCCATGCGCGAGGCGGTGGTGAAGCGGCGGTTGAGCGGGTCGTTGTCGACTACCTGCCAACGGCCGTTGACCTTCTGCAGGCGCACCACACCGGCACCGTGGGCGTTTATTTCCTTGCGGACTTCCTCGGCTGGGCGCTTGCCGTTGGCGTCGGTCGTCGGGCCTTTGGGGTGCAGTGCGGCGGTGTCGATGTATTCGAAGTTGATGGCCAAAAGGCCGTCTTCGGAGCTGCCATTGATCGGGAAGAAGTGCATGCCGTCATGGTGCATACCCATGGCATTGGCCTGGTCGGTCGAGGTGTTGCTGCCGTCTGCCTTCCACGGGTTGGCGTTGCTATTGAGGGGTGTACCCCAGGGTGCCAGCACGTAGGCACTGTACCCGGCGGCGACCACGCAGGCATCGGTGCGCGAGCCTGGGATGGACTGGAAACCCAGCGCCAGTTTCGGCACTTGCGGTTCGGTGACTGGCGGCTCGGTGACCGGATTGTCATGGTGAGACCCGCCGCCACTGTCGAAGCAGCCGGTCAGGCCAGTACCGGCAATCATCGCGATAGCGGCGCCAAGGCTGCCACGCATCACGCTACGGCGGCTCAGGTAAGCGTCCATGACGCTGGCCATCGGCAGGTTGCCGCTGTGGTTGCGGTCCAGGTTGTCGCCGGTTTCTCGACTCATCAGGGTGTCCTTGTAGTGGCTGAGTTAGAGGAACCCGCGACTTTAGAGCGCAAGTATGATGATTCATTGGCAGAAATATTAACGGGGCTTTAAAACTGTAAGTTCTTACGACTGTGAGCGACAGATCAATTTGGAATTGTTGTCCGATTTTTGCCATTAAACTGTCATGCGAACGCCGCAACATCCGGGGCCCAACAGAACTCGGATAAGGATGGCGGGCCCGATGGCAAGCAGTGTGCACAGGCGCGAAGTGATCAGCTGGATGGGTGTCGGTGCGTTGGCACCGTTGCTCGGCGCCTGTTCTGCCCTGCCGGGCCAGCAAGGCGCCGATGCCAACGTGGACCTGCTCTACGTGGCCGACACCCTCGATGCACGCCAACCCGGCCTGCCGGTGGTACCGGCCACCCGCCTGGGGCCGGTCAGCCACCTGGGACGGGCGCCGTGGATGACCGGCGCCAATGCCAGCCTGGCCCACCCGCAACTGGCGCCTCTGCTCGATGCGAATCAGGCCGCCGGCGTGCAATCGGGTGGGTATGCCGTGCTCGCCGCATTGCTGGCGCAACTGCGCAGCGAGGCCGGGGCGGGCAACAGCCTCACTTTGGAGAATGGCCAGGGCTGGAATGGCAGTGGCCTGGCTTACCTGACCCAGGGCGAAAGCGGTGTGCAGGGCAGCCAGTTGCTGGGCAGTGAGGCGCGGGTCAGCAGCGATGAGCGGGTGCTTTGGCCGCAGCGAAGCGCAGGGCTCTATCGTCAGTCTTCTTCCATTACCCTCGGCGCCGGGCTCGCCGACGAACAGCGCAAGGCATTGGGCCTTGAGCCCCTGAAAGTCTTCGCGCGTGGCGGCATGCGCATTGCCGTGGTCGGCGTCACCGATCCCTACGCACAGGATCAGAAAGCCTCCCTCAAACAGTGGTACCAGTCGCTGCTGCCCACTTTTGCCCAGGCGCGTCGCGAGGCCGATCTGGTGGTGGCGCTGGCGGATGTCGGTACCGGGCCGGGGTTGTGGTTGGCCGAACGGGTGCCGGAAATCGACCTGTTGCTCTGTGCCCGTGGCCAGGACCTGTGGCCTACGCCCGTGTACGCCACGCAACCCAGTGGCCGCCGTGTGCCGGTAGTGTTTGCCGGTTGCCGTGCCAGCGGTGCGTTTCGCCTGCGTTGCCAGCGCATGGCAGGGCAATGGCAATTCGAGGGGCGCTTCTTTGCCGCTTTCCCCCAGCAACTTTCACCTGCCGCACAGGCACGTGCCCGCCAGTTGCAGGCCGAGTTGCAACGCCAGCGAGCCGGCCACGCGGCGTGGCTGGACCAGCCCCTGGCGCGCGCCCCGCAGGCGCTGTGGCGCCGTGACACCCGCGGCGGCAGTTGGGACCGCCTGTTGCATCAGGCCTTGGCCGACGACAGCAGCATGCCAGTGCTGTTACCGGGCCTGCGCTACGACTACCCATTGGCTGCCGGCGAGGCCATTACCCGCGAGCACCTGATCAGCCTGACCGGCAGTTACCCGGCGCCGGTGGTGGAGGCGCCGGCCCGACAGGTCGAACAGGTGCTGGAAAACGCAGCGGAGCAACTGTTCGGCGACCCGTTGCTGCTGGACAACAGCCAGGACCTGCCGCGCTGGCAGAGCCAGGCCTGGCGGGTCAGCTACAGCCCTCAAGGCAAGCGAATCTCAGGCCTCGACCCGGTGCAGGGCCTGTGCCGCACCTTTGGCCTACAGTTCGAGGCCCAGGCCGGTGAACCCTTGTGGCAACGTCTCGAGGCCTGGTTGGCGCGGCAAACGTCGGGCTGGCAACTGGCGGCGCTGCAGCTGCCCGAAGTGCGCTACGTGCAAGGCCATCCCGGCTGGCATCCACGTCAGGTGCCAGCGTGAGCAGGGCCAGCCGCCTGCTTACCGCCGGCCTGCTCACGCTGGTCGGCTGGCTGGCTGCCCAGTGCGTGTTGCAACTGGGGCGTGAGCCGCAGCCGGCACGCTCACCGGTGACCACGCAGACGCCGCTGCCGGGGCTGATGATCGGCCACTGGCAGGCGCCCCTCGACGCGACGGCGATCGCGCTCACTCGCCTGCCGCTGCAGTACCTCGGCGGCCTCAAGGCCGAGCCGTTGTCAGCCAGTGTGGTGGTGCTGCGCTATGGCCAGCAGGTACGCACCCTGGGCCGTGGGCAACGCCTGGCCCCAGGGATCGTGTTACAGGACATCGATGCCGATGGCCTGATTTTCGACAACCAGGGGCGGCGCGAACGCCTGCCCTGGCCGCCACGCCCCGCCGTGACCGGCTTCAAGCGGCAAGGATGAACGATGCCTGTCAGATACTGCGTGGCCGCTGCCTTGAGCCTGGCCCTTTGCGTGGCCTGGGCAGAAGAGCCCGAAACCTTCGATGACAACGGTACCCCGGTGTACGAGGTGAACTTTGTCGACACCGATCTGGGCGAGTTCATCGACAGCGTGTCGCGCATCACCGGCACCACCTTCATCGTCGACCCACGGGTGAAGGGCAAGGTCACGGTACGCACGGTTGACCGGCATGACGCCGAGGCCATCTACGATATCTTTCTGGCCCAACTGCGCGCCCAAGGCTACGCCGCAGTGGACCTGCCCAATGGCAGCGTGAAGATCGTCCCCGACCAGGCGGCGCGCCTGGAGCCGGTGCCGGTGGAAGCTGCCGGCAAACAGAGTGCGGGCAGTGATGGTGTGGCCACGCGGGTGTTCAATGTGCGCAATGCAGCCAGCGAACAGATGCTTGGCATTCTCAAACCGCTGATCGACCCACGGGTGGGTGTGATCACGCCCTATCCTGCGGCCAACCTGCTGGTGGTCACCGACTGGCGGAGTAACCTGGAGCGCATCGACAGCTTGTTGCGCCAGCTCGACCAGTTCAGTGACGAGCCGCTGCAGGTCATGCCCCTGCGCCACGCCAGCGCAGCCGACACCGCGCAGATGCTGACCCGGTTGCTGGCCCGCGAGCAGGGCGCCGACAGCACCCAGGTCGTTGCCGACCCGCGCAGCAACGCCTTGCTGGTGCGAGGCAGCACCGACCGCGTCCGGGCGTTGCTGGCTCAGCTCGACCGGCCTAGCGATACCGCGCACACCAGCAACACCCAGGTGATGTACCTGCGCCATGCCAATGCCAGCGAAGTGGTCAAGGTGCTGCGCGGGCTGAGCCAGGAAGGGGCCGTGGCCAGCGCAGGCGCGGGGCAAGGGGAGGGCAAGGACACGCCGGTAGTAGCCGCCAGCGACTCGGGCATACGCCTGGAATACGAGGAAGGCACCAACGCTGTGGTCATGGTCGGCCCGGACAGCCAACTGGCGGCGTACCGCTCCATTGTCGAACAGCTCGACATCCGTCGCGCCCAGGTGGTGGTCGAAGCGATCATCGCCGAAGTATCCGATAGCCAGGCCCAGGAGCTGGGCGTGCAGTGGCTGTTTGCCGATGAGAAGTTCGGTGGGGGCATCGTCAACTTCGGCAACAACGGGGTGAACATCGGCAACATCGCCGGCGCAGCCGCCAGTGGCGACAATGAGGGCCTGGGCAAGTTGCTCTCGGCCACCACGGGTGCCACCGTGGGGGTCGGCCACTTCGGCGGCGGCTTCAACTTCGCCATGCTGATCAATGCGCTCAAGGGCAAGAGCGGGTTTAACCTGCTGTCCACGCCCACCCTGTTGACCCTGGACAACGCCGAGGCGTCGATCCTGGTCGGCCAGGAGGTGCCCTTTGTCACCGGCTCGGTGACCCAGAACAACGCCAACCCGTACCAGACCATCGAGCGCAAGGAAGTCGGGGTCAAGCTGCGCATCAAGCCGCAGATCAACATCGACAACAGCGTACGCCTGGACATCGTCCAGGAAGTTTCGTCGATCGCCGACTCCAGTGCCGCCAGCGACGTGATCACCAACAAGCGCGAAATCAAGACCAAGGTCATGGTCGAGGACAACGGTCTGGTCATCCTTGGCGGGTTGATCAGTGATGAGCTGAGTACCAGCAACCAACGTGTGCCGTTCCTGGGAGATGTCCCGGGCCTGGGCCGGCTGTTTCGCTCCGACGCCAGCAAGCACACCAAACAGAACCTGATGGTGTTCATTCGCCCGCGCATCCTGCGGGATGGGCCGAGCCTGGCGGGCCTGAGCGAAGACAAGTACCGCACGCTGCAGCAGACCACGCCACTCAAGCTGCCAGGCCTGGCCGAGGGTGGCCAGTTGCTGCGGGTGTTTCCGGCCAGCCGTGCGCGGCTTGAAGGCGGTGACTGGTGATGCTGCCCTACCGCTTGGCGCGCCAGGCCGGGTTGGCCATGGCTCCGGCAGAGGTTGGCTGGCAGCTGTGGCTGCGCCGCGATGCCGACAGTGACCAGGTGCAGGAACTGCTGCGGGTGCATGGCTGCCCGGCGGCGCTGGAATATCTGGAGCCGGCAGCGTTCGACGAGCGCCTTGGCCAGTTGTATCAGGCAGGCGCGGCGGCCAACGAAGCGCTGATCGAAGGCATCGGCGAGCAGGTTGATCTGGCCAGCCTGATGAGCGAGATGCCGCGCATCGAGGATCTGCTCGAAAGCGATGATGAAGCCCCCGTGATCCGCCTGATCAACGGCTTGTTTGGCCAGGCCTTGCGCCTGCGCGCCTCGGACATCCATATCGAAACCTTCGAGCAGAGCCTGGTGGTGCGCCTGCGCGTCGATGGCCATCTGCGCGAGGTGCTGCGCCCACCGCGGGCGCTGTCGGCGATGCTGGTGTCGCGGATCAAAGTCATGGCGCGCCTGGACATCGCAGAAAAACGCCAGCCCCAGGACGGTCGCATCACCTTGCGAGCGGCCGGGCGTGAAGTGGATGTTCGGGTTTCGACCTTGCCCGGGATCTACGGTGAGCGTGTGGTGATGCGGGTGCTCGACAAGCAGGCCAGCCTGCTGGCGCTGGATAATCTGGGCATGCCCGCCGCTGTGCTGCAGGCCCTGCGCCGTTGCCTGGCGCGGCCCAATGGCATCGTGCTGTCCACCGGACCCACTGGCTCGGGCAAGACCACCACCTTGTACGCCAGCCTGAACAGCCTCAACGACGGCAGCCGCAACATCCTCACCGTCGAAGACCCGGTGGAATATGCCATCGCCGGTATCGGCCAGACTGCCATCAACCCCCGCGCCGGCCTCACCTTCGCCAGTGGCCTGCGCGCGATCCTGCGCCAGGACCCCGACGTGATCATGCTCGGCGAGATCCGCGACCAGGAAACCGCGCAGATCGCCGTGCAGGCCAGCCTCACTGGCCACTTGGTGCTGTCGACGCTGCATACCAACAGTGCGGTAGGCGCGGTAACCCGTTTGCGCGACATGGGCGTCGAGCCCTTTCTGATCGCATCGTGCCTGCGTGGCGTGCTGGCCCAGCGCCTGGTGCGGCGCCTGTGCACTTGCGCCGTGGCCCAGCCACTGCAGCCGGCCGAACGTGCCCTGTGGCCGGAGTTGGCGGCACTGGGCAGCAGCTATCACGCTGTGGGCTGCGACCAGTGCCAGGGCAGTGGCTATGTGGGGCGCCTGGGCCTGTACGAATTCATCGAGCTGGATGCCGGCCTGGTCGCCTTGTTGTACAACGGCGCCAGCGAGCTGGCCATGCAGGATTACCTGGCCGAGCGCCGCCAGAGCCTGGTGGCGATGGCCAGTGACTGCCTGGCCCGGGGCGAAACCAGCCTGGCCGAAGTGCTGCGTGTGGTGCAGGGCTGACCTATGCCGACCTTTCGCTACCAGGCCGTGGATCTTGCGGGCAAGCGCCATCAGGCCAGCGTGCAGGCCGACAGCGAGCGCCATGCGCGGCAGTTGCTGCGAGAGCAGGGCCTGTTCCCGCGGCAGTTGCAGCGCTTGGAGGCTGCCACCGGCCGGCAGCGAAGCCAGCGCCTGAGCCGCGCCCAGCTGTGTGAGCTGACCCGCCAGTTGGCGACCCTGACCGGTGCCGGTATCCCCCTGGTCGATGCGTTGGCCACGCTGGAGCGCCAATTGCGCCAGCCGGCCCTGCAGGCCGTGCTGGTGGCATTGCGGGGTTCGCTCGCCGAAGGGGTGGGGCTGGCGCGCAGCCTGGCCCGCCAAGGTGCGCCCTTCACCGGTTTGTATTGCGCGCTGGTCGAGGCCGGCGAGCGCTCCGGGCGGCTTGCCCAGGTCTTGACGCGGCTGGCCGATCACCTTGAGCAGGTGCAACGCCAGCAGCACAAGGCCCGCACCGCGCTGATCTACCCCTGCGTGCTGATGGGCGTGTCACTGGCCGTGGTGATCGGCCTGATGACCTTCGTGGTGCCCAAGCTCACCGAACAGTTTGCCCACGCGGGGCAGAGCCTGCCCCTGATCACCTCGCTGCTGATCGGCCTGAGCCAGGCCCTGGTACACATCGGCCCCTGGCTCCTGGGGTTGGCGATGCTGGCCACCCTGTTGGGTTCGTGGTTGCTGCGCAAGCCGCACTGGCGCCTGCGCCGCGACGATCTGCTGCTGTGCCTGCCGCGTATCGGCGGGCTGTTGCAGGTGTTGGAGAGCGCCCGTCTGGCGCGCAGCCTGGCGATCCTCAGCAGCAGTGGCGTGGCCCTGCTCGAAGCCTTGCAGGTGGCCACCGAAACCGTCGGCAACCGGCGTATCCACCTGGCCATGGAGCAGGTCCGCCAGCAGGTGCAGGGCGGCACCAGCCTGCATCGCGCCCTGGAGGCGAGCCGGCAATTTCCGCCGCTGCTGGTGAACATGGTCGGCAGCGGCGAGGCCAGCGGCACACTGGCCGACATGCTCGAACGCGTGGCCGACGACCAGGAACGCGGTTTCGCCCGCCAGGTGGACACGGCCATGGCCCTTTTCGAACCCCTGATGATCCTGGTGATGGGCGCCGTGGTGCTGTTCATCGTGCTGGCGGTGCTGCTGCCGATCATGCAACTCAACCAGGGCCTGCAACTGTAAATGACAAGGAGTACCCCCATGCAGCATCGACGTAGCCGCCAGCGCGGCTTCACCCTCATGGAAATCATGGTGGTGATCTTCATCATCGGCTTGCTGATCGCGGTGGTCGCGCCCAGTGTGTTGGGCAACCAGGACAAGGCCATGCGGCAGAAAGTGATGGCCGACCTGGCCACCCTGGAACAGGCGCTGGACATGTATCGCCTGGATAACCTGCGCTTTCCCAGCAATGAGCAAGGTCTGGCCGCGCTGGTGAAAAAGCCGAGCCAGGAGCCACAGCCCCGCGCCTGGCGCAGCGACGGCTATGTGCGCCGCCTGCCGGAAGACCCCTGGGGTACGCCTTACCAGTACCGGATGCCGGGTGAACATGGTCGGGTCGATGTGTATTCGCTGGGTGCCGATGGTATGCCGGGTGGCGAAGGCCAGGATGCCGACCTGGGCAACTGGGCGTTGTAAGCGATGGGTGCTGCGCTGAAGGTGGAAGCGGGCTTGAGGGGGAGCGGTCGCCAGCGCGGCTTCAGCCTGCTCGAGTTGCTGGTGGTGCTGGCCATCGCCGGGCTGATGACCGGGCTCGCCGTGGCCTGGCTCGACAGCAGCAAGGCCAGTGTCGAGCAGGCGTTGCAGCGGCTTGCCGCGCACGTCTATACGCAGGCCGCTCTGGCCCGGCATGCCGGGCAGTTGCGCGGGCTGCGCTGGACGGGCACGCACCCCGAGTTCGTGCGGCGTGAGGGTGATGGCTGGGTAGTCGAGGCGGTCAGCCTGGGTGACTGGCCCAAGGGGCTGCGCCCGGACTGGCATGCCAGTGCGCAGCCGCACTTACTGTTTACGCCCCAGGGGTGGGCCCAGCCTGGCTCGGTGCGCTGGCGCTGGGCCGAGGGCAGCCAACGCTGGCAGTGGGAACGTGACGGCCAACTGCGCACGGTGATGTCGCCATGAAGCGTCAGCAACGCGGCTTCACCTTGCTGGAAGTAACCGTGGCCCTGGCGATTGCCGCAGTGCTGGCGGTCATCACCAGCCAGGTGCTGCGCCAGCGCCTGGCCGTGCAGGACAGCGTGCAGCAGCATCGCCTGGGGGTGTTATGTGCCCGTGAATTGCAGGCGCGCTTTGCCGTGGAACAGTACTGGCCGGCGAACGACCAGGCCAGCGGTGTGCTGAGCCAGGGCGGCCAGGCCTGCCACTGGCAGTTGCAGCTGCGTCGCACCGGCGTGCGCGACTTGCGCCGCGGCGAGCTGCAGCTTTCCGCCGACCGCGACCAGCGCCTGCCGCTAGGCCAGTACACGGTTTTTCTGGAGCGCCCATGAAGCAGCGTCAGGCCGGGTTGACCCTGATCGAGCTGATGGTGGCCTTGGCCTTGACTGCGGTACTGGGAGTCATGCTTGCGGCCTTGGTCAACGGCTGGCTCAAGGTACGCGAGCGGTTGCAAGTGAATGGCCAGGAAACCCGCGTGCTCGAGTTCTGCCTTGCCCTGGAGCGGCGCTTCGACAGCCCGGTGCTGCGGCAGGTATACGAGCAGCGGCTGCCCCTGGCCAGCCGCTGGCTCGACTGGCAGGGCGATCGCCAGCAACTGCTGTGGGTGGCTGGCGCTGCCTTGCCCGAGGCCGAGGGGGGCGCGCGGCTGCAACGTCAGCGCCTGCGTTTCGACGTCCATGGGCAAGCGCTGCTGCTGGAAACCTCGGCAGACCTGTATGCCGCCAGCGAACCCAACTGGCGCTTGCGTGAGCAACTGCAGCGGGTCAGTGCGTTCAACGTGCTTTACCACCAGGGTGGCCGCTGGCTGCCTTGGCCTGCCGACCAACCCGCGCATCCCGGCCGTGGTGTGCGCGTGGAATTACAGCGTGATGGAGCCCCCTATGTCTGTACCTTCATGCTCCCTTGGGGGCGTTCATGAAACGTGAATGACACCGACGGGCGCAGCCCCGGCCCTGGCTGCTGTTGCGCCCAGGCGATACCTGGGACTGGCTGCTGCTAGATAACGGTACTGTGCAATGCGAAGGGCAGGGTCAGCCATCGGCGAGCCTGGTCGCACGGGTAGCGTTGATCGTACCAGGCGAGCAGTGCAGCCAGTTTCAACTGGCTGCGCCGCCCGGCCTCAAGCGTGACGAGTGGCCACTGCTGCTGGAAGATCAGCTGATGCAGGGCCCGGACGAGGTGCACTGCGCTTGCCTGTCACGCCACGCCGGGCAACTGCGTTTGCTGGTCGTGGCACGCGAGCGCCTGCATGCCTGGCGCAGGCAGTGTGCTCAGTGGGGTGTGCAGGTGGACCGTTGTTGGGCGGAGTTCCAACTGCTGCCGACACCCGAACCGGGTCTTGTCTGGCAGTGGCAACGGGCACCCGGCACGATCCTGTACAAAGGGCGGGGGGACGATGGCCGGGAACACTGGCTGCTCTGGCCAGCGGTGCTCGGCGATACTCCACAACTGCCTTGGCTGCAACAGCGCACGGTGCCGCTGGCCGGTGCATGGCCAACTGCGCTGGCGCCCCTGGACAGCCTACCGAGCCTGTTCGAACAGCCCCGCACGGCCCACAGGTGGCCGGCTGTGCCACGCCATCAGCAACGGCTGATTGCCGCTTGCCTGGTGCTGGCAGCGGGGTGGGGCGGGTTGTGGCTGAGCCAGCAATGGCGCCAAGCCCAGGTTTGGCGTGCGCAGGTGCAGGCGGTGGCTGGCAATCAGGCCAGCCCGCAGCAGGCGGCACAGGCCCTCAAACACCTGCGCGACAGCGAGCGGCAACAGCAACTGCACATGCGCCAACTGCAAGAACTGCAAGCCCAGGTACAGGCCTGGCTGCATGATCACCCCGGCTGGCGCCTGCACGCGGCGCACTTCGACGGCCAGCGCTGGTACCTGCGTCTGGACGGTGAGGGCAGTGCACCGCCTTGGGTCGAGATGGCCAGTGCCGCGGGGGCGACGGTGCAGGTGCAGGACGCAGCGTCGCACGTGGTGTTCGACCTGGGAGCGGCAACATGAACCGACACTGGATTCAGCGCCATCGGCTGCTGCTGGCGTGGTACCTGATTGGTCTGTTACTGGCCGTGTTGGCAGTGCGCGAGGGGCTGTCCCACTGGCGTGAACTGAGCCAATGGCGTGGGCTGGCAGAGCAGGCGGCTGGACTGCGCAGCGGCC
The DNA here is from genome assembly GCF_021602025.1 of Pseudomonas ceruminis. Taxonomy (GTDB): domain Bacteria; phylum Pseudomonadota; class Gammaproteobacteria; order Pseudomonadales; family Pseudomonadaceae; genus Aquipseudomonas; species Aquipseudomonas ceruminis. The sequence continues at coordinate 198,116 of NZ_BQHW01000004.1, forward strand.
CTGGGCTGAGCCTGGAACGGCTGCGCCAGTCTGCCCAGGCGCGGCGGGTTGAGCTTGTCGATGTCGAGCTACAAGGCAAGCGCTGGCAGCTGCGTGGCCAGGTGGCCGATGACCGTGTCCTGGAAGGCTGGCTGCAAGCCTTGCGCTCAGAGGGTGTCCAACCCCTGCAATGGGGGCTGGAGCAGGACGCCCAGGGGCTGCGTTTCGATCTGGTGGTGCAACCATGAGCCGCTGGGGGATGCTGTGGGTGGGCGGGGTATTCAGCGTGACCCTGTTGGTAGAGCTACCGGCGTCATGGGTGGCGCGCGGCGTTGGCCTGCCCATGCACGAGGTCAGCGGTAGCCTCTGGCAGGGGCAGGCGCGCCAGTTGGGGCCTGTCGGCCCCATGCACTGGACGCTGCAGCCCTGGCGCTTGCAGGCAAATGCCCAGTTGGGTTTCCAGGGGCAGGGCTGGCAGTTGCGCGCCGACGGCTGGCCATGGCGCTGGCGGCTTGAAGTGGCGGCATTGGGGGCCCAGGCGACGGCACAGGCTGACTACCGAGTGGCCGGGCAGTGGCAGGGTACGCTGCGCGTGCAGGGCGTGGGACGTGCCTGCCGCGCCAGCGAAGGCCGCATCACTGTCAGCGATCTGGCATTGAGCGAACCTTGGTCGTTGAGCCTGGGCCAGGGGTGGGTTGAACTGGACTGCCACAACGGCTGGCGCCTGCACGGCCAGTTGGCGCAACAAGGGCAGCATCAACTGACAGGGGATGCCGACCTGCTGGGGCGTCGAGCGCAGGTCGCCTTTGAGCTCCAGCCGGAGGCTGCCCTGACGCCGTTGCTGCGCGGCGCGCAGTGGTTGGGGGCGCAGGCGGCGTCCGGGCAACGGGATTTGCGCTGGTAACCCTTCTGGCCCTGTCGTGGGCGGGTCGCGCCGACGACAGGGCCGTACGGGCTACTGTGTTCAGTCTGCTTTGCCTTGCACGCTGGATACCCACTGCTCGCTGCGGTTATGCCCGCTGGTGCGCAGCAACCCCAGGTCCAGGGCATTTTCACCGTCCGCTGCACCTTTGCCTTTGGCTATCTGGGCAATGGCCGTGCCCAGGTCCACTGGCGAATTGGAAGCATCGATCGATACATCCCGACGATAGTCGTTGCCGCTCAAGGTTTGTTTGGTCACGGCATTGGTATCGAGCGCGACATTGCCCTTCGCCGATTGCAGCTTCGCCGCCACCAGGTGCGTATCGCCCCCCACCTTCAAGTCGATGCCCTCACTGCCTTTGAGCGTGGTGTGCTGCGCTACGCTGTCACGTTGCACGTGGGAGACTTCAAGGCTGAAGGTGGGTGAGAAACCGGGGTCTGCCTTGCTCGCGGCCGAGCCCGCCTTAGCGCTCACCTTGCTTCCCAGGGGGCTGGTCATGGCGCTGGCTGCGTTGGCGTAACCCTGCGGGTTCTTCTCCTTGCTCAGCCGAGCGTCACCTTTCACGGTCAGGGTATCGACGTTGTCCTTGCGGCTGGCGATGCGCAAGTCGCCGTCGATTTCACCCTTGATACGCCCGGCCTCCAGGCTGACGCCTTCGATACGGGTGTCGCCGCGGCTTTGCAGGTCGATGCGCTCGGCGCGCAGGTTGCCGGCGTTCCAGGTCAGGTTGTCGCGCTTGTCCAGGTTGAGCTGCGCGCGCCCGTGCAGGCCGTAGGTGTCAGTACCCCCCTTGGACTGGTTGAAGCCAGCGCCGGCCGTGATATCGAGGTTGTTGCGTCGTTCGCGGTCGGAAGAGGCTTCGATCAGCATGCCGCCGCTGGCGGCATTGATATCGATCTGCTCCGCCGTGGCGTGCAGGCCCTCCAGGTGCAGGGCGATGTCTTCGCGGGCGCGGCTCTGCAGGGCCAGCTTGCCAGCGCTGTGGAACTGCGCATCGACGGCCTGCTGGGCGTTTTCCTCCTGCTTGCCATGGGTGAAGTGCCCACCCAGGGCTCCACCTCGGGTGGCACCGGTTTTGGCCGCCAGTTCCAGACCGCCGCCAAGGCCGCCGCCTTCGGCCTGTTGGGTATTGCTGGCCGCCGTAACCTGCAGGCGGCCGCCGCTTTGCAGCAGAATATCGCCGGCCTTGGCTTCGCGACTGCCGATGCGGGTGCCTTCGAGCAACAGGTCGCCACCACTGCTGAGGCGCACGCTGCCCTGAGCGTCGACCTGCGCCACCTGGGCTTTGGTCTGTGCGCTCTGGCGCTGGTCATGGTCGAGATAACCCCGGCCATCGACACCGGTGTTGCCTGGGCGGTTGCCAACTTTGGCCCAGGCATTGCCATCGAGTTGCTGCGTGCGCTGTTCGGCGTGGTCGCTGGCCTGGGTGAGCGACAACGAACCGGCGCTGTGCATGACCACGTCGCCTGTGCCACCGTCGATGCGCACGCCTTCATAGCGGCCATCGCTACCCAGCTGCACCTGAATGCCCTGTTGCCCGTAAAGGCTGCCGGGCACGGCGGTGCTGGCGGTGTCTTGCCTGGACAACGAACCGCCCTTGCCGGTGACACGCACGTTCAGGTCTTCGCCGGTACTGGTGTCGACCCTCAGGTCGCCGCCATAGGCCAGCCGTTCGCCGGTGTTTTCCTGAGTATGCTTTGCGGCGCGCAGGGTGTGTTGCTGCGCATCGATCTGCAATGCGCCGGCGTTGGCGCGCCAGGCGGTGCCCTGGTCATCGATAGAGTCGGCCGTGACCTGGGCCGTCGCGCCGGACAGCTCACTCACATGCGCAAAGCCGCGGCGCTGGTTTTCCAGGCGTTTGAGGTGGTCAACGGTCATGTCGGCGCCCATACTGGGCGCAACCATTGCGTCCTCGGGGGACGCCTGTTGGAAGCGCGCGGCTTCTTCGCCCAGCACCAAGCGCTCGATCGGCCGGGTAAGGTCCCGGTATTCGACGCTGGCACCAAGGCTGCCTTGCCAGTCTTCCCGGCGTTCTTCACGTTCGTGGATGTCTTGCACGGCGCGGTTCTCGATGCGTTTGGCGGTCACCTTGAGGCCGTTGCCCGCTTCCACCTTGGCGGCTTCGGCGACCAGTTCATCTGCGCCGAGCTTGAGGTCGCCACTGGCCTGCAACGTGCTGCGCTGCCCCTTGCTGTCGTGCTCGGTGACCGTCTCGACGTTGTGCTGGCCTTCGAACTGGCTACCTATCCGGTCGATGCCGCCGGTTACCGTGAGCCCGCCACCGCTGCGCGTGGTGTTGGTGGATGAATCGCGCGTGTTACGGGCCGCGCCGAGGCTCATCTGCTTGGCCTGGATGTCCAGGTCACCGGCGCCGGCCTGAACGCTGGAGCCATTGACCTGCAGGTGCGCGCCGCTGTTGAGGGCAACCGTCGCGCCCTTCAGTGCGCTGGCCACCTGAGAGACCTCGCGCTGCTTGCCTGAGGTGGTGACAACCTCGTAAGCCAGGCCCGCGGCGTATTGGCGGGAGCCGGGCTTGCCGTCTTCGGCGTCTTGAGTCTGCTTGGCGCTGGCTACGAAGCTACGCTGCTGGCTGCGGGTGTCACTGTCAGCGACCGATTGCGTGCTGTCGATGATCAGGTCGCCCTTGGCTTCGACCTGCAGATGCTTGCCGGCCTCAACGTTGGCGCCATTGATGCGCAGCTCGTCGGCGCTGGCCAGGCGCAGGTTGGAGGCAGAGCTGACGTCGCTGACCAGGGCGTGTTGCTTGCGTTGCGTGTGTTCGCGGTCGCGCCCTATCAGGCCGAACAGCTTGCTGTTGTTCTCGTGCTCGCTCGACGTGGAGCTGCCATGGTCTGCCCCGATCGCCAGCGCACCCTTTTCGCTGTAGAGCACAGCGTCTTGCCCGCCGTGAACGGTACTGCCCTTGACGCTGACCTGGTCAGCGGTGACTTGCAGCTTACCGTCCGCTTTGACGCTGCTGTCGGTAACGACCTGGGCCTGGGTGTCATTACCCTGGCGGTCAGCAAAGAAGGTGCCGGATACCAGGTCGCCTCGGTAGTTGCGTCGTGTGCCCTGTTCCTGCAGGGCCGTGGTGCCGATTTCGACCTGTTTGGCATGCAGGTCCAGGTCGTTGCGGCCATGCATTGTGCTGCCTTGTACAGTGAGTGTGTCGTTCGCCTTGACGGCCACGTGCCTGGCACTGAGCGAGCTGCCTCGCGCGGTTTCCTTGTACTGCTGTGAATCACTGTCGCCGCGCCACAGGTCCTTGCGGTGGCGTACCTGTTCTTCGATGCGCTGGCTGTCGATGCCCGCGACGATGTCCAGGTTGGCACCGCTGTCGAGGGTCAGGTCACCGCCGGCATTCACCTCGGCGGCCACCAGACGCATGTCGGCGCCGGACTGCAACTGTATGCCGTTATTGCCTTGCAACTGTGTACCGCGCTGCTGGCGCTCGGTGGTCGTGCGCTCGCGGCTGTAGGTCTCGCGGGTGATGAACAGAACCTTTTTCTTCCAGTTTTCACGGTCGTGGGCGATGTGCTCGCGGGTATCGGCATCGAGGACGAGGGCTTTGCCGGCCTTGGCCTCGATGCGGTCGGCCTTGCCGTCGACCGCGCGCAGCGTCAGGTCATCGGCGGCGGTGAGCAGCAGTTCACCCTGCTCAGTGTGCAGTTCACCTGGCCGGTCGGCAGTACCGTCGACTCGCAGCGCGCCGGCTGACTGAATGCTGATGCCATGATCGGCCTTGGCCTGCACTGGCCCCATGCGGACCCCGGCACCTTCGGCCGTGCTGACCACGCGTATGCGCCCGGCCCGCATGGCGCCGAACAGATTGGCGTCGATGCTCGACGCCGTGCCGGGCAAGTGCTCGAGCACCTGCCCGTCGTTGTAGCCGAGGCGGTTGCGGCCAACGGTGACGTTGAGGTCGTGCCCGGCCATGAGCGTGCCTGTGCTGTCCAGCTGCGGCGCGATCAGTTCGAGCGCGCCTTCGGCATTGCTCTGGCCGCCGTCAAGTACCTGCAAGGTACCGCTGGCGTGCAGCGTATTGAGGTGTTTGAGCTGCTCGTCCTGAAGTTCTGGCGTGCCCACCAGAAAGCCGGCACGGGTCGTGTTGATGAAGCTGCCGCCATTGAGGGTAATGCCATTGGGGTTGGCCAGGATGTAGTCGGCCGGGCGCCCGAAGATCTCTTGCGGGCCTTCGATCAGCGAGGCGTTGCGGCTGACCACTTCGTTGAGGATGGTCGACGCTGCCTGGCCTTGGAACTGCGGGTTGGCGGCGAGCGCACCGGCCAGTTGCGATTGGCCGGCGTGCAAGGCGTTGTTCAGCACCACCCCGGGGCTGGCGACGTTGTAGTCGAGAAACTGGTTGTGCGACAGGCCACCGGCGTTGGGCGCGACGATATCGATCACCGGGACGCCGTGGTCATGGTTGATGACTGGTATGCCACCGGGGCCAGGGGCGGCTTCCAGCCCACCCTGGGCCAGGGCGGTGGTAGAACTGAGCAGGGCGAGGAAGATGGCCCAGCGCAAGGTATTGGGGTGGATAGACGGTAACTGCGAGAGTGTGTGCATGTTCTCGTTCTCTTTGTTGTGGGTGAATCAGAGGTTCAAGGCCCACTCCACTACCCAGAAGCCGGGCTCCAGAAGCGGGCGGTGCCGGTCGCTGGTGTAGAGGGCGCGCTGGTAGTCCAGGCGCAGGCGGCTGTGCGGCAGGCTCAGTTCAACGCCGACCGCGGCCCCTGCCAGGCGCTGCGAGGGGGAGCGCTGCGCCAGGCGTAGCCAGCCTGTGTCCAGACCCAGGTAGGGACGCACCTGGGCAGGTGCGGTCCAGCCCAGTGGTAGAGGTTGGCTCAAGGTGTTGCGCCAGACGGCGGCACTGGCGCCGCTGTAGGTGTGTTGGCGAAAGCCGCGCACGGCCGAGTCGTCGCTGAGCAGCATCTGCTCGACTGCGGGCAGGGCCTGGCTGCTGTACTGCAGGGCAAGCTCGCTCTGCCAGCGCCATGGCCGGTTCGCCGGCCCCTGACGCAGGTGCAGCAGGTTGGCGCGGTACTTGCGAAAATCCCGGGGGGGCGCGTCCGCACGTCGCGCGGGTTGCGTGGCGCCGAGCCAGCCTGTGCCCTGGGCGACGCCGACGTAGGTGTTCCAGACACCGTTGTCCAGCCACAGCAGGTTGAGGCCGGCTTCCACACTGGTCAGGGTCGGGCTTTGCAACTGGACGAGGGCACCACCGGTGCGGTTGACCAGTTGCTTGCGATCGAGGCGGGCGCTGGCGCTGAGCATGCCGTGCTGGTTGCGCCAGAGCATGCGTTCGACGCTCACGCCCTGGTATTGGCTGCTGCCGCTGCTGCGCTGCGCGCTCTGCGGGAGGGGCGCGTTGTAGCTCAATTGGCTGGCATTGAGGGTGAAGGTCCAGGGACCGTAGGGAATGCTGTAGTAGGCGCTGACGCCTTGGCTGCGCCCGGGCGCATCGATAACCGTGGTCGCCAGTGACAGGCGCAGGTCGTCGTTGAGGCCAAGCGGGCTGTCTACGCCGAGGGTCAGGTTAAGGCGGTACCGCCCCGTCAGGGGGCTGCCGCGGTTGTCGAAGCGGCTGTCCAGGTGCCAGCGCGAGTCTACCTGGCGGGATTGCAGCAGCACCCGGGTGCCTCCCTGCATTTCACCTGGCAGCAGGTCGGCACTCAGTTCGTAGGCACGCAGGCGGTTGAGCTGGTCCAGCCCCTGCTCGAGGTCTGGCAGGTAAACCGGCTGCCCAAGCATGTCGGGGAAGGCACTGTGCAGGGAAAGTGGCCGTTCGACGTCAAGCTCGACCGATTCTACGAAGCCCTCGATGATGAGGATGTCCAACGCGTCGCCCTGCGCGGGTGGGTGCTGCAGGTAGGGGCGGCTGGCCGGGTAGCCGGCCTGCACATAGCGTTGGGTGATGGCTTTGAGCAAGCGGTTGATATCGGCGACGCCCATGCAGGGGGACACCAGGGCTTGAACAGTGGGGGCGAGGGCTTTGGTCGACAGCAGGTGGTTGCCGGCCAGACGCACGCCACTGACCGCCCAGCAGTGGCCGTCGCCGGGCTCGGCAGACGACGGCGCGCCGTTGCGCACGGCGAACGGGGCACGTAGCCAGCGCTCCAGCCGTTGTTGCTGCTCCAGCTGCCGCCCTGTCTGCTGTTGTTCGCGCAGCTGCTGGCTGGCGGGGTCGTTGGCCTGCGCCATCGGTGCGACCAGCCAATACGACAGGTAGCAGGCAAGTAGCCTGCTGGCGACCGGGTGAAATCGGAACGGCATGGGTGAACCCCGCAAAAGGCGTACGGCTTACGTACTCGTTTGCGTGGATGCTAGAAATTTTGCCATTCGATTGGATGCAGTCTGCTGCCTACGCAAACGTAGGGCAGATGTGGAATTGAGGTGAGAAAGCTCCTACATCCTGAGTTGGAATGCAGGACGATCAGGGACGAATCTCGATCAGGGTGCCGTCGCGCACCAGTTCCCAGACTTCGCGCATGTCGGCATTGCGCATGGCGATGCAGCCATCGGTCCAGTCAAGGGTGTGGAAATACCACTCGGGATAGTCATCGTTGATCGGCGTGCCATGGATCATGATCATGCTGCCGGCGCTCCAGCCCTCGCGGGTGGCGCGGGCGGCGTCGCTGATGTTCGGGTAGGTGATGTGCATGGCCAGGTTGAAGCGGTCGCTCTGCTTGCGCCAGTCCAGCCAGTAAAGGCCCTCTGGGGTCTTCTTGTCGCCTTCACGCTCCTTTGCCCCCTTGGGCTGCTTGCCCAGGGAGATGCGGTAGGTCTTGAGCGGCTCGCCCCGGCTGATCAGTTGCAGGCGGCGCTCGGACTTGATCACCAGTACCTTGTCGATCAGCGGCTGCATGGCGGTCTGCGATTGAGTCTGCGCCGGCACCGGGGGTTGGGGTTTGCGAATGATGGTCTCGGTAAAGGCCGCCTGGGACACCGAGGTAACGCAAAGGCAGAAAAAGGCAAACAACCAGCGCATGAAGCGGTACCTGCAAGCTTAAGTGGTGGGCGAAACGTTCATCGGCGGCAGGTACTCATGGCCTATGGGGTAGTGCTGCCCGATGCGGTCGCGATAGTAGCATTCTAGTGTGCGCGTGACGGTGCGAAAAGCCAGCTCGCGCCAGGGGATCTCGTGCTCCTCGAACAGCCGTACTTCCAGGCTTTCCTCACCGATCGCGAAGTCCAGGTCGGCCAGTTCGGCACGAAAGAACACATGCACCTGGTCGATGTGGGGCAGGTCGAACAGTTGATACAGGCTCATCGGCCCGACCCGGGCGCAGGCTTCTTCCACGGTTTCGCGACGGGCGGCCTGGTCCAGGGTCTCGCCATTCTCCATGAACCCGGCGGGCAGGGTCCAGAAACCGCGGCGCGGCTCGATGGCTCGCCGGCACAGCAGCACCTGGCTGCCCCAGGTAGGCAATACCCCGGCAACGATGTTCGGGTTCTGGTAGTGGATGGTCTGGCAATGCTCGCAGACGTACCGCAGGCGGCTGTCGCCTGCGGGGATCCGCTGAATGACCGGCTGGCCGCACGCGCTGCAGAATTTCATGCTGTCTCCCTTTGTCTGCGGTTATCTTGGCGCGCCAGGCGGTGCTGCTGCAAGCGTGCGGGGCTTGGGTGCTTCGCGGCTTTGGTGCATCATGCAGGCAGGCCTTGGAAACGAGAGTGCGTGATGCTGGACGAGCTACTTCGCCGAATGAGCAACCACCAACCGGCTTCGCTGGAAACCGACCGACGGTTCCCCGAGGCGGCGGTTCTTTTGCCCATCACCCGCAGCGAAGCGCCCGAATTGGTTTTGACCCTGCGCGCCAAGGGCCTGTCCACCCACGGCGGCGAAGTCGCCTTTCCCGGAGGCCGGCGCGACCCTGAAGACCCCGATCTGGTCTTCACCGCGTTGCGTGAGGCCGAAGAGGAAATCGGCCTGCCGCCTGGCTTGGTCGAAGTGCTCGGCCCACTCAGCCCGCTGATTTCCCTGCATGGCCTGAAAGTGACGCCGTTCGTCGGGGTGATCCCCGATTTCGTCGAGTATCACGCCAATGATGCGGAGATCGCGGCAGTATTCAGCGTGCCCTTGGAATTCTTCCGTCAGGACCCGCGTGACCATACCCACCGCATCGATTACCAGGGCCGCAGCTGGTATGTCCCCAGCTATCGTTATGGCGAGTACAAGATCTGGGGGTTGTCGGCGATCATGATCGTCGAGCTGGTCAACCTGCTGTACGACGCAGGCATCAGCCTGCACCAGCCCCCAGAGCGCTATATAGAAATCTGAGCGGGCACACCCCGCCGCCGTTGATACCCTGAGGAGCGACTATGAAATACCGCCTGGGCGACCTGCGGGTCGAAAGCCATCCCACCAGCTGGGCAGCACCTAACGCCATGCTGATCGGCAAGGTACGCCTGCAGGCGCGAGCCAGTGTGTGGTTCGGCGCGGTGCTGCGCGGCGACAACGAGCTGATCGACATTGGCGAAGACAGCAACGTCCAGGACGGTACGGTGATGCACACCGACATGGGCTCGCCACTAACGCTGGGCAAAGGCGTGACCATCGGCCACAACGCCATGCTGCATGGCTGTACCGTCGGCGACTACAGCCTGATCGGTATCAATGCGGTCATTCTCAATGGGGCGCGGATCGGCAAACACTGCATCATCGGCGCCAATGCGCTGATCCCGGAAGGCAAGGAGATCCCCGATGGCTCGCTGGTGATGGGCTCGCCGGGCAAGGTGGTGCGTGAGTTGACCGAGCAGCAGAAGCGCTTGCTGCAAGCCAGTGCCGCGCACTATGTACACAATGCCCAACGTTATGCGCGGGAGCTGGTGGTTGACGATGAGTGATGGTGTGGAGCGGCCGGTGGCCTCGCCATGCGTGAGCATCTGCGCGTTGGACGAGCAGGATATCTGCACCGGGTGCCAGCGTACCGTGGCCGAGATTGGCCGCTGGGGGCGGATGGACAATGACGAGCGTCGGGCGGTACTGAAGCTGTGCCATGAACGGGCTGTGGAGGCCGGCCTCATCCTCTAGCCTGAGGCGATCCTGTGGGCGCGGGTTTACCGGCGAAGACGCCAGCGGTAATCTGTACGGCTTGCCCACAGACGACCCGCCATGTTCTATCTGATTGCCTACATCAGCAGCGTAGTGCTGATCAACTACGCCTTTTCCAGTGCCCCCCACCTGGACGTGATCTGGTCCGCCTGGGGCGGGCTGGTGTTCATCCTGCGCGACATGGTGCAGACCCGCTATGGGCACGGCGCACTGATCGCCATGCTGATGGCCCTGGTGCTGTCGTACGCCACCTCCGAGCCTGCCATTGCCCTGGCCAGTGCCACTGCCTTCTTCGTCTCCGAACTGATCGACTGGCTGGTATTCAGCATCACCCGGCGGCCATTGCGTGACCGCCTGTGGCTGAGCTCAGCGCTGAGCATTCCGGTCGATACCTTCATCTTCTTCGGCATGATTGGCGCCTTGACCCCCGCAGTGATCGGCACCGCGATGGCCTCCAAGTTCGCCGGCGTGACCGCGGTGTGGCTGGCCATGGCTTTTCGAGCGCGGCGGGCTGCCGTTACCGGCTGATGGTGTAGAATACCGGTCCTTTTTCAGCGGGCTGCGCCAAGCCTGGCACGGCCCCGGACGCCTTCGAGGACCTGAAATGACCCGTATCGGAACCCCATTGTCGCCAACCGCGACCCGTGTACTGCTCTGCGGCTGTGGCGAGCTGGGCAAGGAAGTGGTGATCGAGCTGCAGCGCCTGGGCGTCGAAGTGATCGCCGTGGACCGCTACGCCAATGCGCCAGCGATGCAGGTCGCGCACCGCAGCCACGTGATCAACATGCTCGATGGGGTGGCGCTGCGCGCGGTAATCGAGGCTGAAAAACCGCATTACATCGTCCCGGAAATCGAAGCCATTGCCACCGCGACCCTGGTTGAGCTGGAGAGTGAAGGCTTTAACGTGGTGCCGACCGCTCGCGCTACTCAGCTGACCATGAACCGCGAAGGCATCCGCCGCCTGGCCGCCGAAGAGCTGGACCTGCCCACCTCGCCGTACCATTTTGCCGACACCTATGAAGACTACGCCAAGGCCGTGGCCGACGTGGGTTACCCGTGCGTGGTCAAACCGGTGATGAGCTCCTCGGGCAAGGGGCAGAGCCTGCTGCGCAGCGATGCCGACCTGCAGACGTCGTGGGATTACGCCCAGGAAGGCGGCCGTGCTGGCAAGGGGCGGGTGATCATCGAAGGCTTCATCGATTTTGACTACGAAATCACCCTGCTGACCGTGCGCCACGTGGGCGGCACCACGTTCCTGGAGCCGGTCGGCCACCGTCAGGAGAAGGGCGACTACCAGGAGTCCTGGCAGCCCCAGGCCATGAGCCCGAAGGCCCTGGCCGAGTCGCAGCGGGTGGCCAAGGCGGTCACCGATGCGCTGGGCGGGCGTGGCCTGTTTGGCGTGGAGTTGTTCGTCAAGGGCGACCAGGTATGGTTCAGCGAAGTATCGCCGCGCCCGCATGACACCGGCCTGGTGACGCTGATTTCCCAGGACCTGTCGCAATTTGCCCTGCATGCACGTGCCATTCTTGGCCTGCCGATCCCGGTGGTGCGCCAGTTCGGCCCTTCGGCTTCGGCGGTGATCCTGCCTGAGGGCCAATCACAGCAGACCAGCTTCGCCAACCTGGGTGCGGCGCTGAGCGAGCCGGATACCGCCATTCGCCTGTTCGGTAAGCCAGAAATCAACGGCCAGCGTCGTATGGGCGTGTGCCTGGCGCGTGACGAGTCGATCGAAGCGGCGCGGGCCAAGGCGACCCGTGCGTCGCAGGCGGTCAAGGTCGAGTTCTAAGCCACGCCACAAGCCATAAGGTGCAAGGAGCGCTCTACGCTTGCACCCTGTGGCTTGCACCTTACAGCTGCGTATTACGGGTCTCTTTCAGGCACAGCACCGCGATCAGGCTGATCACCGCTGCCACCGACACGTAACCGCCCACCCAGCTCAAACCGCCCATGCTCACCAGTTTCTGAGCAAAGAACGGCGCGGCCGAAGCCCCCACGATGCCACCGAGGTTATAGGCCGCCGACGCGCCGGTATACCGCACGTGGGTCGGGAACAGCTCGGGCAGCAACGCGCCCATCGGGGCGAAGGTCACGCCCATCAGGAACAGCTCGATGGCCAGGAACAGCGCGACGCCCGTGGTCGAACCCGAGGTCAGCAACGGTTCCATGGTAAAGCCCGAAGCTATCGCCAGCAGGCCGCCGACAATCAGCACCGGCTTGCGCCCGTAGCGGTCGCTGAGCCAGGCCGACAACGGCGTGGCCAAGGCCATGAACACCACTGCGAAGCACAGCAGGCCAAGGAACGTTTCGCGGCTGTAGCCCAGCGTGGTCACGCCGTAGCTCAGCGAGAAGACCGTGGAGATGTAGAACAGCGCATAGCACACCACCATGGCCGCAGCGCCCAGCAGGGTTGGCAACCAGTACTTGGAGAACAGGTCGACCACTGGCATTTTCACCCGCTCGTGACGGGCCACTGCCTTGGCGAACACCGGGCTTTCTTCGAGCTTCAGGCGTACATACAGGCCAACCAGCACCAGCGCGGCGCTGAGCAGGAACGGAATGCGCCAGCCCCACTCGCGGAACTGCTCGTCGCTGAGTACCAGGGCCAAGGTCAGGAACAAGCCATTGGCCGCCAGAAAACCGATCGAAGGGCCAAGCTGCGGGAACATGCCAAACCACGCGCGCTTGCCTTCTGGTGCGTTTTCCGTGGCCAGCAATGCCGCGCCACCCCATTCGCCCCCCAGGCCCAGGCCCTGGCCAAAGCGCAGCAGGCAGAGAATGATCGGCGCCCAGACGCCGATGCTGTCGTAGCCCGGCAGCACGCCGATCAGCGTGGTCGACACGCCCATCAGCAGCAGCGAGGCGACCAGCGTCGACTTGCGGCCGATGCGGTCGCCAAAGTGGCCGAACAACGCCGAGCCCAAGGGTCGGGCGAGGAAGGCGATACCGAAGGTCAGGAACGCCGCAAGCATTTGCGCGGTGCCCGAACCGGATGGGAAGAACACCGGACCGATCACCAGCGCGGCGGCGGTGGCGTAAACGTAGAAGTCGTAGAACTCGATGGCCGTGCCGATGAAACTGGCGGTGGCCACCCGCGCGGGCGAGTTGACCGGCGCCGCAGGCGCTTGGGCATAAGTGCTGGTTGTCATTAAGTAGGTCCCTAACAGTCGGATCGTGCTCCATGGCTTGGCCCGCGAAGGCGCGCTCATCAACAGAGGGCAGGCACGCATTCGCAGACGCCGGAGCGTATTGTTGTTTTGCTCGCCCGACTGACGATAGCCCAAGGGGGATAGGGGCGGGGCGGGCACTGTTCGGGGTGTTGAAGCAGGACCGCAGGGCGTGTCAGTGGAGCGGACTGGCCGTGGGGCGCCGGGTGCGGGTAGCAGGCGGGACGGCGGGGCTGGGTAAGCGTGACCCGAGTATAGCTATCGGGTCACGGTCCACACCAGTACCTTGCTGGCGCAATTGTCCTCTGTTTCGAGGATCTCCAGGCGATAGCGGCCGATCTTCAGGCAGACGGCGCTTTCCGGGATGCTCTCCAGGGCCTCGGTGACGAGCCCATTCAAGGTCTTCGGGCCACCGTCGCACGGCAGGTGCCAACCCAGGGTACGGTTGATCTCCCGCAGCGAGGCTGTACCTTCGATGACAAAGGTACCATCGGCTTGTGGGTGTACATGGGGGTTGTCCAGGCTGTGCTCGTCCTCGAACTCCCCGACGATCTCTTCGAGGATGTCCTCGAGGGTGACGATACCCTGTACCTCGCCGTATTCGTCCACCACCACGCCCAGCCGGCGTTGTTGCTTGTGGAAGTTCAGCAACTGCAGCTGCAATGGCGTGCTTTCCGGTACGAAATAGGGCTCGTAGCAGGCGCTGTGGAGTTTTTCCAGGGTCAGCTCGGCTTTGGGCAGCAGGTGGCTGATCAGCTTGGTGTTGAGGATCGCTTCGACCTGGTTGATGTCGTTGTGGTAGACCGGCAGGCGGGTGTGCCGACTGACGATCAACTGCTCGATGATGCGCTCGATCGGCTCGTCCAGGTTGATGCCGTCGACTTCGTTGCGCGGCACCAGGATGTCATTGACGGTGATCTTGTCCAGGGACTGCAGGCCATCCAGCAGGCCGTGGCGTGGTGTGTCGAGGTCTTCATCCTCGGCGTAGTCGTCATCTTCCTGCGGGTGCAGGGCCACGGCTGTGGGTTGCACGCGGAACGGGCGCAGGATCAGCTTGGCACAGCCGTCCAGCAGGCACGCCAAGGGCTGCAGGAGTGCCAGCGGCAACCTCAACAGGCTTGCGCCGAGGCTGACGATGGCTTGCGGGTTGCGCCGTGCAAGGCGCCGCGGAAGGTATTCGGCAAAGATCAGCAAGGCCATGGCGGCGGCCAGGCCGGCCAGCCAGAAACCGTGCTCGCCGCTGTAGCGCTGGCCGATCAAGCAGGCCAGGCCCAGTACCAACAGCTTGCCCAGGCTGGCGCAGAGCACCAGGGCCTGGGTGGGCAAGGCGGGCTGGCCGTCTTCGCCGGCGCGTAGCGAGCCATTGAGTTGCAGGCGGGCGGTGTCCACGGCGGTGAGCAGCGCCGACCAGAGCAGCGCCAGTGCCAGAATGCCGAGTAGCGGAGCGTACGGCAGGGTGTCCATGGGCAACCGTCAGATATGCAGGATGAATTCGCGAACCAGCTTGCTGCCGAAATAGGCCAGCATCAGCAGGCAGAAACCGGCCAGCGTCCAGCGGATCGCCTTGTGGCCACGCCAGCCGAGGCGGGTGCGGCCCCACAGCAGTACGCTGAACACGACCCAGGCAACGCAGGCCAGCAAGGTTTTATGCACCAGGTGCTGGGCGAACAGGTTGTCGAGGAACAGCCAACCGGAAATCAGCGACAGCGACAGCAGGCACCAGCCTGCCCAGAGGAAGCCGAACAACAGGCTTTCCATGGTCTGCAGCGGCGGGAAGTTGCGGATCAGGCCGGAAGGGTGCTTGTTCTTCAACTGGCGGTCCTGCAACAGCAGCAGCAGCGACTGGAACACCGCGATGGTGAATAGCCCGTAGGCCAGGATCGACAGCAGAATATGGGCAAGAATGCCCGGTTCTTCGTTGATCAGCGGTACGGTGCCAGGCGGTGCGAACTGCGCCAGTAACGCTGTTACTGCGCCGAGCGGGAACAGCAGCACCAGCAGGTTCTCGACGGGGATGCGCAGGCAGGCCAACAGGGTCAGGGCAATGACTGCCACGGCGATCAGGCTGGCGGCGCTGAAGAAGTCCAGGCTCAGGCCCAGCGGGGTGATCAACTGGAAGAACAGGGCCCCGCCCTGGGCAATTACGGCAAGGGCGCCGAGCAAACCAAGCAGCCGTTTGTCGGCTTTGTTCGACTGGGCCAGTCGCGAACCCTGATAGACGGTCGCTGCTATATAAAGGCCGGCGGCGATCAGGTTGGGGATGAGGCTGGGTGAGGAGACCATAAGTGCTGGTTGGCGAGCCTTAAAGAGACGGAGTTTGGCATAGATCGCGCCGGGGGGGCTAGTGAGGTGCAAGCCTCACGCTGCAAGCAAAGACAGATTCGTGAGATGGCTGCATTTCTCGCACCGTCACGCTTGCAGCCCACCGCTGGGAAGCCAAGGTGTGCGTTGCCGCCGGTCTTCGCTATAATCGCCGCCTTGCTGTGCCCAGCGCGTGTACATTTTCACCTGGGCGCCTGACGAATCTCGGCTTTTACTGGGCCTGAAAGGATCACCATGTTCGAAAACCTGACCGACCGCCTGTCACAGACGCTGCGCCATGTCACCGGCAAGGCCAAGCTGACTGAAGACAACATCAAGGATACGTTGCGCGAAGTGCGCATGGCCCTGCTCGAGGCCGACGTTGCGCTGCCGGTGGTCAAGGATTTCGTCAACAGCGTCAAGGAACGTGCGGTCGGCACCGAGGTGTCGCGCAGCCTGACCCCGGGCCAGGCGTTCGTGAAGATCGTCCAGGCCGAGCTGGAAAGCCTGATGGGCGCGGCCAACGAGGACCTCGCGCTGAACGCCGCGCCGCCTGCCGTGGTGCTGATGGCCGGCCTGCAAGGTGCCGGTAAGACCACCACCGCCGGCAAGCTGGCGCGCTTCCTCAAGGAGCGCAAGAAGAAGAGCGTGATGGTGGTGTCGGCCGACGTCTATCGCCCGGCGGCGATCAAGCAGTTGGAGACACTGGCCAACGACATCGGCGTGACCTTCTTCCCGTCCGACATCAGCCAGAAGCCGGTGGCCATCGCCGAGGCGGCGATCCGCGAAGCCAAGCTCAAGTTCATCGACGTGGTCATCGTCGATACCGCCGGCCGTCTGCACATCGACGCCGACATGATGGACGAGATCAAGGCTCTGCATGCCGCGGTCAAGCCGATCGAGACCCTGTTCGTGGTCGACGCCATGACCGGCCAGGACGCCGCCAACACTGCCAAGGCCTTTGGCGAAGCCCTGCCGCTGACCGGTGTGGTGCTGACCAAGGTCGACGGTGATGCCCGTGGCGGTGCCGCGCTGTCGGTGCGTGCCATTACCGGCAAACCGATCAAGTTTATCGGTATGGGCGAGAAGACCGAAGCCCTCGAACCCTTCCACCCGGACCGCGTCGCTTCGCGCATCCTCGGCATGGGCGACGTGCTCAGTCTGATCGAGCAGGCCGAGCAGACCATCGACAAGGCCAAGGCCGACAAGCTGGCCAAGAAGCTGAAGAAAGGCAAGGGCTTCGACCTCGAGGACTTCCGCGACCAGCTGCAGCAGATGAAAAACATGGGCGGCCTCGGTGGCCTGATGGACAAGCTGCCGAGCATCGGCGGGGTCAACCTGTCGCAGATGGGCAACGCCCAGGGTGCGGCCGAGAAGCAGTTCAAGCAGATGGAAGCGATCATCAACTCGATGACCCCGGCCGAACGTCGCGACCCTGACCTGATCAGCGGCTCGCGCAAGCGCCGTATCGCCTTGGGTTCTGGCACCCAGGTGCAGGACATCGGCCGGCTGATCAAGCAGCACAAGCAGATGCAGAAGATGATGAAGAAATTCTCTGCCAAAGGCGGCATGGCCAAAATGATGCGCGGCCTTGGCGGGATGCTGCCCGGTGGCGGCATGCCGAAGCTGTAACCCTTATTCCGGGCGTTCGTCTGTTAACGGATGGAACGCTCAGAACCCCCGCTGCGGCGGGTAACGGCCGCGAAATCCGTGGCTTAACCGGCAAATCTGAACGGCAAGGCAAGGCCCTGCCGAAAAAGACATTTGCAAATGTCCGTGTATTCCCTGAGAATATGCGGCCTTTTGGGCACCCGTGTGCCTATTTGGCATTCAGATTTGCAGCACCGACTATAGGAACGATGTTCACATGGTAACCATTCGTCTTGCCCGTGGCGGCTCGAAAAAGCGCCCTTTCTACCACCTGACCGTGACCAACTCGCGTAACGCCCGTGACGGCCGTTTCGTTGAGCGCGTTGGCTTCTTCAACCCGATCGCATCGGGCGCCGAAGTCAAGCTGTCGGTCAACCAGGAACGCGTCACCTACTGGCTGAGCCAGGGCGCGCAGCCGTCTGAGCGTGTTGCTCAGCTGCTGAAGGACGCTGCCAAGGCCGCTGCCTGAGTCATATGAACGCGACGCCAGAAAAGGCTGACGACCTCATCGTCGTTGGCAAGATTTTTTCGGTTCACGGCGTTCGCGGCGAGGTGAAGGTGTATTCCTTTACCGATCCGATTGAAAACCTGTTGGATTATCCACGCTGGACGCTTCGGCACGAAGGCAAGGTAAAGCAGGTCGAGCTGGTCAGCGGTCGTGGCTCCCAAAAGGGCCTGGTCGTGAAATTGAAAGGCCTCGATGATCGTGATGAAGCCCGTCTTCTGAGCGGCTTCGAAATCTGCATCCCGCGGAGCCTTTTGCCCAACCTGCCCGTCGACGAGTACTACTGGTACCAGTTGCAGGGGCTGAAGGTCATCAACCAGGACGAACAACTGTTCGGCAAGGTCGATCACCTGTTGGAGACCGGTGCGAACGATGTAATGGTGGTCAAACCCTGCGCAGGCAGCCTGGATGATCGCGAGCGTTTGTTGCCCTATACGGAGCAATGCGTGCTGGCAATCGACCTGGAAGCAGGCGTGATGCGGGTTGAGTGGGACGCGGACTTCTAAACGATGGGAAACCTTCGCGTAGACGTCATCACGTTGTTTCCCGAGATGTTCTCGGCCATCACGGAGTACGGCATTACCAGCCGCGCGGTGAAACAGGGGTTGCTTCAGGTGACTTGCTGGAACCCGCGGGACTACACCACAGATCGCCACCATACCGTGGATGATCGGCCGTTTGGCGGTGGTCCGGGCATGGTGATGAAAATCAAGCCTCTGGAAGACGCCCTGGTTAGCGCCAGGCAAGCGACCGGAGCATCGGCAAAGGTGATCTACCTTTCGCCGCAAGGCCGCAAGCTGACTCAGCAAGCGGTCAAAGGCCTGGCTGAACAGCAATCGCTGATTCTGATCGCCGGTCGTTATGAAGGCATCGACGAGCGCTTTATCGAGGCTCATGTCGATGAGGAGTGGTCGATTGGTGACTATGTGCTTTCCGGTGGCGAGCTGCCGGCCATGGTACTGATCGATGCGGTTACACGGCTGCTGCCCGGAGCTTTAGGGCATGTGGACTCGGCGGAGGAAGATTCCTTCACTGACGGTCTGCTCGATTGCCCGCACTACACCCGACCTGAGGTGTATGCGGATCAGCGTGTTCCCGACGTGTTGCTCAGTGGCAACCATGCACACATCCGGCGTTGGAGGATGAAGCAGTCCCTTGGTAGGACCTTCGAACGACGCGCCGATCTTCTGGAAAGTCGCTCGCTTTCTGGAGAAGAGAAGAAGCTGCTCGAGGAATATCTCCGCGAGCGGGACGATAGTTAAACGTATCGATGGTGGATCACGTATCCATCTTAGGAGCACAGCATGACCAACAAGATCATCCAGCAGCTCGAAGCCGAGCAGATGAGCAAGGAAATCCCAGCCTTCGCACCAGGCGACACCATCGTCGTCCAGGTTAAAGTGAAGGAAGGTGAGCGTTCCCGTCTGCAGGCGTTCGAAGGCGTCGTTATCGCCAAGCGTAACCGCGGTCTGAACAGCGCCTTCACCGTGCGCAAAATCTCCAGCGGCGTTGGCGTTGAGCGTACCTTCCAGACCTACAGCCCGCAGATCGACAGCCTGGCCGTGAAACGTCGTGGTGACGTGCGTAAAGCCAAGCTGTACTACCTGCGCGACCTGTCCGGCAAAGCCGCTCGCATCAAGGAAAAACTGTCCTGAGTACAGTTTGCCTGGCGGCCCTGGCCGCCTAGCGAGAAAAAAGCAGCCTTCGGGCTGCTTTTTTGCGTTTTGAACCCCTTCAGATGTGACCGACATGACTACCCGAGACCAGGAAATCCAGCGCCGCACCGAGCTGTCGGTGACCCGCGTGACCAAGGCGGTGTTCCCCAACACCACCAACCACCACAACACCCTGTTCGGCGGTACCGCACTGGCATGGATGGACGAAGTGTCGTTCATCGCCGCTACGCGCTTCTGCCGCTTGCCCCTGGTAACGGTGTCCACCGACCGTATCGACTTCAAGCACCCGATCCCGGCGGGCTCGATCGTGGAGTTGGTGGGCACGGTGATCAAGGTTGGCAATACCAGCTTGCAGGTACAGGTGGATGTGTTTGTCGAGAACATGTACCTGGATGGCCGCGAGCGAGCGATCCATGGAGTATTCAGCTTTGTGGCCATCGACGAGGACAAACGTCCGGTGCCGGTGTTGCCGCAGCCCTGAAGCTTCCTGTACTGGCCCTATCGCCGGGTTGCCGGCGATAGGGCCAGTACAGACAACCACAACCTGCTGTGAAACACTGTCGACCTCTCATTACTAAGCCCCCCGCGCATGCCTGCCCTGGACCACCCCCTGATCGATCAGTTTCTCGATGCCCTGTGGCTTGAAAAAGGCCTGTCCGATAACACCCGCGTCTCCTACCGCAGCGATTTGGCCCTGTTCAACGGTTGGCTGCAGGAGCACGCCGTAACCCTGCCCGATGCTGGTCGTGACTTGATCCTCGATCACTTGGCCTGGCGCCTCGACCAGGGCTACAAGCCGCGTTCCACCGCGCGTTTCCTCTCTGGCCTGCGGGGGTTCTTTCGCTACTTGCTGCGCGAAAAGCTGATCGCTGTCGACCCGACCCTGCAGGTGGAAATGCCGCAACTGGGTAAACCCTTGCCCAAGTCGCTATCGGAAGCCGACGTTGAAGCCTTGTTGCAGGCCCCGGACCTGGGCGAAGCCATCGGCCAGCGTGACCGCGCCATGCTCGAGGTGCTGTATGCCTGCGGCCTGCGGGTCACCGAGCTGGTCAGCCTGACCCTCGACCAGGTCAACCTGCGCCAGGGCGTACTGCGGGTGATGGGCAAAGGCAGCAAGGAGCGCCTGGTGCCGATGGGCGAGGAGGCGGTGCTGTGGCTCGAGCGCTACCTGCGCGATGGCCGCGCCGAGTTGCTCAACGGGCGGCCCAGCGACGTGCTGTTCCCCAGTCAGCGTGGCGAGCAGATGACCCGCCAGACCTTCTGGCACCGTATCAAGCACCAGGCGCGCGTTGCCGGGATCGACAAGCCTCTGTCACCGCACACCCTGCGCCATGCCTTTGCCACCCACTTGCTCAACCACGGCGCCGACCTGCGGGTGGTGCAGATGCTGCTGGGCCACAGTGACCTGTCGACCACGCAGATCTACACCCATGTGGCCAAGGCCCGCTTGCAGCAGTTGCACGCCCAGCACCACCCGCGTGGATGAATGATTTTCATGATCCGCCAACCGGCACCTGCAGACCCCTTCATTGGCAGCGTGTTGTGGTAGGCTTGGGCGGTTTGCACCAAGGGCCGCACGGTCGCCGCGTTTTTGCGCAGGCGACGCCCTCCGGCCCCTGTCCGCCTTCAGGAGTTCCCATGCGCGTGACCCAGATGTTCGCCGCCGCCGCGTTGGCGTTGGCCAGTACCTTCGCCGTTGCCGCGGCCACCGATACCAATGCCGGTGCCGAGCAGGCTATTCGCAAGTCGTTGCAGAACCTGGAACTGGAAGTACCGGTAGAAAGCGTTGCCAGCAGCCCAGTCAGCGGCCTCTATGAGGTCAAGCTGCAGGGCGGCCGCGTGCTGTATGCCAGCGCCGATGGCCAGTTCGTGATGCAGGGCTACCTGTTCCAGATCCAGGATGGCAAGCCGGTCAACCTGACCGAGAAGACCGAACGCTTGGGCGTCGCCAAGCTCATCAACGGCATTCCGGCCGCCGAGATGGTGGTTTATCCTGCCAAGGGCGAAACCAAGTCGCACATCACCGTCTTCACCGACACCACCTGCCCGTATTGCCACAAGCTGCACGCCGAAGTGCCCGAGCTGAACCGTCGCGGTATCGAAGTGCGTTATGTCGCCTTCCCGCGTCAGGGCCTGGGCTCGCCGGGTGATGAGCAGTTGCAGGCGGTGTGGTGCTCCAGCGACCGCCGCGCGGCGCTGGACAAGATGATCGATGGCAAGGAAATCAAGGCCGCCAAGTGCGCCAACCCGGTCGGCAAGCAGTTCCAGCTGGGGCAGTCGATCGGCGTCAACGGTACGCCGGCGATCGTGCTTGAAAGCGGCCAGGTGATCCCGGGCTACCAGCCAGCGCCGCAAGTGGCCAAGCTGGCCCTTGCCGGCCAGCAGCAAGCGGCCAAGTAATTCATTCAGTACGCCGTCGTCATGGGGTGACGGCATGTTTCACGGTCGGCGCAGGTGCCGTCCGTTCAATGGGGAGTTCACAGTGAAACCGGTCAAAGTAGGCATCTGTGGGTTGGGGACCGTCGGTGGCGGTACCTTCAATGTACTTCAGCGCAACGCCGAGGAGATTGCCCGCCGTGCCGGGCGCGGTATTGAAGTGGCACAGATCGCCATGCGCTCGCAGAACCCGAACTGTCAGATTACCGGTACCCCCATTACCGCTGATGTGTTCGACGTTGCAAGCAACCCGCAGATCGACATTGTCATCGAACTCATCGGTGGCTACACCATTGCCCGTGACCTGGTACTCAAGGCCATCGAAAACGGCAAGCACGTGGTGACCGCCAACAAGGCGCTGATCGCCGTGCATGGCAACGAAATCTTCGCCAAGGCTCGCGAGAAGGGCGTCATTGTCGCGTTCGAAGCGGCAGTCGCAGGCGGCATCCCAGTGATCAAGGCCATCCGCGAAGGGCTATCGGCCAACCGCATCAACTGGCTGGCCGGCATCATCAATGGCACCGGTAACTTCATCCTCACCGAGATGCGCGAAAAAGGCCGTGCGTTCCCCGACGTGCTGGCCGAAGCCCAGGCGCTGGGCTATGCCGAGGCCGACCCGACGTTCGACGTCGAAGGTATCGATGCCGCCCACAAGCTGACCATTCTGGCGTCCATCGCCTTTGGCATTCCGTTGCAGTTCGAAAAGGCCTACACCGAGGGTATCACCCAGCTGACCACGGCCGATGTGAACTATGCCGAGGCCCTTGGCTACCGCATCAAGCACCTGGGGGTTGCCCGCCGCACGGCCGAAGGCATCGAGCTGCGCGTGCACCCGACGCTGATCCCGAGCGACCGCCTGATCGCCAACGTCAATGGTGTGATGAACGCTGTGATGGTCAATGGCGATGCCGCCGGTTCCACGCTGTACTACGGCGCCGGTGCCGGTATGGAACCGACGGCTTCCTCGGTGGTTGCCGACCTGGTGGATGTGGTCCGCGCCATGACCTCCGACCCGGAAAACCGTGTACCGCACCTGGCCTTCCAGCCTGATGCCCTGTCGGCTCACCCGATCCTGCCAATCGAAGCCTGCGAAAGCGCGTACTACCTGCGCATTCAGGCCAAGGATCACCCGGGGGTGCTGGCACAGGTGGCGAGCATCCTGTCGGAGCGTGGCATCAACATCGAGTCGATCATGCAGAAGGAAGCCGAGGAACAGGATGGCCTGGTGCCGATGATCCTGCTGACCCACGGTGTGGTCGAACAACGTATCAACGACGCTATTGTCGCCCTGGAAGCCTTGCAGGATGTGGTCGGCAAGGTCGTGCGCATCCGCGTCGAGCAGCTCAATTAAGCTCCAGGCTCTCCACTGCGAACAAGCGCAGTACGGGGTTGAAGCTTTGAACCGATTACATTCGTGGCAAGGGAGGGTGCAGCACGCAGGAAAAATGCCGATCCGCTTTTTCTTGTAGCCTGCACCTTGCAACTTGCCGCTCAAACCGAAGGTTTGCATATGCGATATATCAGTACCCGCGGCCAGGCACCGGCCCTGAATTTCGAAGACGTCCTGCTGGCAGGCCTGGCCAGCGATGGCGGCCTGTATGTGCCAGAAAACCTGCCACGCTTCACCCAGGAAGAAATCGCCTCGTGGGCCGGGCTGCCGTATCACGAGCTGGCCTTCCGCGTCATGCGCCCGTTTGTCGAAGGCAGCATCGCCGATGCCGATTTCAAGAAAATTCTTGAAGAGACCTACGGTGAGTTCGCCCACGCCGCAGTGGCACCGCTGCGTCAGCTGAACAGCAACGAGTGGGTGCTCGAGCTGTTCCACGGCCCGACGCTGGCCTTCAAGGACTTCGCTCTGCAACTGCTCGGCCGCCTGCTCGATCACGTGCTGGCCAAGCGCAACGAGCGTGTGGTGATCATCGGCGCCACCAGTGGCGACACCGGCTCTGCGGCCATCGAAGGTTGCCGTCGTTGCGACAACGTCGATATCTTCATCCTTCACCCGCACCAGCGTGTTTCGGAAGTACAGCGCCGGCAGATGACCACCATCTTTGGCGACAACATCCATAACATCGCCATCGAGGGCAACTTCGACGACTGCCAGGAGATGGTCAAGGCCAGTTTCGCCGACCAGTCGTTCCTCAAGGGCACCCGCCTGGTAGCGGTCAACTCGATCAACTGGGCGCGGATCATGGCCCAGATCGTCTATTACTTCCATGCCGCACTGCAGCTGGGTGGCCCGGCCCGTTCGGTTGCCTTCTCGGTACCTACCGGCAACTTCGGCGACATCTTCGCGGGCTACTTGGCGCGCAACATGGGCCTGCCGGTCAGCCAGCTGGTCGTGGCAACCAACCGCAACGACATCCTGCACCGTTTCATGAGCGGCAACCAGTACGTCAAGGAGACCCTGCACGCGACCCTGTCGCCGTCGATGGACATCATGGTTTCGTCCAACTTCGAGCGCCTGCTGTTCGACCTGCATGGGCGCAACGGTGCCGCTATCGGCGAACTGATGGCCAACTTCAAGCAGGGTGGCGGTTTCAGCGTCGATCAGGACCGTTGGACCGAAGCGCGTAAGCTGTTCGATTCACTGGCCGTCAGCGACGAGCAGACTTGCGAAACCATCGCCGAGGTCTTTGCCAGTACCGGTGAGGTGCTCGACCCGCATACCGCGATTGGCGTCAAGGCCGCCCGCGAGTGCCGTCGCAGCCTGGACACGCCGATGGTGGTGCTGGGCACTGCCCATCCGGTCAAGTTCCCGGAAGCGGTGGAGAAGGCTGGCGTCGGCAAGGCGCTGGAGCTGCCAACGCACCTGGCCGACCTGTTCAGCCGCGAAGAGCGCTGCACGGTTCTGGCGAATGACCTGAAGGCGGTTCAAGCCTTTGTCAGTCAACACGGTAATCGCGGCAAGCCGCTTTAAGTCGTGTGGCAGGGGGCCGCTGCGCGGCCCTTGTTTCTCCACCTTTTCCGCGATAGTTTTCGGAATTGTCCTATGTAAGGCGCTTGGCGCCTTGCATAGAGTGGCCGGTCCTTCTCCCAGGAGCGGCTCATGCATCAGCCCTACGTGTTGATTCACCAGCACGGCCTTCCCATCAGATCCTCCTGCACCAGGCCTGCAACGCCTTGGGGGTTTTCGACGTTCGCGTCACTGACGGCTTGACTGAGCTGAATGCTTGCCTGGCCCGCCGTGGCAGTGCTGACCTGCTTATTCTCGATCATTCGATGAACGATGGCCTGACCGTGCTCGAGCACATCGAGCGCAACCGGTCTTCACGGGCCCTGCTGTTCGTTGGCCGTGCCAGCAGCCATCGCCCAGACCTTGCCAAAGAGGCCCAGCGACGTGGCCTGTGGGTGCTGGCCGATTTGCCCTGGCCCTTGCCGGTGCTGCGCTGGCAGCAGGCATTGCAGCGTATTCAAAGGGTCACATCGCCCACGCATGCTCGCTGAAACAGCGGCGGCGTAACGAACTTTTCGCTGCGTTTGCTGGTCAGTTCCTTCATGTCCCACCACGCAGCGAGTGATCCGGATGGAAAGAATCTGCAGACTGCTCAACGACGCCCTGAGCCCCTACCAGACCGAACTTGGTACCGTGGATGCCAGCGGCAACCGCCAATTGACCGTGTTCGACAGCCTGGGTAGCCCCACCTTGCAGCGCACAGTCAGCCAGCGCCAGTTACAGGAGCAACGCCTGCTGATCGACCTGGTCGACGGCTTGCACCGTGATTTGCAGATTGCCGAGGGCCGCTTGCAGCCTTGCGTTATCGCTGCATTGCAGCAGCGTCAGCAGCCGCAGGGAACCTTTGCCTGAGTGACCGATCAGAGGCAGTAACGGCAGCCAGCCAGCACACAGCTCCGGTGCGGGCCGGCCGTCGCGGGAAGTCCACATGGACTTTCGATTGACCCCGGGCGTCTTCCCCAGCGACCGGGGTTTCTTTTTATCTGCTTTCGAAGAACTGGCTGCTTTGTTCCAGGTAGTCTGCCCGCAGTTCCGGGTCCAGCCATCGTGCATACAGCGCTTGCAGTGTGTCCCGGCGTAGCGCCGGTAACAACTGGTCGATATGCGTCACGGCCTGGTGGCCCTGGGGTGTGTCAGAGCAGCCTACATGCAGGAAATGGTAGGGGCTCACGCCTTTTATCGGGTGGAACCGATAGTCGTCCAGCGAGCCTCCTTGCTGCTGAATCAGGTAACGCACTTCCGGCCAGTAGCCAAGTACCAGTTGCAGACGCCCAAGCCGCTGCATCTGCAGCAGGCTGGCGGTGGCCTCGTTGCCATAATGTCGGCTGAGGGCCGCGTCAGGCAGTTGCCGCAGGGTGTCGTCGATCTGTGTGCTGTAGCTGCGTTCGGCGACGATGCCAAGTTTGAGCTGTGTGCTGCTCAGCAACCCCTTGAGATCGACCTGCTGGCCATCGAGAAAAGGTGCGAGCATTGCCGCGTCTTGCTTGCGCACCACCAGACCGCCGCTCATTACGCCCAGTGTGGGTTTGGAAAAGTGTACGAATGTCGCGCGTTCCGGTGTCCACAGCAGTGTAGGGTCGCAGATGAAGTAGCTTGTGTCCTGCAGCATCTGGATGCCGCGTGCCCGGTTGACCCGCACGATGGAGTGGTCGTACTCGGGCATCTGCTTGATCAACAGCGGCAACATCTGGTCGATCACCCCCTGGCCTTTTTCCGTACCCTCGAAAATGGTGAAAGGCGGCAGGTCGCGGATCAGCCACAGCAAGCGTTCCTTGGCCAGTGCAGGCACCGTCGCCATGGCAAGCAGCAGCCCGCAGAGCAGCTTCAACACGCGCATTGTTGAGGGCAACCTCAGACCGTGCCCGATTGGCGCAGCATGGCGATAGCTGCGCTGTCATAGCCCAGCCTGCTGAGCAAGGCATCGGTATGCTCACCCAGCGCCGGGCCCACCCATTCGGTGCTGCCCGGGGTGTCGGAGAGCTTGGGCACGATGCCAGGCATCTTGAACGGTTTGCCGTCGGGCAGGCGCGCATGCAGGAACATCTCGCGCGCCAGGTATTGCGGGTCGCTGAACATGTCTTCTGCCGAGTAGATGCGGCTGGCTGGTACTTCGGCCTCGGTAAGCACCTGCATGACCTGGTGCAGCGGCAAGCTGCTGGCCCAACGGTCGATCACCCCGTACAGCTCGTCGCGCCGCGCGTCGCGGCCATCGTTGCTGGCCAGGGCCGGGTCGTGCGCCAGGTCGGCGCGGCCGATGGCCTGCATGAAGCGTTTGAAGATCGCGTCGCCGTTGGCGCCGATCTGCACGTGCTTGCCATCGGCGCTGGTGTGGATGGAGGAGGGCGTGATGCCCGGCATGATGTTGCCGGTGCGTTCGCGAACGAAACCAAACACGTCGAACTCCGGGACCATGCTTTCCATCATGGCGAAGATCGCCTCGTACAGCGCCACGTCCACGACCTGGCCCTGGCCACCGTTGACCTCACGGTGACGCAGCGCCATCAGGGCGCCAATCACGCCCCACAGCGCGGCAATCGAATCGCCGATGGAGATACCGGTGCGCACTGGCGGACGATCATCGAAGCCGGTGATGTAGCGCAGGCCACCCATCGACTCGCCCACGGCGCCGAAGCCGGGTTGGTCTTTCATCGGCCCGGTCTGGCCAAAGCCCGACAGCCGTACCATCACCAGGCGCGGGTTCAGTGCATGCAACACGTCCCAGCCCAGGCCGAGCTTTTCCAGTACGCCGGGACGGAAGTTTTCGATGAGGATGTCGGCGTCGGCCAACAGTCGCTTGAGGATCTCGCGTCCCTCGGGATGCTTGAGGTTGAGCGTCAGGGATTGCTTGTTGCGGGCCTGCACGAACCACCACAGCGACGTACCCTCGTAGAGCTTGCGCCATTTGCGCAACGGGTCGCCGCCGTCCGGCGACTCGACCTTGATCACGTCGGCGCCGAATTCAGCGCAGATGCGCGAGGCGAACGGGCCGGCGATCAGGGTGCCAAGTTCGATGACTTTGAGGCCGGCGAGAGGTTTGCTGGGCGTTGACATGAGGCATCCGTGGCAGCAGGGCAGAGCCGTGGTTTTATCATAGCTCTGTAGCGGCAGATACTGCTGCGGGCGCAGCGAGGATCAGGATCGGTTAGACTGTGTCACTTTTCTTTGCGCAAGAAGCCCGTTGACCATGGCCCAGCCGTCCACCACCTACAAGTTCGAATTGAATCTCACCGACCTTGATCGCAATGTCTACGAAAGCGTCAAGCAGACGATCGCCCGGCATCCTTCGGAAACCGAAGAGCGGATGGCCGTTCGTCTGTTGGCGTACGCGCTCTGGTTCAACGAGAACTTGTCGTTCGGTCGAGGCCTGTCGGATGTCGATGAGCCGGCACTGTGGGAAAAAAGCCTGGATGATCGCGTGTTGCACTGGATTGAAGTCGGCCAACCCGATGCTGATCGCCTGACCTGGTGCTCGCGTCGTACCGAACGCACCAGCCTGCTGGCCTACGGCAGCCTGCGGGTGTGGGAAGGCAAGGTGGTGAGTGCGGTCAAGAACCTGAAAAACCTGAGCATTGCCGCGGTACCGCAAGAGGTGTTGGAAACCCTGGCGACCGATATGCCGCGCAGCATCAAGTGGGACGTGATGATCAGTGAAGGCACGGTATTCGTCACTGACGACCGTGGCCAGCATGAAGTGCAACTGCAGTGGCTGCTCGGTGAGCGTGGCTGAAGCAACCCATGCGTATCGAACCCCGTCCTCTGCCGCCGACCCTGCCATTTCTGGGTAATCTGCCACCCTTGCTGACCCGCTTGTACGCCGCGCGCGGCGTGCAGAGCGAGGCTGAACTGGACAAGAGCCTGGCACGCTTGCTGCCGTACCAGCAACTCAAGGGCATCGAGGCCGGTGTGGATCTGCTGGTCGCAGCCCTCGACCAGCGCCAGCGCATCCTCATCGTCGGTGACTTCGATGCCGACGGTGCCACGGCCAGTACCGTCGGCGTGCTGGGCCTGCGCCTGCTGGGCGCGGCCCATGTCGATTACCTGGTACCCAACCGCTTCGAGTACGGCTACGGCCTGACCCCGGAAATCGTCGAGGTGGCGCTGCAGCGCCAGCCGCAGTTGCTGATTACCGTGGATAACGGCATTTCCAGCGTCGACGGGGTGGCGGCAGCCAAGGCCGCTGGGCTCAAGGTGCTGGTCACCGATCACCACCTGCCGGGCGAACAGTTGCCCGACGCCGATGCCATCATCAATCCCAACCAGCCGGGCTGTAGCTTCCCAAGCAAGTCGCTGGCCGGGGTAGGGGTCATCTTCTATGTGTTGATGGCCCTGCGCGCTCGCTTGCGCAGCCTTGGGCGCTACGAGACGCAACCACAGCCGAACATTGGCGAACTGCTCGATTTGGTGGCGCTGGGCAGTGTCGCCGATGTGGTGCCGCTGGACGCCAACAACCGCATACTGGTGCACCAAGGCCTTGAGCGCATCCGCGCCGGCCGCGCCCGACCAGGGCTGAAAGCCATTCTCGAAGTGGCCCGCCGCGATCACCGGCGGATTACCTCGACCGACCTCGGTTTCATCCTCGGCCCACGATTGAACGCTGCCGGGCGCCTGGACGACATGAGCCTGGGCATCGAATGCCTGCTGTGCGAAGACCCGGCCTTGGCCCAGGACATGGCCCAGCAGCTGGATGACCTGAACCAGGACCGCAAGTCGATCGAGCAGGGCATGCAACGCGAGGCGCTGGCCCAGCTCAAGGACTTGCCCGTCGAGTCGATGCCGTATGGTTTGTGCCTGTTCGATGCTGATTGGCACCAAGGGGTGATCGGCATTCTTGCCTCGCGCCTGAAGGAGCGCTACCACCGGCCGACCATCGCCTTTGCCGATGCCGGCGACGGCATGCTCAAGGGCTCGGCGCGCTCGGTGCCTGGGTTCCATATCCGCGACGCGCTGGATGCGGTGGCCGCGCGCCATCCGCAGTTGATCAGCAAGTTCGGCGGGCATGCCATGGCGGCCGGTTTGTCGCTGCCGGAAGGCAACTTCACGGCCTTCGCCGAGGCGTTCGACGAACAAGTGCGGCGCCAGCTGCGCGAGGAGGACCTCACCGGGCGCCTGTTGTCCGATGGCAGCCTGGCAGTGGAGGAATTCCACCTCGAGCTGGCCAAGGCCCTGCGTCATGCCGGGCCTTGGGGGCAGCACTTCCCCGAGCCGCTGTTCCACGGGGTGTTCCAGTTGGTCGAGCAGCGGGTGGTGGGCGAGCGGCACCTGAAGGTGGTGCTCAAGAGCGAGTGCGGCTCGGTACGCCTGGACGGCATTGCCTTCGGCATCGACCGCGAAGTATGGCCGAACCCGACCGTGCGTTGGGTGGAGCTGGCGTACAAGCTGGATGTGAACGAGTTCCGCGGCAATGAAACCGTACAGCTGATGATTGCCCACATGGAGCCGCGCTGAGCGCTCGGGCTCGGGTGATGCAGGCAATTGCAAATCCCATGGACCTACCCGGCTAGCATTCTGGTCTAGTCTGATGAATGACCGATATCGGGCCAGCGTCGTGCATCAGTGCCCGGGCCGGATCACCATTGGAGTCCTTGGGAGGTGCCCTCATGAGCCTGCTGCTCGAGCCTTACACCCTGCGTCAGCTGACGTTGCCCAACCGCATCGCCGTTTCGCCGATGTGCCAGTATTCTGCCGTCGATGGCCTGGCCAACGACTGGCATCTTGTTCACCTTGGCAGCCGTGCGGTAGGAGGGGCCGGCCTGGTCATCAGCGAAGCAGTGGCCGTGACTGCCGATGGCCGCATCACTGCCGAGGACCTGGGCCTGTGGAACGATGAGCAGGTCGCGCCACTGCAACGAATTACCCGCTTCATCACCGCCCAAGGTGCCGTCCCGGGCATCCAGCTGGCCCACGCTGGGCGCAAGGCCAGTACCCATCGCCCCTGGCTGGGCAAGCATGGCAGCGTCAAGCCCGAAGACGGTGGCTGGGAGCCGGTGGGGCCGTCAAGGATTGCCTTCGACCCGGAGCACACGGTACCGCGAGAGTTGAGCAAGGGTGAAATCCAGGAGGTCGTCGCAGCGTTCGTCGCAGCGACCGAACGGGCATTGCAGGCAGGCTTCAAGGTGGTGGAAATCCACGCTGCCCACGGCTACCTGCTGCACCAGTTCCTCTCGCCGCTGAGCAACCAGCGCCGCGACGAATACGGCAGTTGCTTCGAAAACCGCATCCGCCTGACCCTCGAGGTAACCGAGGCGGTGCGCAAGGTCTGGCCGCAGGAACTGCCTCTTTTCGTTCGTGTTTCGGCGACTGATTGGGTAGAAGACGGCTGGAACCCGGACGAAACCGTCGAGCTGGCGCGCAGGCTACGTGTGTTGGGCGTGGACCTGATCGACGTGTCCTCTGGTGGTACTTCAATGAACGCCGAGATTCCTACCGGCCCTGGCTACCAGACACGTTTCGCCGAGCGCGTGCGCAAGGAGTCGGAAATCGCCACGGGCACGGTCGGCATGATCACTGAACCTGCACAGGCCGAACACATCCTGCGCACCGGGCAGGCCGACCTGATCTTCCTGGCCCGTGAACTGTTGCGAGACCCGTACTGGCCCCTGCACGCCGACGACGACCTGGGCGGCAACAAAGCTACCTGGCCTGCGCAGTACCAGCGCGCGACCAGCCGGGCCAACCCGATTCACGAGTCGGATTTGCGGGATTAGGCTCTAGCCGAGCTGGCCTCTTTCGCAGGCACCTCACCCACCTCAAGGTGGGTGAGGTGCCTGCGAGGAGGCCGGTGGAACGAACGTGGGCTAGTGCTTGATCATCACATGCCGCACACAGGTGTAGTCCTCCAGGCCATACATCGACATATCCTTCCCATACCCCGAATGCTTCTGTCCGCCATGGGGCATTTCACTGACCAGCATGAAGTGGGTGTTGACCCAGGTGCAGCCATACTGCAGGCGCGCCGCCAGGCGATGGGCGCGGCCGGTGTCGCGGGTCCATACCGATGAGGCCAGGCCGTACTCCGAGTCGTTGGCCCACTCCAAAGCCTGGGCTTCATCGGTGAAGCGCGTTACCGACACCACCGGCCCGAATACCTCATGGCGTACGATCTCGTCGTCCTGCAGGGCATCGGCCAGCACCGTCGGTTCGAAGAAGAAGCCATTGCCCGGCAACGCCTTGCCCCCGGTGACCAGGCGAATGTGCGGTTGGGCGATGGCACGGCCGACCAGGCCGGCTACCTTGTCACGGTGTTGGGCGCTGATCAGCGGACCAAGCTCGGTATCCTCGGCGTCCTGCAGGCCGGTTTTCAGGCTGGCCACCGCCGTGCCCAGGCGCTCGACGAAACGCTCGTAGATACCGGCCTGCACATACAGGCGACAGGCTGCGGTGCAGTCCTGGCCAGCGTTGTAGAAACCGAAGGTACGGATACCGTCGATGGCGGCATCGATGTCGGCATCATCGAACACCAGCACCGGCGCCTTGCCCCCCAGCTCCATGTGCATGCGCTTCACGCTGTCGGCGGTGGCGCCGATGATGTGCGCGCCGGTGGGGATAGAACCGGTCAGCGACACCATGCGCACCTTGGGATGGGTGACCAGCGGGCTGCCGACGCTCTGCCCACGGCCGAAGAGGATGTTGAGAACTCCGGCAGGCAGCAGGTCCTTGGCCAGTTCGCCCAGGCGCAGGGCCGTCAGTGGGGTCAGTTCCGAGGGCTTGATCACCACGGTGTTGCCTGCGGCCAGGGCAGGGGCGACCTTCCACGCCAGCATCATCAGGGGGTAGTTCCAGGGTGCGATCGAGGCCACCACGCCAAGCGGGTCTCGGCGGATCATCGAGGTGTGCCCCGGCAGGTATTCGCCTGCCGCCGAACCACCGAGGCAGCGAGCGGCGCCGGCGAAGTAGCGGAACACATCGGCGATGGCAGGGATCTCATCGTTCAGGGCGGCGCTGAAGGGTTTGCCGCAGTTCTGCGACTCCAGCCTGGCCAGTTCATCGGCGTGCGCCTCGATGGTATCGGCCAGCGCCAGCAGGGCCTGCGAGCGCTCTTTGGGGCTAGTCTGTGACCAGCCGTCGAAAGCCTGGTCGGCAGCGCGCACGGCGGTATCGACCTGGGCTTCGCTGGCTTCGTTGATTTGCGCCAGGGCACTGCCTTCGGCCGGGTTGAGGACTGTCCAGGCAGGGCCATCGCCGGCGACCAGGCGGCCATTGATCAGCATATGGGTTTGCATCGGGGGCTCCTTGTGGGTCATTTACCGCTGCCTGCGACGCTTTCGCCGCCGCGGGTCAGGTAGTAGGCGCCGAGGATCGGCAGCATGGTCACCAGCATCACCAGCATGGCAACCACATTGGTCACGGGTACATCGCGCGGGCGGCTGAGCTGGTTGAGCAACCAGATTGGCAGGGTGCGCTCATGGCCGGCGGTGAAGGTGGTGACGATGATTTCGTCGAACGACAAGGCGAAGGCCAGCATGCCGCCGGCCAACAGCGCCGAACCGAGGTTGGGCAGGATGATGTAGCGGAAGGTCTGCCAGCCGTCGGCGCCCAGGTCCATCGAGGCTTCGATCAGGCTTTGCGAGGTGCGCCGCAGGCGGGCGATCACGTTGTTGTAGACGATCACCACGCAGAAGGTCGCGTGGCCGACGACGATGGTGAACACCCCAGGTTCGATGCCCAAGGTCTTGAACGCTGAAAGCAAGGCGATGCCGGTAATGATGCCGGGCAGGGCGATCGGCAGGATCAGCATCAGCGAGATGCTTTCCTTGCCAAAGAAGCTGCGCCGGTACAGCGCCGCAGAAGCCAGCGTGCCGAGCACCAGGGCGATCAGCGTGGCCAGGCAGGCGACCTGCAGCGACAGCTTGATGGCCTCGAGCACATCCGGCCGGGTGAAGGCCACGGCGAACCATTTTAAGGTAAGGCCTTTGGGCGGGAAGCTGAACGCTGCGTCTTCGGTGTTGAAGGCGTACAGGATGATGATCAGGATCGGGAAGTGCAGGAACAGCAACCCGCCCCAGGCCGCCAGGCGCAGGCCCAGCGAAGCGTTTTCAGAGTGCATCGAAGGCCCCCAGGCGCTTGACGATGGACAGGTACAAGGCAATCAGCACGATCGGCACCAGGGTGAACGCCGCGGCCATTGGCATGTTGCCGATCGCCCCTTGCTGGGCGTAGACCATGCTGCCGATGAAGTAGCCGGGAGGGCCAACCAGCTGGGGCACGATGAAGTCGCCCAGGGTGAGCGAAAAGGTGAAGATCGAGCCTGCGGCAATGCCCGGTATCGACAGCGGCAGGACCACCTGGAAGAACGTCTGACCGGGCCTGGCGCCCAGGTCGGCCGACGCCTGCAGCAAGGACGGTGGCAGGCGTTCCAGTGAAGCTTGCACCGGCAGGATCATGAACGGCAGCCAGATGTACACGAACACCATGAAACGCCCCAGGTGTGAGGTCGACAGTGTGCTGCCGCCCACCCCAGGTAACGCCAGCACCGCTTGCAGCAGTGCGTCCAGGTGCAGTTGCTGGATGAACCACTGCGCCACGCCGCCTTTGGCCAGCAGCAGCGTCCAGGCATAGGTCTTGACGATGTAGCTGGCCCACATCGGCATCATCACCGCGATGTAGAAAAACGCCTTGGTCTTGCCGGTGGTATAGCGCGCCATGTAGTAGGCGATGGGAAAGGCCAGCACCGCGCTTGCCAGCGACACTGCCACGGCCATGGCCAGGGTGCGCAG
This sequence comes from Pseudomonas ceruminis, assembly GCF_021602025.1. GTDB lineage: Bacteria > Pseudomonadota > Gammaproteobacteria > Pseudomonadales > Pseudomonadaceae > Aquipseudomonas > Aquipseudomonas ceruminis. The sequence continues at coordinate 232,476 of NZ_BQHW01000004.1, forward strand.
GATGATGTCGAAATTGGACGGGTTGAACAGGGCGGCGAAGTTGTCCAGGGTCAGCGTCGGGGTGACCGCCATGGTGAAATCGTCGAAGGTGTAGAAACCTTGCCAGAGCAGGTTGAGCAGCGAACCCAGGTAGATGGCCCCAAACCACGTCAGCGGCGGGATCAGCAGCAGCGCCAGGTAGAGATTGGGGCGCCGGTAGAGCAGGGTGGAAAACCTGCGCGACAGGCTCGAGTGGCTCATGTCAGCGGCCCTCGGCCAGGACGGTTTCCTGCAGCGCCGTCATCGCTTCGCGTGGCCAGCGCAGTTGCACACGCTGGCCGGCTTGCCAGGGTTGCGGCTGCGCCTGCCAACGGTCGTTGGCGTGGCTTACGGCCAACAACTGGCCACTGTCCAGTTGCACTTCATAACGCGTGGCGCTGCCCTGGTACTGGACGTCACGCAGCAGGCCGCTGAGCTGGACCTCGTGCGCAGCGTCGGCAGCTACCCCCAGGCGAATGTGTTCGGGGCGAATGGAGAATGGCGAGCGGCTGCCGCTGAGCTGCTCGGCCAGGTCGCCGCGCACCACGTTGGAGGTGCCGACGAACTCGGCAACGAAGGTGGTCGCCGGTTGCATGTAGAGGTTACGCGGGGTATCTACCTGTTCGATGCGGCCGCGGTTGAACACCGCAACCCGGTCGGACATCGACAACGCCTCGGTCTGGTCGTGGGTCACGAAGATGAAGGTAATGCCCAGCTGACGCTGCAGTTTCTTCAGCTCGCCCTGCATTTGTTCGCGCAGTTTAAGGTCCAGAGCCCCAAGCGGCTCGTCGAGCAACAGGACCCGGGGGCGATTGACCAAGGCACGGGCCAGGGCAACGCGCTGGCGCTGGCCCCCGGACAGTTGCGCCGGTTTACGCCCGCCATAGCCGGCCAGGGCCACCATCGCCAGGGCCTCATCGGCGCGCGCATGGCGTTCGGCCCTGGCCACACCCTTGACCTTGAGGCCGTAGGCGATGTTGTCCAGCACATTCATGTGCGGGAACAGCGCGTAGTCCTGGAACACAGTGTTGACATCACGCTGGTAGGGCGGCACACCGGTGGCCTCGCTGCCATGGATGCGGATCGAACCACTGCTGGGTTGTTCGAAGCCGGCGATCAGGCGCAGGCAGGTGGTCTTGCCCGAGCCGGAAGGGCCGAGCATGGAGAAGAATTCGCCGTCTTCGATGTCGATGCTGACCTGATCGACGGCCTTGACCTCACCGAAGGTGCGCGACACCTGGGTGAACTGGACTGCTAGCGGCATAGGCGGTACTCAGCTGTGCGGGTATTGCCTGCACTGGCCGCTTCGCAGACGTGCCCCGCGAAGCGGCCAGTGCAGGCTCAGTGGACCTTAGCGCCCCCCCATGATCGCGATGTAGTCCTGGGTCCAGCGGCTATACGGCACGAACTTGCCGCCCTGGGCCTGTGGGGTCTTCCAGAAGGCGATCTTGTCGAAGTTGTCGAAGCCGTTGGTCTTGCAGCCCTCGGCCCCCAGCAGCTCGCTGCCGGTGCAGGCCGCAGGCACGGCTGGCGACGAACCGAACCAGGCTGCCACGTCGCCCTGCACCTTCGGTTGCAGTGACCAGTCCATCCATTTGTACGCGCAGTTGGGGTGCTTGGCCTCGCTGTGCAGCATCGTCGTATCAGCCCAGCCAGTAGCGCCTTCCTTGGGAATGGTCGAGGCCACGGGCTGGTTCTCGGCCTTCAGGCCGTTGACCATGTAGCCCCACGAGCTGGAGGCGACCACACCTTCGTTTTTCACATCGCTCATCTGCACCGAGGCGTCGTGCCAGTAACGGTGGATCAGCGGTTGCTGCTGGCGTAACAGCTCGAGTACGGCCTTGTACTGGGCTTCGTTGAGTTCGTAGGGGTCCTGGATGCCCAGTTCAGGCTTTGCCGATTTCAGGTACAGCGCCGCGTCGGCGATGTAGATCGGCCCATCGTAGGCCTGCACCCGGCCTTTGTTGGGCTTGCCATCGGGCAGGTTCTGCGGCTCGAACACCACGCTCCAGCTGGTGGGCGCCTGGGTGAAGGTCTTGGTGTTGTACAACAGCACGTTCGGCCCCCACTGATACGGGGTGCCATAGATGTGTTTGTCGACCACATACCAGCCACCGTTCTGCAGGCGTGGGTCAATGTTCTTCCAGTTGGGGATCAGGGCCGTGTTGATCGGCTGCACTTTCTTGCCGACGATCAGGCGCAACGAGGCATCGCCGGAGGCCGTGACCAGGTCATAACCGCCCTTGTTCATCAGGCTGACCATTTCGTCGGAGGTGGCGGCGGTCTTGACGTTGACTTTGCAGCCGGTCTCCTTTTCGAAACCTGTGACCCAGTCATAGGCCTTGTCGCTTTCACCACGCTCGATGTAGCCGGGCCAGGCGACGATATCCAGCTGGCCTTCGCTGGCTCCCAGGGCCTTTGGCATTTCGGCGGCCTGCAGGCTGGCGCTGGCCAGCAGGGCGCCCGTCATGGCGCCGAGCAATGCGGTCTTGTGCACTGACATGGTGTTCCCTCTTCTTGGAGATCTTGGTCGGGGCAGTCATCAAGAAAGCAGTAAAGCGGTTGTTATAAGCGTAGTGCGCTTGCGCAGGTTGTTGGCGATCTCGAGTCTAGTTGGCTTTTGGCCAGCCAACGCAACATCCAGATGCAAATGCAAGGATGGCCTCTCCCCGGGCAGGCCTTACTCTGCTGATTACCTTCGATACCGTGGAGATGCGCGAATGAACACCCGGGGCCTACTCGATCAACTGCTCAAGTCCGGTCAGGAACTGCTCAACAAGCAGGCCGGCGCAGGCAAGCCAGGCGCTGGTGCCGGTGGCCTGGGCGGGCTGCTTTCCGGCGCTGGCGGCGGCGCCCTGGCGGCAGGGGCCATGGGCTTGCTGCTGGGCAACAAGAAAGCGCGCAAGTATGGCGGCAAGGCCATTACCTACGGTGGCCTGGCTGCGCTCGGGGTGTTGGCCTACAAGGCCTACGGTAACTGGCAGGCACGCCAGGGCGCAGGGCAGGGGGCCGAGCCGCAAACCCTCGATCACCTGCCGCCGGCCGAGGCCGAGCAGCACAGCCAGGCGGTCCTGCAGGCACTGGTGGCGGCAGCCAAGGCCGATGGCCATATCGATGAGCGTGAGCGTGCCCTGATCGAAGGTGAGTTCACTCGCCTGGACAGCGACCGAGCGTTGCAGCAATGGCTGCATGCCGAGCTCAACAAGCCCCTTGATCCGGCTGAAGTTGCCCGCGCGGCGCAAACGCCGGAGATGGCCGCCGAGATGTACCTGGCCAGCGTAATGATGGTCGATCAGGAAAACTTCATGGAGCGCGCTTACCTGGACGAACTGGCCCGGCAACTGCGCCTGGACCCGGCCTTGCGCCAGGAACTGGAAAGCCAAATAAGGCTTGCCGAGGCCAATTAGGTGGCAAATGGCCTTCAATTAGGCATGGATGCCTGAAAACCCTGCATTTCAGCCGCAAAAGCGTAGAACGCCTGGGCTATACTTCGGCGATTTTCCCCGCTCGTTGTGAATTCCTGAGGGCTGAATGTGAAGAACTGGACCTTGCGCCAACGGATCCTGGCAAGTTTCGCCGTGATCATCGCCATCATGCTGCTGATGGTCGTGGCCGCCTACTCGCGGCTGGTGACGATCGAAAGTGCCGAGGAGGCAGTGGGGACCGACAGCATTCCCGGGGTGTACTACAGCTCGATGATCCGCAGCGCCTGGGTCGACAGCTATGTCACCAGCCAGCAGTTGGTGGGGTTGTCGCGGCACCGCGAAATCACACCGGCAGACATGGAGCTGTTCAAGAGCTTCGAAGACCGGCTCAAACAGCACATGGCCAGTTACCAGACCACCATCAATGATGCCGACGACCAGGCCAGTTTCGACGCATTCATCAAGCTTGAGGAGGTTTACATCAAGCTGGTAGGCGAGGTGCTTGAAGCCTATCGCCAACACAACTACGCGGAAGCCGAACGGTTGATCATCGAGGTGCTCACCCCGGCCTGGGTGGACGGGCGCAAGCACCTGAACGACACCATCGAGCGCAACCGGCAATCTGCCGACGGCGCCACCCGTGAGATCGTCAGCGCGGTAAGCACGGCCAAGGGCAGCATGGTGATTTCGCTGCTGCTGGCCATCCTTGCCGCAGGTATCTGTGGGCTACTGCTGATGCGCGCCATCACCGCGCCCGTGCAGCGCATCGTGCATGCCCTCGACAAATTGCGCTCAGGTGACCTGAGCATGCGCCTTAGCCTGGATCGCAAGGACGAGTTCGGCGCTATCGAAAGCGGATTCAACGAAATGGCCGAGGCGCTGGCCAACCTGGTGTCCCAGGCCCAGCGTTCGTCGGTACAGGTCACCACTTCGGTCACCGAAATTGCCGCCACGTCCAAGCAGCAGCAAGCCACGGCCACCGAAACAGCTGCCACCACCACGGAAATCGGCGCCACCTCGCGCGAAATTGCTGCCACTTCACGGGACTTGGTGCGCACCATGACCGAAGTCACCAGTGCTGCTGACCAGGCCTCGAGCCTTGCCGGCTCTGGCCAGCAGGGCCTGGCGCGCATGGAAGAAACCATGCACCAGGTCATGGGGGCGGCTGACCTGGTCAACGCCAAGCTGGGGATACTCAACGAAAAAGCCAGCAACATCACCCAGATGGTGGTGACCATCGTCAAGGTTGCCGATCAGACCAACCTGTTGTCGCTCAACGCGGCTATCGAGGCTGAAAAAGCCGGCGAATATGGCCGTGGCTTTGCCGTGGTGGCCACCGAGGTGCGGCGCCTGGCCGACCAGACTGCCGTGGCCACCTACGACATCGAGCAGATGGTGCGGGAAATCCAGTCGGCGGTGTCGGCCGGCGTGATGGGCATGGACAAGTTTTCCGAAGAGGTGCGCCGTGGCATGTTCGAGGTGCAGCAGGTGGGCGAACAACTGAGCCAGATCATTCATCAGGTACAGGCCCTGGCACCGCGTGTGTTGATGGTCAACGAAGGCATGCAGGCCCAGGCAACCGGCGCCGAGCAGATCAACCAGGCACTGGCCCAGCTCAGCGATGCCAGCACCCAGACGGTAGAGTCGCTGCGCCAGGCCAGCTTCGCCATCGACGAGTTGAGCCAGGTGGCCGCCGGACTGCGCGGCGGTGTATCGCGCTTCAAAGTCTGACTGTCATGAACGACCTGCCTCCACAAAAGGCAGCAGCCAGTACCAAGGGCTCGCTGTACCTGCAGTTTCGCCTGGGTGACCAGCGCTTCGCCCTGGATGTGCGCGAGGTGATCGAGGTGCTGCCATGCCGGCCACTCAAGCCGATCGCCCACACACCGGCCTGGGTGGCCGGCATCCTGGCCCATCGCGGTGTGCTGGTGCCGGTAATCGACCTGTGCGCGCTGGCCTTCGCCCAGCCCTCAGCCCAGCGCACCAGTACGCGCCTGGTCCTTGTGCGCTACCGTGGCGACCAGCAGTTGGGCCTGATCCTCGAGCAGGCTACCGAAACCCTGCGCTGCCCGTCGGAAGCCTTTCAGCCCTATGGCCTGGACAACGGCGAAGCGCCGTACCTGGGCCCGGTGCGCCAGGACGCCGAGGGGTTGCTGCAGCGTATCGAGGTGGACGACCTGCTAAGCGATGCCGTGCGCCAGTTGTTGTACCCGGATGCGTCGGCGCAGCAGGTGCGGCCATGAACGCACAACCGTTCTTTCGCTTTCTGCAGGAGCGTATCGGCCTGGATGTCGAATCGGTGGGTGTGCCGATGGTCGAGCGAGCCTTGCAGCAGCGCTGTGTAGCGCTGGGGGCGGCCGACCTTGACGATTATTGGCTGCGCCTGCAGCAATCGGTAGACGAACAGCAAGCGCTGATCGAGGCCGTGATCGTTCCGGAGACCTGGTTTTTCCGTTATCCCGAATCATTCACCGCGTTGGTCGGCCTGGCCCACAAACGCCTGGCAGAACTCGCCGGCGAACGGCCGCTGCGGCTGCTGAGCCTGCCCTGTTCTACCGGTGAGGAACCCTATTCGCTGGCCATGGCCCTGCTCGACTCGGGAATCCACCCAGCCTCCTTCCATATCGATGGTATCGATATCAGCCCCAACTCGGTGGCCAAGGCGGTGCAGGGGGTGTATGGGCGCAATTCCTTCCGTGGCAGCGAGCTGGCTTTTCGCGAGCGGCATTTCCACCCGCGCGATGATGGCCATCAGCTCGATGAGCGGGTTCGGCAGCAGGTCAACCTGCAAGTGGGCAACGTGCTCGACCCGGTATTGGCCAGGCGCAACGGCCAGTACGATTTCGTGTTCTGCCGCAATTTGTTGATCTACTTCGATGTGCCGACCCAGCAGCGTGTCTTCGAGGTGCTTAAGGGCCTGGCTCAGCCGCAGGGTGTGCTGTTCATTGGGCCGGCCGAGGGGAGCTTGCTGGCGCGGCTGGGCATGCGCCCGCTGGGGATCGCCCAGTCGTTCGCCTATGTGCGCCAGGTTGTGGAGCCGCCGCCCGCGCCGAAGCCGGTTGTGCGCAGCGTGCCATTACCGCCTGCGCCCATCGGGTCGAGCCGGCCTGCGCCGGCACCGGTGCTGCGGCGTTCGGTACCCGTCGCCGTGCCCCGCGTCGAACAAAGCGAGAGCGAAAGCGACTTGCTGAGCAACATCGCGCAGCAGGCCAATGCCGGTGATATCGGCCAGGCGCGCGCCAGTTGCCAGCGTTACTTGGCCCAGTTCGCGCCCAAGGCCCAGGTGTATTACTGGCTGGGGCTGCTCAGCGATACCGAAGGCGATGCCGCACAAGCGCTGACCCACTACCGCAAGGCCTTGTACCTGGACCCGCAGCACCCTGAAGCCTTGCTGCACCTGGCCACGCTGCTGGCTGCCCAGGGCGATGAAGCCGGCGCCCGGCGCCTGCAGGAACGCGCGGCGCGCGCTGGTCGGGAGGCTGAACGATGAATGTTGAACACGCGATCGGGCTGCTCGCTCAGGACGACGAGCGCATCGATGACTGCTGGAACCGTATCGGTGTGCATGGCAACAAGCAGTGCCCGTTGCTGGAGCGGCATATCCACTGCCGCAACTGTGAAGTCTACGCGGCAGCGGCCACGCGCCTGCTGGACCGCTACACCCTGGTCCAGGATCAACAGGCCCCAGCGGCCGCGGTCGAGGCCAGCAGCGGGCGTTCGCTGTTGCTGTTTCGCCTGGGTGAGGAATGGCTGGCCCTGGCCACTGCCTGCCTGGCCGAGATCGCGCCAATGCAGCCGGTGCACTCGTTGCCCCATCAGCGTTCACGGGTGCTGCAAGGGGTGGCCAATGTACGTGGGGCATTGGTGCCTTGCCTGTCCCTGGGTGATCTGTTGGGAGGGGAACGTTTGCCTGAGCAGCCGCACAGTGGCCGAGCGATGCCACGCATGCTGATCCTGGCTGCGGTGGGTGGCCCGGTGGTGATGGCGGTGGACGAAATTGATGGCATTCATCATCTGGACCTCGAATTGCCGGATGTCGCCGAGGGCGCTGCGCCGTTCACCACGGCCGTACTGCAATGGCGCGGACGCAGCGTGCGCCTGCTGGACGACCAACACTTACTGTCTGCCGTACAGCGGAGCCTGTCATGACCCCGGAGCAAATGCGCGACGCATCGTTGCTCGAACTCTTCAGCCTCGAGGCCGAGGCCCAGACCCAGGTGCTCAGCACCGGCCTGATGGCCCTGGAGCGCAACCCGACCCAGGCTGACCAGCTGGAAGCCTGCATGCGTGCGGCACATTCGCTCAAGGGCGCCGCACGGATCGTTGGCATCGATGCCGGGGTCAGCGTCGCCCATGTGATGGAAGATTGCCTGGTGGCTGCCCAAGAGGGCCGACTTCAGTTGCGGGCGGACCATATCGACGCACTGTTGCGTGGCACTGACCTGCTGCTGCATATCGCAACGCCCGGCGATCCGTCGGGCGAAGCGGGCGTGCCGGCGTTCCTGGTACAGATGGCGGGCCTGCTCGACCCAAGTGCTGCGCCGGTGCCGCTGCCAACGCTGGCGCCAGAACCTGCAGTGTTCGCTGCGTTGGCCGCCGAGCCGGTGACGGTCGAGGCTGAGCCAGAGGCAGAACCGCCAGCGCCGCGCAAGGCCGGTAAACGCGGCGCAGACGGGGCCGAGCGGGTACTGCGGGTTACTGCCGATCGCCTGAACAGCCTGCTCGACCTGTCGAGCAAATCGCTGGTGGAGACCCAGCGCCTCAAGCCCTACCTGGCCACCCTGCAGCGCCTCAAGCGCATGCATGGCCAGGGCATGCGCGCCCTCGACGGGCTGAAGGCCCAACTCGAAGAAGGCGGCCAAAGCCCTGAAGTGCTCGAAGCACTGGCCCAGACTCAGCGCCTGTTGCTGGAAACCCAGCAGATCCTGCAGCAGCAGGCTGCCGACCTCGACGAATTCGGCTGGCAGGCCAGCCAGCGTGCGCAATTGCTTTACGACACGGCGCTGGCCTGCCGTATGAGGCCGTTTGCCGACGTGCTCACTGGTCAAAGCCGTATGGTGCGCGACCTGGGGCGCTCGCTGGGCAAGCAGGTGCGCCTGCAGATCGATGGCGAAAAGACCCAGGTCGATCGCGATGTGCTGGAAAAGCTCGAGGCACCGCTTACCCACCTGCTGCGCAATGCCGTCGACCACGGCATCGAAATGCCCGAGCTACGCCTGCTGGCTGGCAAGCCGGAAGAGGGTGCCATTCGCCTGCATGCCTCGCATCAGGCAGGCCTGCTTGTGCTTGAACTGAGCGATGACGGGGGTGGTATCGACCTTGAGCGGTTGCGCCGCAATATCGTCGAGCGGGGCCTGTCCCCGGCCGATACCGTGGCGCAGATGAGTGAGGCAGAGCTGCTGACCTTTCTGTTCCTGCCGGGCTTCAGCATGCGCGACAAGGTGACTGAGGTGTCCGGCCGTGGCGTTGGCCTGGACGCAGTGCAGCATATGGTGCGTGACCTGCGTGGCTCGATTGAACTGACCCAGGTAACGGGCCAGGGCTGTCGTTTCCACGTGCAAGTGCCGCTGACCCTGTCGGTGGTGCGCAGCCTGGTGGTGGAAGTGGGCGGTGAGGCCTATGCATTCCCGCTGGCGCATATCGAGCGCACCCTGGAAGTGACCGCCGAGCAGATCGTGCAGATCGAAGGCCGGCAGCATTTTTGGCACGAGGGCAGGCACATCGGCCTGGTTGCTGCCAACCAGTTGCTCAACCGGCCGACCGCACCGGGGGATGAACGCAGTTTGCGGGTAGTGGTGATTCGCGAGCGCGAGCAGTTGTATGGGGTGGCGGTGGAGCGCCTGATCGGCGAGCGGGTCTTGGTGGTGATGCCGCTGGACCCGCGCCTTGGCAAGGTTCAGGACATCTCGGCGGGGGCACTGCTGGACGATGGTTCCGTGGTGCTGATCGTCGACGTGGAAGACCTGCTGCGCTCGGTGGAGAAGCTGCTCAGCACCGGCCGCCTGGAACGCATCGAGCGCGGCGTACAAGGCGGGCGTGGGGTCAGCCGCAAGCGCATCCTGGTGGTCGACGATTCGCTCACGGTGCGCGAGCTGCAACGCAAGCTGCTGGGCAATCGCGGCTACGATGTTGCCGTTGCGGTCGACGGCATGGACGGTTGGAACGCCCTGCGCAGTGAAGACTTCGACCTGTTGATTACCGATATCGACATGCCGCGCATGGACGGCATCGAGTTGGTCACCTTGGTGCGCCGTGATCAGCGGCTGCAGTCGCTACCGGTGATGGTGGTCTCGTACAAGGACCGTGAAGAAGATCGGCGGCGTGGCCTGGATGCCGGGGCCGACTACTATTTGGCTAAGGCGAGCTTCCACGACGATGCGTTGCTGGACGCCGTGGTGGAATTGATCGGAGGTGCTCAGGGATGAAGATCGCCATCGTCAATGACATGCCCATGGCCGTGGAAGCCTTGCGCAGGGCCTTGGCGTTCGAGCCTGCGCACGAGGTGGTGTGGGTGGCCAGCAACGGTGCCGAGGCGGTAAGCAAGTGTGCCGAGTTTACCCCCGACCTTATTCTCATGGACCTGATCATGCCGGTGATGGGCGGTGTCGAGGCAACGCGGCGGATCATGGCCGAGACGCCCTGCGCCATCGTCATCGTCACTGTCGATCGCAAGCAGAACGTGCACCAGGTGTTCGAAGCGATGGGCCATGGTGCCCTGGATGTGGTCGACACGCCGTCCCTGGGTGCTGGTGATGCGCGCGCTGCGGCGGCGCCATTGCTGCGCAAGATACTCAACATCAGCTGGCTGATCGGTCAGCAGCGCCCAGCGGCCACCAAACCGGTCGCGGCGCCGCTGCGTGACAGTGCGCAGCGCCGTGGGCTGGTGGCGATTGGCTCGTCGGCAGGCGGGCCCGCCGCGTTGGAAGTGTTGCTCAAAGGGCTGCCCAAGGGATTTGCGGCGTCCATCGTGCTGGTCCAGCATGTCGACCAGGTGTTCGCTGCCGGCATGGCCGAATGGCTTGGCAGCGCGTGCGGGCTACCGGTGCGTCTGGCCCGTGAGGGGGAGCCGCCGCAGCCGGGGCAAGTGCTGCTGGCCGGCACCAACCACCATATCCGCCTGATACAGAATGGCCAGTTGGCCTACACTGCCGAACCTGTCAATGAAATCTACCGGCCCTCGATCGATGTGTTCTTCGAGAGCGTGGCGCGCTACTGGCGCGGCGATGCGGTGGGCGTGCTGCTCACCGGCATGGGCCGCGACGGCGCCCAGGGCCTGAAACTGATGCGCCAGCAGGGCTTCCTGACCATTGCTCAGGACCAGGCCAGCAGCGCAGTCTACGGTATGCCCAAGGCGGCCGCGGCAATCGATGCAGCGGTGGAGATCCGTCCGCTGGAGCGAATCGCCGGGCGCTTGATGGAAATCTTTGCAAAATGACGATATGTGAATCACGCTGCGGCTGTGGTCAGGTGAATAGGGATGAATGATCTACCGATGGATGGTTTTGCGACCACCAACGAAAATTCGGCGATGGTGCTGCTGGTCGATGATCAGGCGATGATCGGCGAAGCGGTGCGTCGTGGCCTGGCCCACGAGGAGAACATCGACTTCCACTTCTGCGCCGACCCGCACCAGGCCGTGGCACAGGCGATGCGCATCAAGCCCACGGTGATCCTCCAGGACCTGATCATGCCGGGCCTGGATGGCCTGACCCTGGTGCGCGAGTACCGCAACAACCCGGCCACCCAGGACATCCCGATCATCGTCCTGTCGACCAAGGAAGACCCGCTGGTCAAGAGCGCGGCATTTGCCGCCGGGGCCAACGATTATCTGGTCAAGCTGCCGGACACCATCGAACTGGTGGCACGCATTCGCTATCACTCACGTTCCTACCTGACGCTGCTGCAGCGTGATGAGGCCTATCGCGCGTTGCGGGTGAGCCAGCAGCAGTTGCTCGACACCAACCTGATGTTGCAGCGGCTGATGAACTCCGACGGCCTGACCGGGCTGTCCAACCGCCGCCACTTCGACGAGTACCTGGAGCTGGAATGGCGCCGGGCGATGCGGGAACAGCAGCAGTTGTCGCTGCTGATGATCGATGTCGACTACTTCAAGGTCTACAACGACAGCTTTGGCCACCTGGCCGGTGACGAGGCCCTGCGCCAGGTCGCCGAAGCCATTCGTGGCTCCTGCTCGCGGCCGACCGACCTGCCAGCGCGCTATGGTGGCGAGGAGTTCGCCTTGGTGCTGCCCAATACCTCGCCCGGCGGGGCGCGCCTGGTCGCCGAGAAGCTGCGCCAGACCGTACATGGCCTGGCTATCCCGCACACTGCGCCGCAGGCCGATTCGCGCCTGACCGTCAGTATTGGCCTGGCGACGCAGACGCCACCGCTGGGCAGCCATTGCCGGCAGTTGATCTCGGCGGCGGACAAGGGCTTGTACCTGGCCAAGGACAGCGGCCGTAACCAGGTTGGGATTGCCTGAACGGGCCTCACCGTCGGCTCGCCGACGAGGAGGCCATTCGGATTTCTACCGCCCGGCGGGTCTGCCGCCGAGCCCCAGACTCAGTTATACTCCCCGGCTTTTCACCGAATTCGCGCGAGTAGCCAGCCCATGGAAATCCAACCGATCCTGAACACCATCAAGGACCTCACCGAGCGTTCCCAGTCCATTCGGGGGTATCTTTGACTACGATCACAAGCATGACCGCCTGATCGAAGTCAACCGCGAGCTGGAAGACCCGGCCGTCTGGAACAAGCCCGAGTATGCCCAGGCCCTGGGCCGCGAACGTGCCATGCTGGCCCAGGTCGTCGAGACCCTGGACAAGCTGTCTGGCGGCCTGGCCGACTGCAAGGACCTGCTCGACATGGCTGTCGAGGAAAATGACGAAGGCGCGGTAAGCGACGTCGTGACCGAGCTGCAAAGCCTGGAAGAGAACCTGGCTCAGCTTGAGTTCCGTCGCATGTTCAGCGGCGAGATGGACATGAACAACGCCTACCTGGACATCCAGGCCGGCTCGGGGGGTACCGAGGCGCAGGACTGGGCCAACATCCTGCTGCGCATGTACCTGCGCTGGGCCGACAAGCGCGGTTTCGACGCCACCATCATCGAGCTTTCCGAAGGTGAGGTCGCCGGCATCAAGGGCGCCACCGTGCACATCAAGGGCGAGTACGCCTTCGGCTGGCTGCGCACCGAGATCGGTGTGCACCGCCTGGTGCGCAAGAGCCCGTTCGACTCCGGTGCCCGTCGCCACACCTCGTTCTCGGCGGTGTTCGTGTCGCCCGAGATCGACGACAAGGTCGAAATCGAGATCAACCCGGCCGACTTGCGTATCGACACCTACCGCTCCTCGGGCGCCGGCGGTCAGCACGTGAACACCACCGACTCCGCGGTGCGTATCACCCACGTGCCGACCAACACCGTGGTGGCCTGCCAGAACGAACGCTCCCAGCATGCCAACAAGGATACCGCCATGAAAATGCTGCGGGCCAAGTTGTACGAGCTGGAAATGCAGAAGCGCAACGCCGCCTCTCAGGCGCTGGAAGACAGCAAGTCGGATATCGGCTGGGGTCACCAGATTCGCTCCTACGTGCTTGATGACTCCCGCATCAAGGACCTGCGCACCGGCGTCGAGCGCAGCGATTGCCAGAAGGTTCTGGACGGCGACCTCGACCAGTATCTGGAAGCGAGCCTCAAGCAGGGGCTGTAAGCCGCACACCACCGCCGCGATACCAGGCCGCCCGCCGGTATCGCGTGCCCTGCCCGAAAAGGGCAACGAATACCTGATGGAAAGAATGACGACATGAGCGACCTCAAGACCGAATCGCAAGACCTGCAACAGGAAGAAAACACCCTGATCGCCCTGCGCAAGGAAAAGCTTGCCGCTGAGCGCGAGAAGGGTCAGGCCTTCCCCAACGACTTCCGCCGCGACAGCTACTGCAACGACCTGCAGAAGCAATACGTCGACAAGACCAAGGAAGAGCTGGAAGCTGCAGCGATCCCGGTCAAGGTTGCCGGTCGCATCATGCTCAACCGTGGCTCGTTCATGGTCATCCAGGACATGACCGGCCGTATCCAGGTCTATGTCAACCGCAAGACCCTGCCGGAAGAGACCCTGGCTGCGGTCAAGACCTGGGACCTTGGCGACATCATCGCCGCAGAAGGTACCCTGGCGCGTTCCGGTAAAGGTGATCTGTACGTCGAAATGACCAACGTGCGCCTGCTGACCAAGTCGCTGCGCCCGCTGCCGGACAAGCACCACGGCCTGACCGACACCGAGCAGCGCTACCGCCAGCGCTACGTCGACCTGATGGTCAACGAAGAAACTCGCCACACCTTCCGTGTGCGTTCGCAGGTGATCTCGCACATCCGCAAGTTCCTCACCGAGCGCGACTTCCTTGAAGTCGAAACGCCGATGCTGCAAACCATTCCCGGTGGTGCTGCCGCCAAGCCGTTCGAAACCCACCACAATGCCCTGGACATGGCCATGTTCCTGCGCATCGCGCCGGAGCTGTACCTCAAGCGCCTTGTGGTCGGCGGGTTCGAAAAGGTCTTCGAGATCAACCGCAACTTCCGTAACGAAGGCGTTTCGACCCGGCACAACCCCGAGTTCACCATGCTCGAGTTCTACCAGGCCTATGCCGACTACCGCGACAACATGGACCTCACCGAAGAGCTGTTCCGCGAGCTGGCGCAGTTGGTGCTGGGCAGCACCGACGTGCCGTACGGCGACAAGGTGTTCCACTTCGGTGAGCCGTTCGTGCGCCTGTCGGTGTTCGACTCGATCCTCAAGTACAACCCGCAGTTGTCCGCCGCCGACCTGCAGGACGTCGACAAGGCCCGTGAGATCGCCAGAAAAGCCGGTGCCAAGGTGCTTGGCCATGAAGGCCTGGGCAAGCTGCAGGTGATGATTTTCGAAGAACTGGTCGAGCACAAGCTGGAGCAGCCGCACTTCATCACCGAATACCCGTTCGAAGTGTCGCCGCTGGCCCGTCGCAATGACGACAACCCAGCCGTGACCGACCGCTTCGAGCTGTTCATCGGTGGCCGCGAAATCGCCAACGCCTATTCCGAGCTCAACGATGCCGAGGACCAGGCCGAGCGCTTCCTGGCCCAGGTAGCGGAGAAGGACGCCGGTGACGACGAGGCCATGCACTACGATGCCGACTTCGTTCGCGCCCTGGAGTACGGCATGCCGCCGACCGCTGGTGAAGGCATCGGCATCGACCGCCTGGTGATGCTGTTGACCAACTCGCCGTCGATTCGCGATGTGATCCTGTTCCCGCACATGCGTCCGCAGGCCTGAGTGAACTGAACAAGCCGCCTTTCGAGGCGGCTTTTTCTTGCCTGAAGCTTTATGTTGTTTGTACTGACCCATGAGGTACCCCCCGTGACACCCGCCATGCCTCACCAGGGCGCCGCCGGCATCGCCACCGCCGTCGCCGAAAGCGTGCAGTACCAGGGTCGCAAGACCGCCCGCCAAGGCAGCGAGCAGCGCCGCCAGCTGATCCTCGATGCCGCCATGCGCATTGTCGTGCGTGATGGCGTGCGCGGGGTGCGCCACCGTGCGGTGGCCGCCGAGGCCGGTGTGCCGTTGTCGGCCACCACTTACTACTTCAAGGATATCGAGGACCTGCTCACCGATACCTTCGCCCAGTACGTCGAACGCAGCGCGGCCTATATGGCCAAGCTCTGGGCCAACACGGAGGTGGTCTTGCGCCAGCTGCTTGCCCAGGGCGACAGCAGCGCGCAATCTCGGGCACGCCTGGCAGACGAAGTGGCGCGCATGACCGCCGACTACGTTTCGCGGCAATTGCTCAACCGCCGCGACTTCCTCATGGCCGAGCAGGCCTTTCGCCAAGAGGCGCTGCTATGCCCGCGCCTGGCCGAACTGGTGCGCGCCCATGAGCAGATTCTGCTGCATGGCACACGGCAGCTGTTGCAGGTGGTCGGCTCGCAACAACCGGAGCAGGACGCCCAGATGTTGACGGCGATTATCGAGCAGATGGAATATCAGGGCCTGCTCAAGGATGCCGATGCGCAAGCCGATGGGCAGATGCTCGCTATGCTTACCCGTTACCTTCACCTGGTGTTGGCATCGGCCTGAGCCTGGTGCGAACTTTTCAAGGAGAACCTGATGAAAGCCTGGCGTGTGGTGTTGTTGACGTTGTCATTCCTGCTGCTGGGCGGTTGTCTGGTGACCTTCCACGAGCCGCTGCCGAGCAATCAGGCGGCGCCCAAGGCGTTGCTGGGCAAGTGGAGCAGCAAGGATGCCTGGGGCGAGCCCCTGAAGCTGGTCATCAGCCGCACGGGCGGCGATGCCTACAAGGCCGTGGCGACCGCCAAGGGTAAGAAGCCTGAAGAATATGTCTTCACCGTGTCGCGCCACGGCAACCGCTGGTACCTTTCGGCCGGTGTGCCCAAGCGCCTGGGTGGCAACTTCCTGATTGGTGGTTTCGATATCGTCGATGGCAAGGAACTGGTGGTCTACAACCTTGACGTCGAGCAGGTGCAACAGGCGGTCGAGAAGAAGGAACTGACCGGGCGCAGCGTCGAAGTGCCCGAGGACAACGGTGACGGCGTGCTGATCGACAGCCCGTCGGCGCGCGTGCTGGCGTATCTGGATGACCCGGCCAACTCCGACCTGTTCGTCGAGGTGGCGCGCTTCCAGCGCAGCGGCAAATGACCCTGCCGGCGTTTTTGCCGGCATGCAAGGAGTCCTGAGTGGACGAGTATCAGCAAACCATCCGCGCACTGTCCGACCGCATCGTGGCGGCGCAAACCCCGATCCGTGTGCTTGATGCGGTGAAGTGGGATGACAACATCCGCCAGGGCTTCCTCAAGGCCAAGGGCAAGGAGCCGCCGGCGGTGGACCGTGCCTATTACCAGTCGCGCCCGCTGGCGTTCGATTCCAGCGCGGTCAAG
This sequence comes from Pseudomonas ceruminis, assembly GCF_021602025.1. Taxonomy (GTDB): domain Bacteria; phylum Pseudomonadota; class Gammaproteobacteria; order Pseudomonadales; family Pseudomonadaceae; genus Aquipseudomonas; species Aquipseudomonas ceruminis. The sequence goes on from NZ_BQHW01000004.1 coordinate 248,841, forward strand.
GCCGAATTCCAGAGCATCGAGCGCGACATCACCCGACGGCTGGGCCAGTTCAACCCGGTCGGGCAGATCATGCGGCGCATGTGCAAGGAGTACCGCATGGTGGTGCGTATGCTCGAAGCACGCGGCACCGAGGACTTCGGGCTGATCTCTCAGGAACTGTACGGCGCCGCCTCCGACGCCTTCCACGCCGGTGACCCGACCCTGGCCGACCTGGGCCTGATGCTGTCGGACTACCTGAACAACATCGATGGCCGTGGCGACCTCAAGGATGAACCGAAGAACCTGACCGCCAAGGAGGCCGTGGATATTCTCCAGCGCCGCCTGAACAAGGTGTTCGGCGAGGCCGAGGAAACCATCCGCGTATTCGAGTCCGATGGGATTGTTGCCGATGCGGCGGCGGGTGCCGACTACATCAAGGTCCGTGCCGACGCCATGTTCAACAGCCGCGACGTGCGGGCGCTGGAGGTGCATGAAGGGCTGGTGCACGTGGGCACCACGCTCAACGGCCTCAACCAGCCGATCTGCACCTTCCTGGCCAAAGGGCCGCCTTCGTCGACGGTGACCCAGGAAGGCCTGGCGATTCTCATGGAGGTGATTGCCTTCGCTTCCTACCCCAGCCGCCTGCGCAAGCTCACCAACCGGACCTGCGCCATCCACATGGTCGAGGAGGGCGCCGATTTTCTGCAGATCTTCGAGTTCTTCCGCGCCCAGGGCTTCGAGATGGCGCAGAGCTACAGCAATGCCAGCCGGGTGTTCCGCGGCTCGGTGCCCGATGGCCTGCCATTCACCAAGGACTTGTCCTACCTCAAGGGCTTCATCATGGTTTACAACTACATTCAGTTGGCTGTGAAGAAAGGCAAGCTCGAGCAGATTCCGCTGCTGTTCTGCGGCAAGACCACCCTTGAAGACATGCGCACCTTGCGCCAGCTGGTCGAAGAGGGGCTGGTCGAGCCGCCCAAGTACCTGCCGGAGCAGTTCCGTGACCTCAATGCGCTGTCGGCATGGATGTGCTTCTCCAACTTCCTCAACCACTTGAGCCTGGACCGTATTGAAGCCGACTACGCGAACATTCTCTGAATGCTGCCGTTGCCTGGCCCTGAGCTTGGCGTTGTTGGGCCTGGGTGGCTGCAGCAGCCTGTTGTTCTACCCGGAGCCGGGTCAACCGTTCACCCCTGAGCGGGCCAGGCTCGAGTACCGTGATGTCACCCTTGTAACTGCCGACGGCATCCGCCTGCACGGCTGGTGGCTGCCGGCCAAGGCAGGCGTCCAGGCCAAGGGCACGGTCCTGCACTTGCATGGCAACGGCGGCAACCTCGCCGGGCACTTGGGCGGCAGCTACTGGTTGCCGGAGCAGGGTTATCAGGTCCTGATGATCGATTATCGAGGCTATGGGCTGTCCCAGGGCAAGCCCAGCCTGCCGCAGGTCTACGAGGACATCGCAGCGGCCATGGCCTGGCTTGACCAGGCCCCGGAGGTCAAGGGCAAGCCCTTGGTGCTGCTGGGCCAGAGCCTCGGCGGCGCGATGGCCATTCATTACCTGGCGGCCCATCCGGAACAACGCCAGCGCTTCAGCGCACTGGTGTTCGACGGTGTGCCGGCCAGTTACCGGGATGTAGGGCGTTTCGCCCTGAGCACGTCATGGATGACCTGGCCGCTGCAGGTGCCGCTGTCGTGGCTGGTGCCGGACGGCGACAGCGCGATCCGCTCGATCGAGCGCCTGAGCAGCCCTCCCAAGCTGTTCTTCCACAGCATCGACGACGACCTGGTGCCCATGGACAACGCTATCCGCCTTTACCAGCACGCACCGCCGCCGCGGGTGCTGCAACTGACCCGGGGCGGTCACGTGCAGACCTTCGCCGACCCGGTGTGGCGCCAGGTGATGCTGCGCTTTCTCGATGACCCGAGCCATTTCAACGGCCTGCGGCGACTTGCCGAAGTGCCCAATTACCCTGACGAGAAGAATAAGCAATGAGTGAAGAACGCAACGCCATCCCGCTGATCCTGACCGGTGTAGGCAGCATCATCGTGACGGTGGGGGCCCTTTGGTACTACGGCTACCTGCATTTCGCAAAGCCCGAGGATGCCCTGCTGCTGCAAGAGTTCACAATGCTCAAGACCGTGCCAGGGGAGGATTACAAGGTGTCGTTGGACCCTGCGCCGCAGGTCGCGCAGTGTATCGACGGCGTGCTGGTGCTGTTCGATACCCAGCAAAAAGGCCTGACGGGTGTGTTGGTGGACGAGCGCAAACGGGCTGTGCGTTGCATGGGGGAAGAAACCCCGCAACAACAACAGTGAGCGACGTGTACCCAGGCGCGCCTGGCTTTTGGAAGGGTCGCCCATAAAAAACCCCGCCATCACGGCGGGGTTCTGCTTTCAGCTAACCAGGCTTATTGCGCTTGGCTTACCGAACGCGGTGCCACTGGCTGGTTGTCGTTGGAGATGGTCACCTCCACGCGACGGTTTTGCGCACGGCCAGAGTTGCTGGAGTTGTCCGCTACCGGATACTCCTTGCCATAGCCCTGGGCGACGATGCGCGCCGGGTCGACGCCAGCACGTACCAGTGCCATGCGTACGGCACCGGCGCGACGCTCCGAGAGGGTCTGGTTGTAGTTGGCCGAACCTACGCTGTCGGTGTAACCCTCGACGATCACCTTGCGCTCAGGGTTTTCCTGAAGGAACTGAGCCAGCTTGGTGACGTTGGGCAAGGCGCTGCTCTTGAGCTCGGCCTTGTTGAAATCGAACAGCACGTCGCCGAAGGTCACCAGGGTGCCACGGTCGGTCTGCTTGGCGTTGAGGCTGTCCCGCAGCTTGGCGATCTGCGCATCGCGTGCATCGAGCTTGGCCTGTGCGCGCTGGGCGGAGGCGTTTTTCAGCTCGTTTTCGGCGGTACGCAAGGCGATGGTCTGCTTGGCCACTTCGACGCGCTGGTTGGTCAGGTAGGCCAACTGGTCGACTTTCTTGGTGTCTTCACGGTCCATGTAGGCCTTGTCGGCCTTGTTCAGCCAGTCCTGGGCGTCCTTGGTTTCAAGGGCGGCGACTTTGCTCGATTGTGGATCGCTCTGCAGCGCCGAGAAGTTGGTGCGGGCCGATTCCAGGTTGGCGTTCGGGTCGTGCGAGCAGGCAGCGAGGCCGACGCTCAGGGCCAGCAGAGCGGGAATCATGACGTAATTGCGCATAGTGTTCATCCTTTGATCGAGTGCGAAGGCTAAGGCAGGCGGGGCAGGGCTCACTGAGCGCTGCGCAGGCCTTCCTCACGTACGTCCTGAACGCCCTGGCGGGCATCCTGCACGGCCTTCTGGGCCTTGGCCGCCTGGGCCTTGCGTTCGGCGAGGCGAGCGTCCCATTCGGCCTGTTCGGCCAGACGCTTGGCGTCGTCGTACTTTTTGTCATGCATGGCGATTTCGGCCTGCTTGAACTTGTCCTGTGCCGCTTTCATTTCAACGGCAGCGTACTCAGTACCGCCAGCGCTGACGGCAGAGTTCACGGCGGACTGGGTAACGGCGTACTGCTCGGTGGGCGGGTTGCCCGCACAGCCGGCCAGGACCAGGCTACTGCCCAGGGCCAGCGCGGCCAGCTTGAACCCGCGCACATGAGTGGATGAAAGTTTTGAAGTGCGGGTCTTCATGGTGGTCAGCTCCATTGGATCACTCCTGATAACGACGATGTCCGTAGCAGTCCATCGCTCAATCCCTGACATTCCGCGGTGTTTCAGCCTAACGGTGCACAACGCAGGTGTGCAGGGTTTTAGCGTGATGGCTATTGGCTGTGACTGATAGCTTTTTAGAATAGTTCAGAAAAAATTGCCAATTTTGAGCGGGAATTTGTGACTAGTAAGTCACTTATCACGGCGCCTGCGTGCCGAAAAAACCGTGTAGGTGCGTGGCCCGTTGCGGGCTGGCGAACAGCTTCGCAACGGCCCATGCGCAGGTTATTCGTCGGTGTTGCTCAGTGCTTGCAGATGGCGCCGTGACAAGGCCAGAAAGCGCGGAGTAGAGCCTATGTCTTCGTACAGCGGGTCGCCCTCTTCGTCGGTAGAAATGACCTTCTGGCCCTGTACGTAAGGAAAGCTGGCTTCCAGTTCTTCCAGCGCGGCAGCAACCAGTTCACCGAGCAGCTCCTCAGCGGTGCGCTTGGGGTACATGTCGATGAGCGCGGCCAGCCTGGCCTCCGATTCGAGGTCCAGGTGCAAGGTATGGCCGGTCGGGCTCAAGGTGCCGGCGGCATTCTGTTCCCAGTGCTGGGCGAGTTCGCGGATTTTCATGATGACCTCTGTAAACGCCTGCAAAGGCTGCATTGCATCGGACTGTGGTGCTCTCACTTTAGTTTGCTTTGCCTGATCGTGGCTTGCCATGGGACCCCGCCTGTGGGCACTCTTGAACCCGTGCTGTTTTCTGAACAGAGCGCGGGCGAGCCGCGCCGAAGAGAGGGCCAATGACCGATATCGATGTACGCCTGCGTGAAGACGTCCATGTGTTGGGGGAGTTGCTCGGCGAGACCATTCGCCAGCAGCACGGTGAGGCGTTCCTGCAGAAGATCGAGGACATCCGCCACAGTGCCAAGGCCGACCGCCGCAGCGCGGGCGAGCAACTGAGCTCGACCCTGGCCGACCTTGCCGAAGAAGACCTGCTGCCGGTGGCGCGGGCTTTCAACCAGTTCCTCAACCTGGCCAACATCGCTGAGCAGTACCAGTTGATTCGCCGCCGTGATGCCGAGCAGCCCGAGCCTTTCGAAGCCCGCGTCCTGCCCGAATTGCTGGCGCGCTTAAAGCAGGCCGGGCACAAGGAAGATGCCCTGGCTCGGCAACTGGCCAAGCTCGATATCCAACTGGTGCTTACGGCGCATCCGACCGAAGTGGCGCGGCGCACGTTGATCCAGAAGTACGATGCCATCGCCGGCCAGCTGGCGGTGCAAGACCATCGTGACTTGACCTGCGGCGAGCGTGAGCAGGTGCGTGAGCGGCTGCGACGGCTGATCGCCGAGGCCTGGCACACTGAAGAAATCCGCCGCACCCGGCCGACCCCGGTGGATGAAGCCAAGTGGGGGTTTGCAGTTATCGAGCATTCCCTGTGGCAGGCCATACCCAACCATCTGCGCAAGGTCGACAAGGCGTTGTTCGAGGCCACCGGCCTGCGCCTGCCGCTGGAAGCCGCACCCATCCGCTTCGCCTCCTGGATGGGCGGCGACCGTGACGGCAACCCCAACGTCACCGCCGCCGTTACCCGTGAGGTGCTGCTGTTGGCACGCTGGATGGCTGCCGACCTGTTCTTGCGTGACATTGACGCGTTGGCCGCTGAGCTGTCGATGCAGCAGGCCAGCAGTGCGGTGCGCGAGCGGGTGGGGGACAGCGCCGAGCCATACCGCGCCGTGCTCAAGCAACTGCGTGACCGCTTGCGGGCGACGCGTGCCTGGGCCCATTCGGCATTGACCAGCAGCCAGCCGGCCAGCGCCGACGTGCTGGTGGACAACCGCGACCTGATCGCCCCGCTGGAGCTGTGCTATCACTCGCTGCATGAATGCGGCATGGGTGTGATCGCCGATGGCCCACTGTTGGACAGCCTGCGCCGGGCGGTAACCTTCGGGCTGTTCCTGGGCCGCCTGGACGTACGCCAGGATGCAGCACGACACCGAGATGCGCTGTCGGAGATCACTGATTACCTGGGCCTTGGTAGCTATGCCGATTGGGACGAAGACACCCGTATCGCGTTTCTGCAAACCGAACTGAAAAACCGTCGGCCACTGCTGCCAGCGCATTTCCAGCCCCAGGCTGACACCGCCGAGGTGCTCGCCACCTGTCGTGAAATCGCCGCAGCGCCAGGTGCATCGCTGGGCTCGTATGTCATCTCGATGGCGGGTGCCGCATCCGATGTGCTGGCGGTGCAGTTGCTGCTCAAGGAAGCTGGCCTGACTCGGCCCATGCGGGTGGTGCCGTTGTTCGAGACCCTGGCCGACCTGGACAACGCCGGGCCGGTGATGGAGCGGTTGCTGGGCCTGCCGGGCTATCGCGCCGGGCTGCGCGGGCCGCAGGAGGTGATGATCGGCTACTCCGACTCGGCCAAGGATGCCGGCACCACAGCGGCGGCCTGGGCGCAATACCGCGCCCAGGAGCACTTGGTACGCATCTGCCGCGAGCATCAGGTCGAGCTGCTGTTGTTCCACGGCCGTGGCGGTACCGTCGGCCGAGGGGGTGGCCCAGCCCACGCGGCAATCCTGTCGCAGCCGCCGGGCTCGGTGGCGGGGCGTTTTCGCACCACCGAGCAGGGCGAGATGATCCGTTTCAAGTTCGGCTTGCCGGGCATCGCCGAGCAGAACCTCAACCTTTACCTGGCAGCGGTGCTGGAAGCCACCTTGTTGCCACCTCCACCGCCGGAGCCTGCCTGGCGTGCGCTGATGGACCAGCTGGCCGCCGATGGTGTCAAGGCCTACCGGGCCGTTGTGCGAGAGAACCCAGATTTTGTCGAGTACTTCCGCCAATCCACACCGGAGCAGGAGTTGGGGCGGCTGCCGCTGGGCAGCCGACCGGCCAAGCGGCGCGCTGGCGGCATCGAAAGCCTGCGCGCGATTCCGTGGATTTTCGGTTGGACCCAGACGCGCCTGATGTTGCCAGCCTGGCTGGGCTGGGAAACGGCCCTGAACAATGCCCTGGCCCGTGGGCAAGGCGAGTTGCTTGCGCAGATGCGTGAGCAGTGGCCGTTCTTCCGCACCCGCATCGACATGTTGGAAATGGTGCTGGCCAAAGCCGACGCGCAAATCGCCGAGGCCTACGACGAACGTCTGGTGCAACCGGGCTTGCTTGCTTTGGGGGCGCATTTGCGCGACCTATTGTCGCAGTCCTGCCAAGTGGTACTGGGCTTGACGGGGCAGCCGGTGCTACTGGCGCACAGCCCTGAAACCTTGGAATTCATCAGTCTGCGCAACACCTATCTGGACCCACTGCACCGCCTGCAGGCTGAGTTGCTGGCCCGTTCGCGCAGCCGTGAAGCCGCTCTGGACAGCCCATTGGAGCAGGCCTTGCTGGTGACGGTGGCCGGGATTGCCGCGGGCTTGCGCAACACCGGCTGAGGTCAAGGGGCTGCGCCTGTACCCAGTGGCGTGGGATCGGCCGAGGCAGTGTCGGGAGGGTGGTTGCACCGGGCGCAACCACCTGCAACCCAGCGTGCGCGTGGGACATTCCTGCACCTTTGGGACGCTTGTCTGGCTGCCGGGCGCTGTGTATCTTGAGCAGCCTTCTGACCGATTTATGGTCATACCCGATTTTCCGGACTTGGCCCTGGTCGCCGAATCCATTGAATTTCATAAAAAAATTTGAGGAGCACGAGATGCGCGTAATTCTGCTGGGAGCTCCCGGGGCCGGTAAAGGTACTCAGGCAAAGTTCATCACCGAGAAGTTCGGTATTCCACAGATCTCCACCGGTGACATGCTGCGTGCCGCCGTCAAGGCCGGCACCCCGTTGGGCCTGGAGCTCAAGAAAGTCATGGATGCCGGCCAGTTGGTTTCCGACGAGCTGATCATCAGCCTGGTCAAGGAGCGCATCGCCCAGCCGGACTGCGCTAACGGCTGCCTGTTCGACGGTTTCCCACGCACCATTCCGCAGGCTGAAGCCATGGTCGCTGCCGGTGTCGACATCGACGCCGTGGTCGAGATCGCCGTGGACGACGAAGAGATCGTTGGCCGCATGGCTGGCCGCCGCGTGCACCCGGCCTCGGGCCGTACCTACCACATTCAGTACAACCCGCCGAAAGTGGAAGGCAAGGACGACGTTACAGGCGAAGACCTGATTCAGCGTGACGACGACAAGGAAGAAACCGTGCGTCATCGTCTCTCGGTCTACCACAGCCAGACCAAGCCGCTGGTGGAGTTCTACCAGAAGCTCTCGGCCGCCAACGCCGGCAAGCCCAAGTACAGCCACATCGAAGGCGTAGGTTCGGTCGACTCGATCACCACCAAGGTGCTGGCTGCTTTGAGCTGATCCATCACCGTGCGTCACAACGGCCCGCTTGCGGGCCGTTGTCGTTTCAGGGCTGCAATCCACGGCCCGCCGCGGCCCCTGTAGGAGCGGCCTTGTGCCGCGATGGGCCGCAAAGCGGCCCCGGCAATTTCTGCGGCGAAGCTGAAATCGTGGGGCCGCGTTGCGCCCCATCGCGGCACAAGGCCGCTCCTACAAGGGCCGCGTTGCGCCCCATCGCGGCACAAGGCCGCTCCTACAAAGGCCGCACAGCGCCCCCTCGGGACACAACGCCGCTGCTGCTCTATACTGCCGCTCTTTTCATTCGCACCTGGATACCCGTTCGATGACCACCCTGCTGGCCCTGGATACCGCCACCGAAGCCTGTTCCGTTGCGCTGCTGCATGATGGCAAGGTAACCAGCCATTACGAGGTGATCCCGCGCATGCATGCGCAAAAGCTGCTGCCAATGATCAAGCAGTTGCTGGCGGATGCCGGGGTGGCCTTGAACGACCTCGACGCTATCGCGTTTGGCCGTGGCCCTGGCGCCTTCACCGGCGTGCGTATTGCCATAGGTGTAGTGCAGGGTCTGGCTTTTGCATTGGAGCGCCCGGTCTTGCCGGTCTCCAACCTGGCGGCACTGGCTCAGGGCGCTCTGCGTGAACAAGGTGTGCAGCAAGTCGCAGCGGCGATTGATGCTCGTATGGGCGAAGTCTATTGGGGCTGCTACCAGGCGGTGGCCGGTGAGATGCGCCTGCAAGGGCTGGAGGCGGTGCTGCCGCCGGAGCGCGTGGCGTTGCCAGAGGGCAGCCATGGTCAATGGTTCGGCGCCGGTACGGGCTGGAGCTACGCCGAGCAGTTGGCGGTGCAGGCCAGTGCCAGCAACCCCGCGGCGTTGCCCAATGCCCTGGATATTCTCACCCTGGCCAATTTCGCCTGGGCCCGCGGCGAGGCCATCGCCGCCGAGCAGGCGCAGCCGGTCTACCTGCGTGACAACGTCGCCACCCCCAAGGCACGTTGAGTGCTGTTCGTCGGTTATCGCGCTTGACGATAAGACCTTTGCTGCGAAGTGTGGTCCAGTTATCACGGGAGCATTAGCGGCGCGGGCCGGATGCTGCTAAATTGCCATCACTGGTCCTGAGTACTCATTCATGCGTATCGACGGTTTCTCATCGCAGTCTTATCCCATCAAGCGCATGCCGCGAAAGGCGCCGGTGCGCGATGAGACGATTGACGATGGCGAACTGATCGAAGAGGGGGACGCCGCCCAGGAGGCGACTCCACGTCCCCGTTCGGGAGGTTTACCAGCTCGCCAGCAGGACATGGTGTTCCCTCGCGCTCGCGATCGGCGCACGGCAACCGCCCTTGCCAGTTACCTCAGTACTGCAGGCTTTACTGACTGGGAAATGGAAGTACTGGGGCTCGACCTGTACATTTGAGGGATGACTCTATCCCACCTGCCTTATTTTCTCGGTTGTCCGTCGTGGAGTGAAAACGCCTGGCGCGACTATCTGTATCCCGCTGATGCCCGCACCAACGAGTTCCTGGGTTTGTACAGCCAGGTGTTCAACGCGGTGGAGGGTAACACCACCTTCTATGCCCGCCCTGCGCCGGCTACCGTCGCACGCTGGGCTCAGGTGATGCCTGCGCACTTTCGCTTTACCGCGAAGTTCCCCGGTGACGTAAGCCACGAGGGCGACCTGCGTGACCGGCTCGAGTCAGCCTTCGACTTCACACGGCTGCTGGCGCCGCTTGGCCAGCGGGTATCGCCGTACTGGCTGCAACTGCCGGCCCAGTTCGGCCCAGCGCGTTTGGCAGAGCTGGGCGCCTTTCTCGATCAGATTGGGGTACCGGTGGCGGTGGAGGTGCGCAACCAGGCGTTCTTCGCCAAAGGTGAAGAAGAGCGCCTGCTCAACCGCTTGCTGCATGAACGTGGCGTGGAGCGCATCTGCCTGGACCCGCGTGCACTGTTCAGTTGCGCCTCGCGCGAGCCTGCCGTGCTTCATGCCCAGGCCAAGAAACCCAAAGTGCCGCCGCGCCCGGCGGCGTTCAGCCAGCACCCGCAGGTGCGTTTCATCGGCCACCCCGAACTCGAAGCCAACGAACCCTTCCTCACGCCGTGGGTGGAAAAGGTCGCCCGCTGGGTAGAGGAGGGGCGCAGCCCCTATGTCTTTCTGCATACCTCTGACAATCGCCTGGCAGCCGCGTTGGCCCAGCGCTTCCATCAGCGGCTGATGGCCCGCCTGCCTGGCCTGGCGGCTTTGCCGGAATTGCCGCGCGCCCCTGAGGTCGAACAACTGGGACTACTCTGATCTTTCCCCGACCACCCGGAGGTTGTGACCATGGATGTACAAACCCTGCGCGCTGAAGCCTTCAAGGCGCTGCACGAGCGTGATGGCGCCTTCGTCATCCCCAACCCTTGGGATGCCGGCTCCGCCAAGCTCCTTGCCAGCCTTGGCTTCGAGGCGCTGGCCACAACCAGTGCGGGCCTCGCCTTCAGCCTCGGGCGGCCGGACGCCGAGGGCGCCTTGAGCCTGGATGAAACACTCGACAACGCCGGGCATATCGTTGATGCGACGGCCCTGCCGGTTGCGGCCGATCTGGAAAATGGCTTTGGCGACCTGCCCGAGGCCTGCGCCCAGACCATTCTGCGCGCCGCCGAAACGGGCTTGGTGGGAGGGTCGATCGAAGATGCCAGTGGCCACAGCGATGCGCCTATCTATGACTTCGGCCTGGCGGTGGAGCGGGTGCGTGCCGCCGTGCAGGCCGCGCGCAGCTTGCCATTCCCGTTCACGCTCTGTGCCCGTGCGGAGAACCTGCTGCACGGGCGCATGGACCTGGACGACACCATTCTGCGCCTGCAGGCCTATGCCGAGGCGGGCGCCGATGTGCTGTATGCGCCAGGGCTGCGCAGCGTCGACGAGATCCGTGCGGTGGTGCAGGCCGTGGCGCCGAAACCGGTGAACGTGCTGATGGGGCTGGCAGGCGTGCCGCTGAGCGTCAACCAGTTGCAGGACCTGGGCGTGCGCCGTATCAGCGTAGGCTCGTCGTTGGCCCGCGTGGCACTCGGGGCACTCCAGCGCGCGGCGCTGGAGATACGCGACCAAGGTACGTTCGGTTATGGGGAGCAGGCGTTGCCCTTCGCCCAGCTCAACGACCTGTTCCGCCGCTGAGGCGGCGTGCGCACACTGGCTTGGCTGGGTGGGCTGCTGCTGATCGCGGCGGGCCTGGCCTGGCACCATGGCTGGCGCCTGCCGGACGCCTGGAACCCTTGGGCGGTGCTGGATGTGCGCCAGCCACCCAACCTGTTGACCCCTTACAAGCTGGCACGCCTGCGCGACGATCCAGGGTTGTGTCGCCAGGCGCTGGAAACCAGCGATCTGCGCTTCAAGGCGCAGGCCGACAGCCCGGCAACGGCCAACTGCCCGCTGCGCAATGTGTGGCGTATCGAGCGGGGGCAGGCGCGCCTGGGCAGCAGTTTTCTCGCCACCTGCCCGCTGGCGGTGGCGTATGCCTTGTTCGAGGTGCACGGCCTGCAACCCGCGGCGCAAAGGGTATTCGGCGAGCCCGTGGCGCAGGTCGAGCACCTGGGCAGCTTCGCTTGCCGCAACGTCTACCACCGCAAGCAGGGGCGGCTGAGCCAGCACGCCACGGCCAATGCCCTGGACATCAGCGGCTTTCGCCTGCAGGGCGGTGAGCGCATCGTGCTCGCGCGGGACTGGCAGACCGGTGGGCAGAAGGCGCAGTTTCTGCGCGAGGTTCAACAGGCGGCGTGCGAAAGCTTCAGTACGGTGCTGGGCCCGGACTACAATGCGGCCCACCACAACCACTTTCACCTGGACATGGGGCGCTGGCAGGTGTGCCGCTGATCTCAGGCGTGGACGCGGACGTTGTTCAGCACCACTGGACGTGCCCAGTGAATGTCGAATTCCAGGTCGTTCTGCTGCTTGGCTATCGACGCGTCGTCGAAGGGTTCTGGCGCCGGGTCGAGCAGGTTCATTTCCAACTCGGCGATTGGCAGGTGCAGCGGACGCGGCGTCGGCCCCGGGCCAGGTTCAGGCAGCGGGTGGCCCTGGCTCATGACCACCGGGCGCAACCAGCTGTTGCTGAGGTCGAGCTGGCGCTGTTGCTGGATCAGTTCGGCAGCACTGAAGGGCTCTGGGGCAGGTTCGAGCAGGTTGGCCTCGAGTTCGGCCTTGGGCAGGAACAGCGGCTCGGGTGGCGCAACGATGGTGTCGTGCACTGGGCAAGCGCGCTGGGCGTCAATCAGGGCCAGGGCCTTGGCCCCGCCCAGTGGCTCGCCGCTGTCTTTGTCGTATTGCATCAGCGCCTGGCTGACGCTGTCTGTCCCATCCCCTTGCTGTTCGGCCATGGCACGGGCGAAGAAATCCTGCCACAGGTGGCTGACGCCCCCGAGTGCCTGGGTATTCTGCCGACCGTAGTTGCCGACAGGCGACAGGTAGGTCAAGCCGATGGGAAGAGTATCTGTCATGGCAGTCGCGCGCGTTGTGCTCTGGCAGAATAGCGGGATATTGCCTGTATCGGCCGATGCTGCCGATTCATTAAGGGCTTGGTTTGATTTTTTAGGTGTGGACGATGGAAGAGCAAGGCACGGGGATCAGGGTCGAAGCGATGTCGGCTGAGTACGCGCAACAGGCTACGGCATGGGCCGAGCGCCTGGGCCTGCCGCTGCAGGACGCTACCGCCGGCTTCGCCGTACAGGTAGGTGCTCAAGGCCTGCAGATCCAGCAACTGGGCCCGCAGGCGCCTGGGCCGGTGCGTGTGGACTTCGTTGAAGGCCAGGCCGCGCACCGCCGCCAGTTTGGCGGTGGCAACGGCCAGATGATCGCCAAGGCCGTGGGTATTGCCCAAGGTGTCCGGCCGCAGGTGCTCGATGCTACGGCTGGGTTGGGCAAGGATGCGTTCGTGCTGGCCAGCCTGGGCTGCCAGATGACCCTGATCGAGCGCCAGCCGCTGGTTGCCGCGCTGCTGGAGGATGGCCTGGCGCGGGCGCGATCGGATGAAGAGGTGGGGCCTATCGTCGGGCGCATGCGCCTGCTGACGGGAAACGCCATCGAGCGCATGCGCGCCTGGGAAGGGGAGGCGCCGCAGGTGATCTACCTCGACCCGATGTTCCCGCACCGGGACAAGAGCGCCTTGGTGAAAAAGGAGATGCGCGTGTTCCGGCCATTGGTGGGTGATGACTTGGATGCCCCGGCTTTGCTCGAGGCCGCTCTGGCCCTGGCCAGCCACCGGGTCGTGGTCAAGCGCCCACGCAAGGCGCCGATCATCGACGGGCCCAAGCCCAGCCATAGCCTGGAGGGCAAGTCGAGCCGGTATGACATCTACCCGAAGAAGGCGTTGAAGGGCTAGCCTTCACGCAGAGCGCCTCAGGCGCTCTTGCGGTGTCGCGAATAGTGCTGGGGCCGCTTTGCGGCCCTGCACAACACAAGGCCCTCCTATAGGGGGTCGCACACGTCAAGCGGTAGATCTTTCAAGGGTGGAACGCCCGCAAGAACACCCCCACCACCTCGCGCACATGCGCCTCGGCCTCGTCCCGCTCCAGTGGCCCCGCACACCCCAGCAACAACCGATAATCGGGTGCACCCTTGACCAGGCAGAAGAAATGCTCGGCCGCCTGCAATGGGTTGGTAATGCGCAATAGCCCACGCTCATCAATCCCGCGCAGCAGCGCTTCCATGCCTGCCAGCACCCGTTTGGGTCCCGCTTCGTAGAAGAATTCGCCAAACCCCGGGTCCTGGCTGCCCAGGGCCATGATCAGCCGGCTCAGCTTGACTGCCTCGTCACTGCTGACCAGCGCCTGGAAGCTGCGTGCAATGTTCAGCAGCACGTCCTCCACCGCCGCGCCTTCGGGATACTCGAAGATCAGGTCGGGCAGTTGGTTTTGGCAGGTCGCCATTACCGCCGAACTGAACAGGGTCTGCTTGTCGTTGAAGTGGCTGTACACGGTGAGTTTTGAAACACCTGCCGCCGTAGCGACCGCATCCATGCTGGTGTTGGCATAGCCAAGGCTGAGGAACAGTGTCTTGGCGGCTTCGAGGATCGCCTCGCGCTTGGCGAGGTCCTTGGGCCGGCCGGGGCCGATGGGTGCGTCGTTGGGCATTGGAGTCCGCATCTGGGTGAGAAGGCGCTCATCTTACCGGCTAAGGCGGCTTCCGGCTGCAAGGAACGACCAATCGCTGAGGGTGATTTCGTGGTTTTTCACGATCTTCTGGATCGTCCGGCTTATGAAACAGAAGGTTAAGAGGGCGCTGGTCAGTATGGCAGAGAACGTTGTTTCATCGAAGTTGAGATTTTTTGGGAAGTGAAGCAATAGGGATGCGATTCAGCAAATTGTTAGAGAGCTTGGCAGCTACGCAAATTTTCTCAAGAGAGCCGAAGGCGATCCATCTGTAGGGATAGGGCAATATCGGGTATCAGAAGCCATCAGAGGACTGAGGCCAGGAGAGGGGAGGGGGGGAGCCGTTAGACACGGTTGTTTACATACCCGTAAAGATCTTCCGTTGCCGGCAAATCCTCAAGATGCCTTTTTCAGTGGCGTATTTCGCCGCCAGCCAGTCCAAAAAACCCTGCCTAGGAAATGTGATAAGTCCATTAAGATAATTGTTATCACTGCGGCTGAGTGGGTTCAAGGTTTTGCTCTGTATTGAGTTTTCAATATCCTTGATATTTACTTTGTGTATGCTAAGTGCTTCGCGGAAAGTAATGTATGTGTTGTGGTGTTCGATAACCTTTGTCGCATCATCTTTCGTTATCAGGGTGGAGGAGATGAGTTGAATGTAGGGTACGAAGTTGGTTTTTAGGTAAACATTGATCGTCATTTTGGCTGAGCATCCGATCGCTTCAGATAACTCTTGAAGCTTAAAGTAGTTGCTTCTCCAAGCAATTGCGTTTGGTATGCTTGAGTCCACGCAGTATTTGCGTGTTGGTACGTCATTTTTGCCGCGGTAGAATTTAGCTTCGATAATTCCCATGTCGGCAAGGAGGCGCATGTCTCTTGTATCAAGGTCGAGCTGTAATGCGGCATCAGCAAGAGTTACTACTGACTCGGTTTGCTGTTCTTGAGAGGTGTGAGTCAGTTTGTTGATATAAGGGGTCAGTGCATCTGGAACTGAGTCGCGGAGATAAAGTTTAACCTGGAGCCTAAACGGGAGGATGATTACCTCGCAGGGCGTGGATGCTAGTAATGTGTGGATGTGTTGATAGCTAAGGTGTGAGTTACGTTTGATTTGCGTGGCCATAATATAAGTATCTGCAAAATGCTGCACCTCTTGCTTTGAAACTAAAGCTTGCTTGTGGGTGAGCAGGTTGAGACTCTTCAGATAGCCGGACTTTGCGAAAGTTGTTACATAGCTGATAGGGATTTCAAGTAGTATTGCGGCTTCACTTAATGTTATCAAATCAATATCTTGATTTGTGTCTGGGGAATAATCCGTGGAATCCCACGGGATCTCAGGCATGCTCAAAAACATTTCGCAAAGATTTTTACTGTGTGTTAAACAGCGATATTTCGGCGCCATCGGATCGATTTCAAGTAAACCTTCTGATATCAGTTGCGCTCGATTGCGAACGCTGCAAGTCAACATGATGGAATCTGCGAATCTAAAGTTTAGTTTAGAACAATCGCAATCTTGGTTGTGGGCTTGGGGTCTGCTTTGCTGGACTTGGTATAGGTATTCAGTAGCATACTTGCGCAAGTGGCTGTTCTTACTGCAAAGAAGCGGCGTGAGGATGGCGCGCCGATGAAGGGATGGATAGAGTTTTTGGATTTTACCTATCGCCTCAAAAAAATTTCCTCGTCCTCCTGATGCAATTTGAAAACAACTGTTTGTGATCACGCTGTAATTGCGAGAGGTGCGGAAATATTGAAAAGCGGCAATGCAGTCCTCTTCCTATCATCAAGAAATGGGTGAGCTCCTCGCTTCCAATCATTCGGCCCAGTAAGACCCACACCCCAATCGTAGTAAGAGTTCGGGTCATCCATCCAAAAATCCAGCTTTTAAGGGACCAGTATCGCTTAAAGTCGCTAATTCCTAGCAAGAAGCTCTGGTAAAATATTCTTAAGAAATTCATGTGATAGACCAAGTTCCGTCTTGTCTAAGTGCTGCAATCAAGTGGCGTACTGCGATGTATGAGATGACTGTCATGATAAGGGTTAAAGTTATCAGGCCTACGAGTGAAGGCCATGTTTCGTCAAATGAACTCCCGCTGATTCCGGCGCGTATAAGCACAGCTGACCAGTAAAAATATGTTAAAAATGATATTGGCGTTGTCCACGAGGGTAAGTAATCGATAGGCACTAATACTCCCCCAAGTAGATAGAAT
Organism: Pseudomonas ceruminis; assembly: GCF_021602025.1. Lineage (GTDB taxonomy): Bacteria > Pseudomonadota > Gammaproteobacteria > Pseudomonadales > Pseudomonadaceae > Aquipseudomonas > Aquipseudomonas ceruminis. Next base: position 265,130 of record NZ_BQHW01000004.1, read on the forward strand.
GGGCCATTCAGTGTTGATTGAATATTTTTCCCTGAGGCCGCTAGGCTTAATAAGGCGGATGCTACTGTGGCGCTCGCAGCACCTGCTAACAAGGTAAGTATGAGAGATATTGCAAAAATATTGGGGCTCATTATAGATAAATCAACTTTGAACAAGTATCTTGCCAGTAGCCAGAATTCCAAAAATCCGATTGCGCCGACTGTAATTATCAAAAACATCCTGATTATCAATATTGCCCAGTAGCTGGCTGAGCTAACAATAATTAGATCCATTAGTCCTTCTTCGCGGTCCGTAGTCACCACCCAACCGCCTGCTTCAAATCCCATTTGACCTATTGTTGTAAGTAGGGCTGCTGTCATCACATAACTGATCAAGTCCAATCGTCCTGCATTCAACACAATTATGAGTGGAATTAAGGAAGTCAAGGGCATAATAAGCAAAGGTACGAGAGTCGCTGTATTCTGCATCATTAACTGAATTTGCAGGCGACTAACAGATACTAGGAATCGCGATAGATGCATGCTTGACCATATCCCTGTCCAGAACGTGGTTGCATTCCGCTATAAAATTTTCGCGAATCCAAGGATCATATAATTATATGCCTAGATTGTTTTACGATAATGGGATTCTTTGCGAGTAAGGGTAGACAAGTCCTTTAGATGTCCGATATACAACTATCTGCTAGAGGGGGAGTTGTTTGCAGCGCTACGAAGCCAGGTGTTGTTGTAGCAACACTTGTTACTGTTGTTTTGATGTTGGCAGGGCAACAGTTTCTGGAGCATTTTGCTCCGAATCCAATTTGTATTATTTTTTGCCCTGACGCATTGCTTTCTGATTTCGGTGGTTTCGTTCTTGGCAGGTGGTTCACCCCGCGCCAACGCATTCGGAACTCTGGCGATGGTGGCTGAGCGAGGTACTTGGATATGCACGTATTCTACACATCGGCCAGGGGAAGGGTGTGCCGCGAGCGACCGCGAATCGGTAGGAGGTCCGAAGCTAAATGCTGGTCTGACAATATGAAACGGATTAGGCTGAGTAGCGGGTAGGACGGAGCAAATCGTCAAAGCCCAATGCTTACGCGGAGCGCTACGATTTAGATCCGACAGGCATAAGCAGTAAGGTCGCGCAAATTACCCCGAGAAATCTGGTGCCTGCCATGTCCTACTGTCGCCGTGAGGTGGCGGGTTGGGCGAGACGACGTCAATTTAGATCGTAGTAATTGCTCAAATTCAGAGTTATCGAAGGGCTGAAGCTGTCATGATTGCATACTCAGATGAGAGTTATTGGGCGCAAAGCAGAAACGTCGTGAATAGTGGCGGTCGAGCCCATCAGGAGGTAATTGTCGGAAACCTTAAGCCTTGGTTTGAGCGCTTCGACACCGTAGGCGACACATCAATGGAAGCACGCGCACGGAAGCTACTGCTCAGTGGGCATGAAGCGGCGTGTACTGAACCGTATGCGCGGTGGTGTGGGAGGACAACGGTTTCGAACCCGCCTCCTACTCGATCTAAAGCAAGCCATTCCCTCCGCAAAGGAAATAACTGATGAGCCTCATACTTTACGACACCTGGACCCGCAGTTTGCGGCCGTTTGAATCATTGACCCCTGAAGAGGTAGGGCTGTACTGCTGTGGTCCTACGGTGTACGACTACGCCCATCTAGGTAATCTGCGCACCTTTATATTCGAGGATGTGCTGCGCCGCGTTTTACAGAGCAATGGATACAGCGTTCGTCACATTGTCAATATCACGGATGTAGGTCATCTAACCTCTGATGCCGACGAGGGGGAAGACAAGATGGAGAAAGGCAGTCGTCGGCAAGGGGAGTCGGCATGGGTCATCGCAGAACGATTCACCGCTGCTTTTCAGCATGACTGGCGTCAGTTGAATCTTCTGGAGCCGACCTTGTGGTGTCGAGCAACTGACCATATCGCCGAGCAGATCAGTTTGATTGAGATTATGGAGACTAAGGGGTTTACCTACCGCACCTCGGATGGCATTTACTTCGATACTAGCCGGCAAGACACCTACGGTTATCTAGCACGCTTGAATGCCGAAGGTCTGCGCGCCGGTGCACGCGTTGCCACTGGTGAGAAACGTTCGGTTACAGATTTCGCCCTATGGAAATTCAGCCCTACGGAGAGTACACGCCAAATGGAGTGGGACAGCCCCTGGGGCGTCGGCTTTCCAGGGTGGCACATCGAATGCTCGGCGATGTCAACCAAATACCTTAGCCCTTGGTTCGATATACATTGTGGCGGGGAGGACCATATCAGCGTTCACCACAGTAACGAAATTGCCCAAGGCGAGGCGTGTTATGGTACCCGCCCCGCGAACTTTTGGATGCATGGAGCATTCCTCACCTTGGATCATGGAAAGATGTCCAAATCCGACGGGGAGTTTCTACGGCTGCAGTCTCTCATTGATCGTGGTTTGGACCCGCTTGCTTATCGCTACTTATGTCTGACCGCCCACTATCGAAGTACCTTACGTTTTAGTAATGAGGCACTTAGGGCCGCAGCTACAGCACTTCGTCGACTGCGTAGTGCTTTTGCCGATTGGCCTAAGTCAGGTGATATCAATCAGGTCTTCCATCAACGGTTCCTGGATGAGGTAAATCTGGATCTGAACCTTCCTCGGGCGTTGGCAGTTGTCTGGGCACTAGTTAAAAGTGATCTGCCACCTGCCGATAAACGCGCCACATTGCTGCAAATGGACCGGATACTGGGATTGGACCTTGAGAATGTGGAGTCCGATAATGATGCAGCACCCGCTGACATTTTCGATCTGATCGAGCAGCAGCGTCAGGCTCGAAAGGAAAAAAATTGGGCTCTTGCTGACCTTTTGCGAGAACAACTGAAGGAGCGCGGCTGGGTGGTGAAGGACGATGCAGTGGCAGATGATTGAAGCCGAATCGTCATTTATAGGCTCAATATGTTGCCGCTGACCGAAAACTGACCCAGTTTCGCCCGTTGTGCTGACTGAAAACTGACCCAGGTGTTCCACTGCGCCTGCTCAATTTTTGAGCAGGAGAACACAGGGTGATCAGCATGGAAATGATGGGCAAAATTCGGCGGATGTATTTCCGCGACAAGCTGTCGTTGCATGAGATAGCCAAGCGCACCGGACTGTCGCGCAACACCATCCGAAAATGGGTCAGAGCGCCGGAGTCCAAGCAGCCGGTTTATCAGCGTCAAGCCGTGTTCAACAAGCTCAGTCCCTTTCACGATCTTCTGGATCAGGCGCTGCGGGCTGATGCCTTGAGGGCGAAGCAACATCGCCGCAGTGCCAAGGCGCTATTGGCCATGATCCGCGCTGAAGGCTATGACGGCGGCTACAGCCAGCTCACTGCCTTCGTTCGTCATTGGCGTGGAGAGCAAGGCAAGGCGGTACGGGCATTTGTGCCGTTGGCGTTCGCATTGGGCGAGGCCTTCCAGTTCGATTGGAGCGAGGAAGGCCTGCTGATTGGCGGTGTTTTCCGACGTGTCCAGGTCGCGCACATGAAGCTATGTGCCAGCCGAGCTTTCTGGCTCGTGGCCTATCCCAGCCAAGGGCATGAAATGCTGTTCGATGCCCATACCCGCTCATTCGCCGCCTTGGGCGGCGTGCCGCGTCGCGGCATCTACGACAACATGAAAACGGCGGTCGACAAGGTCTCCAAGGGTAAAGGCCGCACGGTCAATGCTCGCTTCATGGTGATGTGCTCGCACTACCTGTTCGACCCGGACTTCTGCAACGTAGCGTCTGGTTGGGAAAAAGGTATCGTCGAAAAGAACGTCCAAGACAGTCGGCGCCGCATCTGGCTGTCCGCCTGCGACAACACTTTTCATAGCTTCGAAGAGCTGAATGCCTGGCTTGCCCAGCGCTGTCGGTCTCTATGGCACGAGCTGATCCATCCGCAGTACAACGGCTTCACCGTCGCAGAAGTCTTGGAACTGGAGCGCGTCGAAATGATGCCGATGCCGACGCCCTTCGACGGCTATGTAGAGCGGACGGTTCGCGTTTCCAGCACCTGTCTGGTCAACGTGGCTCGCAACCGCTATTCAGTACCCTGCGAGCGTGTTGGACAGTGGGTCAGCAGTCGGCTCTATCCCTCACGGATCGTCGTGATTGCCGATGATGGTGTGATTGCCAGCCATGAGCGCCTGTTTGATCGCGACCAGGTCAGCTACGACTGGCAACACTACATCCCCCTCATTGAACGCAAACCGGGAGCCCTACGCAATGGTGCCCCCTTTGTCGATCTGCCCAAGCCTCTACGCCTGCTCAGGCGCGGGCTGCGGCGGCATCTACAGGGTGATCGGGTCATGACCCAGGTGCTGGCCGCCGTGCCCATCGCGGGCCTGGATGCCGTCCTCGTGGCGGTTGAGCTGGTTTTGGAATCTGGCAGCCTGAGCGCTGACCACATCCTCAACATCGTGGCCCGTCTGACCGCCCGTGAAGCACCACCCTCGGTCGAAACCAACCTGCAACTGAAGGTGTCCCCTGTTGCTAATACCGCGCGCTATGACCGGCCGCGCAGCACGGATGAGGAGATGCGTAATGCGTGATCTCACAGAGGAACTCAAAGACTTACGCCTGCACGGCATGGCCGATGCCTGGGCAGAGCTAGCCGCACAAGGCGAATCCTCCACCGCGTCATCAAAATGGCTGATCGAACATCTCCTTGATCAAGAGCACGCCGACCGTGCAGTGCGCTCGGTACATCATCAGATGAATATGGCGAAACTGCCCATGCACCGTGACCTAGCCGGCTTTGACTTCGGTGTATCCAGCGCTGATGCCCGGCTGATCAAGGAACTGTCCACTCTGACCTTCACCGACACAGCGCAAAATGTGGTGTTCATCGGCGGCCCTGGTACCGGTAAAACGCACCTCGCCACCGCCCTGGCAGTGGCCGGCATCACCCAACATAACAAGCGTGTGCGTTTTCACTCCACGGTCGATCTGGTCAACCTGCTGGAACGTGAAAAACATGAGGGCAAGACAGGACGTATCGCCCGAGGACTACTGCGTGCAGATCTGGTAATCCTTGATGAGCTTGGCTACCTACCTTTCAGTCAGAGCGGCGGAGCTTTGCTGTTCCACCTGCTCTCGAAGCTTTACGAGCACACCAGCGTGATCATCACCACCAACCTCAGCTTCGCCGAATGGTCGAGCGTATTTGGCGACGCCAAGATGACTACGGACTTGCTCGACCGATTGACACACCACTGCCACATCGTCGAGACGGGGAATGAATCGTACCGCCTGCAAAACAGCACCCTGGGAGCCAAGACCAAGATCCAGGCGAGGGAGCGTAGACGGCAGGATATCGAGGAATCGGAGGACGATCCGTTTTGACCTCTTTGGGCTGGCCTTGCTGAGTGCAGGGTCAGCACTTTTACGACGCTGTCGACTGCTAGGCTTATCCACAATTGCCGGGGTCTAAATCGGCAAGCAGCCCTGGGTCATTTTTCAATCGGCAGGGTGGGTCAGTTTTCAATCAGCGCCGACACGTAACCTTTGGATCTCTCTGGAATGATCGCAAGCAGCTGGCTCGATATCGCTGTACCCAAAAGCGCGACGTGGCCAATCAGCGGCATGGGATCGCGTCACCCATTGACCGTATCTGAGTCGTAGCGACGGCAAGCAAGCTCTATTTAGGTGCATGTATCTGCAGGAGATGAAAAAAATATTGAAGAAGGTGAAAAGCCACGGATTTTCTTTCCGACGCTGGCTTCCCGGCTTCGGTTCCCTGATTTAATATACTCGCCAGTATAAATATTCGATGCGCCCGTCGCGAAAGGATTCATCATGTTGCGTCATGCCTTGTCCCTCGCTCTGCCCGTTGCCGCCACGCTGTTCCTGACAGCCTGTGGCCAGCAAGCCGCTCCGCCAGCAGCACCTCGCCCGGCGCTGGTCGTTCAGCCGCAGCCGGCGCAAGCCGCGGCGGACAGCTACCCCGGTGAAGTACGGGCGCGGCTCGAGCCGGAACTGGCATTTCGTATCGCCGGCAAGGTCACCAAGCGCCTGGTCGAAGAGGGCCAACGGGTGAACGCCGAGCAGCCGCTGGCTGAACTCGACCCCCAGGACGTGCGCCTGCAACTGGAAGCCAACCGCGCCCAGCTGGCGGGCGCCGAGGCCAACCTGGCGCTGGTGCGTGCCGAGCGTGACCGCTACCAGAAGCTGCTGGACCGGCAGATGGTCAGCCACTCGCAGTACGACAATGCCGAAAACCTGTTCCGTGCCGGCCAGGCGCGGCTGAAGCAGGCGAAGGCCGAGTTCGAGGTGGCCGGCAACCAGGCCGAATACGCCATATTGCGTGCATCGCAGGCGGGTGTCATAGCCAAGCGCCAGGTCGAGGTCGGCCAGGTGGTTGCCGCCGGGCAGACAGTCTTCACCCTGGCCGCGGACGGTGAGCGGGAAGTGGCCATCAGCCTGCCGGAACAGCAGTTCGCCCGCTTCGCCGTGGGCCAGCCGGTCAGCGTCGAGCTGTGGTCGCACCCCAATGAGCGGTTCCCGGGGCGCATCCGTGAATTGTCACCTGCTGCCGACCCTCGTTCGCGCACCTTTGCCGCTCGCATCGCCTTCACCTCGGTCAAGGCACCGGCCGAACTGGGCCAGAGCGCGCGGGTGTTCATCGCCCATGACGGGATGGTCCCACTGGCGGTGCCGTTGTCGGCGGTTACCGCTGAAGACGGGCAGGCCTATGTCTGGCGGGTCAACCAGGAACGCCGTGTCGAGCGGGCCGTTGTGCGCCTGGGGCCGTATGGCAGCGAAACTGTACCGGTGCTCGAAGGCTTGAATCCTGGCGACTGGGTGGTCGCCGCTGGCGGCCATGTGTTGCGAGAAGGGCAGGAGGTGCGGCCTGTGGACCGCACCAACCGCGTTGTGAACCTGACGGCCAAGGAGTAAGTCCCGATGGGTTTCAACCTTTCCGCCTGGGCGCTGCGTAATCGCCAGATCGTGCTGTTCCTGATGATCCTGCTGGCGGCAATTGGCGCCATGTCCTACACCAAGCTTGGCCAGAGCGAAGACCCGCCCTTTACCTTCAAGGCCATGGTCATCCGCACCCTGTGGCCGGGCGCCACCGCCGAGGAAGTGTCGCGCCAGGTCACCGAGCGCATCGAGAAGAAACTGATGGAAACCGGTGAGTACGAGAAGATCGTCTCGTTCTCCCGGCCCGGTGAGTCGCAGGTGACCTTCATGGCCCGCGACTCGTTGCATTCCAAGGACATTCCCGAGCTGTGGTACCAGATCCGCAAAAAAGTCGCGGACATTCGCCACACCTTGCCGCCTGAAATCCAGGGGCCGTTCTTCAACGACGAATTCGGCACCACCTTCGGCAACATCTACGCACTGACCGGCGCCGGTTTCGACTATGCGGTGCTCAAGGACTATGCCGACCGTATCCAGATCCAGCTGCAACGGGTCAAGGATGTGGGCAAGGTGGAGCTGCTCGGCCTGCAGGACGAGAAGATCTGGATCGAACTGTCCAACCTCAAGCTGGCCACCCTTGGCGTGCCGTTGGAGGCCGTGCAGCAAGCGCTGCGTGAACAGAACGCCGTCAGCACCGCGGGCTTCTTCGAGACGCCTAGCGAGCGCCTGCAGTTGCGGGTAAGTGGGCGTTTCGCCAGCGTTGACCAGATCAGACAGTTCCCCATCCGTGTCGGTGACCGCACCTTCCGCATCGGTGATGTGGCTGACGTACACCGTGGTTTCAACGACCCTCCCGCACCGCGCATGCGCTTCATGGGCGAGGATGCCATTGGGCTGGCGGTGTCGATGAAAGATGGCGGCGACATCCTGGTACTGGGCAAGGCCCTGGAAGGCGAGTTCGAACGCCTGGCGCGCAACCTGCCGGCTGGCATGGAGCTGCGCAAGGTTTCCGACCAGCCCGCTGCGGTCAAGGCAGGCGTAGGCGAGTTCGTCCAGGTGCTGATCGAAGCGTTGGTGATCGTCCTGCTGGTAAGCTTCTTCTCGCTCGGCTTGCGCACCGGGCTGGTCGTGGCCCTGGCTATCCCCCTGGTGCTGGCCATGACCTTCGCTGCCATGCATTACTTCGGCATTGGACTGCACAAGATCTCCCTCGGGGCGCTGGTGCTGGCCCTGGGCTTGCTGGTGGACGACGCGATCATTGCCGTGGAGATGATGGCGATCAAAATGGAGCAGGGGTTCGACCGCCTCAAGGCGGCCAGTTACGCCTGGACCAGCACGGCCTTCCCGATGCTCACCGGCACACTGATTACCGCCGCCGGCTTCCTGCCCATCGCTACTGCCGCCTCGAGCACGGGTGAGTACACCCGTTCGATCTTCCAGGTCGTGACCATTGCGCTGTTGACCTCCTGGGTAGCGGCTGTGATGTTCGTGCCTTACCTGGGCGAACGTCTGTTGCCTGACCTGGCAAAGTTGCATGCGGCCCGCCATGGGGACGGCGCGCCAGACCCTTATGCCACCCCGTTCTACCAGCGCGTGCGGCGTGTGGTGGAATGGTGCGTGCGCCGGCGCAAGACGGTCATCCTGCTGACCGTCGCAGCGTTCGTCGGCAGCATCCTGTTGTTCCGTTTCGTGCCCCAGCAGTTCTTCCCGGCATCCGGGCGCCCGGAGCTGATGGTCGATCTGAAGCTGGCCGAAGGCGCGTCGCTGGCCAACACCACCGAACGGGTCAAACAACTGGAAGCGCTGCTCAAGCAGCAGGAGGGCATCGACAACTATGTGGCCTATGTCGGCACTGGGTCGCCACGCTTCTACCTGCCGCTGGACCAGCAACTGCCGGCGGCCAGCTTTGCCCAGTTCGTGGTGCTGGCCAGGTCGATGGAGGATCGGGAGCGCCTGCGCAGTTGGCTGATCGACACCGTGGACCAGCAATTCCCCGACCTGCGTGCCCGCGTCACCCGCCTGGAAAACGGCCCGCCCGTGGGCTACCCGGTGCAGTTCCGGGTTACCGGCGAGCATATCGAGAAGGCCCGCGCGTTGGCCCGCGAGGTGGCCGACAAGGTGCGCGAGAATCCCCATGTGGTGAACGTGCACCTGGACTGGGAGGAGCCAAGCAAGGCGGTATTCCTGGAAATCGATCAGGACCGGGCTCGTGCCCTGGGGGTGAGCACCGCGCACCTGGCCAGCTTCCTGCAAAGCTCGCTGACCGGCACCACGGTCAGCCAGTACCGCGAGGACGACGAGTTGATCGAGATCCTTCTGCGCGGCACGCTGAAGGAGCGCAGCGAGCTGGGTAACCTTGGCAGCCTGGCCTTGCCCACGGACAACGGCCAGAGCGTCGCGCTGTCGCAAGTGGCGACCCTGCAATATGGCTTCGAGGAAGGCATTATCTGGCACCGCAACCGCCTGCCGACGGTAACCGTGCGCGCCGATATCTACGACAAGGAGCAACCGGCGACCTTGGTGCGCCAGATCGAGCCAACCTTGAACGAGATCAAGGCGAGGCTGCCGGACGGTTACCTGCTGGAAGTGGGGGGCACGGTAGAGGATGCCGAGCGCGGGCAGAAGTCAGTGAATGCCGGCATGCCGCTGTTCATCGTCGTGGTGCTGAGCTTGCTGATGATCCAGCTGCGCAGTTTCTCGCGCACGGTGATGGTGTTCCTCACCGCGCCCCTGGGGCTGATCGGCGTGACCCTGTTCCTGCTGGTGTTCCGCCAGCCGTTCGGGTTCGTCGCCATGCTCGGCACCATTGCCCTGGCAGGGATGATCATGCGCAACTCGGTGATTCTGGTGGACCAGATCGAACAGGACATTGCTTCGGGGCTGGACCGTTGGCAGGCGATCATCGAGGCTACCGTGCGGCGCTTCAGGCCGATCGTGCTGACGGCACTGGCGGCGGTGCTGGCGATGATTCCGTTGTCGAGGAGTGTGTTCTACGGGCCGATGGCGGTGGCGATCATGGGGGGGCTGATTGTGGCCACGGCGCTGACCTTGCTGTTCCTGCCGGCATTGTATGCGGCTTGGTTTAGGGTTAGGAAAGGTTGAGGGTATAAGGGGGAGGGCGTTGCCCTCCATCGCGGGGCAAGCCCGCTCCTACAGGACTCTGTGGCGCGGGCCCAGTGAATGGGCTGCCAAGCAGCCCATTGGCGATCAGAGGGCGCCAAACACCTTCTTGGCCAGGCTGGTGGCCGCCTGTGCCGGGTTCTGGCGGATGCTCTGCTCCTGCTTGCCGATCATCTCGAACAGCCCGTCCATGGCTTTCTCGGTCACGTAGTTCTCGATGTTGGCATCGTCCTTGATCAGCCCCAGGCCCTTGGCCTGCCCAGCGAAGCTGTTGTACTGCTGGGCCAGGCCGACCTTGTCGGTGGCTTGCTTGACGATGGGCAGGAACTTGGCGCGGATCTGTTCGCGGCTGCTCTTGTTCAGGTACTGGGTGGCCGAATCGTCACCGCCGCTGAGAATGCCCTTGGCATCGGTCACGCTCATGTTCTTCACCGCATTCACCAGGATTGCCTGCGCTTGCGGGACCGCTGCTTCGGCGGCCTTGTTCATGCTGGTTTCCAGGGCTTCGACCTGGTCACCCTTGCCGAACATCTTCATGGCTTTGGCGGCTTTGCCGAGGTTGCCTGGAAGTTCGATGCGTACATCCGGGTTGTTGCTGAAACCGCCGGGGGTGCTCAATTGCTTGACGGCGATCTGGGCACCCTGGGTGAGGGCGTCTTTCAGGCCACCGGTGGCGTCTTTCTGGCTCAGGTCGCCAAGCGACAGGGCCAGCGCGCTGGCTGACAGCAGCAGGCCGGCGCACAGCGCAGTGAAGCGCAGGGAGGAGCGGATCATGAAGCGTTCCTTTTCAACAGAAGTAGGCGGAAATCAGCGCACCGGGTCGACTTTGACCCGTACTGGCTGCGCATCGCTGCCATCGAGCGCAACGCCGTGGTGTTCGGTATTGATGAACAGCAGGTTACCGTCCAGTTCGATCCGGGCACTGACCGCATAGCGGTGGCCGGGCTTGACCTGGGCCGAATCATAGGTGAGGTGGAACGGTAGCGGTACGTTGCCTTTGACCGGGCCGGCCTGGCGGGCCAGGGTCACGGCGGGGGCGTCCATCAGCGACACATCTTGCAGTTCCACGCTCAAGGTGGCGGCGGGCGGCAGCGCGATACGCTGCAGGTAGAAGACTTCGCCATCCAGGCTGGCCTGGGTCGACGGGGTGTGGCTGGAGCAGGCCGCGAGCAGGGATGCGCAACACAGCATAACGAGCTTTTTCATGGAATCTCCGTTGTCCTTGGAGCTGGCTTGTGGCCAACCCCAGGGACTTTAGCGGATTTTTCCTGCCGATGAAGCCCTAGATGATCGATGCTTCCAGCGAGTCCTCGCGGTGCAGCGCCACTTGGCGAATCGACAGGCGCAGCTCAGCCGACAACACGCGCTTGGCTACGCCCTCGGCAAGTTCGCCAAGCTTGTCGTGGTAACCCAGCTTGCCGTTGCTGTCCGGGCGCAGCACACATTGTTCGATCAGGGTCTGGATGAAGTGGCGGAACAACGTCTTGTCGAAGAACTCCGGGGCGTTCAGGCCATGCAGGATCGACAGGCGCTGGGCCATCATCACGCACAGGTCTTCCAGCGCCTCGGCACTGAGGGTGTTCTGCCCGCTGTTGAGCAGCAGCGACGTGGCCATGTAGAAGCGCTGCAGCGTCTGGGTAACGGTGCGGGCGAGCAGGGTCAGCAGGACGAATTGCCGCGAGCTCGGTGCCGGGCGTATGTAGACATCGCCTTCCTGGCGCAGCAGGCCCTGTTCGACCAGTGCCGCCAGCCACTGGTCAATCACCGCGTCCAGTTGCTCGGGCGCCCAGCGCAGGAACAGCTCGGCCTGCAGGTACGGGTACAACGCCTGCACGTACTGGCCAAGCAACTGGCGGCTCATTCGCGAACTGCTGTGGAAGAAACTCGCCAACAGCGCGGGCAGGGCAAAGATGTGCAGGACGTTGTTGCGGTAATAGGTCATCAGGACCGCGTTGGCTTCATCCAGGTAAAGGATGCGGCCCAGAGCGTCGTTTTGCTCGGCCAGCAAGTCCATGCCCCTGACGTGTTCGATCAACGCCTTGCCGTCACCCTCTGGCAGGGTCGTGTGCTCGGAGTACGGCACCTTGCGCAGCAAGGTCAGGTACAGGTCCAGCACCCGGTTCAGAGCGTTTTCGTCCAGGGCCAGGCGGCTGGTGGAGAGTAATGCCAGTGCCACCAGGTTGACGGGGTTGACCGCCGCAGCCTCGTTGAGGTGACGAGCCACGGTTTCGCCCAGGCGGGTGGTGGCCTCGTTGAGCCAGGCAGGGCGGAACTGCGGGCCAAGCGCCTGTTCGCGCCAGCCGGGTTGCTGTTGGTCAAGAAAGCCCGCCAGGCGGATCGGTTCGCCGAAGTTGACGTAGACCTGGCCGAAACGCTGCTTCAGTGCGCCGATGACTTTGAAGATGTCGAAGATCGATTCCTTCTTTTTGCTGGCACCGCGCAATTCGCCCAGGTAGGTGCGGCCCTCGAGCACCCGCTCGTAGCCGATGTACACCGGCACGAAGACGATCGGCGTGCGCGAGGAGCGCAGGAAGCTGCGCAGGGTGATCGCCAACATCCCGGTTCGTGGCTGAAGCATACGCCCGGTGCGAGAGCGTCCGCCCTCGACGAAGTACTCTACCGGGAACCCTTTGGTGAACAGGGTGTGCAGGTATTCGTTGAATACCGCGGTGTAGAGCGGGTTGCCCTTGAACGTGCGACGCATGAAGAATGCGCCGCCCCGGCGCAACAAGCCGCCGATCACCGGCATGTTGAGGTTGATGCCCGCAGCGATGTGCGGCGGCGTCAGGCCGTTGCGGAACAGCAGGTAGGACAGCAGCAGATAGTCAATGTGGCTGCGGTGGCACGGCACATAGATCACTTCATGGCCGGGGGCGATGCCTTGCACTTGCTCGATGTGGTTGACCTTGATGCCGTCGTAGATCTTGTTCCAGAACCAACTCAGCACCACTTCGAGGAAGCGGATCGCCGTGTAGGTGTAGTCCGAGGCAATTTCATTACCGTAGCGCAGCGCCTGCGCCTCGGCTTTGGCCAGGGGGATGTTCTCGCGCTGCGCTTGCTCGGTGATGGCCTGGCGGACCAGTGGGGCATGCACTAGGCCTTTGACCAGATTGCGCCGGTGAGAGATGTCCGGGCCGATGACCGCGGCCTTGAGGTTGCGAAAATGCACGCGCATCAGGCGCTGGGCCATGCGCACGGTGCGTTCGTGGCCTTTGTTGTGCTGCACCAGTTCGCGGACATGCATCGGCGCCGAGAACTGCACGCGGGTCTTGCGCCCCAGAATCAGGATGGTGAGCAGCCGGCGCAGGCGGCCGGTGACCGCCCAGCTGTCGGCGAACAGCAGCTTCCACGGGCTGGATTCACTGGCGGGCGTCTGGCCCCAGAACACGCTGACCGGAATGATCTGGGCGTCTTCTTCGGCATGCTGGGCCACGGCTGCGACCACGCGTTCGAGGGTGGGCGGCGCACCGCGTTTGTCCTGGCGGCCGAGCCAGTCCGGGGCGGGAGTGAGGTAGAAGAACCCGGCAGGCTCGTGAAGTGAACCTACCGCGACCGGCAGCACCGGGCGTGGTAACCCGGCCTTGGTGCATTCGTGATCGAGCACGGCAAGGTCGGTGAGCGAAGGCGATGGCAGGGCATAGAAAACAGGGCGGCTGCGGTCGAGCTGCAGGCTCAGAGACGACTGGTTGATGGTCTCGGAGCGCACCCACAGGTACAACAGGCGACGCAAAGCGCCGAAGATCAGGCGGCGCAGGGGGGAACGGGTCATGGGGTGTGTGCCCTGGGTGTGATTTCAGGTGAATGTGCAGTCAATTAGTCTGCCGTATCTGCGTAAGTTCAGCAAAATCCTGCAGTGATGGGTGCAGTCATGAAATTTTTTTGTTCTGTGTCATATACTCGGCCTGCCACTTGCAGGATATTTCGGCAAGCGGCGTCGGCACAGGGGGGAGACTCTGTGTCTACAAGGCGATCTTCACAATAAAAATCCGGAGTAGTTCAGATGTCGTCTCGTGAGACTGGGAATGTAAAGTGGTTCAACGATGCCAAGGGCTATGGCTTCATTCAGCGTGAAGGGGGGGCAGATGTCTTCGTCCACTATCGCGCCATCCGCGGTGAGGGGCATCGTACCCTGGTCGAAGGGCAGCGGGTGGAGTACGCCTGTGTGCAGGGCCAGAAAGGCCTGCAAGCCGAGGATGTAGTGGGGCTCTGAGCCTCGAGGCTACAAGCTTCAAGCTGCAAGTTGACCGTGTAACTTGCAGCCTGATGCGACCGCTCCTGATGGTGGCCGCCTAAGGCTTGCAGCTTATGACGTTCGCCAGGTGATCTCTTCTTCTCCGTCGGCACTGATGCGAATCCAGCGATCGGCGTCTTCCTCGCCATCTTCTTCGACCCAGCCACCCGGTGCGCAACGGACTTCGACGCCCAGTGCAGCAAAGGCAGCGCGGGCGCAGGCGACATCATCGGCCCATGGGGTCTGGTCGCTTTCCAGGTACAGGCTGTTCCATTTCCCTACAGCCTTGGGTAGCCAGGTGACCGGAATGTTACCGGCCTTGCATTTGAACGTCTGGCCTTTCTGTTGCCACTCGCTGCACGGGCCGACCGCTTCGCCGAGCCATTGGGCAATCTGCTTGTGGTCGACGTCGGCGTCCTTCAGGTAGATCTCGATATCAGGTTGGCGCATAAGGGCTCCGGGTGTGCTCAGTCTTGGCGCACAAAATAGTCATAACGCATGGAAACCGTGACCTCGAAGGGCTCGGGCTGCTCGATCACCCGTGCGCGTTTCTCGGCGCTGGCGCGCCAGCCGTGTGGGGTCATGGCCAGCAAGTCGGCGCGGGCCTTGGGCGCGGCCAAGCTCAGGCGGAACTCGAGGATTTCGCTGTGGGCGTGGGCCATGCCCTCTGGCACCAAGGCCAGGTGCTTGTCATCGGCGTAAGGGCGTACTTCATCGTAGAGCACTTCGCGCAGCTCCATCAGGTGGCCGCTGGTCGGGCCCACCCGCATCAGGCCGCCGCCGGGGCTGAGCAGGCGCTTGGCTTCAGCCCAGTCCAGCGGGCTGAACACGCTGGCGATGAACTGGCAACTGGCCTCGGCCAATGGCACGCGGGCCATGCTGGCGACCATCCAGGTCACCCCAGGGTCTCGGCGGCAGGCGCGCTTGACCGCCTCGCGGGAGATGTCCAGGGCGTAGCCGTCGGCCTGGGGCACTGCCTGGGCGATCTGTGCGGTGTAATAGCCTTCGCCGCAGCCGATGTCGAGCCAGGCGCCGGGCTGGTACGCGGCGGCCAGTTCGGCCAGGCGCTGGGCTACAGGGGCGTAGTGGCCGGCGTCGAGGAAGTCACGGCGGGCCTCGACCATGGCCTGGTTGTCGCCGGGGTCGCGGCTGTTCTTGTGCTGCACGGGCAGCAGGTTCAGGTAACCCTGGCGGGCGCGGTCGAAGCGGTGGCCGGCCGGGCACACTGCACCGTTGTCGAGCCGCGTCAGGGCCGCCTGGCAGATCGGGCAGGCGAGCATCAGGCGAGCAACCGGACCAGGGTCTGGTAGTAGATTTCGGTCAGCAGGTCGAGGTCGCTGGCCAGGATGCGTTCGTCGACCTGGTGGATGGTGGCATTGACCGGGCCGAGCTCTACGACCTGGGTGCCCATGGTGGCGATGAAGCGGCCATCGGAGGTACCGCCGCTGGTGGACGGCTGAGTGTCGCGACCGGTGACACCCTTGATGCTCGCCGCCACCGCGTCGAGCAGTTCGCCAGGTTCGGTGAGAAATGGCAGGCCCGACAATGCCCAGTCGATCGACCAGTCCAGCTCATGCTTGTCGAGGATGGCCGAAACCCGCGCCTGCAGGCCTTCGACGGTGGACTCGGTGGAGAAGCGGAAGTTGAACAGCGCGACCAGCTCGCCTGGGACCACGTTGGTGGCGCCGGTGCCAGCGTTGAGGTTGGAAATCTGGAAGCTGGTAGGCGGGAAGAACGCATTGCCTTCGTCCCAGTGCTCGGCAGCAAGTTCCGCCAGGGCCGGCGCGGCCAGGTGGATCGGGTTGCGCGCCAGGTGCGGGTAGGCGACGTGGCCTTGCTTGCCACGCACGGTCAGCGTGGCGCCGAGCGAGCCACGACGGCCGTTCTTGACCACGTCACCGAGCAAGGTGGTGCTCGACGGTTCACCGACGATGCACCAGTCCAGGCGCTCATTACGGGCCTGCAGGCGTTCGACGACAGCCTTGGTGCCGTGGTGGGCCGGGCCCTCTTCGTCGCTGGTGATCAGGAAGGCGACCTTGCCACGGTGGTCGGGGTAGTCACGCACGAAGCGCTCGCTGGCCACCACCATCGAGGCCAGGCTGCCCTTCATGTCGGCAGCGCCGCGGCCGCAGAGCATGCCCTGGGCATCGATCAGCGCCTCGAATGGCTCATGCTGCCACTGCTGCACCGGGCCGGTCGGGACCACGTCGGTGTGGCCAGCGAAGCACAGCACCGGGCCTTCCTGGCTGCCATGGGTGGCCCAGAAATTGTCGACGTCCTCGATGCGCATCGGCTCGAGCTGGAAGCCCACGGCGCCCAAGCGATTCATCATCTGCGCCTGGCAGTCGGCGTCGACGGGAGTGACCGAGGGGCGACGGATCAGGTCGCAGGCCAGTTGAAGGGTAGGCGAGAGCTCGGCAGGGGCCGTCATGGGGAACTCCGGGGCAAGGCAAGGCGGAAAAACGAGGGGCGTTATCTTATATCAAACCGGGGTTGTCGGCACGGGCCAATGGGGCTGCACAGCAGCCCCATGGGTTTCACGTTGCCTGGGCTTGCACAACGTTGTCGCTTGGCTTGGGCAGCGACGACAACAGTGCCATCACCAAGGCTGCCAGATATGGCAGCGACTGCACCAGCAGCATTGCCACCCAGAAGCGCATGTCAGAGCTCGGCAACCCTTGTACCAGGTAGATCCCCGCCGCCGCGCCCCACAGCAGCAACATGATGAACAGCTCTTCGCGCGCTTCGGAAATTGCCACCAGCACGCCATGGCTGTCGGCATTCTTGGGGGTGCGGAAGAACGGCATGCTGCTGGTGAAGAACCCGTACAGCACCGCCTTGGCAATGGTATGCGACAACGCCAGCCCTGCCAGTGCGGCGGCGAACGCATCCTTGAGGTTGACCCCCACCGCCCGGCGGTACAGGAAGATGATCTTGCCGACCTTGAAGAAGAACAACGCCAGCGGCGGGATCGCGAAGATCATCAGCGGTGGGTCGACCCGGTGCGGCACGATGATCATCGCCGCCGACCACAGCAGTGCGCCGACGGTGAAGAAAATGTTCATGCCGTCGGCAATCCAGGGCAGCCAGCCGGCCAGGAAGTGATAGCGCTGGCCGCGGGTCAGCTCGCTGCCTTTGCCGCGTAGCAGCGCGGCGGCATGGTGCTTGATGATCTGGATGGCGCCGTAGGCCCAGCGGAAGCGTTGCTTCTTGAAGTCGATGAAGGTATCGGGCATCAGGCCCTTGCCGTAACTATTGTGGGCGTAGGCTGCCGACAGGCCTTTTTCGAACACGCGCAGGCCCAGTTCGGCATCCTCGCAGATGCACCATTGCGCCCAGCCCAGCTCTTCGAGCACAGTGCGCCGGGTCATGGTCATGGTGCCGTGCTGGATGATCGCGTCACGGTCGTTGCGGGTGACCATACCGATGTGGAAAAAGCCTTTGTATTCGCTGTAGCACAGCTTCTTGAAGGCGCTTTCGTGCTGGTCGCGGTAGTCCTGCGGCGATTGCACCACGGCGATCTTCGGGTCGGCGAAGTGCGGCACCATGTGCTTGAGCCAGTTACGGTCCACGCAATAGTCCGAGTCGATCACCGCAATCACCTCGGCATCCTTGGCTGTGTGCGGAATCAGGTAGTTCAGTGCGCCGCCCTTGAAGCCTGCCAACGGCGCGACGTGGAAGAACTTGAAGCGCTCACCGAGTTTTTCGCAATGGGCCTTGAGCGGCTCCCACACAGCCGGGTCTTTGGTGTTGTTGTCGATCACCAGCACTTCGTAATCGGGGTAGTCCAGTGCCGCCAGGGCGTCGAGGGTCTGTTTGACCATCTCCGGTGGCTCGTTGTAGCACGGCACGTGTACCGAGACCTTGGGCCGATAGGCGCTGTCGCCCTGCACCGGGAGGAATTCCCTGCGCCGTTTGTGAATCCACACCGCCTCGGCCAGCTCGTGGGCCTCGGTCAGCAGCACGATGAAGACGCCCAGGGCGCCCAGCGCCAGCAGCACGCCCACGGTCAGGCTGAACCAGGTGCTGTATTGTTGGCTGTAGTCATAGGCAATCCAGACCAGCACCGAACCGCAGAGGAAGGTGATGAAGGTCAGGAACGTCCGGCCACGCTGGCGCAAGGCCGAGCCGTCGATCAGCAGCACGGTCAGCGCGATCATCGCCAGCACCACCGAGGCGACCGCCAGCGCGCGCCATTGCGGGATGGCTACCACGGGCCCGTCGAAATTGAATTTCTGTTGGCGCTCTGCGTTGAACACGCCCCAGTAGGCGCCCACCGAACCCTCGTCGCTGGCTTTCCATGGCTGGTCGTATGCTTCGATGACGAAATAGTTGTAGCCGCGGCGGTTAAGGGTATTGACCAAGGTGCGCAGGTAGATGGCCTGGTCCGCCTGTGTGGCGTCGGCACCGCCGCGCATGCGGCCATTGCTCGGCCAACCGACCTCCGAGAGCAGCAAGGGCTTGCGCGGGAACTGCTGCTTGAGCTCGCGGGCGCGGTCGAGCACGAACTCCACCGAGTCCTTCATCGGCACGAACTCCCAGTAGGGCAGGATGTGCGCGGCGATCAGGTCGACGTGCTTGGCCAGCTCCGGGTGTTCCTTCCAGATGTGCCACTGTTCACTGGTGGTAACTGGCACCTTGACCGCGGCTCGTACCCGGTCCAGGTACTGGATCAGCGCTTCGGGGGTGACCTCTTCGCGGAACAGCGCTTCGTTGCCCACCACCACCCGCACCACGCTGCGCGAGGTATTGGCCAGTTCGATGGCCTTGGCGATCTCGCGCTCGTTGCGCTCAAGGTCCGGGCTGATCCAGATACCCAGGGTGACGCGCAAGCCGAGCTCCTCGGCCAACCGCGGAATTTCGGCCTGGGTGCCTTCGACGGTATAGATGCGGATGTTGTCGGTCAGCTTGTTCATCTGCTCCAGGTCCTGGCGCATCTCGTCATCGGTGGGGTACTGGCCCTTTTGCGGGCTTTCTCCAAGACGGAAGGGCGAGTACGAGAAACCGGAGATCTGCTCCGGCCAGGCAGGCGCGGAGACCGGGCGGTTGATCAGTGCCCAGAAGCCGGTGAACAGTGCGGCGATGGCCAGGACAACCACCAGGTTCAGGCCGAATTTGCGTGATGACATTGTCGTCCAAATCTGTCGAAGAGGTAGGACATTAAAGCAGGGTTGGTAGGGACTTACCTAACGATGGAGGCCATCGACGCTGCTGGCATATAATGCGCGCCGATTTTGCGGTATGAGCTTCGGGGTACCATCATGAGCACAGAAGATCCACGCTTCGCCGGCGTTGCCCGGCTGTACGGTGACGAGGGTTTGCAGCGCCTGAGCCAGGCCCATGTTGGCGTGGTGGGTATCGGCGGCGTCGGGTCCTGGGCGGCCGAGGCGCTGGCGCGCAGCGGCGTGGGCGAAATTACCCTGTTCGACCTGGACGACGTCTGCGTCAGCAACACCAACCGCCAGGCCCATGCCCTGGAGGGTCAGGTGGGGCGGCCCAAGGTCGAGGTCATGGCCGAGCGCCTGCGGGCGATCAACCCGGCGTGCACGGTGCACGCGGTGGCTGACTTCGTCACCCGGGACACCATGGTCGAATACATCACCGAAAACCTCGATTGCGTGATCGACTGCATCGACAGCGTGATGGCCAAGGCCGCGCTGATCGCCTGGTGCCGGCGGCGCAAGATCGCCATTGTCACCACCGGTGGCGCGGGTGGGCAGATTGACCCGACGCAGATCCAGATTGGCGACCTCAACAAGACCTTCAATGACCCGCTGGCTTCGCGGGTACGCTCGACCTTGCGCCGCGATTACAACTTCTCGCGTAACGTCAGCCGTAACTACGGGGTGCCTTGCGTGTTTTCCAGCGAACAGCTGCGCTACCCCAAGGGCGATGGCAGCGTGTGCCTGCAGAAGAGCTTCGTCGGGGAAGGGGTGCGCCTGGACTGCTCCGGTGGCTTTGGCGCGGTGATGATGGTGACCGCTACGTTTGGCATGGTGGCGGCCAGCAAGGCAGTGGAAAAACTGGTGGCGGGCGCCCGGCGGCCTTCGGAGCGGGTCAAACCCGCGTCCGTTTCAACTGGCTGAAACCAGTTCAGCCATTCGCTGCAATACCGCATGCAACCCGTTGCTGCGTGAGGGTGACAATTGCCGCTCCAGCCCCAACCGGGTAAACCACGCGCCCAGGTCAAGCCCCGCCAGCGCGCCACTGTCGAGGCCCTGCACCCTCACCAGCAGCAAGGCCAGCAACCCGCGCAGCAAGCGTGCGTCGCTGCTGGCCTTGAACCGCCACTGGCCGTCATGCTGTTCAGCCACCAGCCACACCAGGCTTTCGCAGCCATGTACGCGGTTGCTTTCCGACTTTTCCCCCTCGGCCAGGGGGGGCAACTGGTCGCCCATCTGCATCAGCAGGCGCGCGCGCTGCTCCCAGCCGCGGGCCTGGTCGAAGCGCTCCAGGGCCGCCTGGGCGTCGGCGGGCAGGCTCATCGCAGCAGCTCCAGGCCTTGATCGAGCGCATCGAAGAAGCGCTGCAGGTCGTCGCTGTCGTTGTATAGGCCCAGCGACACGCGAATGGCACCGTCCAGGCCCAACCCCCTGAGCAGCGGCATGGCGCAGTGATGGCCGGCGCGTACGGCGATGCCCTGCTCGGTCAGCAGGTGCGCAATGTCGGCATTGTGTACGCCTTCAATGACAAAACTGGCCAAGGCGGTGTGCGGCGTGCCGAGCAGGCGCACACCCTCCCGGTCGGCCAGGCCACGCAGAAGATGCTGGTGCAGGCTGGTTTCATGGGCCTGAACGGCGTGGGCATCGAGCCCGCCCAGATAGTCCAGGCTCGCGCCTAGGCCGATGACGCCAGCGATGGGTGGTGTGCCCGCCTCGAAGCCCAGCGGTGCAGGGCGGAAGCTAGCACCCTGGTAGTCGGCCAGTTGCACCATCTCGCCGCCGAACTGCCAATGGCGCAGCAGCTCCAGGGCCTGCGGGCGGCCGTAGAGCACACCGACACCCTCGGGGCCATATAGCTTATGGCTGGAGAACACATAGAAGTCGCACCCCAGCTGCTGGACATCATGACGGCCATGCACCACGCCCTGGGCGCCATCGACCACGGTCAGGGCGCCTTGGGCATGGGCGTGGGCCAGCAGCGCGGCCAACGGTTGCCAGGTGCCGAGCACATTGGACAACTGGCTGACGGCAAGCAGCCGGGTACGCGGCCCGATCAGTTGCAGTGCCTGGTCCAGGTCGATGCGGCCATGCTCGTCCAGCGGCAGTACGACCAGGCGCAGGTTGCGGCGCCGCGCCAGTTGCTGCCAGGGCAGCAGGTTGGCGTGATGCTCCAGGGCGCTCACGGCGATTTCATCGCCTGCTTCGAACCGGTGTTCCAAACCGTAGGCCAGAAGATTCAGCGCGGAGGTCGCGCCGTGGGTGAAGATGATCTGGCGGGATTCGGCGGCATTGAGCCAGGCGGCAACCTTGTCGCGGCTGGCCTCGAACGCCTGGGTCGCCAGCGCGCCAGGCAGGTGTTGGGCACGGTGCACGTTGGCCGCGCCATGGCCGTAGTAATGGCTCAGGGCATCGAGCAGGGCCTGGGGCTTCTGGGTCGTGGCGGCGCTGTCCAGGTAGGTCTGGTGCTGCCGTTGCAGGGCGGCGATGGCGGGGAAGTCGGCACGCCAGGGGGAGGGCTGGAACATGATCACGGGGCCTGGAATGAAAATCGGGTCTGGCGTGAGTACGCCAGACCCGATCTTAACACTTCGAACCCGTAGGGCGTTCTCAGTTGTGGGCGTGCAGCGCCTCGTTCAGCTCGATCGCCGATTTGTGCGTCTTGCACTCGACCGCACCGTTCAGCGAGTTGCGGCGGAACAGCAGGTCGGTCTGGCCGGCCAGGTCGCGGGCCTTGACCACCTTGACCAACTCGTTGTTCTCATCGAGCAGGTTGACCTTGGTGCCAGCTGTAATGTACAGGCCGGCTTCGACGGTGTTGCGGTCGCCCAGCGGGATGCCGATACCAGCGTTGGCACCGATCAGGCAGCCTTCGCCGACCTTGATGACGATGTTGCCGCCACCGGACAGGGTGCCCATGGTCGAGCAGCCGCCGCCCAGGTCCGAGCCCTTGCCGACGAAGACGCCCGCCGAAACGCGGCCTTCGATCATGCCTGGGCCTTCGGTGCCGGCGTTAAAGTTGACGAAGCCTTCGTGCATGATCGTGGTGCCTTCGCCGATGTAGGCGCCCAGGCGCACGCGGGCGGTATCGGCGATACGCACGCCGGCCGGGACCACGTAGTCGGTCATCTTCGGGAACTTGTCCACCGAGAACACTTCCAGGAGCTCGCCTTTGAGGCGCGCTTCCAGTTGCAGCTCGGCCAGTTCGGCCAGGTCGATTGCGCCGTGGTTGGTCCAGGCGACGTTCGGCAGCAGCGGGAAGATGCCTGCCAGGCTCAGGCCGTGCGGCTTGACCAGGCGATGCGACAGCAGGTGCAGCTTGAGGTAGGCCTCCGGGGTGGAGGTCAGGGCGATGTCTTCGGCCAGCAGGGTGGCGACCAGCGGCTTGTGGCTTTCGGCCAGGCGAGTCAGCAGGGCGGCCTGGGCGGCATCGACACCTTTGACGGCTTCAGCCAGCTGCGCGGCCTGGGCGTTGCTGAAGGCGATGGCCTGGTTGCCACCTTCATAACCGAGGATCGGCGCGACGGCGGCGACCAGCTCGGCGCTAGGCTTGAGCAGCGGTTGTGCGTAGAAGACTTCCAGCCAGGTGCCCTGGCGGTTCTGGGAGCCGACACCGAAGGCCAGGCTGAACAGGGTATTGGACATGTGATTACCTCGTGCGAAATAGGGTAAGAAGCGTAAGCGGGCTCAGGCCAGGGCGGCGGCGTACAGGTCGGGCTTGAAGCCGACCAGTGTGCGTGTGCCGAGGTCGAGCACCGGGCGCTTGATCATCGACGGCTGGGCCAGCATCAGTTCGACGGCCTTGGCTTGATCGAGGCCGGCCTTGCTGGCGTCGTCGAGCTTGCGGAAGGTGGTGCCGGCACGGTTGAGGATGACTTCCCAGCCGTGTTCGTCGCACCAGCGGTTCAGGCTGTCACGGTCGATGCCTTGGGCCTTGTAGTCGTGGAATTCGTAGGCGACGGTGTGGTCTTCGAGCCAGGTGCGTGCCTTTTTCATGGTGTCGCAGGCTTTGATGCCGTAGAGCGTGTAGGTCATCGTGTACATTGGGGCCACAGGTATCCCCAATCTCTCCATTTTCCGAAAGTCAGTCGCGGGATTATGCGGGATCGGTCCTTCGAGCGCCACGGGTGTGCAAGCCTTGAGACTCGCAGAGTGGCGCAGGCGCCATGCAGCCGCTTCGGGATTGCCAGCACCGATGAAATCGCGTCATGCATCCGTCAGTCACAACCGTCAGTATCATCGTGTTACATATTCGCGGTTGTCCTGCGACTATCGTGCAGCGGCCCAGGATCGCCACTGGCCGCTAACATATTGTTTCAATGGCGATGTCTCGCCCCGCTGTAGTTCTTGGTTCACAAAGGAAGCTTTAACGGATGCAGTCAGCCTACACCGTCCTTATTCTGCTCACGCTGGTCAGTGTGTCGAAGCTGGTCGGGCGGGTTATCCCGCTACCGCTGCCCTTGGTGCAGATCGCCGCCGGTGCGCTGCTGGCCTGGCCAACCCTGGGGCTGCATGTTGCCCTTGACCCTGAGCTGTTCCTGTTTCTGTTCCTGCCGCCGCTGTTGTTTGCCGACGGCTGGCGCATCCCCAAGCGCGAACTGTGGCGCATCCGTGGTCCGGTGGTGGCCCTGGCCGTGGGGCTGGTGCTGTTCACCGTGGTCGGTGCCGGCTACTTCATCCACTGGTTGCTGCCCAGTATTGCGCTACCTGTGGCATTTGCCCTTGCGGCGGTGCTGTCGCCCACGGACGCCGTGGCCGTCTCGGCCATAACCCAGGACCGCCTGCCTACGCCGCTGATGCACATGCTCCAGGGCGAGGCGCTGATGAACGATGCGTCGGGCCTAGTGACCTTCAAGTTCGCCCTGGCGGCTGCAATCACCGGTGTGTTTTCCCTGGCTGATGCAAGTTTCAGTTTTGTGCTGGTCGCCCTGGGCGGCCTGGCGGTAGGTGTTGCCCTGAGTTGGCTGATCGGCCGCTTGCGCGCATGGATGATCGCCCGCGGCTGGGATGACCCGGCCACCCATGTGGTGTTCATGCTGTTGCTGCCGTTTGCCGCCTATGTGCTGGCAGAGCGCCTTGGGGTGTCGGGCATTCTCTCGGCGGTGGCAGCCGGCATGATGCAGAGCTGGCTCGACCTGCTGCCACGCCAGACCAGTACCCGCCTGCTCAACCGCAGTGTCTGGTCGTTGCTGGAGTTCGCTTTCAACGGTCTGATCTTCCTGCTGCTGGGCCTGCAGTTGCCGGACATCATCAAGGCTGTGGTCAGCCACGAAACGACCGTGTGGCCGACCCTGGCCTGGCGATGCCTGGATGTCCTGGCGATTTTCGGCGCGTTGATCCTGCTGCGGTTCATCTGGGTACAAAGCATCTGGCGGGCCATCGGTGTGGTGCGGCGTTGGCGCGGTAAGCCAGCACTCGTCCTGATGCCGACCGCACGCTCCTGCTGGCTGCTGACCCTGGGTGGCGTGCGGGGAGCGGTGACGTTGGCCGGTGTGATGTCGGTACCGCTCTTGATCGGTGCAGGCAAGGCCTTCCCCGAACGGGACTTGCTGATTTTCATTGCCGCCGGGGTCATCCTGCTGTCGCTCATCAGCGCGTGCATCGCCTTGCCGATCCTGCTGCGCGGTATCACCAAAAGCCCTGACGAGCGGTTGCATCAAGAAGTCCTGGAGGCTTGGCGACGCACCGTCGAGGCGGCGATTCATGCACTGGAAGCGGAAGAGGTGATTGACGCCAGCGCACCGCAAGATGCGGCTCAGGCGACCATGGCCACCGAGCTCAAGGCAAGGTTGATGGCCGAGTATCGCGATGAATTGAACAGTTACAACGACACGGCCGAGGCGCGGGCCCTGGCCGAGCAGATGGACTTGCTGGAGCGGCGTTTGCGCTTGCGGGCGCTGCGGGCACAGCGGTTGGAGCTGTACAACCTGCATCGCCAGCATCTGGTGGGCGATGAGGTCGTGCGGCAGGTGTTGGGGGAACTGGATATGAGTGAAGCGAACCTGGGGGCCGTCAAGTAGAGCGGCGGGGTGGCGATCGCCGGCAAGCCGGCGAATGGGCCGCAGAGCGGCCCTGCTCAATCAGCGGGTGCGCAGGAACGCACGAATCCGCTCAGCCGCTTCGATGCATTCGGCCAGCGGTGCAACCAGTGCCATGCGCACCCGCCCAGCACCCGGATTCACCCCATCCACTTCACGTGACAGGTACGACCCAGGTACCACGGTCACATGCTGCGCCTCGAACAGGTCGCGGGTGAACTCGGCATCACCGCCCGGCACCTTGGCCCACAGGTAGAAGCTACCATCGGGGCGTTGCACGTCCATTACCGGCTGTAGAATATCCAGCACCGCATCGTACTTGGCGCGGTACTGGTCCCGGTTTTCACGTACATGCGCCTCATCCTGCCACGCGGCAATGCTCGCCAGCTGGGTCTGCACCGGCATGGCGCAACCGTGATAGGTGCGGTACAGCAAAAATGGCTTGATGATCTGCGCGTCACCCGCGACGAAGCCCGAGCGCAGGCCAGGCAGGTTGGAGCGTTTGGACAGGCTGTGGAACACCACGCAGCGCTTGAAGTCGCTGCGGCCCAGCTCAGCGCAGGCGCTGAGCAGGCCCGGCGGCGGTGCGTCTTCGTCGAAGTACAGCTCGCTGTAGCATTCGTCGGCGGCGATCACGAAGTCATGTTCGTCGGCCAGTGCAATCAGCTTCTTCAGGGTCTCCATCGGCACCAGCGCGCCGGTAGGGTTGCCCGGCGAGCACAGGAACAGGATCTGGCAGCGCTTCCACACGTCGGCAGTCACTGCGTCGAAGTCCGGGTTGAAACCGTTGTTTTCCAGGCACGGCAGGTAATGCGGGGTGGCGCCGGCCAGAAGGGCCGCACCTTCATAGATCTGGTAGAACGGATTGGGGCTGACCACCAGGCCGTCGTCGGCACGGTTGACCACTGCCTGCGTGAAGGCGAACAGCGCTTCGCGGGTACCATTGACCGGCAGGATATGGCGCTCCGCATCCAGCCAACCAGCCGGTACGCCGAAACGACGCTCGCACCACTGACCAATGGCCTGACGCAAAGCGGGCAGGCCGAGGGTGCTGGGGTAGACCGCCAGCTTGTCTAGGTTGTCGGCCATGGCCTGGGCGACGAACGCCGGCGATTCGTGCTTCGGCTCACCGATCGACAGGGCGATGGCGCGCTTGTCCGCCGCAGGCTTCACGCTGCCCAGCAGGGCACGGAGTTTCTCGAACGGGTAAGGCTGAAGCTGGGTCAAGGCATGGTTCATCGGCGCAAGGTCTCGTCAATCGTCTAATCGTTAAAAGGTCACGCGGGTCGGGCTGGCGTCGCTGGTCTGGCCGGCCTGCAGTTGCTGCACGATGGCCTCCTGCAGGCGGCTGCACAGTTGCGGGTCGGACAACGGCTGGTTGTCGGCGTCAGTAATGAAGAACACGTCTTCCACGCGCTCGCCGAGGGTGGCGATCTTGGCATTCTGCAGCGACAGGTCGAACTCCAGGAAGATCCGCCCGATCCGTGCCAGCAGGCCAGGGCGGTCCGGCGCGGTGATCTCGAGGATGGTCACCGGACGCTGCGCATCGTTGAGAATGGTCACCTGGGGGGGGAAGTTGAAGTGCTTGAGCTGGCGCGGCACCCGACGCTGGATGATGGTCGGGTAATCCTCGGGGTTGCGCAGCGCTTCGGTGAGACCGTCGCGGATCTGCTTGACCCGCTGCGGGTTGTCGCCGATCGAGCCGCCGTCGTTGTCCAGCACGATGTAGGTGTCGAGGGTGAACTGGCTGCTCGAAGTGATGATGCGCGCATCGTGGATGTTCAAGTTCAGCTGCGACATGGCCGCCACGGTCACGGCGAAGAAGTCGTGCTGGTCGGGCGCGTAGATGAAGATCTGCGTACCCCCCTCGAATTCGCGCTGGGTGGTTTCCTTGATCAGTACCAGCGGCCCGCCATCGGCAGGTTGCTGCAGGATGGCGTCGCTGTGCCAGGCCACGTCGGCGGCGTTGTGCTTGAGGAAGTAATCGTCGCCCAGTTGCGACCAGAGTTGTTCCACGTCGTCCGGGTCGGTGCCTTCACGCACCAGGATATCCAGCGCGGCGCTCTGCGTCTGACGGATCTGCTCCTCGCGGTCCAGCGGGTTTTCCAGGCCCCGTCGCAAGGCGCGCTTGGTCTCGGTGTAGAGCTGGCGCAGCAGGCTGGCGCGCCACGAGTTCCACAGGCTGGGGTTGGTGGCGTTGATGTCGGCCACGGTCAGTACGTAGAGGTAGTCCAGGCGTGTCTCGTCGCCCACGTGCAGGGCGAAATCGTTGATCACCTGCGGGTCGGACAGGTCCTTGCGCTGGGCGGTGGTCGACATCACCAGGTGGTTCTGTACCAGCCAGACAATCAGCCGGCTGTCCCACGCTGGCAGTTGGTGGCGTTCGCAGAACTTCTGGGCGTCCACCGCGCCGAGCTCGGAGTGGTCACCCTGTCGGCCTTTGCCGATGTCATGGTAAAGGCCCGCCAGGTAGATCAGCTCAGGCTTGGGCAGTCGGCCCATGAGCTTGCTGGCCAGCGGGAATTTCTCGGAAACCGGTGTGTACTGCAGTTTGCGCAGGTGCTTGATGAGGTTGAGGGTGTGCGCATCGACCGTATAGATGTGAAACAGGTCGTGCTGCATCTGCCCGACGATCAGGCCGAACTCCGGCAGGTAGCGACCGAGAATGCCGTAGCGGTTCATCCGCCGCAGGTTGCGGTGGATGCCGATTTCGCATTTGAACAGCTCGATGAACAGGCTGGTGTTGCGGATATCGTTGCGGAAGGTGTCGTCGATCAGGTGCCGGTGTTCGCGCAGCAGCCGCACCGTGTCGGCGCGCACGCCCTTGATCTCGGGGTGCTGGGCCATCAGCACGAAGATTTCCAGCATGGCGAACGGCGTGCGCTTGAATACGTTTGGTTTGACCGCCTCTATATAGCCGTCATG
This sequence comes from Pseudomonas ceruminis, assembly GCF_021602025.1. Lineage (GTDB taxonomy): Bacteria > Pseudomonadota > Gammaproteobacteria > Pseudomonadales > Pseudomonadaceae > Aquipseudomonas > Aquipseudomonas ceruminis. Next base: position 293,463 of record NZ_BQHW01000004.1, read on the forward strand.
CAGGCGGAAGCGCGCGTTCAACGGCTGCGTGGTGCCGCTGTCATCGTCGGCGAGGATGACCTCCTCGAAGTGCTGAATGATCAGGTCACACAGCTGGCTGATGCTCATCACCACCCGGTAATACTGCTGCATGAACTGCTCGATGGCACGCTTGGGGTTTTCGTCGGTGTAGCCCAGCAGCGTGGCGATGCTGCGCTGGTGGTCGAACAGCAGGCGGTCCTCGGAGCGGCCTGCGAGCATGTGCAGGGCGTAGCGGACCTTCCACAAAAAGTCCTGGGAGGAAGCCAGCAGTTCGTTTTCGCTTTCCAGCAGGAAGCCCTCGCCGGCCAGCGCGTGCAGGTTCAGGGTGCCGTACTGGCGCCGAGCCACCCAGAGCACCGTCTGGATGTCGCGCAGGCCGCCGGGCGAGCCTTTGACGTTGGGCTCAAGGTTGTATTCGGTGTCGTTGTACTTGTGATGGCGGGCCTTGAGTTCGGCCCGTTTGGCCAGGAAGAATTCCTTGCTGGGCCACATGTGCGCCGTGCTGGTGACCTCCAGCATGCGCTGGCGCAGCTGTTCGGGGCCGGCGACGGTGCGGCTTTCCATGAGATTGGTGATGACCGTGAGGTCGGCGCTCGCCTGCTCGGCGCATTCGTCGACTGTGCGCACGCTCTGGCCGACTTCCAGCCCGATGTCCCACAGTAAGGTCAGAAAACGCTCGATGGCCTCGCGGTACTGTTCGTGCTCAGCCGCACCGAGCAGGATCAGCAGGTCGATGTCCGAGTGCGGGTGCAGTTCGCCACGCCCGTAGCCACCGACGGCGACCAGGGCGATGCCGTTGGCGTCGCCCCAGTCGAACTGGTTCCAGGCCTGCTGCAGGATATTGTCGACGAGCCACGCCCGGTCCTCGATCAGCCGGCGGATTTCGCAGCCGCCGCGAAAACGCTTGTCGAGCACCTCGCCGGCCTGGCGGATGGCTTTCTTGAAGGCGGCGATGGGGCTCGCCTTGAGGGCCAGTTCCGCCTGGAACTGGCCGCGATCGAACAGCTCGGGATCCACCTGGGGCATCGCGTCGCGTTCCTGTCGTTGAGGTTGCCTTGGGGCGAAATCAGGCCGAGGTGCGCGGGATGGTATCGTCCTTGCGCAGGGTGAAGATCTCGTAACCGGTAGCCGTCACCACCAGGGTGTGCTCCCACTGGGCCGAGAGCTTGCGGTCCTTGGTAATGGCGGTCCAGCCGTCGCCCAGTACCTTGGTATCGGCCTTGCCCTGGTTGATCATCGGCTCGATGGTGAAGGTCATGCCTTCTTTCAGTTCCATGCCGGTGCCGGCGCGGCCATAGTGGAGGATCTGCGGCTCTTCGTGGAATACCTTGCCGATGCCATGGCCGCAGAACTCGCGTACCACCGAGAAGCCGTTCTTTTCAGCGTGCTTCTGGATCACTTCACCGATGTCGCCCAGGCGGCAACCCGGCTTGACCAGCTCGATGGCCTTGTACATGCATTCCTGGGTAACCTTGGACAGGCGCTCAGCCCATACCGGCACGGTACCGACGTGGAACATGCGGCTGGTATCGCCGTGGTAGCCGTCCTTGATCACGGTGACGTCGATGTTGAGCGTGTCACCGTCCTTGAGTGGCTTGTCGTTGGGGATGCCGTGGCAGACCACATGGTTGATCGAGGTGCAGATCGACTTCGGGTAGCCTTTGTAGTTGAGCGGCGCCGGAATGGCCTGTTGCACGTTGACGATGTAGTCATGGCACAGGCGGTCGAGCGCTTCGGTGGTGACACCGGGCTTGACGTGTTCTTTGATCATTTCCAGCACTTCGGCGGCCAGGCGGCCGGCGATGCGCATCTTCTCGATGTCTTCTGCGGTCTTGATGGTGACGGTCATTACAGGCTCTCTACGGCGCGGTATACCGCGCGAACAAACGGGAAAGGCCGGATTCTAGCAGAGCAGGGCGGCAGTCTGTCGGGATAAAGGCGGCCATACTGCTGTCTACAGGGGGCATTCTGGCCTGTTTGGCGGGGTGCTGCAAAAGCCGCTGACGGACGTGATGTTTGCTGGGTTCCGTTCGTTCTCGGGTTGTGGTATAAAATGCGCCGCTTTCGGGGACGACCCCGTAAGCCCTAAACCCACACACGTGTCGACACGATGACCTGGGTGCCCCGTATTCTCGAACTTCGTGTTCAGGTGCGTGGGTTGGTCATTGGGATACGTGGAGGCCCAACCCGACTTATCAAGGAACTATCATGTCCCAAGTCAACATGCGCGATATGCTGAAGGCCGGTGTGCACTTCGGCCACCAGACCCGTTACTGGAACCCGAAAATGGGCAAGTACATTTTCGGCGCGCGTAACAAGATCCACATCATCAACCTGGAAAAAACCCTGCCTATGTTCAACGACGCTCTGGCGTTCGTAGAGCGTCTGGCTCAGGGCAAGAACAAGATCATGTTCGTCGGCACCAAGCGTTCCGCCGGCAAGATCGTCGCCGAGCAAGCTGCTCGTTGCGGTTCGCCATACGTTGACCACCGCTGGTTGGGCGGCATGCTGACCAACTACAAGACCATCCGCGCTTCGATCAAGCGTCTGCGCGACCTGGAAACCCAGGCCGAAGACGGCACTTTCGCCAAGCTGACCAAGAAAGAAGCCCTGATGCGTTCCCGCGACCTGGAAAAACTGGATCGCAGCCTGGGTGGTATCAAGGACATGGGCGGCCTGCCTGATGCCCTGTTCGTGATCGACGTTGACCACGAGCGCATTGCTATCACCGAAGCCAATAAGCTGGGCATCCCGGTTATCGGCGTTGTCGATACCAACAGCAGCCCGGAAGGTGTTGACTACATCATCCCAGGTAACGATGACGCCATTCGCGCTATCGAGCTGTACATGACTTCGATGGCTGACGCCGTCATCCGCGGCCGCAACAACGTTGCTGGCGGCACCGAAGTCTACGCTGAAGAAGCGGCTGCACCTGCTGCTGAGTAATAGGCGCTAGCGTCTACTTGGCACGCGAAAAGGGGGCTTAGCCCCCTTTTTGCCACCTTGAAATCCTGCTGTCAGCAACGGCCCCGCATCATGGGTCGGCTGAGTTGAAAACAGCGGATTTGCAGAATTTAACGCCCGTGTCGAGCGGGTGGAATGGTTGAAAAACTTTCCAAGAGGATTTTGAAATGGCAGCAATTACTGCGGCGCTGGTCAAAGAACTGCGCGAGCGTACCGGCGAAGGCATGATGGATTGCAAAAAGGCCTTGGAAAAGGCCGGCGGCGACATCGAGAAAGCCATTGACGACATGCGTGCCTCGGGCGCCATCAAGGCCGCCAAAAAGGCTGGCAACGTCGCTGCTGAAGGCGCTATCGCCGTCAAGACCGACGGTAAATCCGCCGTCCTGCTGGAAGTGAACTCGCAGACCGACTTCCTGGCCCTGCAAGACGACTTCAAGAACTTCGTTGCTGAAAGCCTCGAAGAAGCCTTCGCTCAGAAGCTGACCGACGCTGCTCCGCTGATCGCTTCGCGTGAAGCCGCTCGTGAAGCCCTGGTCGCCAAGTGCGGCGAGAACGTCAACATCCGTCGCCTGGTGCGCGTTGAGGGTGACGTTGTCGGTGCTTACCTGCACGGCAACAAGATCGGTGCCGCTGTCGTCCTCAAGGGCGGCGACGTCGAGCTGGCCAAGAACATCGCCATGCACGTTGCAGCTTCGAACCCTGAGTTCCTGCTGCCGTCGGAAGTGTCGGCCGAAGCCATCGAGCGCGAGAAAGGCGTCTTCCTGCAGCTGAACGAAGAGAAGATCAAAGGCAAGCCTGAGAACATCGTCGAGAACATGGTCAAGGGCCGTATCTCGAAGTTCCTGGCCGAAGCTTCGCTGGTCGAGCAAGCCTTCGTCATGAACCCGGAAATCAAGGTCGGCGAACTGGCCAAGAAAGCCGGTGCCGAAATCGTTTCCTTCACCTACTTCAAAGTGGGCGAAGGCATCGAGAAGCCGGTTGACGACTTCGCTGCTGAAGTTGCCGCTCAGGTAGCAGCTGCCAAGCAGTAAGACAGCCCCGTCTGTCGCCCCAAAGAGGCTGCCCGCTCACGCGCGCAGCCTCTTTGTCAAAGCGGAACAGCGTTTATCCAACCCGTTCCGCTGGCACCAAAATGGTGCCGCGCTACAGTTAGCAGGCTGCAAGCAGCCCGCACGAATTTTCTAAAGTACGCCGCAGGAGAGACTCGCAATGGCTCAGCAGGTGAGTGGTCGCCAACCTCGCTATAAACGCATTTTGCTCAAACTTAGCGGCGAGGCCCTGATGGGCTCGGAAGACTTCGGTATCGATCCGAAGGTGCTGGATCGCATGGCCCTTGAAGTTGGCCAGCTGGTAGGGATCGGTGTCCAGGTCGGCCTGGTGATCGGTGGTGGCAACCTGTTCCGTGGTGCCGCGCTCAGCGCAGCCGGCATGGACCGTGTCACCGGCGACCACATGGGGATGCTGGCTACCGTGATGAACGGCCTGGCCATGCGCGATGCGCTGGAGCGCTCGAACATCCCGGCCCTGGTCATGTCGGCCATTTCCATGGTTGGCGTCACCGATCATTACGATCGTCGCAAAGCTATTCGCCACCTCAACTCCGGGGATGTGGTAATTTTCTCCGCCGGTACCGGCAACCCGTTCTTCACCACCGACTCGGCAGCCTGCCTGCGCGCCATCGAAATCGATGCCGACGTGGTATTGAAGGCGACCAAGGTCGATGGTGTGTACACTGCCGATCCATTCAAGGACCCACATGCCGAGAAGTTCGATCACCTGACCTACGATGAGGTTCTGGATCGCAAGCTCGGCGTCATGGACCTGACCGCAATCTGCCTGTGCCGTGACCACAAGATGCCATTGCGGGTATTCAACATGAACAAGCCTGGCGCCCTGCTGAATATCGTGGTGGGTGGCGCTGAAGGTACTCTGATCGAGGAAGGTCAAGCATGATCAACGACATCAAGAAAGACGCCCAGGAACGCATGGGCAAGTCCATCGAGGCCTTGGGCCGCAACCTGGCAGCCATCCGCACCGGTCGCGCCCACCCAAGCATTCTGGACAGCGTCAAGGTCCCGGCTTGGGGCAGCGAAATGCCGCTGAACCAGGTGGCCGCGATTTCCGTCGAAGATGCGCGCACCCTGAAGATCGTCGCCCACGACAAGAACCTCAGCGCTGCCATCGAGAAGGCCATCCTGACCTCCGACCTGGGCCTGAACCCGTCCAGTGCCGGCACTACTATCCGCGTACCGATGCCCGCCCTGACCGAAGAAACCCGCAAGGGCTACACCAAGCAGGCCAGCGGCGTTGCCGAAGATGCCAAGGTTGCCGTACGCAACGTGCGCCGTGATGCCCTGGCTGACCTGAAGAAGCTGACCAAGGACAAGGAAATCAGCGAAGACGAAGAGCGTCGCGCCGCTGACGAGATCCAGAAGCTGACCGACAAGTACGTCGCCGAAATTGACGCTGCGTTCAAAGCCAAGGAAAAGGACCTTATGGCCGTCTAAGGCCGAGGTTTTTTAATGGAAAAGACCAAGCTGGTGGCACCGTCTTCGGTGCCGCGTCACGTCGCGATCATCATGGATGGCAACAATCGCTGGGCGAAGAAGCGCCTGTTGCCCGGCGTTGCCGGGCATAAGGCCGGCGTGGATGCTGTGCGTGCGGTTATCGAAGTCTGCGCCAAGTCCGGGGTCGAGGTGTTGACCCTGTTCGCCTTCTCCAGCGAGAACTGGCAGCGCCCGGCCGAAGAGGTCGGTGCGTTGATGGAGTTGTTTTTCTCGGCGCTGCGCCGCGAGGCCAAGCGCCTCAATGAGAACAACATCAGCCTGCGCATCATCGGCGACCGCTCGCGGTTCCATCCCGAGTTGCAGGCCGCCATGCGCGAAGCTGAAGCGCTGACGGCTGGCAATAATCGCTTCATTCTGCAGATCGCCGCCAACTACGGCGGTCAGTGGGACATCGCCCAGGCCGCACAGCGGTTGGCGCGTGAAGTCCAGGCCGGTCATCTGCGCCCGGACGACATCACCCCAGGCCTGTTGCAGACCTGCCTGGCCACCGGTGAGCTGCCGTTGCCGGACCTCTGTATTCGCACCGGTGGCGAGCACCGTATCAGCAACTTCCTGTTGTGGCAGTTGGCCTACGCCGAACTGTACTTCTCCGACCTTTACTGGCCGGACTTCAAACACGAGGCCATGCGCAATGCCCTGGCCGATTTCGCTTCGCGCCAGCGCCGCTTTGGTAAGACCAGCGAGCAGGTCGAGGCTGGAGCTCGTGCTTAATGCTTAAACAACGCATCATTACCGCGCTGATCCTGCTGCCGGTCGCGCTGGGTGGCTTCTTCCTGCTCAACGGCGGGGATTTCGCCCTGTTCATCGGCTTCGTGGTGACCCTTGGCGCCTGGGAATGGGCACGTCTGGCCGGGCTGATGGCCCAGTCGCAGCGCATCGTCTACGCCGCCGTGGTCGCCGGAGCGCTGATGCTCCTCTACCTGATGCCCGACCTGGCGCCCTGGGTGTTGGGGGCTTCGGTCATCTGGTGGGGGCTGGCAACCTGGCTGGTGCTGACTTACCCGCGTAGCGGCGAGTTGTGGGCCAGCGCTGCCTGCCGTCTGCTGATCGGGCTGCTGATCCTGCTGCCGGCCTGGCAAGGTCTGGTGCTGCTCAAACACTGGCAGTTGGGCAACTGGTTGATTCTCTCTGTCATGGTGCTGGTGTGGGCTGCCGATATTGGCGCCTACTTCTCCGGCCGAGCATTCGGCAAGCGCAAGCTGGCCCCGCAAGTCAGCCCGGGCAAGAGCTGGGAAGGCGTCTATGGCGGGCTGGCTGTCAGCCTGGTGATTACCCTGGTGGTCGGCATCAGCCGGGATTGGGGTATTGGCCAGCTGCTGCTCGGGCTTTTGGGCGCGGCGCTGGTGGTAATGTCGTCGGTGATCGGTGACCTGACCGAGAGCATGTTCAAGCGCCGCTCTGGCATCAAGGACAGCAGCAACCTGTTGCCTGGCCATGGTGGGGTGTTGGATCGCATCGACAGCCTGACAGCGGCCATCCCAGTCTTCGCCGTGCTGCTGTGGGCTGCTGAATGGGGTGTGATGTGAGCGCAGTGCAGCGTATTACTGTGCTGGGCGCCACCGGTTCGATCGGCCTGAGTACCCTGGATGTCATCGCCCGTCACCCCGAGCGCTACCAGGTATTCGCATTAAGCGGCTACTCGCGTATCGACGAGTTGCTTGCCCTTTGCGTGCAGCATCGGCCGGCCTATGCCGTAGTGCCCAATGGCGAGTCAGCCGCGCGCTTGCGTGCTGCGCTGGCAGCCGCTGGCAGCTCCACCGAGGTGCTTGAAGGGGAGGCGGGCCTTTGCGCGATAGCCTCCGCCCCTGAGGTCGATGCAGTAATGGCGGCCATCGTCGGCGCTGCCGGCCTGCGCCCCACCTTGGCCGCCGTCGAGGCGGGCAAGAAGGTGCTGCTGGCCAATAAAGAAGCGCTGGTAATGTCTGGCGCATTGTTCATGGACGCGGTGCGGCAAAGCGGTGCCGTGCTGTTGCCCATCGACAGCGAACACAACGCGATCTTCCAGTGCCTACCCGCTGACTATGGCCGTGGCCTGAACCAGGTGGGTGTACGCCGTATCCTGTTGACTGCTTCGGGCGGCCCGTTCCGGGAAACGCCGCAGGCTGGCCTGGCCGATGTGACGCCCGAGCAGGCATGCGCCCATCCCAACTGGTCCATGGGGCGCAAGATCTCCGTAGACTCGGCAAGCATGATGAACAAGGGCCTCGAGCTGATCGAGGCGTGCTGGCTGTTCGATGCGGCGCCGGCCAAGGTCGAGGTGGTGGTCCACCCACAAAGCGTCATTCACTCCCTGGTGGATTACGTCGACGGTTCGGTACTGGCTCAGTTGGGTAACCCGGATATGCGCACCCCTATTGCCAATGCCCTGGCCTGGCCAGAGCGCATCGACTCCGGGGTAGCGCCACTGGACTTGTTCGCGATTGCTCGCCTGGATTTCCAGGCGCCCGACGCGCTGCGCTTCCCTTGCCTGCGCCTGGCGCGTCAGGCGGCAGAGGCGGGTAACAGCGCGCCGGCCGTGCTCAATGCGGCCAACGAGATCGCGGTCGAGGCATTTCTTGAGCGGCGTATCCGCTTCCCTGAGATCGCGGGTATGATCGAACAGGTGCTCGAGCAGGAACCTGTGGTGCCATTGCCTTCGCTGGAGGCTGTATTTGCTGCCGACCAGCGTGCCCGGGAGCTGTCCCGCGAGTGGCTGAGGCGCCACGGCCGCTGATGGCGGCCTGCTGCAGGGTTGCGCTGAACGTGATTCGGAGATGGGTATGACTGCGCTCTACATGATTATCGGCACCCTGGTAGCCCTGGGTGTTCTGGTCACGTTCCACGAATTCGGCCACTTCTGGGTGGCCCGGCGCTGTGGCGTCAAGGTGCTGCGTTTCTCGGTGGGCTTCGGCACACCGCTGCTGCGCTGGCATGACCGGCACGGCACCGAGTTCGTGGTGGCCGCGATTCCCCTGGGTGGCTACGTCAAGATGCTCGATGAGCGCGAAGGCGATGTTCCGCCGGCGCTGGCTGATCAATCGTTCAATCGCAAGTCGGTGCGCCAACGCATTGCCATCGTTGCCGCAGGTCCGATTGCCAACTTCCTGCTGGCTATCGTCTTCTTCTGGCTGCTGGCGATGCTGGGTACACAGCAAGTCCGCCCGGTGATCGGTGCAGTCGAGTCCGGGAGCATGGCCGCTACGGCTGGGCTGCTGGCTGGCCAGGAAATTGTATCGATCGATGGCAAGCCGACCAACGGCTGGTCAGCGGTCAATCTGCAGCTGGTCCGTCGTTTGGGTGAAAGCGGAACCCTGCAGGTGGGGGTGCTCGATGAAGGTGCCAGTGCGCCGCATCAGTTGCAGGTCAAGCTCGACAGCTGGCTGAAAGGTGCCGATGAGCCGGACCCGATCCAGGCCTTGGGGCTGCGGCCATGGCGCCCGGCGGTAGTGCCCGTGGTGGCCGAGCTCGACCCGAAAGGCCCGGCTGCCGCTGCCGGGCTGAAGCTGGGCGACACACTGCTGGCACTCGACGGTGTGGCGTTGAGCGATTGGCAGCAGGTGGTCGACACGGTGCGGGCCCGCCCTGACGCCAAGGTCGTGGTGCGTGTCGAGCGCGATGGTGCAGCCCTGGACGTGCCGGTAACCCTGGCTCACAAGGGTGAAGGCAAGGCCGCCGGTGGTTACCTGGGGGCTGGCGTCAAAGGCACCGAATGGCCTGCCAGCATGCTCCGCGAGGTCAGTTATGGCCCGCTGGAGGCCGTGGGCGAGGGCGTCTCGCGCACTTGGAACATGAGTGTCCTGACCCTCGAATCGTTGAAGAAAATGCTGTTCGGGGAGCTCTCGGTAAAAAACTTGAGCGGACCGATAACCATTGCTAAAGTGGCGGGCGCTTCAGCCCAGTCCGGCATCGGGGATTTCCTGAATTTCCTCGCCTACCTGAGCATAAGCCTGGGGGTTCTTAACCTGCTGCCCATCCCGGTACTGGATGGGGGGCATTTGCTGTTTTACCTGGTCGAGTGGGCGCGCGGTCGTCCGCTGTCGGATCGGGTGCAAGGTTGGGGGGTCCAGATCGGTATCAGTTTGGTCGTAGGGGTGATGTTGCTCGCCCTGATCAACGATCTGGGTCGACTATAAAAGCTTCGCATTGCGAACCTGCCGCCTTTTCGCGGCAGGTTGTTTATTGCCAGTTGGAATAAAAGGACTTCATGAAACGTCTGCTGCTAACTGCGGTCCTCTCCGCACTGATGATCGCTGAAGTTCACGCCGAGTCCTTCACCATCTCCGATATTCGTGTCAACGGCCTGCAGCGGGTTTCCGCTGGCAGCGTCTTCGGCGCCTTGCCCCTGAACGTGGGCGATCAGGCCGACGACCGGCGTCTGGTGGAGTCGACCCGTTCGTTGTTCAAGACTGGCTTCTTCCAGGACATCCAGCTGAACCGCGACGGCAATGTCCTGATCATCAACGTGGTCGAGCGCCCGTCGGTGTCGAGCATCGAGATCGAAGGCAACAAGGCGATCAGTACCGATGACCTGATGAAGGGGCTGAAACAATCGGGCCTGTCCGAAGGCGAGATCTTCCAGCGTGCCACCCTCGAAGGTGTGCGTAACGAGCTGCAACGCCAGTACGTGGCCCAGGGCCGCTACTCGGCCGAGGTCGATGCCGAGGTCGTGCCACAGCCGCGCAACCGGGTCGCGTTGAAGATCAAGATCAACGAGGGCACCGTCGCCGCCATCCAGCACATCAACATCGTCGGCAACACCGTGTTCGGCGATGAGGAGCTGTCGCAGCTGTTCGAGCTGAAGACCACCAACTGGCTGTCGTTCTTCAAGAACGACGACAAGTATGCCCGCGAGAAGCTCTCCGGTGACCTGGAGCGCCTGCGTTCCTACTACCTGGACCGCGGCTACATCAACATGGACATCGCCTCTACCCAGGTGTCGATCACCCCGGACAAGAAGCACGTCTATATCACCGTCAACGTCAACGAAGGCGAGAAGTACACCGTCCGCGACGTGAAGCTCTCCGGTGACCTCAAGGTGCCGGAAGACCAGGTGAAATCGCTGCTGCTGGTGCAGCCTGGCCAGGTGTTCTCGCGCAAGGTAATGACCACTACCTCCGAGCTGATTACCCGCCGTCTGGGTAACGAAGGCTATACCTTCGCCAACGTCAACGGCGTGCCCCAGCCGAACGACCAGGACCACACCGTCGACATCATGTTCGTGGTCGACCCGGGCAAGCGTGCCTACGTCAACCGCATCAACTACCGTGGCAACACCAAGACTGAAGACGAAGTGCTGCGCCGCGAGATGCGCCAGATGGAAGGCGGCTGGGCTTCGACCTACCTGATCGACCAGTCCAAGACGCGCCTCGAGCGCCTGGGCTTCTTCAAGGAAGTCAACGTTGAAACCCCGCCGGTGCCAGGTACCGACGACCAGGTCGACGTCAACTACAGCGTGGAAGAGCAGGCATCCGGCTCGATCACCGCAAGCGTCGGTTTCGCCCAGAGCGCCGGCCTGATCCTTGGCGGCTCGATCAGCCAGAGCAACTTCCTCGGTACCGGTAACAAGGTCTCCATCGGCCTGACCCGTTCCGAATACCAGACCCGCTACAACTTCGGCTACGTGGATCCCTACTTCACCGCCGACGGCGTCAGCCTGGGTTACAACGCGTTCTACCGCAGCACCAACTACGACGACCTCGACGTCGACGTGGCAAGCTATGCGGTAGACAGCCTGGGCGCCGGTATCAGCCTGGGCTACCCGATCAGCGAGACTTCGCGCCTGACCTACGGCCTGAGCGTGCAGCAGGACAAGATCAAGACCGGTAAGTACACGGTTAACGAGATCTTCGACTTCCTCGAGAAAGAGGGCGACAACTTCCTGAACTTCAAGGCCTCGGTCGGCTGGTCCGAATCGACCCTGAACAAAGGTGTGCTGGCGACTCGTGGTCATTCCCAGAGCTTGACCCTGGAAACCACCATTCCGGGCAGCGACCTGTCGTTCTACAAACTCGACTACCGTGGCCAGCTGTTCAAGCCGATCACCAACAACTACACCCTGCGCCTGCACACCGAACTGGGCTATGGTGATGGTTTCGGCGGCACCTCGGGCCTGCCGTTCTACGAGAACTACTACGCGGGTGGCTTCAACTCCGTTCGCGGCTTCAAGGACAGCAGCCTGGGTCCACGCAGTACACCTAGCATCGGTGCTAACGATCCCAGTGGCAATGGTAAACCAGGAACCATCCGTGACCCGGACCAGGACCCATTGCCGTTCGGTGGTAACGTGCTGGTGCAAGGTGGTGTAGAACTGCTGTTCCCATTGCCGTTCGTCAAGGACCAGCGTTCGCTGCGCACCTCCGTGTTCTGGGACGTGGGTAACGTGTTCGACACCAATTGCGGCAGCAAGCCGGATTGCGAAAAGGTCGGCTTCTCGGGCATGGCCAGTTCGGTCGGCCTGGGTGTCACCTGGATCACTGCCCTGGGCCCGCTGAGCTTCAGCCTGGCAATGCCGGTGAAGAAGCCGGACGATGCCGATACCCAGGTGTTCCAATTCTCTCTGGGCCAGACCTTCTAAGGTCGGCCCTTGCTTAACGACAACGGTTTATCCAGGAGTGCATCGTGCGTAAGTTGACTCAACTGGCCGTAGTGGCCGCGGCGCTGGTCGCCACCCCGGCTTTCGCCGAAATGAAGGTTGCCGTTCTGAACTATCAGATGGCGCTGCTCGAATCCGATGCCGCCAAGAAATACGCGGTGGATGCCGAGAAGAAGTTCGGCCCGCAGCTGACCAAGCTCAAGACCCTGGAGAGCAGCGCCAAGGGCATCCAGGACCGTCTGATCAAGGGCGGCGACAAGATGGCCCAGCCTGAGCGTGAGCGCCTGGAACTTGAATTCAAGCAAAAGGCCCGTGACTTCCAGTTCCAGTCCAAGGAACTGAACGAAGCCAAGGCCGTTGCCGACCGCGACATGCTCAAGCAGCTCAAGCCGAAGCTCGACGGTGCTGTCGAGGAAGTGATCAAGAAAGGCGGTTACGACCTGGTCCTCGAGCGTGGTGCGGTCATCGATGTCAAACCTCAGTACGACATCACCCGCCAGGTCATCGAGCGTATGAACCAAGCCCGTTGATATGACCGTGACCATGACGCTCGGCCAGTTGGCCGAGGCCCTCGGGGCCACACTGAAAGGCTCCGAGGCGCTGCAGATTACCGGGCTGGCCACCTTGCAGGAGGCTGGCCCCGGTCAATTGAGCTTCCTCGCCAACCCGCAGTACCGCAAATACCTGGATAACAGCCAGGCGGCGGCGGTGCTGCTCAAGGCTGCGGATGCCGAAAGCTTTGCCGGCAATGCCCTGATCGTGGCAGACCCGTACCTGGCCTATGCGCGTATTTCTCACCTGTTCGACCCCAAACCCAAGGCTGTAGCGGGAATCCATCCCAGCGCCGTGGTTGCCGAGGACGCCCAGGTGGACGCCAGTGCCAGCGTCGGGCCGTTCGCGGTCGTCGAGAGCGGCGCACGTATTGGCGCCAACGTCAGCATCGGCGCGCACTGCGTGATCGGTGCCCGTTGCGTGGTAGGCGAGGGTGGTTGGCTGGCTCCGCGGGTCACGCTGTATCACGACGTGACTATTGGCAAGCGCGTGGTCATTCAGTCGGGTGCTGTGATCGGCGGCGAGGGCTTCGGCTTCGCCAACGAGAAGGGCGTCTGGCGCAAGATCGCGCAGATTGGCGGCGTCACCATCGGTGATGATGTCGAGATCGGCGTCAACACCGCCGTAGACCGTGGCGCGCTGTCCGACACGCGGATCGCCGACGGGGTCAAGCTCGACAACCAGATCCAGATCGCCCACAACGTACAGATCGGTGAGCATACGGCCATGGCTGCCTGCGTCGGGATTTCCGGCAGCACGCGCATTGGCAAGCATTGCACCATTGCTGGCGGCGTTGGCATGGTGGGTCATATCGATGTCTGCGATAACGTATTCGTATCCGGGATGACCATGGTGACCCGTTCTATCACCGAACCGGGTGCCTACTCTTCCGGTACTGCCATGCAGCCACTGGCTGACTGGCGCAAGAGCGCTGCGCGTATCCGCCAGCTGGATGACATGGCCAAGCGTCTCCAGCAGCTGGAAAAACGTGTCGATACCGTGACCTCAGGTGGCCAGCCGGCATCAGAAGGCTGATACCATTTCCTGAGCAAGAGTGAACAGTCGCTAGCTGGCTCCTCTTTGGATTGCAAAAGGAGCGTGTGGTCAGCACCTGCGCTCCCTATTCTTATTACAGGCTTCCCCCCGAAATGATGGACATCAACGAGATTCGCGAATACCTGCCTCACCGCTACCCGTTCCTGCTGGTAGATCGCGTGACGGATCTGGACTTCGAGGCCCAGAGCATTCGTGCCTACAAGAATGTCAGCATCAACGAGCCGTTCTTCAATGGCCACTTCCCGGCGCACCCGATCATGCCGGGCGTCCTGATCATCGAGGCCATGGCCCAGGCGGCCGGCATCCTCGGCTTCAAGATGCTCGATACCAAGCCGGCCGATGGCACCCTGTACTACTTCGTTGGCTCCGACAAGCTGCGTTTCCGTCAACCGGTATTGCCGGGTGACCAGCTCGTCCTGGAAGCCAAGTTCCTCAGCCGCAAGAGCATGATCTGGAAGTTCGAGTGCCGTGCCCTGGTCGACGGCAAGCCGGTCTGCTCGGCTGAGATCACCTGCGCGGAACGCTCCCTATGAGTTCGATTGATCCGCGGGCGATCATCGATCCGTCGGCCAAACTGGCCGATGGTGTCGAGGTTGGCCCGTGGTCGATCGTTGGCCCCGATGTGGAAATCGGGGAGGGTACCGTCATCGGTCCCCACGTGGTGCTGAAGGGGCCGACCCGAATCGGCAAGCACAACCGCATCTACCAGTTTTCCTCGATTGGCGAAGACACCCCTGACCTCAAGTACAAGGGTGAGCCGACGCGTCTGGTAATCGGTGATCACAATGTGATCCGCGAAGGTGTGACCATCCACCGTGGTACGGTCCAGGACCGTTCGGAAACCACCCTGGGCGACCATAACCTGGTCATGGCTTATGCACATATCGGTCATGACAGTGTGATTGGCAACCATTGCATCCTGGTCAACAACACAGCGCTGGCCGGCCATGTGCATGTGGGCGACTGGGCGATCCTTTCCGGTTTTACCCTGGTGCACCAGTATTGTCACATTGGTGCTCATGCGTTTTCCGGCATGGGCACGGCAATCGGCAAGGACGTTCCGGCCTTCGTCACGGTGTTCGGCAGCCCCGCCGAAGCCCGCAGCATGAACTTTGAAGGCATGCGCCGTCGTGGGTTCAGCGATGAAGTGATTCATGCACTGCGCCGCTCCTACAAGATCGTCTACCGCCAGGGCCTGACCGTTGAAGAAGCGATCAAGGAACTCGATGAGTTGGCGAACAAACACCCCGAGGTCGACCTGTTCCGTCAGTCGATCGTGAATTCCGCCCGCGGCATCACCCGCTGACATGGCCCAGCTTTGCGTAGCGCTGGTTGCGGGTGAAGCCAGTGGCGATATTCTTGGCTCCGGTTTGATGCGCGCCTTGAAGGCGCGCCATCCCGATGTGCGCTTTATCGGCGTCGGCGGTCCGCTGATGGAAGCCGAAGGCCTGCAGTCTTATTTTCCCATGGAGCGTCTGGCGGTCATGGGCCTGGTCGAAGTGCTGGGGCGCCTGCGCGAGCTGCTCAAGCGGCGCAAGGCACTGATCCAGACCCTGATCGCTGAAAAGCCCGACGTGTTCATTGGCATCGACGCCCCTGACTTCACTCTCAATATCGAATTGAAATTGCGCCAGGCGGGTATCAAGACGGTGCATTACGTCAGCCCATCAGTCTGGGCCTGGCGGCAGAAGCGCGTGCTGAAAATCCGTGAAGGGTGCGACCTGATGCTGACGCTGCTGCCCTTCGAGGCGCGGTTCTACGAAGAGCAGGGTGTACCGGTGCGGTTTGTTGGCCATCCGCTGGCCGATACCATTCCCTTGACCGCTGATCGTCAGGCTGCGCGCAGTGCGCTTGGTCTTGGCGAAGGTCCGGTGGTGGCATTGATGCCCGGTAGCCGTGGCGGTGAGGTCGGGCGCCTGGGGGCGTTGTTCCTCGATGCTGCCCAACGCCTTCAGTCGCAGATTCCGGACGTGCGCTTCGTCTTGCCCTGCGCCAACGCCGCGCGGCGTGCGCAGGTTGAGCAAATGCTCGAAGGCCGCGACTTGCCATTGACCTTGCTCGATGGCCAGTCCCACCAAGCCCTGGCAGCCTGCGATGCGGTGCTCATCGCCTCCGGCACCGCCACCCTGGAGGCGTTGCTGTACAAACGCCCCATGGTTGTGGCCTACCGCCTTGCGCCGTTGACGTACTGGATACTCAAGCGCCTGGTAAAGAGCCCTTACGTGTCGCTGCCAAACTTGCTCGCTCAGCGTGAGCTGGTGCCCGAGCTGCTGCAGGATGCTGCCACCAGCGACGCCTTGGCCCAGGCCCTGGCGCCGCTGGTGGCCGATGGCAGTCGGCAGACCGAAGGCTTCGACGAGATTCACCGTACCTTGCGCCGCGACGCCTCTAACCAGGCAGCCGACGCGGTGCTGGCCTTGCTCAAGGACCGCTGACATGCAGATAGGACTGGATTTCAACCTCGTCGAGGACCTGGTCGCAGGCGTGGACGAGGTGGGCCGCGGCCCGCTGTGCGGCGCGGTGGTTACGGCGGCAGTTATTCTCGACCCGGCTCGGCCGATCCTGGGCTTGAACGACTCGAAGAAGCTCACCGAGGCCAAGCGCGAAGCGCTGTTCGATGAGATCTGCGAAAAGGCCCTGAGTTTTTGCATCGCCCGCGCCGAGGTCGATGAGATCGACCGCCTGAACATTCTGCATGCCACCATGCTGGCCATGCAGCGAGCCGTTGAGGGGCTGCATGTCACGCCCAAGCTCGCACTGATCGACGGCAACCGTTGCCCCAAGCTGGCGGTGCCTGCTGCGCCAGTGGTCAAGGGGGATAGCCAGGTACCGGCCATTGCTGCGGCCTCGATCCTCGCCAAGGTGACCCGGGACCGTGAGATGAGCGCGTTCGAGCTTATTTATCCTGGCTACGGGATCGGCGGGCACAAGGGGTACCCCACGCCGATGCACCTGGAGGCCTTGGCCCGGCTTGGGCCTACACCCATTCATCGGCGTTCCTTTGCGCCGGTACGGGCAGCCTGGGAAGCCCGCGAGGGCGTTACCGACTCACTGATCTAGTGCACCGGGGCCGCTTTGCGGCCCTTTCGCGATACACGGCCGCGGCTACTCAACTGGCGTGATCCGCGGTAGCAGTCGCCTTGTGTCGTGATGGGCTGCGAAGCAGGCCCAAATCCCTCACGCATTTACGCTACAATCCCGCCCTTGTCGTTCAGCACTGCTACAGGATTCTCCATGTCGGTTCCCTTCGTTCACCTGCGCGTCCACTCCGAATTCTCGCTGGTCGACGGCCTGGTGCGGATCAAACCGCTGGCCAAGGCGCTGGCTGGAATGAACATGCCGGCGGTGGCGATCACTGACCAGAGCAACATGTGCTCGCTGGTGAAGTTCTACAAGACCGCCATGGGTGCCGGGATCAAGCCGATCTGCGGTGCCGACCTGTGGCTGGCCGGTGCCGACCCTGAGGCACCGCTGTCGCGCCTCTGCCTCTTGGCCATGAACCCTGCGGGTTACCGTAACCTTACCGAGCTGATTTCGCGCGGCTGGACCGACGGCCAGCGCAATGGCCTGGTGATTCTCCAGCGTGACTGGATCGCTCCGGCCAGCGAGGGGCTGATTGCCCTGTCCGCAGGCAAGGAAGGCGATATCGGCCAGGCCCTGATGGCCGGCCGGAGCGACGAAGCCGAGGCGCTGCTGCGCGACTGGCTGGGCATGTTCCCCGAGCGTTTCTACGTCGAACTGCAGCGTACCAACCGTGCCGGTGATGAAGAGTACGTGCACGCCGCCGTGGCCCTGGCCGACCAGCTCGGTGCGCCGCTGGTGGCAACCAACGATGTGCGCTTCATCAAGCAATCAGACTTCGATGCCCACGAAAGCCGCGTCTGCATCGGCGAGGGCTGGACCCTGGACGACCCGCGGCGCCCGCGGATGTACAGCGACCAGCAATACCTCAAGAGCGCTGAGGAAATGGCCGAGCTGTTCAGCGACCTGCCCGACGCCATTGCCAACACCGTCGAGATCGCCAAGCGCTGCAACATCCAGGTGCAACTGGGCAAGTACTTCCTGCCCGACTTCCCGACGCCCAATGGCATGGGCATTGATGACTACCTGCGCCATGTTTCCCATGAAGGTTTGGAGGAGCGCCTGGCGGTGCTCTGGCCCAAGGAGACCACGCCCAATTACGAAGAGAAGCGCCAGGTCTATCTGGACCGGCTGAAGTTCGAGCTGGACATCATCATCCAGATGGGTTTCCCCGGCTACTTCCTGATCGTTATGGACTTCATCAAGTGGGCCAAGAACAATGGCGTGCCCGTCGGCCCAGGCCGAGGATCGGGTGCCGGTTCGCTAGTGGCCTATGTTCTGAAGATCACCGACCTCGACCCGCTGGCCTACGACCTGCTGTTCGAGCGCTTCCTCAACCCTGAACGTATTTCCATGCCCGACTTCGACGTCGACTTCTGCATGGATGGCCGTGACCGAGTGATCGATTACGTGGCCGAAGCGTACGGTCGCAACGCGGTAAGCCAGATCATCACCTTCGGCACCATGGCCGCCAAGGCGGTGGTGCGTGACGTGGCGCGGGTTCAGGGCAAGTCCTACGGCCTGGCTGACCGCCTGTCGAAGATGATCCCGTTCGAAGTGGGCATGACCCTGGAGAAAGCGTACGAGCAGGAAGAAATCCTGCGCGACTTCCTCAAGGGGGACGAAGACGCCCGCGAAATCTGGGACATGGCGCTCAAACTCGAGGGGGTGACCCGGGGCACCGGTAAACACGCCGGTGGCGTGGTAATCGCCCCGACCAAGCTCACCGATTTTTCGCCGATTGCCTGTGACGAAGAGGGCGGTGGCCTGGTAACCCAGTTCGACAAGGACGACGTCGAAGCCGCCGGCCTGGTCAAGTTCGACTTCCTCGGTTTGCGTACCCTGACCATCATCAAGTGGGCAATGGAGACGATCAACCGCGAGCAGGCCAAGAACAACCTGCCCGACGTCAACATCGACTTCATCCCGCTGGATGACCGCAAGACCTACGAGCTGTTGCAAAAAGCCGAGACCACGGCGGTGTTCCAGCTCGAATCGCGCGGCATGAAAGAGCTGATCAAAAAGCTCAAGCCCGACTGCCTGGAAGACCTTATCGCACTGGTGGCACTGTTCCGCCCCGGCCCGCTGCAATCGGGCATGGTGGACGACTTCATCAACCGTAAGCACGGCCGCGCCGAACTGGCCTACCCACACTCGGACTACCAGTACGAAGGCCTGAAGCCTGTTCTGGCGCCAACCTACGGCATCATTCTGTATCAGGAACAGGTGATGCAGATTGCGCAGGTGATGGCGGGCTATACCCTTGGCGGCGCCGACATGCTGCGCCGGGCCATGGGTAAGAAAAAGCCCGAAGAGATGGCCAAGCAGCGCGGTGGTTTCATCGAAGGCTGTGTCGCCAACAACATCGATGCAGACCTGGCCGGCAACATTTTCGACCTGGTGGAGAAGTTCGCCGGCTACGGCTTCAACAAATCCCACTCGGCCGCCTATGGCCTGGTTTCCTATCAGACCGCCTGGCTCAAGACACACTACCCGGCGCCGTTCATGGCCGCGGTACTGTCGGCGGACATGCACAACACCGACAAGGTGGTCGTGCTGATCGAAGAGGTTCGCAGCATGAAGCTGCGCCTCGATGCGCCGGACGTGAACGCTTCGGAGTTCAAGTTCACGGTCAATGACGACGGCCGCATCATCTATGGCCTTGGCGCCATCAAGGGGGTCGGGGAGGGGCCGGTCGAGGCCATCGTCGAGGCACGTGCTGAAGGCGGCCCGTTCAAAGACCTGTTCGATTTCTGTGAGCGGGTCGACCTCAAGCGGGTCAACAAGCGCACCCTCGATGCGTTGATCCGCAGCGGTGCCCTGGACCGCCTCGGTCCGCACTTCCATGACGAGATCAAGGCGTACCACGCCAGCATCGACATCAACCGTGCCACCTTGCTGTCGGCGTTGGAAGAAGCCATCAAGGCCGCTGAGCAGACCGCACGCACCGCTGACAGTGGCCATGTCGACCTGTTCGGTGGCCTGTTCGTCGAACAGGACTCCGACGTCTATGCCAACCACCGCAAGGTACGTGAACTGACGCTCAAGGAGCGCCTGAAGGGCGAGAAGGACACCCTTGGGGTGTACCTCACCGGCCATCCGATCGACGAGTATGAAGGTGAGATCCGCCGGTTTGCCCGCCAGCGCATCATTGACCTGAAACCGTCCCGCGAAACACAGACCATCGCCGGAATGATCATTGCGCTGCGGGTGATGAAGAACAAGAAGGGTGACAAGATGGGCTTCGTCACCCTGGACGACCGCTCAGGGCGTATCGAGGCGTCGCTGTTTGCCGATGCCTATATGGGTGCCCAGGCACTGTTGCAGAACGACGCAATGGTGGTCGTCGAAGGTGAGGTCAGCAACGATGACTTCTCCGGTGGCCTGCGCCTGCGGGTGAAGCAGGTGATGACCATGGAAGATGCGCGCACCAAGCTGGCCGAAAGCCTGCGCCTGAAGGTTGCCCATGATGCGCTCAAGGGTGACCGCCTGGCCTGGCTGGGCGAGTTGATCACCCGCCACCGTGGCGGATGCCCGATCACCCTCGAATACACCGGCAGCGACGCCAAGGCCATGCTGCAGTTCGGCGACCAATGGTCGATCGACCCCGCCGATGGCCTGATTCAGGCGCTGCGTGACCAGTTCGGGCGTGAGAACGTCTTCCTGCAATATCGTTGAACCGACGAAATTTAATCTCGACCTGAATGCGCCTGATCCCTTAAGGTAGGGCGCCAAACGGATCAACCGGCCGGCCGCCTGGCCGTAGACCCAAGACGGATGACTATGAACCCGAATTTTCTCGATTTCGAACAGCCGATTGCCGACCTGCAAGCCAAGATCGAAGGGCTGCGCCTGGTGGGCAACGACAATTCGCTGAACATCAGCGATGAAATTGCCCGTCTGCAAGACAAGAGCAACACCCTGACCGAAAGCATCTTCGGCAACCTGACCAGCTGGCAGATCGCTCGTCTGGCCCGTCACCCACGTCGTCCATATACCCTGGACTACCTGGAGCACATTTTTACCGAATTCGAAGAGCTGCACGGCGACCGCCACTTCTCGGACGATGCCGCTATCGTGGGCGGTACCGCGCGACTGGATGGCAAGCCGGTCATGGTCATTGGCCATCAGAAAGGTCGCGAAGTGCGCGAAAAGGTCCGCCGCAACTTCGGTATGCCTCGCCCTGAAGGCTACCGCAAGGCTTGCCGCCTGATGGAAATGGCCGAGCGTTTCAAGATGCCGATCCTGACCTTCATCGATACCCCGGGCGCCTATCCTGGGATCGACGCTGAAGAGCGCAACCAGAGCGAGGCGATCGCCTGGAACCTGCGCGTCATGGCGCGTCTGAAGACCCCGATCATCGCCACCGTGATCGGTGAGGGTGGTTCTGGCGGTGCGCTGGCCATCGGTGTGTGCGACCAGCTGAACATGCTGCAGTACTCCACCTACTCGGTGATTTCGCCGGAAGGCTGTGCTTCGATCCTGTGGAAGACTGCCGACAAGGCCGCTGACGCTGCCGAAGCCATGGGTATCACCGCCGAACGTTTGAAGAGCCTGAACATCGTCGACAAGGTGATCGAAGAGCCGCTGGGCGGCGCGCACCGCGACCCGGCGAAAATGTCCGAAAGCATTCGTGCTGACCTGGTTCAGCAACTGGACATGCTGGGCAAGTTCGACAACGACGCGCTGCTGGCCCGTCGTTATGAGCGCCTGATGAGCTACGGCCTCTGACAGCGCTTGGGGCCGCGCTGCGGCCCCAGCGTTTTCGAATGATGTGAGGCGTCCATGATCAACCTCACCCCCTGGCTCAACGCGCCTGCCTGGCACATCGCCTTCTCCGGCGGCCTCGATTCCACTGTCCTTCTGCATTTGCTGGCCGATTACGCGCGCAGCCACTCCACGCCCCCGCTGCACGCCATCCACATCCATCATGGTCTGCAACCCGCCGCCGACGCCTGGCCAGCCCACTGCAAGGCAGTCTGCGACCGCCTGGGCATCGAACTCTCCATCGTCCACATCCAGGTCGCTCCCGGCGCGAGCCTCGAACAGGCTGCCCGCGATGCCCGCTATGCGGCATTCAGACGCATCCTGGGCCCCGGTGAGGTGTTGTTCACCGGCCAGCACCGCGAAGACCAGGCCGAAACCCTGCTCTTTCGTCTATTGCGCGGCGCCGGCTTGCGCGGCCTGGCTGCGATGCCCGCACAGCGCCAGTTGGGGCAGGGCAGCCTGGCCAGGCCGCTGCTGACGTGTTCACGCCAGCAATTGCATGACTATGCCCAAACCCACGGGCTGATCTGGATCGAAGACCCCTCCAACCGCGACACGGCATTCGCCCGCAACTTCCTGCGCAACGACGTCTTCCCCGTGTTGCAGAAACGTTGGCCGCAAGCCAGTCAGAACCTGGCCCGTTGCGCCGCGCACCTTGGCGAAGCGCAGGGGCTGCTCGATGAGCTGGCAGAGGGCGACCTGACAGCATGCCGGGAGGGCGCACCCAGCACCTGGCCGGGGTTGGACTCCCTCGATCTCGCGGCCCTCGCCGCCTTATCGCCGGCGCGCCAGCGCAATGCGCTGCAGCACTGGCTGTGCCAGCGAACGCGTTTGCCGGATACCCGTCATTGGGCGGGCTGGGCCGAGCTTCGCGATGCTGCAGTCGATGCCCAGCCCGTGTGGAAACTGACCGATGGGCAACTGGTGCGCAGCCACGGTCGGATCTGGTGGTTGAGTGGTGCTTGGTTGCAACCTGCCGTCGGCCCGCAGCGCTGGCGTCAGCCCCAAATCCCGTTGTCCCTGCCTGGCAATGGCAGCGTCCACCTGCAGGGGCGCCCTACGGGCGATCTGCATATCGCCTACCGTCAGGGCGGTGAAGTACTGGACGTGCCCGGCCGTGGCAAGCGCGACCTCAAGCGCTTGCTCAACGAACTGCAGGTCCCACACTTCGTGCGTCCGAGGTTGCCGCTGCTGTACGGCGGCGAGCGCCTGTTGGCAGTGGCCAACCTGCCCCAGCTCGGGCAGGCGGATTGCCAGTTGCACTGGCAACCTCCGACGAACGCGCAAGGTTTGAGCTGAAGGGTACATTCCGGTAGACTACCCTCCCTTCTTGATACAACTTCTGTGGCTTCCTCGGAAACACAGCAGTTGCCGATTACCAAGCAGTTTTTTGCTGGGCTGATTCTTAAAATGACGAGCGAGCTCCATGCCGGGGATTCCCCTGGTCTGTACAGACGCGGCAGTTTTTCGAGATGCACTGTGATTGACGCAGGTGATCGGGGGCTTCGGCCTTCCTTCGCTTTCTCCGGCGGCGCTGGCCGCCTTAACGCAGACTTCTAGGGTTTTTCATGACGCGCTACATATTCGTCACGGGCGGTGTTGTTTCTTCATTGGGGAAAGGCATTGCCTCGGCTTCCCTGGCGGCCATCCTGGAAGCGCGGGGGCTCAAGGTCACCATGCTCAAGCTGGATCCGTACATCAACGTCGATCCTGGCACCATGAGTCCGTTCCAGCACGGTGAAGTATTCGTCACCCAGGACGGCGCCGAGACCGACCTGGACCTGGGCCACTACGAGCGGTTCATCCGCACGACCATGACCCAGAACAACAACTTCACCACCGGCCGTATCTACGAGCACGTGCTGCGCAAGGAGCGTCGTGGTGACTACCTGGGTGCGACCATCCAGGTCATCCCGCACATCACCGACGAGATCAAGCGCCGCATCATCAAGGGCGCCGGCGATGCCGACGTGGCCCTGGTGGAAATCGGCGGTACCGTGGGCGACATCGAGTCGCAGCCGTTCCTCGAGGCTATCCGCCAGCTGCGTGTCGAAGTGGGCTCCAAGCGCGCCATGCTGATGCACCTGACCCTGGTCCCGTACATCGCCACCGCAGGTGAAACCAAGACCAAGCCGACCCAGCACTCGGTCAAGGAACTGCGCTCCATCGGCCTGCAGCCTGATGTGTTGATCTGCCGTTCCGACCACCCGGTGGATGCCTCGTCGCGTCGCAAGATCGCGTTGTTCACCAACGTCGAAGAGCGTGCGGTCATCTCCCTGGAAGACGTCGACACCATCTACAAGATCCCTGGCGTATTGCATGCCCAGGGCCTGGACGACTTCGTCGTCGAGCGTTTCGGCCTGCAGTGCAATGGCGCCGACCTGTCCGAGTGGGACAAGGTGGTCGATGCCAAGCTCAACCCTGAGCACGAAGTGACCATCGCCATGGTCGGCAAGTACATGGAACTGCTGGATGCGTACAAGTCGCTGATCGAAGCGATGAGCCACGCCGGCATCACCAACCGCACCAAGGTCAACCTGCGTTACATCGACTCCGAAGACATCGAGAACCAGGGCACCAGCCTGCTCGAAGGCGCCGACGCCATCTTGGTACCCGGCGGTTTCGGCCTGCGTGGCGTGGAAGGCAAGATCACCGCCGTGCAATACGCACGTGAAAACAAGGTGCCGTACCTGGGTATCTGCCTGGGCATGCAGGTGGCGGTGATCGAGTTCGCCCGTAACGTGATGGGCTGGAAGGACGCCAACTCCACCGAGTTCGACCGTAACAGCGGCCACCCGGTTGTCGGCCTGATCACCGAGTGGGCCGATGCCACCGGTGCCGTCGAGACCCGCACCGAAGCGTCCGACCTGGGTGGCACCATGCGCCTGGGCGCGCAGGACTGCCAGATCGTCGCCGGTTCCAAGGTGCACGACTGCTACGGCAAGGACGTGATCACCGAGCGTCACCGTCACCGTTACGAAGTCAACAACAACCTGCTGCCGCAACTGATCGACGCAGGCCTGGTGGTTTCTGGTCGTTCCGAAGATGGCGCGCTGGTGGAAGTGGTCGAGTCGAAGGATCACCCATGGTTCGTCGCCTGCCAGTTCCACCCGGAGTTCACCTCCACCCCACGTGACGGCCACCCGCTGTTCAGCGGCTTCGTCAAGGCCGCTCTGGCACAGAAGAGCAAAGCCTGATCCAGGGCTTTGATGAGTTTTCCGACGGTAGAAACCGCGCAAAGCTCATTTCTCGGGTAAAGTACCGCCCGATCTGCCCCTGACCTGCCGGTCAGGGGCTGCTTCTGCCAGGCCTGCCTGCCGCATCTACGCCTGGCACAAGGCAAGAATTTCCTAAAGCTGCGTTGTTTTCGTCAATTCTGGAGTGCTTACAACAATGGCAAAAATCGTCGACATCAAAGGTCGTGAAGTTCTCGATTCGCGTGGCAACCCCACCGTGGAAGCCGATGTACTGCTCGACAACGGCATCATCGGCAGCGCGTGCGCGCCGTCCGGTGCTTCCACCGGCTCGCGCGAAGCGCTGGAGCTGCGTGATGGCGACAAGAGCCGTTACCTGGGCAAGGGCGTGCTGAAGGCCGTCGCCAACATCAATGGCCCGATCCGTGACCTGCTGCTGGGCAAGGACCCTTCGGACCAGAAGGCCCTGGACCGCGCCATGATCGAACTGGACGGTACCGAGAACAAGGCCAAGCTGGGCGCCAACGCCATCCTGGCTGTTTCCCTGGCTGCCGCCAAGGCCGCTGCCCAGGACCAGGACCTGCCGCTGTACGCGCACATCGCCAACCTGAACGGCACCCCAGGCCAGTACTCGATGCCAGTTCCGATGATGAACATCATCAACGGTGGCGAGCACGCCGATAACAACGTCGACATCCAGGAGTTCATGGTTCAGCCGGTTGGCGCCAAGACCTTCTCCGACGGCCTGCGCATGGGCACCGAAATCTTCCACCACCTCAAGGCCGTGCTCAAGGCCCGTGGCCTGAACACTGCCGTGGGTGACGAAGGCGGTTTCGCACCTAACCTGGCTTCCAACGAAGACGCTTTGGGCGCGATCGCCGAAGCCGTCGAGAAAGCCGGCTACAAGCTGGGCACCGACGTTACCCTGGCACTGGACTGCGCGGCTTCCGAATTCTACGAAGACGGTAAGTACAACCTGTCCGGTGAAGGCAAGTCGTTCGACGCCGAAGGCTTTGCCGAGTACCTGAAGGGCCTGACCGAGCGTTTCCCGATCATCTCGATCGAAGACGGCCTGGACGAGTCCGACTGGGCCGGCTGGAAGATCCTGACCGACAAGATCGGCGAGAAGGTGCAACTGGTCGGTGACGACCTGTTCGTGACCAACACCAAGATCCTCAAGGAAGGCATCGAGAAGGGCATCGGTAACTCGATTCTGATCAAGTTCAACCAGATCGGCTCGCTGACCGAAACCCTGGAAGCCATCCAGATGGCCAAGGCTGCTGGCTACACCGCAGTTATCTCGCACCGTTCTGGTGAAACCGAGGACTCGACCATTGCCGACCTGGCCGTGGGTACCGCTGCAGGCCAGATCAAGACTGGCTCGCTGTGCCGTTCCGACCGCGTTTCCAAGTACAACCAGCTGCTGCGTATCGAAGAGCAACTGGGCGCCAAAGCGGTTTACCGTGGTCGCGCCGAGTTTCGCGGCTAAGCAAGAGATGGTAAAAAGACAGCAGCCGAGGCTGTCGGAACTTTCGTACTGAAATTTCTGGCGCTTCATGCGGGTTTCTGTCGACGAAGCCTGGCCTCGGCCAGGCTTCGTGCTATTTGAGGCCTGCCTGTATGCGGCGGTCTTTTTAACCTGGATACCTTGATGCGCAGTCCCTATTGGTTGTTCCTTGTCCTGCTCCTGCTGCTCGGTGGCCTGCAGTACCGCCTTTGGGTGGGTAACGGCAGCCTGGCGCAAGTGGCCGAGCTCAAGCAGCAGATCGACGAGCAGCATGCCGAGAACGAGCGGCTGCTGGAGCGTAACCGCGTGCTCGACGCCGAGGTCCTGGAGTTGAAGAAAGGTATGGAGACCGTCGAAGAACGGGCTCGTCATGAACTGGGAATGGTCAAAGAGGGCGAAACCCTCTTCCAGCTGCCACAAAAATGATCGATACATTACCGGCTTTCTGGGCCGTGATTCCTGCTGCGGGTGTCGGTGCCCGCATGGCTGCAGACCGCCCCAAGCAATATTTGCAATTGGGTGGGCAAACCCTCCTCGAGCATAGCCTCGACTGTTTTCTAGGCCATCCGACGCTCAAGGGCGTGGTGGTCAGCATCGCTACGGATGACCCTTACTGGCCTGGCTTGCGCTGCGCCAGCGATCCACGCATCCAGCGTGCGACCGGTGGCCACGAACGTGCGGACTCAGTACTCAATGCCTTGCTGCTGTTGCACGCCCAAGGGGCGTCGGACAGCGACTGGGTGTTGGTGCACGATGCGGCGCGGCCGAACCTGGCGCGCGCTGACCTGGACCGTTTGTTGTCGGAACTGGCGGACGACCCCGTAGGGGGGCTGCTGGCGGTACCCGCGCGGGATACCCTCAAACGTGCCGATGCCAATGGCCGGGTGAGCGCTACCGTGGACCGCAGCACCATTTGGCAGGCTTATACGCCACAGATGTTCCGCCTGGGGGCCTTGCACCGGGCCTTGGCGGAGTGTTTGGTGTCCGATGTGGTGGTGACCGATGAAGCGTCCGCCATCGAATGGGCGGGCCAGGCGCCGCGTCTGATCGAAGGGCGCAACGACAACATCAAGGTGACCCGGCCGGAGGATCTGGAGTGGCTCCGCCAGCGCTGGGCCAACCGCCACTGAGTTGCCTGTGCGAGGCCTGGAGGCTCAGCTGAGCCTCTCAAGCAACCCGATACGCTGGCAACTGCGCCAACCCTTCCTTCAGATAGTCCACCAGCCGCCGGACCTTCGGCGACAGGTGCCGCTGTTGCGGGTACAGTGCCCACACCGCCGTGTTCGGTGGCTGATGCGCTTCGAGCAGCGACATCAGTGCGCCATTGTTGAGATGTTCCAGCACGTAATAGTCCGGCAACTGGCACAACCCCATCCCCAGCAACGCGGCATCCAGCACCGCTTGCCCGCTGTTGCAGCGCCAGTTGCCCTGTACCCGCTGGCTGATCTCGCGGCCATCCTGCTGCAATGCCCACAGGTCAGAACTGCCGACCAGGCAGTTATGCCGGGCCAGCTCCGACAGGCTGTGCGGTCGGCCATAGCGTTCCAGATAGGCAGGCGAGGCACACAGGTACATGCGCCGCGGTGCCAGGCGCGTGGCTACCAGCCTGGAATCGGCAAGCCGCCCCAGCCGCACCGCAAGGTCCATGCCTTCATGCAGCAGATCGAGCGTGCGGTTGCTCAGTTCCACTTCGATACGCAACTGCGGGTACTGCGCCATGAAGCGAGTGACCAGCGGCACGATGAACCGCTCTCCGTAGGCCACGGCGCACGTCATGCGCAGCAGCCCTTTGGGCTCGCTGGCCAAGTCGCCCATGGCACGCATCGCTTCTTCGCGACCGTCCTGCAGACGCTGGCAGTGCTGCAGGAATGTCTGCCCAGCTTCGCTCAGCGTGACACGGCGGGTGCTGCGATACAGCAGGCGCGTTTGCAGGCGTTCTTCCAGGCGGGCGATCTGCCGGCTGATATGTGAAGACGACACGCCCAAGCGCTCGGCAGCGGCGGTGAACTGACCGGACTCGGCCACCGCAACGAATTCGTCGATGCCTTCCCAGCGACTGCTCATCGATTATCCCTGTACAGCAATAATGTTTTGTCCTTGCTCGGATTATTAACCAAAACGAGCTGAATTACACTGCAAGCCTGAATTGTCCTTCTGTCTGGAGACCCTTGATGATCAAGTCCCGCGCTGCCGTCGCCTTCGAGGCCAAGAAACCCCTGGAAATCGTCGAAGTGGACGTCGCCATGCCCAAGGCGGGCGAGGTGCTGCTGCGCGTGGTCGCCAGCGGTGTCTGCCACACTGACGCCTACACCCTGTCCGGCGCTGACCCTGAAGGCATCTTCCCGTCGATCCTCGGCCATGAAGGCGGCGCTATCGTCGAGGCAGTGGGCGAGGGCGTCACGTCGGTAGCCGTCGGTGATCATGTGATCCCGCTGTACACCCCAGAGTGCGGCCAGTGCAAATTCTGCCGTTCGGGCAAGACCAACCTGTGCCAGGCCATTCGGGCCACTCAGGGCAAGGGCCTGATGCCGGACGGTACCACCCGCTTCTCGTACAAAGGCCAGCAGCTGTTCCATTACATGGGCACCTCGACCTTCTCCGAGTACACCGTGCTGCCGGAAATCTCCGTGGCCAAGATCCAGAAACAAGCACCGCTGGAAAAGGTCTGCCTGCTCGGTTGCGGCGTGACCACCGGTATCGGCGCAGTGCTCAACACGGCCAAGGTCAAGGCAGGTGACACTGTGGCCATTTTCGGCCTGGGCGGTATCGGCCTGTCGGCGGTGATCGGTGCGGTCAAGGCCAAGGCCTCGCGCATCATCGCCATCGATATCAACCCGGCCAAATTCGAAATCGCCCGCCAGCTGGGTGCCACTGACTGCATCAACCCGAAAGACTACGACCGCCCGATTCAGGAAGTGATCGTCGACCTCACCGATGGCGGCGTGGACTTTTCCTTCGAATGCATCGGCAATGTGCAGCTGATGCGTGCTGCCCTGGAGTGCTGCCACAAGGGGTGGGGTGAATCGGTGATCATCGGTGTGGCCGGTGCCGGTCAGGAGATCGCTACCCGTCCGTTCCAGCTGGTGACCGGCCGCGTCTGGCGCGGTTCTGCCTTCGGTGGCGTGCGTGGTCGTACCGAGCTGCCAAGCTACGTGGAAATGTCCGAGAAGGGCGAGATCCCGCTGGACACCTTCATCACCCATACCATGGGCCTGGAGGACATCAACAAGGCCTTCGACCTGATGCACGAAGGCAAGAGCATTCGCAGCGTGATCCACTTCTGAGGTCTGCCATGAGCCTGGATAACATCTCCTGCCAGAAGAGCTTCGGCGGCTGGCACAAGCGTTACCGGCATCAATCCAAGGTGCTGGGCTGCGACATGGTGTTTGCTGTCTACCTGCCACCGCAGGCCGAGCAGGACGAGAAGTTGCCCGTGCTGTACTGGCTGAGCGGCCTTACCTGCACCGATGAGAACTTCATGCAGAAGGCCGGCGCCCAGCGCTTGGCTGCCGAGCTTGGCCTGATCATCGTCGCGCCGGACACCAGCCCGCGTGGCGCGCAGGTGCCGGGCGACCCTGATGGCGCCTGGGACTTTGGGCTGGGGGCGGGTTTCTACCTCAACGCCACCCAGCAGCCCTGGGCCCAGCACTATCGCATGCATGACTATGTGGTGCATGAGCTGCCGGCACTGATCGAGGCGCACTTCCCGGCCTCTGACCGGCGCAGCATCAGTGGCCACTCGATGGGCGGGCATGGCGCGCTGGTGTGCGCCCTGCGCAACCCGGGGCGCTATCGGTCGGTATCGGCGTTTTCGCCGATCAGCAATCCGATGGATTGCCCCTGGGGTGAAAAGGCTTTCAGCCGCTACCTGGGTGACGACCGTGCGCGCTGGCGGGAATGGGATGCCAGCGTGCTGCTGGCCGAGACGCCTGCGGGCGAATGCCCGCCGCTGCTGGTCGATCAGGGCGACCGGGACGACTTTCTCGCACAACAGCTCAAGCCTGAGGCGCTGGAGCAGGCGGCACGCAAGGGCGGCCATGGGCTGACTCTGCGCCTGCAGCCTGGCTATGACCACAGCTACTACTTCATTGCCAGCTTCATCGATGAACACCTGCGCCATCATGCGGTGGCACTGGGCAGGGTGTAAGGCTGCGGTCCAAAAGCCGCCCAACCACCTGCAAAGCAGGTAGAATCACGCCCTGACTCAATCAGGGCGTTTTTCTATGCGTATTGGCCACGGCTACGATGTGCACCGTTTCTGCGACGGTGATTTCATTACCCTGGGTGGGGTGCGTATCCCCCACAAATACGGCCTCCTGGCCCATTCCGACGGTGACGTGCTGCTGCACGCCCTGAGCGATGCCCTGCTTGGCGCGGCAGCGCTGGGTGATATCGGCAAACACTTCCCCGATACCGACCCGCAGTTCAAGGGCGCCGACAGCCGCGTACTGCTGCGCCATGTGGTCGGCATTGTCCAGGCCAAGGGCTGGAAAGTCGGCAACGTCGACACCACCATCGTTGCCCAGGCGCCAAAGATGGCCCCGCATATTGAAGCTATGCGCCAACAGGTCGCTGAAGACCTGCAGGTCGAGCTCGACCAGGTCAACGTCAAAGCCACCACCACCGAGAAACTGGGCTTCACGGGTCGCGAGGAGGGCATCGCCGTGCATGCGGTCGCCCTGCTGCTGCCAGCATGACCGAACAGGACCTGCTGGGCCCGCGCGCCTCGGGTGATTCGCTGGGTAGCGCCGTGCTCAAGGCAGTGGCGGAAGACTTCCAGGTCGACGAAGTGCTGGACATCCCGTTGTCCGGCCAGGGCGAGCACCTGTGGCTGTGGGTCGAAAAGCGTGACCTCAACACCGAAGAGGCCGCTCGTCGTCTGGCCCGTGCCGCCGGTGTGCCGGTGCGCTCGATCAGCTATGCCGGCCTCAAGGATCGTCAGGCCCTGACGCGGCAGTGGTTCAGCCTGCACCTGCCGGGCAAGGCCGACCCAGACCTGTCGCGGGCAGAAGATGCCAGCCTGCGCGTACTCAAACAGGTACGCCACCAGCGCAAGCTGCAGCGCGGTGCCCACTCGGCCAATGGCTTCACCCTGCGCCTGACGGCCATGACGGCCGACCATCAGGCACTCGATGCCCGCCTGGCATTGCTCAAGCAGCAAGGGGTGCCGAATTATTTCGGCAGTCAGCGCTTCGGGCATGCTGGCGGCAACATCCACGACGCTCAGGACTGGGCTGCGCGCAAGGCTCTGCCGGAGCAGCGCAATGTGCGCTCGCGCCTGCTGTCTGCCGCACGCAGCTATGTGTTCAATCAGGTGCTGGCGGCCCGTGTTGCCGATGGCAGTTGGCAGCGCGCTCAGGTCGGTGACCTGCTGGCGTTCACCGACAGCCGTAGCTTTTTCCCTGCTGGCGAGCAGGAATGTAGCGATCCGCGCCTGGCCATTCTCGATTTGCACCCCACCGGTCCGATGTGGGGTGAAGGCCCGACACCCGCAGCGGGTGTGGCTGGCGAACGGGAGGCGGCCGTCGCCGCGCAGCATCCAGCGCTGTGCCAATGGCTTGCCGGTGCAGGCATGAGTCAAGAACGGCGCATCCTGCGGCTCCCTATTGGCGGCCTGACGTGGCATTATCCCGAGCCTGATATCCTGCAACTGGAATTCGTCCTTCCGGCCGGATGCTTCGCCACCGTCGTGGTGCGCGAACTCGTCGATCTGGTGCCGGCAGGGCAGACGGACAGCCCATGCGTATTCTGATTTCGAATGACGACGGTGTTACCGCACCTGGCCTCGCCGCGCTGCATGCTGCGCTGGCGGATTATGCCGAGTGCGTTGTGATCGCCCCGGATCAAGACAAGAGCGGCGCCGGCAGTTCGCTGACGCTGGACCGGCCGCTGCACCCGCAGACCCTGGCCAACGGCTTCATCAGCCTCAATGGCACGCCCACAGACTGCGTGCACCTGGGGCTCAATGGGCTGTTGCCCTATACGCCGGACATGGTCGTGTCGGGTATCAACCTCGGTGCCAACCTGGGCGATGACGTGATCTATTCCGGCACGGTGGCGGCTGCGCTGGAAGGGCGTTTTCTGGGGGGCACGTCGCTGGCGTTCTCGTTGTTGTCGCGCCTGCCCGACAACCTGCCAACCGCGGCCTATATCGCCCGCCGCCTGATGGAGGCGCAATCGCGCCTGACACTGCCGCCGCGCACCGTGCTCAACGTCAATATCCCCAATCTGCCGCTGGAGCACATTCGGGGTATCCAGCTGACCCGCCTCGGTCACCGGGCGCGGGCTGCGGCGCCCACCAAGGTGGTCAACCCGCGTGGCAAGGAAGGCTACTGGATCGCCGTGGCCGGTGACGCCGAGGATGGCGGGCCGGGTACCGACTTCCATGCGGTGATGCAAGGTTACGTGTCGATCACTCCGCTGCAGCTGGACCGCACGTTCAACGACGCTTTCGAGCAGCTCGATGGTTGGCTGGAGGGCGTGCTCTGATGCGCGAACAGGACGATCTGCAGCGCCGTGGTATCGGCATGACCTCTCAGCGCACGCGGGAGCGGCTGATCCAGCGCTTGCTGGAGGAGGGGGTGTCGAACAGCAAAGTACTGGACGCCATTCGCCGCACGCCACGCCACCTGTTCGTCGATGAGGCGCTGGCGCACCGCGCCTACGAAGACACCGCACTGCCGATCGGGCACAACCAGACCATCTCCCAGCCGTTCATGGTGGCGCACATGAGCGAGCTGCTGCTGGAGGCAGGGCCGCTGGACAAGGTATTGGAGATCGGCACTGGCTCGGGTTACCAGACAGCTATCCTGGCCCAGCTGGTGGAGCGCGTGTTCTCGGTGGAGCGTATCAAGGTTCTGCAGGACCGCGCCAAAGAGCGCCTGGTCGAGTTGAACCTGCGCAACGTGGTGTTTCGGTGGGGGGACGGATGTGAAGGCTGGCAGGCGCTGGCCCCCTACAACGGCATCATCGTCACTGCGGTGGCGCCGGAAGTACCACAGGCATTGCTCGACCAATTGGCGCCGGGCGGTCGCATGGTGATCCCGGTGGGCCCGGCTGGAGAGGTTCAGCAACTGATGCTGATCGTCCGCGAGGAGCAGGGCTTCTCACGGCGCGTGCTGGGGGCGGTGCGCTTCGTGCCACTGTTGAACGGCCCGTTGGCCTGATATCGCGGATTTTTTGCAGCGGCGACGAATTCTAGCCGCGCCGCCCTGTCTATCTGGCGGAGCATTGCTGACGAGCCTGCCAATGCGTCTGGGCTTGGTTATAATTGCAACATTATTGCATTTCTTGTCGTATTATCGATTTTCGGCACCATGAGGGGAGCGCGGGTGGGTCACACAGTCATTCGGCAGCGCAAGGATCGGTCGGGTTTCAAGCTTCTGGTGATTGCACTGGCCATGGGCACCCTGCTGGCGGGTTGCTCCAGCACCGGCTCGAGCGGTGCGCGCGTGGTCGACCGCAACAACGCGGCGCCCAAGCGGCCGACCGTGACCTCTGGGCAGTACATCGTCAAACCTGGCGATACGCTGTTCTCCATCGCCTTCCGTTATGGCTGGGACTATAAGGAGCTGGCCGCGCGTAACGGTATCGCTGCCCCGTATACCATCCGTCCAGGCCAGGCGATCCGTTTCAGCAGCGGCTCCACCGGCAGCACCACCGTGGTGTCCAACCCCTCATCGTCAAGCAAGA
The DNA here is from genome assembly GCF_021602025.1 of Pseudomonas ceruminis. Lineage (GTDB taxonomy): Bacteria > Pseudomonadota > Gammaproteobacteria > Pseudomonadales > Pseudomonadaceae > Aquipseudomonas > Aquipseudomonas ceruminis. Next base: position 327,435 of record NZ_BQHW01000004.1, read on the forward strand.
CTACGGTCATTCGTCGCCCCGTGGGGACGACTATCACGCCTGCGGGGAGCGGCGGTAAAACGGCGTCAACAACCCCAACCACGGCTACACCGGTGGTTACCACGGTGCCCGCCGCAGAGCGTGCCGTTGGCGGCTGGACCTGGCCGGCCAATGGCGTGCTGATTGGAAAATTCGCTTCAAACGGTAGTTTGAATAAAGGCATTGATATCGCCGGTGATTTGGGACAGCCTGTTTTTGCTGCGTCTGATGGTGCGGTGGTTTATGCCGGGAGTGGCTTGAGGGGCTACGGCGAACTGATCATCATCAAGCACAGCGATACCTACGTCAGTGCCTACGGTCACAACCGCAGGCTTTTGGTTCGGGAGGGGCAGCAGGTCAAGGCAGGGCAGTCGATTGCTGAAATGGGGTCTACGGGCACTGATCGGGTGAAGCTGCATTTCGAGATTCGCCGCCAGGGCAAACCCGTCGATCCTCTCCAGTTCCTGCCACGCCGTTGATTGTTGTACCCGGCCTGTTCCTGTGATGTAGAGGGGACAGGCTCCAGCGATGCCAGGGATGCAGGCGTTGCTTGAGTCTGAGTTCGAACTCAGCAAAGGACTATAACAATGGCTCTCAATAAAGAAGCGCCGGAGTTTGACATCGACGATGACGTCCTCCTCATGGAGACGGGTATCGTTTTGGAAACGGATGTGGTGTCAGACGAACCTGCTGTACCGTCGGTTCGGACCAGAGCCAAGTCAGGCTCTTCGCTCAAGCAACACAAGTACATCGATTACAGCCGGGCGCTCGATGCTACCCAGTTGTATCTCAACGAGATCGGATTCTCGCCTCTGCTGTCGCCGGAAGAGGAAGTGCATTTTGCGCGTCTGTCGCAAAAGGGCGACCCCGCTGGCCGCAAGCGCATGATCGAAAGCAACCTGCGCCTGGTTGTGAAAATTGCCCGTCGCTACGTGAATCGCGGCCTCTCCCTGCTCGATTTGATCGAGGAGGGCAACCTGGGGTTGATCCGGGCGGTCGAGAAGTTCGACCCGGAGCGTGGTTTCCGTTTCTCGACGTATGCGACCTGGTGGATTCGCCAGACCATCGAGCGGGCCATCATGAACCAAACCCGCACCATTCGTTTGCCGATCCATGTGGTCAAGGAGCTCAATGTCTACCTGCGTGCTGCGCGGGAGCTGACACAGAAGCTCGATCACGAACCGTCTCCTGAAGAAATCGCCACCCTGCTGGAGAAGCCCGTCGCAGAGGTCAAGCGTATGCTTGGTCTCAATGAACGAGTCTCTTCGGTCGACGTTTCCCTCGGCCCGGATTCAGACAAGACCCTGCTCGATACCCTCACCGACGATCGGCCAACCGACCCGTGCGAATTGCTGCAGGATGACGACCTGTCGCAGAGCATCGATCAGTGGCTGGGTGAGCTGACCGACAAGCAGCGTGAGGTGGTCGTCCGTCGCTTCGGCCTGCGTGGTCATGAGAGCAGCACGTTGGAAGATGTTGGCCTGGAGATCGGCCTGACCCGTGAGCGGGTTCGGCAAATCCAGGTCGAGGGCCTCAAGCGCCTGCGCGAGATTCTCGAGAAGAACGGCCTTTCCAGCGAGTCGCTGTTCCAGTAAGCGATTACCCGCAAACAAAAACGCCCCGAATACCTCGGGGCGTTTTTGTTTGTGTCAGGCCTGCCGCTCGTGCCGTCATCGTGAGGGCCAAGCATTATGTCCAACGCTACCCCAGATGCATTGCGTGTAAGCCTTTGCTTACTCGTGGTGTAAGCCATGCATGTAAGGAGTAGTAAATCATTGTCGTTTTCAGATCCGAAAAAATCGTAAGTAACTGAAAATAATGATTTTTTTTGATTTGTGGAAATGTGTCCCCGGTAACTTCCTGAGAGGTGTTGCAGTTGCCTGCGCCACCGAAGTCGCTAGTATTCGAACTGTGCACAGGGACATGCACAGGCTTTCAGGACGAAGGCCAAGGACATCGCAAGAAGCGATTCATCAGGACGATGTTTGGGACAATCAGGGACTACGGAAAAAATGTGGGCGGGTCAAACCGCCCCTTTTTTTTGCCTGCATAAAATGAAAAAAGGCCCGTTGTGGGCCTTTTTCGTATCCGAGCGATTAACGCTCCAAGTCGGCAATCTTGCCAGGCTTGCCGTCCCATTCCTCGGCGTCAGGCAAGGGGTCCTTACGCTCGGTGATGTTCGGCCAGATTTCCGCCAGCTCGGCGTTGAGCTCGAGGAAATTCTCCATGCCTGCAGGCACTTCGTCTTCCGAGAAAATGGCCTGGGCCGGGCACTCAGGCTCGCACAGCGCGCAATCGATGCACTCGTCCGGGTGAATGACCAGGAAGTTCGGGCCTTCGTAGAAGCAGTCCACCGGACAGACTTCCACGCAGTCGGTGTATTTGCATTTGATGCAGTTGTCGGTGACGACGAAGGTCATTTCTAGTTCTCTCCTCAGGCAACGGCGGCGGCCCTTCCTCTCAGGGCCGCGCGGTTTACAGGCATGTGGCTGCAGGCCAGGCTAATAACCTGCAGCACCAGCAAACCGCGGCGGATTCTACCAGCTTGTAGTGGGCGCCGTTATAACAGGTTCTTTAGTTGATATAGCATTTCGATAGCTTGACGCGGGGTCATGTCATCCAGCTCCAGCTTACCCAGCTTCTCGATGGCCGGGTGGGGCAGGCTGGCAAACAGGTCACTCTGGTGCGGCGCCTGCGGCTCACCCTTGGTCTTCTTGGCCGCCGGCAACTCATGCGGCAGGCTGCTGGTTTCCAGACGACCCAGGTGCTCGCGGGCACGCTGTATGACTGGGGATGGTACACCCGCCAACTGCGCCACCGCCAAGCCATAGCTCTGGCTGGCAGGGCCCGGCAACACGTGGTGCAGGAACACGATACGCTCGTTGTGCTCGGTGGCGTTAAGGTGCACGTTGGCCACGAGCGGTTCGCTTTCCGGAAGTACGGTCAGCTCGAAGTAATGGGTGGCGAACAGCGTATAGGCGCGCAACTGTGCCAGGCGCTCGGCAGCCGCCCAAGCCAACGACAGGCCGTCGAAGGTGCTGGTGCCGCGGCCTACCTCGTCCATCAGCACCAGGCTGCGATCGGTGGCATTGTGCAGGATATTGGCGGTTTCGCTCATTTCGACCATGAAGGTCGAGCGACCGCCTGCCAGGTCGTCGCTGGAGCCGATGCGGGTGAAGATGCGGTCGACCAGCGACAGCTCGCAACTGGCTGCCGGGACGAAACTGCCGATGTGTGCCAGCAGCACAATCAGTGCGGTCTGGCGCATGTAAGTGGACTTACCGCCCATGTTCGGGCCGGTGATGATCAGCATGCGTGTGCTGTTGTCCAGGCTCAGGTCGTTAGCCACGAACGGTGTGGTCAAGACCTGCTCGACTACTGGGTGACGGCCCTGGTCGATACGCAGGCAGGGTTCGTCGACGAAGCGTGGGCAGTTCAGGTCGAGTGTCAGCGCACGTTCGGCAAGGTTGCTCAGCACATCCAGCTCGGCCAGCGCAGCGGCACTGTCCTGCAGCGGCGCGAGGTGGCTGATCAGGGTTTCGAGCAGTGCGTCGTAGAGCATCTTCTCGCGGGCCAGGGCACGGCTTTTGGCCGATAGCGCCTTGTCCTCGAACGCCTTGAGTTCTGGCGTGATGAAGCGCTCGGCACCTTTTAGGGTTTGCCGGCGAATGTAGTCGCCCGGGGCCTGCTCGGCCTGTTTGGTGGGCAACTCGATAAAGTAACCGTGCACACGGTTGTAGCCGACCTTCAGGTTGGCAAGGCCGGTGCGGGCTTTTTCGCGGGCTTCCAGATCAATGAGGAACTGTCCGGCGTTCTCGCTGATCGCCAGCAGTTCGTCCAGTTCGCTGTCATAGCCGGCCTTGAGTACGCCGCCGTCGCGGATCACCGCTGGCGGGTTGTCGATGATGGCGCGTTCCAGCAGGCTGGCAAGCTCTGGGTAGGTGCCGGTGATCGCGGCCAGGCGTGCCAGGTGCGGTGCCTCCAGTTCGGCCATGGCATTTTGCAGCTCAGGCAAGGCACCCAGGGCATCTCGCAGGCGCGCCAGGTCACGCGGTCGGGCATTGCGCAGGCCGATACGCGCCAGGATGCGTTCGATGTCGCCGATTTCCTTGAGCTGCGGCTGCAGTTTTTCGAAGCGGTAGCTATCGAGCAGGCAGCGGATCGAGTCCTGCCGTGCCTGTAGTGTTTTCAGGTCGCGCAGCGGGCGGTTCAGCCAGCGGGTCAGCAAGCGGCTGGCCATGGCGGTCTGGCAGCGGTCGACCACCGACTGCAGGGTGTTGTCGCGCCCTCCCGCCAGGTTGATGTCCAGCTCCAGATTGCGGCGGCTCGCACCGTCGAGGATCACGGTGTCGTCAAGGCGCTCGTGGCGTAGGCTGCGCAGGTGGGGCAGAGCGGTGCGCTGGGTTTCCTTGGCGTAGGTCAGCAGGCAACCGGCGGCACCGATGGCCAGGGTCAGCTTGTCGCAACCGAAGCCCTTGAGGTCCTTGGTTGCAAACTGCTGGCACAGCGCCTTGCGCGCCGAGTCACGGTCGAAATCCCACGGGGCACGTCGGCGGGCGCCCGGGCGTTTTTCGGCGGGCAGGTCACGGGGCCAGTCGTCCGGGATCAGGAGCTCAACCGGATTGAGGCGTTCGAGCTCGGCCAGCAGGTTCTCCCAGCCTTTGATTTCCTGAACGCTGAAGTTGCCGCTGGTGATGTCCAACACTGCCAGACCGAACAGGCGTTCATCGCCCAACAGCGCTGCAATCAGGTTGTCACGGCGCTCGTCGAGCAGCGCTTCGTCACTGACGGTGCCGGGGGTGATGATCCGCACCACCTGGCGCTCCACCGGGCCTTTACTGGTAGCCGGGTCGCCAATCTGTTCGCAGATCACCACGGACTCGCCCAACTTGACCAGTTTGGCCAGGTAGCCTTCCAGCGAATGGAACGGAATCCCGCACATGGGGATCGACTGGCCGGCCGACTGACCGCGCGCGGTCAGGGTGATATCCAGCAGTTTCGCGGCCTTTTTCGCATCTTCGTAGAAGATTTCGTAGAAGTCGCCCATGCGGTAGAACATCAGCTGGTCCGGATGCTGATTTTTCAGCTTCCAGTACTGCTGCATCATCGGGGTGTGTGCGGAAAGATCAGACATTCAGGGCCTTACAGCGGGTGATCTGGTTGGCGATTATGAAACCCGCAATGGTACAGGCTTTTTCGCCGCGTTGCAGGGCAGCAAGGGCGTTCAATGCAATCGCCCGCACCAGCCGGAGGACACACGCACGCTTATAAAGACGGCTGTATTGCATTTCCTGCCGGCCAATTGCATTATGCACGTTATGCAAAAACGCAATGTAGCTTCCGTACTCAGAGAACTGCTCGACCGCCACGGCCTGTCCCCGACAGAGCTGCACCGGCGCACGGGCGTACCTCAATCCACCCTGTCGCGCATCCTCAGCGGGAAGATCGTCGATCCTTCGGACAAACACGTGTCGAAGATCGCCGACTACTTTGGGGTAAGCACCGAGCAGTTACGCGGCCGTGCAGCACTTGGCGAATCACGTGAAGCGGCGCAACCCGCCCATGGCCATGCGGACCTCAGCGACATCAGCCTGTGGGACGATGAAACGCCCGTCGAGGACGACGAGGTGTCCGTACCCTTTCTTCGCGAGGTCGAATTGGCAGCAGGATCAGGAAGATTCGTCATCGAGGAAAGCGAGCGGGCGCGCTTGCGTTTTGGCAAGCGCAGCCTGCGCCATAACGGTGTGCAGTTCGACCAGGCCAAATGCGTGACCGTACGCGGCAATAGCATGCTGCCGGTACTGCGCGATGGCGCCACGGTGGGAGTCAACACTGGCAAATGCTCGATCGGTGACATCATCGACGGCGACCTGTATGCCATCAACCACAATGGCCAGTTGCGGGTGAAACAGGTTTACCGCCTGCCCATCGGCATACGCTTGCGCAGCTTCAACCGTGACGAGCACCCTGATGAGGACTACAGCTTCCAGCAGATGCAGGAAGAGCAGATCAGCCTGCTGGGGCATGTGTTCTGGTGGGGCATGTACGCTCGCTGACCCTTCGTTCTTCTCAAGAAACCCGCTTCGGCGGGTTTTTTTTCGCCTAGAGAAAAGTCCTACAACCCAGAGCGGGCAAGGCTTTCATGCATTTCAGCAAAATCTTTCGCATAGAAATGTGAAGAAATGCATTGACTGCATATGCATTAATGCATAGCCTGTGTCTCAAGCCGGACGTAAACCGGTTGTGACACAGGCAGCGATGAACAGGCCTCAACTGTTCAGAGGGTTGGCAACTGGCCCGGGTGTGCAGCGTAAAGCACCACGATCAGTTATCCGGCGGGCAGGTGGCCGCGGTCGGAGTCACTAATTTGCAGCGCAACCGCACGGCGTCACCAGTCGTGGCCGGCGGTTCGACAACGTATTACTGAAAAGCCTGGGAACCGGGCTTTTTGGAATACCGAGTTAACCCACAACCGACCTGCTGGCTAGCGCCGGCAGGCATTACACAGGAGACAGGACAGTGACGAACGAGCAACAAGCGTTGCTGGAAATGCCGCTCTGGCTGGTAATCGTCCTGGCATTGCTGGGCGGCCTCAGCGGCGAAATGTGGCGAGCCGACAAGGCCGGTGCCACGGGCTGGTCGCTGCTGCGACGGCTGGCGCTGCGCTCCGGGGCCTGCATGGTCTGCGGCGTTTCCACCGTGATGCTGCTGTATGCCGGTGGGCTGTCGATCTGGGCGGCCAGTGCGTTTGGCTGCCTTACCGCGGTGGGCGGGGCGGATGTCGCCATGCGCCTTTACGAACGCTGGGCCATCCGGCGGTTGGGGTTGCGCGACAACGCGTCTATCGACGAGCGATAAGGAGAACAGGCATGAGCGAACTGGCCACTTTACATGCGGCAGTGACCGCAATCATTCGTGAGGCTATGCCGGAGCTGGCGTCAGTTGATGCATATGCAACTGTCGCAAGTGCTCCTGAACGGCCGACATTGCGCCATGGCATCGTGCGCATGACGGCCGATACTGCACCGCGTGACGGCCGCTCGGTGCTGATCGCTACGTTCGAGGCGGACATCATCGCCGACAGCGCCAACCCCGAGGCTCGCCTGCAGGGTAGCCTGCTGGCCGCGCAACTGATGGACCTGCTGCGCCAGCAGCATTGGGCGCTGGAGTTTGTCGAAGCCAGCCGCAATGTACAGGCGCAGTTCGAAGGCAGTGCCTGGACGGTGCGCTGGGACCAACCGGTGCTGCTCGGTGAGCCGCGCTGGGACTGGCCGGACCAGCCACCAGGCAGCCTGATGCTGGGGTTTGCACCTGATGTGGGGCTGGGTAACGAAGGCCACTACATTACCCCGGAAGAGCTGTCATGAGTTACGTCAGTGCAATGCATGACCGCATGCTGGCCTGTCTGCTCATCCCCTGCCGGGTGGTGGCTGTAGACCTTGCCGCCGCCCGGGTGCGGGTTTCCGACGGCAGTGGCTGGACCAGCGCCTGGCTGCGCTGGCATGCGCTGGCCGCTGGCAAGGCCCGCCACTGGCGGGCACCCAGCCTGGGAGAGCAGGGTGTCTTGCTCAGCCCGAGTGGCGAGCCGGCCCAAGGTACGTTCATACCCGGCCTCTATGGCAATGCCGGCAATCCACCGGACCTGCGCGAGCATGCCGAAGTCTGGCAGTTCGACGACGGGGGCTCGCTGACCTACGACTGGCAGGCACGGCGTTACGACATCCAGCTGCCCAGTGGAAATGTCAGCATCAAGGTCGGGGCCAGCGCTGTGCAGGTCAACGATGGCGCGATCAGCCTGCAGGCGGGCGCTATCAATCTCACGGGCAACGTCGTCATCGATGGCCCGCTGACGGTACGCGGCGACATCAATGGCGGCGGCCGAATCATCGACACCGCCGGCAATACCGCCAACCACAAGCACTGAACCAGGCCCGCCACTGCGGGCTTTTTCATTTCAGGAGGATGCCATGCATACCCACCCACCGGGCACCGCCAGAGCAGGAGGTGCGCCATGATCGGCATGGACCGCCGCACCGGCCAGCCACTGGCCGGGGTCGCCCACTTGCGCCAGTCCATCGAAGATATCCTTGCCACTCCATTGGGTAGCCGACGCATGCGCCCGGAATACGGCAGCCAGTTGCGCCGCTTTGTCGACCTGCCGGTCAATGAAGGTTGGAAGAGCGCCGTGCAGGCGGAGGTGGCCCGGGCGCTGGGCCGCTGGGAGCCACGGTTGAAGTTGGAGCGGGTCAAGGTCGTGGCAGTGCTCGACGGCCAGGTTCGTCTGGCGTTGCAGGGCCGTTACCTGGGCGATGACGCGCTGGTGGAGGTGAGCGTATGAGCCAGGTAGACCTGTCGAAACTGCCCGCCCCCCAGCTGCTTGAGTCCCTTGATTATGAAAGCCTTTACCAGGCTGACCTGGACACGTTTCGCGAACATATGGGTGAGGGCTGGTCCGCCACCCTGGAAAGCGACCCGGTCATCAAACTGCTGGAGGTCGGTGCCTACCGCAAGTTGCTCAATCGGGCACGGATCAACGATGCGGCCAAATCACTGCTGCTCGCCTACGCAAGAGGCACCGATCTTGAACACCTGGCGGCCAATGTCAGCCTGCGGCGCTTGGTGATCCAGGCCCAGGACCTCACCCGTGTACCGCCGATCGCCGCACTGCTCGAATCCGACGACGCTCTGCGCGAGAGGGTGCAGTTGGTCTACGAAGGCCTCACCACGGCCGGCCCGCGTAACAGTTACATCCTGCATGCCCGCAATGCCTCGGGGCAGGTGGCTGACGCCACCGCCGAAAGCCCGTCACCGGCCGTGGTGGTGGTGACGGTGCTTTCGCAGGAGGGCAACGGCACGGCCTCGGCCGAGCTGCTGGGCACTGTTTCGGCTTATTTGAATGACGACGACGTGCGGCCCGTCGCCGATCGCCTGACGGTGCAAAGTGCGCAGATTCTGCCCTATCGGGTCGACGCCAAAGTCTTCATGGCGGGCAATGGTCCGGAGAACGAGGCCATCCTGGCTGAGTGCCGGGCGCGCCTGGAGGCCTGGAAGAACCCCCGCCGGCGACTGGGCGTGGAAGTGGCACGGTCGGCCATTGATGCCCAGTTGCATATTGATGGGGTCACGCGTGTGGAGATACCTGGCTGGGTCGACATCAAGCCGAGCAAGGCACAGGCGGCCTGGTGTGAGGGTTTCACCGTCGTGCGGGGGGCCTGACATGGCCAGCCTACTGCCGATAAACGCCACGCCGCTGGAGCGGGCCGTGGAGGGCGCCGACGCTGAGGCAACCGCCGTCACGCTGCGAACCCTGTACAACCCCGACACCTGCCCGTCGCATCTGCTGTATCAGCTGGCCTGGGCTTGGTCGGTGGATCGCTGGGACGATGAGTGGACCGAAGCGACAAAGCGTTCGGTGATCCGCTCGGCGTTCTACATCCACAAGCACAAGGGCACCGTTGGCGCGCTGCGCCGAGTGGTCGAGCCGTTCGGTTACCTCATTGAGGTGGTGGAGTGGTTCAACCTGCAGCCGCAGGGCGTGCCTGGCACTTTCGCGCTCAAGGTCGGTGTCTCCAATTCGGGCATCAGCGAAGAAACCTACCGCGAGCTGTCGGCGCTGCTCGATGACGCCCGGCCAGTCAGCCGGCACATGGTCGGCCTGGAAATCAGCCTGGAAGCCACTGGCCGGTACTACCTCGGCGCGAGCCTGAGCGAGGGAGACACTCTGGACGTGTACCCGCCTAGGCAGCGCGACATTGAGGTCACCGGCGTGATGCGCCGTGGTGGCCGCGAAACCACAATCGACACACTGGAAATTTCACATGGTTGACCAGAATTCGCAGTTTTACGCGATTCTCACGAACGTGGGCGCCGCAAAGCAGGCCAACGCAGATGCCCTGGGCATCGCTTGGAAAATCACGCAGCTGGCGGTGGGCGATGCCAACGGCACCGATCCGACGCCGAGCGCAACACAAACCCGCCTTATCAACGAGTGGCGCCGGGCACCACTCAACCAGTTGAAGGTCGATGACAAAGACCCCTCCATCATCGTGGCTGAGCAGGTGATCCCGGCCGACGTCGGCGGTAAGTGGATTCGCGAAATCGGCCTGTACGACGCCGATGGCGACTTGGTGGCAGTGGCCAACTGTGCGCCGACCTACAAGCCGTTACTGTCACAAGGCTCTGGCCGTACCCAGATCGTACGCATGAGCCTGGTGGTCAGCAGCGCCGCTAATGTGCAGCTCAAGATCGACCCCAGTGTGGTACTGGCCACTCGTGAATGGGTGACCGAAGAACTGGCGCGGCAGGACTTCAAGCATTCGGTGTTGGTGGCCACCACGGCTGGCATCAATTTGAGCGGCCTGCAGACCATTGATGGCGTAGCGCTGACTGCCGGTGCGCGGGTGTTGGTGAAGAACCAGGCCGCTGCCAAGGAAAACGGTATTTATACCGTGGTGGCCGGCGGTGCCTGGACGCGCTCCGTCGACGCTGACAGCAATGCCAAGGTGACACCTGGCTTGCTCGTCCTGGTGGAGAGGGGCACGGTCAATAGTGATAGCGCCTGGCAGCTGGTGACCGACGCACCTATCAGCCTGGGCGTAACGGCGCTGTCGTTTGAAATGGCCTTTGGCCGCAGTGGTGTACTCGCCGGTACCTATCGCAGCGTGCAGGTGGACAAGTACGGCCGTGTGGTTGCCGCGACCAACCCGACTACCGTTGCGGGTTACGGCATTACCGATGTGTACACCAAGTCGGAAACCTACAACCGGACCGAAATCGCCAAGGCTATTTCCGATTCGGTCACCAACGCGGTGAATGGCCTGGTGGATTCTGCGCCGGGTGCCTTGGACACACTGAAAGAGCTGGCCGATGCCATTGGCAACGATCCAAGCTTCGCCACCACCATGGTCAACGAACTGGCGAAAAAGGCGCCGCTGGCTTCTCCGAAGTTCACCGGCGCGCCAGAGGTACCCACGCCGGCGGCAAGCAGCAAGGGCCTGCAGGCAGCCAACATGGCCGCCCTGGCCACCGCAGTAGCGGCGTCTGCGCGCCAGTTCAAGTCTGCGGTTATCGGCGTCAGTGGCAATCTGACGCTGACCGCTGCGCAGATGGGTAATGCTGTGCAATTCAACTCCGGCGTGGTGACCTTGGCCTTACCATCGGTTAACGATGTTGGCAACGGCGCCTCTGTGATGCTGCGCAACCCGTCGACTACTGCGACGCAGACCATCGTAGTGGCCACGTCGGGCTCGATTGTCGATGCTGGCAGTACGGTCGGATCGATGGCTCTTAAGCCGTTGGAGTGGGTGGAGCTGGTGTCTTCCGGCACGGCTTGGTTTGTGGTGGGGCGCGGCAAGCTGAAAGAAGTAGCTGAATTGGATTCGCCCAGCTTGACGGGTACGCCGACCGCACCCACGGCTCCGGTCGGTACGGATACGCCGCAGCTTGCCACAATGGCCGCTCTACTGGCCGCTTTGCAGGCGTTCGGTTTAGGGGGCGATGGCGCCGCCATCACAGATTTCAACGAAGTTACCAAGACGGGGCTTTATCGGGCCACGGGTACAGCGTTAAACACGCCGTTCGCGAACTCGTCCATGGCGCTGCTGCATATCCAATTCAACCCAACAGGCTGCTTCCAGTTGACGGGAGGTTGCAGTAACAACATTGGTAACGCCCGATTGTTCTGGCGCTCGAAGGCGTCCGGCGCGTGGGCCGACTGGCAGCAGGTCGGGCGTTTAGACTCGCCGGCATTCACAGGGACGCCGGTGGCCCCGACTGCTGCCGTGGGGACCAACACTGGCCAACTGGCTACCATGGCCGCTCTGTTGCAGGGCATCAATACTTTCAAGCGCAATTACAGCGGTAATGTGGTCGGCGTTGGTGCAGATATCACGCTACTAGGGTCGCAGACGGGATACGCCTTTAATGTGACTGCACCGGTTACAGTCTCGCTGCCAACGGCCGCAGATGCGGGATCGGGCGGAACCTACGTTATCCGTAATGTAAGTTCTGGCGTCGTCACCATCAGTGCTCCAGCAAATGGGAAAATTTTCGAGAAAAACAACACCGTTAACTCGGCTTCTCTTCAAGTTGGCGAATGGGTTGAGCTGCAAGCGTCCACTACGAACTATTTCATCAACAAGCGCGGCACGCTTAGCGAGATCGGTAAGGTGGTCAGTGACGCTATGGCGTCGTTTGGTATCGGCGGTTACAACGTTAAGTCGGGCGTTGATATCAATACGCTGACCCAAGGCGGGCTTTCGTATTGCATCAATCCGACTAACAGCCCAGTCGGCACGCAAGGCCAGTCATCGGCGAACGGCTATCTGCTGTCGTTCCAGTACATGGATGGAAGCGCATATTGTGCGCAAGTGTTCATTCCATCATTGGTGGGCGCATCGCTGGATACGATGCATTTCCGGCGCATGACTGCAGGCAATTGGAGCGATTGGCGAGAGTTGGCAAAAACGAACTCGCCCACCTTCACGGGAGAAGCCGTATTTAAGGGCGACAACGTACAGCGCTTCATCCATAGCCTTGGCACCTATGGCGTAATTCAGCGAGTCGACAACGGAAACTTTTACTACTTGGTGACTGACGCCGGAAACTCGTCGGGGAACTTCAATTCACTGCGACCGTTCCAGTTCAACTTGGCTACCGGGGCGGTGACCATGAGCTGCGGCGTATCTGTGCTATCCCCAGCTGACGACGACAACAGCAGTCGAGCGCCTACAACTTTGTGGGTTAACAAGAAGGTGGACATGGCCGCGCCTGTGGGTCAGGTCGCTCACTTCGCGCGCAATACGCCGCCGGCCGGCTGGCTCAAGCGCAATGGTGCAGCGGTTTCGCGTACCACCTACGCCGCGTTGTTCGCAGCTATCGGCACCCAATTTGGTGCCGGCAACGGCTCGACCACCTTCAACTTGCCGGATGACCGCGAGCTAATTGACCGGGCGTGGACAGACGGCCTCAACGCGGCCGACTCGGGACGAGCCTTGTTCTCGAGCCAGGCCGGCCAGAACGAGTCGCACATCCACGAAGGCACGACGAACAGCACCGGCGCGCACACGCACGTCATTACCAATAAGCGTGAGTATGTAGACGGTGTTTCCACTAGCAACGTTAACGCTGTGTATGGCGATCAAATTATTCAAGGCACAGACACCACTACCACATCAGCTAGCGGCACCCACTCGCACACCCTGACGATCAGCGCGAACGGTGGTAACGAAACCCGCATGGCTAACCGGGCCTATCTGGCCTGCATCAAGTATTGAGGTAACCCATGAATGCCGAAGTTATCGAAATGATCGACTCGCCAGCCTTACAGGAGCCGGCCGAGATAATGCCCTGGTGGCAACTGCCGGGGGTGATACCGCCGAAACTGTGTAACGTGCATCGCGGTACCGGCGAATTTTTGTGTATCTCTCACGCTGACCCTAGCCCGCTGGAGCCGGGTGTATGGCTGTACCCGGCCTACAGCTACCCAATAGAACCGCCCGAGTTGGGCGAGGGCCTTGCTGCGCTGATCAATCGCACCAGTGATGGCTGGGAGTTGGTCGCCGACCATCGTGGCGCCACGGTCTACAGCATCGAAACCGGCGAGCCCCGCCAGTGGCAGGCACTGGGCGATCTGCCCGAGGGCTATACCCTGCAAGCGCCGTCGACGGAGTTCGACACCTGGGAGGATGACGAATGGGTTCCGGACGAGGCGGCTATAGCTGAGGTGGCGCGCCAGTCGGCGTACCGCAGACAAGCCATGGCCACCCAGTATGCCACTGCGCGCATAAGCACGCTGCAGGATGCGGTCGAGCTGGAAATGGCTAGCGACGCGGAAACGGCCGCCCTCAAGGCCTGGAAGGTCTACCGCGTGGAGCTGAGCCGCCTGGATATCACCACCAGCGCGCCTGCCGATGACGACTGGCCGAGCAGCCCCAACGATGAAGCCTTGGCCGCCTGGCTGGCCTCGCAAACCGCATAGACGCCCCGCACCGACGGGGCGTTTTCTTTTCTGCTGTACCACAAGGCCCCGCATGCGGGGCCGTCTCATTTCTGGAGAATGAATTTATGAGTGGTTTTTTCCACGGCGTTACCGTAACGAGCGTAGACACTGGCGCGCGCAGCATTGCCCTGCCATCGTCCTCGATCATCGGCTTGGTCGACACTTTCACCCCCGGCGCTGGCGCAACCGCCAAAGCCAATGACCTGGTGCTGATCTCCAGCGAGCGCGAGGCGGTGGCCGCCTTCGGTGCCGACTCGGCCATCACCAAGGCGTGCCAGGCCGTCTTCACCCGGACCAAGGCGGTAATCGTCGCCTGCGGTGTGGCCAAGCTGACCGACGCGGCCGAGCAAACCTCGGCCATCATCGGTGGCGTGCTGGCTGACGGCAAGCGTACCGGGCTGCAGGCGTTGCTCGATGGCAAAAGCCGTTTCAACGCCCAACCCCGTCTGCTGGTCGCTCCCAAGCACAGCGCGACCGAGGCTGTTGGCACTGCACTGGTAGCCTTGGCGGACAAGCTGCGCGGTATCGCCATCCTCGATGGCCCCAACACCACCGACGAGGCGGCCATTGCCTACGCCGCCGGCTTCGGCGCCAAACGCGCCTTCCTGGTCGACCCAGGTGTGCAGTACTGGGACAACGGTGAGCAAGCCACCGTCGACGCGCCCGGCTCGGCCTGGGTCGCCGGCCTGTTTGCCTGGACCGACAGCGAGTACGGTTTCTGGGCCTCGCCGTCGAACAAGTCGTTCGTCGGCATTACCGGTACGACTCGCCCGGTCGAGTTCCTCGATGGCGACGACGGCTGCCGCGCCAACCTGCTGAACAACGCCAACATCGCGACCATCATCCGCGACGATGGTTTCCGCCTGTGGGGCAACCGCACGTTGTCCAGCGACCCGAAATGGGCCTTCGTCACCCGCGTGCGGACCCTGGACATCGTCATGGACGCAATCCTCTACGGGCACAAGTGGGCGGTCGATCGTTCGATCACCGCGACCTACGTCAAGGATGTCACCGAGGGCCTGCAGGCCTTCATGCGTGACCTCAAGAACCAGGGCGCGATCATCAATTTCGAGGTCTATGCCGACCCGGAACTGAACACTGCCAGCCAGCTGGAGCAAGGCAAGGTGTACTGGAACATCCGCTTCACTGATGTGCCGCCTGCCGAAAACCCCAATTTCCGCGTTGAAGTCACCAATCAGTGGCTGACCGAAGTCCTCGATTCCGCCGCTTAAGGAGCGCATTAACATGGCAATGATTCCCGAAACCCTGGCCAACCTGAACCTGTTCGTCGACGGCGTCAGCTTCCAGGGCGATGTACCCAGCCTGACCCTGCCCAAGCTCACCTTGAAGATGGAGGAGCACCGCCCGGGCGGCATGGACATGCCGGTGGAGATGGACCTGGGCATGGAAAAACAGGAAGCCGCCTTCACCACTACCGGTGTGCGTCGTGAGGCACTGAAGTTCTTCGGCCTGGCCGATGGCAGCGGCTTCAACGGCACCTTCCGCGGTGCCTTCAAGGGCCTCAAGGGCAGGATCAACCCTGTGGTGGTCACCCTGCGTGGCTCGCTGAAGGAAATCGACATGGGTGACTGGAAATCCGGCGACAAGGCCGAGATCAAACACAGCGTCGGCCTCACTTACTACAAGCTCGAAGTCGATGGGCGCCTGGTCTACGAGATCGATGCGCTGGGCATGAAGCGCGTGGTTGATGGGGTCGACCAACTGGCCGCCCAGCGCGCCGCACTTGGCCTGTAAGGAGAACGAGCATGTCTCAAGCGAAAAAGCTTCCACAGTGGCTGACCCTGAGCGCCGACCGCGTCACCGTCCGTTTGTCCCGGGCCAGCGAGGCCAACGGTGTGCAGGTCGACAGCCTGGCGTTGCGCGCGCCGACTGTACGCGATATCCGCAATGCCCATGCCGGCGGTGCCGCAGATGATGAGCAGCGCGAACTGAACCTGTTCGCGTCGTTGGCCGAGGTCGGCATAAAAGATCTCGAAGGCCTCGCTGTGAAGGACTACAGCCGCCTGCAGACGGGATACTTTCGCCTGGTGCAGGACGACGAACTTTGACCCGGCCCGGCAGAAGGCCGCCGCCCGGCGGCTGGCCAAGGAGCTGAACTTTTCCGCGAGCGAAATCATGACCATGTCGTACAGCGACATGGTCTGGTGGCTCGCACCGTGACAAGGAGGAACGTATGGCGAACACACAGCTGTTCATCCTCGAGCTCGGCGTCACTGTCATCCATCCGTTGGGGAGCGCCATCGACCTGCTGCGCCGCGATATCGCGCAGCTGCGCACGCAGGCCGATGTTATCCGCTTTGACAGGCTCATCGGCGAAGTGATCCGCCTGGGGCTTGCGCTCGGCGCGGTGCGCCAGATTGAACGGCAGCTGGCGTTGGACCAGGCACAGCAGCATGGGGAGCAGACTACTCGGCTCAATGACGAAATCGATGCGGTGGAACGCCTGCGCCAGCACTATCTGCTGCTGGACCAGGTTATCGCCGGCCTATCGCGGCTGAAACCGCTTGAGCCCCAGGCCCCGGTCTGGCAGCAACACAGGCAGGTCGACGCTGGAACTGACCCGGCGCCGCCCCCTGCCGGGCCACCCGCTAACGCCCCCGCCGTCGCAGCGCCGTGGCAACGCGCCGTGCTGGCGGCCGGTGGTCTCGGTTTGACAGCGCTTGCCATCTCTGTCGGTGGGAAAAAGGCCATGCAGCGGCAGCCGGCGCGTACCCAGCGACGGCTGGAGAGGGCTACCACCCAGGAGTGGCAGGAGCATCGTATCGATGCTGCCGGAAAGATCGGCAAAGCGCTGATTACCGACGATGACGGTGAAACGAAAGCGCGCGGCGTGGGTGCCGCCCTGGGCGAGCAGGGCGGGCGTTTGCTGGGTACTGTCCTATCCGTCTTGAGCAGGGGGAAGCTGACCAAAGAACAAGGGGCCAAGTTTGGCGGCTATCTTGGCGAAGCTGTTGGTGATCTGGCCGGGGGGAGACTGTTCAGATGGATTATGGGGCAGGGCAAACCCAACCCGGACCCTGATAGCAGCGCACCTGCAGCCAGTGCGGCAGGCTCAGCCAAACCGGAGCAAACGATCCCTTGGGGACCTGCTGGAATGGAGCCGATGGTGGTCGCTGGTTTCGGCGCGGCAGGGCTCACTGTGGTCTGTGATTGCTTACAGAAAGGGGGCGACCCGCCGATCAATCCTCAACGTTGGCAAACGCGCCCGCTGGTTGAGCAGAGGCACCCGCGTAACGAGGCTGCCGGGGATAGTGGCGAGGCGCCGATTGCAGACGAGGCCGCGAAAACAGGTGACCCACTGCTGGGCGCGGCTTCACCAACACTGAGCACACGCAAGCAGGCCAGCAAGCAGGGGCGCAGGCGCGAAGGTTATTTTGGCAACGCCGCTGTTGATGACAAGGCCGAACCGGATAGCAACGAAGCGTTATCTGAGATGGATGCGCGATCGCTGAGCATGGCGCTGGAAGAGCAGACGGCATCCAGTTCCATCGGTGTCTTCGGTTCGTCCACCGCGTTGATAGCGATGGCCGCAGGGCAGCGCGCTTACAAACAGGCAGAGCAGCCGCCAGCGAACACTTGGCCCTCAATCCCCGGGATGGCCCGTCATGGGGAGGCGCAGGGGCATATCGGCAGGCTCGATACCATCGGCAGCGTGGCGATCGCCGGCGGCGTTGATGAAGACAAGGCGCGGGGTGTCGGTGCGGCGGTGGGTGGGGTGGG
>NZ_BQHW01000005.1 GCF_021602025.1 Pseudomonas ceruminis
CGATTACATCGAAATGTTCTATAACCCTAAACGCCGACACAGCAGTGCTATGCAGCTGTCTCCAATAGAGTATGAGAAACGCTATTTCCTGAGCTTGGAGAGTGTCTAGGAAACCAGGGGCGATTCACCTCTTGAAAATTTTTAAGCGAGACGGAGTTCTTATATTTGAGAGCAAGATAAAAGCGGCAGTGGCCCAGGCACCGCTTTTCTCACAGGATCCCACTGGCTTTTACGTCTGATATTTACGGCTTCTAGATCACACGGTTTGAGGGTCTGGTGTGAAGCTGAGGTTGGAGTGGGTGGGCCGGGGGCCAAGGAGAAATCGCTTTCCTTTGCAGCCGCAGGCTGCTGCTTACGCTTTGACGTCAAACCAATAGGGCTTTTTTGCTGGGATCAGTCCGTCTGAAATTACACCCGTGTCAGACAACAGGCGTCTGCAAGCGTGTGTCGCCGTGACTTTCCGAGCGCAAGGCGAGTAACCTGACTTACCCTCCGACAATCGACCTGTAAACCATATTTTTACACTGTAAACCCTTGCCATTTACACGTAAAAAAATTGGTTTACAGGTTTCAGAGATGGCCTGGCTAGTACTGGCCTCCAGGACGCTCAGGTAGGCTGGCCTAGGAGGCAGCGAGAAGCTCGCATCTTTCACATCCCGGAGTTCTCAATTAGCGATTAGAAATGGCTGATCAGCTCTTACAAGATTCCTCACGCGCCGAAGCCATGCTCCAGTCGCCCAATGAGCGACAACGCTTCTTCGAGGGGAACATCTATCGGACGTTGTAGGCCCAGTGCTGGCATTGGTTTCGAAAGCCACTCAATAGCGGTCGATTTAGCGCCGAACAACCTAATCGCCGCATCCAGCAGTTGATGATCTAAGGCCTCCTTCGCCTCCATGGGGTTCATGGCATCCTTGATCGCAATTGCAAGCGTTTCCATTGCTTCGCTTAGGCGAGCGTCTTCTCGAAAGTCCCCGCAGTTTGGCCGGTGCTCACTGCAGTGGCGCAAAAGCGCTTCTGCGTCGTTGGTGTTTAAATCAAGTTCGATCAGCATTCAGATTCCTTACAGAGGTAGTGCAGCCTTACGGGAATGTTGGATGAAGGTGGCCGCGAGTTTCTACGTGGGTTTCTGCAGTCGAAGCAAGGCCTGCACCGGTTGCAGATACGGTGACCAGGGCCCGTGGATCCCACTCGGTCGAACGCCAGAGCCTGCTAGCCGCAAAGCTGGCATGGCATTATGATGGCTAGCTTTGCCGCCACCATTTGTTCTTGGGCGTTATACACGCGCCTTCAGGCCTACGTTGCTCTGAGATGTGTGCTCTACCAGGCCCGTCCGACCTCTCACGAAATCAAGTTTTGAGCTCGACTGCTGGTGCTCCGCTGCCCTACGTCCGGCGTGAAGAAAGCTGCGCCAGTCATACTCATCTACCTGCACGGCGTATGGCGCGAGCTACTGGCGACCTTTTCAAAAATGGGCTTCGCCACGTCCTTCAGTCATGCTATATGGTGCCATCCTGCCGGCAGGGTCGGCCTGGATAAGGCGGTAGCAAGGCCCATTACACAAGGATAGTTTTGGTCATGACCTACATTAACCTGCCCAGTAATCAGCAAGCTGCAATCAGCGACGTCGACGAGACGGTGCTTCGGGCAGCAGTGCGCAAGTGCCTGGATGAAGAGCGCATGGGGCCGATTCATGGCCTTGGGCTTAGTGATTGTGGCCCTTACGTGGGTGCCAAGCTTAATGCGTTTCAACAAGCGATCGCCGAGTACAGCAAGGCCAGGGCCCATGCCAAGCGCGAACGCACTCGGCAAGATGCGCTGTATGCCGGCAATGACCTCATTCACGCTTTGCAGCAGATGAAAGGGCGGCTCGAAACTGAGCGTAAAGAGGGTGAGTTGTTCTTTATTGATGATCAGATTAGGCCGCCTTTCCATCTCAGTAAGCGACTATCGGTGCAAGTGTCGTTTCGCTGGCGAGAGTCGCCGTCTGCGGACTGGAAGCACGGGCATCTGACATTCGTCTACGACTTCTCTCCTCAGCCCAGCTACACCTTGCCAGTGCCCAAGCGCAAACCCAGCGCCGCTCAGGTAGAGAGCGAACTTGAAGACAGTCGGTACCGAGAATGGGAGCGTTTGAAGGCCCAGGCGCTCTTTTCTATGAGAGAGTTCTTCCGCGATGGCGGCGATGGGGATGCTGTACCAGAAGTGTTCGCGGTGAGGCCTAGTCCCTACGGCGGTGGCTTGAATAACTTCAGCTGCAATTTCTGGCAGTCCGAAAGGCCGGCCCCATAAATTTGGCAAGCCATCAGATTCGAGCCGGTGGCTGATACAAACGATCGCCCGCCCGCCATGTCTGCGTGGGCGCCCCGCAGCGTCGTGAACCAAAGACCAACACGATGACGTCGAGCCTTTATTGACCCAGGGCCAAGTGTCGGTGGTGGCCGGGCGATGCCATTGGTCATTTCAGGAGTGGATGATGGAAAAGGAACAATCGGCTAGCAAGATCGCTGGCCCTAAGCCGCAAGACTTCCTGCGAGCGAGGCGTCCGGAACAGTTCTCAGATTCTGTGAAGTTACAAGAGTCGACCATCGACCGCTCCATGCTGGAGTACCATTTTGAGACTCTGAATAATCGAAGCCAAGAGCTTGAGTTCGAGATCTTCGTACGGAAACTGTGCGAACGGGAAATTTGTCCGAACCTGGTTGCTCAGACTGGCCCGACTGCGGGTGGAGACGGAAAAACCGATACCGAGACCTACCCTGTTTCCAGCCAGATCGCCTTTTTCTGGGGGCTAAACGAGACCCCGGAGTCCGAGCGATGGGCATTCGGTGTCAGCACCCAGAAAGATTGGAGGGCAAAATGCAGGAAGGACGTCGAGAGCGTCATGTCGACAGGGCGTGGCTACGTCCAGATCTTCTGTGTCACCAGCCGTTTCATCAAGAACAGCTCCAGAGCGGAGCTGCAAGACGAGCTTTCCAAAAAGTATGACGTCAAGGTCACTATCCTTGATCGAACCTGGCTGCTTGATAAAACGCTACAACCCAAGAATCAGCATCTTGCCATCGATTACTTAGGTCTCACAGGCAATATTGAGAGCAAGATTCAGATTGGCCCGTTCGATGCTGACAAGCAAATCCAGCTAACTGCGATCGAGCGCCAGATCGAGCAGATCGAAGACCCTGGTCATTTGACGCTCTCTCAGGTCGATCTCTACACCAAGCGCGCCATCATCTACAAAGAGCTGGAACGGGATGCGGTTGCCGTCGAGCATCAGTTCAATATCGCTGTGCGGACGGCGAAAAAGTTTGGTACCCAGAGGCAGCATTTCGATGCCCTTTACCAACTGACCTGGGCCGCGTACTGGTGGCTGGAAAATGCGGAACTCTTTGAGGAAACGTTTGAGAAAGCACTCGGCGTGGCTCAAGAGACCGAAAACGTGGAGGTGTGGGAGAAAGTCGTAACGTTGTTCAATTTGATGGTCACTAGTCATCGAGACGGTAAGTGCACGCTCGATGTGGACTCCCTAGAAACCACTATTAGAGAGAGATTGAACTCGATAGCCGCTAACGCGGATATGGTCAGCGGGGCATTGCAAGCCAAGACCTCTTTGGCGCTTCTAGATCTGCTGATTGCGGAAAATGAGGAGCAAGCCAACAACACCTTCCGGTCTTTGAGCGAAATCGCTGATAGTGCTCATAAGCTGATTGGCTACCCTATGGCTCGTTTCGTCAATTTGCTCGAAGCACTCGATGTGGCCTTCGGAGATCTCAAGGCCTACGAAGATCTCATGGATAAGCTCATTGATGATGCCGGTGCGCGGGAAAACAGCCGGATTAAGGCAGATAAGTACCTGAGGCGAGGAGCGCTGAGTAGCGATAAAAAGGACTACTACAGGGCGATCAAGTGCTTCGGATTATCCCTGTATGGGCTGTATAGCAGTGAAAGCAAGGCAGAAGTCTTCGCTGCCCTGTATATGTTGTCGCATGCATACGACAAGCAGGGCCTGCTTTGGGCTGCGCGAGGAGCAGCGTTGATGGCAGCCTACGTGGTAACCACTGACGCACTGAAGGAACAGCGAAGCAGTGCTAAGCAAGCTGCTATTTACCAACGACTCATGTGGATTGAAGGTCAGCTAGGTCGCGTGGGCCAGTCTTTGACCTGGTATCACTTAGCTCAACTGATCTCTCAAACGCTGGATGAAAGTCCGTGGACAGAAAATCAGAAAATGAATTATGAGGTTCTGATTGGTAAGCTATTTCTCAACGCCAATTTTACAGACGTTGAAAGAATCGCCTGGCTGCCGGACAAATTGAATCAACTGGATCTAGGGCTCAGTGCAGATGCGCTATTAGTTTGCTTAGGTCATGAAGATAAAGCGGGGCCTGAGGATGAGCCAATTGATCTTAACTTTATGAACATGTGGCGCAGTATTGATATGGGAGCCCCGGTGGCCCCACTCGACCTGTATCTGGATCGCTGGACGACCATAAGCTCATATATCCTCGGTTGTAAGGTGTCTGTGTCTTTTCCGGTGAAATCTCCATGCATTGAGTTAGCGCAGCAATTGCTGGCTGTACTGGAGAGCTTCTGCGCACCGATGATGGCAGACCATGCAGCGGCTACAGTGCCCGCCGTGAATATTGATGTCCTGCTGGAAGATGAGGACGACTTCATACTGCGGCACAGCTTCGACACCGCTGCGCAGGTAACCTCTGCAGAAATCCTCTGCTCGCCTTTCAGCATCGCCAATTTGACCGATGAACAACGAGGCACGATCCGGCAATTTTACAGTGAATTCTGCCTTCACTTTGTGTCCACCATCTGTCCTCAAATTGGCTGGTCGAAATTCGAAGAGATGCTTCGAGACGACAAAGCCCTGGAACGAGCAGTCGTCTTCAACTGCAATATTGGATTGGACAGCTATTTCATGGGGCGTGATGCCGTCCCTGGCATCGGGTCTCATCAGGAAGCTACCCTTGAATTGCACAAGCCAACACGGCGTGTGACTTGGTTTGAGCACCACAATATAGAGCCCATGGATTGGCGGCCTAAGTCTGATGTGCCTGAAGAGCGTCCAAAACATCCGTTTCAGTTTTCAACAATGAAGCATCGAGAGCTAAAAGTTGTTTCTCTCATCCAAGAGAGCCTGTGGAATCAAGCCGGCTGGAAGGGGCTGGGCTTTCAAACATGCGAAGGCGAAATTCCAGTGTTGATGTTCGGCTTCGAGAATGCCGCTGTTGGGCATAAGATATTCGAAAATATCGCGAAAACCATCGGGGATAAAGATCCCAATAATGCACTGCGCATCGCATTGATACGAGGCATTAGCAGGCAGAACCCAGCGCATTATCGCGTGGCCGTCACAAGTAATCTTGATCGTTCTGATGATGGGTCTTCGAGGATCCAAACGGCACTCTCTAGGCTTCATACTATGACCCCGAACTCTTCTGAGAATATTGAAAGATTTTTGAAAGATTACGAAGTGCACAAGAAGTGTCATATTGCTACGGTGAACACGAAAGGGAAGCTTGTTAGCCATCTAATAACTTCTGGCGTAATTGTCATTCATGCCTGGGAGATCGATGAAAACGACCAGGAGATTTCGGCAATTCAGCCTGAGGACGATATCTTTGTGCCGGCAGGCGTGGAAAACGCTCCAATCAGCCGTGCGCTGGCGAAGATTCGTTCATTTGAGACCCGGTAAAGGTTGGTCACACTTTGAGTGTGGGGCGGGGTGTCTTCTAGGGCGACGACGTATTTGGCTGCCCCTCCAATCTCTAATTGGGGCCTAGCCAAGCGTGAAACCAGCGCAGGTAAGACTAGGGGCGTTCAGCAGGAAGGGCTGCCCCGCTACCGAGATATCCTACGTCGATGGGTGCGGCAGCGACCTAGTCGAGCCACGTCTACCCGGCCAACCTAGCGCTGCAGAGACCTGGGCGACTACCATGCATTTTTGGAAGCTGCCAGGCCAAAAACCCTCACTAGGGATAGACACCCAACTCACACGTTGTGTACTATGAGGGTGTAGGCGCTTGGGCTTAATCGTCAGCAGGTTAAGAGCACCACTGAAGATCCAAGGGCAATGAAGTACGTGAAAAGGCCACCCCTAAAGGGTGGCCTTTTCCTTTCTCAGCTATCAAGAAAAGCCAAGGCTACCGCTGCGTCAGCGCTGACGCGTGAAGCTCCACTCTTTTGGCTTCAAACCACCGCCTGCAGTGCATTTCTCCCTGCCGCCCCATTCTCGGTTCAAGCACCCAGATTCGATCCTGGCGGTTGTTCTGTGTGCGGTTGTTCTGGGGGGGGCGGTGAGTAAGCAGGACGGCCACACGCCTGTGAGGCCTCAGTGAGTGGGATAGAAATTTCCAATCACTTTTTGCTGGTGCGAGATCTGGATTGGTTTGCCACCCTTGAGTACCAGTTTCATGCCCCAGGATTTGGTCATGCTGCTGAGCTTGACGTCCGAGTGGGTGTACCCGCGCTTGAAGCCGTCCAAGGCCTCCTGGGTCATCAGGTACAAGGTCTTTTGATGAAATTCTGACTGAACATGGTCACTGGCTCTGTCGCTCGAAAGCCAATGGAGCGTCTGGGTGATTCGGCGATAGAGCATGTTCAGTCTGGCCAGCACTTCGACCTCAGTAGTGGGCGCCGGATACTCGACATTGACCGTTACCCCCTTGGCTTCTTTCTTCTCTTCTTTGATGTCCGGGATTTTCCACAGCGGCTCGAAATGGGCGACCCGGTTGCGCAGCGACCTGACGGTCTCAAGGCGGGCGTAGACGGTGCCTACGTTCGTCTTGTTGTTCCAGTGACCAGCGTTACTCGCGTAGCGATGGTGAGGAAAGATCGTCGGGATGATCGTGTCCCAAGACAGGTTGAGATCCAGCAGTGGTGCCCAGAAGCCGAACGTCATATTCGCAATCACTTGATTGGGGCTGACCGGGTGGAGTTTCGGGGTGTAGGTGTGTCGCTTTTGAGCCTTGTTCCAGTACCTGTCGTGAGACGGCCTGCACCTTCTCCCAGCTTTTGCCGCTCAATCTCAATACTTCGTACCAATTGTTGGCATCAGCGCTGCCGATGATTCTGGAAGAATGCTGGGCCATCGCATACTGGCTAAGAGCGAGGTGGAAGCGATTTCTCAACGCTACTTCGACGATGCCTGTTAAGCGCATGAAATTCGTGGATAGAACCTCGTTCCAGCAATACAGGCCGTACAGTTCTGAGTCGGACGCCGGGATGAAAAAACGTCTGTAGGAGGACAGCCTGGCAGCTGAAATGGAATCCAGCGAGCTGAGTAGGTTGAACGGCGTCGGGTTGTACATGGTTGCTTCCACTGCGGTTTCAGCGCGAGCTTAGCCGGCGTGCATTGCGTTGAGCGCCGGTGGTTGGCCGATAGGATGACTTGGCTATGGGTTTAAATGGCGCTTCAATATCATATCATCGCTGGTGATGTGGGTTGGGCGGCTGTGAAACGGGGCCTCTCAAGTCGAGACCCTAAGCCCGGAGGACTCCATTAGTGCGACACACCATCGTCCGCTCACCGCGAATGCGCGGACGTCGCCTGCCTTGCGAATCGACCACCGTTAGGGTCTGAGGTCGGCCAGGGAGATCGGCCAGAGGCAAGCTGATCAAACCAGGAATGACCAGGCTCACGCCTGGCCTTGCGTCATCATCTCCACCCCTTGCCGGACAGGTATCACACACATGCGAGCCCTTGGTGATCGACGACTGGGCGCTTTTTTAGCGTGAGAAGCCTCAACTGTCTGTCTATAATCCGCGCATGTTGAATCCTACCGAAATCCGCCCAATCCTCAAGCAGTGGGTCGCGAAAGCGATGTCCCATGAAGAGAGTGACGTCTTCATCGAGGAGCTGTGCTTCATCGATAAGGCCAGACGCGCCGATCTCGTTCATGCCAACGGCAAGCTGACCGCTTTCGAAATCAAGTCCCATGCTGACACGTTGACTCGCTGGGAGGGCCAGCAGCAGGCCTATATGGCGTGCTTTGACGAAGTCTGGCTATGCTGCCATTCAAAGCACTTGGTGAAGGCTCTTGAGTCATGTCTGCCGCATGTTGGCGTACTCGTCGTCGATGACTATTCCGGCATGGCGATGATTCGAAAGGCGAAGCCCAACAAGCTCCAGGATAAATTCCACCTTACGGGATTTTTGTGGCGTAGTGAGTTGGATGCACTCGCTAACCAGCATGGGGTGCCAACGAAAAGTCGCGACCTCATAAAAGAAGTGCGCCGCCAGCTCAGCGACGCCCTTCCCATGAATGTGATCAGGTCACATGTATTGGTCAGCCTGAAACAACGTTATCGTTAGAGTAAGTCATCGGCGTCGAGGTCATCGAAGCCGTCAGTATCTACGATGGACTGGATCATGGCGCAGATATGCTGATTGATCCTGTATCCATTCCATGTTCCGTTGTTCCCGTAGCCGGTAGATGTGGCGACAATTCTGCTGTACTCACGAGTGGCCCAGCAGAAGTCGTCGCCGTGATAACCCGGTAAGCCTCTGATCTCTTGGGCGATTTCAATGTATCGCACAAATTCCTTATCCGAGCCTTTGCGTCGCTGCCACCATTCCGTTGGGGTGTAATAGCAGGCGAAAGGAAGTACAGGCATGCCTCGTATGTATTCCATTGAGGCGGTTGGGTTGGTGGCCGCATAATCCCCGTAGACGATATCTGACTCTATGCCGGTGGTGTCGACCCTTCCTTGCCATGCAACGTCGTAACAGGCGGAGGAACGGGAGGTATTTGAGGTTGGCTTATCGATAGGAAAGGAGGTGCTCATCAGAACCAGATTCCGTATCTGATAGCTGTTGAGTTGGCGCAGGGATACATTGAAATCCGACCCTGAGGCAGTATTGGCCGGAGTTGTGGCGCCGAAGTCCAAAATCACCGTCGCAGTGTCCGGGCTGTCAAGAGCATCCAGGATTGATAGCAATCTGTTCCACGAAGTCGCGGTGGGGTTTTCCGGACAGGTAACCCTGATGGCTATATGTGGGAAATCGCCCTGAAGAGCGAGAGCACTTTGGATGACTGCTCGTTGAGGGTCGTCATCAACCCAGGAGACCACCGGTATAACGTTCTGGTTGATGCCTGCCACATCGGAGAAGAAGCGCCGTTTGTTCTCAAACGCGCCATGAGGATTGTGCAGGTCATTGGTAGTAATGAATTCTTCACCAACGTCCTTCGTTATTCTTGAAGCGTCTAGGAAAAAAGGATGCTCAGTCCAACTCGCTAGGAATGTTTGAAGGTGTCTGTCGTCGTCACCTCGCATGTCCAACAGCGGAGCCACGACTTCCCGCCTGTGGTCTTCCAGATTTATCAGCGCCTTAACGTCATTCTGACCAACTCGTAAACAAGCCACGTACTGCATCTTGCACTCCTTGCATGGTGTGAAAACCGGTTTCGCCGTAATGCTGAAGGCATGGCGAGTCACAGGCCCCGGCAATCAGCGAGCGTCGACATACGGAACATGTCGGTTTTGCCCACTGCCACTGGCCGACGTCATGCTCCCAGTGAGACGGCAGGTCGAGATTGGTACGATAGCACTTGGCCACTCAATAGAAGCCTTAATGCGTTGTTTTTCGGATATGGGGTGCGCGTATGTCCGATTAGTCTGTGGGTTACTCATAATGGAGTTCACCAAACAGTCCGATCATGAGGTCACCATCCAGGATCTCAAAAGGGAGGGTGACATACTGGTCAGGGTGCCGGGGCAGCGCCTTACCATCGTGCGGTGCATTCTTCGTGTGCCCTTGAACCTTTTCTCCGTTCTCCTTGATATAGGGGAGCACGACGATGCGGCCATGGTTCTTGGATAGGATCGTGCCCTCGTGCCACAAAGTGTTCCCCTCTTCGCTGCTGGACTCGCCACCCGTGTTTTTCAGCACCCACCGTGGCACCCCGTCGTCCTCATACCAGAACACGAAGCCACCACAGACCAGTACCCTCTGGCCGCGCATCCTCGCCTCTGCGAGCATTTGCTTGACGCTTGCTAATTGCAGCAGCTGGTTCGCTCGGGGGAGTAAAAGTGCGCGTATCTGCGCTTTGGTTCTTCCCCAGTGGTCGGCTCCCGAAAGACCAAACCCTTTGGCTGTCACTTCGCGCAGACAGATCTGCGAGCGTTTGGGAGGCAGGGCTCCGATCTGCTCCCATGTCTGATCATCGACACGGCGAAGGCACGTGTTGAATCTCGGCAAGGCAACTATTTCTAGATAAGGCGCACGCTTAAGTTCCTCGTGGAGCGGTTGCCGCAAGCTCTCCATCGTATTGTGCAATTTCAGCTCTTGCGCGGAGAGCCGGGGCAGATGGGCGTTCCGCTTGATTGCCTCGCGCTCCATGAGCTCCTCTTCTCCCTGGATGCGGCGCGCCGCCGTCAGTGCTTTCTCGACTTTCAGGGTGGTTGAGTTTTGAAGCACAGGATCCGGTACCGCCTGAGCCACCAGTTCATTGGTGCGGCTGTTGAATTCGTCTGCAGCTTCCATGGCCTCCTCGTAGGAGGTGAAAACAGCCGCCCTCGCATGGCCACTGCCGTTATCGTAGAAGTAACGCTTCCAGGACAGTTGGGACTCGGGAAAAAGCTTGAGTGCCCGCAGTTGCCACGTCCATCCGATCCCGAATTGTCGGAATGGAAGCACGGCCAGGGTGGGCCTTGAGTGGTATGGCATCTGATCTAGGCGCATCAATTCTCCCTGCTGTTTGCGTCATAGCGGCTGCGGAAGTGCTGAAGTTGTTCCTAGGGCGATTGATTCCCCCGACACCATGGATAGCACATTGCCAGAATGAGTCAATTTCTTGGCTACAGGCCACGTATTTCGGGCCTTCAGGAGAAAGGGGGCTGCGGGCGGGACTTTAAAAAACTGATGGTTTATCCAGTGTCGGGGGTTGCACAGGTAATGTGCAAACGCTATAATGCACATATACAAAGTTGCTTGGAAGGCATTACAAGTCAGCGTAATGTGCGGTAAAGGTGGGGGGTGAAGGGCCTGGGTACGCCGTTCAACCTCACCGAAGGCGCGGCGCTGCTGTCGCTGTTCGGCCGCCTGACCGGTTACACCCCGCGCTGGTTCACGTACTTCATTGGCGATGCGCATGTGTACGAAAACCATCTGGACATGCTCAACGAGCAGCTCAAGCGCGAGCCGCTGGAAGCGCCGAAGCTGGTGATCAGCGACCGTGTACCGGCGTTTGCAGAAACCGGCAAGTACGAGCCCGAATGGCTGGAGAAGATCGAACCGGGCGATTTCAGCCTGGAAGGGTATGAGCACCATGCGCCGATGACGGCGCCGATGGCGGTCTGATTCGCGATTGATCGGGGCTGCTTTGCAGCCCATCGCCGGCTTGCCGGCGATGGGGCCACTTCAGAGCGGAATGTTCGGCCCGCGAATGTCATTGGGGGGCGGGATATCCGGCACCCGCGGCAGGTGCGGTGGCGGCACGTCCGGCTTGATGGTCACCGGCGGGAACACCGGCATGATGGTCGCGTCATGGCCGCCAGCGACGAGCTCCAGTTCCTCGCTGCTGAGCGTCCGTGGCGTGTGCAGGTTTGCGCAAGGCATGGTTGTCACTCCTGTGTGGGTCAGAGGTCGCCTGCCGAACCGAACAGTTCGTCAGGCCATTCGGGAAACTGCAACGGTGGGTCGCTGGGGCGATGCTCGCCACCGCCCACCAGGCCGGTTTCGTCTTCTCTGAGTTCGCGAAGCGCCTCGAAGGCAGTATTCATCGGTAGTGCTCCCTGTTGAGAAAAGCCCCCCGATTATCTGCCTAACACCTCCACATGGCCCTAGGGCTGGTGTACTAGCTGCATATTGCCATCAGTGGCCGTGGCTGCGCCCCACGTGCGAAGGCTCAGCCTCAGGGATGGATACCGCCCCGTTGACTTCCAGTTGTTGCAAAATTGCGCACTCCGCCCCCTGGGCATTGCAACGCTGGCGCAGTTCCACCAGTTGCTCCTGCAACGCCACCAGCCCATCGATCCGCGCCTGCACATGCTCGATATGCTCGTCGATCAATGCATTGACGCTGCCGCACGAGCCTTCGGGGCTGTCGCGCAGGCGCAGCAGGCTGCGGATTTCGTCCAGGGTCATGTCCAGGGTGCGGCAGTTGCGGATGAAGGTCAGGCGCTCGACATGGGCCTGGGTATAGAGCCGATAGTTGCCCTCGGTGCGCGCCGGCTCCGGCAGCAATTGCTCGCGCTCGTAATAGCGGATGGTTTCCACGGCGCAATCGGTGGCTTTGGCCAGTTCTCCGATTTTCATCACGAATCTCCCCACGGGTTACTTGACCCTATAGTGGCTACAGGGTGTTCACTTGGCAACAGGCGCACATTAAGGATGACCCCATGAACCAGCCTGTCAGCCACGAACACGACCACGAACATTCCCATGACCACGCGCAGGATGGCCAACGTCAGTGCCACGACGCCCACGCCCACAGCTGTTGCGGCACCGCCGCCGCGCCGGCATTCGTGCAACTGAGCGAAACGGCCAGTGACTCAGCCCGGCTCAGCCGCTTCCGCATCCAGGCCATGGACTGCCCCACCGAACAGACCCTGATCCAGGACAAGCTGGGCAAGCTGGCCGGCATCGAGCAACTGGAGTTCAACCTGATCAACCGTGTGCTCGGCGTGCGCCACACCCTTTCCGGCACCGCCGAGATCGAGCGGGCCATCGACAGCCTGGGCATGAAGGCCGAACCTTTGGCCGAAGAGGATGATGGCGGTGCCTTGGCGCCTCAGCCAAGCAAGGCTCATTGGTGGCCCCTGGCGTTGTCGGGCGTTGCTGCGATTGCTGCCGAGATCGTGCATTTCAGTGGGCGAGCGCCTGAATGGGTGGTCGCCGCGCTAGCCCTGGCGGCAATCCTGGGGTGTGGCCTGGGTACCTACAAGAAGGGCTGGATTGCCCTGAAGAACCGCAACCTGAACATCAATGCGCTGATGAGCATCGCCGTGACGGGCGCAGTGCTGATCGGCCAGTGGCCGGAAGCGGCCATGGTGATGGTGCTGTTCACGGTGGCGGAATTGATCGAGGCCCGTTCCCTTGACCGGGCACGCAACGCCATCGGTGGCCTGATGCAGCTCACCCCGGACATGGCCACCGTCCAGCAGGCCGACGGCCAGTGGCATGAGGTCGAGGTGCGGCACGTGGCTATCGGTGCACAGGTGCGGGTGCGCCCGGGTGAACGCATCGGCCTCGACGGTGAGGTGACCAGTGGGCAATCCAGCGTCGATCAGGCGCCGATCACCGGTGAAAGCCTGCCTGTTGAAAAGGCCGCAGGCGACAAGCTGTTCGCCGGTACCATCAACCAGGCCGGTGCCTTGGAGTACCGTGTGACGGCTGCGGCCGGGCAATCCACCCTGGCGCGCATCATCAAGGCGGTGGAAGAGGCACAGGGCGCTCGTGCCCCCACCCAGCGCTTCGTCGACACGTTCTCGCGCATCTACACCCCGGCGGTATTCGCCTTTGCCCTGGCCGTGGCTGTCATCCCCCCGCTGTTCATGGGTGGCGCCTGGTACGACTGGGTGTATCGCGCCTTGGTGCTGCTGGTGGTGGCCTGCCCCTGCGCACTGGTGATTTCTACCCCGGTGACCATCGTCAGCGGCCTGGCAGCCGCCGCGCGCAAAGGCATCCTGATCAAGGGCGGGGTTTACCTCGAAGGGGGCCGCAAGCTGGACTTCCTGGCGTTGGACAAGACCGGCACCATCACTTATGGCAAGCCTGTGCAAACCGATGCCAAGGTGCTCGACCCGCGGTTCGAAGGCCGCGCCCAGGCCTTGGCGGCAAGCTTGGCCCATCGCTCCGACCACCCGGTGTCGGGCGCCGTTGCCCAGTTCGCCAAGGCGCAGAACCTGCCCTTGAGTGAGGTCAGCGAGTTCGCTGCCCTGGCAGGCCGAGGCGTGCGCGGCAACATTGAGGGTGAAACCTACCACCTGGGCAACCATCGTCTGGTCGAAGAACTGGGGCTGTGCTCGCCGCAGCTTGAGGCGCAGCTCGACGTGCTCGAGCGTCAGGGCAAGACCGTGGTGCTGCTGCTCGATCGCTCGGGCCCGTTGGCCCTGTTCGCGGTGGCCGACACGGTGAAGGACACCAGCCGTCAGGCAATCGCCGAGTTGCATGCGCTGGGGATCAAGACCGTCATGCTCACCGGCGACAATCCCCATACCGCGCAGGCCATTGCCGCTGAAGTGGGCATTGACCGCGCTGAAGGCAACCTGCTGCCGGCCGACAAATTGCAGAGCATCGAGCAGCTGTATGCCCAGGGCCATCGAGTCGGCATGGTTGGCGACGGCATCAACGATGCACCGGCACTGGCACGCGCCGAGATCGGTTTTGCCATGGCCGCGGCCGGTACCGACACGGCCATCGAGACCGCCGACGTGGCGCTGATGGATGATGACTTGCGCAAAATCCCGGCGTTCGTCTGGCTGTCGCGCCAAAGTGCGGCGATTCTGACGCAGAACATCGTTCTGGCGTTGGGCATCAAGGCCATTTTCCTGGCGATCACCTTTGCCGGCATGGCGACCATGTGGATGGCTGTGTTCGCCGACATGGGCGTGAGCTTGCTGGTGGTGTTCAACGGGCTGCGTCTGCTACGCAAGTAACAGCTCCAGGCAGCAAGCTGATCGAGGTGGATGTGAGCATCATGAAACGACACAGACCTGTTTTAGCTTGCAGCTTGCGGCCCCGCTACGGAGCCAGGCAATGCTGAGTGCCGAGCTCAAGGCCTTCTACATGGTAGCCCGCCTGGGCAGCATCACCCTGGCGGCAAAGAAGCTTGGGCTCAGCCAGCCCACCGTGACCACGCAGATCCGTAACCTGGAAAGCCAGTACGCCGTGGAGCTGTTCTACCGCGGTGGCCGGCGCCTGGTGCTGAGCGAAGAGGGCGTGCGCCTGCTGCCGATGGTCAAGGCACTGCTGCAGCAGGAGGCCGACATCGAGTTCGAACTGCGCAACAGTGGTCAGGCCCAGGGTAGCCTGCGTATCGCCGCTACCGCCCCGTATTACATCCTCGACCTGGTGAAGATCTTTCGCGAGCGCTTGCCGCAGGTGGGGGTGGCGGTGGAGATCGGCAACTCCCAACAGGTGCTGGAGATGCTTGAGGACTACCGCGTCGATATCGCCGCCTCGTCGCAGTTGGTCGAGGATGCTCGCCTGGTCCGACGCGTGCTGGGCACTGACCCGCTGGTGGTCGCAGTGCATCGCAACCACCCACTGGCCAACCGGCAGGCGATAGCCATCGATGTGGTAGCCGGGCATTGCCTGCTGATGCGCGAAAAGGGCTCGACCACCCGCAAACTCACTGAGCAGATGATGCAGGATGCCGGCGTGAAGGCCGGCGCACTGCTGGAGATCGGCAGCCGTGAGTCGATTCGCGAGGCGGTGCTGCGCAACATCGGCATCAGCGTGATCGCCCGGCACGAGGTGCCGCACAACCCTGAACTGCGGGTGTTGCAGCTGGAGGATGCGCCAGTGATGCATGAGTACCTGTATTGCCTGAAGGAGCGGCGCCAGGCCAGGTTGCCGGCGGCCTTCCTCGGGGTGGCGCAGGAAGTGGTGGGGTCGCAATTCTAGGTCGGCGGCGAACGCTTTGCGGGTGACCCCGAGAAGAAGCCAGCAAGGCCAGTACAAAATCTGCCTATACCACTATCACCTGCTTTTGCCTTAACGCCACAGAACCTTCGCATTGCCTTCCTAGCATGGCCCCATCTGTTCGATGAGGCCTAGCCATGAACCACGCCGCCCCAGGCGCACACATGAAAGTGCGCGGTATTCACAAGCGTTTCGGTGCCTTCACGGCGTTGAACAATGTTTCCCTGGACATTGCCGCTGGCGAACTGGTCTGCCTGCTTGGCCCTTCCGGCTGCGGCAAGACCACCCTGTTGCGCTGCATCGCCGGCCTGGAGCGCCAGGACCGTGGTGAGCTGTACATCGGCGAGCGGAACATCTCCGAGCTGCCACCCCAGGCCCGGGACTACGGCATCCTGTTCCAGTCCTATGCGCTGTTCCCCAACCTCACGGTCGAAGCCAACATTGCCTACGGGCTGGCCGGCAGCGGCCGTGATGCAAGCCGTCAGCGCGTGGCCGAGATGCTCGAGCTGGTGGGCCTGGCCGGGAGCGAAAGGAAATTCCCCGGCCAGCTGTCCGGCGGCCAGCAGCAGCGTGTGGCGCTGGCCCGCGCGTTGGCGCCATCGCCTTCACTGTTATTGCTCGACGAACCCATGTCGGCCCTGGATGCGCGGGTACGGGAGCACCTGTGCACCGAGCTGCGCCAATTGCAGCGCCAGTTGGGCATCACCACCCTGATGGTTACCCACAACCAGGACGAAGCCATGCTCATGGCCGACCGAATCGCGGTGATGAACAACGGCCAGGTCGAGCAGTACGCCACACCTCAGGACATTTACGACCAACCCGCCACGCCGTTCGTTGCCGAGTTCGTCGGGCAAGGCAACTGGCTGCCGTTCCAGCGCAGCGGTGACAGCCATGCCCAGGTGGGTGCCATGAGCATGCGCCTGGCCGCAGGCGCGCCTCGGGCCAGCAGCGGCCGGCTGTTCTGCCGCCCAGAGGCGATTACCGTCAACCCTGTGGTGCACGAGGAAAACCTGTTCCCGGCCAAGGTTCGCGAAATCACCTTCCTCGGCAACCGTTGCCGCATGAGTTTCGAGCTCAAGGCCCTGCCAGGCCACGCGCTGCTCGCTGAGCTGGCGCCTGAAGCGATGCCCCGCCTGGGCTCGCAGGATATCTGGGTGGCCCTGCCGCCGCAGAGCCTGCAGGTGTTTGCCTGAGATGGCCGCGCCCATGTCCCTGCCGCTCCGCCAGGCCAACAGCAGCACGCGCAGCGGCGTCGCCCTCGGCGATCGCCTGTTCGTGGTTGGCGGCAAGAGCCTGCTACTGATCCTTCTGCTGTTGGCGGTGCTGATGCCATTGCTGGCGATCTTCTGGCGCGGTTTCAGCGGTGAAGCCGCCCAGGGTGGCGGCCTGGTGGCGGCCCGTGAGCTGTTTGCCAGTGCCAACTTCCACTGGTTGCTGGGCAACAGCCTGTCGGTAGCCTTTACGGTCGCGGCGATCGTGGTGCCGCTGGCCTATCTGTTCGCCTATGCCCTGCAACGTACGCTGATCCCGGCCAAGGGTGTATGGCGGGGCATCTCGCTGCTGCCGCTGCTGGCGCCGTCGATGTTGCCGGCCATCGCCCTGGTCTACCTGTTCGGCAATCAGGGCCTGCTGCGCAGCCTGTTGAACGACAATATCTATGGCTTCTGGGGCATTGTCCTGGGTGAGGCCATCTACACCTTTCCCCATGCGTTGATGATCTTGCTGTCAGCCCTGTCGCTGGCCGATGCGCGGTTGTTCGACGCGGCCTCGAGCATGGGCGCCGGGCCCTGGCGAGCGTTTCGCAGCATTACCTGGCCGGCAACGCGCCAGGCGGTGTTCGCGGCGTTCTGCCTGGTGTTCACCCTGACCATCACTGATTTCGGCGTGCCGGTGGTTGTCGGTGGCGACTACCAGGTGCTGGCGCTGGAAGCCTACAAAGCGGTCGTAGGGCAGCAGCAGTTTGGCCGCGGTGCGTTGATCGGCATGGTACTGCTGGTACCGGCGCTGCTCAGCTTTGCCGTCGACGCCTGGCTGCGCCGTCGTCAGGGCGAGGCCATGAGTGGTCGCGCCCAGGTGTTCGAGCCGAAGCCCTCCCGCGCCCGGGATGCCAGCTTCCTGGCCATCGTGCTGCTGGTTTGCGCAGTGCTGCTGGTGGTGATCGGCATGGCGGTGTACTCGTCGCTGGTCACGTTCTGGCCCTACAACATGACCTTGTCGTTCAAGCACTACATGTTCGAGGACACCGCCGGTGGTGGCTGGCTGGCCTACCGCAACAGCGTGACCATGGCCATCGGCACAGCGCTGGTCGGCAGCAGCCTGATCTTTACCGGGGCCTACCTGATGGAGAAGACCCAGGGCCAACGCCTGCTCAATCAGGCCCTGCGGCTGCTCAGCTTCATTCCCATGGCGGTGCCGGGGCTGGTGCTGGGCCTGGGCTATGTCTTCTTCTTCAACCTCAGTGGCAACCCGCTGCACGTGTTCTATGGCGGCATGGGCCTGCTGGTGACGTGCACCATTGCCCACTACTTGACCACCGCGCAGATGACCGCAACCACTGCACTGCGCCAGCTCGATGGGGAGTTCGAAGCTGCGGCGTTGTCGCTCAAGGCTCCGCTGTACAAGCACTTTGTGCGGGTCACCGTGCCGATCTGCCTGCCCGCGCTGCTGGACATCATCCGCTACCTGTTCGTCTCGGCGATGACCACCGTCTCGGCGGCGATCTTCCTGTACAGCCCAGACACCCTCCTTGCTGCCGTCGCCGTGCTGAACATGGATGACGCCGGCAACGTCGGCGGTGCCGCCGCGATGTCGACCTTGATCCTGCTGACCAGCGCTGTTGCTTCGCTGCTGCTGGCCGGTGCTTCCCGCGGCCTGTTGCGCCGCTCCCAGGCATGGCGCCAGCGTGCGCCTGGCCAATGACCGACTGCCCACACTGATAGGAAACGCATCATGTTCAAGCCACTCGCACTTGCCGCTGCCGTATCCGCCGTATTCAGCCTGCAGGCCTCGGCCGCCGGTACGCAACTGACTGTCTACACTGCCCTGGAGGCTGAGCAGCTCAAGAGCTACAAGCAGGCGTTCGAAAAGGCCAACCCGGACATCGAGATCAAATGGGTGCGTGATTCCACCGGCATCATCACGGCCAAGCTGCTGGCCGAGAAGGACCGCCCGCAGGCGGACGCAGTGTGGGGCCTGGCCGCTTCCAGCCTGGCCATCCTCGACCAGAACGGCATGCTCCAAGCCTACGCACCAAAGGACCTGGGCAAGATCTCCGGCAACTATCGCGATGCCGCCAACCCGCCGGCGTGGGTGGGCATGGATGTGTGGGCTGCAACCATCTGCTTCAATACCATCGAGGCCGAGAAGCAGGGCCTGAGCAAGCCGGTCAGCTGGCAGGACCTGACCAAGCCTGAGTACAAAGGCAAGATTGTCATGCCTAACCCGGCGTCGTCCGGCACAGGCTTCCTGGATGTCAGTGCCTGGTTGCAGACCTTTGGCGAGCCACAGGGGTGGGCTTACATGGACGCCCTGCACCAGAACATCGGGCAGTACGTGCACTCTGGGTCCAAACCTTGCAAGCTGGCGGCCGCGGGGGAGTTCCCGATCGGTATTTCCTTCGAGTACCCGGCCGTGCAACTCAAGCGCCAGGGTGCGCCGCTGGATATCGTGCTGCCCAAAGAAGGCCTGGGCTGGGAGATCGAGGCAACTGCGGTGATCAAGGGCTCGCCAAACGCTGAGGCCGCCAAGCGCCTGGCTGATTTCTCGGCCAGCCCGGCAGCCATGGAACTCTACAAGGACAACTTCGCAGTGCTGGCTGCGCCAGGTATTGCCAAGCCCCAGACCGAGCTGCCAGCTGACTATGAACAGCGCCTGATCAAGAACGACTTCGCCTGGGCCTCGAAGCATCGTGACGACATCCTCTCCGAGTGGCGCAAGCGTTATGACGGCAAATCGGAGAACGTGGTGCAGCAGTAAACCCTGCCAGGCGACCGAGTGCCCTCACACCCCGCACGGAGAAAAAACCGATGCTTGCCCCCGACCAGATCGTCGAGCACACCTTCGCTCTCTACCAACACCATGGCAGTGACGATTACATCGGCGAAGCCATCACCCAGCTCGAGCACATGTCCCAAGCCGCGCAGTTGGCCATGGCCGAAGGCTTCGACGACGAAGTGGTGCTGGCGGCGTTCTTTCACGATATCGGCCACCTGTGTGGAGGGGAAGGCAACATGGGTGGGTACGGTGTTGCCAGCCATGAGCGCATTGGTGCCGAGTACTTGCGCCGTTGTGGTTTCAGCGAGCGAATGGCACTGCTGGTGCAGTACCACGTGGAGGCCAAGCGCTACCTGACGTTGCGCCAACCGGGGTATTACGCCCGGTTGAGCGAGGCCAGCCGGCGCACGCTGGAGTATCAGGGAGGCGTGATGACCGAGGCGCAAGCGGACGCGTTCGAACTGGACCCGCTGTTCAGCGTGAGTCTGCGCATGCGGGAGTGGGATGAACGGGCCAAGGAGGTTGGGGTACCGGTGATTGAACTGGCGGTGTTGAAGGCTAAGGCGTTGGCCCTGCTCTGAGTTGTCGGTGTTGCCGGCATCCTCAAATCTGCAGAACCAACGCCTCCAGTTGCTCCTGCCTTTGGGCCTGATCCACTCTGGCTCCAGGGTTGAGCGTCGACCACTGCGGGTGCGCACGCGCCTTGCTCAAGGCCTCGGGCAGCTTGCCCTCGCGCCAGGCCTTTTCCTCAAGCTGGCCCAGGCGAATGCTGTCCTGGGCTGCGTGCCCGCGGCTGTCCAGCGCCGCCATCAACTGTTGCTGACGCAAGGCCAGCAACCGCAACACGGTATCGTCCACGGTCAACTCACGCTGGCCTTTGAGCTTACCCATCAGCCGTGAGCCATAGTTGCGTGCTGTCTGCAATGCGCCTCCGGCAATGGCCCCTGCCAAGGCCGCTGCGCCGAGGGTAAGGCCGCCGACCAGCAGGTCGACCCCGGCGCCCGCCGCCGCACCGGCTGCCACACCACTGCCCAGGCGCACGCCGAGCAATTTCAGCGTCTCGGGGTTGAACAGGTCGTCCCCCCAGCGCCCATTCAGCAGCGGCAGATCTCCGGCATTGGCGTCCTCGCGGCGAAAGGCATAGAGCTTGAGCAGTGCCTCGACACAACGCTGCTCGCGCTGGCGCACCTCCTGGCGCAGCGCCTCGATGGCCCTGGCCTCGGCGGCAGGCTCGGCTTCGACGCTACGGCGGCAGGCGGCGCAGTCGAGCAGCAACTCGGCGATCAGGCGCTTGCCGCTGTGCTGGCGGGCCAAGCGTTGCGCCTGTTGATCATCGATCAGCCGTTGCAGGGCCGGGCGAGCCTCTTCCAGCAGTAGCGCCAGGCTTTCGTAAAGCCGCCGTTCGCCGTCTTCCGGCGGGGCCACGCTGTCGAAGCGTACGAGTGCATGCAAACCCAGGCGTGCCAGGGCTTCGCGCCATTGCGGCTCGCGGTGCTGGTGGCTGGCAACGAAATTGAGCACCGGCAGCAGCGGTTTGCCGCAACTGGCCAGCACTTCCAACTCATCGCGGTACTTGGCCAGCACCGGCTCGCGCGCATCGATGACATACAGGCCAGCATCGCTGGCCAGCAATTGGCGCAGCACCTTGGCCTCCTGTTCGAACCGCTGGCGTGCTTCGCTGCCCTGCAGAAAGCGCTCCAGCCGTGCCGGGCCATCCAGGCGCTCGCCCGGGCGCTCCAGGCGTTCCAGGTAGTCGAGCAGGGCAATGGCATCTTCCAGGCCGGGGGTGTCGTAGAGCTCAAGCAAAGGCTCGCCATCCACCGACAGGCGCGCACCTTCTACGTGGCGGGTGGTGCTTGGGCGGTGGGACACTTCGCCGAAGCCGACATCGCGGGTCAGGGTCCGCAGCAGCGAAGTCTTGCCCACGTTGGTGTGGCCGACCACGGCCAGTTTCAGCGGTTCAGTCATGGCCATGCTCCAGCCAGGTCAGGGGCGAGGTGTCGGCGTAGGGCAGGCCCAGGCGGTCCAGTGCGTCGTGCCAGTCGCCCAGGCGCTCGGCATCCACCGCGTGGCCCGGCGCGGCCTGCAGCAGCCAGATGCGCGTGGCACCGGCATTGCGTGCCAGTTCAGCCAGCAGGGCAAGGCTGCCGCGGTCGGGCGAGCGGCGGGGGTCACAGGCGATAGCCAGGCGCGCCGGGGGGAAGCGGCTCAGTTGTTCCAGCAGCCGGTTACGCGACTCACGGCTGTCGAGCACGCCGGCATCGGTCACGCCCTTGGCCAGGGCCGGTGGCCAAGGGCGCTGGTCGTCTAGCTCCAGCCCCACCAGCAAGGCGCCGCTGCTACCGGTCTCCAGTTGGCCCGCCTGAAACTGCGGCAGCGTGTCGGGGGCGGCTTCCTGCACGCCGATGCGCTCACTGCGGGGCATCAGTGCGTCACGCAGTTGCGCATAGCCGGGCAGGCTGAGATCCAGGGCCAGGCGTTGACGGCCCTGGCGCCAGCGCCACAGGCACAGGCCGGCCAACAGCAGACGCGGGAGCAGGCCATAGACCAGCACCACGCCGAGCAGCCAGCTGGCCCACGCCTGGCGGGTGATATCCAGGGCTGGCAGGGTGTCGCCACTGGTGCGGATCATGGTTTCGTCCGGCACGGCAAAGCCCAGCAGCGAAGGCAGGGCGCCAAGCGCTTGGGTAAGGTGGACGAATGGCTCGGCGGCGAGCAGGGTGGTTTCCCACACGAAGCCATAGCGCCGGGTGGTCAGCAATGCCACAAGCATCGCCAGCGCTGCGAGCATCGCCAGCAACCACAGGCTGTGTATCAGCAAGCCCAGCAACCAGCGGTTCAGGCGCTGGCGCTGCAACAGTACCAGCAGTGCCGGCGCCAGGTGGGCGGCCTTGGCATCGCGGGCAAAGCGTTCACTCAACCATAACCACAGACGCCCCAGGCTGGCGCCATGTTCGCCGCTCAAGGCCAGGCCTGCGGCCCAGCCCAAGAGCATCAGCAGGTTCAGCCCGAGCAGGCTGCCCAGGGCCCAGAACACGTTCACAGGGCGCTGCCCGTCGCCCAGCGCGGCGAACGCCAGGCCGGCGCCGCTGAGCACGGCCATCAACAGCAGCACCAGCAGTGCCAGGCGTGCGCCCTGTTTCCAGTGGTGCAGGGCGGTGTCCATGCCGTCGCGTTCGGCCAGCAATAGCGCACGGGCTTCTATGCGCGCGGCCAGGTCGCCGCCCTGCTGGCGGGCATGGCGGTTGGCTTCCTGGTCTTCCAGGGGGCCGGCGTGTTCCTCGCGCAGGCGTACAGCTTCGGTGAGCCAGCGCTTGTCCAGTGGAGTCGGTCCAGTCACAAGGTCTTCCATTGCACGGTTCAGGGCAGAAGCATAACCCACACGCCGGGTGCTATCCTCGCCAGCATGAATACATCACTCCCGCTCAGCCTGATCGCGGCGCATGCCGAAAACCGCGTGATTGGCATCGACAACTCCATGCCCTGGCATTTGCCGGGCGATTTCAAGTACTTCAAGGCCGCTACCCTGGGCAAGCCGATCATCATGGGCCGCAAGACCTGGGACTCGCTGGGGCGGCCGTTGCCGGGGCGCTTGAACATCGTCGTCAGTCGTCAACCGGAGCTGCAACTGGCAGGTGCCGAAGTGTTCGCTTCGTTGGAAGCGGCGCTGGTGCGCGCCGAGCAGTGGGCACGTGAGCAGGGCGTCGATGAGCTGATGCTGATTGGCGGGGCGCAGTTGTATGCGCAGGCGCTGGAGAAGGGCTTGGTTAGCCGTATGTACCTGACCCGTGTGGAGCTGTCGCCGCAGGGAGATGCGTGGTTCCCCGCGTTCGACAAGGGGCAGTGGCGGCTGGTCGCAAGTGAGGCGCAGGCGGAGGCGGACAAGCCTGCGTATCACTTCGAGGTGTGGGACAAGGTTTGAGGGCGTTGGGGCCGCGCCGCGGCCCCTGCGGTATCAGGAGTGGCTCAGCTCGGCATGTTCATCGCCGGCCAGCACTTCTTTGTCAGTCTCTTTCAGGAGTTGGCTGGTCACCACACCTGCGGTCATCGAGCCGTTCACGTTCAATGCCGTTCGCCCCATGTCGATCAGCGGCTCGACCGAGATCAGCAACGCCACCAGCTCGACCGGCAAACCCATTGCCGGCAGCACGATCAACGCCGCGAATGTCGCGCCACCACCCACGCCGGCAACCCCTGCCGAACTCAGGGTGACGATGGCCACCAGGGTGGCAATCCACAGCGGGTCGAAGGTATTGATGCCCACCGCTGGTGCCACCATCACCGCCAACATCGCCGGGTACAGGCCGGCGCAGCCGTTCTGGCCGATCGTGGTACCGAACGAGGCGCTGAAGCTGGCGATAGACTGGGGTACACCCAGGCGGCGGGTTTGCGCCTCGATGTTCAGGGGAATGCTGGCTGCACTGGAACGGCTGGTAAAGGCAAACGTCAGTACTGGCCATACCTTGCGGAAGAAGCGCAGCGGGCTGACGCCGGTCGCGGCAAGGATGATGCCGTGAACCACGAACATCAGTGCCAGGCCAATGTACGACACCACCACGAAGCTGCCCAGCTTGAGGATGTCCTCCATGTTGGAGCTGGCCACCACCTTGGTCATCAGCGCCAGCACGCCATAGGGGGTGAGTTTCATCACCACCCGCACCAGGCGCATCACCCAGGCTTGCAGGGTGTCGATGGCCGACAGGGCGCGTTGACCTTTTTCGGCATCGTCTTTGATCAGTTGCAAAGCGGCCAGGCCAACGAACACGGCGAAGATCACCACGCTGATGATCGAGGTCGGCTTGGCGCGGGCCAGGTCGCCCACCGGGTTGCTTGGGATGAACGACAGTAGCAGTTGCGGGATGTTGAGGTCGGCGACCTTGCCCGCGTAATCGCTGTGGATGACTTGCATACGCGCGCTTTCCTGAGCCCCGGCGACCAGGCCCTCGGCGCTCAGGCCGCACAGGTTGGTCAGCACGATGCCGATCAGCGCAGCGATAGCGGTGGTCAGCAACAGGGTGCCGATACTCAGCACGCTGATGCGTCCGAGCGAGGATGCATTATGCAGGCGGGCCACGGCGCTGAGGATCGACGCGAAGATCAGCGGCATGACGATCATCTGCAGCAGGCCGACATAGCCGTTGCCGACCAGGTCGAGCCAACTGATCGTGGCTTGCAGCACGGGGTGGCCGGCACCGTAAACAGTGTGCAACGCCAGGCCGAACACTACGCCCAGCACCAGGCCGGCCAGCACCTTCTTGGCCAGGCTCCAGTCGGTGCGGCGGGTTTGTGCCAGGCCCAGCAGTAATGCCAGGAACACCAGCAGGTTAAGAGACAGCGGCAGGTTCATTGAAGCTCCAGGAAAAAGCAGTAGAGGCATCGCCTCTGTGAGCGATTGCGAACGGAAATGCTAACAGCCTGAAAACAAACGAATTTATACCCAAGCGTTATTTGCTTAGTCGTTTATGGAATAACAGATTGTCGTAAATGGCAATGAACACGGCGTATACACGTGCATAAAGGTCGCTGTGGACGCCTTGTAGGCCGCATTGATGGTCTAGGTTTTTCCAAGTCATTTCAGGAGATTGGTGCATGACGTTCGCTCCGAAAACCCTCGCCCTCGGTTTGTGCCTGCTGTTGAGTGTCGAAACCTGGGCCACCGAGCTCAAGCACTGGCCGGCCGACGCGGCCCGGCAGCTCGACACGATGATCGCCGCCAACGCCAACAAGGGTAACTACGCGGTGTTCGATATGGATAACACCAGCTATCGCTACGACCTTGAAGAGGCGTTGCTGCCGTTCATGGAGAACAAGGGGCTGCTGACGCGTGACACGCTCGACCCCTCGCTCAAGCTGATCCCATTCAAGGATACCGCCGAGCACAAAGAGAGCTTGTTCAGTTACTACTACCGCCTGTGCGAAATCGACGACATGGTCTGCTACCCATGGGTAGCCCAGGTGTTTTCGGGGTTCACCCTCAAGGAGCTCAAAGTGCAGGTAGATGAGCTGATGGCCTCTGCCAAGCCCATTCCAAGTACCTATTACGAAGGGGACCAGCTCAAATCCATCGAGGTCCAGCCACCCAAGGTCTTCACCGGCCAGGCCGAGCTGTACAACAAACTGATGGAGAACGGCATCGAGGTGTACGTTATTTCCGCCGCCTCGGAAGAGCTGGTGCGGATGGTCGCTTCGGACCCCAGGTACGGTTACAACGTGAAGCCGGAGAATGTGATCGGGGTGAGCTTGCTGCTCAAAGATCGCGCCAGTGGCCGGTTGACCACGGCACGCAAGCAGATCACCGAAGGCAAGTACGACGCGAAGGCCAACGAAGGCCTGGAGCTCACTCCATACCTGTGGACCCCGGCGACCTGGATGGCGGGCAAGCAAGCAGCGATTCTTACCTATATCGACGAGTGGAAGAAGCCAGTACTGGTGGGCGGCGATACCCCGAACAGCGATGGCTACATGCAGTTCCACGGCGTGGATGTGGGCAAGGGCGGCATCCACCTGTGGATAAACCGCAAGGCCAAGTACATGGACCAGTTGAACGGCATGATTGCCAAGAATGCGGCGGCCCAGGCCAAGGAAGGGTTGCCGGTGACGGCGGACAAGAACTGGGTGATCGTGACGCCGGAGCAGATTCAGTAGACCTTGTGGTGCTCGTGCAGGCATAAAAAAACCGGCGCTGGGGAGCGCCGGTTTTCATTCACACCTTCAGCGCCTCACAGCCCTTCCAGCATCGCCTTGTTGCGTACAGCACCCTTGTCGGCACTGGTCGCCAGTAAGGCATAGGCCTTCAGCGCAGTGGTCACCTTGCGTGGGCGTACTTCAGCCGGCTTCCAGCCCTTCTTGTCCTGCTCCACACGGCGCGCTGCCAGCTCTTCATCGCTGACCTGCAGGTTGATCGAACGGTTGGGGATGTCGATCAGTACCTTGTCGCCGTCGCGCACCAGGCCGATGGCGCCGCCCGCAGCAGCCTCCGGCGAGGCGTGGCCGATCGACAGGCCCGAGGTGCCACCCGAGAAGCGGCCGTCGGTGAGCAGGGCGCAGGCTTTGCCCAGGCCCTTGGATTTCAGGTACGACGTCGGGTAGAGCATTTCTTGCATGCCCGGGCCGCCTTTCGGGCCTTCGTAGCGGATGATGACGATGTCGCCGGCCTTCACTTCATCGGCGAGGATGCCGCGCACGGCGCTGTCCTGGCTTT
Organism: Pseudomonas ceruminis; assembly: GCF_021602025.1. Taxonomy (GTDB): domain Bacteria; phylum Pseudomonadota; class Gammaproteobacteria; order Pseudomonadales; family Pseudomonadaceae; genus Aquipseudomonas; species Aquipseudomonas ceruminis. The sequence continues at coordinate 26,796 of NZ_BQHW01000005.1, forward strand.
CGAAAATCTTCGCGGTGCCTTCGAACACGTGGATCGACTCGTCGACACCGGCGGTCTTCACCACGCAACCGTCAAGGGCGATGTTGCCGTACAACACGGCCAGGCCGCCTTCTTGCGAATAGGCATGCTCGACGCTGCGAATGCAGCCGTTTTCACGGTCGTCATCGAGGGTTTCCCAACGGGTTGACTGACTGAATGCGGTCTGGGTCGGGATGCCTGCCGGGCCGGCCTTGAAGAAGGTGTGCACGGCTTCGTCATCGGTCTGGGTGATGTCCCACTTGGCGATGGCTTCTTCCATGCTGCGGCTGTGCACGGTCGGCAGGTCGGTGTGGAGCAGGCCACCACGGGCCAGCGAACCGAGGATGCTGAAGATACCACCGGCGCGGTGCACGTCTTCCATGTGGTACTTCTGAATGTTCGGCGCCACCTTGCACAGCTGCGGCACCTTACGCGAGAGGCGGTCGATGTCACGCAGGTCGAACGCCACCTCGCCTTCCTGGGCAGCGGCCAGCAGGTGCAGGATGGTGTTGGTCGAGCCGCCCATGGCGATGTCGAGCATCATCGCGTTTTCGAACGCCTTGAAGTTGGCGATGCTGCGTGGCAGTACCGATTCGTCGTTCTCGCCATAGTAGCGCTTGCACAGCTCGACGATGGTGCGGCCAGCGGTGAGGAACAGCTGCTCGCGGTCGGCATGGGTGGCCAGGGTCGAACCGTTGCCCGGCAGGGCCAGGCCCAGGGCTTCGGTGAGGCAGTTCATCGAGTTGGCAGTGAACATGCCAGAGCATGAGCCGCAGGTTGGGCAGGCGCTGCGCTCGTACTCGGCGACTTTTTCGTCGGAGGCCGAGGAGTCGGCGGCGATCACCATGGCGTCAACCAGGTCCAGGCCATGGCTGGCCAGCTTGGTCTTGCCGGCTTCCATCGGGCCGCCCGACACGAAGATCACCGGGATGTTCAGGCGCAAAGCAGCCATCAGCATGCCGGGGGTGATCTTGTCGCAGTTGGAAATGCACACGATGGCGTCGGCGCAGTGGGCGTTGACCATGTATTCAACGGCGTCGGCGATGATCTCGCGGCTGGGCAGGGAGTAGAGCATGCCGTCATGGCCCATGGCGATGCCGTCATCGACCGCAATGGTGTTGAACTCTTTGGCCACGCCACCGGCGCGCTCGATCTCGCGGGCAACCAGCTGGCCCAGGTCCTTCAGGTGCACGTGCCCCGGGACGAACTGGGTGAACGAGTTGGCAATGGCGATGATCGGTTTCTTGAAGTCTTCGTCCTTCATCCCGGTGGCGCGCCACAGGGCACGGGCGCCGGCCATGTTGCGCCCTTGGGTGGAAGTCTTGGAACGGTAATCAGGCATGAAGCACTCCTGGCGGCTATATCAGGTCACAAAAAGGGGAGTGAGCTTCTCTTGTCCTATGCGCCTTAGGCCGGTTGCCACTGGCACGGATGGGGCCGAATACACCACGGGATCGCCGCGTGCTCGACCAGAGCTCATAAACCCGCCGGGGGATGACTGGCGATGAATAGCCCGATTCTACACCGCTGGCGCGGCGAGGGAATGGCGATGTGTCCGGGCGGTGGCTCGGGTGGCTCGCCCGGCGCGCCGCATGAGGTGCGGATGGGGCCGCCAAGCGGCCCCAGGCCGACTTAGCTATTAGGCAGCAACCGGCAGGTGATGCTCTTGATGTAGCGGGTTTCGGCAATTGCCGGGTGCACCGGATGGTCCGGGCCCTGGCCGCCGCGTTCGAGCAGTTGCAGGTTGCGGTCCAGGTGACGGGCGCTGGTCAGCAGAATGTTGTGCAGGTCGTCCTCGGGCAGGTGCATCGAGCACGAGGCGCTGACCAGAATGCCGTCCTTGGTCAGCATGCGCATGGCTTGTTCGTTGAGGCGGCGGTAGGCCGCTTCACCGTTTTTCAGGTCCTTCTTGCGCTTGATGAACGCGGGTGGGTCAGCAATGATCACGTCAAAGCGCTCTTCAGCGGCCTTCAGTTCGCGCAGTGCTTCGAACACATCGCCTTCGATGCAGGTCAGCTTTTCACTGATGCCGTTCAGTGCAGCGTTACGCTCGACGCCGTCCAGGGCAAAGCCCGATGCATCCACACAGAACACTTCGCTGGCGCCAAATGCGCCGGCCTGCACGCCCCAGCCACCGATGTAGCTGAACAGGTCGAGCACGCGCTTGCCTTTGACATAGGGTGCCAGGCGCGCGCGGTTCATGCGGTGGTCATAGAACCAGCCGGTCTTCTGGCCTTCGCGTACCGGGGCTTCGAATTTCACGCCGTTTTCTTCCAGAGGAACCCAGTCTGGCACTTCGCCGTAGACGGTTTCGACGTAGCGCTGCAGGCCTTCGGCATCACGGGCTGCGGAGTCGTTCTTGAACAGGATACCGCTTGGCTTGAGCACCTGGACGAGGGCAGCGATGACGTCGTCCTTGTGCAGTTCCATGGTGGCCGAGGCCAGTTGCACCACGAGAATGTCGAAGAAGCGGTCGACCACCAGGCCCGGCAGCAGGTCGGAGTCGCCATAGACCAGGCGGTAGCACGGCTGGTCGAACAGGCGCTGGCGCAGTGACAGGGCGACATTCAGGCGGTGCACCAGCAGCGACTTGTCCAGGGGCAACTTGGCGTCGCGCGACAGCAAGCGTGCGCAGATCAGGTTGTTCGGGCTCAGCGCCACGATACCCAGCGGCTTGCCGTTGGCGGCCTCCAGAATGGCCTGTTGGCCGGCCTGAAAGCCCTGCAGCGGAGTCGCGGTAACGTCGACTTCATTGCTGTAGACCCACAGGTGGCCGGCGCGCAGGCGGCGGTCGGCATTGGCTTTGAGGCGAAGGCTGGGCAGGGACATGACGTCGCTCCGGGAAAAAAGAGCGGGAGTATAACTGGTTGGCCCCTGAATCGGTGCAGGGCACGACAAAGTGCCGGCCCCTTCGCGCGGGGCCAGCAAGCCGCTTACCGAGCCAATGCCTTGATCAACTGCTCATTGAACGCGGGGATGTCATCCGGTTGGCGGCTGGTGATCAGGTTGCCATCGACCACCACCTGTTCGTCCACCCAGGTGCCACCGGCATTGCGAATGTCATCCTGCAGCGTCTTGTAGCTGGTCATGCGTTTGCCCTTGACCAGCCCACAGGACACCAGTAGCCAGCCTCCATGGCAGATCACTGCCAGGGGCTTGCCGGCCGCCTCATGGCTTTTCACCAGTTTCTGCGCGCCGGGGATCAGGCGAATCGTGTCAGAGTTTTGCACGCCGCCGGGTAGCACCAACGCATCGTAAAGGTTCAGGTGAGCGCCATCGAAGGTGGCGTCGACCTTGAAACCGTCGGCGGGTTTGTCGTGGTTCCAACCTCGTACTTCACCCTCTTTGTCGCTCATGATCTCCACCACTGCACCGCGCTGCTCCAAGGCTTCGCGAGGGCCGGTCAGCTCCACCTGCTCGAAACCGTCGGTGACCAGGAAGGCTACGCGCTTGCCATTCAATTCTGCACTCATGGGTTTTCTCCTTTTTCAGATTGGCGTGAAACAGGAGGCTGGCATGGCTCAAGTAAAGTTCCTGCGGAACGATCCAGTGGTTAGTGCCTTGGCGAATGACAAGGTTAGAATCGCCCGTCCTCTACGAGTGTGCCCGCATGTCCCAAGAACTCAGCGCCGAACAGATCCAGCAAGCCTTGCAAGGCATTACCATTCCGCCGCAGCCGCAGATCATGGTCGACCTGCAGTTCGAGCAGTACATGCCCGACCCGGACCTGGAAACCATCGCCAAGCTGATTTCCCAGGACCCGGGGTTGTCGGGCGCCTTGCTCAAGCTGGTCAATTCGCCGCATTTCGGCCTGGCCAACAAGATCGGCTCGATCCAGCGGGCGGTGAACCTGCTGGGTAGCCGTTCGATCATCAACCTGATCAACGCCCAGTCGATCAAGGGCGAGATGAGCGATGAAACCATCGTTACCCTCAACCGTTTCTGGGATACCGCCCAGGATGTCGCCATGACCTGCCTGACGTTGGCCAAGCGCACCGGCATCCAGGCGGCGGACGAGGCCTACACGCTCGGGCTGTTCCATGATTGTGGCGTGCCGCTGATGCTCAAGCGCTTCCCCAGCTACATGGATGTGCTTGAAGAAGCCTACGCCAAGGCCGATGCCCACACCCGGGTCGTCGACACCGAGAACCGTGCCTTCAACACCAACCACTCAGTGGTCGGCTACTTCACCGCCAAATCGTGGCGCCTGCCTGAGCACATCAGCGCGGCGATCGCCAACCATCACAACGCCCTGTCCGTGTTCCGTGAGGACTCCTCGCGCAATACCCAGAGCCAACTGAAAAACCTGCTGGCGGTGCTGAAGATGGCCGAGCACATCTGCGCGTCGTACCGGGTCTTGGGCAACCAGGGCGTCGACCACGAATGGCATGCGGTCGGCCCGCTGGTACTGGACTACATCGGTTTGTCGGAGTACGACTTCGAGAACCTCAAGCAGACCATTCGCGAACTGGGTGGGCACTGACCAATGCCAGAATTACCTGAAGTCGAGACCACACGGCGCGGTATCGCACCCCATCTGGAAGGCCAGCGCGTCAGCCGCGTGGTGGTGCGTGACCGGCGCCTGCGCTGGCCAATCCCCGAAGACCTCGACGTGCGCCTTTCCGGCCAGCGCATCGTCAGCGTCGAGCGGCGCGCCAAGTACCTGTTGATCAATGCCGAGGTCGGTACCTTGATCAGTCACCTGGGCATGTCGGGCAACCTGCGCCTGGTGGAGCTGGGGCTGCCGGCGGCCAAGCATGAGCACGTTGACATCGAACTGGAGTCGGGGTTGATGCTGCGCTACACCGACCCACGCCGGTTCGGAGCCATGCTCTGGAGCCACGACCCGCTGAACCATGAACTGTTGCTGCGCCTCGGGCCAGAGCCGCTGACCGACCTGTTCGACGGCGAGCGCCTGTTCCAGTTGTCCCGCGGGCGGACGATGGCGGTCAAGCCGTTCATCATGGATAACGCCGTGGTGGTAGGGGTGGGTAACATCTATGCGACGGAGGCGCTGTTTGCCGCTGGCATCGACCCGCGCCGGGAAGCAGGTGGGATTTCACGCGCCCGGTACCTGAAGTTGGCGATCGAGATCAAGCGTGTACTGGCGGCCGCCATCGAGCAGGGCGGAACCACGCTGCGCGATTTCATAGGCGGCGACGGGCAGCCGGGGTATTTCCAGCAGGAATTGTTCGTGTATGGCCGGGGCGGGATGCCGTGCAAGCTGTGCGGCACAACCTTGCGTGAGGTCAAGCTGGGGCAGCGGGCCAGTGTTTATTGCCCGCGCTGTCAGCGCTGAACCATTGGGCCCTTTCGCCGGCAAACCGGCGCAGGGGCATCACTGGGCAGTGATCAGGCCTTGCCAGTGATCCGGCGGTATTTGGCCATCAGCTGTTCTTCGGTTTCCGGGTGCGCTTCATCCAGCGGGATGCAGTCGACCGGGCAGACCTGCTGGCACTGCGGCTCGTCGTAGTGACCCACGCACTGGGTGCACAGGTTAGGGTCGATCACGTAGATCTCTTCGCCTTGGGAGATGGCCTCGTTCGGGCACTCGGGTTCGCAGACGTCGCAGTTGATGCAATCGTCGGTGATGATCAGGGACATGGGGACTCCGGCCGGGGCTCACCGCCCGGGCATGTTCAACGCAATGGGCACAATTGTGCCGCATTCGCGCCCGCAGTGCACGCGGGCGCGTTAATCAGGTGGTCAGGCTTACTTCTTGAAGCGTTCGGTAAGCGCCTCGGCCACCACCGGGTGGACGAACTTGGTGATGTCGCCTCCCAACGCAGCGATTTCCCGGACCAAGGTCGAAGAAATGAACGAGTAACGCTCCGAAGGCGTCAGGAACAGGCTTTCGACGTCGGGCGCCAATTGCCGGTTCATGTTCGCCAGCTGGAATTCGTACTCGAAGTCGGACACCGCGCGCAGGCCGCGCAGGAAGACGTTGGCGCCCTGTTCCTTGGCGAAGTGTGCCAACAGGGTGGAGAAGCCGATGACTTCGACATTGGGCAGGTGCTTGGTGACCTCACGCGCCAGCGCCACCCGCTGTTCCAGCGGGAACAGGGGGTTTTTCTTCGGGCTGGCCGCCACCGCGATGATCACGTGGTCGAAAAGCCGCGAGGCGCGTTCGACCAGGTCGCCATGGCCTTTTGTAATGGGGTCGAAAGTACCCGGGTACAACACTCGGTTCATCGCGTCATCCTGGCTGGAGTGCGTTGGGGAGTCGGATGGTAGCGCAGCGATTGCGCCCGGCCAAGTCATGCGGCCAGCTGATGGCACTATAGACAGCGCGGGCATTTGTTGTCATGCACTGCCTCAAAGCAGCCGATCGCGGCGCTGCCTCAACGGATGAACAGCCTGTACACCAGGCGCTGCAAGGCCTTGCCATACGGGGGGTAGATCAGGCGCGCAGCATTGAAGCGCTGCTTGGCCAACACTGCCTTGGCCTTGCTGAAGGTCAGGAAGCCTTCATGGCCATGGTAATGGCCCATGCCCGACGGGCCGATGCCCCCGAACGGCAGGTCGTCCTGGGCCACCTGCAGCAGGGTGTCGTTGAGGCAGACGCCGCCGGAGTGGCTGTGCTGGAGCACATACTCCTGCTCGGCACGGTCGTAGCCGAAGTAATACAGCGCGAGCGGGCGCGGGCGCTGGTTGATGTAGGCCAAGGCGTTCGCGAGGTTGTCATAGGGCACCAGTGGCAACAGCGGGCCGAATATTTCGTCCTGCATCACCTGCATGTCGTCGTTCACCTCCAGCAGCAGATGCGGCGGCAGGCGCCGACCCTGGCGGGCTTCGGCGGGGTACAGGTCGATGACGTGTGCGCCCTTGCGCCTGGCGTCGTCCAGCAAGTGCTGCAGGCGCTGAAGTTGCCTAGGGTTGATGATGGCGCTGTAGTCGCGGTTTTCGGCGATGCGTGGATAAAGCCGACGGACGGCGTCTTCATAGGCCTTGCTGAAGGCCGCCAGGCGTTCGCGGGGCACCAGTACGTAGTCGGGGGCGACGCAGGTCTGGCCCGCGTTGAGCGTTTTACCAAAGGCAATACGCTCGGCGGCCGTGGCGAGCGGCACGCTGGCCGAGACGATGGCCGGCGACTTGCCCCCCAACTCGAGGGTCACTGGGGTGAGGTTGTGTGCGGCGGCCAACATCACCTGGCGGCCGACGCTGGTGGCGCCGGTGAACAGCAGGTGATCGAAGGGTAGCCTGGCGAACGCCTGGCCGACCTCCTTCTCGCCCAGCACCACACTGACCAGGTCGTCGGGGAATACTCGCCCGAGCATTGCCTTCAGCGCCAAGGCACTGGCGGGCGCGGCCTCACTGAGCTTGAGCATGACCCGGTTGCCAGCGGCCAGTGCGCCGGTCAGGGGCCCGATGGCAAGAAACAGCGGGTAGTTCCAAGGCACGATGATGCCCACCACGCCCAGAGGCTGATACAACACTCGGGCACTGGCTGGCTGGAAAGCCAGCCCGACGGAGCGCTTGGCGGCGCGCATCCATTGCTGTAGGTGGCGCTCGGCATGGCGTATGCCCTGCACCGATGGCAACAGCTCGGCCAGCAAGGTTTCGTCGGTGCTGCGGCCGCCGAAATCCAGGTCGATCGCCTCGATCAACCGTTGTTTATCAGCCAGCAGGGCTTCACGCAGGCTTTTGAGCCACTGGCGCCGTTGCGCCGCCGGTGGCATAGGGTTGCCCGCAAAGGCCTGGCGCTGGGCAGCGAACGTGGCGGCCAGGGCGGTGTCGCAATACGTAGCAGGCAACGTGAGGGGCGAGGCCACGGTGGCGTCTCTACTGAACGGAGAATCACTAGAGCCTATACGCTAAGGCGTTCGAGGAGGCGACTTTTTACACGCCGCCCAACGGTGCATCATGGCGGCGTTACACCGTAAGATGGGCCATTATCGACAGCCTGTAGATTCGGAGCTCAGCATGGCCCCGCGGATGAAAACCCGAGAGCGCATCGTGCAGAGCAGCCTTGAGCTGTTCAACCAGCAGGGCGAGCGCAGCGTCAGTACCAACCACATCGCCGCGTACATGGAAATTTCGCCGGGCAACCTGTACTACCACTTCCCCAACAAGCAGGCGATCATCGCGCTACTGTTCAGCCAGTACGAAGAGCTGGTGGACAGCTTCCTGCGCCCGCCGAGGGGGCGGCCAGCCACGGTCGAGGACAAACGCTTTTACCTCAAGGCGCTGCTCGCAGCGATGTGGAACTACCGCTTTCTGCACCGCGACCTGGAGCACCTGCTCGACAGCGACCCCGAGCTGGCCGCTCGTTACCGGCGGTTCTCCGAACGTTGTCTGCGCCAGGGGCAGGCTATCTACCGTGGCTTCGTAGAGGCCGGGATTCTGCTTATGAACCCCGCGCAGATTGAATCGCTCACGATCAACGCCTGGATCGTTCTTACCTCATGGGTACGGTTTCTCAGTACCACTCGGGAACATTCCGCCCACCTGGGTGAAGAAGCCTTCAAACGTGGCGTCTATCAGGTATTGGTGCTTGAGCTGGGTTTTGTCACCGGCAATGCCCGCAACGCCGTGGATGCCCTGTGTCAGGAGTTTCACGTTCCGTTCAACCAGGCCCTGGAACAGTAGGCCAGGGCCTTCGTGCCATCGATCAGGAGATTGTCATGCCCCTTGCGCAATTGATCACCCCGCAGCAGCTGGCCGAGCGTCTGGACTCGCCTGGGTTGGTGATTCTCGATTGTCGTTTTGCTCTGGAGGATGTGGATTATGGCCAACGCAGCTACGCCGAAGGGCATATTGCCGGGGCGCATTTTGCCGACCTCGAGCGTGATCTGAGTGGGCCGGTAATCAAGGGCAGGACCGGGCGCCACCCCTTGCCCGATCCGCATCGGCTGGTCGAGCGCCTGCGTGAATGGGGGGTGGACAATGACAGCGAGGTAGTGCTTTACGACGATGGCCCCGGCGCCTTTGCCGCCCGCGCCTGGTGGTTGCTGGCCTGGCTGGGCAAGCGCAGTGGTGTGGCCATCCTCGATGGCGGCCTCAAGGCCTGGCACGCTGCGCATCTTCCCCTTAGCCTGGACCCCCCGGCCCGGCGTGACGGCTCGTTCAGCGGCGAGCCGGATGCGAAGCTGCTGATCGACGCCCAACACCTGGTCAAGCACCTGGGCAAGCCAGAGCTAACCCTGCTCGATGCACGGGCTTTGCCGCGCTTTCGCGCAGAGGTGGAGCCGATCGATCCGGTGGCTGGGCATATTCCTGGGGCGCAGTGCGCCGCTTTTACCGATAACCTGGGGGCCGACGGGCGTTTTCTTGCGCCGGAGCAGCTCAAGCAGCGCTTCGCAGAAAAGCTCGCGGGGCGTCCCCCGGAACAACTGGTGGCGTATTGCGGCTCCGGTGTGACGGCCTGCCATAACCTGTTTGCCCTGGTATTGGCGGGCTATCCGCTGGGCCGGTTGTATGCCGGCTCATGGAGCGAGTGGATCAACGACCCTCGGCATCAGGTCGCTACCGGCGACTGACCCGGCAGGTCAGCGCCTCTCTACCAGCCACTGCGGAATCCGCCGCTCCAGGTAATACCCCGGATTTCGCAGGCTGCCCTCTACGAACCCCACGTGGCCACCTCGGTGGTGCAGTTCGAATTGCGTCTGCGGCCCCAGCTCGCTGGCATCCGGCAGGCTATGGCCGGATACGAACGGGTCATCACTGGAATGGATGATCAGTGTCCGGGTGCGGTTTTCGCCCAAGTAGTAGTGGCTCGACGAACGACGGTAGTAGTCGTGTGCATCGCTGAAGCCATTGAGGGGCGCGGTCACTTTGCCGTCGAAATCCCAGAAAGTACGCAGGTTGCGCAACGGCCCAAGGCGGTCGAGAGCAGCCAGGCCTTCATGGTGGCCCTGGTCGCGAAAATGCCGCTGCTTGAGCTGTACATAGGCCATCATCTCGCGCATGAAATGCGCCTGATAGACCTTGGAGAAGCCTTGGCCGATGCGGTCAGCGCAGTGGTCCAGGCGAAACGGCACGGACACCGCCACGGCCGCCTCCAGCCCGCTGGCGGAGCCGCTTTCACCCAGGTACTTGAGCAGCACATTGCCACCCAGTGAGTAGCCAACCGCATACAGCGGTGCCGATGGCCGCTGGGCGCGCAGGTGGGCGACAACCTCGGCCAGGTCCTCACTGGCGCCGGAATGGTAACTGCGTGGCAGCAGGTTTGGCTCGCCCGAGCAGCCACGCCAGTTCACCGCGACGCTGGCCCAGCCGCGGGCCTGTAGCGCTTGCTGCAGGCCTTTGACGTAGGGGGAGTGAGATGAACCCGTGAGGCCGTGCAGGACCAGCACCAGAGGCGAATCGGGCTGATGCGGCCCATGCCAGTCGAGGTCAAGGAAGTCGCCATCGGCCAGCCATAGGCGTTCGCGGCTGCGCTCCAGTATCGGCAGCTTGCGCCACAACGGGCCCCACAAGGTTTGCAGGTGAGGGTTGGACAGGCCGGTAGCGGGGCGGAACGTGGCGATGGTCATGCTTGGCGACTCGTGATGTGCCTGCCTAGAGTGCCATGAAACACCGCCACTGTACCTGCGCTATTGGTCGGTAAGCGCGGGTGCCGGCAGTCCCTGCTGGTCAACCATCGGCCCGACGCTCACCAACAATCTGCGCAAGGGCGCCAGGCGCAATGTGAGTGCAACGCGGGCCATTTCTGGCGTTACCGCTGACAGGCGCTCGATGTAGGTCGCCAGGGCATCACTGGGCAGTCCTTGATGGCTGTGGCTGGCGATGAGTGTTGCCAGTGAACCGTTGGTGGCCACGGTCCGCCGCAGCTCGCCGAGCAAGGCCCGTCTGGCCAATGCGAGCTCGGCTTCGCTCGGCCCCTCTGCCACATAGGTTTGCAGCACGTCGGTTACCAACTGGGTCGAGGCGTCGAGAAATTCGCCAGCGACCTCCCATTCGATGTAGAGCAGGTTGTCTGCCGGTGCAAGGCCAGCGTTGACCGCATAGGTAAGCCCGTGGGTCTGGCGCAATGCTTTGAACAGCCGTGATTCGCTGCCCCCGCCCAGCACGTCGCAGGCCAGCACCAAGGCTGGGTAGTCCGGGTCAGCCGGGCGTGCGCTCATCGGCAGCAGCATCAGCACCGCATCGGAGGTGCCGGCCTGTTCCAGGTTCAGGGTCGCGGCCTCGAACATCGGCAAGGCAGGTGGCGCGGTTGCGGCCCAGTGTTGCGGCAGTGCTGCGCTGACCCTGCGGACAATCGCCTCGGCCTGTTCGCGCGACAGATCGCCCACCAGGGAAATGTTCAGGTTGTTGGCCGAGTACGCTTGCCGGTGGAATTCCCTGAGGTCCTCGGTGCTGATTGCCGCTATGCCTGTGGGCGTGCCGCGCACCGGCGTTGCGAAGGGGTGGCTGCCGAACGCTTGGGAGAAAGCAGCCTCACGGGCACGCAGCACGGCGAAAGATTGCCGTAGTTTGCTCGATTCCAGCAGTTGCGTCTTCAGAGGGGTGAGCTCAGCCGCGTTCAGGGAAGGCCGGGCCACCATGTCGATGATCAGGCGGACAGCTTCATCGAGCACATCGCCGGTCAGGCAGCGCACGGTGATCACGGCCTGATGACGGGTGATGTCCTTGCTGTACACCACGCCCAGCCGTTCGATCTGTTCGGCGAACTGCACAGCGTCCAGGCTGAGCGTGCCTTCGTCCAGCATGAACAGGGTCAGCGCAGCAAGCCCAGGTTTGTCGCCATCCAGCCTGCTGCCCGCGTTGAAACTCAGCACCAGGTCGACCATTGGCAGCTCATGTGCTTCGACCAACCTCGCGCGTGTACCTTCCGGGGTCTGCCAGGCCTGCACAAGCGGTGGCGTGATGTCGATTTCGTTCAGGTCCAGGCCTTGCAGCGAGCTCAGGTTAGGGTTTTGCTCGGCGTTGCTGCTGGGTGTCGGCGCCACCGCAGAGGGTGGCGGCGCTGCTTGCATGTAGGTGATCGTCAGGCGCTCGTGGGTGAGGTATTCGTGCGCGGTGGCGCGTACGTCTTCGGGGGTGATGCTTTCTATGCTTTGCCGTTCCTGATCGAGCAGGTTCGGGTCCAGCCCGCTGACTGCGTGCTTGCCAATGGCGTTGGCCTGCACCGCAATGTTGTCACGATCAAAGACCAGGCTGGCCAGCAAGCGGGTTTTTGCACGGTTGAGCTCGTCCACCGTGGGCGCGGTTTGGCGCAGCAATTCTATCTCCTGCATCACCGCATCGGTGGCCACCTGTGCCGTGGCATTGGCCGGGTTGGCATACAGCTCGACGGTCAGCAGGCTGTCGCCTCGCTGCAGGTGCTGATAGCGTGCCTGAGCCCGCAGCAGCACGGCTTCGCCACGTACCTTGCGCAATGACAGGCGCGAGCTGCTGCCATTGGCCAGTAATTGCGGAATGAGCCGCAGGGCCTGTGCCTGTGTCGGGTTGGTCGCGGTGGCAAGGCTGGGCGTATTGAAGGCCATTATTGCCCCGGGTAGCAGGCCCGCCAGGGCAATGGTCTGGCAGCGGTGCTTGAAGCGCCGGTTCGGTGCAGGTATCCAGCGTTCGGGCAGACGGCCCGCCGGGATGGTGGCGAAATGGCGCTCGACCAGTGGGCGTAGAGTCTGCATGTCGATATCACCAACCACCACCAGGGAGGCGTTGTTCGGGTGATACCAGTCTTGATACCAGCGGCGTACGTCGGTCTGGTGCAGGTGCTGCAAATCAGCCAGATGGCCAGCGGTGGGTGTGGCGTAGGGGGTATGGCTGTTGGCGAGAATCCAGGCGCGCTCATGAGCCTGGGCCAGGGGCATGTTGTCTATGTTTTCGCGGCGCTCCGCCTTGACCACTTCCAGCTCTCGGGCGAACACCGGGGGGCCTAGCGTGGCACTGGCCATCGAGTCTGCCAGGATTTCCAGCGCCGCTTCCAGGCGGCTGGGTGCAAGGGTGACGGGAAAACAGGTGGCATCGGGGGTGGTAATGGCATTGGGGTCACCGCCGAGTTGGGCCATGACCTTGTCATACTGCCCGGAGGCAAGCTTGCTGCTGCCCTCGAACATCAAGTGCTCGACCAGATGGCAAAGCCCGGATTGCCCGGTTGGCTCCTGGCTGGCGCCGACGTGGTACCACAGTTGGGCCGCAACCAACGGCGCACGGTGATCCTCACGCAGGTAGATCACCAGGCCGTTGTCGAGTGTGAATCGTTGCAGAGCCGTTGAACGGGCTGTGGACATGATCGATGTGCTCCTGTTGGCAATGTGCCGGAGCAGCTTCGGTCAAGCGTGGGCGCTACCTGCGTTACATAAGTCTAGGGCAGGGGGGCGCCCGATCAGCCGCGTTGCCAGAGCGCGTAATGCACCTGGCCGGTCTTCTTCTCACGGTGCAGGCGCCAGTTGCCAGGCATCTGCAGGGTCGAGGGGGCCGCTTCGCTCTCGGTGTAGACCCAGGCTTGTTCACGCAACCACTGGTTCTGCTCCAGCAGATTGCAGGTGTCGGCCAGCAGGTCCTGGTGGAAAGGGGGGTCGAGGAACACCACGTCGAACTGCAGCTTGGCCGGGCCTTGCAGGTAGCGCAGGGCGTCGGTCTGCAGGATCTGCCCGCGTGGGCAACGCAGGATCTCCAGGTTGTTCTTCAGGTTGCTGATCGCTGCCGGGTTGCTGTCCAGCGCCACGGCGTCCTCGGCACCGCGGGACAGCGCTTCGAGCACCAGGGCGCCGCTGCCGGTGAAGGCATCCAGCACCCGAGCACCCTCGATGTAGGGGGCAAGCCAGTTGAACAGGGTTTCGCGCACACGGTCCGGGGTAGGGCGCAGGCCCTCGCCCTCAGGGACCGCCAGGCGGCGGCTACGCCATTGGCCAGCGATGATGCGCAGGTGGCCCTGGCCCTTGCTCTGGCCCTGTGGTGCGCGGGCGTTAGGGGTGGCTCTAGGCATTAGTGCTCCGGTACCCCGAGCGGTTGCTCGGAGGGTTTGTTTGTAGGGGCTGGCAGCGGCTTTTGCGGCACGCTCGGGCCGGCGGTGACAATCACCAGTTTATCGGCTGCCAGGTGCTTGTTCATCGCTGCCTTGACGTGTTCCACCGTCAGCGCCTGGGACTGCTGCATGAAGTCTTCAAGCCAGGTCAATGGCAGGTTATAGAAGCCGATGGCACCCAGTTGGCCGACGATGCTCGCGTTACTGGCGTTGGCCAGCGGGAAGCTGCCAGCCAGTTCGCGCTTGGCATCGTCCAGCTCTTGCTGGGTTGGGCCGTTTTTCAGGTAGTCGGCGAGGATGTCCTGGACCAGCTTGAGGGTGCCTTCGCTGAGTTCGGCGCGGGTCTGCAGGTTGATCATGAACGGGCCGCGCACCTGCATGGGGCTGAAGACCGAGTAGACGCCGTAGGTAAGGCCGCGTTTTTCTCGCACTTCACTCATCAGGCGGGTGCCAAAGGCGCCGCCTCCGAGAATCTGGTTACCCAGCGACAACGCCGGCCAGTCTGGGTCCTGGCGGTCGATGCCGAGCTCGGCCAGCATCAGGTGGGTCTGCTTGGATGGGAAGTCAATGTGCGTGCTGCCTGGCTTGGGCTCCGCCGGTTGGGCGGGCGTGGCCAAGGCCGGGCCCTTGGGCAGGGCGGCGGAGACCTGGGCTGCGACGGCCTCGGCTTCGGCGCGGCTCAGGTCGCCAACCAGGGCGATCACCGCGTTGCCGGCGGCATAGGCCTTGGCGTGGAAGGTGCGTAGCTGGTCCAGGGTGATACCCGGGATGCTTTCGGCAGTACCATCACTTGGGTGGCCGTAGGGGTGCTCACCATAGAGCTTGGCGAACAGCGCCTTGCCAGCGATCTTCCCGGGGTTCTGCTTCTCGTATTCGAAACCGGCCAGCAGCTGGTTCTTGATGCGTTTGAGCGCATCCTCCGGGAAGGTTGGCTTGCCGGCGACCTCGGCGAACAGCTTCAGTGCTGGCTCGCGTTTGTCTTTCGCGCTCAGGCTGCGCAGCGAGGCCACGGCCATGTCACGGTAGGACCCATTGCCAAAGTCAGCGCCCAGCCCTTCGAAGCCTTCAGCGATGGCCGTCACGTCTTTGCCGGCCACGCCCTCATTGAGCATGGCATTGGTCAGGGTGGCCAGGCCTGGCGTGTTGCCGTCCTGGCTGCTGCCGGCAGCGAAGGTCACGCGCAGGTCGAACATCGGCAGCTCGCGTGCTTCGACGAACAGGACCCGTGCGCCTTCAGCGGTGGTCCAGTTCTGGATGTTCAACTGGCGGCGGCTGGGTGCCTTGCTGTCCAGCTCGGCCAGCGACTGCAGGGTGTTGGACGGGCGGGCGGCGCTGTTGGTCGCTTCGGCGTGAGCCGGGCGCGCCAGCACGGCGGCCACTGCCACCACCAGCACGATCAGGCCCGTACCGATCGAGGTGTAACGTGGGGCGCTGCGATCACTCATGAGCGGACTCCTCAGGCAGTACGTGGGCAACGCTCAGGCGTTCGCGGGTGAAATAGGTGCGGGCGGCGTTCTGGATGTCCTCGGGGGTGACTTGCTTGAGCTCGTCCAGCTCGCTGTCGATCAGCTTCCAGGACAGGCCGACCGTTTCCAGCTGGCCGATGGTGGTGGCCTGGCTGCTGATGGAGTCGCGATCGTAGACCAGCCCGGCGATCACCTGAGCGCGCACGCGCTCCAGCTCTTCGGCGCTGGGCGGGGTGGTCTTGAGCTCGTCGAGCAGTTGCCAGACGCCTTGCTCGACGTCGGCCAGGGTCTTTTTCTTCTGCACATTGGGTGTGGCTGAGATGAGGAACAGGCTGTCGCCGCGAGTGAACGCGTTGTAGCTGGACGAGGCGCCGGCTACCAGCTCCTGGCCGCGCTCCAGGCGTGCGGGAAGGCGCGCGCTGTAACCCCCATCAAGCAGGGCCGAGATCAATCGCAGTGCATGTACGGTGCGTGGCTCCTTGGCGGTAGCCAGGCCGGGTACGTTGAAGCCGTAGATCAGGCTGGGCAACTGCGTGCGTACGTGCAGGGTGAGCTGGCGCTGGCCCGGTTCGGCGAGCTCCAGTGGCAGCTTTGCCGGTGGCACGGCGCGTTTGGGGATGCTGCCGAAATACTTCTGCGCCAGGCCTTTGACCTCGTCGGCGGAGACATCGCCAACTACCACCAGCGTGGCGTTGTTCGGCGCATACCAGGACTCGTACCAGTGACGCAGTTCCTCGACCTTCATGCGTTCGAGGTCGGCCATCCAACCGATGGTCGGTGTGTGGTAGCCGCTGGCCGGGAAGGCCATGGCGCGGAACAGCTCGAAGGCTTTCGAGCTAGGCTGATCGTCGGTACGCAGGCGGCGCTCTTCCTTGATCACCTCGATCTCGCGGCTGAACTCGTCGGCCGGCAGGCGCAGGCTGGCCAGGCGGTCGGCTTCCAGCTCGAAGGCGACCGGCAGGCGGTCGCGGGCAAGCACCTGGTAATAGGCGGTGTAGTCGTCGCTGGTGAAGGCGTTTTCTTCTGCACCGAGATCGCGCAGGATGCGGGAAGCCTCGCCGGGGCCGACTTTGGCGCTGCCCTTGAACATCATGTGTTCCAGGGCGTGAGACAGGCCGGTCTGGCCCGGTGTCTCGTAGCTGGAGCCGACCTTGTACCAGATCTGCGAAACAACCACGGGCGCGCGGTGGTCCTCGCGCACGACCACTTTGAGGCCGTTGTCGAGGATGAACTCGTGGGTGGGTTGCACATCGGCAGCAAAGGCTGCGAGCGGCAGGCAGAGCGTGCTGAGCAACAGGCCAGCGGCGCGGCGGGCTAGAGCATTCATACGGTGATTAACCTGTTCGGCGGCCCGCTGGGTTTAGCGTCGGCGGGCCAGGAGGTGCTAGGATACTGATCCGGTTGCCTGGCGACCATGCCTGTCGCCGTTCTGGCCCGCAGGCCCATTAAGACAAAACATTGCGCATGAACCAGCCGGATTCAAAATAGTCTGTTCTGCGTTTAGAGAATTCCCGATGTGCCGCTGGTGGCTCATCGCTACCCTGAGATAGCCGTCTTCCATGTTTGGTTCCAACGACGACAAAAAAGCGCCGGCCGAGGCTGGCGAGAAAAAAGGCCTGTTCAGCTGGTTTCGCAAGAAGCCGCAGCAACCTGTCGCCGAACAGCCACAAGCCCCTGATGCTCAGGCTGCAGAGCCGCTAGCGTCGCAGCCCGCCGTCGAGCAGTCTGACGCGGCTCCGGTCGAGCCGGTGGTCGCCGAAGCTCCCGCAGCGGTCGCTGAGCCGGTGCTTGCTCCTGAGCCTGCACCTGTCGAACCTGCACCTGTCCACGAGACTTCGCCGGCGCCAGAGCCAGTACGGGCTCTTGAACCTGCGCCGGTCCCAGCGCCAGAGCCAGCGCTAGAGCCAGAGCCGGCACCGGCCCTTGAACCTGCCGTCGCGCGGGTCGCAAGCCCTGCTGCAGTTGCTGCCGTCGAGCCGCCTGTCAGCAACCTGGTGCTGCCCGTTGCGGAGGAGCCTGTGGCCCTGGTCCCAGACCTCGAGCCCAAAGCCCCGCCGGCGATTCCGGAGCGCCCGGCGGCCGAGCCCGAGCATGAGCCCGAGCATGAGCCGGCGCCTGTCGCTGTCGCCCCAACCGTCTCCGAACAGGCTAAACCTGGTTTCTTTGCTCGCCTCAAGCAGGGGCTGTCGAAGACCAGTGCCAGTATCGGCGAAGGCATGGCCAGCCTGTTCCTGGGCAAAAAGGCCATCGATGACGACCTGCTCGACGAAATCGAAACCCGCCTGCTGACCGCCGACGTCGGCGTGGAAGCCACATCGACCATCGTCCAGAACCTGACCCAGAAGGTTGCACGCAAACAGCTGGCTGACGCCGACGCGCTGTACAAGTCGCTGCAAGACGAGCTGGCCGCCCTGCTGCGTCCGGTCGAGCAGCCGCTGAAAGTCGAATCGCAGAACAAACCGTACGTGATCCTTGTGGTGGGCGTGAACGGTGCTGGCAAGACCACCACCATCGGCAAGCTGGCCAAGAAACTGCAGCTGGAAGGCAAGAAGGTCATGCTGGCGGCCGGCGACACCTTCCGTGCCGCCGCCGTCGAGCAGCTGCAGGTCTGGGGCGAGCGCAACCAGATCCCGGTGATTGCCCAGCACACGGGGGCCGACTCCGCTTCGGTGATCTTCGATGCCGTGCAGGCCGCCAAGGCCCGTGGCGCCGATGTGCTGATTGCCGACACCGCCGGCCGCCTGCATACCAAGGACAACCTGATGGAGGAGCTGAAAAAGGTCCGTCGGGTCATGGGCAAGCTCGACGCCGAGGCACCCCACGAGGTGCTGCTGGTACTCGATGCCGGCACCGGTCAGAACGCCATCAGCCAGGCCAAGTATTTCAACCAGAGCGTCGAACTGACGGGCCTGGCGCTGACCAAGCTGGACGGCACCGCCAAGGGCGGGGTGATCTTTGCCCTGGCCAAGCAGTTCAACATCCCGATCCGCTTCATCGGCGTCGGTGAAGGCATCGATGATCTGCGCACCTTTGAAGCCGAGCCGTTCGTCAAGGCCCTGTTCGCCGAGCGAGACCACCCATGATCCGATTCGAACAGGTTGCCAAGCGCTATCCCAATGGCCATGTCGGCTTGCATGAGCTGAGTTTCCGGGCGCGCCGGGGCGAATTCCTGTTCGTCACCGGCCACTCGGGCGCCGGCAAGAGCACCCTGCTGCGCCTGCTACTGGCCATGGAGCGCCCGACCAGCGGCAAACTGATGCTGGCCGGGCAGGACCTGGGCCAGATCAGCAATGCGCAGATCCCGTTCCTGCGTCGGCAGATTGGTGTGGTGTTCCAGAACCACCAGTTGCTGTTCGACCGTACGGTGTTCAATAACATCGCGTTGCCTTTGCAGATTCTCGGCCTGTCCAAGGCCGAGATCACCAAGCGCGTGGATTCGGCGCTGGAGCGCGTGTCACTGGTAGACAAGGGCGAGCTGTTTCCGGCCGACCTGTCCACCGGCCAGCAGCAGCGGGTCGGTATTGCCCGCGCCATCGTCCATCAGCCGGCCTTGCTGCTGGCGGACGAACCTACCGGTAACCTCGACCCGCGCCTGGCAGCGGAGATCATGGGCGTGTTCGAGGACATCAACCGCCTGGGCACCACGGTGTTGATCGCCAGCCATGACCTGGCACTGATTGCGCGCATGCGCCACCGCATGCTGACCCTGCAGCGTGGCCGTCTGATCGGCGATGGGGAGGCCGGGCAATGAGCACTACACGTACACCGAAAGTTTCCGAACGGGTCGCCCCGAAAGCCGCCGACCCGTCGCCTGCGAAGAAGAAGCGCGGCGACCATGACGATGATGGCCCGGATTTTCGCACGCTCCTGCACGCGTGGCTGGAAAGCCACCGGGCGAGCTTGGCCGACAGCCTGCGCCGTCTAGGCAAGCAGCCGATTGGCAGTTTTTTCACCTGCCTGGTCATGGCAGTGGCCTTGAGCATGCCCATGGGCTTGTCCCTGCTGTTGAAGAACGTCGAGAAACTCGGCGGCTCCTGGCAGCGCGCGGCACAGATCTCGCTGTACCTGAAGCTCGATGCGGGCAGCAAGGCAGGCGAAGCCCTGCGCGACGAAATCAAGGGCATGCCGGGCGTGGCCGACGCCCAGTACATAAGCCGTGAGCAGGCCCTGGAGGAATTCCAGCAGCAGTCGGGGTTGGGTGAAGCCCTGCGTGAGTTGCCCGATAACCCGTTGCCTGGCGTGGTGGTGGTAACCCCCAACGAAGTGGATAAACCGGCCCTGGAGGCCTTGCGTCAACGCCTGTCCGAGCTGCCGCGGGTGGAAAACGCACAGCTCGACCTGGTGTGGGTGGAGCGGCTTGCAGCAATCCTCAAGCTGGGCGACCGGTTCGTCTTTGGCCTGGCGGTCATGCTGATTTCTGCCCTGCTGTTAGTAATCGGTAACACAATTCGTCTACACATTGAAAACCGCCGTATCGAGATCGAAGTGATCAAGCTGGTTGGCGGCACCGACAGCTATGTGCGCAGGCCTTTCCTGTACATGGGCGCCTTGTACGGCCTGGGCGCAGGCCTGTTGGCCTGGGCGATCCTGGCCTTTGGCCTGAACTGGCTGAACGAGGCCGTGGTAGGGCTGTCCGGGTTGTATGGCAGTGACTTCGCCCTGGGGGGTGTGCCGGCGTCCGATGGTCTGTCGCTCTTGATCGGAGCGGTGCTGTTGGGGTATATCGGTGCATGGATCGCAGTCGCCCGCCACTTGAACGAGCTGGCGCCTCGATAGTTTTTCTGTGCCAGCATTGACAATTTTTCATCTTTGGAACTTGTACCTTGGTTCCAGGTCTATGTTGGCAGTGCCCACAAGGCGCGAGTCTGGTAAGTCGGAGGTTCTTGAATGACCACATCGTTGCAACCTGCCTATGCCCTGGTACCCGGTGCAAACCTGGAAGCCTACGTGCACACGGTCAACAGCATCCCGCTGCTGTCTGTCGAGCAGGAGCGTGATCTGGCCGAGCGTCTCTATTATGAGCAGGATCTTGAGGCCGCTCGGCAAATGGTGATGGCCCACCTGCGTTTCGTCGTACATATCGCCCGTAGCTACGCAGGCTACGGGTTGGCCCAGGCCGACCTGATCCAGGAAGGCAACGTCGGCCTGATGAAGGCAGTCAAGCGCTTCAACCCTGAAATGGGCGTGCGCCTGGTGTCCTTCGCCGTGCACTGGATCAAGGCGGAAATTCACGAATTCATCCTGCGCAACTGGCGCATCGTCAAGGTCGCCACCACCAAGGCTCAGCGCAAGCTGTTCTTCAACCTGCGCAGCCAGAAGAAGCGCCTGGCGTGGCTGAACAACGATGAAGTGCACCGGGTAGCCGAAAGCCTCGGCGTAGAGCCGCGTGAAGTGCGCGAAATGGAAAGCCGTCTGAGTGGCCAGGACATGGCCTTCGACCCAGCTGCAGAAGCTGACGATGACAGCGCCTTCCAGTCGCCTGCGCATTACCTGGAAGACCATCGCTACGATCCGGCTGTGCAGCTTGAAGATGCGGACTGGAGCGACAACTCCACCAGTAACCTGCATGAAGCACTGCAGGGCCTGGATGAGCGTAGCCGTGACATCCTCTACCAACGTTGGCTCGCCGAAGAGAAAGCGACCTTGCACGAGCTGGCGGACAAGTACAGCGTTTCGGCGGAGCGTATTCGCCAGCTGGAAAAAAACGCGATGAACAAGGTGAAGGCGCTGATTGCAGCCTGATCTACTTCTGGCTCCACAAGAAAGCCGCTGGCCCAAGAGGGACGGCGGCTTTTCATTTTCGGCGTTTCAATTTCTATCGGCTTACCGGCGATAACGCCACGGCAGCGAGCGTTGGCTCACAGCCTGGGCGTAGTCTTCAGTTGCATGAGGTAAGCAGGGCCCCCCAGCTGGCTCATCTGCCGGCGAATCCAGCTTGCCCTGCTGGCCACGTAAGCACTGGGCTGGCTGGCATTCCACTTGATCGGGCTGGGCAGCACCGCGGCCAATTGCGCTGCTTGCTGGCGGCTCAGCTGGCGGGCATCAATACCAAAGTGATAGCGCGCCGCCGCCTGGGCGCCAAACACCCCTTTGCCCCATTCGGCACTGTTCAGGTAGACCTCAAGGATGCGCTCTTTCGACCAGAAGAGCTCGATCAGTGCTGTGAACCAGGCCTCGAGACCCTTGCGGAACCAGCTGCGGCCGGACCAAAGGAACAAGTTCTTGGCCACTTGCTGGGTCAGCGTGCTGGCACCCCGAATGCTACCGCCCCGCTCATTGGACGCGAGCGCTGCCTGGATGGCCGGGATATCGAAACCCCAGTGATAGGCGAACTTCTGGTCTTCTCCGGCAATCACCGCAACCTTGAGCTCGTCGGAGATGTTCTCCCACGGTTCCCAGTCGCGCTGCAGCTCGATCGGCTCGCCACTGATCCATGACTGCACCTTGCGCTCGGCCATCAACGCAGTCCCGGGGGGTGGCACCCAGCGAAACACCAGTACCAGCACGATGCTCCCGGCAGCGAACCAGAGCAGGGCGCGGGCGAGTCGACGGATAAGGGATGACAGCATGGCGATGGCTTGGCCGGACCGTTGGAACGGGCCATTATACAGACCCGATACAAGGAGTCCTCCCATGCTTCGCAGCTTCCTGATGCTCGCCGCCTTTTTCGGCTTTACCGGTGTCGCCCTGGGTGCATTTGCCGCACATGGGTTGAAGAACCGCCTGACAGCCGACTACCTGGCAATCTTTCATACCGGTGTGACCTACCAGTTGGTCCACGCCCTGGCACTGTTCGGCGTTGCCTTGCTTGCGGCGCACTTGCCGGGGCGTCTGGTCGGCTGGGCCGGCGGTCTGTTCGCACTGGGTATCGTCCTGTTCTCCGGTAGCCTGTACCTGCTGACCCTGAGCGGGCTGGGCAAGCTGGGCATCATCACGCCCATCGGTGGCCTGTGCCTGCTTGCCGGTTGGCTGTGCCTGGGCATGGCAGCCTGGCGGCTGGGCTGACCAAGTGGTCCACAATCACGACTAATGGCCTCCATCGCCCTTGGGTTGAAGTGCTGATCGGCGCTAGAATGCGGGCCCCCAAAGCACAACGGTGGCCGTGCGCATGCGCATTCAACTGAACGGTGAACCCTACGAATTGCCCGCTGGCGAAAGCGTCGCAGCCCTGCTGAGCCGCCTGGAGCTGACCGGGCGCCGGGTGGCAGTGGAACTCAACCTGGATATCGTGCCACGCAGCCAGCACGACAGCACACTGCTGAATGACGGCGACCAGGTCGAAGTGGTCCACGCCATCGGTGGCGGCTGATTCCGGCCCGGCGATTCACCTGCAAGTCCAGCAACCTTTTCCAGAGGAACCACGATGAGCAACGTTCGTAGCGACAAGCCTTTTACCCTGGCCGGACGCACTTTCCAGTCGCGCCTGCTGGTCGGCACCGGCAAGTACCGTGACATGGAAGAAACCCGCCTGGCCATCGAGGCCTCGGGTGCCGAAATCGTCACCGTTGCCGTGCGCCGCACCAACATCGGCCAGAACCCGGGCGAGCCGAACCTGCTCGACGTGCTGCCGCCGGACCGTTACACCATTCTGCCGAACACCGCCGGTTGCTACGACGCGGTCGAAGCCGTGCGTACCTGCCGCCTGGCCCGTGAGCTGCTCGATGGTCATAACCTGGTCAAGCTGGAAGTGCTGGCAGACCAGAAAACCTTGTTCCCCAACGTGATCGAAACGCTCAAGGCCGCCGAAGTGCTGGTCAAGGACGGTTTCGACGTGATGGTCTACACCAGCGACGATCCGATCATCGCCCGCCAGCTGGCCGAAGCCGGCTGCATCGCGGTCATGCCCCTGGCTGGCCTGATCGGTACCGGCCTGGGCATCTGCAACCCCTATAACCTGCAGATCATCCTGGAAGAATCCAAGGTGCCGGTGCTGGTCGATGCCGGTGTGGGCACTGCTTCCGACGCCACCATCGCCATGGAAATGGGCTGTGAAGCCGTGCTGATGAACTCGGCCATCGCCCATGCCCAGCAGCCGGTGCTGATGGCCGAAGCCATGAAGCACGCTATTGTCGCCGGGCGCATGGCCTACCTCGCCGGGCGCATGCCGAAGAAACTCTATGCCAGCGCCTCTTCGCCGCTGGATGGTCTGATCAAGTAAGAGCTCCTGATGACTGAATCGCAAGATACGCCGATCACCCCCGACGGCGAAGCGCGCCCACACCGTCGCATCAAAAGTTTCGTGATGCGCGCCGGGCGCATGACCGAAGGCCAGCAGCGCGGCCTGGACCAGGGCGGCCCGTTGTACATCCTGCCATTGGCTGACGCCCCGGTGGATTACGACCAGGTATTCGGCCGTTCGGCGCCCCGCACCCTGGAGATCGGTTTTGGCATGGGCCATTCCCTGCTGGAAATGGCCGCTGCCGCGCCTGAGCAGGACTTCATCGGTGTCGAAGTGCACCGTCCGGGGGTAGGCGCGTTGCTCAACGGCGTGCTGACCCAGGGCCTGAAGAACCTGCGGGTGTACGATTGCGACGCCATCGAAGTGCTCAATCGCTGCGTGGCTGATAACAGCCTCGACCGTTTGATGCTGTTCTTCCCCGACCCGTGGCACAAGGCACGCCACCACAAGCGCCGTATCGTCCAGCTGGAGTTTGCCGAGCTGGTACGCCGCAAGCTCAAGCCGGGCGGCGTGTTCCATATGGCGACCGACTGGGAGCCGTATGCCGAGTACATGCTGGAAGTGATGAGCGCTGCGCCGGGTTACCGTAACCAGGCGGCGGATGGCGCCTATGTGCCGCGCCCGCCAGAGCGGCCGATCACCAAGTTCGAGCGCCGTGGTGAGCGCTTGGGGCATGGGGTGTGGGATTTGAAGTTCGAGAAGGTGGTCTGATTGGCTGCATGAGCCTTTCGCGCCGCACTTGCACAAAAGCAGACGAAAAAACCGCCTTGAGAGAGGCGGTTTTTTTGCACTGCAGCGGCACGCTGAAAGCGGATAAACCTGCCCTCACAGGCTATGCCCGATGCTGAATCGGTAGTTATCCTCGGCGATCAGCCACCACGCCAATCAACACCAGCACCACCAACAGCACCGGCGCCAACGCATAGTTGTTGAACTGGCTCAGCCCCTTCACCACCCACGGCGTGGCATAGATCAGCGCCGCACCACTGCCGATCATCACCAGCGCCGCCATGAACGGAACGCGCAGGGCACCCGCCAGGCCGCCCAGGCGTTGCTCTACCCAGGCTTTGATATCGGTGCCGAACAACACCAGCAGGCAGCCTACAAGGGCCAGGGAAATCTCAGACAGGTTGCTACGGCTCCAGCGGGAAACCGTCGCCAGCAGATCAAGTACCAGATCCATGGGTCATCCTTAGGTCAAGAAATACTGCAGCAGGTCATTGAGGAACAACTGGCCGCGTGGCGTTGCCACCAATCGATCCGGTTCGACCTGCAAAAGGCCCTTTTGTTCGGCTGCCCGGCGCGCCTCGGCCAGTTGCGCCAGCGGCAGTCCCGTGCGTTGGCTGAACAGCTCGGCTTCCACGCCATCGGTCAGGCGCAGCGCATTCATCAGGAATTCGAACGGCAACTCGTCTACCGGCAGCAGCTTTTCGCCCGCCTTGAACGGTTTGGCCAGGTTAAGGTAGTCCTTGGGCAGGCGGGTTTTCCACGTGCGCAAGATGCGGCCGTCGGCAAAGGTCAGCTTGCCATGGGCGCCGGCACCGATGCCGATGAAGTCGCCGAAGCGCCAATAGTTCAGGTTGTGCCTGGCGGCGCGGCCCGGCTGGGCATAGGCCGAAACCTCGTACTGCTTGAAGCCGTTCGTGGCCATCAGGGCCTGGCCGGCTTCCTGGATGTCCCAGAGAATATCGTCCTCGGGCAGCTCCGGTGGCTGGTTCCAGAACACCGTGTTGGGTTCCACGGTCAACTGGTACCAGGACAGGTGGGTCGGCCCCAGGTCGATGGCCTGACGCAGGTCGCCCAGTGCGTCGTCCAGCGACTGGTCGGGCAGGCCGTGCATCAGGTCCATGTTGAAGTTGTCGAAGCCTGCCGCGCGCGCCATGCTGGCGGCGCGGATCGCCTCATCGCCGTTGTGGATGCGGCCCAGCGCTTCGAGTTTGGCCGGCTGGAAACTTTGCACGCCGATGGACAGGCGGTTGATTCCCGTCTGCCGGTAGGCCTTGAACTTCTCTTGCTCGAAGGTCCCTGGGTTGGCCTCCAGGGTAATTTCGATGTCCGGCGCGAATGGGATGCGTTGTTCCACACCGCGCAGCAAGCGTCCTAGGGCATTGGCGCTGAACAGGCTTGGGGTACCGCCGCCAAAGAAGATCGAGGAAATCGGCCGACCTTGCACGGCAGCCAGTTCCTGATCCAGGTCCGTCAGCAGGGCATCGACATAGGCCTCTTCGGGCAGCTCGGGGCCAGCGGCGTGGGAATTGAAGTCGCAGTAAGGGCACTTGCGCACGCACCACGGGATGTGGATGTACAAGGCCAAGGGTGGCAGCGTGGCGAAACCCGCCACGCCAGGCTGGCGCGGCTGGGTGGACAGCGTCTCGATCATGCCAGGCCCAGACGTTGGCGCAGCAGGGCCATGGCGCGGGCGCGGTGGCTGAGCTGGTTCTTGTCGGCCGGGGCGAGGTCTGCGCTGGAGCAATTGCGCTCGGGCACCCAGAACAGCGGATCGTAGCCGAAACCATGCTCGCCACTGGCGGTAAACATGATGCGCCCGTGCCAGAGGCCTTCACAGAGGATCGGCAGCGGGTCATCGGCATGGCGCACCAGTGCCAGGACACAGACGAACTGAGCGCCGCGCTGCTCCTGCGGCACATCCTTGAGCGCTTCGAGCAACTTGGCGTTGTTCGCTGCATCGCCCTTGCCATCGGCATAGCGCGCTGAGTAGATGCCCGGCGCACCACCGAGGAAATCCACCGCCAGGCCCGAATCGTCGGCCAGGGCCGGCAGGCCAGAGATGCGTGCCGCATTACGCGCCTTGAGGATGGCATTTTCGACGAACGACAGGCCGGTCTCTTCCGGCTCTACCTGGCTGAACTCACCGATCGAGCGCAGTTGCACCGCCTGGCCGAGCATGGCCTGGAGTTCCTTGAGTTTGCCGGCGTTGTGGCTGGCCAATACGAGTTGCTGGAAATTCATCATTCGCCTGGGAACACTTCCTGATTGAAGCTGAGTTTATGGCTGACCCCGCCGGTTTCGACATTCAGGTCGAACGTCAGGGTCTCGGGCTGTTCGATTTTGAACTGGGCGATGTAGTACACCGCGCCCTGATCGGTAATCTGTTTGAACGACAGCGGGTTGCTGCGGCCGGTCAGGTCCTGCACCGTACCGCTGACCACCGCCGGGGCCGGCTTGCCTGCCTTGATCACGGCAATGTTGAGCACGCCCTGGTTCTTGCTGCGGGTGAGCCCGGTGGCCGCTGCGACATCCGGCTGCAACATGCTTGAGGTGAAGGCGCTGTAATGCACCGTCACGTCGCCGAAGACTTCCTTGCGCTCGGGTTTGGCGGCATCGGCAGCCAGTACCGGCAAGGCCAGGCACAGGCTGATCAGGAACAGGGCTAGGCGACGCATGGTGCGATTCCTCCGGTGGGCCTCAGACCGCGAGCTGGTGCTCCTGCAGGCCAGGGCTGCTGACGCGATAAATGCCGATTTCACCTAGAAGATTAGGCCATAGCCGCCCGCCCCACCCGTTACGGTGCAGGTGGTCGACCGCCAGACGGTCCAGGACCTTGGCATGGCGCTCGTGGCACAGCTCTTCGAAGTCAGCGAAGGTGCAGAAGTGGATGTTCGGGGTGTTGTACCAGGTATATGGCATGAAGTCCGATACCGGCATGCGGCCTTTGGTCGCCAGGTACCAGCGGCAACGCCAGTGGCCGAAGTTGGGGAAGGTGATGATGCACTGGCGGCCCACCCGCAGCATCTCATCGAGGATGCGATCGGGATACTCCACGGCCTGCAGGGCCTGGGTCATGATCACTACGTCGAAACTGTTGCTGGCAAAGTTGCCCAGGCCCTTGTCGAGGTCCTGCTCGATGACGTTGACGCCTTTGGCCACGCAGGCGGCGATGTTGTCGGCGTCGATCTCCAGGCCATAGCCGGTGACCTGCTTGCGATCGCGCAGCGACGCCAGCAGCTCGCCGCTGCCGCAGCCCAGGTCGAGTACCCGGCTACCGGCGGGAATCCAGTCGTGGATGATTTCCAGGTCGGCTCTCATGCTGTCCTCAGATGGCGATGCGGTTCATGTAGTTCGAGAAACCCTGCATGTAGCGAGGCGTGGGGATCAGGAAGGCATCGTGCCCGTAGGGCGAGTCGATCTCCAGGTAGCAGACGTTCTTGCGTGCTGCCATCAGGGCATCGACGATCTCGCGTGAGCGCGCCGGCGAGAATCGCCAGTCGGTGGTGAACGACATGATGCAATAGTCCGCCGTGACATGGGCCAGGGTCGCGGCAAGGTCACCGTCATTGGCCGCCGCCGGGTCGAAGTAGTCCAGCGCCTTGGTCATCAGCAGGTAGGTATTGGCGTCGAAACGGCCAGAAAACTCCTCGCCCTGATAGCGCAGGTAACTCTCGACCTGGAATTCGACGCTGTGAAAGTCGTAGTTGAGCTTGTCGCTCTTGAGCTCGCGGCCGAATTTTTCACCCATGGAGTCATCCGACAGGTAGGTGATGTGCCCGACCATGCGCGCCAGCATCAGGCCGCGCTTGGGGATCACGCCCTGGTCCTGGAACGAGCCGCCGTGGAATTCGGGGTCGGTGAGGATGGCCTGGCGCGCCACTTCGTTGAAGGCGATGTTTTGCGCCGACAGCTTGGGTGCAGAGGCGATATCGACGCAATGGCGCACGCGGTCGGGGTAGGTGATGGTCCACTGCAGCGCCTGCATACCGCCCAGGCTGCCGCCGACGACTGCAGCCCACTGCTGGATGCCGAGGCGATCGGCCAGACGCACCTGGCTATGTACCCAGTCTTCCACGGTCAGCACCGGGAAGTCGGCGCCATAGGGCTTGCCAGTTACCGGGTTGACGCTGCTTGGGCCGGTACTGCCGTTGCAGCCGCCGAGGTTGTTCAGGCTGACCACGAAGAAGCGGTTGGTGTCGATGGGTTTACCAGGACCGATGCAGCTGTCCCACCAGCCCGGCTTGCGGTCAGTGGCGGCATGGTAACCAGCGGCGTGGTGATGGCCAGACAGTGCATGGCAGATCAGCACGGCATTGCTCGCGCTGGCATTCAGGGTGCCATAGGTTTCGTAAACCAGCTCGTAGCTGGCCAGGGAGCGGCCACAGGCCAGCGCCAGCGGTTCATCGAACCGGGCTATTTGCGGTGTAACCAGACCGACGGAATCTTCGGGAAGGACAGTGGACATCGACCCTGCTCACGCTTGACGGAGGCGTAAGTCTAAAGAGCGCTACCCCCAGCGGCAAGCGAAGGCTTACCGCCAGGAGCAACCGGGTCAGATCATCCGCCACAGTTCCTGTGGCATGCCAGCGTAGGCGGCCAGCGGGGGCATGACGAACGACTGGATAACCTGAATGGCCAGGAAGGCAAAGATCGGCGAGATGTCCATGCCGCCCAGGTTAGGCACGATGCGGCGGAACGGTGCCAGCACCGGCTCGCTGATCTGGTAGGCCAGCTCGGCAGCCGGGTTGTGGCTGTTGGGCGCGACCCAGGACACGATCACCATGACGATCATCGCGACCCAGAAGATCTTGAGGAACAGCGAGGTGATACCGATGATCGCCCACATCAGCAGGTGCAGGACATCACCGAAGGTGCCGTAGGTAACCATCAGTACGAAGCCCATCAGCAACGCCTGGATGACCACCGACAGCAGCAACGACGAGGTATCCAGGCCGCCAACGCTGGGGATGATGCGACGAATCGGCTTGAGCAGTGGTTGGGTGGCGCGTACCGCGAACTGGCACAGCGGGTTGTAGAAGTTGGCCTTGACCAGCTGCAACACGAAGCGCAGCAGGACGATCACCAGGTACAGGCTGACCAGGGTTTGCACCACGAAGATCGCGGCGCCGGACAGTGCATTCATCAATGACTCCTTATTTGCCCAATTGCTCGGCCAGCTCGGCGGAACGCTTTGACGCAGCCTCCAGCGCCTGCTCGACGATGGCCTCGAAACCGTTGCTCTGGAACGATTTGATCGCCGCTTCCGTGGTGCCCGCCGGAGAGGTGACGCGGCGGCGCAGTTCGGCGGCGTCGACGTCACTGGCCACGGCCATGCGTGCGGCGCCCAGAGCAGTCTGCAAAGTCAGCTGGGAGGCGGTTTCACGCGGCAGGCCAAGTTTTTCCCCCGCCGCGGTCATGGCTTCGATCAGCAGGAAGAAATAGGCCGGGCCGCTGCCAGACACGGCAGTGACGGCATCGAGTTGTTGTTCCTGCTCCAGCCACAGGGCGGTGCCCACGGCCGACAGCAGCTGCTCGGCCTGCTGGCGTTGCTCGGCAGACACTTCTGCCGTGGCGTACAAGCCACTGACACCCTGGCGCAGCAGCGCCGGAGTATTGGGCATGCAGCGCACCACCGGGCGGGCGCCGACCCAGGCCTGCAGGCTGGCGCAGGTGATGCCGGCGGCGATGGAGACGATCAGTTGGCCCTTCTGCAGGGTGGGCTGCAGGGTCTGGCACACGGTCTTCATCACCTGCGGCTTGACCGCCAGGACGATGACGTCGGCATCGGCGATGGCCTGGGCGTTGTCATCGAAAACCTCGATGCCGTGCTCGGCCTGGACGCGGGCGCGGGTCTCGGCGCCCGGGTCGCTGGCGCGGATCTGTGCGGCGTCCAGGCCCTGGGCGCGCAGGCCGCCGATCAGGCTGGCGGCCATGTTGCCGGCGCCGATGAAAGCAATACGTGTCTTGCTCATGTCAGGTCCTTGAGGGAAAGAGTGAGTAAAGCATGGAATCAGACAGGCCCGTAATTGCGCACGCCGAACAGGGCGGTGCCGATACGCACCCAGGTCGCGCCTTGTGCGATTGCGGCTTCAAGGTCATGGCTCATGCCCATGGACAGCGTGTCCAGGCCGAGCCCCAGGCCTTCCTGCAACTGACGCAGGCTGGCGAAGGCAGCCTCTTGGGTAGCACGGTCTTCGCTGGGTTCGGGGATCGCCATCAGCCCGCGCAGGCGCAGGTTGGGCAACGCGGCCACGGCGTTGGCCAGTGCCGGCAGGTCTGCCGGGGCGCAGCCAGATTTGCTCTGTTCGCCGCTGACATTTACCTGCAGGCAGATGTTCAGCGGCGGCAGGGCACTGGGCCGCTGTTCTGACAGGCGTTGGGCAATTTTCAGGCGGTCCACGGAATGTACCCAGTCGAAATGCTCGGCGATGGCTTTGGTCTTGTTCGACTGAATGGGGCCGATGAAGTGCCAGATCAAGGGCAGGTCGCGCAGTTCGACCTGTTTGGCCAAGGCCTCCTGAAGGTAGTTTTCGCCGACATCGCGCACACCTGCGGCATGGATCTCGCGTATCGCGCTGGCCGGTTTGGTCTTGCTCACCGCCAGCAGGTGGACGCTGGCCGGCTCACGCCCAGCGGCCCGGGCTGCGCTATCGATACGGGTGGCGAGGGCGGAAAGGTTGTCTGCTATGGTGGACATGGATCGATGCCGTCGGCTCAGGAGTCTGCGGCATTCTACCTGCTTGATGGCCTTTGGGGAGTCTCATGGACGTGACCGACCTGCTGGCCCGGGCTGCGGAGGCAGGGGCCAGTGACCTGCACCTGGCTGCGGGCGAAATACCGATGTTGCGCCTGGATGGCGAGCTGCACCGCATGAACCTGCCTTGCGTACTGCCGGCGGCACTGACCGATAGCCTGGCGCCCTGGCTCGATGACGACCAGCGCCAGCAGTGGGCGCAGGGTGACGAGCAGGATCTTGCGCTGGCGTTACCGTCGATCGGCCGCTTTCGTCTGAACCTGTTTCGTCAACTGAAGGGGCCGGCGGCGACCTTTCGCCTCATTCCAAAGCGAATCGCGACCCTCGAGGAACTGAACCTTGAAGAAGTGTTTCGAGCTGTTGCGCAGTGCACGGATGGTCTGATTCTGGTCGGAGGGCCCACTGGCAGCGGTAAATCC
The DNA here is from genome assembly GCF_021602025.1 of Pseudomonas ceruminis. Lineage (GTDB taxonomy): Bacteria > Pseudomonadota > Gammaproteobacteria > Pseudomonadales > Pseudomonadaceae > Aquipseudomonas > Aquipseudomonas ceruminis. The sequence goes on from NZ_BQHW01000005.1 coordinate 58,276, forward strand.
AGCACGCTGGCAACCCTGATCGACCAGATCAACCGCGAGCGGTCCTTGCATATCGTCACACTGGAGGACCCAGTGGAAGTTATCCACAGCAGCCAGCGCAGCCTGGTCAACCAGCGTGAGGTCGGTCGGCACTGCCGTGACTTCGCTCACGGCTTACGCAGCGCGCTGCGCCAGGACCCGGACGTGATCATGATTGGCGAGCTGCGTGATCTTGAAACCATTCGCCTGGCATTACGGGCGGCGGAGACGGGGCACCTGGTGCTGGCGACAGTGCATACACGCTCGGCGGCGAGCAGCGTCGACCGGCTGGTAGAGGTGTTCGCTGCTGAGGAGAAGCCATTGGTGCGGGCAATGTTGGCCGAATCACTGCGCATGGTGGTGGCTCAGGTGTTGGTAAAGCGTGTGGGCGGCGGCCGTGTGGCTGCCAGGGAGGTGCTCATGGCCACGCCTGCGGTGCGCAACCTGATTCGCGAAGGGCGGATGGCGCAACTGTGCTCGGTGATGCAGGCGGGGGCCGCAGAGGGGATGCGGACAATGGAGGGGGCGCTGCGGGGGTTGAGGGATAAAGGGTTGATCAGCCCGTGCTAAGGGCGATCAGGGCCTCTTGCGCCGAGTGACGCGAAGAGGCCCGAATTGTCAGCGCTTGGCCAGCGCCAATTGCTGTTGATCCTTCGGCAGCACCCGCTTGGCGACCACATAGTGCTGCTGCCAGTAGGGCTTGCTCAGGTTGTCGATGCTCACTCGCTTGCCGCGCCGCGGTGCATGGATGAAGCGGTCGTTGCCCAGGTAGATGGCAACATGGTTGACCCGGCGGCTTTTAATGTTGAAGAAGATCAGGTCGCCTGGCTTGAGGTCACCCTTGGCCACCTTCACGCCGTGGCCCTGGGCCATGGCATTGGAGGTGCGCGGCAAATCGACGTCAGCCACATCGTTGAAGGCGTATTTGACCAGCCCGCTGCAATCGAAGCCTTTTTTAGGGCTGCTACCGCCCCAAACGTAGGGCGTACCGAGCACGTTGACGGCGCGGCTAAGGACGTCGCTGCTCTGCTTGGGCGACATCGCCGCCACGGCCGGCAGGTTATGGGCCTTGGCGGAAGAGCCCGGGCGGGCGCGCAACGTGGTCTGTTTGACCGGGGCATGTTTCACCGTGGCGTTGCTGGTATAGCCGGTGAAACCGCTGGGAAGACGTTGCTCACGGTTGGTGGCATGAGCGGCCAGGGGCAATAATAGGCAGAGGGTCAGCCATGTCTTGAATAAAGGCGGCATAGATGAAGCTCTTATGAATGTTGTGTGTAGGCGCGCAACTTTATAACAGCTTTTTGATCAGTTTCTGGGCCGTTGGTCGATTGTCATGGTGCCGTACGTCGGGCTGTGACGGAAAAGTCACATTTTTTCTTAGAAAATTTTCAGATAACCCTCGGGGGCTATGAATGAACAGTTATCAACAGGGGGCGCCGTATCACGACACCCATAGCAAGGTCATTGGCTACCTGCTGTGGATTTTCGGCTTTACCGGTTCGCACCGTTTTTATTACGGCAAGCCGATCACTGGGACGATCTGGTTCTTCACCCTGGGCCTGCTGGGCATAGGCTGGCTGATCGACCTGTTCCTGATTCCGTCCATGGATCGGGAGGCCGACATGCGCTTCCAGTCTGGGCGCATCGACTACAACATTGCCTGGCTCCTGCTGACATTCCTGGGCATTTTTGGCGCGCATCGCCTGTACCAGGGCAAATGGATCACCGCCATCATCTACTTCTTTACCGGCGGGCTGTTCCTGGTCGGTGTGCTGTATGACTTCTGGACGTTGAATGGCCAGATTTCCCAGGCCAACACCGAACGCCGCTAGGCAGAAAAAAGGCCTTGTCGCGCTGAGCGGCAAGGCCTTCTTCGTCACTGGCGCGTCTGGCGCTGTTGCAGCAACAGATTACTGAAACCTGCCCCTGCCAACTGCTTCTGCGCCACGGTCAGTTGTTCGCGGTTGCTGAATGGACCGACCAGCACGCGGTACCAGGTCTCATCCTTGACGGTGCCCGACTCCACCTTCACCGCCTGTCCGAGCAGAATGATCTGCGCTCGCACTTTATCGGCGTCGGCCTCCTTGCGGAACGAGCCGGCCTGCAGGAAGAACAGGGTGGTTGCCGCCGGCTTGATCACCGGAGGTGCTGGCGGTGGCGTTTGCCCCAGCAGGGCAGCCTGAGCCCGAGCAGTATCGATCTTCGCTGCTTCAGCAGGCGTAACCGGGGGCACCGGTTGTGCGGGCACGGGCGGCGTTTTTTCTGGCACCGCTTCTGGCGGCACGATCACTTCCGACTCGGGCAGCAAGGTGTAGAAGTCGTACTTCGGCTTCACGGGCTGCTGCTGCTGTTGCTGCTGGGCGCTGGCAGGCGTGGACTTGCTGGACTCGACGACCTTCTCCGACTTTTGTGGCTCGGGCTTGGCGCGTTTGATGTCGCCGCCACCGGGCTCGAGCTTCATCAGGAAGACGATGAAGGCGCCGACGGTGAGACCGACCGCCAGCCAAACCCAGCCGGGTATCGGCTGTTTGGCCGGCGCCTGGGTGCGGCTGGCGCCGCGCTTGGGTGCGGGTTTTTTCTTGGCAGCCAACTTACATGCGCTCCAGGGTTTCCAGGCCGAGCAGCTCCAAGCCTTGTTTCAGGGTGCGACCGGTCAGGGCGGCCAGGCGCAGGCGGCTTTGCTGCTGCTGCGGGGTTTCGGCTGCGAGGATCGGGCAGTTTTCGTAGAAGCTGGAGAACAGACCGGCGAGGTCGTACAGGTAGCTGCACAGCACGTGGGGCGTACCCTTTTCAGCCACGTTGTTGAGGATTTCGCCGAATTGCGCCAGGCGTGCGGCCAGGTCCTGCTCATGGGCGGCGTGCAGCTCGATCTTACCGTCCACCTCGTTGAAGCCTTTGCCCAACTTGCGGAACACACCCGCCACACGGGTATAGGCGTACAGCAGGTAGGGCGCAGTATTACCCTCGAAGTTGAGCATCAGTTCGAAGTTGAAGCTGTAGTCGCTGGTGCGGTGCTTGGACAGGTCGGCGTATTTCACTGCGCCGATACCCACCACTTCGCCGATGTGTCGCAGTTCTTCCTCGGCCAGGCTCGGGTTCTTTTCCTTGACCAGCGCGTAGGCACGGTCTTTGGCTTCAGTGAGCAGGTCGATCAGCTTGACCGTGCCGCCATCGCGGGTCTTGAACGGGCGGCCATCGGCGCCGTTCATGGTGCCGAAGCCCATGTGCTCCATCTGCATCGGGTGGCCGACGAAACCGGCGCGACGCGCAACTTCGAACACCTGGTTGAAGTGCAGCGCCTGGCGCTGGTCGACGAAGTACAGGGCGCGGTCGGCCTTGAGCACGTTGCTGCGGTAGCGCACGGCTGCCAGGTCGGTAGTGGCGTACAGGTAACCGCCGTCAGCCTTCTGCACGATCACTGGCAGCGGCTCGCCTTCGCTGTTCTTGAATTCATCAAGGAACACGCACTGGGCGCCCTGGTCTTCGACCAGCAGGCCCTTGGCCTTGAGGTCGGCAACCACGTTGGCCAGGTCGGCGTTGTAGGCGCTTTCGCCCATCACGTCGGCCATGGTCAGCTTGACGTTGAGCAACTCGTAGGTCTTCTGGCAGTGGGACAGCGAGATGTCTTTGAAGCGCGTCCACAGTGCCATGCATTCAGGGTCGCCAGCCTGCAGCTTGACCACCAGCCCGCGGGCGCGGGTGGCGAACGCTTCAGACTCGTCGAAGCGCTTCTTGGCGGCGCGGTAGAAGTTCTCCAGGTCCGACAGCTGGTCGCTGGTGATGGGATTCTCTTCCAGGTAGGCCAGCAGCATGCCGAACTGGGTGCCCCAGTCGCCGACGTGGTTTTGACGGATGACCTGGTCGCCGAGGAACTCCAGCACGCGGGCCACGCTGTCACCGATGATGGTCGAGCGCAGGTGGCCGACGTGCATCTCCTTGGCCAGGTTCGGTGCCGACATGTCGATCACCACCTTCTGGGCCGGGCCAGCCTTGCGCGCACCCAGGCGGGCGTCGGCCAGGGCGGCGTCCAGGCGGTTGGCCAGGGCATCGGTGTTCTGGAAGAAGTTGAGGAAGCCAGGGCCGGCGATCTCGACCTTGCTGATGTCGGCGCTGGCCGGCAGGGCGTCGATCAGTTTTTCGGCCAGCTCGCGCGGCTTCATGCCGGCCGGCTTGGCCAGCATCATGGCGATGTTGCTGGCGAAGTCGCCATGGGTCTTGTCCCGGGCGTTTTCCACCTGAATCGCCGGCGACAGCCCTTCAGGCAGCACACCGTCGGTGACGAGTTGGGTGAGGGCTTGCTGGATCAGCTGGCGAATGGTGTCTTTCATGGGGATCTCTTTTCGACCGCAAGCGCGGTGGAGCGCCTGGATGCGCAGGTGGAAAAACTGGGCATTATCCGTTGCCGGGGCCGGGTTGCCAACCTTTGAAGCGGTAAGCGTCAAGCGGCAGGCTGGTGGCATGCAGCCTGCTATTGTCTGCAGCTTAAGGCTCAGTACAGGTCCACCGGGTCCACATCCAGCGACCAGCGCACCTGGCGCCCACTCGGCATGTGCTCCAACACTAGCAACCAGGCACTGATCAGTCGATGCAGTGGCGCACGAGTGTTGGCCTGGATCAACAACTGGGCACGGAAACGCCCGGCTTTGCGCTCCATGGGAGCGGGCACCGGGCCCAACAGTTCAATGCCAGGCAGGTGTTGTTCAGTCACCAGGCGTTCTGCCGCGTTGCAAGCTTCGTCGAGGAAGCCTTCGGCTTGGCCCGGCTTGTGCGCTTCGGCGCGCAACAGTGCGAGGTGCGAGTACGGGGGCAGACCGGCAGCGTGACGCGCTTCCAGGGCCTGCTCGGCAAACGCGAAGTAGCCTTGTTCAGTCAACTGCACCAGCAGGGGGTGGTCAGCCAGATGGGTCTGGATGATTACCTTGCCGGGCTCTTCTGCGCGACCGGCACGCCCGGCCACCTGCACGATAAGCTGGGCCATGCGCTCGGTGGCACGGAAATCGCCGGAGAACAGCCCGCCATCGGCATCAAGGATGGCAACCAGGGTAACCCGCGGGAAGTGGTGCCCCTTGGCCAGCATCTGGGTGCCGACCAGAATGCTCGGCTGGCCACGCTGGATGGTGCTGAACAGGTTGTGCATGGCGTCCTTGCGCGCCGTGCTGTCGCGGTCCACCCGCAGGATCGGGTAGTCAGGGAACAGCACCTTGAGCCGCTCCTCGGCGCGCTCGGTACCTGCGCCCACCGGGCGAAGGTCGACGTGGCTGCACGTCGGGCACTGGTGCGGCAGGCGTTCGTCATAGCCGCAGTGGTGGCAGCGCAACACCCCAGAGCGCTGGTGCACGGTCATGCGCGCATCGCAGCGCGGGCATTCGCTGAGCCAGCCACAGTCATGGCACAACAGCGTCGGAGCGAAGCCGCGGCGGTTGAGGAACACCAACACTTGCTGGCCGGCTTCCAGGGTCTGACGAATGGCTTGCTGCAAGGGGCCGCTGATGCCGCTGTCCAGCGGCAGGCTTTTCACATCCAGGCGCAGCATGCGTGGCGGGCGCGCACCACCGGCGCGCTGGTCCATGCGCAGCAGGCGGTAGCGGCCGGTCAGTGCATTGTGCAGGGTTTCCAGCGATGGGGTGGCCGAGCCAAGCAGGATCGGAATGTTTTCCTGGTGGGCGCGCACCAGCGCCAGGTCGCGGGCGTGGTAGCGCAAGCCTTCCTGCTGTTTATAGGAGCCGTCATGCTCCTCGTCGATGATGATCAGGCCGGGGTTCTTCATCGGTGTGAACAGCGCCGAACGTGTGCCGATGATGATGTCGGCTTCGCCATCACGCGCCGCCAGCCAGGCATCGAGGCGCTCGCGATCATTTACCGCCGAATGCAGCAAGGCGATGCGGGCGTTGAAACGCTGCTCGAAGCGCGCCAGGGTCTGTGGGCCGAGGTTGATCTCCGGGATCAGGACCAGCGCCTGTTTGCCGGCTTCCAGGGTTTCGCGGATAAGTTGCAGGTAAACCTCGGTCTTACCGCTGCCGGTAACCCCTGCCAGGAGGAAAGCATTGAAGCCGTCAAAACCTTCGCGCACGGCGTCGAACGCTTCACGCTGTTCCTCGTTGAGCGGCAGCTCCGGTTGGGCCAGCCAGTGCTCATGACGTTGCGCTGGCAGATGGCGGCGGACCTCGAGCTGGACCAGTTCCTTGGCCAACAGCAGGTCCAGGCTGTCCTTGTTCAGGTTCAGCTTGCCCAGCAGGCTGTGCGCCACCCCGTGCGGGTGCTGGGCCAGGGTCTTCAGGGCATCGCGCTGGCGCGGGGCGCGGGCGATCCGGGGGTCTTCGAGGCGCGCACCTGGGGCCACATGCCAGAAGCGCTCCTGGCGCATCTCGGCCGGTTCACCCTGGCGCAGCAGCGTCGGCAAGGCCCAGCTCAGGGTATCGCCCAGGCTGTGCTGGTAGTACTGGGCGGTCCACAGGCACAGCTTGAACAGCGACGCCGGCACCGGTGATACGGGGTCGAGCAGGGAACTGGCAGGCTTGAGCTTGTCGGCGGGGACCTCGCTGTGGTCGCACACCTCGACCAGTACGCCGATCATCTCGCGACGGCCAAAGGGCACGCGAATCCGCATGCCTGGGGTAAGCGCCTGGCGCGCCATGCTCGCCGGTGCCCGGTAGTCGAACAGGCGACGCAGGGGAGAGGGCAGGGCAAGGCGCAGGATGACGTCGGACACGCGGAAGGTCTCGCAGGGCGTTTCAAGACTGGCGAGCCTAGCAGACGACGGTCGGTACAAGCGACAACTTGCGTCGACGCGGCGCTCTGGTATTATTCCCCGCCTAATTACGTGCGGTATTCAACAATTGGTGTTGGGTGGCGGCACGCAGCTCGAGGAAGTGACCATGAAAGCAGATATTCATCCGAACTACGAAGTAGTTGCAGTCACCTGCAGCTGCGGCAACAAATTCGAAACCCGTTCGACTCTGGGCAGCACCCTGGCGATCGACGTTTGCAACCTGTGCCACCCGTTCTACACCGGTAAGCAGAAAGTTCTGGACACCGGTGGTCGCGTACAGAAGTTCGCCGATCGCTTCGGTATGTTCGGTACCAAGAAGTAATCATGCGCATGGCGAATCCTTCGGGCTTCGCGTTGTTGCTGAAAAAGGCGCCCCTTGTGGGCGCCTTTTTTGTGGCTGCGATCTGGCACTTCCCGGCCCAGGCGTTCTGCCCGTTGCCGGGCAACCCACAAGCGGTGGCGGTGCGCCAGGTGGTCGATGGCGATACGTTGCGTCTCACCGATGGCCGTAGCGTGCGCATGATCGGCATCAATGCTCCGGAAATGGGGCGCAAGGGGCGCGCCAGCGAGCCTTACGCCGAGGCTGCCAAGCGGCGCCTGCAAGCGCTGGTCAAGGCCAGTGATGGGCGCGTGGGGCTGGTGCCGGGCGTCGAGTCCAAGGACAAGTACGGCCGCACCCTGGCGCACGTTTACGACCGTAGTGGTAACAATCTTGAAGCGCAATTGCTCAGTGAAGGGCTGGGTTACCGCGTGGCGATTGCACCCAATGTGCGCCTGGCTACCTGCCAGCAGATTGCCGAACAAGCGGCGCGCAAGGTGGGGGCAGGCTTGTGGCGCACGCCTGCGGTACGCCGTGCAAGCGACATCAGGCAATCGGGTTTTGCCCTCATCACGGGCCATATCCGCTCTATCGAGCGCAATCGCGGCGGCGTCTGGCTGGAACTGGACGGCAACGTGGTGCTGCAGATTCCCGCTCGTCTGCAACGCAACTTCCCATCCAGCTTCTTCGATAACCTCAAGGGGCGCCATGTCGAGGCGCGCGGCTGGGTGCTGGATCGTTCCCGCAAGGGTGGGCTGAAGCCGGGTCAGCAACGCTGGCTGTTGCCAATCACCGATCCGAGCATGCTTGAGCGTGTTTCGAGCTGAAAGATGTAGACATTTCGCTATTGGATTGTACACACTGCTAATCCAACGCCCCCGCGGGTTATAGCGTAAAGTCGTAGGCTAAAGGCCTTGACACAAGTGACCGACCAGTCTTGTGGCTCCCCGGCTCTTTGCGTATCCTCGGCGGTCCGTCAGAACAGTAAATAGCGGAATGCCCACCATGTCAGACCTGAAAACCGCCGCTCTCGAATACCACGCTCACCCTCGTCCGGGGAAACTGAGCGTCGAGCTTTCCAAGCCCACTGCCACCGCCCGTGACCTCGCCCTGGCCTACAGCCCAGGCGTAGCAGAACCAGTGCGTGAAATTGGCCGTGATCCTGAGCTGGCTTACAAATACACCGGCAAGGGCAACCTGGTCGCGGTAATTTCCGATGGCACCGCCATCCTCGGTCTGGGTGACCTCGGCCCACTGGCCTCCAAGCCGGTTATGGAAGGCAAGGGTGTTCTGTTCAAGCGTTTCGCCGGCATCGATGTATTCGACATCGAAGTCGAGTCGGAAAGCCCACAAGCGTTCATCGATACCGTTCGCCGCATCTCGATTACCTTCGGTGGCATCAACCTCGAAGACATCAAGGCACCTGAGTGCTTTGAAATCGAGCGCACCCTGATCGAACAGTGCGACATTCCGGTTTTCCACGATGACCAGCACGGCACCGCGATCGTTACCGCGGCCGGCATGATCAACGCCCTGGAAATCGCCGGCAAGACACTCGAAGACGCCAAGATCGTCTGCCTGGGTGCCGGTGCTGCCGCGATCTCCTGCATGAAGCTGCTGGTCAGCATGGGTGCCAAGGTCGAAAACATCTTCATGATCGACCGCAGCGGCGTGATTCACGCTGGCCGTGACGATCTGAACCAGTACAAGGCGCAGTTCGCCCACGCTACCGACAAGCGCACCCTGGCCGATGCCCTGAACGGTGCCGATGTGTTCGTTGGCCTGTCCGGCCCGAACCTGCTGAGCCCGGAAGGCCTGAAGTCGATGGCGGCCAACCCGATCGTGTTCGCCTGCTCGAACCCAGACCCGGAAATCTCGCCAGAGCTGGCCCACGCTACCCGCAACGACGTGATCATGGCTACCGGTCGTTCCGACTACCCGAACCAGGTCAACAACGTACTGGGCTTCCCGTTCATCTTCCGTGGTGCCCTGGACGTTCGCGCCAAGCGCATCAACGAAGAAATGAAGATTGCCGCCGCCATCGCCCTGAAAGACCTGGCCAAGCTGCCGGTGCCTAAGGAAGTGTGCGAAGCCTACGGCGTCGAGGGGTTGGAATTCGGCCGTGAGTACATCATTCCGAAGCCGCTGGACGCGCGCCTGATCACCGTCGTTTCCGACGCAGTGGCCAAGGCAGCCATCGAGTCCGGCGTTGCCACCCTGCCGTATCCGACGCACTACCCGCTGAACAGCGTGGACGAAGTGTTCAACGGCTAAAGCAGGACGCAAAAAAAGAACCGGCTCTTATGAGCCGGTTTTTTTTGCGTCAGCTTTCTGCGTCGTTCGCCAGGCCACGCCAGTCAGCACGGGCGCGGCCGACTTGGAGTGGCGGCTTAGAACAGATCCATCGGCGCGGCTTCGTCTGCCGGCAGCGGGCTGCCTGGCGCTGAACCGTTGCCCAGCTCATCCACCGACGGCGGCGAATCTTCAGCCTTGAATAGCTCGAAGTACGCATTCGGCGTGCTCGGTGAGGCCGCACGGCCGCTGACCGGATCAACGCGCAGGCTGAGGATGCCTTCCGGTTCCGCGGGCGGATGGTTCGGTTTGTCCTTCAGCGCCGCACCCATGAAGCTCATCCAGATCGGCAATGCCGCAGTACCGCCGTATTCGCGACGACCCAGGGTTTCTGGTTGGTCGAAACCGACCCACACGGTGGTGACGTAGTCGGCGTTGTAACCGGAGAACCACGCGTCCTTGGACTCGTTCGTGGTGCCGGTCTTGCCCGCCAGGTCGGTACGGCCCAGCGCCAGCGCACGGCGGCCTGTACCGCGCTTGATCACATCCTGCAGCATGCTGGTGAGGATGTAAGTGGTGCGGCCATCGATGATCTGCTCGGCGGCCACCGGCGCTTGTGGGGTTGGCGCCAGCTGCCCAGAGGCTGAAGGTGCCTCACCTGGCATGGCTGCAGTGCTGATCGGCTGTTCGGGTGCTGCCAGGCCCGCGTGGTCTTCGGCGCCTTGAGGCACCCGCGGCGGGTTGGCGATGAACAGCGTTTCACCGTTACGGCTTTCGATGCGATCGATCAGGTAAGGGGTGACCTTGTAGCCGCCGTTGGCGAAGGTGCTCCAGCCGGTGGCAATCTCCATCGGCGTCAGGGTCGCTGTGCCCAGCGCCAAGGACAGGTTGCGCGGCAGGTCCTGTTTGTTGAAGCCGAACTTGGTGATGTAGTCGATGGTGCGGTCAATGCCCATGGCCTGCAGCAGGCGGATCGACACCAGGTTACGCGACTTGTACAACGCTTCGCGCATCCGGATCGGCCCCAGGAAGGTGTTGGTGTCGTTCTTCGGGCGCCAGACCTTGTCCAGGTATTCGTCGACGAACACGATGGGCGCGTCGTTGACCAGGCTGGAGGCGGTGTAGCCGCTGTCCAGTGCAGCGCTATAGATGAACGGCTTGAAGCTCGAACCGGGCTGGCGCTTGGCCTGCATGGCGCGGTTGTAGTTGCTCTGCTCGAACGAGAAGCCGCCGACCAGCGCTCTAATGGCGCCATTGGCAGGGTCCAGGGTCACCAGTGCGCTTTGCGCGCCAGGTACCTGGCTGAACTTGAGCTTGCCGTTGTCCAGGCGCTGCAGGCGCACCAGGTCGCCAATTTGGGCCACGTCGGCCGGTGATTGCGGCGCGCGGCCCTGTGAGTTGCTGTTGATGAACGGGCGCGCCCACTTCATGGTGTCCCAGGCGACGGTTTCTTCCTCGCCGCTGCGGGTCAGTACCGTAAGGCCACTTTTGGCGACCTGGGTGACGATGGCCGGCTCCAGGCCGCCCAAGGTGCGCTGCTTGTTCAGTTCCTGCAGCCAGGCGGTGTGTGTCCTGCCTGGGAAGCGCGCCTCAGGGCCGCGGTAGCCGTGGCGCTCGTCATAGTCGCTGAGGCCGTTGAGGACAGCCTTGTTGGCCATTTCCTGCATGTCGCTAGGCACCGTGGTGGTGACACGGAAGCCTTCGGTGTAGGCATCGCTACCGTAGCGGCCAACCATTTCGGCCCGGGCCATCTCAGCCACGTAGGGCGCATTCACTTCAGGTGTCGGCACGTGGTAGCTGGCGTTGAGCGGCTCGGCCAGGGCGGCCTGGTAGCTGGCCTGGTCAATCTTGCCAAGCTTGTACATGCGCCCCAGGATCCAGTCGCGGCGTTCCTTGGCGCGCGTTGGGTTGGCCAGCGGGTTGAAGCGTGACGGCGCCTTGGGCAGGCCGGCGATCATGGCCATCTGCGCCAGGCTCACATCGCGGATCGACTTGCCGTAATACACCTGCGCGGCGGCATCGATGCCGTAGGCACGGTTACCCAGGTAAATCTTGTTGACGTACAGCTCGAGGATCTCGTCCTTGGTCAGCTCGCGCTCGATCTGCAATGCCAGCAGGATTTCGTTGGTCTTGCGCGAGAAGCTGCGCTCACTGGTCAGGAAGAAGTTCTTCGCCACCTGCATGGTGATCGTGCTGCCGCCGGTCTGGATGTGGCCGGTTTTCACCAACTGGGTGGCAGCGCGCATCAGGCTGCTTGGGTCGACCCCGTAGTGATTGAGGAAATTGTCGTCCTCGGCTGACAGCAGTGCCTGAATGAACTGTGGGGGAATTTCCGCAAAACGGATCGGCGAGCGCCGCATTTCGCCGAACTCGGCAATGAGTTTGCCGTCGCTGCTGTACACCCTCAGGGGGATCTGCAACTGGATGCTTCTGAGCGAGTCGACCGACGGCAGGCTGGGGCTAAGATACAGAAACGCACCGCTCACACCGAGTACGAGCGCGCAGATGACTGCGACAAAAGACCACCAGAAGAACTTCAGCAGGCGTATCAAGGCTTTTGGGTGTCCAGGTTGAGGGTGAATTGCGCACGGGGCCGGCGGACGAAAAAACGCTGGGCATTATAAGCATTTTTCGCCTCGCCGGGTGACCGGCCAGGCGGTCCGCTGCACCGTCTGGCCATGAAGGCCTGGCGCTGATGCGGGTTGATGAGTGTAACAAGGGAGCAGCGATGCTTGGACGCTTTGGCAGGGATGCCGGTTCACTGATGGGGGTGGAAATTGTCCCCGGTTCTGTACGTGTTTTACAGCTCAAACGCCGCAAGCGGCGCTGTGAGGTGGCTGCCTGGGCAACTGAAGCTTTCGAGCCGTGGGGCGGTGGTGACGGCTGGCACGACCCGGTCCGCATCGCGGCCGCGTTGCGCAATGCCCACAGGCGCAGTGGCAGCCGCCAGCGCCGGGTTGCGCTTGCGTTGCCAGCCTCGCAGGTCATCTGCAAGTTATGCCAGTTGCCGGCCGATCTGCCTGAAACCCAGATGGAGGCGCAACTGCTGGCGGACGCGGACAGGCTGTTCCCGTTCCCCTTGGACGATCTGGTAATCGATTTCCAGGTGCTCGCGCCTTGCCGAACGCAGGCGGGAATGCTGGATGTCATGGTGGCTGCCTGCAGGCAGAGCGCGCTGCAACCCCTTGAGCAGGTAGTCGATGAAGCCGGATTGCAACTGGGCGCGGTGGAGGTCGACAGCCTCGCCTTGCTACGGCTGTTGTCGCAACCGAGCGCTGGCGGCTCAGCAGTGCTGCGCATCGAACCCGACACGGTGACACTGCATTGCTGGTCGCCGGAAATGTTGCCGCTGAGGCGAGAATTGCCTTTGGAAGGGGCGGTGGGCCGGCTTCATGAGCTGTTTGACCAATGCCTGCAGTTGGAGGAATTGCTTGTTGCCGGTGCTTCATTGATCGAGCAGAACCGGCTTCGTGAGCTGGGCGAGTACCTGCAGGTGCAATGCCGGCCTCTGCCGCCGTTGGCTGGCCTTGAAGGTAGCGAAAACATGGCCCTTGCCTGGGCCTTGGCGCTGGGAGGTGTGCAGTGATGCTGCGTATCAACCTCTTGCCGTGGCGCGAACAGCAGCGCCTGGCAGCGTTTCGGCGCTTGCGGCTGATGGTACTGGGAGGGGTGGTCCTGGCGTTGGGTGCCGTGCTGTTGATGGACCAGCTGGCGCGTCAGCGTGCGCATCATCAGGCGCTGGCCAATGCCAGCCGCCAGGCTGCTGTGGCCGAGCTGGATGCGCAACTGGAGCAACTGGACGGTATCAGGCTTGCGCTCGAGTCTGTGCGGGGGCAAACGGACACCCTGGCCAGCCTGCATGCTGAACGCGGGCTTTTAAGCGTACTGCTTGCCGACCTGGAGCGGGCATTGCCGGAGGGGGTGCAGGTCATCGAGCTGACACTTGAGCACGCGCGGTTGCAGATCGTCGGGGTGGCTGTTTCTGGCGCCGTGGTGGCGCAATTCATGCGTGACCTTGAGCGCTCGAGCGGGTTGTTCGACCTAGAACTCAAGGGTTTGAAAAGCGTGGCAGCGGGCGATGAATTTGTGCTGCTGGCGCGTGTGGCGGCGTCCTGGTCGTGAGCCTGCTACCCCCTCTGGATTGGCAGGCGTTCATCGTACGCTCGCGCTTGATCAGGTGCACATTGCCTGTGCTCGCGGCGTTTCTGGTGCTTGCGGTGGGTTGCCTGGTTCGCCTCCCAGAGTGGCAGCAGCTGCAGCAACGAGAGCACGCCAGGCACAAGGCATTGGATGAGGAGCATGAAGGCAAGGCCACGCGGATGCAGGCACTGGCGCAAAGCCGCGAGGCCCTGGTTGGCGCCGAACAGCTGCTGCAGGACGCGCGCTGGCGCCTTGCGGCAGGGGGCAGCATGAGCGATCTGCTCGACCAGTTGGCAGCGTCAGGGCAAACCCATGGGCTGCACTTCGAGCGGCTCGATGTACTGGATGAGGTGAGGCAGGCGGGCTTTGTGCAAACGCCCTTGGATGTGCGCGTTGTGGGGCGTTATGCGGCGTTACGCCTGTGGCTAGAGGACTGGCTTGGGCAAATGCGCCTGCTGCGGGCTGGTGAACTGCACTTGGCCAGCGCTGATGGCAAGCCTGGGTTGGTGCGTTTACGCCTACGGGTCAACGCCTTTCACGCCCAGGGGCCCGTATCGGCACCCGCCTCGCTGGCCCTGGTGCCCGCCCGTGCAGCGGCGCTGCCGCCGGCGCTCGACCCCTTTTCGGCCTGGTCTACCCGTCGCGTCCGGGAGGGGTTGGCCCAGGTTCCGCTGGCTCAGTTGGAAATGGTCGGCAGTTTGTCCCGGGGGTTGGAACACGAGGCGCTGCTGGCATCGGCCGGGCGCTTGTACCGCGTGCGGCCCGGGGACCGGCTCGGGCGCGATGAAGGCGTGGTGGTGCACATAGGCCCGCAGCAGGTCGAGGTGCGTGAACGGTTGTTCGTAGGGGGCATGTGGCGCGAGCGCATGACATCGCTAACGCTCAGGAAGGGCGTGGACAGGGAGGTCAAGGAAGATCATGAAGAGGCTGATGACGTGGCTGGCGCTGGCCCTGCTGCCGATGCCATTGCTGGCGGCTACCCCCCATCGGGGTGAGCCGATTTCGCTGAACTTCCAGGATGTGGAAGTGCGTGCAGTGCTACAGGTGCTGGCCGATTACGCGGGTATCAACCTGGTCGCCAGTGACTCGGTGCAGGGCAACATTACCCTGCGTCTGCAGGACGTGCCCTGGGATCAAGCCTTGGCGCTGGTGTTGCGCAGCAAGGGGCTGGCCCGGCGTGAAGAGGGCAATGTACTGCTGGTGGCACCAGCGGCCGAGCTTGCCGAGCAAACCGTTGGTGCCCGCATCGGGCAGGCGCTGGACGCCCAGTTGCAACCGTTGCGCCGAGAGTTGCTGCCCATCCACCACGCCGACGCCGCGGCGCTGGCCGAGTTGCTGCTGGCCACGCTGGCTGACGACGGTATCCTGACCGGCCGCGGCAGTTTGAGTGTCGACGCCCGTACCAACACCTTGGTCGCGCATCAGCCCGAGGAGCGGTTGGTCGAGTTGCGACAGCTGGTTGCGCAACTGGACGTGCCGGTGCGTCAGGTAGCGATCGAGGCGCGCATCGTCGAGGCCAATGTCGACTACGAAAAAAGCCTTGGCGTGCGCTGGGGGCGACAGCTTTATGGCGAGGTCGCGCAACTGGGCAAGGACATGTTTGTCGATCTAGGGGTCGAGCGGGCGACGTCCAGCGTGGGCGTGGGGGTGTTGCGCGGCGGTGTGCTGCTCGACCTTGAGCTCAGCGCCATGGAAAAAAGCGGGAATGGTGAAATCATCTCCCAGCCCAAGGTGGTCACCGCCGACAAGGAAACCGCACGAATCCTCAAGGGCACCGAGGTGCCGTACCAGGAAACCACAAGGAGCGGTGCTACGTCTGTCGCATTCCGGGAGGCGTCGTTGTCCCTGGAGGTTACCCCGCAAATCACCCCAGGCGGGAATGTCATCATGACGGTCAAGGTGACCAAGGACGAGCCCGACTTCGTCAATGCACTGAACGATGTGCCGCCGATTCGCAAGAACGAGGTGAACGCCAAGGTCCGTGTGGCCGATGGCGAAACCATCGTCATTGGTGGCGTGTACTCGACCACGCAAAACAATGTGGTGGATAAGGTGCCATTTTTAGGCGATCTGCCGTATGTTGGGCGGCTGTTTCGACGCGATGCATTACAAGAGAAAAAATCCGAGCTGCTGGTCTTCCTGACTCCGCGTATCATGAGTGACCAGGCGATTGCTGTGAGTCGTTGATTCTGTGCGAAATTTGATACTTGTAGGGCCCATGGGGGCGGGTAAGAGCACCATCGGGCGCCTGTTGGCCAAAGAACTGCGTCTGTTGTTCAAAGATTCCGACAAGGAAATCGAACTGCGGACCGGTGCCAACATCCCGTGGATTTTCGACAAAGAAGGCGAGCCGGGCTTCCGTGACCGTGAGCAGGCGATGATCGCCGAGCTTTGCGCGCTCGATGGCGTGGTCGTGGCAACCGGTGGCGGCGCTGTCATGCGCGAGGCCAATCGCCGAGCGTTGCACGCCGGAGGCCGGGTCATCTACCTGCACGCCTCGGTGGAGCAGCAGGTTGGGCGTACCGCACGCGATCGCAATCGCCCCTTGTTGCGCACCGCCAACCCGGAAGCGACGTTGCGTAACCTGCTGGAGACGCGCGACCCGCTTTACCGTGAGATCGCCGACCTGGTGGTAGAAACCGACGAACGGCCACCGCGCATGGTGGTGCTCGACATTCTCGAGCGCTTGCAGCAGTTGCCGCCCCGCTAAGCCGGGACTATTCTCGGCCAGCGCCGGGGCGAGGTTCAACGTTAGTGCGTGGGTCGCTCAGCCGGCGCCGCGCCCAAGTACATTGTGGGGATACATGCAGACACTAAAGGTCGACCTGGGCGAGCGTAGCTACCCGATCTACATTGGCGAAGGCCTGCTGGACCAGCCCGAGCTGCTGGCGCCGCACATTGCCGGCCGGCAAGTCGCCATCGTTTCTAACGAAACCGTCGCGCCTCTGTATCTCGAACGTTTGAGCAAGACCCTCGGCGCCTACTCGGTACTGCCGGTGATCCTGCCGGACGGCGAAGCCCACAAGAACTGGCAAACCCTGCAACTGATCTTCGACGGCCTGCTGACTGCCCGGCATGACCGCCGTACCACCGTGGTGGCGCTGGGGGGCGGCGTGATCGGCGACATGGCGGGCTTTGCCGCCGCCTGTTACCAGCGTGGTGTCGATTTCATCCAGGTGCCGACTACCCTGTTGTCCCAGGTCGATTCCTCGGTGGGCGGCAAGACTGGCATCAACCACCCGCTGGGCAAGAACATGGTAGGTGCCTTCTACCAGCCCAACGCTGTGCTGATCGATACCACCAGCCTCAAGACCCTGCCCGAACGCGAGCTGTCGGCAGGCCTGGCGGAGGTAATCAAGTACGGCCTGATCTGCGACAAGCCATTTCTGGGCTGGCTCGAAGACAATATGCAGGCCCTGCGCGCCCTGGAGCCTGCAGCCCTGACAGAGGCCATTCGCCGTTCCTGTGCTGCCAAGGCAGCCGTGGTGGGCGCTGACGAACGTGAGTCCGGGGTGCGGGCCACGCTGAACCTTGGGCATACCTTCGGGCATGCCATCGAAACGCACATGGGTTACGGCGTCTGGCTACACGGTGAAGCCGTGGCGGCGGGCACCGTGATGGCCCTGGAGATGTCCATGCGCCTGGGCTGGATCGACCAGGCCGAGCGTGATCGCGGGATCCGCCTGCTGCAGGACGCAGGTTTGCCGGTGGTGCCACCACAGGAAATGACCCCGGCGCATTTCATGGAGCATATGGCGGTCGACAAGAAGGTGCTCGACGGTCGCCTGCGCCTGGTGCTTCTGCGCCAGCTGGGCGAAGCCGTGGTCACCGACGACTATCCGAAAGAGATTCTTCAGGCCACGTTGTCGGCGGACTACCGCGCGCTCGTGGCCCAGCTTTGAGGTTGTGACAGCGCAATGACCAGTTTGCATGCCGATGAGGCGTTTCTCGACCACTATCAGTTGAGCCACGATCCGTTCGCGCCGCGTGTGCCCGGCTTCAAGTTCTTCCCCGCCCAGCGCAAGCCTGTGCTCGGTCAATTGCATCACCTGGCCCGCTACAGCCAGCTGATGCTGGTTGTCACCGGCCCGGTGGGCAGCGGCAAGACCTTGCTGCGCCAGGCCTTGGTGGCCAGTACCAACAAGCAGTCGGTGCAAAGCGTGGTGGTGTCTGCCCGGGGCGCAAGCGATGCTGCGAGTGTGCTGGCGCAGGTGGCCCAGTCGCTGGAGGTGGCCCAGCCTGAGGTCCAGACCATTCTGTCCAAGGTGGTGCAGCTGGCGCTGACCGGGCAGGAAGTCTATTTGCTGGTGGACGATGCGGAACAACTTGACGAGTCGGCACTCCAAGCGTTGCTGGAACTGGCAGCGGGTGTTCCGGAAGGGCGCCCGCACGTGTTCCTGTTCGGCGAGCCGTCACTGATTGCCGGGTTGGAAGAGCTCAATGTCGAGGAAGAACGCTTCCACGTCATCGAACTCGCCCCCTACAGCGAGGAGGAGACCTGCGAGTACCTGGAGCAGCGCCTGGAAGGTGCCGGTCGGGGCCTGGAGGTGTTCACCCGTGAACAGCTTGTCGATATCCATGAAAACTCCGACGGCTGGCCTGGCAATATCAACCAGGTCGCCCGCGATACTTTGATCGAAGCCATGATCGCCAGCCGTACCACGGCCAAGCGACCATCCATGGGGTTCAAAATGCCTAAGAAACACGTGCTCGCGCTGTCCGCTGTGGTCGTGGTCGCCGTTGCTGCCGCGGTTCTCATGCCCAAGAAAGGCGACAAGGCGCCGGCTGAAGCGCCAGCGGCCCAGGCTCAGTTGCCATTGGGTGACGGCAAGTCGAACAACGGTAACCCGGCCATCGAATTCTCTGGCTCGTCGCAGCCGATGCCGCTGCCGCTGGTTGGCCAGTCGCAGCCGGTGATGCGTGAGCCGCTGGCGCAGGCCGCGGGCATGGGCGATGGCGATGAAAGTGGCCCGGCCGGTAACACGGCATTGCAGCCTGGTAACCCGCCGACGGTGACCACTATTGCGCCGCCGCAAGGCGTGGCGGCGGGGCCGGCACCGACTATGGCCCAGGCCACCACCAGCGCACCGGCGCAGCCGGTTGCGCCGGCCCAGAAGCCTGTAGCTACCCAGCCGGCCAAGCCGGTTGCACCCGCCAAGCCTGCCCCGGCGCCTGTCCAGGTCGCCACCGCCAAGCCTGCAGCCAAGCCTGTTGAAAAACCGGCGGCCGGTGGCAGTGGCAGCGGCGGTTGGTATGCGGGCCAGAAGCCAGGCAATTATGTGGTGCAGATCCTGGGTACCAGCTCGGAGGCATCCGCCCAGGCCTTCGTCAAGGCGCAGGGTGGCGACTATCGCTACTTCAAGAAAAACCTCCAGGGCAAGCCGCTCTACGTGGTCACGTATGGCAGCTTCGCCAACCGTGATGCGGCGGTTGCGGCAATCAAGAACTTGCCAGCGAAGGTCCAGGCTGGTAAACCTTGGCCACGTACCGTTGCCAGCGTCCAACAAGAGCTGGCGTCGGCCCGCTGATACCTTCCGGGCGGCATTACCCCGCCGCCCAGTTGCTGAGCGAATCCTGAACTTCGATTAGCCTGCTGCGCCACGTCGCGGCAGGCTTTTCTGTCCCAGACTGCCGGCCACAAGCCAATCTTGCAGTCATGGCTGAAACGCTTCAGACTCGAGCCAAGCCGCTATCACGGCGAATGGCGCAAAAACATTCAAAATTGCGACATAAATTTTCAATGGTGAGACATGAAAATTTGTGGGCATCGCTGTCGCTGTGCAACAATGGTTTTCCATGGCCACCGCAAAAAAGCTGGCATTTGATCGGCGTGGATGGTAAGTGGTTGTTAAAAAAGAGATTTGCCTCCGGTTGAGAGGTGAACCTGGTGAGAAAGTGTCTATGAAAACAGGTCTGTACCATCCCGAAGAATTCAAGGACAACTGTGGTTTTGGCCTGATTGCCCATATGACGGGCGAACCGAGCCACCACCTTCTGCAAACCGCCATGCAGGCGCTGACGTGCATGACCCACCGCGGTGGTATCAACGCCGACGGCAAAACCGGTGACGGTTGCGGCCTGCTCATGCAGAAGCCCGATCAATTCCTGCGTGCCATGGCCCAGGAGCACTTTGCAGTCGAGCTGCCCAAGCAGTACGCCGTCGGCATGGTGTTTTTCAACCAGGACCCGGTAAAAGCCGAAGCCGCCCGTGCCAACATGGACCGCGAAATCCTGGCTGCTGGCCTCACGCTGGTTGGCTGGCGCAAAGTCCCGATCGACACCCGCGTGCTTGGCCGTCTGGCCCTGGAGCGCCTGCCGCAGATCGAACAGGTGTTCATCGGCGGTGAAGGCCTGAGCGATCAGGACTTCGCCATCAAGCTGTTCAGTGCCCGTCGCCGTTCGTCCGTGGCCAACGCCCACGATGCCGACCACTACATCTGCAGCTTTTCGCACAAGACCATCATCTACAAAGGCCTGATGATGCCGCGCGACCTCGCGGCCTTCTACCCGGACCTGGGTGACGAGCGCCTGCAAACCGCGATCTGCGTGTTCCACCAGCGCTTCTCCACCAATACCCTGCCGAAATGGCCGCTGGCTCAGCCGTTCCGTTTCCTCGCCCACAACGGCGAGATCAACACCATCACCGGCAACCGCAACTGGGCCATGGCCCGTCGCACCAAGTTCGCCAACGACCTGATCCCCGATCTGGAAGAGCTTGGCCCGCTGGTCAACCGCGTGGGCTCCGACTCTTCGAGCATGGACAACATGCTGGAGCTGATGGTCACCGGTGGCATCGACCTGTTCCGTGGCGTGCGCATGCTGGTGCCGCCAGCCTGGCAGAACGTCGAGACCATGGACGCCGACCTGCGCGCCTTCTACGAGTACAACTCCATGCACATGGAGCCGTGGGACGGCCCGGCCGGCATCGTCATGACCGAAGGCCGCCACGCGGTGTGCCTGCTCGACCGTAACGGCCTGCGTCCGGCGCGCTGGGTGACCACCACCAACGGCTACATCACCATCGCGTCGGAAATCGGCGTATGGGATTACAAGCCGCAAGACGTTATCGCCAAGGGCCGGGTCGGCCCAGGGCAGATCTTCGCCGTCGACACCGAGACTGGCCAGATCCTCGACACCGATGCCATCGACAACCGCCTGAAGTCGCGCCACCCGTACAAGCGCTGGCTGCGTCAGCACGCCACGCGCATCCAGGCGACCCTGACCGACGACCAGGGTGCGGCCAGCTACGATGCTGACCAGCTCAAGCAATACATGAAGATGTTCCAGGTCACCTTCGAGGAGCGTGACCAGGTGCTGCGTCCGCTCGGCGAGCAGGGCCAGGAAGCCGTGGGCTCGATGGGCGACGACACGCCGATGGCAGTGCTGTCGCAGCGCGTGCGTTCCCCTTACGACTTCTTCCGCCAGCAGTTCGCCCAGGTCACCAACCCACCGATCGACCCGCTGCGCGAAGCGATCGTGATGTCGCTGGAAATCTGCCTGGGTGCTGAGCGCAACATCTTCCAGGAGTCCCCGGAGCACGCCTCGCGGGTCATCCTCAGCTCGCCCGTCATCTCGCCCGCCAAGTGGCGTTCGTTGATGAGTCTGGAGCGCGAGGGTTTCGATCGCCAACTGATCGACCTCAACTACGAACAGGGCGTCGGCCTGGAAGCCGCCATCCGCAACATCGCCGACCAGGCGGAAGAGGCGGTGCGCAGCGGCAAGACCCAGCTGGTGCTGAGCGACCGCTACATCGCCCCGGGCAAGCTGCCGGTGCATGCTTCGCTCGCCGTCGGCGCGGTTCATCACCGCCTGACCGAGCAAGGCCTGCGTTGTGACAGCAACATCCTGGTCGAAACTGCCACCGCGCGTGACCCGCACCACTTCGCCGTGTTGCTGGGCTTCGGCGCTTCGGCCGTGTACCCGTACCTGGCGTATGAAGTGCTGGCCGACCTGATCCGCACCGGCGAAGTACTGGGCGACCTGGACGAGGTCTTCAAGTACTACCGCAAAGGCATCTCCAAAGGCCTGCTCAAGATCCTGTCGAAGATGGGGATCTCGACCATCGCCTCGTACCGCGGTGCCCAGTTGTTCGAAGCCGTGGGCCTGGCTGAGGAAGTGGTCGGCCTGAGCTTCAAGGGCGTGTCCAGCCGCATCAAGGGCGCGCGCTTCGTCGACCTGGAAGGCGACCAGAAGCTGCTCGCCGCCGAGGCCTGGAGTGCGCGCAAGCCGATCCAGCAAGGTGGCCTGCTCAAATTCGTCCACGGTGGCGAATACCATGCCTACAACCCGGACGTGGTCAACACGCTGCAGGCTGCGGTGCAGCAGGGCGACTATGGCAAGTTCAAGGAATACACCACGCTGGTCGACCAGCGCCCGGTGTCGATGATCCGCGACCTGCTGAAAGTGAAAGTGGCCGACCAGGCCCTGGCGCTGGACCAGATCGAGCCGCTGGAGGCGATCCTCAAGCGCTTCGACTCCGCCGGTATCTCGCTCGGCGCACTGTCGCCAGAAGCGCATGAAGCGCTGGCCGAGGCGATGAACCGCCTGGGCGCGCGCTCCAACTCCGGTGAGGGCGGTGAAGACCCATCGCGCTACGGCACCCTGCGCAGTTCGAAGATCAAACAGGTGGCCACCGGCCGTTTTGGGGTGACTCCGGAGTACCTGGTCAACGCCGAAGTGCTGCAGATCAAGGTCGCCCAGGGCGCCAAGCCAGGCGAGGGCGGGCAACTGCCGGGCGGCAAGGTCAACGGCCTGATCGCCAAGCTGCGCTATGCGGTGCCCGGCGTGACCCTGATCTCGCCACCGCCGCATCACGATATCTATTCGATCGAAGACCTGGCCCAGCTGATCTACGACCTCAAGCAGGTCAACCCGCAAGCACTGGTTTCGGTCAAGCTGGTGGCAGAGGCAGGTGTCGGCACCATCGCCGCCGGCGTGGCCAAGGCCTATGCCGATCTGATCACCATCTCCGGTTACGACGGCGGCACCGGCGCTTCGCCGCTGACGTCGATCAAGTACGCCGGCGCTCCGTGGGAACTGGGCCTGGCTGAAACCCACCAGACCCTGCGCGGCAACGACCTGCGCGGCAAGGTGCGGGTACAGACCGACGGTGGCCTGAAGACTGGCCTGGACGTGATCAAGGCCGCCATCCTCGGCGCCGAGAGCTTCGGCTTTGGCACCGCGCCGATGATCGCCCTGGGCTGCAAATACCTGCGTATCTGTCACCTGAACAACTGCGCCACTGGCGTGGCGACCCAGAACGACAAGCTGCGCAAGGACCACTACATCGGCACCGTCGACATGGTGATCAACTTCTTCACCTTCGTCGCCGAAGAAACCCGTGAATGGCTGGCCAAACTGGGCGTGCGCAGCCTGGGTGAGCTGATCGGCCGCACCGACCTGCTCGAAGTGCTGCCTGGCGACACTGAGCGCCAGCAGTACCTGGACCTGACGCCGCTGTTGGGCAGCTCGCACATTCCGGCTGACAAGCCGCAGTTCTGCGAAGTCGACAAGAACCCGCCGTTCGACAAGGGCGAGCTGGCCGAGAAGATGGTCGACATGGCCCTGCCGGCCATCCGCGACCAGGCCGGGGGTGAGTTCGCCCTCGACATCTGCAACTGCGACCGTTCCATCGGTGCCCGTATCTCTGGCGAAATCGCCAGGCTGTACGGCAACCAGGGCATGGCTGACAAGCCGATCACCTTCCGCTTCAAAGGTACTGCGGGGCAGAGCTTTGGCGTGTGGAACGCCGGTGGCCTGAACCTGCACCTGGAAGGTGACGCCAACGACTACGTCGGCAAGGGCATGACCGGCGGCAAGGTCACCATCGTGCCGCCAGTTGGCAGCCCGTTCGAAACCCAGCACAGCGCCATCGTCGGCAACACCTGCCTGTATGGCGCGACGGGGGGCAAGCTGTTTGCCGCCGGTACTGCGGGCGAACGCTTCGCTGTGCGCAACTCAGGTGCCCACGCCGTTGTCGAGGGTACTGGCGATCACTGCTGTGAATACATGACCGGCGGCTTTGTCTGCGTTCTGGGCAAGACCGGTTACAACTTCGGTTCTGGCATGACTGGCGGCTTCGCCTACGTGCTCGACATGGACAACACCTTCGTCGACAAACTCAACCACGAGCTGGTGGAAATCCAGCGTATCAGTGGTGAGGCGATGGAGGCCTACCGCAGCCACCTGGCGCGCGTCCTTGCCGAGTACGTTGAAGAAACCGGCAGCGAGTGGGGGCGTGAGCTCTCGGAAAACCTGGACGACTACGTGCGGCGCTTCTGGCTGGTCAAGCCGAAGGCGGCCAATCTCAAGCAGTTGCTGTCCAGCACCCGTGCCAACCCGCAGTAACAACAGCTGCAAGTGGCAAGCCTCACGCTGCACATCCAGCAGCGTGAGGTTTGCCGGACCCAAGTGATCGACTTGCAGCTTGCAGCTTGTAGCTTGCGACTGCGGTAAAGAGGTTTTGAAAAATGGCTGAACGTCTGAGCAACGACTTCCAGTTCATCGAAGTGGGCCGCAAGGACCCCAAGAAAAAGCTGCTGCGCCAGCGCAAGAAGGAGTTCGTGGAGATCTACGAACCGTTCAAGCCGCAGCAGTCCGTAGAACAGGCGCACCGCTGCCTGGGCTGCGGTAACCCGTATTGCGAGTGGAAGTGCCCGGTGCACAACTTCATCCCCAACTGGTTGAAGCTGGTGTCCGAAGGCAACATCCTGGCCGCGGCAGAGCTGTCGCACCAGACCAACACCCTGCCGGAGGTGTGCGGCCGTGTCTGCCCGCAGGATCGTCTGTGCGAGGGGGCCTGCACCCTGAATGACGGTTTTGGCGCGGTAACCATCGGCTCGGTGGAGAAGTACATCACCGATACCGCCTTCGCCATGGGCTGGCGCCCGGACATGTCCAAGGTCAAGCCGACCGGCAAGCGTGTTGCCATCATCGGTGCTGGCCCTGCTGGCCTGGGTTGCGCCGATGTGCTTGTGCGTGCCGGCGTAACCCCGGTGGTGTTCGACCGCAACCCGGAAATCGGTGGGCTGCTGACCTTCGGCATCCCCGAGTTCAAGCTGGAAAAGACCGTGCTGAGCAATCGTCGCGAAGTCTTCACCGGCATGGGTATCGAGTTCCGCCTGAACACCGAAGTGGGTAAAGACATCACCCTGGAACAACTGCTCGCCGAGTACGACGCCGTGTTCATGGGCATGGGCACCTACACCTACATGAAGGGCGGCTTCCCGGGCGAAGACCTGCCGGGTGTGCATGACGCACTGGATTTCCTGATTGCCAACGTCAACCGCAACCTGGGCTTCGAGAAGTCACCGGAAGACTTCGTCGACATGCAGGGCAAGAAGGTCGTGGTGCTGGGCGGTGGCGACACTGCGATGGACTGCAACCGCACCTCGATCCGCCAGGGCGCCAAGTCGGTAACCTGCGCCTATCGCCGTGACGAGGCCAACATGCCCGGCTCGCGCAAAGAGGTGAAGAACGCCAAGGAAGAAGGCGTGAAGTTCCTCTACAACCGCCAGCCCATCGCCATTGTCGGTGAGGACAAGGTCGAAGGTGTGAAGGTGGTCGAGACGCGTCTGGGTGAGCCAGATGCCCGTGGCCGCCGCAGCCCCGAGCCGATCCCGGGGTCTGAAGAGATCCTGCCGGCTGATGCCGTGGTAATCGCTTTCGGCTTCCGCCCAAGCCCAGCGCCGTGGTTTGAGCAGCATGGCATCCAGATGGACAGCCAGGGCCGCGTCGTGGCACCGGAGAAGGGCAAGTTCAAGCACCAGACCAGCAACCCGAAGATCTTCGCAGGTGGCGACATGGTGCGCGGTTCTGACCTGGTGGTGACGGCCATTTTTGAAGGCCGTACGGCTGCTGAAGGCATCCTGGACTACCTGGAGGTCTGATCCATGGCATTCGCCGGGCACGCTCGCCCTTACAGGTTCCACGCCGAATCTATGCGGGCGGGCTTGCCTGGCGAAGGTTTTGTATACAAAAACGCTTGATCTATGGCATCCAATAGACAAAACGCATGGCCATGGCCGTGCCTTTTGGGCTGGCGTCTGAGAAAATGCCCGCACTTTTTTGCCGGATGCCGACATGACTGCCCTGAAGAACGATCGTTTCCTGCGTGCACTGCTCAAGCAACCCGTAGACGTGACCCCGGTCTGGATGATGCGCCAGGCTGGCCGCTACCTCCCGGAATACCGCGCCAGCCGCGCCAACGCCGGGGACTTCATGAGCCTGTGCATGAACCCGCAGTTCGCCTGCGAGGTCACCCTGCAGCCGCTGGACCGCTATCCACTGGACGCAGCGATCCTGTTCTCGGACATTCTCACCATCCCCGACGCCATGGGCCTGGGCTTGTACTTCGAAACGGGTGAAGGCCCGCGCTTCAAGAAGGTCATCAGCACCCCGGCCGATATCGAAGCGCTGCCGATTCCAGACCCGCAGAAAGACCTTGGCTATGTGATGGATGCGGTCAGCACCATTCGTCGCGAGCTCAACGGCCGCGTACCGCTGATTGGTTTCTCTGGCAGCCCCTGGACCTTGGCCACCTATATGGTCGAGGGCGGTTCGTCCAAGGACTTCCGCAAGACCAAGGCCATGGCCTACGACAACCCACAGGCGTTGCACCTGCTTCTGGACAAGCTGGCCCAGTCGGTGACCAGCTACCTCAATGGCCAGATCCTGGCCGGCGCCCAGGCGGTGCAGATCTTCGATACCTGGGGCGGCAATCTGTCGGCGGCGGCCTACCAGGAATTCTCCCTGGCTTACATGCGCAAGATTGTCAGCGGCCTGATTCGCGAGCACGAAGGCCGCAAGGTGCCGGTGATCCTGTTCACCAAGAACGGCGGCCTGTGGCTGGAAAGTATCGCCGAAGCCGGTGCTGACGCCCTTGGCCTGGACTGGACCTGTGACATTGGTGACGCCCGCCGCCGTGTCGGCGACAAGGTGGCCTTGCAAGGCAACATGGACCCAACCGTGCTGTACGCCAAGCCCGAAGCCATCCGTAACGAAGTGGCACGCATCCTGGCCAGCTATGGCAAGGGCACAGGCCATGTGTTCAACCTGGGCCACGGCATTACGCCGGAAGTCGACCCTGAGCATGCCGGTGTGTTCATCAATGCCGTGCATGAACTGTCGGCGCAGTATCACCAGTGACCTGATGCACGAAAAAGAACCGGCCTGCGTGCCGGTTTTTTTTGCATAAGTTATTCAGGCGTGTGGCGTAAGAGCGGGCATGGCCCGTGGAACAGGCAACGCGGTGGTTGGCCCCCGGCTTGGCCGCGGTTCGCGGGGCCAGCCCGCGCCCACAGAAGCCCTGCGTCAGGCGGTCTTGGGCGCCAGCTTGCTCAAGCGCAAGGCCACCAACAACGCCACCGTCAGCAAACTGCCAATGAACAGCCCGATGCCATTCCAGCCCCATTGGTGCCAGAACACCCCACCCGCCGTACCCGCCACGCTCGACCCTGCGTAATAGCAGAACAGGTACAGCGATGAAGCCTGCCCCTTGGCCGTCAGTGCCCGGCGGCCAATCCAGCTACTGGCCACCGAATGCGCGCCAAAGAAGCCAAAGGTGAATACCAGCATGCCAAAAATTACCAGTACCAAAGGCGTCGCCAAGGTCGTCAGCAAGCCGCCTGCCATCACCACGATACTGGCCCAGAACACCTTGCGCCGGCCCAGTTTGTCGGCCAGGGCGCCGACCTGCGCCGAGCTGTAGATACCCGACAGGTAAACCACCGACAACAAGCCGACCAACGCCTGGTTCATGTGGTAAGGCTCGGCCAGCAGGCGGTAACCGATGTAGTTGAACAGGGTGACGAAGGCGCCCATCAGCAAGAAGGCTTCGAGGAACAGCCAGGGCAGGCCGGCGTCCTTGAAGTGCATGACGAAGCCATTGAGCAGGCTGCGCGGGTGAAGCGTCTGCGGGCGGAAGTTGCGTGATTCGGGCAGTACCTTCCAGAACACCAGTGCTGCGAGCAGCGCCAGGCCACCGATGGTCAGCATTGCCGTGTGCCAGCTGACGAAGTCGATCAGCACGCCGGTAATAAGCCGGCCGCTCATGCCGCCGATGGCATTGCCACCGATGTACAGGCCCATGGCCAGACCGATGTGCTGGGGATGGATTTCTTCACTCAGGTAGGTCATCGCCACGGCCGCCAGGCCACTGAGTGACAGGCCCACCAGCGCGCGTGTGGCGAGCACCCCTTCCCAGGTCGGCATCACGGCGCTGACCATGGTCGATAGCGCGGCGCACAGCAACGCGAACACCATGACTGGCTTGCGCCCGATACGGTCGGAGATTGGCCCCGTGATCAGCAGGCCGAATGCAAGCATGGCGGTCGAGACCGACAGCACCAGGCTGCTCTGCGCGGCGTTGATCGAAAACTCCTGCGACAGCAGGGGCATCATCGGTTGTACGCAATACAGCAGGGCGAAGGTGGCGAAGCCGCCGCTGAACAGCGCCAGCACGGTTTTCATGAAGGCAGGCGTGCCTTTTTCGATCCAGATCTCGTTCAGCGTGGCAGGTTCGGGGTCGGCGGAAAGGGGGGCTACAGCAGTTTTCACGGGTGGGTACCTCAGGCGCAATGAAAAAAGCATATAGCTGGCTAATGATTAGATCCAATATATTGTTCGACCTATTTAAGAGCTTTTGCGACTCGTTTGGAGCCCTCTATGGAACTGCGCCATCTGCGTTATTTCATCGCCGTTGCCGAAGAGCTGCACTTTGGCCGCGCCGCCCAGCATCTGGGGATCTCCCAGCCGCCACTTAGCCAGCAGATCCAGGCCCTGGAGCAGGAGCTGGGGGCGCGGCTGTTCGAGCGGACCAATCGTCGGGTCGAACTGAGCGAGGCCGGGCGGTTGTTCCTCGACGAGGCCCGGCAGGTCATGGCGCAAGTGGAAAAAGCGGCCGATGTCGCGCGCCGTGCGCAACTGGGTGAGCTGGGCGAGATGAAAATCGGCTTCACCTCGTCCGCCCCGTTCACGTCGAAGATCCCCAAGGCCATTCATGCATTTCGCCAGCGGTTCCCCGCGGTACACCTGAACCTCAAGGAAATGAGCAGCCGTGACATTGCCGAGGGCGTCTTCGACGAGTCCATCGAGGTGGGGCTGATGAGGCCCATGCCGCTGCCGGACGGGCTGGTAGCCACCGAACTGTTTCGCGAGCCGCTGGTAGCCGTAATCAATGCGTCCCATCCGCTGGCCGAGGGGGCCGAGCAGGGTGTGTACATGGCGGCACTGGCGCAAGAGCCGTTCGTGTTCTTTCCACGCAGTTATGGCAGCGGGTTGTACGCGCAGTTGCTCAGCCTGGCGCGGCAGGCGGGCTTCAGCCCGCATTTTGCTCAGGAGGCCGGGGAGGCGATGACCATCATCGGGTTGGTGTCGGCGGGTCTGGGCGTGTCGGTGTTGCCGGCGTCGTTCCAACGCATGCGTATCGAGGGCGTGGTGTATCGCACGCTGCTCGATGAGGATGCAACATCGGCGGTGTGGCTGGTGCAGCGAACACAGGGTGGCTCGGCGATGGCAAAGGCGTTCGCCGAGCTGTTGACGGGGCGACCGCTGGGCTCAGTTGAGGTGTAGCGACCAGTGGCGCTCAGCGATACGCCGCAGGCACAGGCGCAAGTCGCTTTCCAGGGCACGGTCCTCGATGACGGGAGGGAAATCCGCCAGCAGGGCCGCGTGCATCTGTGCCAGGGGCGGTGGCAACGGTCGGCTGCCTGTCTCGCGGCCACGTAGCCATACGCCCTGGTTGGCAGCCAGCAATGCTGCTGCGGCGACTTGCTCGCTCAGCTCCAGCACGCGCAGGGCATCACGGGCCGCGATGGTGCCCATGCTCACTTTGTCCTGGTTGTGGCATTCCGTGGAGCGCGAAAACACGCTGGCCGGCATGGTCTGCTTGAGGGCCTCGGCGGTCCAGGCGCTGGCGCCGATCTGCACGGCCTTGAAACCATGGTTGAGCATGGCCCGCTCGGCCTGGGCTCCGGACAGGTTGCTCGGCAGGCCATGGTTGTAGCGCACGTCCACCAGCAGGGCGAGTTGGCGGTCGAGCAGGTCGGCGACGTTGGCCACCAGCGTCTTCAGGCTGTCCATGGCAAAGGCGATATGGCCTCCATAGAAATGCCCGCCATGCAGCACCCGTTCGGCATCACCGTCGATGATCGGGTTGTCGTTGGCGCTGTTGAGTTCCGTCTCGATGAAGCCGCGCAGCCAGCCCAGGCTGTCAGCCAGCACGCCCAGCACGTGCGGTGCACACCGCAGGGAATAGCGGTCCTGCAAGCGGTGCAGCGGTGGCAGCGGGGCGTCGACGGCCAGGTCCTGGCGTAGCCAGGCGGCGACCTGGGCCTGGCCTGGGTGCGGCTTGGCGGCGAACAGCCGTTCGTCGAAGTGCTCCGGGTTGCCCTGCAGGCCGATCACGTTGAGCGCGGTGATGCGGGTGGCCAGCTTGAGCAGGTAGTCGGCGCGGGCAAACGCCAGGCAGGCCAGGCCGGTCATTACCGCGGTGCCGTTCATCAGTGCAAGGGCTTCCTTGGGGCGCAGCACCAATGGCTGCCAGCCGAGCTCACGGTGCACCTCGGCACTGTTGCGGCGTTGCCCTTGGTACATCACTTCACGTTCACCGGCCAGGGTCGCGGCGACGTAGGACAAGGGCGTCAGGTCGCCACTGGCGCCCACCGAGCCTTCTTCGGGGATCAGCGGCAGGACGTCGTGGGCCAGGAAGTCGCGCAGGCGCTCCAGCAGCACCAGGCGCACACCCGATACGCCATGGCTCAGCGAGCGTAGCCGCGCGGCCAGTACGGCGCGGGTGGCGGACGCATCGAGCAGGCGCCCCAGGCCGCAACCGTGGAAGGTGTAAAGGTGGCGTGGCAGGGCTTCTACGTGCTCCAGGGGCACGGCGACCACACAGGAATCGCCGTAGCCGGTGGTGACGCCATAGATCACGCCTTCCTTGTCCAGCAGCGTATCCAGGAAGCGGGCGCCGCGTTCGATACGCTCGCGGTACGCCCCATCGTCCTGCAGGGTTACCGTGGCACGGCGTTCGGCCAGGGCCAGGACGTCTTCGATCACCAGCGGCAGCTCGCCGAAGGTTACAGGCTCATGCGGGTGCATCGTCATCGGTCTTCCGTCGTGTGTGGCGATTGATCTCGCGGGCAGGGTACCGTTGCCATCGGTGTCCGGCAATTGCTGCTGGCCATTGCTGCCGCGCCGCCACATACTCGGGCATTCGTTGATACACGGAGGTCTCTCATGCGGCGCGTGGTGTTCAATCAGAAAGGTGGCGTGGGCAAGTCGAGCATCGCTTGCAACCTGGCGGCGGTGAGTGCCAGCGAAGGCTACCGGACCCTGCTGATCGACCTGGATGCCCAGGCCAACTCGACTCAGTACCTGACGGGCCTGACCGGTGACGACATACCCATGGGTATCGCCGACTTCTTCAAGCAGAGCCTGTCCAGTGGGCCGTTCAGCAAGAAGAACAAGGTGGATATCTACGAAACGCCGTTCGACAACCTGCATGTGGTCACCGCCACCGCGGAGCTGGCCGACCTGCAGCCCAAGCTTGAGGCCAAGCACAAGATCAATAAGCTGCGAAAGTTGCTCGACGAGCTGGACGAGGATTACGAGCGAATCTACATCGATACCCCGCCCGCGCTGAATTTCTATGCAGTTTCCGCGCTGATCGCAGCCGATCGTGTACTGATTCCCTTCGATTGTGACAGTTTCTCGCGCCAGGCCCTGTATGGCCTGCTGGCAGAAATCGAAGAGCTCAAGGACGACCACAATGAAGACCTGGTGGTCGAAGGCATTGTGGTCAACCAGTTTCAATCCCGCGCCACACTGCCCCAGCAGATGCTTGACGAACTGCTCGCCGAGGGGTTGCCGGTGCTACCGGTGTACCTGGGCAGCTCGGTGAAGATGCGCGAATCGCACCACGCCAGCCTGCCGCTGATTCACCTGGAGCCCCGGCACAAGCTGACCCAGCAGTTTGTCGAGCTGCACGATCTGCTGGAGCGCGCTGACTGAGTCGAGCGATTGGGCGCTGGCATACCGGTAGGTGGCGGTCTTGGGCATGAAGCCTAGACCCCTTGGCTACGCAGCCACTCGAGCAATGACTGCAGTGGAAATGCGCCTGCCTGGCGGCTGATTTCGCGGCCGTTCCTGAACAGGATCAGGCTGGGGATCGAGCGGATACCCAGTTGCCCGGCCAGGTTGCGGTTGGCTTCGCTGTCGAGCTTGGCCAGGCGGCAGCGGCCGTTGAGCTGGCGGGCGGCCTGCTCGAAGGTGGGGGCGAAGGATTTGCACGGGCCGCACCAGTCGGCCCAGACGTCGATCAGCAGCGGCAGGTCGCCTTTGATCTGGCTGGCGTAGTTGCCTTCGCTGAGCTCGAATGGGTGGTTCAGCAGTACATCCTGTTTGCAGCGCCCGCATTTCGGTGCATCGCCCAGGCGCGCGGCGGGCAGGCGGTTGAGGCCGTTGCAGTGGGGGCAGGGGATCAACAGTGGCTCGGTCATGTCATTTCCTTGTGTTGTTCGTCCAGGCCTCGTCATGAGGAACAGCTGATTTCCAGATGCTTGCCCCATTCCGGTGGTCGCTCGGCGTAGCCCTGCATGCCGGCCTGTTCCTCGAACGGCTTGCTCAGCACCTGATGCAGCTGCCGTACTTCACTGTAGTCGCCGGCCTCGGCTGCTTCGATGGCTTTTTGCGCCAGGTAGTTGCGCAGCACGTAGAGCGGGTTCACCGCATGCATCCGTTCCCGGCGGCCCTCTGCGTTACCGGTTTCGCGCGCGCAGCGGGCCAGGTAATCGGCACCCCAGGCATCGAAGCCTGACAGGTCGATGAAATCATCGCGCACCACCTTGAGCGCCTCGTCCACCGGCCGCTCGCCCAGTTTGCGGAAGAACAGGTTGTAGTCCACGCCGCCGCTCTGCATGCGCTGCAGCAGGCGCTCGACCAGCGCCATGTCGTCGTCCTCGGCGGTGGTCAGGCCCAAGCGGCGGCGCATCAGGTCCAGGTAATGCGCCTGGTACAGCGGCAGGAACAGCCCCAGCGCTTCCTTGAGCGGTTCGACTTCGACAACCGTGGTCATGGCCTGGGCCAGTGCACTGAGGTTCCAGTGGGCGATAGGCACCTGATTGGCGTAGCTGTAGCGGCCGCGATCATCGGAATGGTTGCAGATGAAGTTGGCGTCGAAGTCATCCAGGAAGGCGTAGGGGCCGAAGTCGAAGGTGATGCCGAGGATCGACATGTTGTCAGTGTTCATCACCCCATGGCAAAAGCCATAGGCCTGCCATCGTGCGATCAGCTCGGCGTTGCGCTCGACGAGGGTACGGAACAGGGCCAGGTACGGTTGCTCGGCGTCGCGGCATTCAGGGTAATGCTGTTGCAGCACATGATCGATCAGCACGCGTTGCTGCTCGGGCTGGCGGGTGTAGTAGAAGTACTCGAAATGGCCGAAGCGCACGTGGCTTTGTGCCAGGCGCGTGAGCATGGCGGCGCTCTCGCGGGTTTCGCGCCAGACCGAGGTGCTGGACCCGATCACGCATAGCGCCCGGCTGGTGGGGATACCCAAGGCGTGCAACGCTTCGGACGCGAGAAATTCGCGAATCGACGAGCGCAGTACAGCGCGGCCATCGCCCATGCGCGAATACGGCGTCTGGCCGGCCCCTTTGAGATGCAGGTCCCAATGCTCGCCGTGGTCGTTGAGCACTTCAGCCAGCAACAGGCCGCGGCCATCGCCTAGGCGCGGGTTATACGAGCCGAACTGGTGGCCGGAATACACCATTGCCCGTGGATCTGCTGCTTCCCAGAGCTTTTGCCCGCTGAACAGCTCGGCAAAGAGCGGTGAGTCGACTTGGGCGGGGTCAAGGTCGAGCAGGGCCATGGCCGATTCGCTTGCGACCACCAGGCGTGGGTCTGCGATGGGGTCGGGCAGCACCTGGGTGGAGAATGCATCGCCCAGGCGGGCGAAGCGGTTGTCGAAGGTGAGTTGGTCGAGGGCTTTCACGGGCTGCTCCTGGGGTGGGTACCAAGGGGCCACCTTGCGGCCCCACCGCCGGCTTGCCGGCGATCGAGGGCGCAGCCCCCGCAGGCATTCTGGGCTTTCATGCCCTATGGAGTCTACTTACACCGGTTGAGTGCCATCGGGTTTGGGCTGTTCCAGGGGAATCAACTGCTGCTTGCCGCCCTTGGGGTCCATCAGGAACACCTCGACCTGGCGTACCGAGATCTTGATGTTGTGCGCCTTGAACTCGCGGTTGATGAAGCGGTTGATCTCGTCCAGCGTCGGGTTGCGGTCGCCAAGATCGCGGACATGCATGCGCAACTCGTGGTCCAGCGAGCTCTCGCCGAAGTTCAGGAAGTACACGATTGGCTCCGGGTCCTTGAGTACCCGGGGGTTTTCGTGGGCGCCCTTGAGCAGCAGCTCGCGTACCAGGTCCAGGTCGGAGCCGTAGTCGATGCCCAGTTTCAATGTCACCCGGGTTACCGTGTCGGTCAGCGACCAGTTGATCAGTTGGCCGGTGATGAAGGTCTTGTTGGGGACGATGATGTCCTTGCGGTCGAAATCGGTGATGGTAGTGGCGCGGATGCGGATCTTGCTAACCGTGCCGGACAGGTTGCCGATGGTGATGGTGTCGCCGATCCGTACCGGGCGCTCGAACAGGATCATGATGCCGGAGATGAAGTTGGCGAAGATTTCCTGCATGCCGAAGCCCAGGCCGACTGACAGCGCGGCCACCAGCCACTGCAGTTTGTCCCAGCTCACCCCCAGGGTAGACAGGGTGCTGACAATGCCGACCCCGACGATGGTGTACGAGAGCAGCGTGGTGGTGGCGTAGGCGCTGCCCTGGGCCAGGTTCAGGCGCGACAGCACCAGCACCTCGAGCAAGCCCGGCAAGTTGCCGGCCAGGGCGAAGGTGATGCCGACGATCACCAGCGCGCCAAGCAGGTCGCCGAGGCTGATGGGCACCATGCTGGCAGCGGTGCCGGTGCCGCTGGTGTATTCGTACAGGGTGAAGTTGTTGAGGTAGGCGAATACCGAGATCAGGTCCGACCACACCCAGTACAGGCCGGCCATGAACCCACCCAGCAAGGCCAGGCGGATCAGGCGCAGTGACTGTTGGTTGACCTGTTCGATGTCCAGCGTCGGCTCTTCGGTGATGACCTCGCCATCCAGCCCTTCCTTGGCTGCCGCACGCTTGCTCAGGGCGCGTTGGTAGGCCAGGCGCCGCGCGGCTACCGACAGCCCGCGCACGAATGCCGCTTCGATCACCAGCCAGAACATCAGCAGGTAAAGGGTGTAGATCAGGCGGTCGGTGAGCTTGAGTGCGGTGTAGTAGTAGCCGAAGCACACCGCCACGAACAGAGCGATCGGCAGCGCGGTGAAGGCCACCCCCACAGCCTTGCGGAACAGTGAGGTGTCGCGGTGCGCCGGGCTGCTCAGCAGCAGGCGGCTGAGCAGCCACGCCATCAAGGCGTAGCAGGTCAGCACCACGCCGATGCCCAGCACATCGTCGGCCAGCGCCGATGGCTGATGCTCGGCGACCGCCACCACGCCGACCAGGGCCAGTACCACGGTGCCCAGCCTGCGCACCCAACCCCGCAGGAACTCGACCTGGGGCTTGTGCCAGCGGAAGTGGATTTCCGCTACCCCGCCGGGGGCAAGAATGCGGTACGCGGTATAGAACACCAGCCAGGCCTGAGCCAGTTGCCACAGCGCTGCGCCCAGGTTGGCGTTCTGCCCGCGGGCGTCGATCTGCAGGGCATAGCTGCACAGAGCCAGGCCGAGGCTGACGGGCATCGCCAGCAGGATGTTGATCAGGATCGCCTGGGGGGTGTGCCACTGGCTGTCTCGGCGGAAGTGGCCGATGTCCTGGTGCACCTTGCTCAGCCGCTGGTAAAGGTACTTGCGGCGCCAGAGCAGGGCACCGATGACCAACAGCAGTGGCAGGAACAGTAGTGGGCGCTGGCTCAGGCCATCGGCCAGTTCCTTGAGGCCGGATCCCCAGGGCAGGTCAGCGACCTGTTTGGCGAAACGCTCCGGTACATAACTCAGCCAGTCCCAGTCCAGCGGCTTGTTGCTGGGGATCCAGAACATCTGCTCGTCCAGCGTGGTGCGCAGGCCCTGGGCGGTGCCGAGCAGTTGCTTCTGGTTGAGCTGCAGGGTGATCGATTCGTTGAGCAGGGCTGACAGTTCACGGTTCAGGCGTTCGAGCAGGTCGCTGCGGGTGATGGCAACTTCCAGCAGTGCCTTGCGCAGCGCCGGTGTCGCATCTTCCTGCGGCTGGTTGGCCAGCAGCTTGTCGACATAGGCTGCGGGGCTGCTCATCTGCTCGCGCTGCTGGTTGATCTCGAACTGGTACAGGCGAATGTCGGCGATCTGGTCGGCCAGGTCGCGGTCCACCTTCAGGTGCGGCAAGGCCTGCTTCTGCTTGTAGAGGATCTTCGACAGCAGCAGGCTGCCCTTGAGCACGCTGATCTGTTCGTCCAGGGCCTGGTCGGCCTGGGTCAGGCTGTCGAGCTGCTGCTTGGTGCGCAGGTTCTGTTGGGTCAGTTCGTTGAGGCGGTCGGTGCTTTTGAGCAGGTAGTCGGACAGCTTGAGGTTGGCGGCGCTCTCGCTGGCCAGCAGGCTGCTGCCGCCTGCCTTCTGCGCTTCGATCGACTGCTGGGTGACCGTCTCCTGAGACTGGGCCAGGCGCTTTTCGTTGATCAGCGTCTGCAGGTCCTGGATTTCCTGCTCCAGGCGGGCGGCGCGTTCGATCAGCAAGTCATGCCGCGCGTTGCCAAGGTCCTGCAGCAGGCCATTGCCGGCCAGTTCCTGGCGGCGCAGCAAGGTCACTGCATTCAGCGAGGCAAGTTCGGCGGCGAGCTGGTTACGCTGGTCGGCGTTGAGCGTCTTGCCGCCGTCCTTGCCGCTTTTGAGGCTGTTGTTGATCTGTTGGGTACGGGTCTGATTGTTGCTGATTTCGGCCTGGGCACGCTCGGGGCGTGTCTGGGAGTTGATGATCAGGCTGTTGGCTTCAGACAGCGCCTTCTGCAGCTCCCCCTGTTGGGTGTTGCGCTCGCTGAGCATCTGCTCGAGCTGCGGCACTGTGAGCGTGGCATAGCGTTGGGCGACCGGCTGCGGCTTGCTTTCCTTGAGCTTGGCCAGTTCTTTCTGGCTGTCGCTGGTCTCTTTTGGTGCGCTGGCCAGCTGTTGCTTGAGCGCAGCGAGCTTTTTCTCACTGTCCTCTTTGTTGGCCAGCAGGCCCAGGGTCTGCTCCAGTACCTGCTGCAGGGCCTTCTGATCGGCTTCCGGAAGTTTGCGCTCGGCGATCTTGTCGAGGCTGTGCTGAATACTGGCAGTGGTAGGGGTTTCGGCCGCTACAGCCGCGAACGAAAGGGACAGGCACAGCCCGAGCAGGGCTGTGCGAAGGTACACGCGCAGAGACATAGGCAGACTACTTGTGGATCAGGCGAAATCGGAGTTTAGAGGAACAATCCTGGTCCGGGTCGCGTTCCTTCGGGGAATCTGACGCCCACTTTCTGGATCTTGTTCCCGTCCATGGTCGCCACGGTCCAGATCGTGCTGTGCCATTCGACCTGGTCACCTACTACTGGAGCGCCTCCGACCTTCTGTCGGATGAACTGCGCCAGCGGCATTTTCGCGTCCAGGCCGTCGAGTTTCAGGCCATACAGCGCGGCCACAGCACCCAGTTCGGCATCGCCTTCGAGCACGAAGTCGCCGAAGAAACGCAGGTCCAGGCCGCGCTGGGGCGCTTGGCTGAACAACTTGCCCAACGCCGGCAGGTCATGTTCATGGCCGATCACGCAGAGCATGTCGCCGACCTCCAGCACGGTACTGCCCGACGGGTGTAGCAGTTGCTCGCCACGGAACAGCGCGGCGATACGGGTGCCTTCAGGCATCTTCAGTTCGCGCAGGGCTGCGCCGATGCACCACTTTTCCGCACCCAGGCGGTACACGAACAGCTCCCACTCGCTGGTGATGTGCACCTCGAGTGCCGAACGCGAGATGGGGGCCGGGTCCGGCGGTACCGTCACTTTCAGCAGCTTGGCCATCCACGGCAAGCTGGTGCCTTGCACCAGCAGCGACACCAACACGATGAAGAAGGCCAGGTTGAAGAACAGCTGGGCGTCCGGCAGGCCGGCCATCAGCGGGAACACGGCCAGAATGATCGGCACCGCACCGCGCAGGCCGACCCACGAGATGAAGCCTTTCTCGCGGCCATGGAAGGCTTTGAACGGCAACAGCGCGGCCACGACCGACAGTGGGCGGGCGACCAGGATCATCCACAGCGCCAGGCCCAGTGCCGGCAGGGCAATGGGCAACAGGTCATGGGGTGTGACCAGCAGGCCCAGCACCAGGAACATGCCGATCTGCGCCAGCCAGGCCATGCCATCGAGCATGTGCAGGATGCCATGGCGGCTACGGATCGGCTTGTTGCCCAGCACCAGGCCGCACAGGTACACGGCAAGGAAGCCGCTGCCGTGCAGGGCGTTGGTCAGCGAAAACACCACAAGCCCGCCGGCGACCACCAGAATCGGGTACAGGCCCCCGGCCAGGTTGATGCGGTTGACCAGTTGCAGCATCAGCCACCCACCGCCCAGACCGAGCAGGCCGCCGATGCCGAACTCGCGCAGCAGGTGGGTGAGCAGGCTCCAGTGCAGGCCGGTCTGGCCGCTGGCGATCATGTCGATCAGGGTTACGGTGAGGAACACCGCCATCGGGTCATTGCTGCCCGATTCGATTTCCAGCGTAGCGGTTACCCGTTCGTTCAGGCCTTTGCCGCCGAGCAGCGAGAACACTGCTGCCGCGTCGGTAGAGCCGACGATGGCACCGATCAGCAGGCCCTGGATCAGGCTCAGGTCGAACAGCCAGGCTGCCACCAGGCCAGTGAGCGCAGTGGTGATCATCACGCCGACGGTGGCCAGCGACAAGGCCGGCCACAAGGCCACGCGGAAGCTGGCCACGCGGGTACGCAGGCCACCGTCGAGCAGGATTACCGCCAGTGCCAGGTTGCCCACCAGGTAGGCCGTCGGGTAGTTGTTGAAGATGATGCCGCCACCGTCTACGCCGGCGACCATGCCGACGGCGAGGATGATGACCAGGATCGGAATACCCAGGCGCGATGACAGCGAACTGACCAGGATACTTGCACCCACCAGCAATGCGCCGATCAGGAACAGGCTGTTGATGGTGCTTGCATCCAAAGGCAGGTACTCCGGGACGGCGGGGGGAAAATGAACTGGGTAGCATGCTTTTCGGCAAAAGCTAGCAGGTCGCGTGCCAATCGATTCTAACCTGATGAATTGGCAGCATGTAAAGCGTTTCTGCAGATGTAGAAAAGGCACCGCGGTGGGTGCCTTTTCTACGTGTGCCTGGGCGGGCCTCATCGCCGGCTTACCGGCGACCGGGCCTGTCAGCCTTGCTTCACTTCCCGCATCGGCTTGCCTTTCACTGGCGCACCGTTGGCCACATAGTACTTGGCGGTGCTACGCGGCAGCGGCTTACGGCCACGGATCTTGTCCGAGATTTTCTCGGCGATCATGATCGTGGTGGCGTTCAGGTTGCCGGTGATGATGATCGGCATGATCGAGGCGTCGACCACACGCAGGCCCTGCATGCCATGCACGCGGCCTTCGTTGTCGACCACGGCCATGTCGTCGGTGCCCATCTTGCACGAGCACGATGGGTGGAAGGCGGTTTCGGCGTGCTCGCGGATGAACTTGTCCAGCTCTTCGTCCGTCTGCACGTGTTCACCTGGGCTGATCTCGCGACCGCGGTACGGGTCCAGCGCCGGCTGGGCCATGATTTCGCGGGTCAGGCGGATGCCGTCACGGAATTCCTGCCAGTCCTGCTCGGTGGCCATGTAGTTGAACAGGATGCTCGGGTGCTGGCGTGGGTCCTTGGACTTGGCCTGGATGCGGCCGCGGCTTGGCGAGCGCATCGAGCCCATGTGGGCCTGGAAGCCGTGCTCCTTCACGCCGTTGGAGCCGTTGTAGTTAATTGCCACCGGCAGGAAGTGGTACTGGATGTTCGGCCACTCGAACTCAGGGCGGGTACGGATGAACCCACCGGCTTCGAACTGGTTGCTGGCGCCGATGCCGGTACCTTTGAACATCCACTCGGCACCGATGGCCGGCTGGTTCCACCACAGCAGCGATGGGTACAGGGATACTGGCTGGGTGCAGGCGTACTGCAGGTAGAGCTCGAGGTGGTCCTGCAGGTTTTCGCCGACGCCCGGCAGGTCGTGCACCACCGGAATGTCGAGGCTTTCCAGCAGGGCGCGGGGGCCGACGCCGGAGCGTTGCAGCAGTTGTGGCGAAGCGATGGCGCCGGAGCTGACGATGACTTCCTTGCGGGCGCGGGCTTCGACGCGCTCTTCGCTGTCGCCGACCAGGTAGGTCACGCCAACGGCACGCTTGCCGTCGAACAGCACGCGGTCGCTCAGGGCATGAGTGACGATGGTCAGGTTAGGGCGTTTCTTCGACTGGTCCAGATAGCCGCGGGCGGTGCTGGAACGGCGGCCGTTCTTGGTCACGGTACGGTCCATCGGACCGAAGCCTTCCTGCTGGTAGCCGTTGAGGTCTTCGGTGCGCGGGTAACCGGCTTGCACGCCGGCTTCGACCATGGCGTGGAACAGCGGGTTGTTGCCGGCTTTAGGCGTGGTGACGCTGACCGGGCCTTCGCCGCCGTGGTAGTCGTTCGGGCCGATGTCGCGGGTTTCCGCTTTGCGGAAGTACGGCAGGCAATCCAGGTAGGTCCAGTCTTCCAGGCCTGGCAGTTTTGCCCAGCCGTCGAAGTCCAGGGCGTTGCCACGGATGTAGCACATGCCGTTGATCAGCGAGGAGCCACCCAGGCCCTTGCCGCGACCACACTCCATGCGGCGGCCGTCCATGTGCGGCTCTGGGTCGGTCTCGTAGGCCCAGTTGTAGCGGCGGCCCTGCAGGGGGAAGGCCAGGGCGGCAGGCATCTGGGTACGGAAGTCGAAGCGGTAGTCGGGGCCACCGGCTTCCAGCAGCAGTACGGTGACGCCGGCGTCTTCGGTCAGGCGGGTAGCCAGGGTGTTACCGGCAGAGCCGGCACCGACGATGATGTAATCGAATTCTTGGGACATGTGAGTACCCTCGTTTGGCGGTGATCAGGGAGCGCAAACGCCCGTGCGCAGTGGCACGGGCGTGGCTAGACAGGGTTTAGAAAACCGAGTTGTAGCCGCCCAGCTCGACCTGGACCGACTTGATGCGAGTGTATTGCGCCAGCGAGCTGACGCCGTTTTCACGGCCGACGCCCGATTGCTTGTAGCCACCGACCGGCATTTCGGCTGGCGACTCACCCCAGGCGTTGATCCAGCAGATGCCGGCTTCGAGCTTGTGGATGATGCGGTGGGCACGGGTGATGTCATTGGTGCACACGCCCGCGGCCAGGCCGTATTCGGTGTCGTTGGCGCGGCGGATGACTTCCTCTTCGGTCTCGTAGCTGAGGATGCTCATCACTGGGCCGAAGATTTCTTCCTTGACGATGGTCATGTCGTCGGTGCAATCGGTGAACACGGTCGGTGCGACGAAGGCGCCCTTGGCGAAGTCACCGGCAGTCAGACGCTCGCCACCGCACAGTACGCGTGCACCTTCTGCCTTGCCCTTGGCGATGTAGCCCAGCACGCTTTCCATGTGCTGGAAGCTGACCAGAGGGCCGAAGTTGGTGTTTTCGTCTTCTGGGTTGCCAACACGGATGCGGGCAACGCGCTCGGCGATCTTGGCTTCGAATTCGGCCTTCATCGCGGCAGGGATGAACACACGGGTACCGTTGGTGCAGACCTGACCGGAGCTGTAGAAGTTGGCCATCATCGCGATGTCGGCAGCCTTGTCCAGGTCGGCGTCGGCGCAGATGATCAATGGCGACTTG
Source organism: Pseudomonas ceruminis (assembly GCF_021602025.1). Classification (GTDB taxonomy): domain Bacteria; phylum Pseudomonadota; class Gammaproteobacteria; order Pseudomonadales; family Pseudomonadaceae; genus Aquipseudomonas; species Aquipseudomonas ceruminis. The sequence goes on from NZ_BQHW01000005.1 coordinate 99,700, forward strand.
CCGCCCAGTTCCATGGTCACTTCCTTGAGCGAGGAGCTCGAGGCGCTGGCCATGACCTTCTTGCCGGTGGTGGTGCCGCCGGTGAAGGAGACTTTCTCGATGCGCGGGTGCTCGGTCAGCAAGGTGCCGACTTCGCGGCCGCTGCCGGTCAGGACGTTGAACACGCCGTCCGGCAGGCCGGCTTCGGTGTAGATCTCGGCCAGTTTCAGGGTGGTCAGCGAAGTGACTTCCGACGGCTTGAAGATCATCGCGTTGCCAGCGGCCAGGGCCGGTGCGGATTTCCACAGGGCGATCTGGATCGGGTAGTTCCACGCGCCGATACCGACGGTGACGCCCAGCGGCTCGCGGCGGGTGTAGACGAAGGAGCTTTCGCGCAGTGGGATCTGCTCGCCTTCGATGGCGGGCACCAGGCCTGCGTAGTATTCCAGTACGTCGGCACCGGTGACGATATCGACGTAGCGGGTTTCGGAGTACGACTTGCCAGTGTCCAGGGTTTCCAGCATGGCCAGCTCGTCGTTGCGCTCACGCAGGATGTCGACAGCGCGGCGCAGGATGCGCGAACGCTGCATGGCGGTCATCGCCGCCCAGACTTTCTGGCCGCGCTCGGCGCTCTCGACGGCGCGCTCGACGTCAGCCTCGGTGGCACGTTGCACGTGGGCGAGGACTTCGCCGGTAGCCGGGTTGATGGCTTCGAAAGTGGCATCGCTGCCAGCGTCGACATAACCACCATCGATGTAGAGTTTTTGCGTTCCGAAACGGGCCATAGTGTCCTCGCAAGTGCAGTGTGTGATTGGCTATCCGCGTAGCGCTCCTGCCTGTTGGGCAATGCCTGCGCGCGGTTGTTCAGAGGCCTGGTCGTTTGCGTTCAGGCACTGCTGCTTAGCCAGTTGTAGTTCCAGGTATTCATAAGCAATTCGTATTGCCTGGTCGGTATCGAAAGCATCCCCTGACAGGGCGCCACGCAACCACAAACCGTCGATCAAGGCAGCCAGACCGCGGGCTGCGCTACGCGCTTCGTCCTGCGGCAACACCCGGCGAAACTGGAAGCACAGGTTGGAATACAAGCGGTGATCGTTGATCCGCTGCAGCCTGTGCAAGGACGGCTGGTGCATGCTCGCGGCCCAGAAGGCCAACCAGGTTTTCATTGCCGGGCCGCTGACCTGGCTGGCATCGAAGTTACCCTCGATGATGACTTTCAGGTGCGCCCGCGGGCTGTCGTCGATGAGGGCCTGCCGACGTGCGACGGTACCTTCGCTCAACGCGTTCATGAGGTAGCGCATGGTCGCTGCGATCAGGCCGTTCTTGTCCTGAAAGTAGTGACTGATGATGCCGTTCGACACACCGGCCAAACGGGCAATCAGCGCAATGCTGGCATCCCCCAGGCCGACCTGGTCGACAGCCTGCAATGTGGCGTCGATCAACTGCTGGCGGCGAATGGGTTGCATACCGACCTTGGGCATCTTGCGAATCTCCTCAGGCCTGCGGGCAGACGACAAGCGGCTGCCTCGGCGAAGGCCAGTCTATTTTGTTTTGATTGAACGTTCAATCAATAAAGAATAAGCTCTGCGACAATTTGTGCCATTGACAGTTTTTCAGGCTGTTTCGAAGGCACGGATTGACACCCCAGGAAATCGTGTAACCCCCGGAATACAAGGCGTTGACGGGCAAGAGCGATGCGAAACACAGATTCTGCCAAACGGTCGTGGACCCTGCGGCGGGCCCTTGGAGCGGGCGGGGTGCTCTGTGGCCAATGCGCGCACCTGAACACAGGATGCGGCTCGGCCGGCAGACCACCTGTCTGGTTTTTGCAACGTTTCGATTCGGGATCACGGTTTCCAGGGTGCTTTTATAACACCTGAAGCAGTGGGGCTATTGCACCAATTGCTCGGGAAAAGACTGATTAGCCTCCACAGCCGTACTGCCCGGAGCATTCGTGCAATGAGTTCTGCCTCCCTAACCAAGCCCCCCGCCGAGAGGGTACGGGTCAACCGCGTGGTGTTCCTCACCTCCGCGCTGATGATCCTTGTTCTGACTGCCTTGCTTATCGCTGTACCCGAAACCGCCGGCCAGGTGCTGGGCGTGGCCCAGAAGTGGCTGACGCGCACCTTCGGCTGGTACTACATGCTGGTGATCTGCGGTTACCTGACATTCGTGGTTTACCTGGCCTTCTCCGACTACGGCAAGCTCAAGCTTGGTGGCAAGGACGATGAGCCAGATTTCAGCTATGGCGCCTGGGCCGGCATGCTGTTTTCCTCCGGTATCGGCATTTCGTTGCTGTATTTCGGTGCCTCCGAGCCCCTGGACCATTATTTCAACCCACCAGAAGGCACCCCTGCCAGCCTCGAAGCGGCGCGCCAGGGCCTGCAACTGACCTTCCTGCACTGGGGCCTGCACGGCTGGGCGATCTACGCCCTGGTCGGCCTGGCCGTGGGTTATTTCGCCTACCGTCACAACCAGCCGCTGGCGCTGCGCTCTGCGCTATATCCGCTGGTCGGGGAGCGTTGGGTCAAGGGTGCTGCCGGCAACGCCGTGGACATTTTCGGCATGTTCGTCACCCTGCTTGGCCTGGTGACCAACCTGGGTATCGGCTCGATGCAGGTGTCCTCCGGGCTTGAGTACCTGTTCGGCATGGACCACAGCAAGACCAACCTGCTGGTGGTCATTCTGGTGATGGCGGGGGTCGCGACCGTGGCCGCGGTGTCGGGTGTGGAAAACGGCATTCGCCGTCTGTCCAACCTGAACATCATGCTCTTCAGCGGCCTGTTGATATTCGTGCTACTGGGCGGCGAAACCCTGCACCTGCTCAACAGCTTCGTGCAGAACGTCGGCGATTACCTCAACGGCATCGTACTGAAGACCTTCGACTTGTATGTCTACGAAGACGAAGCCGGCAAGTCGGAACGCTGGCTGGGCCTGTGGACCGTGTTCTACTGGGCCTGGTGGATCTCCTGGGGCCCGTTCGTCGGCATGTTCATCGCGCGGATCTCCAAGGGCCGCACCGTTCGCCAGCTGGTGTGTGGTGTGCTGCTGATCCCGCTGGGCTTCACCCTGGCGTGGCTGTCGATCTTCGGCAATACCGCGCTGGATCTGGTGCTTAACCAAGGTGCCGTAGAACTGGGTAAGACAGCCCTCGAACAGCCCTCGATGTCGATCTACCAGCTGCTGGAGTACTTCCCTGCCGCGAAGATCGTGATCGGCGTGGCGGTGTTCGTCGGCTTCGTGCTGTTCCTCACCCCCGCCGACTCCGGCGCGGTGATGATGGCCAACCTGTCGTGCAAAGGCGGCAAGGTGGACGAAGACGCGCCGCACTGGATGGTGGTGTTCTGGTCGGTGGTCATTACCCTGGTTACCATCGGCCTGCTGTTCGCGGGCAACTTCGAAGCCATGCAGACCATGGTGGTGCTGGCCGGCCTGCCATTCTCGGTGGTGCTCGTGCTGTTCATGTTTGGCTTGTACAAGGCCATGAAGCAGGACGTGGTAGTGGAGCAGGAGCGTGCTGAGCTGGCCGCCCGTGGCCGCCGCGGTTTCAGCGAGCGCCTGACCCAGCTGGAGCTGCAGCCAACCCAGGCGGTGGTCCAGCGCTTCATGGACAAGCACGTCAGCCCGGCCCTGAAGGAAGCTGCCGAGCAAATGCGCACGCTGGGCTTTGAGGTCGAGAGCCGTGTGGGCCAGTCGCGCAACATGATGGGCCTGCGCGTGATGATGGAAGAGGGCAACCCCTTCGTTTACGAAGTGAGCCTGGATGGCTACCTGGCCGCGCCAAGCGAGGCGCCCGTGGAAGGCGAGCCGGAAGTGCGCCAGCGCTTCTACCGCGCCGAGGTGTACCTGCATGACGGCAGCCAGGAGTACGACCTGATGGGCTTTGCACCGGAGCAGATCGTGCGCGACGTGCTGGATCAGTTTGAAAGCCACCGCCAGTTGCTGGGGCGTGTTTACAGCTGATGCAATGAATCAGGCCCTGCTGTGAAGCAGGGCCTTTTTTCTTTTCCAGGCATGCAATAAGTAGCACCGTGACCGCAAACGCTCGCGCCACGCTTCTGGTTCATCTACCAGAAGGTCACGCGTATGCCCCGTTCCGATACCTCGACATTCGATTTCAGGCGAGCTGCAGCCCTGCAGTTCGCTGACCGCCCCACCTTGCGCCAGGTCGTCAGCGAACAGTTGCTCAAACTGATGCTGGCCGAGCTTCCATGGTTGGCATCGGTGCATCCGGCCTTGCCGTGCGCCGATGTGCTCACGCTCGACAGCCCGGACCCTGCGTCGACTTACTGGACCACTCAGCCATTGGTCGATCGTGTGCTGCAGGCCATGCTCGAGCGCAACCCTATCGACCTGGAGCCCATCGCCGGCCGTCATCATAATCTCGGCGTGCTCGATCCCTACCGCTTCGCTGGCGCCAATAGCCCGTTCGCCACTCGGCAGCTCAGTGGCCTGACAGACCCAGTGAATGAACTGATCGCGCAACTGCCGCAGCATTTCTGCCAGGCTCAACTCGACTACTGGCGCGCTCAAGGCAGTGCCGGGGTAAGCCGTGACGAATGGCTTCAGTTGCTGTTGAAGGCCGCCTTGTTGCGCGGCTTGCCCCTACAAGGCCTGGACAGCCAGGAGCAGGCATGCCTGCGGGGTCTGATCCGCGGTGGCGCCGACCAGCCGCCAGTGAGTTTTGTACAGGCGCGCCTGGTCAGCGGCGTCGAGCCTGCCGACGAGATGCTGTGCCACCTGCTGGTCAGCGCAGAGTGGGATGAGCGGCAAGTGGTGCTGTGGTGCGCGCCATCCGGCAACGTGAGCCGTTTTGCTTCATTGGCTGCGTTTGCCGTGGGGCTGCGTGATGAGCTGGCGCAACGCTACAGCTTCAACGGTATGTCGTGGCAGCGTTACCCAGTCGAGGGCAATGTGTTCGCTCAGCAGGCCGCATTGCTGCACGAGGCCATGTGCGACCGGGTGCATCGAGTACGCTACGGGCGTATCGCCGACATTGCAGCCCTTGAGCGGTTGTTCGCTCAATTGAGCGACCCGGCACAGTGGTTTGGTAGCTACCTTGACGAAAGTGCCGCTGTCAGCCCCCCGCCTGGTCTGCTGGCCAGCACTGGCAGCGACAGTTTTGCTTATCAGGCGGGGTTACTGCAGCTAGCAGCCGATCAGTTGGACGCTGAAGGGGTCGCTGCCTTGGAGGGGGTCCAGTCCCTGGCCGACTACACCCGTGAGCAGCTTGCCGAGCCCTTGCGCAAGGCGACCGGGGGCGACCTGTGTGCGGACGAACTGGTCCTTGAATTTTTCGTGGCGCAAGGCATGCCGGGTGGTGCCGCAACCGGAGCAGGCGGGGGTGAGCCTCTGGTCTTCGAAGGGCAGAAGACTTTGACCGAGTTTGCAATCGGCAGCCTCGGCGAGCTCAGGAACGCAACGATCAGGCGGATTCGCCGCCGAGACGGCGCGGACCTTCCCTTGGGGCTGAGTGTGGGCGCTGTGAACCAGATGGTCAGCCAGATCGATGTGGGGGGCCGTTACCCCCTCTATGTCGCGCGTAAGCTGGACGACCCGCAACAACGCCCGCAGCGCATCAGGCGTTTTGCCCGTGAATGGCGCAGTGCGATGCGCTTCAGTGCACTGCATGCCAAGCTCGACGGCAAGCTGAGCGAAGCCGGGCTGCAATGTGTGAATGATTTCTGCGCAGGCCATGACAACCCGTTGGCGCCGCGCATGATGCTGATGCCGTTGACGTTCAAGCGTCAGCCCGACTCGCACCAGCAGGACACTGTACGGGGCATGTACCTGTTGTTCTGCGCCGAGCCGGCGTTGGTGCTGTTGTATCGGCCTTTGTATGCCCAGGACACATTGCGCGAGTATGCAAGCTTTGACGCACTGCTCGAGCATATCCAGGAATCCGTCCGGCTGCAGTCGAGCATACTGGACTGGCTCGACCCTTTCGTTCGCCCTATCTACGATAACGGTGGGTTTCGCGAACCGCATGTCGGCAGCCTCGGTGTCGACCCTTATGACCTGCCTGAAAAACCGCTGCCACCAGTGATTGATCCGCCATTCTGGCGCTCCGGCCTCGACGACAAGCTGTATGACGCCAATCGCGATCTGCTGGTAGAGCTGGCAGACCTGCACTCCACCTCCAACGCAGAACGACGTTGGCAAGCCCTCGCTCAGGGTGCCTGGTTGCTGTTCGATACCGTCAGTCTGGTGCTCAGCGGCCCCATCGCCGCCGTGGCATGGCTGGTGCAATTGCTGGGGGCGTTGGAGGACGATCTGCTGGCGATCGAGCAGGGTGGCGCATTCGAGCGCTGCGCGGCGGTGGCGGACCTGATCGTGAACCTGAGCATGGTGCTGCTGCATGCGCGGCAGCCGCCGCTGACGCCTGGCCCGGTTGCAGAGCCGCCCGAAGCTGGGCTGTTCGAGGGGCCGGCGGCGCAGCGCGGGGCATTCGGCGAAGTCAGCGTGTTGCCGACCGGGGGTGAAGAAGCAGCCCTCGGCACCCTGGCAAGGTTGCCGGAGCGCCGGCTGGATTTGTCCTGGCGTGGCAACCATGGCTTCAACTGGTTGCCGCCTGCGCAGCGGCAGGCATTGCGGGCGATGCGTTCTGGTATAGCGCTGGAGGAGTCGATGTTGCAGGCCGACGGGGCGGCGCAGGGGCTGTATCAGGTCGACGACCGCTTTTATGCGGCGATGGGCGCCGATGTTTATCCCGTTCAGGTGCTACCTGAGGGGGTACGGGTGATTGATGGCCATGGTGGATATGGGCCGTGGTTGAGCTTTGCCAGGGGGGCCTGGCGGGTGGACACGTCACTGCGCCTCGCTGGCGGAATGAGGCAAGCCGGCACGCGAGCGAGCCTGGTGGCCCGCTTGAACAAACTGGAGAAAGCTGCCGATGCACTCACGCGTCAGGCCAATGCAGCGTCGGAGCGTTTCACGATGGCGGGGGCGGACGTTACACAACTGCGCGAGAAAATAACCAGGCTGGAAGATTTGCGTGCGCGGGAACAGGCCAAATTGGACAACGGCATGGACGATACCCAGCGCACTACGTCAACAGCCCTTATCGACCGGTACGATACGCGAATCGCCGAGTGGCGGACGGAACTATCCACCAAGCGCGAAGAGGCGGTTCGGGATCTAGAAGCAGCAGTGCGCTGCGACAACGAGGTGCTGGTCAAATATCAGGCGATTCTGGAACCCAAATTCGCCTCTGTTCGCCCAGCGATGGCGGAGCAGGTCCTCCCAGAGCAGGTGAATGTTATTCGCACCGCGCTCATTCGCCACAACGATTTTATCTACAACGAGTTGTTGAGCTTGGCGGACTACCCAGGTTTGGCTGAACTGCAACAGGCCCTCCACGGCCGTTCCCTGCACGAGGGACTCGAAACCTATCGTGCGTTTCGCCTCAAGCTCCAAGGGGTGGTTGATAGACAGGAGCGCATGCTGGCGGCGTACGAATACCTCGACCAACTGTTGACCGATGCGCCGCTGGACTTGCTCATCAGCCACCCCGACACAACGCCACGGCGAACGGTCGCCTCGCTCATTGCCGAACGCGAGTTGAGCACGGTGCAATTGCGTTTTCATCAGGTGATGAACCTCGCCGACCTGGCTTTGCACCTGGATTCCAGCACCGGGCGGGGGAAGCTTCGTGGTTTCAGGGATGAACTGATGAGCCTCGGCCTGCGCAGTGCTGCAGGGGCCCATGGTGACCTTGGGTTCGCCAGGCTGCCGCTGGATGACCGCATCACAGTCCTTCAGGAGGCCTGGGACGAATATGCCGCAGCACTGCTTAACAGTGCGCGGATTCGCGATCAGGGGGGCGCGCTGGTGGAAGTGTCGATGCTTGACCGTTATCGCACCCATCTGGAGAAGCTCAAGCTCGATGCAGGGCGCCGGCTGGTTGATGCCATGAAGGAGCAGGAGGGTGCCAGCGTTACCCCGGGCCGTGTTCCCTACGCTATCGCCAACACGCCACAGCGGGCGGTGCGCAACAGTGAGGGGCAACTGCTCATTGGCAACGAGGTCGTTGTGAATGGCCAGCCCATGGTTGAGGTGCGCGAGCCCTTCACCAAGGAGATCCTCACCCGTTTCGAGCAGCGGGATGGCCGGTGGGTCGAACAGGTGTCGGAGCCAGCGCCAGTGGAAGCCGAGCAGGTGCCGGCGGATACCGCTTTTCGGGTGCAGGCCTTGCAGGATGAAGCCAGGGCGCTGTCACAGAAAGCAGATGAATACGTCAGCTACGACCTCAACGGCATGAAGATCAGGCGGATGTTCGAACAACTGATCAACAAGCTCGGCCGAGAAGCAGCCTCGCTGACTGAGGAGGGCGCGGCCGCAGGCTTGATAAGGATCGTGGAGAATGCCGCTGACCAACTGCGTTCTGACATGAACTACAAGTTGACGAAGCTCTATACCGATACGAAGTATCCGACGGCTGAGGGCCTGCAGTTCTTGCACGAGCAGAAGTTGATCAGGGTGGAGTATGTCAGCCCGAGAAAGACCATGGCCAACGGCAGTGCATTTGACGAGTACAAGGTCCTGCGCTTGACGGGGGCAACAGGGGGGCGACCCCTGTGGGTTGCGCATTTTCACCTGCCCACGCTCGACGCCAATGCGCAGGACTTCACCCAGGGCCATCTGAAGACGTGGAGCCAGCGGCGTATGAGTGGCCGTGAAGAAGCGGCTCTGGGGCAGCGGGTACACCGCGGCAAGCTGACCCTGGAGCAAGCGCGCGGCATCATCCCGTTCGATTGAGGCGCGTCAGCGGTTGCTGTAACGGCCATGCCTGCCATGGGCTGGCATGGCCTGATTACCGCGTTCGGCGATCATCTGGTGCAGCCCGATGAGGACAATCCCTTGTGCCTGGAGCCGAGGTAATTCCCGCTCCAGCACCTGCAGCGTCTGAGGATAGGGGTGCCCGATCAGCACCGCCGACCCCTGCCGACGCGCCAGCTCGACCCCTTGCTGCAATTGGCCGGCGATTGCCTCGACCGTACGCTCGTCATCCAGGAACACATCACGCGATACGTGCGCCAGCCCGACTTCCTGAGCTTGGGCTGCCGCCACGGTGGCTGCGCTGGTACGGCTGTCGACGAAGAACAGGTGACGCCGCTGCAACTCGCCCATTAGCCAGGTCATGGCATCACGTTGCGAGGTCATACGGCTGCCCATGTGGTTGTTGATGCCCGCGGCGTAAGGCACTTTGGCCGGGGCGGCGTTCAGACGCTCGGCCAGTTCCGGGATTGCCAGGCCGGGGTGCCAGGCGTAAGGCCCGGTCGCAGGGTCCATGGGCATGTGCAGGATCACCGTCTTGCCGGCTTTGTGCGCCTGCCGGGCGAAATCACTGGCGTGCGGGGTGTCGGGCATGATCGCCATGGTCACCGGGCCAGGGAGCGCGAGGGTGCGGCTGTCGCGCTCGGTGCTTTGGCCCAGGTCGTCGATGATGATGCTCATGTAGGCCTTGGCGGGCGCCGCATGAGCAGCGCCCGCCAGCAGGCATAACAGCGTGAACAGCAGAGAACGCATGGCGGGTATCAATGGCCCTTGGTGACGTTCAGGCCCTTGAGCAGGCTAAGGGCCTGGCTCAGCTGGAAGTCGTCGTCCTGCGGGCGTTCCTTGCGCTTGCTGCTACCGGTCGGCCGGTCGGCACCGCCGTTGCCGTTGCCCAGGTGGCCTTGCAGGTCGGCTTCCTTGAAGTTGTCGGTATCGACTTCGGCAGTCAGCTTGGCCTGGCGAACCTCGATGTCCGGCACGATGCCCTGTGCCTGGATCGAGCGGCCGCTGGGGGTGAAGTACAACGCGGTGGTCAGCTTGAGGGCGCGGTCGTTGGCCAGCGGCAGTACGGTTTGCACCGAGCCTTTGCCAAAGCTGTCGGTGCCCATCAGCACGGCGCGTTTCTGGTCTTGCAGGGCGCCGGCGACGATTTCCGAGGCAGAAGCACTGCCGCCGTTGATCAATACCACCAGTGGCACACCTTCGCTGGCGTCGGCCGGGTCGGCAGAGAAGCGCAGCTCGGAGTTGGCGATGCGGCCCTTGGTGTAGACGATCAGGCCTTTGGTCAGGAAGTGGTCGGCCACTTCCACCGCCGATTGCAGCACGCCGCCTGGGTTGTTGCGCAGGTCCAGCACCAGTCCGCGCAGCTTCTTGCCGTTGTCCTTGCGCAGTTTGGCCAGCGCCTTGCCCACTTCCTCACCGGTCTTGACCTGGAATTGGGTGATGCGAATGTAGCCGTAGTCGTTCTCCAGCAGTTGGCTCTTCACGCTCTTGACCTGGATTACCGCGCGGGCAAGGGTCACGTCGAACGGGTTGCCGCCATCGCGTACCAGGGTCAGGGTGATCTTTTCGCCAATCTTGCCGCGCATCTTGTCCACGGCTTCGGTCATCGTCTGACCACGGGTCGGGGCACCGTTGATCTTGACGATCAGGTCGCCCGCCTGCACGCCGGCACGGGATGCCGGGGTGTCATCGATGGGTGAAACCACCTTGATGAAGCCGTCTTCCTGGCCCACTTCGATGCCCAAGCCGCCGAACTCGCCGCTGGTGCTTTCCTGCAGCTCCTGGAAGTCTTCAGGGCCAAGGTAGGCCGAATGCGGGTCAAGGTTACTGAGCATGCCCTTGATGGCGTTCTCCAGCAGGGTCTTGTCGTCTACCGGTTCGACGTAGGCTGCCTTGATGCGGTCCATGACCTCGGCAAAGGTACGCAGCTCCTCCAGCGGCAGCGGCGCCTTGGCCGTCACCTCGGTGGCCGGCACCGAGGCCGGCTTGGCTGGCTTGACCGCAGCCGGCTCGGCGGCGAGGGCCACGGGCGCGCCGACCGCCAAGGCGATGGTCAGGGCCAGCTGGGTGAGACGAGGCGAGTGCAGCATGTCGAACGAACTCCTGATCCTGTAGGCGCTCCCTGCGGAGCATCGGTGCAGCGCTGGCGCTACCCCGTAAAATTTGACTAGGCTTGAGCCCTAACCTCTGCACCACTGCGATGGGTCGGTAGGCCGCCCCTGCTGGCGAATGGCGAAATACAAGCCCGCGGCGTCCTGGCCGCCGCTGTCGCCAACGGTGGAAATGGCTTCGCCGGCCTTGACGATGTCGCCGGCATTCTTGAGCAGGCTCTGGTTGTGGCCGTACAGGCTCAGGTAACCATTACCATGGTCGAGAATGACCAGAAGTCCAGCGCCACGCAACCAGTCTGCGAACACCACGCGCCCGCCATGCACGGCGCGCACCTGGGTCCCAGGGTTGGCGCTGATCATCACCCCATCCCACTTGGCGCGGGCATCGCTGCCGCGGGCATCACCAAAACGCGCCAGCAATCGACCATTGACCGGCCAAGGAAGTTTTCCCCGGGCAGCAGAAAATGCACCGCCGTAGTTCGCACCATCGCTGGACACCATCGGGCCGAGGGTGGTGCGGGCCTTTTTCGGCGGTTCGGCATCGTCGCGGGCTGCCAGGGCGGCTTGCTGGCGGCGCTTCTCGGCTTCCTGTTGGGCGAGCAGGGCTTTCTGGCGTGCCTCTTCTGCTTCGCGGGCCTGGCGAGCGAGGGTTTCCTCGATGGTCTTGAGGACCTTGGCCAGGTCAGCCTGGTCCTGTTCGCGAGCCTGGAGTTTCTGGTCGCGGTCCTTCATGTCACCGTTGAGCTTGGCCAGCACCTGCTGGCGCTTGCTGCGTTCGGCTTCGAGTGCCTGACGACGGCCGTCGAGGTCTGCGCGTTGGGTCAGCAGCTGTTCTTGCTGGCGGCCGATGTCTTGCTCGACATTGGCCAGCTGGCGCAAGGTTTCGTTAAAGGCGCGCAGTTGCTCCATGCGCGCCTTGCTCAGGTAATCGTAATAGGTGAGGGTGCGGGCAAACTTCTCGGGGTTCTGCTGGTTGAGCAGCAACTTGAGGTATTCCTCGCGACCATTGTTCTGGTAAGCGGAGCGGGCCTGGACGGCGATCAGTCGCTGTTGTTCAACGCGGGCGCTCTGGAGTTTTTTTTTCTCGGTATCAAGGCGCTCCAGCTCGCCCTCGGTCTTTTTTAGTTCTTGCTGCAGGGCCTCCACCTGCTTTTCCAGCTTGCCGATGTCGGTCTCGGTGGATTTGAGGTCTTTCTGTACGCCGGCCTTTTCTTCCTGGAGCTTGCCCAGCGTCTTTTTGAGCTCGGCGATATCCTGGCGGGTGGCGTCCAGTTGTTGCTGGGTCTGCGCACGCTCATCGGCGAAAGCCGGGCTGAGCAGGCAAGACAGGGCTAGGAGGATCAGGGCGCGAAGCATGGGGTTGGGCGTACCAAGGATGGAGACTGGCCTAGTATGCCCGCGCGGGCTGGCAAAAAAAACGCCCCACCGCAGATGCGATGGGGCGTTTGTCTGGAATGCGATGGTTTCAGGCATCCACGAGGATTGAAGTCCCGGTCATTTCCGCAGGCGTCTCCAGCCCCAGCAGCTTGAGCATGGTCGGCGCCACGTCGGCCAGCACGCCGCCTTCGCGCACCTTGACCTTGCGCTTGCCCACATAGATGAACGGTACCGGCTCGGTGGTGTGCGCGGTGTGCGCCTGGCCTGTGCACTCGTCTTCCATCTGCTCGACATTGCCGTGGTCGGCGGTGATCAGCGCTTCGCCGCCCACCTTGTCCAGTGCTTCGACGATGCGCCCGACGCAGCTGTCCAGCGCTTCCACGGCCTTGACTGCGGCGTCGAACACGCCGGTGTGGCCGACCATGTCGCCGTTCGCGTAATTGACCACGATGACGTCATAGCGCTGCTGCTCGATGGCCTCGACGATTCGGTCGGTGACCTGCGGCGCGCTCATTTCCGGCTGCAGGTCGTAGGTGGCCACCTTCGGCGACGGGATCAGAATGCGCTCTTCGCCTTCGAACGGCTCTTCACGGCCGCCGGAGAAGAAGAAGGTGACATGGGCGTATTTTTCGGTTTCGGCGATACGCAGCTGGGTCTTGCCGTTCTTGGCCAGGTACTCGCCCAGTACGTTATTCAGGCTGGCCGGGGCGAATGCGGCAGGTGCCGGGATCTTCGCCGAGTACTGGGTCAGGCCGATATAGGCTGCCAGTTTCGGCATGCGGGCCCGGGGGAACTCGTTGAAGTCGGGTTCGACGAACACGCGCGACAACTCGCGGGCCCGGTCTGCACGGAAGTTCATGAAGATCACGGCATCGCCATCTTCGACCTTGACCGCTTCGCCGATGCGGGTGGCCTTGACGAATTCGTCACTCTCGTCGCGGGCATAAGCTGCTTCGAGGCCGGCCACGGCGCTGTCGGCAGCGTATTCGGCAACGCTATCGACGATAAGGTTGTAAGCGGCGCTGACGCGGTCCCAGCGATTATCGCGGTCCATGGCGAAGTAACGGCCAATCAGGCTGGCGATACGGCCTTTGCCCAGCCTGGCAAAGGTCGAGTCAAGCAGCTCGATGGACGATTGCGCGCTGCGCGGCGGGGTGTCGCGGCCGTCGAGGAAGGCGTGCAGGTAGATTTTCTCGGCGCCGCGCTGCGCGGCCAGTTCGGCCATCGCGACCAGGTGGTCCTGGTGGCTGTGCACGCCACCGTCGGAAAGCAGGCCCAGGATGTGCACGGCCTTGCCTGCACCCGCGGCCTTGTCCACAGCGCCCGTGAGCACAGGGTTCTGGAAGAACTCGCCATCACGGATGGCTTTGGTCACCCGCGTGAAGTCCTGATAGACGACACGGCCGGCGCCAAGGTTCATATGACCGACTTCGGAGTTGCCCATCTGCCCGTCCGGCAGGCCGACATCCATGCCTGAGCCGGAGATCAAGCCATGCGGCTGCTCGGCGCGCAGGCGGTCATAGACCGGGGTGTTGGCGGCAAAGATGGCATTGTATTCGGGGCTTTCGCTGTGACCGAAACCATCCAGGATGATCAGGACAAGGGGTTTGGGCGTGCTCGTCATCAATCAAACTCACGGTTGTTCAAAGATGATAAAGACACGCATTTTAGGGCAAATGCGCCATCAGCGGCGAATATTCGTCCCATAACCGTCAAACGGCAAAGATGAAGGTGAATTTGCTGCCGGCCTGCCGGGCTTTGGTGGTCATGGGGGGCTGTGTATACTGGCCGGCATTTTCAATCGCCTGGAACACCGCTGATGGTTGCTCACCTGATTCAATTCGCGACAGATCACTACATCCTGGTTGCGATCTTCGTTGTTCTGCTGGTCCTGCTGCTCCTCAATGAAGTCCGCCGTGGCGGCCAGAGCCTGAGCAACGGCCAGTTGACCGCCCTGGTCAACGCCGAGAAGGCCTTGGTCATCGACATCCGTCCGGCCAAGGAATATTCCGCCGGCCACATCGTCGGTGCGGTGAACATTCCTCAGGACAAGCTGGCCAATCGCATGACCGAGCTGGACAAGCACAAGGAAAAGACCCTGATCGTCGTCGACGCCATGGGCCAGCAGTCCGGCACCATCTGCCGCGAGCTGCTAAAGGCTGGTTACAACGCCGCCAAATTGAGCGGTGGCGTTTCCAGCTGGAAAGCCGATAACCTGCCCCTGGTGAAGTGATATGAAGCCCGTCATCGTCTACTCCAGCGACTACTGCCCCTACTGCATGCGTGCCAAGTACCTGCTCGAGAGCAAGGGCGTGGCCTTCGAGGAAATCAAAGTCGACGGCAAACCGCAGGTTCGCGCCGAAATGAGCCAGAAGGCCGGCCGTACTTCGGTGCCACAGATCTGGATCGGCAGCACCCATGTCGGTGGATGCGATGACCTCTATGCCCTGGAGCGCGCCGGTAAGCTCGACGCGCTGCTGGCGGCCTGATTTGCACTGCATTCAAAAACATTAGGATAAGGACCTGCCATGACTGACCAACAGACCAACGGCGCCGCCGCAGAAGACAACGGCCCTCAGTTCTCCATGCAGCGCATCTACGTGCGCGATCTTTCGTTCGAGGCCCCGAAAAGCCCGCAGATCTTCCGCCAGACGTGGGAGCCGAGCGTCGCCCTGGACCTCAACACCAAGCAGAAAGCCCTGGAAGGCGACTTCCATGAAGTGGTGCTGACCTTGTCGGTAACCGTCAAAAACGGTGACGAAGTGGCGTTCATCGCTGAAGTCCAGCAGGCCGGTATCTTCCTGATCAAGAACCTCGACGCCTCCTCGATGAGCCACACCCTCGGTGCGTTCTGCCCGAACATCCTGTTCCCATACGCCCGCGAGACCCTGGACAGCCTGGTGACCCGTGGTTCGTTCCCGGCCCTGATGCTGTCGCCGGTCAACTTCGACGCCCTGTACGCGCAAGAAATGCAGCGCATGCAGGAAGCGGGCGAAGCGCCGACCGTTCAGTAATCGCGGTTTGGTAACAAAGAGGCGACCCTGCGGGGTCGCCTTTTTATTGCCTGGTTGTCTGCATCAGCTACCGGCAAACCCCTGCTGGCGCCACGCTTCATACACCGTCACCGCCACGGTATTGGACAGGTTCAGGCTGCGGCAGCCCGGTCGCATTGGCAGGCGTAGGCGCTGTTCGGCCGGCAGGCTGTCGAGCACGTCGGCTGGCAGGCCACGGCTCTCCGGGCCGAACAGAAAAGCATCGCCCGGTTGGTAGGCCACCTCATGGAAGGGGTGCGAACCTTTGGTGGTAAAGGCGAACAACCGCGGGTTGCCGAGGCTGTCCAGGCATCCGGCCAGGCTTTCGTGGCGCTTGAGCGTGGCATACTCATGGTAGTCCAGCCCTGCGCGGCGCAGCCGTTTGTCGTCCAGCTCGAAGCTGATCGGCTCGATCAGGTGCAGGTCGCAACCGCTGTTGGCGCAGAGGCGAATGATGTTGCCGGTATTCGGCGGAATTTCAGGTTGAAAAAGGATGACGTGAAACATGCACGGCTCCAGGCATGAAGATGACGGGCATTCTACCCCCGAACCCGACTTGCGTTCGAAGGCCTTCCCGCGGGTGTTACTTTCACTGGCCATCGTCGGGCTTATGGTCGGCTTGATGATCGGCCGCTTGACCGCGCCCGAAGAGCGTGTGCTAGAGCAGGTGGAGGTGGTGCAGGATGGTTTGGACCTGTGGTTCAGCGACGAGCCCAGGTTGCATGGCGAGAACGTTGAAGGAACGGTAGCGTTACTGTTCGAGGCCGAGGGCAAGGCCCAGCGCGGGCAACTGAGCCTGCAAGGCAAGCCCGTGGGTTGGCGCTTGCAGAAAAGCGAGGAAGGCTTGTTGCTGACCGTGATCGCTGCGCGCCCCCTGCACGGCGAGTGGACCGGTGCAGAGGACGCTGGGCGCTGGCGGGTGCAGGTGAGGCTGCACGAATAAAAGAGGGGATGTCCCGGCCTGCCTGTACCGAGGTCCCCCAAAAGCGGGAGTGGCTGCGAATAAAAGAGGGGTTCACCCGGCCTGCCTGTACCGAGGCCCCCGAAACTGGAGATACAGTGCTTATTGCAGGTGGCGTGCCAGTTTTGAAAATGCCCGGAAACAGGGGGGGGCAGGGCTATCTGGCTGTGTTTCGAGGGGGAGTTGTGCCTTGGGGCGGTGCGGCGGGCACAGCTTCGGTGCATGAAGCTGAAATGAAGAGGGCTGCAAAGCAGCCCCAAACGTCTTACGGGTTCACGTGAGTGTCAGTGGTCTTCACCTTCATCATCATCCCCGCCATCCACATTCATCCCCAGCTCCTTGATCTTGCGGGTCAGGGTATTGCGCCCCCAGCCGAGCAGCACCGCTGCATCGCGACGCCGCCCGGCGGTATGCTTGAGCGCCGTCTCGATCATGATCCGTTCAAAGCTGGGTACGGCGCTGTCGAGCAAGTTAGACTGCCCGCGTGCCAGCGCCTGATCGGCCCATTGGCGCAGGGCCTGCTCCCAATTGGTCACGGGCACGGTATCGTGCGGCAGGTTGAGCAGCTCGGGCGGCAAATCGCCGATCAGCACTTCGCGGCTGGAGGCCATCACGGTAATCCAGCGGCAGGTGTTCTCCAGCTGACGCACATTGCCGGGCCAGGGCAGGTTGCGGATGAACTCTTCGGTTTCCGGCTTCAGCAGCTTTGGCTCGACGGCCAGCTCCTGTGCCGCACGGCCCAGGAAGTGCCGGGCCAGGGCGGGGATATCTTCGCGACGATCCGCCAGGCGTGGGATATGGATACGGATCACATTCAGGCGGTGGAACAAGTCTTCGCGGAACTTGCCCGCCTGTACGAGTGATTCGAGATTCTGGTGAGTCGCGGCGATGATGCGCACATCGACTTTTACTGGCACATGGCCGCCCACCCGATAGAACTCACCATCGGCGAGCACGCGCAGTAAGCGGGTCTGAGTGTCCGCCGGCATGTCGCCGATTTCGTCGAGGAACAGTGTGCCGCCGTCAGCCTGTTCGAAGCGCCCGCGCCGCAGGTTCGCCGCACCGGTGAAAGCGCCTTTCTCATGCCCGAACAGTTCGGACTCCATCAAGTCCTTGGGAATGGCCGCCATGTTCAGGGCAATGAACGGCGAAGCCGCGCGCGGGCTGTGGCGGTGCAGGGCGTGGGCGACCAACTCTTTACCGGTACCCGATTCACCGTTGATCAACACCGTGATGTTGGAGTGGCTGAGGCGACCGATGGCGCGGAACACCTCCTGCATCGCCGGCGCTTCGCCGATGATTTCCGGTGTGCGGGCCAGGACCTGAGGCACATCGAGGCCTTGTTGCTCCTGGGCGTGCTGGTTGGCCCGCTTGACCAGCGATACCGCTTCGTCCACGTCGAATGGTTTGGGCAGGTACTCGAAGGCGCCCCCCTGGTAGGAGGCTACGGCACTGTCCAGGTCGGAATGGGCCGTCATGATGATGACTGGCAGGCGCGGGTGCTGTTCGCGGATCTGTGCCAACAGGTCCAGGCCGCTGGCGCCGGGCATGCGAATGTCGGAAATGATCACATCCGGCTGCTGCCGAGCCAGACGACCCATCACGCCATCGGCGCTGTCGAAGCTCTGGGTGGTCATGCCTTCCTGTTGCAGGGCTTTTTCCAGGACCCAGCGGATGGAGCGATCATCGTCGACGATCCATACGGTTTCACTTCGGCTCATGAGGGGTGGCTCCTTGTTCCAGAGGCAGGAAGATCGAGAAGGCGGTGTGCCCTGCGTGGCTTTCACACTCGATCAGGCCCTGGTGCTGGCTGATGATGTTCTGGGTGATGGCCAGACCTAGCCCGGTACCGTCCGGGCGGCCGCTGACCATGGGATAGAAGAGGGTGTCCTGCAGTTCACTGGGAATGCCCGGGCCGTTGTCGATGATCTCGACACGGGCCACCAGGCGGTGGCGCACATGGCCAATGGTGAACTGGCGCATCGCGCGGCTGCGCAGGGTAATGCGGCCAAGGCGCAGTTCGTTCTGCGAGCTGATCGCCTGCATGGCGTTGCGCACGATGTTCAGCACGGCCTGGATCATCTGCTCGCGGTCGATCAGTACATCCGGCAGGCTCGGGTCGTAATCGCGCACCAAGGTGATGCAGCCCTGGCTTTCTGCCTCGACCAGGCTGCAGACCCGCTCCAGCACCTCGTGGATGTTGGTCATGGCCAGGGAGGGCAGCTTGTTGGAGCCGAGCATCCGGTCGACCAGGTTACGCAGGCGGTCGGCCTCTTCGATGATCACGTTGGTGTAGTCGCGCAGGCCGTCTTCGGGCAACTCGCGGGCCAGCAGCTGCGCCGCGCCACGAATGCCGCCGAGCGGGTTCTTGATTTCGTGGGCCAGGCCGCGCACCAACATCTTGGTGGTTTCCTGCTTGCTCAGCTGGGCCTCTTCCTTGGTGATGCGCAGCAGGCGGTCACGGGGGTGCACCTCCAGCAGCAGTAAGGTGTCGCCCTGGTGCAGGATCGGCGTCACGGCGTAGTCGACGGTGATGGTTTGCCCGGTCAGCGAGGTCAGCTGGGCTTCACGCTTGGTGAACGGGTGCGCCTGTTCGACGGCCTGACGCAGGGAATTGAGCGCCTCGGTCGATTCGGTGAACAGCTCGCTGATGAACTGCCCATGGCTGCGCTGCCCGCTGACGGCCAGAAGCATTTCTGCTGCCGGGTTCATGTATTCAAGGCGCAGTTCTGCGTTGAGCAGAAGCGTGGCCGTGGTCAGGTTGTCCAGAAGCAGACGGTGCTGTGCATCGCTGATGGTCATAAGGCGTCGTTGACCTCTTTTGGCGCTGGCATGCCCTTGGTCGAACCAAGGGCGAGCGCGCTATGGATCCGCTGATGCCAGGAAAATGCAAGAAACAAACCAAGGCTCCGAAAAGAAGCGGGATTCCTTGATAAAGACCTGAAATTGCGCTCAAACGGGCCAGAATATTCGGCTTTACCGTTTCACGTGACCTGTTTTGGGCCTCTTTGCGGGTCGCGGGGGTGTATTACGCACCAATATAGAGCATTCGCATGCTTAGCGTGCCGCGCACAGGTTTGCTGTGGCGCGAACCAGTGCCTGATGGCGTACAGGTTCGTCGCTACGCCTTGCCAGGGCCTGCGCGAGTTTTTTCCGGCACTGTGCCAGCGGTTGTTGGTCGAAACGAGCCAGTTCGAAAAGCAGTGTGGCCTGGAGCTCGTCAAGGCGCGGGCGAATGTCGTCGGCAAGGTCCAGCGCTGTAGTGGCGGGGCGTTTGCCCCGGGCGGCCCAACGGTTCAGCAGGCTGTACTGGATGAGTTTGCTGGCTTCGATCTGGTCATCGAAAAAAGCAGTGGCGCGGCCAGGGCTGAGGCCGAAGTGGGGTGCGGCTTCGCGGACCTGAGCCAATACCTGGTGTTCACGATCGGTCGCTTGTACAGGGAGTTGCTGATCCCACTTGTGGCCCGCGACGGCGCTGGCGAGGTCCAGTCGCTGCTCGATGCGCGACAGTAAGGGGGCGAACTCGGTTTGTGGTGGTGAGGCATTCTGGCAGCCGAGCAGGCCGAGCGTGAGCGTGAGGGTGACTGGGGCGAGGCGCATGGTGATCTCCTTGATGCGAGGAGATCCGATTGTTGGGCAGGGGAGCAGGCTCTGGTTGTAGGCGACGTCTGAATTGAACGTGCGTAAAAACAAAAACGGCCTTCCGAAGAAGGCCGTTTGGGGTGATGCAATCGGCGCGAGGCGCCGATCAGATCAGCAGCTGTAGTACAGCTCGTATTCCAGTGGGTGCACGAAGGTGCGGACCTTGATCTCTTCTTCGCTCTTCAGTTCGATGAAGGCATCGATGAAGTCGTCGGAGAACACGCCGCCCTTGGTCAGGAACGCACGGCCTTTATCCAGCTCTTCCAGAGCTTCTTTCAGGCTGCCGCAAACTTGCGGGATGTCTTTGGCCTCTTCAGGCGGCAAGTCATACAGGTTCTTGTCGGCAGCATCGCCTGGGTGGATCTTGTTCTGGATGCCGTCCAGGCCAGCCATCAACAGGGCCGCGAAGGCCAGGTATGGGTTGGCCGATGGGTCCGGGAAACGCGCTTCGATACGGCGGGCCTTCGGGCTGCCGACGTAAGGAATGCGGATCGAGGCGGAACGGTTGCGAGCCGAGTAGGCCAGCATTACCGGGGCTTCGAAGCCTGGGACCAGACGCTTGTAGGAGTTGGTCGACGGGTTGGTGAAGCCGTTCAGGGCCTTGCCGTGCTTGATGATACCGCCGATGAAGTACAGGGCGGTGTCGGACAGGCCGGCGTAGCCTTCGCCTGCGAAGGTGTTCTTACCGTCTTTCCAGATCGACATGTGCACGTGCATGCCCGAGCCGTTGTCGCCGTAGAGTGGCTTCGGCATGAAGGTGGCGGTACGGCCGTAAGCGTCGGCAACGTTGTGCACGACGTATTTCAGGGCCTGTACTTCGTCCGCTTTCTTCACCAGGGTGTTGAACTTGACGCCGATTTCGTTCTGACCGGCAGTCGCCACCTCGTGGTGGTGAACTTCAACGGTCTGGCCCATCTCTTCCAGAGCGTTGCACATGGCAGTACGGATTTCGTGGTCGTGGTCGAACGGCGGAACTGGGAAGTAGCCGCCTTTCACGCCAGGACGGTGGCCTTTGTTGCCGCCTTCCACGTCAGCGCCGGTCATCCACGAGCCTTGCTCGGAGAAGATCTTGAACATCGAGCCGGAAATGTCCGACTGGAACTTCACTTCGTCGAAGATGAAGAACTCTGGCTCTGGGCCAGCGAACACGGTGTCACCGATGCCGGTGCTCTTCAGGTACTCTTCGGCGCGCTTGGCGATCCCGCGTGGGTCACGATCGTAGCCTTGCATGCTCGACGGGTCGACGATGTCGCAGGTGAGGATCAGGGTCGGTTCTTCGGTGAACGGGTCCAGGACGGCAGTTTCGTCGACCGGCATCAGGATCATGTCGGAGGCTTCGATACCTTTCCAGCCAGCGATGGAGGAGCCGTCGAACATCTTGCCGACTTCGAAGAAGTCTTCGTCCAGAGCATCACGCGCTGGCATGGTCACGTGATGCTGAATGCCTTTGGTGTCCGTGAAACGCAGATCAATCCACTTGACGTCATGATCTTTGATGAGTTGAACCGACTTCGACATGTTGTCCTCCGGATGGTCGAGGGCGCAGTTGGCCGCTGCCCTGGAAAAAGGGTGTCGCCGGGCGCGGATAGTCGGCCAAGCTTACCTGCCTCACAAGGGAGCAATTTGCATGCCAGTGCCCGAAAATGGCGAGGGCGGGGTAAAAGGGGGCGTTTGCGGGTGTTTGCGTTAGGGTCACTGGGCAAAAGTGCACCCTTTAGAGGCGGCATCAAAGTCATCTGCACCATAAAGGTGCGTCGTGAAGGATCTGTGCTTCCTTTAAGGGCCTTGCCGTCTGCCTGCCGGTCCCGCACCGCTGGGTTGCCTTGCGGGCGCCGACTTACCGGCGATGGGCCGGTGCGGCCAATATAAATCCAACCTTCTGTACAAAAGTTGGTCAAATCCTGAGCAATTTCCGATATAATTCGCGCCCCTCATTTTCGGCAGGCCCTGCGCGCGCTGTTAAACCAATGAAACTTATCGTCAAAGTCTTCCCAGAGATCACCATCAAAAGCCGGCCGGTGCGCAAGCGCTTCATTCGCCAGCTCGGCAAGAACATCCGCAACGTGCTCAAGGACCTCGATCCGGAGCTCGTGGTTGATGGTGTCTGGGACAATCTCGAAGTGGTCACCCGCGTCGAGGACGAGAAGGTCCAGCGTGAAATGATCGAGCGCCTCACCTGCACCCCGGGTATCACCCATTTCCTGCAGGTCGAGCAATACCCGCTGGGTGATTTCGACGATATCGTCGCCAAGTGCAAACACCACTTCGGCCACTTGCTGGCCGGCAAGCGCTTTGCCGTGCGTTGCAAGCGGGGTGGGCACCATGACTTCACCTCGATGGATGTCGACCGCTACGTCGGCAGCCAGTTGCGCCAGCAGTGCGGCGCCGCCGGTATCGACCTGAAGACCCCAGAGATCCTGGTGCGCATCGAGATCCGCGATCAGCGCCTGTACGTGATCCACAATCAGCATCAGGGTATCGGCGGCTATCCGCTGGGCGCGCTCGAGCAGACCCTGGTACTGATGTCCGGCGGCTTCGACTCCACCGTGGCGGCCTATCAGATGATGCGTCGTGGCCTGATGACCCACTTCTGCTTCTTCAATCTCGGTGGCCGCGCCCACGAGTTGGGAGTGATGGAAGTGGCGCACTACCTGTGGAAAAAGTACGGCAGCAGCCAGCGCGTGCTGTTCATCAGCGTGCCGTTCGAAGAAGTGGTCGGCGAGATTCTCAACAAAGTCGACAACAGCTACATGGGCGTTACGCTCAAGCGCATGATGCTGCGCGCGGCTGCACGCATGGCCGACCGCCTGCAGATCGACGCGCTGGTCACCGGCGAGGCGATTTCCCAGGTTTCCAGCCAGACCCTGCCGAACCTGTCGATCATCGATTCGGCGACCGACAAGCTGGTGCTGCGCCCGCTGCTGGCCACCCACAAGCAGGACATCATCGACCAGGCAACCGAAATCGGCACGGCCGACTTCGCCAAGCACATGCCTGAGTACTGTGGCGTGATCTCGGTTAACCCGACCACCCACGCCAAGCGCCACCGCATGGAGCATGAAGAGAAACAGTTCGACATGGCCGTGCTGGAGCGTGCCCTGGAGCGTGCCAAGTTCATTTCGATCGACCATGTGATCGACGAGTTGGGCAAGGACGTGGAAATCGAGGAAGTGCACGAAGCCCTGCCTGGGCAGATCGTCATCGACATCCGTCACCCCGATGCCCAGGAGGACGAACCCCTGGTGATCGAGGGCGTCGAGGTCCAGGTCATGCCGTTCTATGCGATCAACAGCAAGTTCAAGCAGCTGGATGAAACTCGCCAGTACCTGCTGTATTGCGACAAAGGTGTGATGAGCCGTTTGCACGCACACCACCTGCTCAGTGAGGGACATGCCAATGTGCGTGTTTATCGTCCGACATAAGACGCCAGGGCTGTATGGCGGCAGCATCCGCCATCGCCCTCCCGACCGCCGGGCCCGCTGAGCTTTTAACTTCATATTGGCCGCCTAGACTGGCGGCAACCGAATCCTCTGATCGAGATACAGTTGTGATCGAAAATCTGCGTAACATCGCCATCATCGCCCACGTTGACCATGGTAAAACCACCCTGGTCGACAAACTCCTGCGCCAGTCCGGCACCCTGGAGCGTAACGAGCTCAACGACGAGCGCGTGATGGATTCCAACGACCAGGAAAAAGAGCGCGGCATTACCATTCTGGCGAAGAACACCGCCATCAACTGGAACGGCTACCACATCAACATCGTCGACACCCCCGGCCACGCCGACTTCGGTGGCGAGGTTGAACGTGTAATGTCGATGGTCGACTCCGTGCTGCTGCTGGTCGACGCCCAGGACGGCCCGATGCCGCAAACCCGCTTCGTGACCAAGAAGGCTTTCGAAGCCGGCCTGAAGCCAATCGTCGTGATCAACAAGGTCGACCGTCCGGGCGCGCGTCCTGACTGGGTTCTGGACCAGATCTTCGACCTGTTCGACAACCTCGGTGCCACCGACGAACAGCTGGACTTCAAAGTCGTCTACGCCTCGGCGCTGAACGGCATTGCCGGTCTGGACCACACCGCCATGGGCGAAGACATGACCGCCCTGTACCAGTCGATCGTCGACAACGTACCGGCGCCGGACGTTGACCGTGACGGTTCGTTCCAGATGCAGATCTCCGCGCTGGACTACAACAGCTTCCTCGGCGTTATCGGCGTTGGCCGTATCGCCCGTGGCCGCGTCAAGCCGAACACCCCGGTTGTCGCCATCGACACCAATGGCAAGAAGCGTAACGGTCGTATCCTGAAGCTGATGGGCCACCACGGCCTGCACCGCGTCGACGTCGAAGAAGCCCAGGCTGGCGACATCGTCTGCATCAGCGGTTTCGACGAGCTGTTCATCTCCGACACCCTGTGCGCCCCGGACGCGGTAGAAGCGATGAAGCCGCTGACCGTTGACGAGCCGACCGTTTCGATGACCTTCCAGGTCAACGACTCGCCGTTCTGCGGTAAGGAAGGCAAGTTCGTCACCAGCCGTAACATCAAGGATCGCCTGGACAAGGAGCTGCTGTACAACGTGGCCCTGCGCGTTCAGGAAACCGACTCCCCTGACAAGTTCAAGGTATCGGGCCGTGGTGAGCTGCACCTGTCTGTTCTGATCGAAACCATGCGTCGTGAAGGCTTCGAGATGGCCGTAGGCCGTCCTGAAGTGATCATCCGTGAAGTCGACGGCGTGAAGCAGGAACCGTTCGAGAACGTCACCATCGACATCCCTGAAGAATCCCAGGGCAAGGTCATGGAAGAGATGGGCCTGCGTAAGGGCGACCTGACCAACATGGTTCCGGATGGCAAGGGCCGTGTTCGCCTGGAGTACAACATTCCAGCCCGTGGTCTGATCGGTTTCCGTAACCAGTTCCTGACCCTGACCAACGGTGCAGGCATCCTGACCTCGATCTTCGATCGCTACGACACCATGAAGTCGGGCCAGATGTCCGGCCGCCTCAACGGCGTACTGGTTTCGGTCGAGACCGGCAAGGCTCTGACCTACTCGCTGGAAACCCTGCAGGCGCGTGGCAAGCTGTTCGTTGAACACGGTCAGGAGATCTACAACGGTCAGATCATCGGCCTGAACAGCCGCGACAACGACCTGGGCGTGAACCCGACCAAAGGCAAGAAGCTCGACAACATGCGTGCTTCGGGCAAAGACGAAGTCATCGCCCTGGTACCGCCAGTTCGCCACACCCTCGAGCAGGCCCTGGAGTTCATCCAGGACGACGAGCTGTGCGAAGTCACGCCGAAGTCGATCCGTCTGCGCAAGAAGATCCTGGACGAAGGCGAGCGTACCCGCGCTGCCAAGAAAGCCAAGAACTGAGTTAGCTCAGGCTGAATGAAAACGCCCCCGGTCGAAAGGCCGGGGGCGTTTTTGTTTGCTTTGTGAAAAGTGGCTGTAGGAGGCGGCTGTGTTTCGCGGCTGCACCTAATCACCGGTCCAGAGGCGGGCTCAGCGCATCATGCCCAACTCGGCATCGTCCAACAGCGCCTTGGCCAATGCACTCAGGTAGTGCGAAGCCCAGATCAGTTGCTGGTCGTTTTCCATCACGCCGGTAAGCGTCATGTCGCGTACATAGCCCATCAGTTCAGAGGCTTGTTCACGGGCGTTCTGGCACGGGATGCCGGCGGCTATCTGGAACAGCGGCTGGTCATGGGCTTCGCCTTGGTAGAAAAAGGTTTTGCCTGGCGTTGTTTTATCGTTTTCTGTCATCGGTCCATTTCCCCTGACTACTGCGATGGATGGCACCGGCTGCGCCGGTGTTCGCGGGACAAGCCCGCTCCCACAGGGGTTCGCAAGCTGTGCCGTCCTTGTGGGAGCGGGCTTGCCCCGCGAAGCGTCGAACATCAATGCAAGCTGCCGTGGGTGTAGGCGATCGTCAGGTAATGGGTGATGTTGACCACAACCTGGTCCAGGGGAACGAGGTTATTGCCAATGGCGTAGGTGAGATCTAAGGAACTGCCACCAACGTTTCCACACGTAGAGGCGGCAACTGTACGCAGGGTGGAAAAACCGGTCACCCAAGCTCCTCATCGCTGGCAAGCCAGCTCCTACAGGTCCTGCACCGATCCTGAGAGGGGCGAGTGCCTGTAGGAGCTCAAGGGCACTTGAATCAGCGAACGGTAGCCTTCGGTTTGTAGGCACAATACCCCGGCCGCGGCCCGACCTTCGGATGGTTCCGGCAGGTATCCGGGCGCTTGTCATAAATGGTGCACAGCCGGCTCTTACGATCCAGATAGAGGCAATCGTCATTGCTCATGCGGGTCAGGGTGAAGATCCCCGACTTCTGGTTGAAGCGCTCGATGATGCCGTCTTTCTGCAGGCGTTTGGCGATGTTCTTCGGGGGTTCGTCCTTCTCGAACTCGTCCACCACGCCAATGCGGATCAGGTCTTTGATCTTCACTTCAACGGGCAGCGTGCAACAGGTCGAATGGCAGCCACCGCACATGTGGCTGGCATAGCGCTGCCAAGTTTCCAGGCGGTCGACTTCGGCCGCGGCAATCAGGGTCGTTTTCATCGTTATATAGGGGGCTGGATCACGGTCTTGGGGCGCGCGATCATACCGGAGTTGCTCAATTTGTGAACAACCTTTTGCCGGATGGGCAAAGCGGGCATGAAAACTGCGAACCGTGGCTGTCACTCCCTGTCGAAGGGTCTAGTCTCAACACTCTCCCTGCGCTTTCGTCAACTTGCCCGAGGATGCCGCATGTCCCAGGAACCTAAAGCACGTGACGCCGAGGTGGCCGAATTTCGCGCCGCTGTACTGGATAAACTGACCTATGCGGTCGGTAAGGACCCGGAGCACGCCTTCGACCACGACTGGTTCGAAGCCATTGCCCTGGCCGCCCGTGATCACATGGTCGATCACTGGATGGATCACACCCGTCAGTCGTACCGGCGCAGCCAGAAGCGTGTGTATTACCTCTCCCTGGAGTTTCTCATCGGGCGCCTGCTCTATGACAGCCTGAGCAACCTCGGCCTGCTGGACATCGCCCGCGATGCGCTGGAAGGGCTGGACGTGGACCTCGAGCGCATCCGCCTGCTCGAGCCTGATGCAGCCTTGGGCAATGGCGGTCTTGGCCGTCTGGCGGCCTGCTTCATGGAGAGCATGTCGACCCTGGGGATTGCTGCCCATGGTTATGGCATCCGTTATGAACACGGGCTGTTCCGCCAGGCCATGGTCGATGGCTGGCAGCAGGAACAGACCGAGAATTGGCTGGACTTCGGTAACCCCTGGGAGTTCGAGCGTGCCGAGGTGATCTACCCGATCAGTTTCGGCGGCAGCGTCGAAACGGTGCTCGACGTCCATGGCCAACAGCGCCAGGTCTGGTGGCCGGGCGAAACCGTGCGGGCGGTCGCCTACGACACGCCGGTGGTCGGTTGGCGCGGTGCCAGTGTCAACACCTTGCGCCTTTGGCGTGCGCGAGCTCTGGAGGAGCTGCACCTGGAGCGCTTCAATGCCGGTGATCATCTGGGTGCGGTGGCGGAAGTGGCGCGGGCTGAAAGCATCTCGCGGGTGCTTTACCCGGCCGACAGCACCGAGGCCGGGCAGGAGTTGCGCCTGCGCCAGGAATACTTCTTTGTCTCCGCTTCGCTGCAAGACTTGCTGCGCCGCCACCTGAACATGCATAAAGACCTGCTCAACCTGCCGGATGCGGCAGCTATCCAGCTCAACGACACCCACCCGTCGATTGCCGTGGCCGAACTCATGCGGCTGTTGGTCGACCAACATGAAATTCCATGGGACAAAGCCTGGGAGCTGACCGTCGGTACCTTGGCCTACACCAACCACACCTTACTGCCCGAGGCTCTGGAAACCTGGCCCGTGGCACTGATGGAGCGCATGCTGCCGCGGCACATGCAGATCATCTACCTGATCAACGCGTACCATATCGACGCACTGCGCGCCAAAGGCCTGCACGACTTCGACGTGCTGCGGGCGGTGTCGCTGATCGAGGAGGACAACGGCCGCCGGGTGCGCATGGGCAACCTGGCGTTTCTTGGCTCCCACAGCGTCAACGGGGTGTCGGCGCTGCACAGCAAACTGATGAAGAGCACGGTGTTCGCCGAGCTGCACAAGCTTTACCCCCAGCGCATCAACAACAAGACCAACGGCATTACCTTCCGCCGCTGGCTCTACCAGTCCAACCCACAGTTGACGACGATGCTGGTCGAGGCCCTGGGGCCGGAGCTGCTGGACGACCCCGAGGGGCTGCTGGCCAACCTGGTGCCCTTCGCCGACAAGGCCAGTTTCCGTAAGCAGTTCGCCGCCCAGCGCCTGCACAGCAAGCGCGCCCTGGCCAGCATCATCCAGGACCGCCTGGGGGTTACGGTCGACCCAGAGGCGATGTTCGATGTGCAGGTAAAGCGCATCCACGAGTACAAGCGCCAGTTGCTCAACCTGCTGCACACCGTGGCGCTGTACCAGGCCATCCGTAACGACCCGGGTACCAACTGGGTGCCAAGGGTGAAGATCTTCGCCGGCAAGGCTGCGGCCAGCTACCACCAGGCCAAGCTGATCATCAAGTTGGCCAACGATATCGCCCGTGTGGTCAACAATGACCCTACCGTGCGCGGCCTGCTCAAGGTGGTGTTCCTGCCCAACTACAACGTCAGCCTGGCGGAAAGCATCATCCCTGCCGCGGACCTGTCAGAGCAGATTTCCACGGCCGGTTACGAGGCGTCCGGCACCAGCAACATGAAGTTCGGGCTCAATGGCGCCTTGACCATCGGTACCCTGGACGGTGCCAATGTGGAGATGTGCGAGCAGGTGGGCGCCGACAACATGTTCATCTTCGGTTTGACTGCGCAGCAGGTCGAGGCGCGCAAGCGTGCCGGCGACTTTGGTGCCAGTGCCGCGCTAGCCGCCTCCAACCGCTTGAACGATGTACTGCAGGCGATCCGCAGTGGTGTGTTCTCGCCGGATGATCCTGGGCGCTATGCCGGGCTGATTGACGGGCTGGTGGCCTACGACCGCTTCCTGGTCTGCGCCGATTTTGATGCCTACTGGGATGCCCAGCGGCGCGTCGAGGAGCTGTGGCATACACCGCAGGAGTGGTGGCGCGTTGCAGTGCTGAACACGGCACGGATGGGCTGGTTCTCTTCGGACCGGACCATTCGCGAGTACGCGACCGATATCTGGAAGGCGCTGGAGTGAGTGCTGGGGCCGCGTGGCGGCCCATTCGCGGGTCAAGCCCGCTCCCACAGGATCTCCGTTACCTTGTGTGGGAGCGGGCTTGACCCGCGAATGGACTGCAAAAGCAGCCAACGCTGAACTACCGACATAATGTGCCGTCTGACTGCCCAGCGAGTCTCTTTGCTCGCTAGCATTCAACTCTCACTGTAAACTGCGGGGGTTTTTCTCCCCCAATCCGTTCGGAGCCATACATGTCCCGCGTTACCCTGAGTCGCTATCTGATTGAGCAGACCCGCAGCAACAATACCCCTGCCGATCTGCGCTTCCTGATCGAAGTGGTGGCGCGTGCGTGCAAGGAAATCAGCCACCACGTGTCCAAGGGCGCCCTTGGCGGCGTGCTGGGCAGCATGGGCACCGAAAACGTGCAGGGCGAAGTGCAGAAGAAGCTGGACGTGATTTCCAACGACATTCTGCTTGAAGCCAACGAGTGGGGCGGCCACCTGGCCGGCATGGCGTCCGAAGAAATGGACAACGCCTACCAGATCCCGGGCAAATACCCGAAAGGCGCTTACCTGTTGGTCTTCGACCCGCTGGATGGCTCGTCGAACATCGACGTCAACGTCTCGGTCGGTACCATCTTCTCGGTACTGCGTTGCCCTAACGAATACCTGAGCCAGAACGAAACCCTCAACGAAAACGCCTTCCTGCAGCCAGGTACTCAGCAAGTTGCCGCCGGTTATGCCATCTACGGCCCGCAGACCATGCTGATCCTGACCCTGGGTAATGGCGTCAAGGGTTTCACCCTCGACCGCGAACTGGGCAGCTTCGTACTTACCCACGAAAACATTCGCGTACCGGAAACCACTGCTGAGTTCGCCATCAACATGTCCAACCAGCGTCACTGGGAAGCCCCGGTACAGCGCTACGTGGGCGAATTGCTGGCTGGTGAGACCGGCCCGCTGAAGAAGAACTACAACATGCGCTGGATCGCCTCGATGGTGGCCGACGTGCACCGTATCCTGACCCGTGGCGGTCTGTTCATGTACCCGCGCGACGCTCGTGAACCGAGCAAGCCGGGCAAACTGCGCCTGATGTACGAAGCCAACCCGATGTCGTTCATCATCGAACAGGCCGGCGGCGCGTCCACCAACGGTTACGATCGCATCCTCGACATCCAGCCAGAAAGCCTGCACCAGCGTGTGTCGGTCATTCTCGGCTCGAAGGAAGAGGTCGAGCGCGTTACCGCCTACCACAAGGAGTAAGTCATGCTCGCACCTTGGCAGCCGTTGCTGGAATGGTGGTTCGGTTGGGGAGCCAGTCCCCAGGCCGTGGCTGACGAGAAGAGCACGCTGTGGTTCGGCAAGCATCACGATGCTGACGCCCAGGCGCTGTTCGGCGACCTGGTCGAGCATGCCCTGGCGGGTGGGCTGGACGAATGGCAGCAGAGTCCGCAGGGCTGGCTCGGCCTGCTGCTCTTGCTCGACCAGCTGCCACGCATGATCTACCGCGACACACCGCGCGCTTTCGAGGGTGACCGGCGTGCCCAGGTGGTGGCCATGCAGGGCCTGCAAAAAGGCTGGGATTACCAACTGCTGCCGATCCAGCGGGTATTCGTGCTGCTGGTGCTGGAGCATGCCGAGGTGCTGGACTGGCAGAACCTGTGCGTCGAGCGTTATCAGGTGCTGCTCGATGAGCAGCCGGAGGCCAATCGTCGGCTGTTCGAGGGGTTCCTCGACTATGCCCAGCAGCACCAGCGGGTGATCGCCCGATTCGGCCGCTTCCCGCATCGCAACCTGCTGCTGGAGCGGCCTAGCACCAGTGAAGAGATGGACTTCCTGCTTGAACCAGGGTCCAGATTCTGAAAGACCAGGGGGCCGCAATGCGGCCCCCTTTGCTTTACGCGCAAAAAACCTGCCGCCTCCTGCCTGTCGACCAACGGTGTAGAACGAAAGGGTGTGTGTGAGGGAACCAGGGACCGTTTTTCCCGTCGAAGGTCCCTGCAGGCCACTCGCCTGTGTCCACCTTCCAGGAGTGTCCCTTCATGTCGTTGCGTTCCCTCGCCCTGTTGTCCTTGTGCGTCGTCCTGACTGCGTGCAGCAAGATCAATCAGGAAAACTACTCCAAGCTCAAGGCCGGGATGAACAAGGCCGAAGTCGAGCAACTGCTCGGCACGCCTACCGAATGCTCCGGCGCGCTGGGCATGAGCAGTTGCACCTGGGGGGACGAGAAGCGCTTCATCAGCGTGCAATACGCAGCAGACAAGGTACTGATGTACTCAGGGCAGGGCCTCAAATGAGGCGTCTGCAGCTGCTGTTGGGGTTGTGCCTGGTGATGCTGTTAGGTGGCTGCGCCACCTCGGGCAACGACCCGCTGGCACCGAAGACGGCGGGCAATGTCGACCTTAAGCGCTATCAGGGCAAATGGTTCGAGCTGGCACGCCTGCCGATGCCTTACCAGAGCGATTGCGCCCAGTCCGAGGCCCATTACAACCTCAAGCCCGACGGTTCGTACGGTGTGCTCAACCGCTGCCGCACCCTGGGCGATGAGTGGCTGCGTGCAGAAGGCCATGCCAACATTCAGGAGGCGGGGCATACCGACAAGTTGTGGGTAGAGTTCGACAACTGGTTCACCCGCCTGGTGCCCGGTTTGACCAAAGGGGAATACTGGATTCTCTACGTGGATGAGCGCTATCGCACCGCGGTGGTCGGCAGCCCGGATCGTAAGTACCTGTGGATCCTGTCGCGTACGCCGAGCCTGCCAGCTTGGGAGCGCGAGAGTTTGCTGTCCAAGGCGCGGCAGCAGGGCTATGACACCAGTCGGCTGATCTGGCGGGCGGCGGACAAGCAGATCGTCCAGATGCATTGAGGCCGTTTGTCACTGCCCGCGCCGGCGTGCCGGCGACAGGGCAGTGACAAAGCAACCCGTCAGCCGAGCAACTGCCGCAGCACTTGGATAAACGCCAGCCCGCTTTCCTCTTCCTGCGCATGCCGCCCCTGGCGCACTACCCACTGCCCGTTGACCATCACATCGCGCACCTGGCGATCGCCACCGGCGAACAGCCAGCGGTTGAGAATCGCATCCCCGGTCGCCATGGCGATATACGGGTCCTGCCCATCGAGCACCAGCCAATCGGCACGTTTGCCCACCGCCAGTTCACCAACCGGTTGTCCAAGCGCCTGAGCGCCGCCCACCAAGGCTGCGTCATACAACGTGCGTCCGACCATCGGCTGGTCTTCACGGTAGAGCCGGTTGCGCCGTTGGTCACGCAGACGCTGCCCGTATTCCAGCCAGCGCAGCTCCTCGACCACGCTCAGCGAAACATGGCTGTCTGAACCGATACCCATGCGCCCGCCCTGGGCCAGGTAATCCACGGCCGGGAAAATACCGTCGCCCAGGTTGGCCTCCGTGGTCAGGCACAGCCCGGCCACGGCGCCGCTGCGGGCCATGGCCGCGACCTCGTCGGGCTGCGCGTGGGTGGCATGCACCAGGCACCAGCGCGAATCTACCGGCACATGCTCATACAGCCATTGCAGAGGGCGCAGGCCGCTCCAGGCAAGGCAGTCGTCGACTTCCTTCTGCTGTTCGGCGATATGAATGTGGATCGGGCATTGTGGGTTGCCCGCTGCCAGTACCTCGGCAATCTGCCCCGGCGTGACCGCCCGCAGGGAGTGGAAGCACAGGCCCAGTTGCTGTGCCGGTTGTGCAGCCAGCAGGGGGGCAAGTTGCGCTTGCAGGCTCAGGTACCGCTCGGTGGAGTTGATGAAACGGCGTTGCCCTTCGTTGGGGGCCTGGCCGCCAAAACCTGCGTGGCTGTACAGCACTGGCAGGAGTGTCAGGCCAATGCCGCTGCTGGCTGCCGCAGCGCTTATGCGGCGTGACAGCTCGGCAGGGTCGGCGTACGGCTTGCCCGCCTGGTCATGGTGTACATAGTGGAATTCGGCCACCGAGGTGTAGCCTGCCTTGAGCATCTCGATGTACAGCTGCCGGGCAATGACTTGCAGCTGCTCGGGGCTGATCTTGCCCACCAGCCGATACATCAGCTCCCGCCAGGTCCAGAAGCTGTCATTTGGGTTGCCCGCCACTTCCGCCAGGCCTGCCATGGCGCGTTGAAACGCATGCGAATGCAGGTTGGGCATGCCAGGCAGCACGGGCCCTTGGAGGCGCTCGGCGCCCTCTGCGCTGGCACCGGCGTCAATGGCGGTCAGGTGGCCATCGGCGGCTACCTCAAAGCGGACATGGTCGGCCCAACCGCTGGGTAGCAGGGCACGTTCGGCGAAATAGGCGGGCATTTGCGCTATCCTGTTAGTGTTCAACTTGTATATACATATACAGCCGTTTGCCTGCCGGGTAAACTCCGGCAAGCTACCGCTCAATCAATTCGCACAAGGACCAAACGCCGTGCCGACACCTCCTGTCTCCGCGCTGGTAGCCCAGATGGGCGAGGGCCCGGCGCCGTTGTATGCCCGGGTCAAGCAGATGATCATCCAGCAGATCGAAAACGGCAGCTGGCCGCCACACCACCGGGTGCCTTCGGAAAG
This sequence comes from Pseudomonas ceruminis, assembly GCF_021602025.1. Classification (GTDB taxonomy): domain Bacteria; phylum Pseudomonadota; class Gammaproteobacteria; order Pseudomonadales; family Pseudomonadaceae; genus Aquipseudomonas; species Aquipseudomonas ceruminis. The sequence continues at coordinate 133,300 of NZ_BQHW01000005.1, forward strand.
CGAACTGGTCAGCGAGCTGGGCTTCAGCCGCATGACCATCAACCGCGCATTGCGCGAGCTTACTGCCGAAGGGTTGCTGGTGCGCATGCAGGGCGTCGGTACGTTCGTGGCCGAACCCAAGACGCGTTCGGCGCTGTTCGAGGTGAATAACATTGCCGACGAGATTGCCGCCCGTGGCCATCAGCATAGTTGCAAGGTCATCACCCTCGCCGAGGAAGCGGCCGGGTCTGAACGTGCCCTGGCCCTGGATATGCGCGAAGGCCAGCGGGTGTTCCATTCGTTGATTGTGCACTACGAAAACGGCCTTCCGGTGCAGATTGAAGACCGCTATGTCAACGCACAGATCGCCCCGGACTACCTCAAGCAGGATTTCACCCGGCAAACGCCCTATGCCTACCTGTCCCAGGTGGCACCGCTGACCGAGGGTGAGCATGTGGTCGAAGCGATTCTGGCCGAGGCCGATGAGTGCCAATTGCTGCAGATCGAGGGTGGCGAACCGTGCCTGTTGATCCGCCGTCGTACCTGGTCCGGTCGCCAACCTGTTACCGCTGCGCGGTTGATTCACCCCGGTTCCCGTCATCGCCTGGAAGGACGTTTCAGCAAATGAGCCAGTTGCAGTGGTTGCGCGCCAAAGACTACCCACGCATGCCGTGGAAGAACGGCGGTGGTTTCACCGAAGAAATCACCCGTGACGCCGGCGATGGGCTGGAGGGTTTTGGCTGGCGCCTGTCGATTGCCGATATTGAAGCGTCGGGTGGCTTCTCTAGCTTTGCCGGTTACCAACGCATCATTACCGTGTTGCAGGGGGATGGCATGCGTCTGACAGTGGACGGTGAACCCAGCCGGCCGCTGCTGCCGTTCGACGCCTATGCGTTCAGTGGCGAAAGCCAGGTGAGCTGCACCTTGCTCGGTGGCGCGATCCGCGATTTCAACCTGATCTATGCGCCCGCGCGTTACCGGGCGCGGTTGCAGTGGTTCAACGGCGGTAGCCGGTTGTTCACTGCTGCCAGTAGCGTGCTGGTGTTCAGTGCCCAGGCCGAGCTGCAGGTGCGTATAGATGGCCTGGTGCAGCCGGCGCTTGGGCTGTATGACTGCTTGCAGGTGGGCAGTAACGACCGTTTGCTGGAAGTGGATGTGCTGGGCCGCTGCTGCGTCATTGAACTGTCTCAGCTTTGCTGATGGTGCTACCGGCCCGTTTGCGGTTTACCCCTGAACGGGCTGCTAAAGCCGCCATGAGAGTTACCCGGTAACGCTTCCTGATGGAGCACCCTGTTACCGAATGCCCCAAGATGGCGCAATGCTGTCCCGCCTGTCATTCGCCGCGCTAAGCGCTCCGCAATTTTTTTCCTCCTCCTCTATCCCTTGTTCTGCGTGGTCTGCAAGGCCTCCGCCTGGCGCGGGTTGCAGCCCTGGATGGCGACTTGGCAATTCAATTGCATATGCTTGTATGTACAAGTAAAGCCAAGTGCGTGAAAGTGGATAGGCCGTCCCTTTCGCGCTGTAGAGACCGCACCACTGGCCCGCCGATCGCGTCGGGTTTGGATAGATCGCTCGAGGAGCACTTTTCGTGACTGACAACAAGCTGAACAAATTCCGTGACGTCGAGATCCGCGCCCCGCGTGGCAACAAGCTGACGGCCAAAAGCTGGCTGACCGAAGCGCCACTGCGCATGCTGATGAACAACCTCGACCCGCAGGTTGCCGAGAACCCAAAAGAGCTGGTGGTGTATGGCGGTATCGGCCGGGCTGCGCGCAACTGGGCCTGCTACGACAAGATCGTTGAATCGCTCACCCAGCTCAATGACGATGAAACCCTGCTGGTGCAGTCGGGCAAGCCGGTCGGCGTGTTCAAGACCCACGCCAACGCCCCGCGTGTGCTGATCGCCAACTCCAACCTGGTGCCGCACTGGGCCAACTGGGAACACTTCAACGAGCTGGACGCCAAGGGGCTGGCCATGTACGGCCAGATGACCGCCGGCAGCTGGATCTACATCGGCAGCCAGGGCATCGTCCAGGGCACCTACGAAACCTTCGTGGAGGCTGGGCGCCAGCACTACGGTGGTAGCCTGAAAGGCAAGTGGGTACTGACTGCCGGCCTCGGTGGCATGGGGGGAGCCCAGCCACTGGCCGCGACCTTGGCCGGTGCCTGCTCGCTGAACATCGAATGCCAGCAGAGCCGCATCGACTTCCGTCTTGAAACCCGTTATGTCGACGAGCAAGCCACCGACCTCGACGACGCCCTGGCGCGCATTGCCAAGTACACCGCCGAAGGCAAGGCCATCTCCATCGCCCTGCACGGCAACGCCGCCGAGATCCTCCCCGAGCTGGTCAAGCGTGGCGTGCGCCCCGACATGGTCACCGACCAGACCAGCGCCCACGACCCGCTCAACGGCTACCTGCCGGCTGGCTGGAGCTGGGAGCAGTACCGTGACCGCGCCCAGACCGAGCCGGCTGCCGTGGTCAAGGCGGCCAAGCAGTCCATGGCCGTGCACGTGCAGGCCATGCTGGACTTCCAGAAACAAGGTGTGCCGACTTTCGACTACGGCAACAACATCCGGCAGATGGCCAAGGAAGAAGGCGTGGCCAATGCCTTCGACTTCCCAGGCTTTGTCCCAGCCTACATCCGCCCGCTATTCTGCCGCGGCATCGGCCCGTTCCGCTGGGCTGCGCTGTCGGGCAACGCCGAAGACATCTACAAGACCGACGCCAAGGTCAAGGAATTGATCCCTGACGACGCTCACCTGCACCGCTGGCTGGACATGGCCCGCGAGCGCATCAGCTTCCAGGGGCTGCCGGCACGTATCTGCTGGGTTGGCCTGGGCCTGCGTGCCAAGCTGGGCCTGGCGTTCAACGAGATGGTGCGCAGCGGCGAGCTGTCGGCACCGATCGTGATCGGCCGCGACCACCTGGACTCCGGTTCAGTGTCCAGCCCCAACCGTGAAACCGAAGCCATGCAGGACGGTTCGGATGCCGTGTCCGACTGGCCACTGCTCAACGCCCTGCTCAACACCGCCAGCGGTGCTACCTGGGTGTCCTTGCACCATGGCGGCGGCGTCGGCATGGGCTTCTCGCAGCATTCTGGCATGGTGATCGTGTGCGACGGCACCGATGAAGCGGCCGAGCGTATCGCCCGGGTGCTGACCAACGACCCGGCCACCGGGGTGATGCGTCATGCCGATGCGGGTTATCAGATTGCGATTGATTGCGCCAAAGAGCAGGGGTTGAATCTGCCGATGATTACTGGCTGATAGGCCCTGGGGCTGCGGCGCAGCCCTATCGCCGGCAAGCCGGCGCCCACAGGGTTCAACGCGGTACATGTGGGCGCTGGCTTGCCAGCGATAGGGCCGCGAAGCGCCCCCTGATCGGCCCTTTTGCTTGCAAGGACTGCCGATTTCCACTTTCAAGTTTGGGAGCGTCACGCAATGAAAACCAATAAGACCTTGCTTGCCTCGCTGTTCACCCTTGGCCTGCTCGGCTTTGCCGGCAGCAGCCAGGCGGCTGGCTGGTGCGAGTCTGGCAAACCGGTGAAGTTCGCCGGACTGAACTGGGAAAGCGGCATGCTGCTGACCGATGTGATGCAATTTGTGCTGAAGAATGGCTACGGCTGCACCACCGATAGCCTGCCCGGCAACTCCATCACCATGGAGAACGCCCTGGGCACCAATGACATTCAAGTTTTCGCCGAAGAGTGGGTCGGCCGCAGCGAGGTATGGAAGAAGGCCGAAGCCGCCGGCAAGGTGGTCGGCGTCGGCGCCCCGGTCGTGGGCGCGCAGGAGGGCTGGTACGTACCCCGCTACGTGATCGAGGGCGATGCCAAGCGCAAGCTCGAGGCCAAGGCGCCTGAACTCAAGAGCGTGGCAGACCTGAGCAAGTACGCCAGTGTGTTCAAAGACCAGGAAGAGCCCAGCAAGGGGCGCTTCTACAACTGCCCGGCCGGGTGGACCTGCGAGCTGGACAACACCAAGATGCTCAAGGAATACGGCCTGGAAAGCAGCTACACCAACTTCCGCCCCGGCACCGGCCCGGCGCTGGATGCTGCAGTACTGTCGAGCTACAAGCGCGGCGAACCGATCCTGTTCTACTACTGGACCCCAACCCCGCTGATGGGCCAGGTCGACCTGGTCAAGCTGCAGGAAAAAGACGGTGTGGACAAGACCGTCTCGATCAAGGTCGGCCTGTCCAGGGCCTTCCACGAGCAAGCCCCTGAACTGGTTGCGGTGCTGGAGAAGGTCAACCTGCCTATCGACCTGCTGAACCAGAACCTGGCGCGCATGACCAAGGAAAGAATCGAATCGCCGGCACTGGCCAAGCTGTTCCTCAAGGAACATCCTGAAGTCTGGCAGGCCTGGGTCAGCGAAGAGGCTGCCAAGAAAATCAACGCGGCGCTTTAAGCGTCCTCAGCTGATGAGTGGGACCTATGTTTCCTGACAACCTGACATTCTCCATCGCCGACTGGGTCAACGGTTGGGTCGATGCGCTGGTGACCAATTACGGCGATGTGTTCCGGCACATCTCCGACACCCTGTTGTGGGCTATCGTCAGCCTCGAAGGGCTGTTGCGCGCCACCCCGTGGTGGCTGATGCTCGGTGTGGTAGCGCTGATCGCCTGGCACGCGACACGACGCCTCCTGCCGACCCTGGTAATCACTGGCCTGTTGTTCCTGGTCGGCGCCGTGGGCCTGTGGGACAAACTGATGCAGACCCTGGCACTGATGCTGGTAGCCACGCTGATCTCGGTGCTGGTGGGCATCCCCCTGGGCATCCTGTCGGCGCGCAGCAACCGCCTGCGCGCGGTGCTGATGCCGTTGCTGGACATCATGCAGACGATGCCCAGCTTCGTTTACCTGATCCCGGTGCTGATGCTGTTCGGCCTGGGCAAGGTGCCGGCGATCTTCGCCACCGTGATCTATGCCGCGCCGCCGCTGATCCGCCTGACCGACCTGGGCATTCGCCAGGTAGACGGCGAGGTGATGGAGGCGATCAACGCCTTTGGCGCCAACCGCTGGCAGCAGTTGTTCGGCGTGCAACTGCCCCTGGCCCTGCCCAGCATCATGGCGGGTATCAACCAGACCACCATGATGGCCCTGTCGATGGTGGTGATCGCCTCGATGATCGGTGCCCGTGGCCTGGGCGAGGACGTGCTGGTGGGCATCCAGACCCTCAACGTCGGCCGTGGCCTCGAAGCGGGCCTGGCCATCATTATTCTCGCGGTGGTGATCGACCGCATTACCCAGGCCTATGGCCGGCCACGCCATGAGGTGAGCAAATGAGCACGCAGCCGATCAGCAAGATCGAAGTGAAGAACGTCTTCAAGATCTTCGGCGATCGCGCCGAAGAGGCTCTGCAGCTTATCCGCAACCAGCAGGGCAAGGAGCAGGTGCTGGCGCAGACTGGCTGCGTGGTCGGGGTCAACGACTTGTCGCTGTCCATCGGCAGCGGCGAAATCTTCGTCATCATGGGCCTTTCCGGGTCGGGCAAGTCGACCCTGGTGCGCCACTTCAACCGCCTGATCGACCCCACCAGTGGGCAGATCCTGGTGGATGGCGAGGACATCCTGCAGTACGACATGGAGGCCCTGCGCGAATTCCGCCGGCGCAAGATCAGCATGGTGTTCCAGAGCTTCGGCCTGCTGCCGCACCGCAACGTGCTGGACAACGTCGCCTATGGCCTGAAGGTGCGTGGCGAGAGCAAGCAGTTGTGTGCCGAGCGTGCCCAGCAGTGGATCGAGACGGTGGGCCTCAAAGGCTACGAGAAGAAGTACCCGCACCAGCTGTCTGGCGGTATGCGCCAGCGCGTCGGCCTGGCCCGGGCGTTGGCGGCTGACACCGACATCATCCTGATGGACGAGGCCTTCAGTGCCCTGGACCCGCTGATCCGTGCCGAAATGCAGGACCAGTTGCTGGAACTGCAGAAGACCCTGCACAAAACCATCGTTTTCATCACCCATGACCTCGACGAAGCCGTGCGCATCGGCAACCGCATCGCCATCCTCAAGGACGGCCGTCTGATCCAGGTAGGCACCCCCCAACAGATCCTCCACAACCCGGCCGACGAATATGTCGACCGTTTCGTCCAGCGCCGCGCGGTCGCGGTATGAGGAGCACCATGTCGCAAGCTGAAACTGTAGTCATCACTACCGCCCCACTGCGCTGGCAGGACATCGCCGCCGTGGCCCGACATGGCGCACGCCTGGAGCTGGCTGCGGCGGTGTGGGCGGGGATCGACAATGCCCAGGCGATCGTGCGCCATATCGTTGAAAGCGGTGAGCGGGCCTACGGCGTGAATACCGGCCTGGGCGCGCTGTGCAATGTGTCGTTACAGGGTGAGCAGCTCAGCCAACTGTCGCGCAACACCCTGCTCAGTCACGCCTGTGGTGTGGGCCCAGTGCTGCCTGACGAGCAAACCCGGGCCATCATCTGTGCTGCTATTGCCAACTACAGCAAAGGCAAGTCCGGTATCCAGCGCGCGGTGGTCGAAGCGCTGCTGGCCCTGCTCAACCACGGTATTACGCCGCAGGTTCCATCTCAGGGCTCCGTCGGCTACCTGACCCACATGGCCCATATCGGCGTATGCCTGCTGGGCATCGGCAAGGTCAGTTACCGAGGGCAGGTCGTCGAGGCGGCTCAGGCCCTGGCCGCCGAAGGGCTGGCACCGGTGCAGCTGGGGGCCAAGGACGGCTTGTGCCTGGTCAATGGCACGCCGTGCATGACCGGCCTGGCCAGCCTGGCCCTGGAAGACGCCAGCCGCTTGCTGCAATGGGCCGACGTGATCGGTGCCATGAGCTTCGAGGCCCAGCGTGGCCAGATCGCAGCCTTCGACCCCGAGATCATCGCGCTCAAACCGCACCCGGGCATGCAGCAGGTGGGTGAAAACCTGCGCGCCCTGCTTGCTGACAGCGAAGTGATCGCCTCCAGCAAAGGCATCCGCACTCAGGATGCATTGAGCATCCGTTCGATTCCGCAAGTGCACGGCGCGGCTCGTGACCAGCTGGCCCATGCCGTGCGGCAGATCGAGGCCGAGCTCAACGGGGTCAGCGACAACCCGATGCTGTTGGGTACCCCGGAAGATTTCCGTGTCGTGTCCCAGGCCAACCCCCACGGTCAGTCGGTGGCCATGGCTGCCGATCTGCTGGCCATCGCCATGGCCGAGATCGGCTCGATTGCCGAGCGCCGCCTGGATCGCCTGGTCAACCCGCACGTCAGTGGCCTGCCGGCGTTCCTGGTGAGTGAACCGGGGGTCAACTCCGGCATGATGATCGCCCAATACGTCGCCGCCTCGTTGTGCGCGCAGAACCGCCAGCTGGCGCAACCGGCAGTGCTCGACAACTATGTCACCTCGGGCCTGCAGGAAGACCACCTGAGCCTGGGCACCAACGCCGCGCTCAAACTTCACCAGGTGCTGGAGAACTGCACCCAGATACTGGCGATCGAGTACCTGCTGGCAGCTCAGGCTTTCGAGTTCCTCAAGGAGCAGCGCTTCGGTGTCGGTACCGGCGCCGCCTGGCGTTTGCTCCGTGAACAGGTACCGCCTTACCTGCAGGACCGCTGGCTGGCGCCGGACATCGCCCAGGCCGCTGCGCTGTTGAAAGCATCGCAAGGGCCGCAGCCGGTGCTGTCGACACTGCATTGAACAATCACAAGGAGTAAGCCCATGGAAGCCCTGAACCTCATTCCTGGCCGCCTGACCCTGGCCCAGCTGCGCCGCATTCACCAGGCACCGCTGCGTCTGAGCCTGGATGCCAGTGCAGGTGCGGCCATCGATGCCAGCGTTGCCGTTGTCGAGCGGATCATCGCCGAGGATCGCACCGCCTATGGGATCAACACCGGCTTCGGCCTGCTGGCCTCGACCCGTATCGCCAGCCATGACCTTGAAAACCTGCAGCGCTCACTGGTGCTGTCCCACGCCGCTGGCATCGGTGCGCCGCTGGACGACGCCATGGTGCGCTTGATCATGGTGCTCAAGATCAACAGCCTCAGCCGTGGTTTCTCCGGCATTCGCCGCAAGGTCATCGATGCGCTGATCGCCTTGGTCAATGCCGAGGTCTACCCGCATATTCCGCTCAAGGGCTCGGTCGGTGCGTCCGGCGACCTGGCGCCGCTGGCGCACATGTCGCTGGTGTTGTTGGGTGAGGGCAAGGCCCGCTACAAGGGTGAATGGCTGTCGGCCAGCGAGGCCCTGGCGGTGGCGGGCCTCGAGCCGCTGACCCTGGCCGCGAAGGAGGGCCTGGCACTGCTCAACGGTACCCAGGCGTCCACCGCGTATGCCCTGCGCGGCCTGTTCCAGGCCGAAGACCTGTTCGCCGCGGCCATCGCCTGCGGCGGCCTGACCGTCGAGGCGGTGCTGGGGTCGCGTTCGCCGTTCGACCCGCGCATCCATGCCGCGCGTGGCCAGCTTGGGCAGATCGACACGGCCGCCTGCTTCCGCGACCTGCTGGGCGACACCAGCGAAGTATCGCTGTCGCACAAGCACTGCGGCAAGGTTCAGGACCCGTACTCGCTGCGGTGCCAGCCTCAGGTCATGGGCGCATGCCTGACCCAGCTGCGGCAGGCCGCTGACGTGCTGGCGATCGAGGCCAACGCGGTGTCGGACAACCCTCTGGTGTTCGCCGACGAAGGCGATGTGGTTTCGGGCGGTAACTTCCATGCCGAGCCCGTCGCCATGGCGGCCGACAACCTGGCCTTGGCCATCGCTGAAATCGGCGCGCTGAGCGAGCGCCGTATCTCCCTGATGATGGACAAGCACATGTCGCAGTTACCGCCGTTCCTGGTGGAAAACGGCGGGGTCAACTCCGGCTTCATGATCGCCCAGGTCACGGCGGCGGCCCTGGCCAGCGAGAACAAGGCGCTGTCGCATCCACACAGTGTCGACAGCCTGCCGACCTCGGCCAACCAGGAAGACCACGTGTCCATGGCACCCGCCGCGGGCAAGCGTCTGTGGGAGATGGCCGAGAACACCCGTGGTGTATTGGCCATCGAGTGGCTGGGCGCGTGCCAGGGCCTGGACCTGCGCGAGGGGCTGAAAACCTCGGTCAAGCTTGAGCAGGCGCGCCAGGTGCTGCGCCGCGAAGTGCCGCACTATGACCGCGACCGGTTCTTCTCCCCCGATATCGAGGTAGCCAGCGCGTTGTTGGCCGAAGGGAAACTGACAGGGTTGTTGCCCGCCGGCGTGCTGCCAAGCCTGTAATGCCGGCAGGGCCGTACCACCATCGCCCACAGGTTGTTGATTTTCGAAGTGCCCGGTGCCGTCCCCGACACCGCGGCGCCTTCGCCAGTTACGGAGACAGTGAATGAGAACCCTCTGGCAGCACTGCCATGCGGCAACCATGGCCCAGGGCAGCTACTCGATCATCGAGGATGCGGCCATCATCAGCAATGCCGGGTTGATCGAATGGGTCGGCCCACGTAGCGATGTCCCGCCGTTGGAGATCGCCCGCCGTGTCGACCTGGGCGGCGCCTGGGTGACCCCGGGGCTGATCGATTGCCACACCCATGCGGTGTTCGGTGGCAATCGCAGCGGTGAATTCGAACAGCGCCTGCAGGGCGTCAGCTATGCCGAGATCGCCGCACAAGGCGGTGGCATTGCCAGTACCGTGCGGGCCACCCGTGCAGCCAGCGAAGACGAACTCTTCGCCAGCGCTCGCCAGCGCGTTCAGGCGTTGATGCGCGATGGCGTGACCACGCTGGAGGTCAAGTCGGGCTATGGCCTGGACTTGGCCAACGAGCGCAAGATGTTGCGCGTGGCCCGGCGCCTGGCGGATGAACTGCCGCTGTCTGTTCGCACCACCTGCCTGGCCGCCCACGCGTTGCCACCGGAATATGCGGGGCGGGCAGATGACTACATTGCACACATCTGCAACGCGATGCTGCCGGCCCTGGCGGAAGAAGGGTTAGTGGATGCGGTGGATGCGTTCTGCGAGCACCTGGCATTCTCCCCGGCGCAAGTCGAGCGGGTGTTCATCAAGGCCCGCGAGCTGGGCCTGCCGGTGAAGCTGCACGCCGAGCAATTGTCGTCGCTGCATGGCTCAAGCCTGGCGGCGCGTTACCAGGCGTTGTCGGCCGACCATCTGGAGTTCATGACCGAGCAAGACGCTGTCGCCATGGCAGTGGCTGGCACCGTCGCCGTGCTGCTGCCGGGCGCGTTCTACTTTCTGCGTGAAACACAGTTGCCGCCGATGGACGCCCTGCGCCGCCATGGGGTGAAGATCGCCCTGGCCAGTGATCTCAACCCGGGAACCTCGCCAGGACTGTCGCTGCGCCTGATGCTCAACATGGGCTGCACGTTGTTCCGCATGACCCCGGAAGAAGCGCTGGCCGGTGTGACGGTGCATGCCGCCACGGCCCTGGGCCTGGGTGAGAGCCACGGCTCGCTGGAGGCCGGCAAGGTGGCGGACTTCGTCGCCTGGCAAATCGAACGCCCCGCCGACCTGGCCTATTGGCTCGGTGGCGACCTGCCCAAGCGCGTGGTGCGCCGGGGCCACGAAATTTCCAACTGAGCGAGGCGAGATGGACAAGGTATTGAATTTCCACAAGGGCCGGTTGCCTCTGCTGATCAGCATGCCCCATGCGGGCCTGAAGCTAACTTCGAGCGTGCAGGATGGCCTGGTCGATCAGGCGCGCAGCCTGCCTGATACGGACTGGCACATCCCGCGCCTGTATGACTTCGCCCGCGAACTGGGTGCCAGCGTGCTGGCCGCCGAGTACTCGCGTTTCGTCATCGACCTCAACCGCCCGGATGACGACAAACCGCTTTACGCGGGCGCCACCACAGGGCTGTTCCCGTCCACTCTGTTCGACGGGCAGCCACTGTTCAAGGACGGCAAGGTGCCGTCTGCCGAAGCGCGTAAAACCTACCTCGATGCAATCTGGCGGCCCTATCACGAGACGCTTCAGGCTGAGCTGGCGCGCCTGCGTGATGAGTTTGGCTATGCGTTGCTCTGGGATGCTCACTCGATCCGCTCGCAGATCCCGCACCTGTTCGACGGCAAGCTGCCGGACTTCAACCTGGGCACCTTCAACGGCGCCAGTTGCGCTCCCGAGCTGGCTGAGCGGCTACAGGGCGTATGTGCCCAGGCCCAGGGCTACAGCCATGTACTGAATGGGCGCTTCAAGGGCGGCCATATCACCCGCCATTATGGTGACCCGGCCAACCGTGTTCACGCGGTGCAACTGGAGCTGGCCCAGAGTACCTACATGGATGAACAAGAACCCTTCAGTTACCGCGAAGACCGAGCCGTCCCCACCCAGGCCGTGCTGCAGCAATTACTGCGCACGGTCCTGGAGTGGGGCCAGCTCAGGTTCGGCCGGTAGGGTTCACGTGCGATCCGGGGCTGCCCGTATGGTCAGCTCGCGGATCAGGTTGCGTTCTTTCATCAGTTTGTTGCGGGCCAGCGCCTCGAACTCGCCTTCGAGCGCTCCCAGCGTGCTGCCGGGGAACCGGTCGGGCAGGTCTGTCACTTCAGCCTGATAGGCCTGTTCTATCGCCGCGAAGCGGTCGACATGGGCTTGACGCAAGTGCTCGACCCAGCGCGCGTTGTCGGCGGCAAAGCTCAGAAACGCCTCCCCCCGCTCGCCGTTCTGCACCTGCGTGATCGCGTTGTCCAGTTCGCTGCGGTGTACATCAGCGCTTGCCTCGTAGAGCATGCGATCCAGCGGCACGCCTAGATCCAGCTCGCTGCTCAGGCGGTACCGATAGGCCAGCCGAACCTCCGCTTCGTCCCTGCCTGCGGCCCTGCGGCGCGCGATGGTGTCGAGCTCGTGCAGGCGGTACAAGCGGCGCAGCTCGCGGTAAAGGTTTTCCTCCGAGTCAGCGGCCTCGATCACCAGCTCCTGGTTGGCGATCAGCAGTTCAAGGTTCTGAAATACCAGCAGCGCACCATCGTGGCAGGTCTGGTTACCGGTATCAGGCTGCACCAGTGCCTCCTGGGCCACGGCATTGAACAGTGCGCGGTTATCCGGGCTGACGAGCGCTTTGACCAGAACCATGCGAACCCGCTGGCTGAACGTCTGACGACTCTGCCCATTGCGATACGGCGCGGCGCGGCGCAGGCGCCCCACCAGGGCGAGCAGGTTCTGGGCGTCTCCTGCCGCGTCAAGCTGTTGCCAGGTGTCTTTGAGCGCCTGGTTCTCATCAGCGGTGCCGTGCAGCCAGTCCTCGACGTTGGGCGCATCTTCGCTGGTGTCCAGCACAGGGATGTGCAGGTGGCTGCCGATGGAGCCTTCATCGGAGGAGTCCGTGGGCAGGAGGTGGTCCGGGAGGTCCAGGGCAAAGGTATAGCTGCTGGTCGAGGAGGTCCGCGCGCGGTTGATCAAGTCGTTGGTCAGTGGGTTGCCGTACAGCGAAATCGACGAAATGGGGAAGTCGTTTTCAGCATTTTCAACGATGAACGGCGGCAGCTCGGTCAAGCGGTTATCGCTCAGCTCCAGCAGGTCCAAGGGCAGCAAGCTGTTCACCCAGTCGGGCCACTGGGTCAGCCCTGTGCTGTTCAGGTCCAGCCTGCGCAGGCCCTGCAGTGTCGCTGGCGCCTCGCTGATGGCGCCGAGGCGGTTACCGCTGAGGTCCAGGGAAACCAGGTGGGTAAGCCGCCCGATACTGTCGAGCGCCTGCTGGTCGATCACAAAGCCCATGTTGCGCATTGTCAGGTCGGTTAACTGGGTCAGGTGCGTGATGGCCAAGGGTAGTGAACGTTGCGCCTCGAGGTAGTCGTCTAAGGTCAGGCGGCTCAACTGAGGAAAGAGCCTGAGTACCCGTTCCAGTTGGGCGGTGGTGCCGCTGACGTGTGCCAGCGCCAGGCTGCGAACGCGTTCGGTGAAGAAACCGGGCAGCTCGGTGGGGAAAAGGTGCAGGGCAATGTTGTCCAGGCGCAGCGTAGTTTGTGTCCGGCCCTGTTCCTGGGCGTGCCAGAACGCGTTAAGCGCCGTAGCGATGCTGTTCCGGCTGGCAAGCACGGCCTGATTTGGCGCTGCGCTGGAGCCGGAGGCGTTGGCCCACTGATCGATCACTTCACGCAAGTGGCGCCGTTGAGCCAGGTGATGGGTGAGGCTTTCCTGAACGTTGGGCGTGACACTCAAGCTCAGGCGCTCTGCGTGGCCATCTTCACTCAGCAGCACACGCAACACATGCTCGTCGATGAGGGTGTTGCCCTGGAGGGAGACGTGGGCCTGGTCGGGCGAGCCGTGATACTCCTCCAGCAGCAACGCCGGTAACGTGCGGATACTGTTGTCGCGCAGCGAAATTTCACGGATGCGAGTCATCGCCGCCTGATTCAAGCCCATCGGCCAGTGATCCAGCAGCGAGCGCTCCAGGCCAAGGTAGTCGAGCTCGAGCTCGCTGAAATCGGGTGGGTTGCGGTCGGCAAGGCGGTTGCCACTCAAGTCCAGCCTTCGCAGGCGTGGCAGTTGGGCCAGTTGCGTCACATCGTATGCGGAAATGGCGATGTTCTGGTTCAGCAGGGTCAGCGATTCGAGCTCGCGCAGATGCTCGGCGATCAGCGGCAGGCTGAGCGCAAAGGCAGAAGGCGGGCTGTCCGGCGTGTAGCCACGCTGGATGGTCAACGCGCGTAACCCTGAAAACTGCCGGAGCAGGTCGCTCAGACCGGTCTCGTGTTGCCGCCAGTTCAAGAACCCCCCGGGCTCTGTATCGACCAGTTCGAGACTGCGCACGCTTGTGGTAAAAAAATCAGGCAACCGGGTTGGTATCTCGTGCAGCGATACGCCTTGCAGGCGCAATGTCGGGGCATTGCCCATAGCGGGCGCGAAGGCTGTGTCGTACCAATACTGCAGTATTGCCTGACGTACCTCATCCAGCACCGGCTGGCGCTGTGGGGGGCTGGTCGGGTTCGCCTGGTGCCAGTCGTTCAAGCGGTCCTGCAGCTCGGCATTCTGCGCTCTCAATTGCTGCAACCGGGCCTGGATGGCGCTTCGGCTCATGCCGCTGTTTTCCATTGCCGAAAGGATGAGTTCGGCGGCGCGGGGCGAGGCCACGGTCTGGCCTAGCTGGCGCACCACATTGAGCAGGCTGTGACGCGAAACGCTCCCACTGCGGGCGCGCATGCCGCTAAGCGGGTAGCCCAGACGGCCGTCGGCCAGGCGCATGGGTGAGGTATAACCTGGCCGTGCAGGCCGCATGCCCAGCACTTCCCTGAGGGTTTGACGCGCAAGCAGGGGGGCGGCTTGGATTTTCTGTCGGAGCGCCGTGCCGTGGTCGAGGGCCAGCGCCTGTCGCAGCGAAGGGGTGAGCGCCTCGTAGAGAGCGTCATACAAGGTGTCGTGAATCACCGGCTCCTGGTCCAGGTCGACGGCGTCCCCAACGATGTAGCCAGCCCTGGCACAGATGATCGACCGCTGCAGTGCCGCTTGTCGTGGGCCTATGCTGTCGATCTGGCCTGGCGAAAACCGGCGTTGCTCCAGCACGACCCGGAGGTCTGCGCGCCAGTCGGGAAGCTGTGCCAGGGTGTGCAGGATGAGGCGCTCACTGTCCCAGTTGCGTGGCGCGCGCAGGTACAGGCCTTCGTAGGCGCGAGCGAGGCGGATATGGTGTTGGAAACAGCGGATTTCCTCGCCCAGCCGTCCGGGAATCTTCCCGTGATCCAGGGCCTGCAGTTCGGCCTCGTCCGCACTGAGCAGCAGTGTTTCCAGCACGGGCCTGGGGAGCGTGGGGTAGACCCTGCGAACCAGCTCGGCTCGCGGCCCCTGTGCTGTCAAGCTGGCTGCATAGCGCTGCTCGAACAGGGTAGCGCGTGTGTGCGGTGGCGCCTCTGGGTGGGACCGCTCCAGTTCGTGGTCCAGCTTGAAGCGCAATAAGGTGTCCTGCAGCAACGCCGGTAAGGGTTCGCGCTCTGCAAGCACCCGGCGCAGCACATCCTCCGAGGTACCGCTGACCTGCATGATCTGCCGTGCGGCCTGGTCGTCGAATGCGGCTGTCAGATGGCCCAGGCGGCGGAACAGTTTCAAGCCTTGCCATTCGCGCGGCCGTTCATCTTCCTGCAACCAGGCACCCGCACCGTTGTGGAGCATGCGAGGTTGGTAACGCTCAGGCCCGCGTGGGTGCTCAAGGTGATAGTCGTTGGTCTGGGGATGCTGGCGGATCGAATAGGTCTGGTCTTCCAGTGCCAGCCACATTTTGCCCTGGTGCTGGTACACGCCGAATTCGTCCGGCTGCAGGTCGGCAGGCAGCACGATGTCATGGGCGAACGGGCGCAGGTCGGGGAGCCATAGGCGTGTTTGGCCATCGGGCAGCTCGATGGGTTTGAGTTCTGTGATGAACGACGGCCTTTCGACCGGGATCTTTTCATTGGCCGGTGTGCCTGCTGCACGGCCTGCGGCACCCAGGGCGGCGGTAAGGGCAAGGTTCTCCAGCACATCCAGAAGATCGTCCAAGGCTTTATCGCGATCGCCATCGGCCCAGCTCTCGAACCCTTCGAATACTTCGTAACTCAGCTGGATGACGGACAGGCCCATCATCAACTGGCCCAGGCCGGGTACGAAAAACGCGCCTACGTTGATGGCGTTGAACGCCAGCTGCGAAAAGTAACTGATGCGCTTCTGGGTCGTCTTCTGGTCTTCGAGTGCGGTGGGGACGGCGTGGAAGCGAGCGTCGTCCTTGAGCCGCTGGTACTTCTGGTGCACCAGGGCGTCGACAAAGGGCCGGCGCAGCGGCTGCAAGGTTATTGCGACCCAGTGCGCAGCCTCCTGCCTGGCCTTTTCGAGGAAATCGTGTTGATGACGCTCAGGCACCAGTGCCCGCAGTTCAGCCACAGGGAGGGTGGAAATCTGTTGGCTCACGTGGGCCTGCACTTGATGGCTGGTCGTGTGCACCATCAAAGGCGCAGGTGCGCCTGGCAAGTAAGTGATCAGCACCTCTTTATAGGGCAGCAGCGTCACGTCGTAGGCCAGCAATCGCTCGGGTGAAGGGACAACACCTATGGCCATCGCGCCGGTCAGGGTTACGCCGAACACCTCGAGGAACGCACAGCGTATCGGGCTGCCCAGGTAGTCGGCCTGGCCATCGTCGGCAAGCTTCAGCAGCGCCTGACAAAGGGATTCGTCGATGGCGTTGGTCAGAAAGGCCATATGTACCTGCAGGCGAAAGGCCGAGTGTTCCGTGTCGCTGAAGGCCTGCCAGGCATCGGACGGCGCTGGGGGCGTGGTCGAAGGTGCGTAGACGGCATCGATCATCGTCTGGTATTGCCCGCCGATGTCCAGTTCCCGCACCAGTGCTGCGAATGCCGGTGCGGCCATGGCAATGGGTTGGCCGAGGGGTTGCAGTGCCAAAAAGGTGTTGCTGTCGACCACCCTGGAGGTGAGTGTGTCAACGTCCAGCCCCTCGGCGTGGGTCTCGGCTGCTTCGAAGTTCTGCAGTGCGCAGTGCAACAGCGACTGGGTGGCCAGCTTCAGCGCACGCTGACTGTCAACCAATGGATCGCCAGTGAGAGAGCGTTTATAGGCCACGGCTTTGCTGGCATTGATCAGGTAGGTCCGGGTCACGTCCAGGCGCAGGCCGAAGCGTTGTTCGATGGCCTGGGTCAGTTGCTCGCAGGCAAACCCTTGCAGCGGTGGCAAGGACGCGAGCAAGGTGTGCGCCTGCTCCTGCGCGCGTCGGTAGCTGCCGTATTCCGCCACCAGTGCCCGAGCGGCCGCTGGCCGCTCCAGGCAGGCCTGCTCGAACCACGGTGCGCGGGGACGCGCCGCCGTGCGCAGGTGGCGATAGGTGTCAGGGGGCAAATTGCGCATCCAGGCCGGCGCCTTGCCGGCAATCAGGTGGTGCGGGTGGGCCTCATGGTCCGGGGACGGCGGGATCGAAAAGTCATTCATGGGCAGCGCTCGCTTGATGGAGCTGCGATGCTATGAAAAGGGCTACCGGGCACGTGCATAACATGATCTACCACTGACACATGCTCAAAGCGCAATTCAGGTTTATGATGCCCAACGGCAGACTTAATCCTCACACGGAGTGCGCAATGCAGACCCTCTACCCGCAGATCAAACCCTACGCCCGGCACGATCTGGCCGTGGAAGCGCCGCATGTGCTGTATGTCGATGAAAGCGGCTCGCCTGAAGGTTTGCCGGTGGTGTTCATCCACGGCGGCCCGGGCGCGGGTTGCGATGCCCAGAGCCGTTGCTACTTCGACCCCAACCTGTACCGCATCATCACCTTCGACCAGCGTGGCTGTGGCCGCTCCACCCCGCACGCAAGCCTGGAGAACAACACCACTTGGCACCTGGTCGAGGACCTGGAGCGCATCCGCGAGCACCTGGGTATCGACAAGTGGGTCCTGTTCGGCGGCTCCTGGGGCTCGACCCTGGCCCTGGCCTATGCCCAGACCCACCCCGAGCGGGTGCATGGTCTGATTCTGCGCGGCATCTTCCTGTGCCGGCCGCAAGAGATCCAATGGTTCTACCAGGAGGGCGCCAGCCGCCTGTTCCCCGACTACTGGCAGGACTACATCGCGCCCATCCCGGCGGACGAGCGGGGTGACCTGGTCAAGGCATTCCACAAGCGCCTCACCGGCAACGACCAGATTGCCCAGATGCATGCCGCCAAGGCGTGGTCGACCTGGGAGGGCCGTACGGCCACGCTGCGCCCCAATCCGCTGGTGGTCGATCGTTTCTCCGAGCCGCAGCGAGCGTTGTCGATCGCCCGTATCGAATGCCACTATTTCATGAACAATGCGTTTCTGGAGCCCGACCAACTGATCCGCGACATGCCCAAGATCGCCCACCTGCCGGCCGTGATCGTGCATGGCCGCTACGACGTGATCTGCCCGCTGGACAACGCCTGGGCATTGCATCAGGCTTGGCCGAACAGCGAGCTCAAGGTTATCCGTGACGCAGGCCATGCCGCGTCCGAACCGGGCATCACCGATGCCCTGGTACGTGCCGCCGACCAGATGGCGCGGCGTCTGCTCGATCTGCCCCTGGAAGAAGCATGAAGGGGCTGCTGCAGCGCGTGCGAGGCGCGCGGGTTGAAGTGGCAGGCGAAATTGTCGGTGCCATTGATCAGGGGCTACTGGTGCTGGTGGCGGTCGAGCCTGAAGATACGCGGGAACATGCCGATAAGTTGTTGCACAAACTCCTCAACTATCGGGTGTTCAGTGACGAGCAGGGCAAGATGAACCTGTCGCTCAAGGACAAGGGTGGTGGTTTGCTGCTGGTGTCGCAGTTCACCTTGGCGGCGGATACGCGCAGCGGCTTGCGGCCGAGCTTTTCGACGGCCGCGCCACCGGCGCTGGGAGCCGAGTTGTTTGACTATTTGTTGCAGCAAGCCCAGGCCCAGCACGCCGAGGTGGCGAGCGGGCGTTTTGGTGCAGACATGCAGGTGCACCTGGTCAATGATGGCCCTGTGACATTTATGTTACAAATCTGAGGTAAAAAAACCCCTTGTTTCTAGGAAAACAAGGGGTTTTGTACGATAAATAGTTGGTCCAGCCTGATGCGTTGTAACGCGACCTGCTGGATAATCGCGCGCTGCGTGGGCCTGCGTTCGCAGGTTCGTTTCACTCTGACTCGAGCATTGTCTGGATCCGTTTGGGGAATCATTACGCCCTTACGGGGTCCGAACAGTGCTCGCCAACCCGGCATTTGTCGCTGGCCGTTGGTTTCATGATCTGTTTTCGGCGAGGGTTGCTCGTGATTGTTAGTCCCCAAAAAGCATCAAGAATCCCCGGCACGCGGCTGCGCAAGGCCCTGATGGCCAGTGTGGCACTGGTCGGCCTGATGAGCGCTGGCCAGCTGTGGGCATTCAATCTTGACGATGTTGCAGCCAAGGCAAAGGATCTGGCCGGCCAGAAGTACGAAGCGCCAAAAAGCAACCTGCCGGCGGTATTCCGCGACATGAAGTTCGCCGATTACCAGAAGATTCACTTCCTGCAGGAAAAGGCCGAGTGGGCCCAGGACAAGACGCCGTTCAAGCTGTCCTTCTACCACCAGGGCATGCATTTCGACACGCCGGTGAAAATCAACGAAATCACCGCTTCCAAGGTCGAGGAAATCAAGTACGACCCGAGCCGTTTCGAGTTCGGTGATGTGCCGCACGATGCGGACACCACCAAGAACCTGGGCTACGCCGGTTTCCGCGTGCTGTACCCGATCAACAAGGCCGACAAGCAGGACGAAATCATGACCCTGCTGGGCGCCAGCTATTTCCGCGTGGTCGGCAAGGGGCACGTATACGGCCTGTCGGCCCGTGGCCTGGCCATCGACACCGCGCTGCCGTCGGGCGAAGAGTTCCCGCGCTTTACCGAGTTCTGGGTCGAAAAGCCCAAGCCGGCCGACAAGCACCTGGTGATCTACGCCCTGCTCGATTCGCCGCGCTCCACCGGCGCCTACAAGCTGATTCTGCGCCCAGGCAACGATACCGTGGTCGATGTGCAATCGCGCGTGTTCCTGCGTGATCACGTCAGCCGCCTGGGCATTGCGCCGCTGACCAGCATGTACCTGTTCGGCCCCAACCAGCCTTCCAAGGTCATGAACTACCGTCCGGCCCTGCATGACTCCGAAGGCCTGTCGATCCACGCCGGTAATGGCGAGTGGCTGTGGCGCCCGCTGAACAACCCGAAACACCTGGCCGTTAGCAACTTCAGCGTCGAAAACCCGCGCGGTTTCGGCCTGATGCAGCGTCAGCGCGCCTTCAGCGATTACGAAGACCTTGACGACAACTACCAGAAGCGTCCGAGCGCCTGGATCGAGCCGAAGGGCGACTGGGGCAAAGGCACTGTCGACCTCGTCGAGATCCCGACCGCCGACGAGACCAACGACAACATCGTTGCCTTCTGGAGCCCGGAAAAGCTGCCTGAGCCCGGCAAACCGTTCGAGTACGCCTACCGCCTGCACTGGACCATCGAAGAGCAGCAGTTCCAGGCGCCGGACCTAGGCTGGGTCAAGCAGACCCTGCGCTCCACCGGCGACGTCAAGCAGTCCAACCTGATCCGTCAGCCGGACGGCAGCGTGGCCTTCCTGGTCGATTTCGCCGGCCCGGCGCTGGCAGCCCTGCCGGAAGACACCGCCGTGCGTAGCCAGATCAGCGTCGGCGACAATGCCGAGGTGGTCGAGAACAATCTGCGCTATAACCCGGAGACCAAGGGCTGGCGCCTGACCCTGCGCCTGAAGGTCAAGGAAGCCAACAAGGCTACCGAAATGCGCGCTGCGCTGGTCCGTGACGTGCCGGCCGAGGCGGCCAAGCCTGCCCAGGAAGCCAAGCAGGAAAAACCCGCTGCCAAGCACGCCAAGCACGAAAAAACTGCCAAGGCGCAGGAGCCAGCCAAGGCCGAACAACCTGCCGCCGATGCGGCGTCCACCAACGGGACCCCGGCCACCACCGAGAAAGTGCTGACCGAGACCTGGAGCTATCAGTTGCCTGCCGATGAGTAACTCAAGCGCAAGGCCAGAATCGCTTGGCGAGTACCTGGCCCACCTCCCACTGAGCGACGAGCAGCGCGCTGAACTCGCCAGCTGCACGTCGTTCAGCGAGCTGCACCAACGCCTGGCGGCCAACCCAGTCGCCAACGCCAGCGAGGCCGTGCAGGCCTCGGTTGGCCCGCGCCTGACCGTGGGCAGCGCCGCCGAGCTGGAAGAGGCCCAGATGCTCGGCCTCGACGGCAGTGGCCGGTTGTGCCTGAAGATCGCGCCACCGATCAAGCGTACCCGCGTGGTGCCCGAGCCATGGCGCACCAATGTGCTGGTCCGCATGTGGCGGCGCATGACCGGGCGCACCAATGCCCCGCAGCCGGTGGAGCGCGAGCTACCCAAGGCGCGCTGGCGCACGGTCGGTTCGATCCGCCGCTACATCCTGCTGGCCTTGATGATCGGCCAGACCATCGTCGCCGGCTGGTACATGAAGGGCATCCTGCCGTATCAGGGCTGGTCTTTCGTCGACCTCGACGAAGTCGTCAGGCAGCCGCTCTGGGACACCGTGGTGCAGGTCTGGCCCTATGCCCTGCAAACGTCCATCCTGATCCTCTTCGGTATTCTTTTCTGCTGGGTTTCGGCGGGTTTCTGGACCGCGCTGATGGGCTTTCTGGAGTTGCTCACCGGGCGTGACAAGTATCGTATCTCCGGCAGCAGCGCCGGGAGTGAGCCGATTGCCCCCGAAGCGCGCACCGCGCTGGTGATGCCGATCTGCAACGAAGACGTGCCGCGGGTGTTCGCTGGCCTGCGGGCGACCTTCGAGTCCGTCGCTGCAAGCGGCAACCTCGACCGTTTCGACTTCTTCGTGCTCAGCGACACCAATGACACCGATATCGCCGTGGCCGAGCAACAGGCCTGGCTGGACGTGTGCCGCGAGACCAAGGGCTTCGGCCGCATCTTCTATCGCCGTCGCCGCCGACGGGTCAAGCGCAAGAGCGGTAACCTCGACGACTTCTGCCGTCGCTGGGGCGGCGAGTACAAGTACATGGTCGTGCTCGACGCCGACAGCGTCATGAGCGGCGAGTGCTTGAGCAGCCTGGTGCGCCTGATGGAGGCCAACCCGGACGCCGGCATCATCCAGACTGCCCCCAAGGCGTCGGGCATGGACACCCTGTATGCACGCATGCAGCAGTTTGCCACCCGTGTATACGGCCCGCTGTTCACCGCCGGCCTGCACTTCTGGCAGTTGGGCGAGTCGCACTACTGGGGCCATAACGCGATCATCCGCATGAAGCCGTTCATCGAGCACTGCGCCCTGGCGCCGTTGCCGGGCAAGGGCGCGTTTGCCGGTGCGATCCTTTCCCACGACTTCGTCGAAGCCGCGCTGATGCGCCGCGCCGGCTGGGGCGTGTGGATCGCCTACGACCTGCCGGGCAGCTACGAAGAGCTGCCGCCCAACCTGCTCGATGAACTCAAGCGTGACCGGCGCTGGTGCCACGGCAACCTGATGAACTTCCGCCTGTTCCTGGTCAAGGGCATGCACCCGGTGCACCGTGCGGTGTTTCTCACCGGCGTGATGTCGTACCTGTCGGCGCCGCTGTGGTTCTTCTTCCTGGTACTGTCCACTGCACTGCTGGCGACCAATACGCTGATGGAACCGCAGTATTTCATCGAGCCGTATCAGCTTTACCCGCTGTGGCCGCAGTGGCACCCGGAAAAGGCCGTTGCGCTGTTCTCCACCACCATCGTGCTGCTGTTCCTGCCCAAGCTGCTCAGTATCATCCTGATCTGGGCCAAGGGCGCAGTCGAGTTCGGTGGGCGCATCAAGGTCACCCTGTCGATGCTGATGGAGATGCTGTTCTCCATGTTGCTGGCCCCGGTGCGGATGATTTTCCACACCCGCTTCGTGCTGGCCGCGTTCCTCGGCTGGGCGGCGACCTGGAATTCGCCCCAGCGTGACGACGACTCTACCCCGTGGAGCGAAGCGGTGCGCCGCCATGGCCCGCAGACCCTGCTGGGCTTCGCCTGGGCCGCGCTGGTGGCCTGGCTGAACCCAAGCTTCCTGTGGTGGCTGGCGCCAATCGTCGGTTCACTGGTGCTGTCGATCCCGGTGTCCGTGATTTCCAGCCGCACGCGCCTGGGCCTGGCAGCCAAGGACGAGAAACTGTTCCTGATCCCTGAGGAATACGCGACGCCTCAGGAGCTGCTGGCGACGGACCAGTACACCCACGAGAACCGCTGGCATGCCCTGCACGACGGCTTCGTGCGGGCAGTGGTCGACCCGCGGCAGAACGCCCTGGCCTGCGCCATGGCCACTGCCCGCCATGGCCAGGCGGCACCGATCGAAGCGCTGCGCGCTGAGCGTGTGGCCAAGGCGATCGAGGTTGGCCCCAAAGGGCTGGACCTCAGCACGCGCCTGGCCTTGCTCAGCGACCCAGTTGCCCTGTCGCGCCTGCATGAGCAGGTCTGGGCCGAGCACAATGCGGCGTGGATCGACGTGTGGCGCGCGTCGATCAAGAACGACCCGCATTCGCCGCTGTTGCCGCTGCACCCGGAGAATGAAGGCCAACCGGCACTCGTCGGCGCCTGATCGACCCCTGGGTTTGCAGCCCATTCGCCGGCTCGCCGGCGAATGGGGGCTACCCCATCGCCCTGATCACCTACGGATTTTGGCCAACAAAGTCCCCCCTGGCTCTAGGTCCCAGAGCCGCCATGCGTTAGCATCCCTCTCCGATAAGCCACGCCGGCCAGTACGGCCGTGCCAACAATAAGATTCGCTACTTTTCTTGCTAGGGGACTTGGTGATGATGAAGAAATACCTTTCGCGGCTGCTGGTAGGCGTCACCGCGCTGGTCGCAGTGGCCTCGGCCCAGGCCGGCGCCATCGACGACGCGGTCAAGCGCGGCACCCTGCGGGTGGGCATGGACCCAACCTACATGCCGTTCCAGATGACCAACAAGCGCGGCGAGATCATCGGCTTCGAAGTCGATATCCTCAAAGCCATGGCCAAGTCCATGGGCGTCAAGTTCGAGGCAGTCTCCACCGCCTATGACGGGATCATTCCCGCCCTGCTGACCGACAAGTTCGACATCATCGGCAGCGGCATGACCCTCACCCAGGAACGCAACCTGCGCCTGAACTTCAGCGAACCCTTCATCGTGGTTGGCCAGACCCTGCTGATCCGCAAGGAGCTGGCGGGCGAAATCAAGTCGTACAAAGACCTGAACAACGAGAAGTACCGCATCACCTCCAAGCTGGGCACCACCGGTGAGATGGTGTCCAAGAAGCTGATCGCCAAAGCCAAGTACCACGGCTACGACAACGAGCAGGAAGCGGTGATGGACGTGGTCAACGGCAAGGCTGATGCCTTCGTCTACGACGCGCCGTACAACGTGGTGGCGGTCGAGAAGGCGGGTGCTGGCAAGCTGCTGTTCCTCGAGGAGCCGTTCACCTACGAGCCGCTGGCCTTCGGCCTGAAGAAAGGCGACTACGACAGCATCAACTTCATCAACAACTTCCTGCACCAGATCAAGCATGACGGGACCTACGATCGTATCCACGACAAGTGGTTCAAGAACAAGGACTGGCTGAAGGAAATGGAATAAGGCCCAGGCCACAAGCCCCAGGCTTTGACCCCAACGCGCAGGTAAACCCTGCGCGTTCGCATTTACGGAAGTACCCACGTGATCAAACACAAGAAAGCCCAGTGGCCCTGGCATGCGCTGACCGCGCTGGTCCTGGTGGGCCTGGCGATCAGCCTGTACCTGGCCACCTCGATGATTTCCTATGAGTGGCGCTGGAACCGCGTACCACAGTACTTTGCCTACAAGGCCGAGGAAGTGCAGCGTGCCAGCGGTTACGGCACGGTGCAGGAAATTGTCGTCTCCGGCGATAACGCCCGCGTTACGCTCAAGGACGAGAACGGTGATGAGCAAGTGCTCGACGTGGCGAAGGACAGCCTGCAACTGAGCCGCGGTGACGATGTCGCCGAAGGCGACCAGGTCGGCGTCACCCGCCACTGGGCGGCGGGCCCGCTGGCCTGGGGCCTGTGGACCACGCTGTGGCTTTCGGTGGTATCCGGTGCCTTGGGGCTGCTGATCGGCCTGTTCGCAGGCTTGTGCCGGCTGTCGAACAACCCGACCCTGCGCGACCTGTCGACCGTGTATGTCGAGCTGGTGCGCGGCACGCCGCTGCTGGTGCAAATCTTTATCTTCTACTTCTTCATCGGCACCGTGCTCAACCTGTCCCGCGAGTTCGCCGGGGTCGCGGCGCTGGCGCTGTTCACCGGTGCCTACGTGGCGGAGATTGTACGTGCCGGCGTGCAGTCGATCGCCAAGGGCCAGAACGAAGCCGCCCGCTCGCTGGGCCTGAACGCCAGCCAGTCGATGCGCCACGTGATCCTGCCGCAGGCTTTCAAGCGCGTGCTGCCGCCCCTGGCAGGGCAGTTCATCAGCCTGGTCAAGGACACCTCGCTGGTGTCGGTGATTGCCATCACTGAATTGACCAAGAGCGGCCGTGAGGCCATCACCACCTCGTTCTCGACCTTCGAGATCTGGTTCTGCGTGGCAGGCCTGTACCTGCTGATCAACCTGCCGCTGTCGCACCTGGCCAGCCGGCTCGAGCGGAGGCTTGCGCAAAGTGATTGAAGTCCGTGACCTGTTGAAAGTCTTCGATACCCGGGGCCAGGTGGTTCGTGCGGTGGACAACGTCACCACCCAGGTGGCCAAGGGTGAAGTGGTGGTGGTGCTGGGCCCGTCGGGTTCCGGCAAGTCGACCTTCCTGCGCTGCCTGAATGGCCTTGAGCACTTCGACGAAGGCCATGTGGCCATCAACGGCCTGCGCCTTGAAGACCCGAAGACCGATATCAACGCCTACCGCCGTGAAGTCGGCATGGTGTTCCAACATTTCAACCTGTTCCCGCACATGACGGTGCTGGAAAACCTGTGCCTGGCGCAGAAGGTCGTGCGCAAGCGCGGCAAGGCCGAGCGTGAGGCCAAGGCGCGGGCGCTGCTGGAGAAGGTAGGCATTTCGCAGAAGGCCAACGAATACCCCTCGCGGCTTTCCGGTGGCCAGCAGCAGCGGGTAGCGATCGCCCGCGCCTTGGCGATGGAGCCTAAGGTGATGCTGTTCGACGAGCCGACCTCGGCGCTGGACCCGGAAATGGTCGGCGAGGTGCTGGACGTGATGAAGACCCTCGCCCAGGAAGGCATGACCATGGTTTGTGTCACCCATGAAATGGGCTTTGCCCGGGAAGTGGCGGACCGCGTGCTGTTCTTCGATCACGGCAAGCTACTGGAAGATTCGCCGCCGAACGAGTTCTTTGCCGCGCCGAAGGACCCGCGTGCGCAGGCGTTTCTGCGCCAGGTGCTGTAACGGTACGGGGCCGCGCAGCGGCCCCGGCAATCTCAGAGGCTGAACCGCCCCACCATCCCCCGCAGTTGCTGCCCCAGGTGCTCCAGCTCCCCGCTCGACGCCGCGGTCTGCTCACTGGCCGCGCTGGTCTGGTCTGACACGTCGCGCACGTTGATCACGCTGCGGTTGATCTGGTCGGCGACTACGCTCTGTTCTTCGCTGGCCGTGGCAATCTGCTGGTTCATACCCTGAATGCTCGACACCGTATCGGTGATCTGGCTCAAGGCTTGCCCGGCCTTGCGGCTCAGCTCGACACTCTGCTCGGTCAGACGTTTGCTATTGTCGAGCAGGCTGGTGACCTCATCGGTGCCGCTGTGCAGGCTTTCAATCAATTGTTCGATCTCTTCAGTGGATTGCTGAGTACGTTGAGCCAGCCCGCGTACCTCGTCCGCTACCACCGCAAAGCCACGCCCGGCCTCGCCAGCGCGGGCGGCCTCGATGGCCGCGTTCAACGCCAGCAGGTTGGTCTGCTCGGACACCGACTTGATGACATCCAGAATGCTGCCGATGCGCTGGCTTTCACCGGCCAGGTGTTGCATGGCGGCCAGGCACTCGTCCATCTGCCCGGCCAGACGTTCAATGCGCTCAATGGCATCGGCCACCACCTGGTCACCCACCTGCGCTTGCTGGTCGGCGTTGGTTGCCGCCAACGATGCCCGCTCGGCATTCTGCGCTACCTCCTGAACCGTCGCGCTCATCTGGTTCATGGCGGTGACCACCTGGTCAGTTTCCTCGCGCTGCTGGTTGATGCGCAGCTTGGTGTTTTCGCTGCTGGCAGCCAGCTGCGTGGCGGCCTGTGACAGGTGGCCCACTCCCTGGTCGATACCGCCAATCAGCTCGCGCAGGCTCAGGGTCATTTCGCGCATGCTGGTTTGCAGTTGACCCATCTCGTCACGGCGCTGTACTGGCTCCAGCTGGCTCAGGTCGCCACGGGCGATGCGCGCCGCCACAGACAGGGTCTGGCCCAAGGGTTGGGTGATCTGCTGGGTAATCAGCCAACCAGCCAGCACGCCCACCAGCAGCGCCAAAAGGGCCACACTGGTCAATAGCGAGCGCGCTGCCAGCGCCTCGCTGTCGCGTTGTTCGATCTTTTTGGCGCTCAACTCAAGGCTGGTCGCCCGCAGCTGGTTGCCCATCTGCTCCATTTCGTTTTGCAGCTGCTCCACCTGCAGGGCGGTACGCCGGTATTGGTCAAGGCTGGCGCGATACCTGGCCAGTTCCAGGCCTGGCTGCTCCATCACCGCGCGCGGCAGGCCCAGTGCAGCCAGGCCTTTGAGCAATTGGGCGAGGCTGGTGTCGGCGGCGGTCAGGGCAGCGTCGCCCACCTTGGCGAAATCCTCCAGCGGCGAAAAGGTATAGGCGGGTACCAGGCTCTGCTGGTTGGCGCCGTCGATGTGTCGGCTGAGGGTATCCATCAGGCCCAGCACACCACCTTGCTGACTGTCGGCGGGCATCTTCAGCAGCGCTTGGGTCTGCAGCTCGTCGATGGCGTCATTGAGCTTCTGTTCCTGCACCTGCATGGCCTCGCGCAAGGCACGCCGGTGCTCGACGCTGCGCTGCAAGGTGGTGAAGTTTTCGCGCAGGTGCTGCAGCATCTGCACCTTCTGGCTCAGCATCTGGCGCGACTCATCGACGCTGCTGCGTTGCTGCAGCAGGGTCAGCTTGGCTTCCAGTTGCTGAAGGGTGCTGGCGATCTGCGCCTTGCTGGTTTCGTCGGCGAGCACCCTGTAGGTGATGCGTTCGGCACGCAGGTCTTTGGCCAGGTCATTGATCTGGCCAATTTCACTGAGTTGCTCCGAGCGGGTGATGGCGCCGTCCAGGGCACGCCAGCCGCTCACGGTGGTGGCCAGGGTGAGCAGCAGGACCACGGCGAAGCCCAGGGCGAGCTTGGCGCCGACACTTATGTTGCCGAGTCTGCGGTTGAGGTAGCCGAACATGGCAAGTCTCCGTCCAGGTGAGAAGGGATGCCACGCCGGCCTTCTGCTGGCATGACACCCTGCCCATCGGCGGAGGAGGTGTAAGACTTGACCTGAGAATCGAGTAGGAAAATTCAGCCAAGAATGTATGAATCAGTACCCTACTCGTGTTTACAGGCGGAACCGCCCTACCAGGCCCTGCAAATGCGTGCCCAGCCGCGCCAACTCAACGCTAGAGCTGGC
This sequence comes from Pseudomonas ceruminis, assembly GCF_021602025.1. Taxonomy (GTDB): domain Bacteria; phylum Pseudomonadota; class Gammaproteobacteria; order Pseudomonadales; family Pseudomonadaceae; genus Aquipseudomonas; species Aquipseudomonas ceruminis. Next base: position 161,208 of record NZ_BQHW01000005.1, read on the forward strand.
CGTCTCTTCGCTGGCTGCCGAGGTCTGGTCGGAGATATCCCGCACATTCATCACGCTGCGATTGATCTCCTCGGCTGTCGCACTCTGCTGCTCTGCCGCCGTGGCGATCTGCTGGTTCATCGCCTGGATCGACGACACCGTTCGGGTGATGGTCTCCAGTGAAGTGCCTGCACGGCGTGTCAGCTCGACGCTGCTATCGGTGAGCTGACGGCTGGCGTCCATTACGCTGGCCACACGCTGGGTACCGCTTTGCAAGCCGGCGATCAGTTCTTCGATCTCTTCGGTGGACTGCTGGGTGCGCTGGGCCAGGCTGCGCACTTCATCGGCGACCACGGCAAAGCCGCGCCCGGCCTCACCGGCCCGCGCGGCTTCGATAGCGGCGTTAAGGGCCAGCAGGTTGGTCTGCTGGGCCACCGATTTGATCACGTCGAGCACGCTGCCAATCTTGTCACTTTCAGCCTTGAGTACATTCATCGCTTCACTGGAGTTGATCACTTCGCTGGCCAAGCGCTCGATCTGGTTGACTGCCTCGGTGACCACGCGATCACCCTCACGGGCCTGCTGGTCAGCCATCAGTGCCGCCTCCGAGGCCTGCTCGGCATTGCGCGCCACTTCATGCACGGTGGCGGCCATTTCGTTCATGGCAGTCGCTACCTGGTCCGTCTCGATCTTCTGATTGTTGACTCCGGCGCTGGTCTGCTCGGTCACCGCCGACAGTTCCTCGGCAGCGCTGGCGATCTGCGTGACGCCGTCGCCTATGCCGCCGATCAGTTCGCGCAGGCCTTGGGTCATGCGCTGCATGCTGGCCTGCAACTGGCCCAGCTCGTCGCGGCGGGTCGCTGGCAGGTCCTGGCTCAGGTCACCATTGGCCACTCGCTCAGCGGCGGCGAGCGTCTGGCGCAGCGGGATGATGATCTGCCGGGTGATTGTCCAGGCGGCCAGTAGCCCAAGCAGCAGGGCCAGGCCAGTGGCAATCGCCAGCATGGTCTTGGCCTGGCGAGTCCCGGCATCACGCACGGCGGTTTGTGAGAGGGTCATCGCCTGGCTGGTATCCAGCAGCACTGAGCCTTGCTCAGCCATCACCTGCAGGGCCTGCTCACTGGCCGACTGTGCATTGCCGAACTGGTTGACAGCATCACGGTAAGCGGCGAGGGCGTCCGCGGAATCGTCCAGGCTGGCGGCGTATTCGGCCGGCAGCTTGGCCGGCAGTGCCTTGAGGTTGGCCATGGCCTGATCGATGGCTGCGAGTGCGGTCTGCTGGTAGTCGGCGTTGCCGCTGTAGGTGTAGCCGCGTACCTGGAAGCGTGCCTGCTGCACCAGTGCGCTGACCTCTACCGCGCTTTGGTATGGCGCGATATCGCCGCTTTGCAGCAAGCGTTGCTGAACCCGGCTGATCAGCTCGGCGGCCTTGTCGGCGCTGTCACCCAGCACACTGCGGCTGGCTTCGCGCCGTTGTGCGGCCTGCTTGAGGTCGGTGAAGGCCTGTTGATACTTGCGCACGGCGTCCTGTTGCTGCTGCAGGCGCTGGCGGTCGGCAGGGTGTTCGATCTGGCCGAGCATGAAGGTGATCTGGCGTTCCAGGCCTGCGAGGGCTTTTTCCAGTTCCCCGATCGCGGCGTCGTTTCGGTCGCGCTGGTAGTGCTGGCGTGCAATGCGCAGTTCCTGGGTGCCTTGGAGGATAAGCGAGATGTTACCCAGCTTGTCGCCTCGGGCGATGACGCTGTTCAAGCCCAGCCAGCCCGTCAAGGTGATCGCTAGGGTCAGTAACAATACCAGGCCGAAGCCCAGGCCCAGTTTGCGATTGACGCTCACATTCCCCAGCGAGTGGGATAACCATCGGTACATGTTCGACTCCCCGGTAACTCGGCAGCACAGTTTAATTGTTGTGTTGCCAAGGCCATCGGCTTGCGCCGGGGAAACTTGATGGGGGGAAAGTCTACTTGGCTCGTCAGAAAATTCGCGATAGGAGCGCCGTCACGGCCGTTTCTACCCGCAAAATCCGTTCGCCCAGTTGTACCGGGGCAAGGCCCGCCTTGCCCAGCAGTTCGACTTCATAGGGGATCCAGCCGCCTTCGGGGCCGATTGCCAGGGTTACCGGCCCTTCTACGGCGCGTGGGCAGGCCGGGTAAGGGCCAGGGTGGCCAACCAGGCCCAGGGTGCCGTCGGCGATGGCGGGTAAACGGTCTTCGACGAACGGCTTGAAACGTTTCTCCATGATGACTTCGGGCAGCACCGTGTCGCGGGCCTGTTCAAGGCCCAGCACCAGGTTCTCGCGGACAGTCTCCGGGTTGAGGAAGGGCGTTTGCCAGAAGCTCTTCTCGACCTTGTAGCTGTTGACCAGGATCAGCCGTGGCACACCCAGCGTGGCCACGGTCTGGAACAGCCGGCGCAGCATTTTGGGCCGTGGTACAGCCAGTACCAAGGTCAGTGGCAGCTTGGCAGGGGGCTGCTGGTCGAAGCCGACTTCGAGCTCGGCTTCGTGCGGTGCCAGGCGCACCACCGTGGCGCTGCCCATCAGGCCGTTGATGCGGCCCACGCGCAGGGTGTCACCCACCGCTACACGGTGAATGTCCTGCATGTGGGTAAAGCGCCGGTCGGCAAGGACGACGCGGTCGGGCGCGACGAAGTCGGCCTCTTCGAGGAGCAACAGGTTCACGGCTGGGTCGCTGGCGGCTGGTCGTTAGGGTCGTCTGCCGCTTCATCGCGGTCATGGCTGCGTTTACGGATCAAGCTGCCACACAGCACGCCGATCTCGAACAACAGCCACATGGGCACGGCGAGCAGGGTCTGGGAGAAGATGTCCGGCGGGGTCAGGATCATCCCTACCACGAAACAGCCGATGATCACGTAAGGGCGGACCTTCTTCAGGTATTGCACATCGACCACGCCGATCCATACCAGCAGCACCACCGCCACGGGGATCTCGAAGGCGACGCCGAAGGCGAAGAACAGGGTCATGACGAAATCCAGATAACTGGAGATGTCAGTCATCATCGACACGCCTTCCGGCGTGGCGCTGGCGAAAAAGCCGAAGATCAGCGGAAATACCAGGAAGTAGGCGAACGCCATGCCGGCGTAGAACAGGAAGATGCTCGAAACCAGCAGCGGGATGGCGATGCGCTTTTCATGACGATACAGCCCAGGTGCGATAAAACCCCAGATCTGTTGCAGGATGAACGGGATGGCCAGGAACAGCGAGACGATCATGGTCAGCTTGAACGGCGTCAGGAACGGCGAGGCCACATCGGTGGCAATCATCGTCGCATTGGCCGGCAGGTGCGCACGCAGTGGCGCGGAGACCAGGGTGTAGATCTGCTGGGCGAAAGAGAACAGGCCAGCAAAGATCAGGAAGATGGCGGCAACGCAGCGCAACAGACGCGTGCGCAGTTCGGTCAGGTGCGAGACCAGCGGCATGGGCTGGTCGTCTTGCGGATTTTCGCTCATGGGGCTCGCGGCGGTTGAGGCTGTTCGGGCTGTTCAGGCGTGCTTGTCGGCGCTGCAGGCGCAGGCGCAGCTTCGGGCGGCGTGGCAGTGTGCTCGGCGGCCGTCGCGGCCGGGGCCTGGGCAGGTGGCGTCTGCGGATTGAGAATGCGCTTGGCTTCCTGCTCCATCTGCAGGATGTGCTCGTTGTGCAACTGGCGGCGGATGTCGTCGGCGCCGATTTCGCGCTCGACTTCCATCTTGATCGCGTTGAAGCTGCGTTTCAGGCGGCCGATCCACAGCCCCGCCGTTCGCGCAGCACCCGGCAAGCGCTCAGGGCCCAGTACCAGCAGGGCGACCAGGCCGACGAGCAGCAGCTCACTGAAACTGATGCCGAACATGGCTCAGTCTTTCCGCTGCGGCTCTTGGACCGGCTGTGCCTGGCCCTCGATGGTGTGCCCCGCACCCTGGTTCTGCTGTGTGGTGGTCTGTACCGGTGGCACTGGCTGGGCGGGCGGCGGGGCCTGCTCGGCCGGCTTGGTCTCTTCTTCGTTCATGGCTTTGCGAAAGCCTTTGATCGACTCGCCCAGGTCGCTGCCGAAGTTCTTCAGCTTCTTGGTGCCGAACACCAGGACCACGACGACCAGCAGGACAATCCAGTGTTTCCAGTCAAAAATACCCATGGTGTTCTCCTAGAATGCGATTCAGTCAGGCCGAGGGCTGACGGGCGGCCTTTTCATCGTGCCCGGACAGGCCGAAACGGCGCTCCAGTTCATCGAGCACGGCTTGTGGATGCTGGCCCAGCGCGCTGAGCATGACCATGCTATGAAACCACAGGTCTGCGGTTTCATAGATGACATCACTGCAATCCTTGCTGATCGCGGCATCTTTTGCAGCAATGATGGTCTCGACGGACTCTTCGCCGAGCTTCTCGAGGATCTTGTTCAGGCCCTTGTGGTACAGGCTGGCCACATAGGAACTGTCGGGGGCCGCGTGTTTGCGCTCCTCGAGCACTTCGGCCAGGCGAGTGAGGGTGTCGCTCATGTCAGTGTCCTGCGCTGTAGATGGCATCCGGTTCTTTCAGGACCGGGTCGACGGTTTTCCACTGGCCGTCTTCGAAGACGCGATAGAAACAGCTTTCACGGCCGGTATGGCAGGCGATATGGCCCAGTTGCTCGACCATCAGGATGATCACGTCGGCATCGCAGTCCAGGCGCATTTCGTGCAATTTCTGCACATGGCCCGATTCTTCACCCTTGCGCCACAGCTTGCCACGGGAGCGCGACCAATAGATGGCGCGTTGCTCGGCGGCAGTCAGTGCCAGCGCTTCGCGGTTCATCCAGGCCATCATCAGCACGCGTCCGGTCTTGTGGTCCTGGGCGATCGCCGGTACCAGGCCATCGCTGTTCCACTTGATCTCGTCCAGCCAGTCTTTCATCGTCGACTCCAAAGCCGGGCCCGCTCCTGTACCGGGCCCTTTGCGCTAGTGTGCCAGCCAGCAGCGCGGCTGGCTATTGGCGCACGATCAGGTAAAGGCCTGCGGCAAGCATCAGCCAGGCGGGCCAAGCCGCCGGGGCGGCCAGGCTGGCGGCCTCGGCGGCACCCGCAGCCAGCACGGCACCGCCCCCTAGCAGGCCAGCACCCAGCAGGCGCAGCGCCCAGCGGTCGCCCGGACGACGTCGCTCGGGCAGCTGCGGGTCGTGCAGGTGTGGCTGCGACAGGCGTTCGAGCAGGTCGCGGGTCATGTTGGCCAGATGCGGTAATTGCTCGACCTGGCTGTGCAGGTTGCCCAGCATGGCTTTGGGGCTCATGCGGTCGCGCATCCAGCGCTCCAGGAAGGGTTTGGCGGTGCTCCACAGGTCAAGGTCGGGGTACAGCTGACGCCCCAGGCCTTCGATGTTGAGCAGGGTCTTCTGCAGCAGGACCAACTGCGGCTGGACTTCCATGTTGAAGCGCCGGGCGGTCTGGAACAGGCGCATCAGCACCTGGCCGAAGGAAATGTCCTTGAGCGGTTTTTCGAAGATCGGCTCGCACACGGTACGGATGGCCGCTTCGAACTCGTTGACCTTGGTGTTCGCCGGCACCCAGCCCGAATCGATGTGCAGTTCGGCGACGCGGCGGTAATCGCGCTTGAAGAAGGCGATCAGGTTGCGCGCCAGGTAGTCCTGATCCTCGGCCGTGAGGCTGCCGACGATACCGCAGTCGATGGCGATGTACTGCGGGCTCCACGGTTTGACCGTGCTGACGAAGATGTTGCCCGGGTGCATGTCGGCGTGGAAGAAGCTGTCACGGAACACCTGGGTGAAGAATACCTCCACGCCCCGTTCGGCCAGCAGCTTCATGTCGGTGCGCTGGTCAGCCAGGGTCGCCATGTCGGTGACCGGCACCCCGTAGATGCGCTCCATCACCAGTACCTTGGGGCGGCACAGGTCCCAGTAGACCTGGGGCACGTACATCAGCTGCGAACCTTCGAAGTTGCGCCGCAGCTGGCTGGCATTGGCTGCTTCGCGCAGCAGGTCGAGTTCGTCGTAGATGGTTTTCTCGTAGTCGCCGACGATTTCCACCGGGTGCAGGCGGCGGGCGTCGGCCGAGGCCCGTTCAGCGCCTTTGGCGATCAGGAACAACCAGGCCAGGTCCTGGGCAATCACGGGCTTGAGGCCCGGGCGCACGACCTTGACCACCACTTCCTCGCCGCTTTTCAGGCGCGCGGCATGCACCTGGGCGACCGATGCCGATGCCAGCGGCTCGACGTCGAAGCGGCTGAACACCTCGCTGACCTTGGCACCGAGCTGTGCCTCGATCAGCGCCACGGCCTTTTGCGGGTCGAACGGTGGTACGCGGTCCTGCAAGAGCATCAGCTCGTCGGCGACGTCGGTGGGCAGCAGGTCGCGCCGGGTAGACAGCAACTGGCCGAACTTGATGAAGATCGGCCCCAGGTCCTGCAGCGCCAGGCGCAGGCGCGCGCCGCGGCTGAGTGCCGACGGTTTGCGCGGCAGCCAGCGCCACGGCATCAGCAGGCGCAGGCTGCGCAGCCACCAGGGCAGGGGCAGGTCGAACAACAGGTCATCGAGACGGTAGCGGATCACCACGCGCTGGATGCGGAAAAGACGGCGGACGGCGAGCAGCTTCATGCGTTATCGCTGGTATCAAGGGATCGGGAGAGGCGCTGCAGGCGCGCCTCGAGGCGTTCTATATCGACCTTCAGGGTATCGAGCTCACTGAAAGCAGCTTCGGCTTCGCGCTTGCCAACCAGTGTGCGCGACTCTTCGGCCAGGTACTCGGACAGATTCTGGCTGAATCGTGCCAGGCCCTGGCGGGTCCAGCGTGCGCGCAAGCGCACATGGCCGGCCAGCAGCGAAGTGGCGACGGGGCCTAGCCAGCGTTGCAGCTCGTGCTCCCAGTCCAGCTCCAGGTCCTGCAGCACACCGAACAGGTCGAGCAGCGCGACACTGTCGCCATGCAGTTCGACCTGCGGGCTGTGCAGTACGGCGCTCTTGTCCTTGGCCGCGGCCAGTTGCAGCAGGCTGCCGGCCGGGGCGCGCAGGCTGCAGTCGACCTCGCCCTGCCATTGCCCGGCGAGCATCAAGCCCTCTTCATCGGGCAGGATGAATACCTGCAGGGCCGGCTGGCGGCAGTCGATTTCGATGACCTTGCCCTCCAGCGCGGCCAGCCGCGGCAGGGCCGTGCTGTCCATGCGCAGGACGCGGTTCAGGCCATGTTCGACGCTGGCGAGCAGCCCTGCCAGCAACATCAGGGCTTGATTCCCCGGTGCACGGCGACGATACCGCTGGTCATGTCGTGGTAGGTGACGCGATCGAAACCGGCATCGATCATCATGGCCTTGAGGGTTTCCTGGTCGGGGTGCATGCGGATCGACTCGGCCAGGTAACGGTAGCTTTCCGAGTCATTGGTGATCAGCTTGCCGGCCAGGGGCATGAACGCGAACGAGTAGGCGTCGTAGGCCTTGGACATCAGCTTGTTGGTCGGCTTGGAGAACTCCAGCACCAGCAGGCGCCCGCCCGGTTTGAGCACACGCAGCATCGAGCGGATGGCTTCGTCCTTGTGGGTGACGTTGCGCAGGCCGAAGGCGATGGTGACGCAGTCGAAGTGGTTATCCGGGAACGGCAGTTTTTCCGCGTCGGCCTGGACGAACTCGATGTTGCCGGCCACGCCACGGTCGAGCAGGCGGTCGCGGCCGACCTTGAGCATCGATTCGTTGATGTCTGCGAGCACCACCTGCCCGGTGGGGCCGACGAGGCGCGAGAACTTGGCGGCCAGGTCGCCGGTACCACCGGCGATGTCCAGTACCCGGTTGCCGCTGCGCACGCCCGACAGCTCGATGGTGAAGCGCTTCCACAGGCGGTGCATGCCGCCGGAGAGCACGTCGTTCATCAGGTCGTACTTGGCGGCCACCGAGTGGAACACCTCGGCGACTTTTTTCGCCTTCTGGCTCTCGGGAACATCCTGATAGCCGAAATGAGTGGTGGGTTCGGCGTGTTCGCCTTTGCGCTGGTCGTTCATATCGCTTCACCGAAAAAAATTACCGCCATTCTAGGGCGAACGGGCGGATTTGTCTTGGCGGGGTGTGCCATGCGGCAGGGGCGGGCATAATGCCAATTATGTCTTCATATCCAGGATCCCCCGCATGACCCAGATCAGCGTCGAACGCAAACACTCCCTCGGCCGCGACGCCGCCCGTGCCAAAGCAGAGGCGCTGGTGGACAAACTGAGCCGTGAATATGACCTCAAGGCTACCTGGAACGGTGATCGCGTCGATGTAGCGCGCAGTGGCGCCAATGGCAGCGTGCACATCGGTGATGACAGCATCCGGGTCGAGCTCAAACTGGGCATGATGCTGTCGATGATGAGCGGCACCATCAAGGGCGAGATCGAACGGGCATTGGACAAAGCGTTGGCCTGAGTGGAACGGGCCGACGCATGTCGGCCCATTGCAGGATCAATCGGGGGGGAACGGTATGATATCTGCCACCTCTTCGAGCTTCAGATCGCCGCGGTAGATCTTGATCCGTTCGGCATTCGTGGCGTTCTTCAGCTTCTCTTCTCGCTCCAGGCTCCTGGGCTCCCAGAACTTCAAGTGTCCCTTGACGAAGCGGCGGGCGCTGGCTTGCGTGCTGCGGTAATGAAAATGCGCTTCCCAGAGCACCGCTGTGGGGGCGTGCGTGTCGCGCACCTCATACACATCCAGGTAATCATCAGGCCGGCGCGTGGGTTTTCGTACCACGGTTGGGGTGATCTGCAGGCGTTGTTGTTCATGCAGGTAACGCAATGCAGTGCCATCGGGGTGTTGCGTGGTGAGGTAAGACTGCGTAAGCAGGCGTTTTTTCTCCGCCCGCACGTGTGCGGCTGCGGCACGCAGTTCTTGGGTCAAGGCCAGCGACCGAGGCGTGTCCTCGATGGCCTGGAGTTTATGGGTGATTTCGAGAAGGTCTTCGATGTGCCAGTCCATCAAATCTGACAGGGCATTCGGTTCGTTGAGGTGACGTGCGGCTTTTGCTATGCGCACGTCACGGTTGGCGAGCAGGCTGGTCGCGCGTTGGCGCAGTTCGGCTGTGTCGAGCGTTACCGGCGGTTCCGGCGGGGCCAGCTCGAACCACTCGCCGTCCCGCTGTTCGAAATTGCTGACCGGTTGCTGGGTGACGGGGTCATGCTGAACCGCGCGGTTGCTGTCCTGTGATCGATCAACCAATAGCCGGCGGCCTTGGGCGGTCTTGATGACCGTACTTCTGCGAGGATGCACGCGGTGCATCACAGGTGCTGGGGCGGGGCTTGCGCCGCTGTCCACGTTGACCAGGGCATTGGCAAGCTGCGTTTCGGTGATGCGCACCAGCACAGACAATTCTTCGATGTACGCTTTGAGCATGCTCTGGTCGAGGGCCGGGTGATCGAAGGCCTGCAGGTACTGAGCCTTGCCAAGGGTGGTTTGATATTCGCGCAACGCGTCGCCGAGCAATCCTGCCTGCTCTTCCTGGGACAGGTTGGCCGTCGCTATGCCGTCCTGTGTCCAGATGGTTTGTGCGAACTCTCGGCTGTCCAGCGTTTGCTGCAGCGGCAACAGATCGACGGCCGCCTGCTCGGTCAGGCGCGTCTTGTCCAGTAGCAGGTACGCCATGTCACTGAGCTTCTGCGCGCGAATGATCAGCGTAGAGTAGGGGCGCAGGCCTATGGCGTTCTCGATCTTGGCTTTCTTGTCCTTGTTCTGAAACACGATCAGCGGGTCGTCGAGCATCTGAGGCAAGAGCGTGTCCAGCCGTTCACTCACCGTGAGAAGGCGGCTGATGTTGTCCAGCGTGTCCCGTATCGCCTGGCGGAACGTAACGTGTTGCTGGACCTGCTCATCGGTAGCAGGCCGTTTTTTCAGGCCGACGGACTTTTGCTGAACGCTCTCGTGATCCGATTGCTCCAACAGCCGGCGGAGCAGGAGGATGTCGTTTTCGATCAGCGTTTCGGACAGCACCCCCAGGCTGCGTCGGGCGGACCCTAGCGGGTCTAATCTGGCGAACTTAGGCTCCATCAACTGACGCAGGAGAGAGGCATTGCGCTGCAGCAGCGATGACTGTTTTTCCAGGCAGAGCGATATTGTCCGAATCTGCGGCAGAAGCACGATGCGCTGGGCAGTCAGATCCCGGCTCTGTTGGCTGAGCGCCTCGTCCATGGCTGCCGGGCCGCCCACCCTGGCCAAAGCCTGCCCGAAGGCATTCGCCTTGGCATCGTACTCGGCCATCAATTGCTGGTTCGCTTCCAGCAGCGGTTTAAGCTTTTTCAGTGCGGTGTGATTGGCCGACACGGCTTGGTTCAAACTGTCGAACTGCTGCTGGTTCTGCGCGATGATCTGCTGCCTGCTCCTCGGCATGCCCCCTGCCAGGGTGAGGTCCAGGACCCAGGTGTCGTTCCAGCGTGTCAGCCATGGGCCGTAACTGCGTTGACGGCCAACGATATGGTAGCCGTCCGGGTTGCCACCCCAGCGGGTTTGCCATTCATCCGCGCTTTGCGGCGGGCCGATGATGCGCAAGCCTGTTTCGCTTTCCAGCACCTCATAGGCGGCGCCATGCAATTTTACGTAGTAGCGGCCATCGATGGCATACAACCCGCGTAGCCGGCCCTGGCGTTGCGCCGTACGCCCCTCCAGTGAAATGGTGGCCTGCAGCTGGCCCAGTGCTTGCCGTGCAGGCGCTGGCAGGTTGCTCAGGCGTTGGTTGTCGCTCCAGTTCAGCAGGGTGACGTGGGTTTGGGTCGGTATCGGCGATCGCCATTCACCTTCGTTGGGTGCCTTGAGCAAGACGGTGGTAGGTGCCGGCCGGGTTTCCAGGCCCTCCAACCGTGGTAGCGGGCCTTGCAGCCGGGCCTGAGGTTGCTCAGGCGTGACGCCGCCCACCTCATGAATCAGCAGCATGGCGACACTGGCCAGCAAGTCAGTGACTGCCAGGGCCTGCTCTTGGGGTGTGCCTTCAGTGAGTGCGGACAGATCGTCGCTCATCTGTGTCACCGCAGCCACCACCCAGGCCACGACCGCAACCGGGCCCCGCAGCAGCGGCGTGGTGGCGTTGAACAGCATCCAGCCGAGCTGCCTGGCTAGCGCCCAGCGCTGTTGTGAGTTCGAGACTGTCTGGCGCGAGGCAAGCAGTAACAGCGCCTTGACTCTGGCTTCATGCAGCGCAATGTCCAGGTCGCCCTGCCAGGGTTCATCGGCAAGGGTCACCGGGGCACGCAGGGCCTCCAGCGCAGCGTCTGTCCACGCGGTGTCACCGCCCAGCCAACGCGCCAGCTTCGACATGCGCGGGTGCAGGTGAGGGCGGAGGAAGCCGCCGTTCTGGTAAATGGGCCGGTTTTCATCGTCTATCCAGTCAAGCACGTCTTGCTGCAGTTGCTGATTGGTCTGGATCTGCGCCATCAGGGCATCCAGGCTGGCTTGTTCGATCAAGGGTTGGTCGGCAAAAAATGGGCGGTAGAGCAGATAGCTGGCGCTGGCCCGGACATGTAGCAGGAACATGCCGTGCACCGTGTCGCCTTCGCAGCCTGCGAGCGGTTTGAGCGTCAGCGCCGAGAAGGTCAACGGCTGCGATGACCGCACGTTACCCAGGCAGAATTCGACCACCGCCTGGCAGGCAACCTCGCCAATCTGGCCGTCAATCTTCGCCTTGAGGGCCGAGAACGCCAGATTTCCACGCCATTCACTGGCAAAGCGCTGGACTTGTTCGGGCTCATGCTCGAATGCCCGCAACTGGGCGGCCACGTACAGGGGGTACTGGCCACCGATGTCCACGTCTGCGATCAATGCCTGGATGTAGTCGAGTGTCATCCAGGCCGGGTCCGGCTTGCGCCCCTGGTAGGTCAGGCCGGAGGCCACTTCGTTCATCTCGGTGTGCAGGCGTGCTACCGCCATTTCGGTAAGGGACATGCTCTTGAGGTAGGACAACTCGGCGGGCCCTGTCGAAGACAGCGGCACCACGACGGAGATCTCTATCATCAGCACATCAGGGTCGAGCGGTGCCTGGCCTGGGTGGGCGGCCTGCATTTGCTCGCGCAGGCGCCGCCTGGCATAAGCGTCCAACGACTCGATATCGTCCAGCGAGCCTTTGCTCGCCGCCTGCGCCTGGCGTGCGCAAAGCCGCAGTAACGCAGCGCTGTAACGCAGGCGGTCACCGGCAGTTGCCGACACCAGCCAGGCCGGTAGGGCGATGCCCGGTTGGCCATCATTCACCAGCGGTTGGCCAGAAATGCCGACGCTGGGGTCTGTCATGGCATTGAGCGTGTGTTCCAGCGCCTCGACGGTGCTGAGTGACGCGATATTCAGGCGGCCGAGGCGCTCAAGCACACCATTGAGCATGGCGGTGGCCTGGTATTCGAAGGGGTCGCCGACCACTGGGCGCTGTGCCCAGCTGAAGGCGTCGAAGTGATACCCGTGCGCCAGCTCGTCGCGCAGGGCGCTCGCGAAGGTGGCGGTGTCGCCGTAGCTGCGGACTGTGCCGCAAGGGCTGCACCACAGCACCTGACCCGGCTCGATGAGCAAAAGGTCGGCCAGGATGAACGATTGGATGTTGCCCGATGTGCTCAGTGCTATCTGCAGGCCGCTGACGGCTGGGGCTTCGACCCCTTCCAACAGGCGATAGAGCCTCTCTCTGGCGGTTTCATTCAGGCCTTGGCGTTCCACCCCGTTCAGCAGCGATGCTTTCAGCGTATGTGCCAGCCAGCGCAAGTTAGACACTTCGGCATTACCATCGCAGCCCGCCCAGAAGCTGATCTGCGCTTGCTGGAAAGCATCGCCGAGGGCGGGCAGCAGCGTGTCGAAGCCGTCGTTGAGTATTGCCATATCCAGCGCGATGCTGGGTTGCCTGCTGGGATCGGCGCCTTGCTCCTGGGGGTAAAAGGGCTCCGGTGGGGCGAGGCTGAGCTGATCCTCTGCGCTCAGCGCCTTGGGTTGGCCGCTCAGGTAGTGCTCCAGCAGCAACTGCACCAGTGGCTGTTGCGGCGGCTTGGACGGTTCTGCGTGGAGTACGGTGAAACGGTCGAGACCTTGAAGGTTCGGGTAGTTGCGAACGATCCAGGGGTAGCGGTCGGCGAGCACGCTGAAGCCTTCTTTAGCCAGCAGTTGCCGTAGCGTGGGGCGTGTGGCGAAGCGGGTGGCCACCAGCTGCCGATAGGTGGTGGTCGAGGAGGAAACCGCCATGTGCGTCGAGCTCCGGTTAGCAAGTGAGCGCGAACAATAGAAGTCGTGAGGGAGGCTGGTGGGGTAAATAGGTCATGAAGCGCGTTCTTAGGGTGTGGTTTCTAATTTTGTTCCCTACCTTAGGCATCAGCCCAGCTTCCATGGGCGCATCCTCCTCCACTGACGAATATGAGGCACAGAACATGGCCAAAGTGACTGTGAAGAAAAAGGAAGACGCCCTGGGCACGCTGGGCGAAGTGCGCGGCTACGCACGCAAGATCTGGCTGGCGGGCATTGGCGCTTACGCCCGTGTCGGGCAAGAGGGTTCCGACTACCTCAATGAGCTGGTCAAGGCCGGCGAAGGCGTTGAAAAACGTGGCCGCAAGCGCATCGACAAAGAGCTCGACGCCGCCAACCACCAGCTTGACGAAGCCTCCCATGAGGTAAGCCGCGTACGTGGCAAGGTCGAAGTTCAACTGGACAAGATCGAAAAGGCTTTCGACGCACGGGTTGGTCGCGCCTTGAATCGCCTCGGCATTCCGTCTAAACATGACGTTGAGGCGTTGTCCATCAAGCTTGAACAGCTGCATGAGCTGCTCGAGCGTGTCGCGCACAAACCATAAGGAGAGCAGGATGGCTGGCAAGAAGAATTCCGATAAAGAAGGCAGCTCCTGGGTCGGCGGGATAGAGAAGTACTCCCGCAAGATCTGGCTGGCAGGGCTGGGTATCTACTCGAAGATCGACCAGGACGGCCCGAAGCTGTTCGACTCGCTGGTCAAAGATGGCGAGAAGGCCGAGAAGCAAGCGAAGAAGACGGCTGAGGATGTGGCGGAAAACGCCAAGTCTTCGACCACTTCACGTGTGTCCGGCGTGAAGGACCGTGCGCTGGGCAAGTGGAGCGAGCTCGAAGAGGCCTTCGACAAGCGCCTGAACAGCGCCATCTCGCGCCTGGGTGTACCAAGCCGCAACGAAATCAAGGCGCTGCACCAGCAGGTCGACACCCTGACCAAGCAGATCGAGAAGCTTACCGGTGCTTCGGTCACGCCGATCTCGTCGCGCGCCGCGGCCAAGCCTGCCGCCAGCAAGACAGCGGCCAAACCGCTGGCCAAGGCGGCGAAATCTGCTGCGAAAACGGCGGCGGCCAAGCCGGCAGCCAAAGCTGCTGCGAGCAAACCTGCTGCCAAGACTGCTGCGGCGAAACCTGCAGCGAAACCGGCGGCCAAGCCTGCAGCGGCCAAACCCACCGCGGCGAAAAAACCTGCGGTGAAAAAGGCTCCAGCCAAACCCGCTGCCGCCAAAGCGGCACCGGCAGCCAGCAACGCACCGGCCGCTACTGCGGCGCCAAGCGCAGCGCCCGCCAGCAGCGCGCCGTCGGCACCGGGGAATTCGGCCTCTCAGGCCTGATACCGCGTCGGCCCTTCGCCGATGAGCCCGCGCCCACACCTACACGCTGCCTTGAAGGCAGCGCTGGCCAGGTGGAGGCGGGCCCATCGGCGAAGAAGGCATTGCCAAACCGGTAGGCTCACCCCTCCAGATACCGCTGCGCCAATTGCTCGGCCGCCCCCCGTGCCTGCGCCTGCAGATGCGGCGTCACCAGCATCATCACCTGATAAACCACGACCCCCACATCCCCCTCGCGCCCCAGGACCCGCTGGTAATCCAGCGAGAACATCAGCGTCAGGGTGATCTGTTCCACCAGTTGCCCCAATGCCTGCGTTTCACTGACCACCTGCCCCTGGCCCTTGAGGCTGGCCAGCAACGCCGCCAGCGTGCGCTTGAGCGCATTGATCAGGCTGCGCATGCCACGCGCCAGTTTCGGCAGGCGCCCGGTGAGGTTCGACAGGTCCTGGAACAGAAAACGGTACTGGGCCATGCGTTCGACGATCAGGTGCAGGAACAGCCAATAGTCCTCGGCGTCCAGGCGCACGTCCAGCGGCGGGTCAAGCAAGGGCATCAGCCCCTCCTCGAAGCGCTCGAACAGGCCGAGCACCAGTGGCTCCTTGCCGTGGAAGTGGTAGTACAGGTTGCCGGGGCTGATGCCCATCTCATTGGCAATCTCAAGGGTGGAAACATTGGGCTCGCCTTGCTGGTTGAACAGCTGCAGGGCGCATTCGAGGATTCGGTCGCGTGTCTTCATCCAGTCACTGCGCTCATCGGGTCAGGACATAGGTGCCTGGCGCGGGGCCCAGGGGTGGATACGTTGCGTTGCCCAGTTCCCGCCGCGGTGCCTTCAGCGGGCCGGAGCGTGGTGTGATCCACGCCAGCCACAACGGCCACCAACTGCCGTCGCTGCGTTGCGCATCATGGAACCAGGCGCGTGGGTCGCTGGGCAGCCTGGGGTTGTCCAGGTAGTACGCCTTGGGGTTGCCAGGCGGGTTGATGATGCTCTGGATATGCCCGCTGTTGGACAGCACGAAGCGCCGGTTCCCGCCCAGCAGCAGGGCGGAACGGTACACAGCATCCCACGGGGTGATGTGGTCGTTGCTGCCGGCCACGGTGAAACTGTCGAGGTCGACCTGGGTGAGGTCGACAGGTGTGCCACACACGTTCAGCCCAGTGGGGTGGGTCAGCGGGTTGAGCTTGAAGAAATCCAGCAGGTCACCGTGCAGGGCGGCGGGCAGGCGCGTGCTGTCGGCGTTCCAATAGAGGATGTCGAAGGCAGGTGGCGTCTTGCCCAGCAGGTAGTTGTTGACCCAGTAGTTCCAGATCAGGTCGTTGGGCCGCATCCAGGCGAAGATGCGCGCGACTTCGCCGCCGTCCAGTACCCCGCGCTGGTAGGACCGGCGTTTGGCCGATTCGATGGTCTGCTCATCAGCGAACAGGCTGGCGGGGCTGTCGAACGTGCTGTCGAGCAGGCTGACCAGGTACGTGGCGCTGCGCACTCGGCGCAGTTGGTGCTTGGCCTGCAGGTGGCCCTGCAGCGCGGCCATGGTCAGGCCACCAGCGCAGGCCCCCATCAGGTGGGGGTCGCGGCTGCCACTGATGCTGCGGCAGGCGTTGAGAGCCTCTTCCAGGGCCTGGACATAGCTGGACAAGCCCCATTCGCGGTGGCGTGGGTCGGGGTTGCGCCAACTGACCATGAACACCTGCAAGCCATGCTTGAGCATGTACTGGACGAAGCTGTTGGCCGGTTGCAGGTCGAAGATGTAGTACTTGTTGATCTGGGGTGGCACCACCAGCACGGGCCGGGCGTGCTGTTTCTCGCTCATGGGGCTGTACTGGATCAGCTCCAGCAGTTCATTGCGAAACACCACGGCGCCCGGCGTCGTCGCCAGGTTGCCGCCGACTTCGAAGGCGCGCTCGTCCACCTGGCGCGGCAGGCCGTCGTTATGGCGCAGGTCGTCGAGCAGTTGGGCCGCACCGCGCACCAGGCTTTGCCCGCCTGTGTTGAACAGCTCCTTGACCGCCAGGGGGTTGAGCAGTGAGTTGCTCGGCGCCAGGGCGTCGTTGATCAGGTTGAACAGGAAATGCGCACGGGCACGGTCATCGTCATCCAGGTGGCTTTCCTCGATCCACAGGCGGGTCTGCTTTTGCCAGGCCAGGTAGGCCTGCAGGCCGCGGCGGTAGAACGGGTTCTGGCTCCAGGTGGGGTCGGCGAAGCGGCTGTCACGCGGGTTGGGCTGGTAGGGGGTATCACCCAGCATCACGCGCCCCAGCTCGCCACTGAGGGCCAGCAGGTGGCGGGCTGTGTGCAGTGGGTTGCGCAGGCCGTGGCGGCCCACGTTGCGCAACGTGGAAATCAAGTCGCGTCCGCGCAGGCCAAGCATGGCGTTCTGCGCGTTCATGCGGGTGGCGGGGACCGTTGTCGTTCCTTTGCCTGGTTTGTCTTTCATGGCAACACTCCCTCGTCAGGCCATGGTCTGGTCAGCACAGCAACAGGCAGCACCCTAGCCGCCAGAGGCCGGGCGCGGGTGCATGACCGCGCGCTGACGCTCTTGCTGGAGGAACTTCATGATGATCGGGGCAACGGCCTCGGCCCGGGTGATCAGGAACAAGTGACCGTCGTCGATAATGTGTAGCTGGGCATTGGGAATTCGCCAGGCCAGCAGGCGCATGTTGATCAAGGGGATGAGCGGGTCATCATCGCCGGCCAACACCAAGGTTGGCTGCTGGATCTTGTGCAGCCAGTGGATGCTGGTCCAGCCCAGCCCGGCAAACAGTTGCCAGTAATAGCCCAGCTTACCGCCCGACCGCACCTTGGATGCGTGATGCATGGCCAGATCCGGGTCGCGGCGAAAGCCTCCGCCATAGATCAGCGGGGCAATGCGGATGACGTGTGACGGCTGCACGTAGCGCCGGGGGCTGGCCATCATCCACAGCACCTTAGGCTTGCCCGGCACCATCACCGCGCCGGCGGCAGTCGCTGCCAGCACCAGCTTCTTGCAGCGCTCTGGGTAGTCATGGGCGAACTGCTGAGCCAGGGCGCCACCCCAGGACACGCCGATCACGTTGACCTGGCCGTAATCCAGGTAATCGAGCATGCGCGCGGTGAGCTTGGCCAACCCGGGGAAGCGATAAGGGTGGCGTGGGGTGGACGAGCCCCCCACACCAGGCACATCGAACGCAATGACTTCCAGGTCCGGGTCCAGCGCTTCGATGAACGGGAAGACCAGCTCCAGGTTGGCGCCGATACCGTTGAAGATCAGCAGCGGCGTGAGGTGTGGTTTACCCGGGCGGACGGCGGTACGGATGGATTGGTCGTCCAGCTCGACGGTGCGGAAAACATAGGGTTGCGACATGCGCGTGGCTCTTTAGTGAAAAAAGCACCGTGGCGCACGAGTACGCCACGGCGTTGCAACTAGCGTTCGTGAACGTAGGTTCCAGGTGCAGCCTCGCCGGCCGCATAGGCGCGGTTGCCTAGCCGGGCGGGAGCCTTTTTCAGGTCGCCGGCGCGCTCGCCCAGCCAGCTCTGCCAGTGCAGCCACCAGGAGTCGGCATGCTTGTCGGCGTTCTCCTGCCAGGCCACTGGGTCGCCCGGCCGGTCCGCCCCGGTCATGTAGCGGGACTTGGGGTTGCCGCGCGGGTTGAGGATGCTCTGGATATGGCCGCTGTTGGACAAGACGAACTCGATCTTGCCGCCGAACAGGTGCGCCGAGCGGTAGCACGATTGCCAGGGAGTGATGTGATCGGCGGTGCCGGCGACACTGAAAATGTCGCACTGGACTTTCTTCAGGTCGATGGCGGTGCCGCACACCTCCAGCGCATCGGCGCGGGTCAACGGGTTGTTCTTGAACATCTCGATCAGGTCGCCATGGAAGGCTGCGGGCAAGCGCGTGGTGTCGTTGTTCCAGAACAGGATGTCGAACACCGGCGGCGCGTTGCCGAGCAGGTAGTTGTTCACCCAGTAGTTCCAGATCAGGTCGTTGGGGCGCATCCAGGCGAACACCTTGGCCATGTCGCTGCCTTCAAGCACGCCTGCCTGGTAGGAATGGCGCTTGGCGGACTCGAGGGTCTGTTCGTCGACGAACAGCGCTACCTGAGTGTCCAGGGTGGTGTCCAGCACGCTGACCAACAGGGTCAGGGCATTCACTTTCTTCTCGCCCAGCGCGGCATAGTGGCCGACCAGCGCGGTGCAGGTAATGCCGCCGGAGCAGGCGCCGAGGATGTTCAGGTCCTTGCTGCCGGTGATCGCCAGCACGGCATCCACCGCTTCCTTGAGCGCGTCGATGTAGGTCGACAGGCCCCACTCGCGCTGAGCCTTGGTCGGGTTGCGCCAGCTGATGATGAACGTCTGCTGCTGGGAGCGCAGGCAGAAGCGCGCCAGGCTCTTTTCCGGGCTAAGGTCGAAGACATAGAACTTGTTGATCTGTGGCGGTACCACCAGCAACGGGCGGGCATGCACCTGCTCGGTGATCGGGCTGTACTGGATCAGCTCGAGCACGTCGTTGCGGAACACCACCGCGCCCTCGCTGGTGCCGAGGTTCTTGCCTACCTCGAAAGCGTCCATGTTGACCTGGCTGGGCATGCCGCCATTATTGACCACGTCCTTGGCCAGGTTGGCCAGGCCATCGAGCAGGCTTTTGCCGCCGGTTTCAAAGAAGCGCTTGACCGCTGCGGGGTTGGACAGGGTATTGGTCGGTGCCATGGCTTCGGTCATCAGGTTGATGACGAACTGCCCGCGGCTGATGTCCTGAGGCGACAAGTCGCTGCTGGCGATCCACTCCTGCAGTTCCTTGCGCCAGGCCAGGTAGGTCTGCAGGTAGCGCCGGTACAGCGGGTTGTTGCTCCAGGCAGGGTCGGTGAAACGGCGGTCATCACCCTCAGGGGCAAGGCTTGATTTGCCCAGTAGCACATTTTTCAGCTCCAGCCCGAAGTGCGCCACGTGCTTGGCGCTGTGCAATGGCTGGCGCACGGCCTGGCGCAGCACGGTCCGCGCGGTACTCAGCAGGTCCTTGCGGCGGATACCAATGACCGGGTTAAGGCCCAGGGTGTTGTCCGAGGCTTGCCGCTGCAACTCATCGTTGTTCTTGTTACTCATCTACGACGCTCCGTTGTCCTGAGACGAGTACCGGTTTGCTGTGGCATAGGCACAGTCGACAGCCCGGTACTGTTACTCGGGTGACCAGTGATAAGGAACAGCGGTGCTGCGGCCGGATGCATTCGGCGATGAGCTGCGGGGAGTTCTGCGTGTGAAGACAGCCTGCTTTCGCTCGCGACCTCTGCAAACCAGCCATGCCCTGATGGCCTTAATGGCGATGCAGGGAACTTGCCAGCTCCATTGGTTACCCGACTTTCATGTAATGCGCAAGACAGCCCATCAATGAGCTGTCTGTAGGGCATTCAAGCAGATGAGATTAGAAAATGCGCTCTAAAGGCTGGAAGGGTTGCGCTAGAGCATCAGCTTGACGACCGACTCGGCCGGGTCGCGAGATTTGCCCGCCTTGTGCAGTTCGTCGAGGTACTCGGCCCACAGCTGGTCCTGGCGCAGGCAGAGCTGTTCGAGGTATTCCCAGGTGAACAGGCCGCTGTCATGGCCGTCGTCGAAGGTCAGTTTCAGTGCGTACTGGCCGGCGGGTTCGAGGCCGGAAAGCCCGACATTGACCTTGCCAAACTGCAGGATGGGGTTGCCGTGGCCTTGAACCTCGGCGGAGGGGGAGTGCACACGCAGAAACTCGGCGGGCAGGTGGTAGACCTCATCGGGTCCGTAGGTGAGGCTGAGGGTTTTCGAGGCTTTGTGCAGATTGATGGCGGTGGGCAGGCGGGCCATGGCTGGAATCTCTTCAGGGCGACAAGCTGCAAGCTTCCAGCTACAAGAAGTGATATTCAAGCCATGGTGGAAAAATCATGTATCGCAGTGCTGCAAGCGACGCTCAACAGCGTGTCGCTTGCAGCAGGCTTGCCGCTTACAGGATGTAACGCGACAGGTCTTCGTTCTGCGCCAGCTCACCGAGGTGGCCGTTCACATACGCCGCATCGATCTGGATCGGTGCTTCATCGTGGGCACTGGCCAGGTCACCGGCACTGAACGATACCTCTTCGAGCAGGCGCTCGAGCAAGGTGTGCAGGCGGCGAGCACCGATGTTCTCGGTCTTCTCGTTGACCTGGTAGGCGATCTCGGCCAGGCGCTTGATGCCGTCGCCGAGGAACTCGATGTTCAAGCCTTCGGTCTTGAGCAGCTCGCGGTACTGTTCGGTCAGCGAGGCGTGCGGCTCCTGCAGGATGCGTTCGAAGTCTTCCGGGGTCAGGGCCTTGAGTTCGACGCGGATCGGCAGGCGGCCTTGCAGCTCCGGCACCAGGTCACTCGGCTTGCTCAGGTGGAACGCACCGGATGCGATGAACAGGATATGGTCGGTCTTGACCATGCCCAGCTTGGTGTTGACGGTGCAGCCTTCGATCAGCGGCAGCAGGTCGCGTTGCACGCCTTCACGCGAAACATCGGCGCCGCCAACGTTGCCACGCTTGGCCACCTTGTCGATTTCGTCGATGAACACGATACCGTGCTGTTCGACCGCCTCCAGGGCCTTGGCCTTGAGCTCTTCCTCGTTGACCAGGCGGCCCGCTTCTTCGTCGCGAACCATCTTCAGCGCTTCCTTGACCTTGAGCTTGCGCGCCTTGCGCTTGCCCTTGCCCATGTTGGCGAACAGGCTCTGCAGCTGGTTGGTCATTTCTTCCATGCCCGGCGGCGCGGCGATTTCGACGCCTACCGAGTCGGCCACTTCGATCTCGATTTCCTTGTCATCCAGCTGGCCTTCGCGCAGGCGCTTGCGGAACAGCTGGCGGGTGTTGGAATCGCTGCTGGTCTGCGCGGCTTCCTCGCTGAAGCTGGTCACCCGGGCCTGGGGCAGCAGGGCATCGAGGATACGGTCTTCGGCGGCGTCTTCGGCGCGGTGGCGCACGCGGATGATTTCCTGCTCGCGCAGCATTTTCAGCGCGGCGTCGGCCAGGTCACGGATGATCGACTCGACATCGCGGCCAACGTAGCCGACTTCGGTGAACTTTGTCGCTTCGACCTTGATGAACGGCGCGTTGGCGAGCTTGGCCAGGCGACGGGCGATTTCGGTCTTGCCGACGCCGGTGGGGCCGATCATCAGGATGTTCTTCGGGGTCACCTCGGCACGCAGCTCGGCCGGCAGTTGCATGCGCCGCCAGCGGTTGCGCAGGGCAATGGCCACGGCGCGTTTGGCGTCGTCCTGGCCGATGATGTGGCGGTTGAGTTCGTGGACGATCTCGCGGGGGGTCATGGACATGATGAAAATGGTCCTCGAGCGGAGTGATCAGTGTGGAAAAGCCCCGGCTGGCTCTACTGAAGCAGGCGGGACGCCAAAACAACTGATCAGTCGGCCAGGTCCTGCTCCTCGATGGTCAGGTTGTGGTTGGTGAACACGCAGATGTCACCCGCGATGTTCAGGGCGGTCTCGGCGATTTCGCGGGCCGAGAGGTCGGTCTTGTTCAGCAGGGCACGGGCTGCGGCCTGGGCGTAGGCGCCGCCGGAACCCATGGCGATCAGGCCGTCTTCGGGTTCTACCACGTCACCGTTGCCGGTGATGATCAGCGATGCGTCCTTGTTCGCCACGGCCAGCATGGCTTCCAGGCGGCTCAGGGAACGGTCGGTTCGCCATTCCTTGGCCAGCTCGACAGCGGCACGTACCAGATGACCGGAGTGTTTCTGCAGTTGCGCTTCGAAGCGTTCGAACAGGGTGAAGGCGTCGGCGGTGGCACCGGCGAAACCGGCGATGACTTCGCCGTTGTACAGGCGACGAACCTTTTTGGCGTTGCCTTTCATGACGGTGTTGCCGAGGGATACCTGGCCGTCGCCGCCCATGACGACTTTGCCGTGACGGCGGACAGAAACGATGGTGGTCAAGGGGAGAGTCTCCACGCAGCGGGGCGAAAATGCCTGATGCAGACTCATATGGGGGTGGGGGGAAGGATTTCAACCGGGGGGGATGAATGGTCGTGCTTGGCGCGGCAAATTGTGCGGGCCCATTCGCGGGCTCGCCCCCGCGAATGGGCCGCCAATCGGCCCCTGGGTCTGTTCAGCCTTCGTGGCAGAGGTGCCCATCGACAAAGGTATACCGCACCGCGCCTGGCAGGCAGTGGCCGATGAATGGGCAGTTCTCGCCACGTGAGAACCACTGCTCGCCAGCAACGGTGGAGGCTTGCGGGTCGAACAGCACAAGATCGGCCGCGCCACCGACTTTCAGCTCACCGGCGGGCAGGCGCAGTGCCGCCGCCGGGCCGCTGCTCAGACGGGCCAGCAAGGTCGGCAGGTCCAACAGGCCATCGTCGACCAAGGTCATGGCCAGCGGCAGCAGCAGTTCGACGCTGCTGATGCCTGGCTCGGTGGCACCGAACGGGGCCAGCTTGGCATCGCGCTCGTGGGGCTGGTGGTGGCTGGAAATCGCCTGGATCACACCCGATTTCACGGCTTCACGCAGGCCATCGCGATCGGCTGCGCTGCGTAGCGGCGGCTGGACGTGGTAGAGACTGGAGAACTCACGCAGCGACTGGTCGGTGAGAATCAGCTGGTACAGCGCCACATCGGCAGTCACCGGCAGGCCGAGCTGCTGGGCCTGGGCGATCAGCCGTGCGCCGCGGGCGCTGGTGATCTGGGTGAAGTGCGCACGCACGCCGGTCTGCTCGACCAGCAGCAGGTTGCGCGCCAGGGCCACTGTCTCTGCCGTTTCCGGGATGCCGGGCAGGCCGAGGAAGCTGGCCATCGCGCCTTCATGGGCCAGGCCGCCCTGGGCCAGGTCACGGTCCTGGGAGTGGAACACCACGGTCAGGTCGAAGGTAGCGGCGTATTCCAGGGCGCGGGCCAGGGTGCGGTTGTTGGGGATTTCCTTGAGGCCGTTGCCGAAGGCAACGCAGCCGGTATCGCGCAGGGCCACCAGTTCGGCCAACTGTTCGCCTTCCAGGCCCTTGGTCAGGGCGCCGATCGGGTAAACCTTGCTGTTGCTGGCTTCACGGGCGCGGTCAAGGATCAGTTCGGCCACCGCTGAGGTATCGAGTACCGGCTTGGTTTGCGGCGGGCAGCACAGGCTGGTCACGCCACCGGCCACTGCGGCTCGGGTTTCGCTGGCGATGCTGCCCTTGCGGCTGTAGCCCGGTTCACGCAGGGACACCCCGAGGTCGACCAGCCCAGGTGCGGCGATCAGGCCGTCGGCCTGGATCGTGCGGCTGGCACGCAAGCCAGCCGGTGCGGCGCCGATGGCGGCAATGCGGCCGCCGTCCAAATGCAGGTCGGTTATCTGGTCCAGGCCACTCTTGGGGTCGATGACCCGGGCGCCAAGAATGCTGATGGTCACTGGGCGTTCTCCTGGTCGAATTGACGTTGCGCGTTCTGCCCGCTCATGGCCATGGACAGCACGGCCATGCGCACGGCGATGCCATAGGTGACCTGGTTGAGAATCACCGAGTGTTTGCCGTCGGCCACCGCCGATTCAATCTCCACGCCGCGGTTGATCGGCCCCGGGTGCATCACGATCGCATCAGGCTTGGCCCCGGCCAGGCGCGCGGTGGTCAGGCCGAACAGGCGGTAGAACTCGCCTTCGCTGGGCAGCAGGCCGCCCGCCATGCGCTCACGCTGCAGGCGCAGCATGATCACTACATCCACGTCCTTCAGCCCTTCGGCCAGGTCGGTGTACACCTTCACCCCATACTGTTCGATACCGATCGGAATCAGGGTTTTCGGGCCGATCACACGGATGTCGGGGCAGCCCAGGGCCTTGAGCGCGAGCATGTCGGAACGGGCCACACGCGAATGCAGGATATCGCCGACGATCGCTACCGAAAGGTTTTCGAAGCTGCCTTTGTGGCGACGGATGGTCAGCATGTCGAGCATGCCCTGGGTCGGGTGCGCATGGCGGCCGTCGCCGCCGTTGATTACCGCCACATCCGGGCACACGTGCTCGGCGATGAAGTGCGCGGCGCCCGAGTCGGAATGGCGCACGACGAACATGTCGGCCGCCATGGCCTCGAGGTTGCGCAGGGTGTCGAACAGGGTTTCGCCCTTGCTGGTCGAGGACGTCGACACATTCAAGCTGATCACATCGGCCGAGAGGCGCTGGGCCGCCAGCTCGAAGGTGGTGCGGGTGCGGGTGGAGTTCTCGAAGAACACGTTGCACACGGTCTTGCCGCGCAGCAACGGGACTTTCTTGACGGCACGGGCGCCGACTTCAAGGAACGAGTCGGCGGTGTCGAGAATCTCGGTGAGCAGTTCGCGGGGCAAACCGTCGAGCGAGAGGAAGTGGCGCAGCTGGCCCTGGTCATTGAGCTGCAGCGGGCGCTTGGCGTCGATTGGCGTCATCGCGAGGGGACTCTTAAAGGGCGGAAGCGGTGGCGAGGTCCTGGCGCTCGAGGGCGAGCGGTGCGGGTCCGGTCAATTTTACCCGTTCATGGGCAGTCAGCGACAGGGTAGCGCCCAGTACATTCGGACGGATCGGCAATTCGCCGGCATCCAGGTCGAGCAGGCAGACCAGGCTGACGCTGGCCGGGCGGCCGTAGTCGAACAGTTCGTTGAGGGCGGCGCGGATGGTACGACCACTCATCAGCACGTCATCGATCAGCACCAGGTGCTGGCCCTCGACCTCGAACGGCAGCTCCGACGGGCGCACTTGCGGGTGCAGGCCGTTCTGGCTGAAGTCGTCGCGGTAGAAGGAAACGTCCAGGGCGCCCAGTGGGCTGCTGTCGCCCATCTCCTGCTGCAGGGCCTGGGCTACCCAGACGCCGCCGGTGCGGATGCCGATGAACCGCGGTTCGGTGATGCCGCGGCGGGCCAGATCGGCGCGAAGGTCGACAGCCATCTGCCGGATCAGGTCGGCGGGATTGGGTAGGCTCATTGCGTGTCTCCTGGAGGGCGCCGGGTTGGCCCGACGGCAAGGCGTAAAATTCAGGTGTTGGCCTCCAGCCAGCCTTGCAGCAGCAGGGCGGCGGCGATGGCATCGACCGGGTTGTCGCGGTAACTGCCGCGCTGGCCGCCACGGGCCAGGCGTTCGCCCTTGGCCTCGAAGGTGGTCAGGCGTTCGTCGTGGGTGTGCACCGGCAGGTTGAAGCGGCCGTTGAGGCGGCGCGCGAACTTTTCGGCGCGGGCGCTCATTTCGCTGGGTGTGCCATCCATGTTCAGTGGCAGGCCGACGACGATTGCGTCGGGCTTCCACTCAGCGATGAGTTTTTCCACCTGGGCCCAATCCGGCACGCCGTTCTGCGCCTTGAGGGTACACAGTTCGCGGGCTTGGCCAGTAACCACCTGGCCCACGGCCACACCGATCTGTTTGCTGCCGTAATCGAAACCCAGCAGCAGGCGTAATTCGGCCATCAGGCGTGACCCGCCTGGCTGGTCAGCAGGCTGAGGTTGATCCCCAGGCTGGCGGCTGCGGCGTTCAGGCGCAGGTCGCTGGCCAGGCCAAAGATGATTTGCGCGTCGAACGGGCAATTGAGCCACGCGTTGTCGGCAAGCTCGGCCTCCAGTTGCCCGGCTTCCCAGCCCGCATAGCCCAAGGTGATCAGGCTTTTCTGTGGGCCCACGCCCTCGGCGATGGCGAACAGCACGTCCTGGGAGGTGGACAGCGACAGGCCCTCCAGCTCGACAGTGGCCTGGTAGCTGCATTCGCTGCTGTGGAGCACGAAGCCGCGGTCGGTCTGCACTGGGCCGCCCTGGTAAATCGGCACCTGCAGGGTGCTGGCAGGGGGCTCTTCGTCCGGGCGCAACTGCTCGAGAATATCCGCCAGGTTCAGTTCCTGAGGTCGATTGACCACCAGGCCCATGGCGCCATTGGCGTTGTGCTCGACGATGTACGTGAGGGTCTGGGCGAAGTTCGGATCGGCCATGTGCGGCATGGCGATCAGGAACTGATGCTTGAGGTAGCTCGGGGCGAGGGTTTTCATGGGGGATAGTGTGGCGCCAGGTGGCGAGGCTGACAAGGTGCTGTGCATGGCTTGCGCGCCCCCACCGGGGCAGCGCCGGCTGCAGATCAGTTACTGGAAAGCCGGTCCCCACGGGCAAACCGCCAGGTGCGGATGATCTCCAGACGGTCGTACTCGGCCAGGTCCCCGGTAAACGGTGCAAACGGCGCCGCCAGCCGCACGATGCGCTGCGCCGCCTGGTCCAGCACCGGCTGCCCGGAGGACTCCAGCACCAGCACCTCATAGAGCGAGCCATCGCGGTTGATCGACACCATCATCCGCAAGTTGCCGTAGATCTGTTGCCGACGGGCTTCGTCGGGGTAGTTGAGGTTGCCCACCCGCTCGACCTTCTTGCGCCACTCCTCCTTGTACCAGGCACCCTTGTCGCGCATGGTCGAGGCCGCGTTCAGGCGGTGGATACGCGGGCGCTTGGCGTACATCTGCTGTTCGTTGGACAGCTCGGCCTCAAGGCTGGCGATCTGGCTCGACAGCTGCGAGCTGTCGAATTCTGGCGTGGCGGCGGCAGGCTTGGGCTGCGGCTTGCTTTCCCTGGGCTTGGGTTCGACCTTTTGCGGTTTGGGCGCCTTGGTGGTCACCGCGGACTTGTGCGGCGTCGGCGGTGGCGCGACCTCGGGCTTGGCCGCTGGTGGCGGGGTAACCTTGTTGATCTTGCTGTCCTGGAACGGCGCGACCTCGGTGGTAGTGGGCACCGCCTTTTTATCCAGGGTGCCGCTGCCCTGCTGGTTGTCCTGGGCCTGAAAATCCGCCTTCTCGGGTGCTTTCTCGCTCTTGAAGGTGGCCAGGGTGATGTCCATGGTCTGGCGGATTTCAGCCGGCTTGACCACGGTAAAGCCCACGCCCAGGATCAGCGCCAGGTGCACCAGGGCAGCCAGGAAGAGGGTAAAGCCAAGCCGGTCCACCGGGCGGACGCGGGGTGGCAACAGGTCGGCAGGGATGTCGGCGGGCAGCGTCATCGGGTATCCACGGTCAGCTTCAAGCTACAAGCCGCAAGCTGCAAGAAAGTGCAGATGGGTGCATGCCGGCAGTTTATTGCGGCTTGCAGCTTGGAGCTTGCGGCTGCGCATCATAACCCACTCCGCGCGTTTGCTCCGCGTCCGCGGTCAGCGTGCCTGCAACTGGCGATCAATGGCATCCATCAGCTTGCCACCGATATCGGTGTTGTAAGCAGCATCGATCTCGCGGATGCAGGTTGGGCTGGTGACGTTGATCTCGGTGAGGTAGTCGCCGATCACGTCCAGGCCGACGAACAGTAGGCCCTTTGCACGCAGGGTGGGGCCGACCTGCGCGGCGATCCAGCGGTCACGTTCGCTCAGCGGCCGCGCTTCGCCACGGCCACCGGCGGCCAGGTTGCCGCGGGTCTCGCCGCTGGCGGGAATGCGCGCCAGGCAGTAGTCGACCGGCTCGCCGTCGATCATCAGGATGCGCTTGTCGCCGTCCTTGATGGCCGGCAGGTAGGCCTGGGCCATGATCTGCTGGGCGCCCAGCGCGGTCAGGGTTTCCAGGATCACCGAGAGATTGGGGTCGCCCACACGGTGGCGGAAGATCGAGGTACCCCCCATGCCGTCCAGGGGTTTGAGGATCACGTCGCCATGCTGGGCGGCGAACTCGCGAATGATGTCCGGGCGACGGCTGACCAGGGTGGGGGGCGTGCACTGCGGGAACAGGGTGGCGAACAGTTTTTCGTTGCAGTCGCGCAGGCTCTGCGGGCGGTTGACCACCAGCACGCCGTCGGCCTCGGCCTGTTCCAGCAGGTAGGTGCTGTAGACGAACTCCATGTCGAACGGCGGATCCTTGCGCATCAGGATCACGTCGAGTTCGGCCAGGGTGCTGTCCTGTTCTTCGCCCAGTTCGAACCAGCGCGCCGGGTCGGCGAAGACCTTGAGTGGGCGCATCCGTGCGCGGGCCTTGCCTTGGCCCTGATACAGGTCGCGCTGCTCCATGTAGAACAGGCTCCAGCCGCGGGCCTGGGCGGCCAGCAACATGGCCAGCGAGCTGTCCTTCTTGTAGGAGATGGACGCAATAGGGTCCATGACAATGCCGAGGCGAACGCTCATGGGGGTGGTTCCTCTTGGCGGCGTGTGGCCGCGACGAATCGAAAGAAAAGTGGCTCAGGGTGGCGCCGCGAACGCCGCGGGTCAAGGGGCGTGGTAGATGGAATGGCCTCCCGGAGTGTGCTAAAAATGCAGCTGCAAGCCTTGAGCCACACGCGTCAAGAAAGACCAGCCCTGCGACGGGCTGCTTTTGCTTGCAGCCTGGCGCTTGCAACTTGCTGCTAATTTCCTCTGGTAGGCATCTATGGAACAACCCCTGAAGGTGATGGTGATCGACGATTCACGCACGATCCGCCGCACCGCGCAGATGTTGCTCGGCGAAGCAGGCTGCGAGGTGATCACGGCCAGCGACGGCTTCGATGCCCTGGCCAAGATCGTCGACCACGCGCCACAGATCATCTTCGTCGATGTGCTGATGCCGCGCCTGGACGGCTACCAGACCTGCGCCGTGATCAAGCACAACAGTGCATTCAAGGACATCCCGGTGATCCTTCTGTCATCACGGGACGGGCTATTCGACAAGGCCCGAGGCCGGGTGGTTGGCTCTGACCAGTTCCTGACCAAACCATTCAGCAAGGAAGAACTGCTCGATGCGATCAGGGCCCATGTGCCCGGGTTCGCCGTGCACGAACAAGACGTACCCTGACCGCGCCCGAGGTGGTGCGGCCTTTATTTTCCTGACGGGGAAACAGCATGGCCCGAGTTCTGATTGTCGACGATTCGCCGACAGAGATGTACAGATTGACCGAATGGCTCGAGAAGCATGGCCACCAAGTGCTCAAGGCCAACAACGGTGCCGACGCTGTGGCCTTGGCTCGCCAGGAAAGGCCCGACGCGGTGCTGATGGATATCGTCATGCCCGGCATGAATGGTTTCCAGGCCACCCGGCAATTGAGCAAGGACCCAGAAACCAGCGCCATCCCAGTGCTCATCGTCACCACCAAGGATCAGGAAACCGACCGGATTTGGGCCCAGCGTCAGGGTGCGCGCGGTTTCGTCACCAAGCCGGTGGAAGAAAACGCCCTGATCGCCAAACTCAACGAAGTGCTGGGCGCTTGACCACCCGCCCCCAGGGCGCGTCGCTGACCGCCTTCGAGTTGTTGCTGGACATCGACCGGCGCTGCCGCCTGCTGGTAGCCGACCAACCGCCGCAGGGTACGCGCCCGCAGCAATGGAGCGGTATCGGTTTTCGCATTGCCGGGCAGTGGTTCGTTGCGCCCATGGGCGAGGTGGCTGAGGTGTTGCGCGAGCCGCGCAGCAGCCGCGTACCGGGGGTACAGCCCTGGGTCTGCGGGGTAGCCAACCTGCGCGGGCGGCTGCTGCCGGTGATGGACCTGAGCAGTTTCTTTGGCCTGGGCCCGGTGGCACCGGGCAAGCAGCGGCGTGTGCTGGTGCTTGACCACGAGGACCTGTTCGTCGGCTTGCTGGTCGATGAAGTGCTGGGCCTGCAGCACTTTGCCCTGGACAGCCTGGAGCTGTCACCGCCGCAGCCGCTGATTCGCGCCGCAGCGCGGTTCGTGCAGGGGCATTTCCTGCGTGAGCGCAGTTGGGCGATCTTCAGCCCCTTCGCCCTGGCCCAGGCGCCGGGCTTTCTCGACGTGGCGCTATAGGACTTTCGAACGTGAACAAGCCAGCCACCAATGTCGCGCCTGCCAGCATGACCCCGCGCACCCGCAGTATCGTGCAGATCACCGTGCTGTTCGTGGTGCTGATCCTGTCGATCATCCTGCTGTTCGCCAATTTCGCGTATCTCAACACCCAGTCCAATCACGACAAGCAGTACATCGGCCATGCCGGCGAGTTGCGCGTGTTGTCCCAGCGGATTGCCAAGAACGCTACCGAGGCAGCGGCCGGCAAGGCCCTGGCATTCAAGCTGCTGTCGGATGCGCGCAACGACTTCGAGCGGCGCTGGAGCTACTTGCGCGAAGGCGACAAGTCCACCGGTCTACCGGCGGCGCCGGCCACCGTGAAGGATGAAATGGAAGCGGTGCGGCAGGATTGGGAAAACCTGCGCAAGAACACCGACACCATTCTTGCCAGCGAACAGACCGTGCTTTCGTTGCACCAGGTGGCAGCCACGCTCGCTGAAACCGTGCCGCAACTGCAGGTCGAGTACGAAAAGGTGGTCGAAATCCTGCTGCAAAGCGGCGCCCCGGCCAATCAGGTAGTGGTGGCCCAGCGCCAGTTGCTGCTTGCCGAACGCATTCTTGGCTCGGTCAATACCGTGCTGGCCGGCGACGATACCGCCGCGCAGGCCGCCGATGCCTTCGGTCGCGATGCAAACCGCTTCGGCCAAGTGCTCGAGGGGATGCTCGGGGGCAACCCGGCCATCCAGGTCACCCGGGTCGAAGACGCCGACGCCCGGGCCCGTCTGGCCGAAATCGCCGAGTTGTTCCAGTTCGTTGCAGGCTCGGTGGATGAAATCCTCGAAACCTCGCCAGAACTGTTCCGCGTGCGTGAAGCGGCCGGCAACATCTTCAGCCTGTCGCAGACCCTGCTCGACGAAGCGTCACACCTGGCCAACAGTTTCGAGAACCTGGCCGCCGGGCGCACCCTCGATACCGTCGGTGGTTATGCCCTGGGCCTGCTGGCGCTGGCCTCGATCATCCTTATCGGCCTGGTAATGGTGCGCACCACCCACAGGCAACTGCACGAAACGGCTGAGAAGAACGAGCGCAACCAGCAGGCGATCATGCGCCTGCTCGATGAAATCGAAGAGCTCGCCGACGGTGACCTGACCGTGACCGTGTCGGTTACCGAGGACTTTACCGGTGCCATCGCCGACTCGATCAACTATTCCGTCGACCAGTTGCGCGACCTGGTGGCCACCATCAACCACAGTGCCGAACAAGTGGCGGCGGCCGTGCAGGATACGCAGAACACCGCACGCCAGCTGGCCAAGGCTTCGGAACACCAGGCCGAGCAGATCAGCGAGGCGTCCGAAGCCGTGGGTGACATGGTCGAATCGATCGACCGGGTGTCGGCACATGCCTACGAGTCGGCCAAGGTGGCCGAGCGTTCGGTGGCGATCGCCAACAAGGGTAACGAGGTGGTGCACAACACCATCAATGGCATGGACAACATTCGCGAGCAGATCCAGGACACCGCCAAGCGGATCAAGCGCCTGGGTGAGTCTTCGCAAGAGATCGGCGACATCGTCAGCCTGATCGACGACATTGCCGACCAGACCAACATTCTTGCCCTGAACGCGGCCATCCAGGCATCGCTGGCAGGTGAGGCAGGCCGAGGGTTTGCCGTGGTCGCCGACGAAGTGCAGCGTCTGGCAGAGCGTTCGTCTTCGGCGACGCGGCAGATCGAGGCGCTGGTGCGGACCATTCAGGCCGACACCAACGAGGCGGTGATCTCGATGGAGCAGACCACCGCCGAAGTGGTCCGTGGCGCACGCCTGGCGCAGGATGCCGGGGTTGCACTGGCCGAAATCGAAGGGGTTTCGCAAACCCTCGCCGAACTTATCCACAGCATCTCCGACGCTGCCCAGTTGCAAACCTCCTCGGCAGGGCAGATTTCCCACACCATGGCGGTGATTCAGCAGATTACTGCACAGACCTCCGCCGGTTCTGGCGCCACGGCCGATAGCATCCGCCACCTGGCACGCATGGCCAGCGAAATGCGCCGGTCGGTGTCCGGTTTCACCTTGCCGGCACCCGCCGAGCGGCGCTGAGGGATCATCCATGGCTTCAGCAGCAGTAAGCCCCGAACGCCACGACACGGTCGCCCTGGCCTGGACCAGGGCGGCGATCCTCGATTGCCTGGGCCAGGCACGTCAGGCCCTGGAGCGCTTTGCCGGGGAGACGGGCGACCTGTCGATACTGGCGTTCGTGGTGGATAACCTGCACCAGGTGCACGGCTGCCTGCGCATGCTCGAACTGCGCGGTGCCACGCGCCTGGCCGAAGAACTGGAACTGTTGGCCAGGGCCATGGCCGAGGGCCATGTCAGCCCGCGCGGTGATTGCCTGGGCCCACTGTTTCGCGGCCTGGAGCAGTTGCCGTCGTACCTGGAGCGGTTGCGCGGGGCGCGTCATGACCTGCCCTTGGTGATGCTGCCATTGCTCAACCAGCTGCGCGCCTGTCGCGGGGTCGAGCCCTTGGCCCAGGGCAGCCTGATCAGTGGCGCAGCCCAGCGCTTTGCAGGCTCCGACGACCTGGCCAACCTTGACCTGTCGCTGGGGAATTGGCGCGAGCAGATTCAGGCAGGGCCGGGCCGCGATGCCCTGCGATCGGTCGTCACTGCCTTGTGCGACGACCTGATGCGGATCAAGGAGCGCCTGGACCAGTTCGTGCGGGGTGACCGCCAGCACAGCGAGCAGCTCGACAGCCTGCTGGCGCCCCTGCGCCACGTTGCCGACACCCTCGCGGTGCTGGGCTTTCAGCAACCACGGCGGGTCATCATCGACCAGGTACTGGCCCTGCAAGCCCTGGCCCAGGGTGAACGCTCCGTGGATGACGCGGTGCTCATGGATGTGGCCGGTGCCCTGCTGTATGTAGAGGCCAGCCTCAATGGCATGGTTGGCCCGCTCGACGAGGGTGGGCAAGGTGGCCTGCCAGGCTCTGACCTGGCCGAAATCCGGCAATTGGTGCTGAGCGAAGCCTTGGCCGTGCTGCAGCAGGCCAAGGACTTGATCGGTGATTGCCTGGAGTCGGGCTGGCCGCGCCAGCGTCTGCAACCACTGCCGGGGCTGTTGCAGCAGGTGCGCGGGGCGCTGGCGATGCTGATGCTGCCGGCCGCTGCTGAGGTGTTCGCAGGCTGTGCTGGCTATGTGCAAGGCTGGTTGCAGCACCTGGAAACCGAGCCCCCGGCAGATGAACTGGACCATTTGGCCGAGGCCCTGAGTGCTGGAGAATGCTACCTGCAATGGCGGGTAGCAGACCCGTTGGCAGATGGCCAACCCTTCCTCGACATGGCGCGCGCCAGCCTGGCAGCACTGGGCGTGCAATGCGCGCTTGGCGATACGGCCCACCTGCAGGACGGCGGCGATGGTATCGATGATCAATTGCGCGAGGTGTTCCTCGAAGAGGCGAGCGAACTGTTGCCGGAGATCGAGCGCCACTGGTTGCGCTGGCGCGCCGACAATTCACTGCGCGATGCCCTGGTAGAGGTGCGCCGCGACTTGCACACGCTCAAAGGCAGTGGCCGCATGGTCCATGCCGAAGCGGTGGCCGAGCTGGCCTGGGGCGGCGAGCACCTGCTCAACCGGGTGCTGGAAGGGCGTATCGCGCTGGCGCCCGAGGCCGTGGTGGCGCTGCAGCAGGTGGTCGTGCATTTACCCGATCTGCTGGCAGATTTTGCAGCAGGCCAGATGCCACAAGTGACCGAAATCGAGCAACTGGCCAGCCACCTGCATGCCTTGGCAGAGAACGATTCACTGGCGGGTAGCGAGATCGATGGCCTCGACCCACGCTTGCTGGAGATTTTCCGCACCGAGGCCCAGGGCCATCTGGCCAGTCTGGAGGCATTCCTGCAGGCTGCCGATGGCCACGACACGCCGGTCAGTGACGGTCTGCAGCGCGCTTTGCACACACTCAAGGGCAGCGCCGCCATGGCTGGGGTCATGCCCGTCGCCGAGCTGGCCACCGCCTTCGATCGACTGGTGCGTGAGTACAGAGGCCACCAGGTGCCGTTGCAGGGGGCTGAACTGGAATGGCTGGAAGCGGCGCGGGCCTTGTTCCACCAAGGCCTGGCGCAGCTTGGCAGCACGCCGCTGGCGGCCCTCCCTGGCGCGGCGTCGCTCATCGAGCAGGTCGGCGAGGCTGTGGATACTCGCCTGGCAAGCTTGCATGACGCCACGCAGCCGGTACGCCGGGGCAAGCGGGACCCGCAACTGATCGCCAGTTTTCTTGCCCAGGCCATGGACATCCTGCTGGATGCCGAGTCGCTGCTGTCGCGCTGGCAGGAGCAGCCGGGCCAGCGCCAGTCACTGGAGACGTTGCTGGATGAGTTGACCACGCTGTGCCATGGCGCACACCTGGTCGACTTGTGGCAGCTGGACGATGTCTGCGAGGCGCTGCTGGACCTGTATGGCGCGGTGGAAGAGGGCAGCCTGGGCGCCGATATGCACTTTTTCGCCCAGGCTCGCCAGGCCCACGAGGCGCTGCTGGACATGCTCGACGAGGTCGCCGCGGGTCAGGAGCCGACGCCGCGCCCAGATTGTATCGAGGGCTTGCGCGGGCTGCTGGAGGGGGCGCTGGCGCCGGATGCCACCGGCCTGGTGGCACCTGGCTCGGTGACCCCCTTGCCAGCATCGCTGGGGCTGGTTGATGAGGCTGACAGCCCTGGCGACAAAGAGCTGCTGGAGGTGTTCCTCGAAGAAAGCTCCGACATCGTGGAAAGTGCCGCCGCCGCACTGGCGCGCTGGCAGGCCGACCCACGCAACAGTGTCGAGGTCGAGAACCTGCTGCGTGACCTGCACACGCTCAAAGGTGGCGCTCGCATGGTCGAGATCACCGCCATTGGCGACCTCGCCCACGAGCTGGAATTCCTTTACGAGTTGCTGGCTGCCGGGCGTTTGCCGCCGAGCGCGCCGCTGTTCGCCTTGTTGCAGAACTGCCATGACCGCCTGGCGCACATGCTCGATGCCGTGCGCCTGGGCCAGCCGCTGCATGCGGCCACCGCCTTGATCGACTACATCCGCAACTTCAGCAGTGCGGCCCTGACCGACAGCGCCGCCGGCCAGGCTCCGGCGGAGGCAACCCCTGCGGAGGTGCCTGCTGCAACGCCGGAGCGTGTCGCCGGGGATATGGTCAAGGTTGACGCCGAACTGCTCGACGACCTGGGCAACCTGGCGGGCGAGCATTCGGTGATCCGTGGGCGCATCGAGCAACAGGTCAACGATGCCCAGTTCGCCCTGAGCGAAATGGAAACCACCCTGGAGCGTATGCGCGACCAATTGCTGCGCCTGGATATCGAGACCCAAGGGCGGGTCAGCAGCCGGCAGCCGTTCGAGGGCGATGCGTACGAAGACTTCGACCCTCTGGAAATGGACCGGCATTCCCAGTTGCAGCAGTTGTCGCGGGCGCTGTTCGAGTCGGCATCGGACTTGCTCGACTTGAAGGAAACCCTGGCTCAGCGTGCCCAGGAAGCGCACAACCTGCTGCAACAACAGGCGCGGGTGAACAGCCAGCTGCAGGAAGGCCTGACCGCCACCTTGATGGTGCCGTTCGAACGCCTGGTGCCCCGTTTGCAGCGGGTGGTGCGCCAGGTGGCGGCCGAGTTGGGCAAGCAGGTCGAGCTGGTGGTGGGCAATGCCGAAGGTGAGCTGGACCGCAGCGTACTGGAGCGCATGGTTGCGCCGCTCGAGCACATGCTGCGCAATGCCGTCGACCATGGCCTGGAGGCCCGTGAGGCACGCCTGGCGGTCGGCAAGCCGGAGCAAGGCATCATCCACCTGAATTTGCTGCACGAAGGCGCCGACATCGTCATCGAGATGACCGACGACGGTGCAGGCGTGCCATTGGAGGCGGTGCGGCGCAAGGCGATCAAGCGCGGCCTGCTGGACCCGCAGGCGCACCTGAGCGACCACGAGATTCTGCAGTTCATCCTGCGCCCAGGGTTTTCCACTGCAGAAAAGATCACGCAGATTTCTGGCCGTGGCCTGGGCATGGACGTCGTGCACGAAGAGGTCAAGCAACTGGGGGGTTCGATGAGCATCGAGTCGGCCCAGGGCAAGGGGGCGCGCTTCCTGATTCGCCTGCCTTTCACCGTGTCGATCAACCGTGCGTTGATGGTGCACCTGGGTGAGGAGCAGTACGCGATCCCGCTCAATACCATCGAAGGCATCGTGCGCGTGCCGCCGGCCGAGCTGGCCGCCTGCTACCAGCTGGAAACGCCCCGTTATGTGTATGCCGGCCACGCGTATGAGCTGCGCTACCTGGGTGAGTTGTTGCAAGGTTTGCCACGGCCAGGCCTGCTTGGGCAGAGTGTGCCGCTGCCGGTGTTGCTGGTGCATTCCCAGGAACAGTCGTTCGCCATTCAGGTGGACAGCATGTCGCCCAGCCGCGAGATCGTGGTCAAGAGCCTGGGCCCGCAGTTTGCCGCAGTGCCCGGGCTGTCGGGTGCGACCCTGCTGGGTGATGGCCGGGTCGTGCTGATTCTCGACTTGCTGGGGCAGTTGCGCGGCCAGCAGCGTCGCCTGGCGCGCCTGCCCGGCGGAAGCGGGGTGCAGCGTACGCTGTTCGGGCCGGCACCGCGGCGCGCGACACTGGTGATGGTGGTGGATGACTCGGTGACCGTGCGCAAGGTCACCAGCCGCCTGCTCGAGCGCCACGGCATGACGGTACTGACGGCCAAGGATGGGGTCGATGCCATGACCTTGCTGGAGGAGCACCGCCCAGACGTGTTGTTGCTGGATATCGAGATGCCGCGCATGGACGGCTTCGAGGTGGCCACCCGCATTCGTCGCGATGAGCGGCTGAAAGACTTGCCGATCATCATGATCACTTCACGTACCGGCCAGAAGCACCGCGACCGGGCCATGGCCATCGGCGTCAACGACTACCTGGGCAAGCCGTATCAGGAATCGGTGCTGTTGCAGAGCATTGCCCACTGGAGCCACGCCCATGCTTGAGTTGATCGCAGGCCAGCGCAGCAGCCTGACGGGCCTGTTGCTGCCATTGGGGGACCGCACGCTGGTGCTGCCGAACGTGGCCGTGGCCGAGTTGATTGGCCAGCGCAATTTGCTCTGCCAGCCAGGGGAGCTGCCCTGGCATCTGGGGTGGATCGACTGGCGCCAGCAACATCTGCCGCTGATCGGTTTCGAGGCTGCTTGCGGCGGCCAGACGCCCTGCGGCGAGCGTGCGCGAATCGTGGTGCTGAATGCCTTGGGCGATACTGGCCTGCGCTACCTGGCCGTACTGCTGCAGGACATTCCACGCTCGTGCAAGCTCGACAGCCAGCTCAACTATGTGGATGTGCCACTGGGCAGCTTGGAACTCGCCGCTGTACAGGTGGGCGAGCAGGTGGCGCGGGTGCCGGATTTGGTCGGGCTGGAACGGCTGGTGCGAGACGCGCAACTGCAACCTGTCCGTGGTTAGGATGTGCAGTTGACGGCCGCTTCGCGGGTACACCGCTGCCGCGAGATAAGTGGCACACCGAGGGGGCGGGGTTACCCGCGAAGAGGCCGCAACTGACTACAGAAGGAACCCAGCCCACTCAAGGAGGTCTGTGTTTGCATGTATTACGGTGAACGCTTCAACGCCTGGACCCACCTGATCGGTGCCGTCCTGGCCTGTATTGGTGGCATCTGGCTGATCGTGGTCGCGGGCCTGCAGGGCGACCCATGGAAGATCGTCAGTTTCTCTATCTACGGCGGCACATTGCTGCTGCTCTACAGCATTTCCACCCTCTATCACAGCACCCGCGGCAAGGCGAAGGTGATCATGCGCAAGCTCGATCACCTGTCGATCTACCTGCTGATCGCAGGTAGTTACACACCCTTTTGCCTGGTCAGCCTGCGTGGGCCTTGGGGCTGGAGCCTGTTCGGCGTGGTCTGGGGCCTGGCCGTGATCGGCATGCTGCAGGAAATCAAGCCGCGCTCAGAGGCGCGCATCCTCTCGATCATCATCTATGCGGTGATGGGCTGGATCGTCCTGGTAGCAGTAAAACCGCTGCTGCAAAGCCTGGGTACTGCCGGTTTCGCCTGGCTGGCGGCCGGTGGCGTGTTCTACACGGTGGGTATCATCTTCTTTGCGTTCGACAGCCGCTTCCGCCACTGGCATGGCATCTGGCACCTGTTCGTGATTGCCGGCAGCCTGATGCACTTCGTGGCGGTGTCGCTGTACGTGCGTTAGAAGTCGCCCCACAGCTGCTGCGCAACCGACAGCGCCACCACGGGCGCCGTTTCGGTGCGCAATACGCGCGGGCCCAGGCGTGCGGCGTGGAAGCCAGCGGCCTTCGCCTGTTCGACCTCGGTGTCGCTCAAACCGCCTTCGGGGCCGATGAGAAAGGCCAGGCGCGCCGGCTTTTCATGGCGGGTCAGGGGCTCGGCGACCGGGTGCAGCACCAGCTTCAGGTCGGCTTCGCTGCCCTGCAGCCATTCGGCCAAGGTCACGGGTGGATGGATGATCGGCAAGGTCGAGCGGCCGCATTGTTCGCAGGCGCTGATGGCCACTTGGCGCCAGTGGGCGAGGCGTTTGTCCGCGCGCTCGTCTTTTAGGCGCACTTCGCAGCGTTCGCTGACGATCGGGGTGATTTCATTGGCGCCCAGTTCGGTCGCCTTCTGGATCGCCCAATCCATGCGTTCGCCGCGGGACAGGCCCTGGCCGAGGTGGATATGCAAGGGTGAGTCCGCCTGACCGGCGAGGGCCTGGTCGAGACTCACGCGCACGCTTTTTTTACCCACTTCGAGCAACTGGCCAAGAAACTCCTGGCCGCTGCCGTCGAACAGTTGCACGGCATCGCCGGGTGCCATGCGCAATACGCGGCCGATGTAATGGGCCTGGGCCTCGGGCAGCT
The DNA here is from genome assembly GCF_021602025.1 of Pseudomonas ceruminis. GTDB lineage: Bacteria > Pseudomonadota > Gammaproteobacteria > Pseudomonadales > Pseudomonadaceae > Aquipseudomonas > Aquipseudomonas ceruminis. The sequence goes on from NZ_BQHW01000005.1 coordinate 200,176, forward strand.
CGTGCTCGCCAAGGCTCAGGGGGGCGTCGATGAAGAAGCGGGACAGTCTCATGGTTTTGCTCGGTAAAAGAGGTACACAGATCCCCTGCAGGGACAGGCAAGCCCGCTCCGGCAGGGAAAGTCGCGTGACGCGCTTTCGGGCCTAGCCCGGGTCGCGGAAATCGGGGTGGAAGTTGGCCGGCACGGCGACACTGACGCTCTCGCGGGTGGCGATGTCGATGCCTTCGCTGGCGACATCCGCCAGGAAGTTGATCTGCTCGGGCGTGATCACATACGGCGGCAGGAAATACACCACGCTGCCCAGCGGACGCAGCAAGGCGCCGCGGGTCAGGGCATGCTCGAATACTTTCAGGCCACGGCGCTCCTGCCAGGGGTAGGCCACCTTGCCGGCCTTGTCCTGTACCATTTCGATGGCCAGGGCCATGCCGGTCTGGCGGATTTCCGCGACGTGGGCATGGTCGGCCAGGTGCGCCGTGGCACTGGCCATGCGTGCGGACAGCGCCTTGTTGGCCTCGATCACGTTGTCCTGCTCGAAGATGTCCAGGGTCGCCAAGGCGGCGGCGCAGGCCAACGGGTTACCGGTGTAACTGTGCGAGTGGAGGAACGCCCGCAGGGTCGGGTAGTCGTCGTAGAACGCCTGATACACGGTGTCGGTTGTCAGGCAGGCGGCCAGCGGCAGGTAGCCGCCCGTCAACGCCTTGGACAGACACAGGAAGTCGGGGCGGATACCGGCCTGTTCGCACGCGAACATCGTGCCGGTGCGGCCGAAGCCAACGGCGATTTCGTCATGGATCAGGTGTACCCCATAACGGTCGCAGGCCTCGCGCAGCAGCTTGAGGTAGACCGGATGATACATGCGCATGCCTCCGGCGCCCTGGATCAACGGTTCGATGATCACCGCCGCGAGGGTGTCGTGGTGTTCGGCCAGGGTCTGTTCCATGACCGCGAACAGGTTGCGCGAGTGTTCTTCCCAACCCATCCCTTCAGGGCGCAGGTAGCAGTCCGGGCTGGGGACCTTGAGGGTGTCGAGCAGCAACGCCTTGTAGGTTTCGGTGAACAGCGGTACGTCGCCGACCGACATGGCAGCGATGGTTTCGCCGTGGTAGCTGTTGGTCAGGGTGACAAAGCGTTTTTTGGCCGGTTTGCCGATGTTCTGCCAGTAGTGGAAGCTCATTTTCAGCGCCACTTCGATGCACGACGAGCCATTGTCGGCATAGAACACCCGATCCAGCCCGGCCGGCGTCATGGCCACCAGGCGCTCGGACAGCTCGATCACGGGTTGGTGGCTGAAACCGGCGAGGATCACATGCTCGAGCTGATCGACCTGGTCCTTGATGCGCTGGTTGATGCGCGGGTTGGCATGGCCGAACACGTTGACCCACCAGCTGCTGACCGCATCCAGGTAGCGCTTGCCCTCGAAGTCCTCGAGCCATACCCCCTCGCCGCGCTTGATCGGGATCAGCGGTAGCTGCTCGTGGTCTTTCATCTGGGTACAGGGGTGCCACAGGACCTTGAGGTCACGTTGCATCCACTGATCGTTGAGGCCCATGGGCACTTCTCCTGGCGTTGCGGCTTGGGTAGACCGCGTAAGCCTAAGCAATGCCGGGAGGCAGGACAACCGCTGGTGGTCGCAGGCGACCTGTCGGGCAAGCGGATCAGAAGGTCATGGCGGCCCTTGGCCAGGCCGATGACAAAAATACCTGTTGCCAAAGGCACTTGATATCGCTGTGCTGGCAGGGTCTGCAGACCTGACGTATTCTTAACGCATTGTCGCTCGGGGCGTTTCTGCCTCTTCCCATTTCTGTAACGTCTGACTCGGAGTTCGCCATCATGGCTGCTGCTTGGGTGCGCCTGTGCGCGTTGGTATTGATCGGTGTGTCCAGCGGCGCCGCGCTGGCAAAGGACAAGACACCTTCGGCAATCGTGGTCGGAGGTGGCCTGGCAGGCCTGACCGCAGCTTACGAACTGCAGAACAAAGGCTGGCAGGTTACCCTGCTGGAGGCCAAGTCGGGCATGGGTGGGCGCTCGGGCCTGGCCACCAGCGAATGGATCGGCAACGGCAAGGCCCAGCCGGTACTCAACCAGTACCTGGACCGCTTCAAGCTTGAAACACTGCCTGCGCCGGAGTTCGTGCGTACCCCAGGCTATCTGATCGACGGTGAATACTTCAGCGCCACCGACCTGGCCACCAAGCAGCCGGCGACGGCCGAAGCGCTCAAGCGTTACGAGAAAACCCTCGATGACCTCGCCCGCTCGATCGATGACCCGCTCAACCCGCAGGCAACCAGCACCCTGTTCGCGCTCGACCAGATCAACGTGTCTTCCTGGCTCGACAAGCTGCAACTGCCAGCCACCGCGCGGCAATTGATCAACCAGCAGATTCGTACCCGTTACGATGAGCCTTCGCGCCTGTCGCTGCTTTACTTCGCCCAACAGAACCGTGTGTACCGCGGTGTCAGTGACCGCGATCTGCGTGCGGCGCGTTTGCCTGGCGGCAGCCCGGTGCTGGCCCAGGCCTTCGTCAAGCAGCTCAAAACCATCAAGACCAGTTCACCGGTCACCGCCATCGTCCAGGACAAGGACGGTGTGACGGTCAAGGTCGGCAGTGTCGGTTATCAGGCCGATTACCTGGTGATGGCGGTGCCGCTGCGTGCGCTGGCCAAGATCCAGATCACCCCGGGGCTGGACAACCAGCACCTGGCGGCGCTCAAGGGCACCAATTACGGCTGGCGCGACCAGTTGATGCTCAAGTTCAAGCAGCCGGTGTGGGAGAGCCGGGCGCGCATGTCTGGTGAAATCTTCAGTAACGCCGGCCTCGGAATGCTGTGGATCGAGCCGGCCCTCAAGGGCGGCGCCAACGTGGTGATCAACCTGTCTGGCGACAATGCCCGCCTGCTCCAAGCCTTTGGTGACAAGCAGATGGTCGACCAGGTGCTGATCCGTCTGCACGCGTTCTACCCCCAGGCTCGTGGCGCGTTCACCGGTTATGAGGTCAAACGCTACAGCACCGACGCTGGGACAGGCGGTGCCTACCTGGCGTATGGCCCAGGGCAGATCAGCAAGTACTGGCGCCTGTGGGAGCGCCCGGTGCAGCGTATTGCATTTGCCGGTGAACACACCGACGCACTCTACCCAGGCACGCTGGAGGGCGCCCTGCGCAGCGGCCAGCGGGCGGCCAGCCAGGTGCAGGACCTGCTGGCCGGCAAGTCCTTCGACCCGGCCAAGGCGGCGCCCGTGGCAGCTGCGGCGGCAGCGGGTGCGGTGGCCGCGAAAGACAAGGGCGGGTTCTTCTCCAACCTGTTTGGTGGCGCGTCCGACAAGGGTGACAAGACCGAGAAAGCGCCTGTGAAAGCAGCACCTGCGAATGCCGAAGAAGCCAAGCAGGACAAGCCTGGCTTCTTCTCGCGTCTGTTCGGGGGGGCTGACAAGCCTGAGGCCAAAGCCGCGCCGGTTGCCAAGGCCGAGGATGTGGCGCCAGTGCCTACCCCTGCCGCCCCGCCAGCGCCAGCGCCGGTTGCGCCGGCAGCGGTCGCCCAGCAAGCGCCTGCCAAGCCGGCCGCGACCAAGGCCGCACCTGCCAAACATGCGCCGGCGCACAAGCCTGCGCCCAAGCAGACGCACAAGCCGGCCGAGGCCAAGAAGGCCAATGCCAAGTCAGACCCCGCCAAGAAGCCAGTGACCGACGCTCAGGCCAAGGCCAACTGAGGTCTATCATGACCCTGCCGCCGCAAAAAGGCGGCAGGGTCATGACCTGACAACTTACAATTCCCCGCTATTGTTAATGTTTCCTTAATAGCAAACTCACACACTAAATATCGGATTTCTCGATAATCCGAAGCAATTTTTTCCGCTTTTATTCGATACGTTACGCGTTAGTCTGTGCACAGCTTTCACGGGGAAACACGTCATCATGCAACTGCGTAATTCAACTTCTCGTTATGGCGTGGTCAGCATTGTTCTGCACTGGGGTGTGGCGCTGGCGGTCTTTGGCCTGTTCGGCCTGGGTTTGTGGATGGTCGGCCTCGACTACTACAGCCCCTGGCGCAAGGCCGGCCCGGACCTGCACAAGAGTATCGGCCTGGTATTGTTGGCGGTCATGCTGCTGCGCGTAGTCTGGCGTTTCATCAGCCCGCCACCCCCGGCACCGGCCAACCACGGGGCATTCACCCGTGTGGCAGCCAAGCTGGGCCACCTGGCGTTGTACCTGGGCCTGTTCGCGGTGATGATCGCCGGCTACTTGATCTCCACCGCCGACGGTGTCGGTATTCCGGTGTTCGGCTTGTTCGAAGTGCCGGCGCTGATCAGCGACATACCCGATCAGGCTGACCTCGCGGGTGTGATTCATCTCTGGCTGGCATGGGGCCTGGTGATTTTCGCCGTGCTGCATGGCCTGGCCGCACTCAAGCATCATTTCATCGACCGTGACGCGACCCTGACCCGCATGCTGGGCCGCAAAGCTTGACTCTCAACCTCAATTGCAAAGGAAGGAAGTAAGGATGTTGAAAAAGACTTTTGCCGCTCTGGCGCTCGGTACCGCTCTGCTCTCCGCTGGCCAGGCCATGGCCGCCGAGTACAAGATCGACAAGGAAGGCCAGCACGCGTTCGTCGACTGGAAAATCAGCCACCTGGGCTACAGCTTCATCCATGGCACATTCAAGGACTTCGACGGTAACTTCACCTGGGACAGTGCCAAGCCTGAAGCCAGCAAGATCGCCGTCGACCTGAAAACCGCCAGCCTGTGGTCGAACCACGCCGAGCGTGACAAGCACATCGCCAGCGCCGACTTCCTGGACGTGAAGAAATACCCGGAAGCCAAGTTCGTCTCCACCAGCGTCAAGTCCACTGGCGACAAGACCGCTGACGTGACCGGCGACCTGACCCTGCACGGCGTGACCAAGCCGGTGACCTTCAAGGCCACCTTCAACGGTGAGGGCAAGGACCCATGGGGCGGCGAGCGTGCAGGCTTCAACGCCACCACGACCCTGAACCTGAACGACTTCGGCATCAAGGGCCCTGGCCCAACCTCGCAGACCCTTGATCTGGATATCAGCGTCGAAGGCGTGAAGCAGAAGTAATCCATTGCTCAGGCAATAAAAAACGCCGCCCATGGGGCGGCGTTTTTTATTGCGGCTGCGTTACGAGCCCTTGCGGGTCAGCAGCGCAGGGCGCTCACCGCGCGGGCGGCTTGGCAGGTCGTCCAGTTGCTCGGGTGTCGGGTAGCGGTCGAGCTTGGATTCCTTACGGATGATCACCGGCTGGTTCTGCGGCTCGCGCGAGCTGCGCACGGCCGGTTCCTGGCGCGACGCATCATCACGGCCGCTCGAACGGTTGCGGCCACCGCCGTTGCCATCACGGCGCGCGCCACCACCATTGTTGTTGCGCGGCGGACGCTTCTCGCCACTGGCGTTGCGCGGCTGGCCGCCATTACGGCCCTGGCCACCGCCGTTGCTGCGTTGCCCGGTACCTTGGCCTTGCTGGGCTTGGCCGGTGCCACCACCTGGGCGGCGGTTGCGCCCCTGATTCTTGGCATTCTGGTACGGGCTGACGTAGTCGGCACGGTTACCGAAGTTGTCGATTTCGTCGTCCAGGAATTCATCCGGCGCACGGTCGGCGGGTGCTTTAGGGGCGGCGTTCTGGCCAGCCTGCTGCTGACGGGGTTTCTTGTCCCGGGGCTTGCGCGGTTGCTGCTGCTTTTCGCCGGCCTTTTCTTTGTCGGCCGGCTTATCGGCAGCCTGCTGCTTGGCCTTGCCTCTGTCCTTGCCTTTGTCTTTGCGGCCACCGCTGCCGTCTTTGCCACCGTCGCCACGCGACTGCTGATTACGGCCACCGCGGCCGTTGTTCTGCGGGCGTTCGCGTACTTCAGGCTTCTCGGCTTCCACCTGGCTTGGGTCGAAGCCCATCAGGTCGCCGTCGGCGATTTTCTGCTTGGTGACCCGCTCGATGCTCTTGAGCAGCTTCTCTTCATCTGGCGCAACCAGGGAAATGGCCTCGCCCGAGCGCCCGGCACGGCCGGTACGGCCGATACGGTGAACATAATCTTCTTCGACATTCGGCAGCTCGAAGTTGACCACGTGCGGCAATTGGTCAATGTCCAGGCCGCGGGCAGCGATGTCGGTCGCCACCAGCACTCGCACATTGTTGGCCTTGAAGTCGGCCAGTGCCTTGGTGCGTGCATTCTGGCTCTTGTTGCCGTGGATCGCGGCGGCGGTCAGGCCGTGCTTTTCCAGGTACTCGGCCAGGCGGTTGGCGCCGTGCTTGGTACGGGTGAACACCAGGACCTGTTCCCAGGCACCGAGCGTGATCAGGTGTGCCAGCAGTGCACGCTTATGGCTGGCGGGCAGGCGATAGACGCGCTGCTCGATACGTTCGACCGTGGTGTTCGGTGGGGTGACCTCGATGCGCTCCGGGTTGTGCAGAAGCTTGTCGGCCAGGTCGGTGATGTCTTTGGAGAAGGTGGCCGAGAACAGCAGGTTCTGGCGTTTGGCCGGCAGGCGGGCGAGGACCTTCTTGACGTCGTGGATGAAGCCCATGTCGAGCATGCGATCGGCTTCATCAAGGACCAGGATTTCCACGTGGGCGAGGTCGACGCGACCTTGCCCGGCGAGGTCGAGCAGGCGGCCCGGGCAGGCCACCAGGACATCCACGCCCTTGGCAATGGCCTGGATCTGCGGGTTCATGCCAACGCCGCCGAAAATGCAGGCACTGACCAGCGGCAGGTCGCGGGCATATACCTTGAAGCTGTCATGCACCTGAGCCGCCAGTTCGCGGGTCGGGGTCAGCACCAGCACGCGCGGTTGGCGCGGGCCGTGGCGTTGGGACTTGTCGGGGTGGCCCGCCGGGAACAGACGCTCAAGGATCGGCAAGGCAAAGCCGCCGGTTTTACCGGTACCTGTCTGTGCGGCAACCATCAGGTCGCGGCCTTGCAACACGGCGGGAATCGCCCGCTGTTGCACCGGAGTCGGCTGGGTATAGCCCGCTGCCTCGATAGCGCGGACAAGAGCCTCGGAGAGACCGAGGGAAGCAAAGGACATGGGCAATCCTGTTCTCGTGTGGGCTGGGCCCGTAGGGATATTCTGCCTGGCGCGACGGGCATCGGTGGGATGCGATCGCGTCCGGTCCAGCTGGGCTTTCACTGCACATCCGGAAAACGCAGGGTGGACGCCAAAGGGGCGTCGATGCTGATCGGGATGCCTGTTGCGAGGCCGAGCGTCCGGGCGTGAGCCGGGCGGGAAGGCCCGAGTATAACAGAGCTATCGCAACGTGCTGCTTTCCTGCTGCTCAACGGCGGCGGGAAGATGGCTAGCGTCGTTGACATAGCGTTGGATTATGGTGGTGAATGCCGCCTCCTGCTTGAAACGCCGCAGCTCCTGGGTAAACGCCTGGGCCAGTTCCTCGCGCCCGGGTTTGCGGGTCAAACCCAGGTATTGCGATTGTCGGCTGACCACCAGCGGCAGTTCTTCTATCTGCTGCTCAAGGCCCAATTGCTTGCGTAGGTAGCGGCCGACCAGGCGGTCGGTGATCAGCAGGTCGATACGCCCAAGCATCAGCTTGCCGAAGTTGGCTTCCTGGCTGGGCGCCGCTTCACGCCTGAAACTGGACGCCTCATTGAATTCGGCGCTGTAGGCATAGCCTGGTGACGTGCCCACGGTCAGGTCGGCGAGGTCGCTGAGCTGGCCGATGGCGTGGCGGCGGGCGGAGGCCTGGTACAGCACGAACTCGACATTGGACATCGGCTCCAGAGGGTAGATCAGGTACGCCTTACGCGTATCGACCTGGAAGATGTCCATGATTCCATCGGCCAGCCCTTGCTCGATCATGGCCAGACAGCGTTTCCAGGGCAGGAATTGCCACTCCACCTCGACGCCCAGGCGCCTGAACACTTCAGTGGTGACTTCATAGTCGATACCCTTGGCCTGGCCTGCATCCTGGTAGATGTAGGGCGCCCAGTCGTCGCTTACCAGGCGCAGGCGTTCGCCCTGCGCCATGGGGCTCAGGCAGGCGAGCAGCAGGATGCAGAACAGGCGGGCGATGTGCGGCATGGCGCGAGATTACGCGCAAGGCAAACCCAAGGCCAGAGCCTGCGGTTCAGGATTGGGAGGCTCTCAGCAAATGTGCCTCGATATCCTTGCGTCGTGCACCGAGCGACAGACGCAGGCCTGGATGACGCAGGCACTGGCGCAGCCGGTCGGGCTCGATGTGGCCGTACCGTTCGTTGAGGTTTTGCAGCGCTTTGTCCCACCAGGCCGGCGCGCAGGCGCGGTCGAACTCGTTGGGGTAGGGGTAGCAGCCATACAGCAACTCGCGGGCAAACTGACGTTCGCGGCTGGGCATGGTCAGGCTTAAGGCCTTGTAGCCCAGGCGTTGCAAGGTGGGCGGCCGCGGCAGTTGGTCGTTGACCAGGGCGACATCCGCCAGGGCTGCCTCACTGAGCAGGTCGTCGGCGTGCTTGCGCAACCAGGCCTGGATCTTGGCGCGAAACTGCGCCTTGCGGCTCCAGTAATGGTGAATGACGTCGGGGCACTGGGCCAGTGCCAGCTTGCGGTAGGCAGCCACCGCAAGGCAGAACTCCTCCAGGGTGTAGGCAGAGCGTGCCAGAGGGTGAAACTCGTCCATCATGGCAATGGACTGCTCCAGTGTTCCGGCGTCTGCGGCGGTCAGCCCGATGACCCCTGAATTGATCAGCGGCATCCGGCAGTCGGCCAGGCCACGTTGCTGGAGGAGGGTGAGCAGGTTTTTATACAGCAGGCACTGCTGGTTGGCCCCGTAGCGCGAACCGATCATGTTGCACAGCAGGTGGCCAGGTCGTACGCGCTGGAACAACTGCATCGGCGAGGTGCGGAAAAAGGTGTCGGTATCGATCAGCACGGCAAGCGGGTGCTGCTGCAGCACTTGGCGCAACAGCACGTGCTTGCTGCGAAAATGGTAGCCATGGGGTGCGTTCCAGGCCTGGCGCGTGGCCTCATCGAGCAGGTGGACGGTGACCGGTAGCTGGGCGTAGGGCTCGGCAGTGTCGGTGTAGACCTGGATGTCCATGGCCTGGCCTGCCGGCGAGCCCAGATGGGCCAGGGCGCTGACGATGCTGAAGCAGGCTTCCTGATGGTAGGTGGCTGGGCCGAAGGCCAGGTAGACCAGCTGGGGGCGCGAGGGTGGGGGCAGTTGCATTGCAGGCAATGACCTGTTGAACCAGAAAATGAATAAGGCCTTAGTCTATGACTAAAGCCTTAAGCATTTCTGAATAGGATATTGCCAAAAGATTTCAGCGAGGCAGCTTCAGGTTGTTCCAGATCGCCAGGCTCGCTTCGGCCTGGTTCAGGGTATAGAAGTGCAGACCTGGCGCGCCGCCTTGCAGCAATTGCTCGCACATGTGGCTGATCACTTCCTCACCGAAGGCTTGAATGCTGGCGGCATCGTCGGCATAGGCTTCCAGTTGCTTGCGGATCCAGCGCGGGATCTCGGCACCGCACGCGTCGGAGAAGCGCGCCAACTTGTTGTAGTTGGTGATCGGCATGATGCCGGGTACCACTGGAATATCCACACCCAGCTTCTGCGCGCGCTCTACGAAGTAGAAGTAGCTGTCGGCATTGAAGAAGTACTGGGTGATGGCACTGTCGGCACCGGCCTTGACCTTGTGCACGAAATTGGCCAGGTCGGTCTCGAAGTTGCGAGCCTGCGGGTGCATTTCCGGATAGGCCGCCACTTCCAGGTGGAAGTGGTCACCGGTTTCCTGGCGGATGAACTCGACCAGGTCGCTGGCGTAACGCAGTTCGCCACTGGCCATGCCCATGCCTGACGGCAGGTCGCCACGCAGGGCGACGATGCGCCTGATGCCGGCAGCCTGGTACTGGGCGAGCAGGGCGCGCAACTCTTCCTTGGTGTCACCCACGCACGACAGGTGCGGCGCGGCAGGGACTTTGGCCTCGCTTTCCAGCTGCAGCACGGTATTGAGCGTGCGGTCGCGGGTCGAGCCACCGGCACCATAGGTGCAGGAGAAAAAGTCGGGGTTATAGGTCGCTAGCTGACGGGCGACGGCCATCAGCTTCTCGTGACCGGCATCGGTCTTGGTCGGGAAAAATTCGAAACTGTAACGGCGGTCTTGTGACATTGGTCGTTCCTCAAGCAGCACGCTTCACGCTGCAAGTAAAAGCCAGATCGGTGATGGCCGATCTGGCTTGGGCATCGTTCAAGATCCTGGGCGCCTGAACCTCAAGCGACAACGGCATGGTTGTCGCTTGAGGCTGCAAGCTTGCCGCTTAGTAGCGGTAGGCGTCCGGCTTGAACGGGCCTTCGACGGTCACACCGATGTACTCGGCCTGTTGCGGGGTCAGCTGGGTCACCACGCCACCGAAGCCGCGGACCATTTCCAGGGCCACTTCTTCGTCGAGTTTCTTCGGCAGTACTTCCACGGTCAGGCGCTCAGCCTTCTTGGCGGCAGGCAGTTCGGCGAACTTCTGCTCGAACAGGAAGATCTGTGCCAGCACCTGGTTGGCGAACGAACCATCCATGATGCGGCTCGGGTGGCCGGTGGCATTGCCCAGGTTCACCAGGCGGCCTTCGGCCAGCAGGATCAGGTAATCGTCGTTCTGCGGGTCGAAGGTGCCAGCGCCGGTACGGTGGATCTTGTGGACCTGCGGCTTGACCTCTTCCCATGCCCAGTTCTTGCGCATGAAGGCGGTGTCGATCTCGTTGTCGAAGTGACCGATGTTGCAGACCACGGCGCGCTTCTTCAGGGCCTTGAGCATGTTGGCGTCGCAGACGTTGACGTTACCGGTGGTGGTGACGATCAGGTCGATGCGGCCCAGCAGGTCGGCATTGATGCCGGCCTCGGTACCCGTGTTGATACCGTCCTTGAAGGGCGAGACAACTTCGAAGCCGTCCATGCAGGCCTGCATGGCGCAGATCGGGTCGACTTCGGTGACCTTGACGATCATGCCTTCCTGGCGCAGGGACTGGGCCGAGCCCTTGCCCACGTCGCCGTAGCCGATCACCAGGGCCTGCTTGCCCGACAGCAGGTGGTCGGTACCGCGCTTGATCGCGTCGTTCAGGCTGTGACGGCAGCCGTACTTGTTGTCGTTCTTGCTCTTGGTGACCGAGTCGTTGACGTTGATGGCCGGGACCTTCAGCTCGCCTTTGGCCAGCATGTCCAGCAGGCGATGCACGCCGGTGGTGGTCTCTTCGGTCACGCCATGGATCTTGTCCAGCATGGCCGGGTATTTCTTGTGCAGGATTTCGGTCAGGTCACCGCCGTCATCCAGCACCATGTTGGCATCCCATGGCTGGCCATCCTTGAGGATGGTCTGCTCGATGCACCACTCGTACTCTTGCTCGGTCTCGCCTTTCCAGGCGAAAACCGGGATACCGGCAGCGGCGATGGCGGCAGCGGCCTGGTCCTGGGTGGAGAAGATGTTGCACGACGACCAGCGTACTTCGGCGCCCAGGGCGACCAGGGTCTCGATCAGTACTGCGGTCTGGATGGTCATGTGGATGCAGCCGATGATCTTGGCGCCCTTGAGCGGTTGCTCGGCTTGATACTTGCGGCGCAGGCCCATCAGCGCGGGCATTTCCGATTCGGCGATGATGACTTCCTTACGGCCCCAGTCGGCCAGGGAGATGTCGGCGACCTTGAAGTCGGAAAAACCTGCAGGCGTGTTTACAGCGCTCATTAGAGCCTCCATTCGTAGTGTGCGAATGGGCGCCGTTGTGCGTTAAGCGTCCGCGGGAGCGGACAACGCCCCATCCGAGCCTGACAGGATGACCTGCTGCAGCGCCCCTCGGACGGGTGGCGGGCATGGCACCGCTAATGGCTACCATGTGAATCGGCAGGGATTATAGCCGTGGCTGTGTGACACACCCAAGGCTTTCTGTCGATTTATCGCGACGATAGTCGATGTTCAATGGAGTGGCGGCGGCCGCTCTGCCATCATGGCTACACGTTAGCCAAGCAGGTCAGGAGTACAGATGAACTTTCACACCCGCAAATGGGTAAAACCCGAAGACCTCAACCCCAACGGCACCCTGTTCGGCGGTAGCCTGTTGCGCTGGATCGACGAAGAAGCGGCGATCTACGCCATCGTCCAGCTGGGCAACCAGCGGGTGGTGACCAAGTACATGTCGGAGATCAACTTCGTCAGCGCCTCGCGTCAGGGCGACATCATCGAGCTGGGCATCACCGCGACCGAATTCGGCCGCACCTCGATCACCCTGCGCTGCGAAGTGCGTAACAAGATCACCCGCAAGAGCATTCTCACGGTTGACCGTATGGTCTTCGTCAACCTTGGCGAGGATGGCCTGCCGGCACCCCACGGGCGGACCGAGATCAAGTACGTGCAGGACCAGTTCCCGGACTCCGCGGTGGAGTGACTGGCCATTGGGCCGCGAAGCGGCCCTGGCCTTTCAGGGTGCGCTGACCTTGCGCACCACCCGCCCAATGCTCAGCCCCTGCACCAGGATCGAGGACAGCACCACGATGTAGGTGATCGACAGCAACAGGTCACGTTCCTCACCCAGCGGCAGCGACAGGGCCAGCGCCACTGACACGCCGCCACGCAGGCCACCCCAGGTCAGAACCCGCACAGTGCCTTTGGGCACACTGCGCCAGCGGCGCAACAGCAAGATCGCCGGGGCGACAGTCAGCAGTCGAGACAGCAGCACCGCCAGCGCCAGCACACCCCCTGCTGCCAGGTGCATCCAGTTGAACGGCAGCAGCAACAGCTCAAGGCCGATCAAGGCGAACAGCAGCGCGTTGAGCATGTCGTCGATCAATTCCCAGAAACCGTCCATGTAGCGACGGGTCATGTCGTTCATCGCCAGGTTGCGCCCCAGGTTGCCGATGATCAACCCCGCCACCACCATGGCGATCGGCGCCGAGACATGCAGTTCGTAGCACATCGCCGAACCGCCGATAACCAGCGCCAGGGTCAGCATGACCTCGACCTGGTATTGCTCGACGCTCTTGATCATGCGGTAAGTGGCATAGCCGATCACGCCACCGAACACCACGCCGCCGATGGCTTCATGGGCGAACAGGATCGCCGTGTCGGTGATGCTGGGCGTTTCACCCAACTGCACGATGCCCAGCAGCACGGTGAACACCACGACCGCAGTGCCGTCGTTGAACAGCGATTCACCTACGATGGTGGTCTTCAGCGGCTTGGAGGCGTTGGCGGTACGCAGCGCGCCGAGCACGGCGATTGGGTCGGTGGGCGAAATCAGCGCACCGAACAACAGGCAGTAGATCAACGGTACATGCCAGCCGAACAGCGCGAACACCCAATGCGACAGGTAGCCGATCACCACGGTTGCAATCAGCACCCCCAGGGTTGCCAGCAGGCCGATCGGCCAACGATAGCTGCGCAAGTCGGTGAGGTTGACGTGCAGTGCGCCGGCGAACAGCAGAAACGCCAGCATCCAGTGCATCAGCAGGTCATTGAAATCGATCTGGTTCATCAGCCCTTCGACGCGTTCCTCCAGTCCGGGGAAGCCGATCAGGCTCAAGCCCTGCAAGATGAGGGAAAACAGCAGCGCCGTGACCATCACGCCAATGGCAGGTGGCAGGCCGATGAAACGGTAATTGACATAGGTGAGGAGGGTAGTGAGGCAGATAAACGCGGCAACTAATTCAAGCATCCCGAATCCTGTAACAGTGGCTTCCAAGTCGTACCCGAATGGCTCGGGCAGTTCTTTGATGACCTGGCGAGGGGTTCGGGACACAGCATTTGACCGATAATGTCGGAAACGTTCAGGAACGCCTGCCATTTGCAGCTGCCGCGCCACCCTTGGAAGGCTATATAGTCACCGCTGGAAACGTGACAAGGACCTGAACGCGTGTTGGCAACTTCCTTGGTACTGGTCGCCGCCCTGCTGCATGCGACCTGGAACACCCTGATCAAATTCAGTGGCGAACGCGTGCTGGTGATCGCCAGCATGGACACGGTGGCGTTGGCCTTCGCGGTACTCGCCGTGGGCTTCGTCGATGTCCCTCCGGCTGAAATCTGGCCTTGGCTGCTGGCCTCGGCGCTGGCCGAGCAGTTGTACCGGTTCCTGCTGATCCAGGCCTACCGAGTCGGTGATCTGGGGCTGGTCTATCCTCTGATGCGCGGCCTGTCGCCGTTAGTGGTGCTGGGGCTGACCCTGGCGTTCGCCGGCGAGACGCTGAGCCAGCAGCAGATCATCGGCATCCTGTTGATCCCTTGCGGTATGGCTTGCCTGCTGTGGCAAGGTGGCGGCGGAGACCGTTTGCCTTGGTCAATGCTGCCGGTGGTGGCGCTGATCGGCCTTTGCATCGGCTGCTACACCTGGTTCGACGGGCAGGCAGTGCGGCTGTGGGGCAAGCCCTGGGATTACCTGGTGTGGCTGACCTTGCTCAGTGCCTGGCCATTTCCGGTTCTGGCCAGTGTGGTGCGGCGTGCACCCTTCGTGTTGTTCTGGCGCACCCAATGGCGCCTGGGCCTGGCGGTAGGGTTCTGCGTGCTGTTCAGTTATGCGCTGGTGCTATGGGCCATGCACCTGGGCTCGGTGGCCGAGGCGGCGGCCTTGCGCGAACTGAGCGTGATTCTGGTGGTATTGCTGGGCATGCGTTACCTCAAAGAACCTTTTGGCGGACCCAGACTCCTAGCTTGCGGGCTTGTGCTGGCAGGCATGCTGGTGATGAAGCTCTAACCCGAACATTGATCGAACGAGGAACCCTGTCCATGACCGTTGCCCTGTGGTGCATCCTGATCGCGTTGGTCTTGCCGCCGCTGTGTGCCTTGATCGCCAAGGTGAGCAGTGGCCGTTTCGGCCTGAAGGACAATCATGATCCGCGCGCGTTTCTGGACACCCTTTCAGGGCTGCCACGCCGCGCGCATGCTGCGCAGCAGAACAGCTATGAGGCGTTCCCGGCATTTGCCGCGGCAGTGCTGGTCGCCGATATCGTCGGTAACGCCGAGCAAGTGACGCAGGACGTGCTGGGGGTGTTGTACATCACCAGCCGTTTGCTCTACATCATTTGCTATCTGGCCGATTGGGCGGCGTTGCGCTCGGTGGTGTGGTTTGCCGGTTTGGCGCTGATCGTGTCGTTCTTTGTGGTTTCGATCTGATAACCCGACTCGTGGGGGCCGGCTTGGCAGCAACGCCGGCTCCCACCAGGTCCCTGCTGGACCATCGAGTTGTGGGAGCGGGGGCGCCTGCGAAGCATTCAGCTCCGTGTCACAGAACTTTCGGCACTTCCGGCAGCGGCTTGCCTTTAGGCCAGAGCATCCAGATCTGCCCCTGCTGCTTCATGTTGCCTGCCAGTTCACCGGCCTCTGGCCCGGTGCCCCAGAACAGGTCCGCTCGCACTTCTCCGGTAATTGCACCCCCCGTGTCCTGGGCACCCACCGGGCGAATCACCGGCGAGCCGTCGGGGCGTGTGGTGGACAGCCACAGCAGGCTGCCCAGTGGGATCACCTTGCGGTCGATGGCAACGCTGTAACCGGCGGTAAGGGGCACGTTGAGCGAGCCGCGCGGGCCTTCGTTGCTGTCTGGTCGGGTGCTGAAGAACACATAGCTGGGGTTGCTCGCCAGCAGTTCAGGTACCCGCTGGGGGTTGGCCTGCGCCCAGGCATGGATGGCACCCATGCTCACGTCTTCCTTCTGCAATTGGCCCTGTTCGATCAGCCAGCGGCCGATGGGCCGATACGGGTGACCGTTCTGGTCGGCATAGCCCAGGCGCAGTTGCCGGCCATCTTCCAGTTGAACCCGGCCGGAGCCCTGGATCTGCAGGAATTGCAGGTCCATCGGATCGGTCAGCCAGGCCAGTACCGGTGCCTTGGCGCCGTCACGGTAGATGACTTCGGCCGTGTCGTAGGGCTTGAGCACGCGGCCTTCAAGGCGTCCGCGCAGGCGCTTGCCCTTGAGCTCGGGGTAGAGGCTTGCCAGGTCGACCACGATCATGTCTTGCGGGATGCCATACACGGGCACGTGCGCCGCCTCGGTGCGTTTCAGGCTGCCGGGGTAGACCGGTTCGTAGTAACCAGTGATCAGGCCATTGGCATTGTTGTCGGAGGCGCGCAGGCCGTAGACCTGCAGTTGTTGCTGCAGGAACGTGCGCACCTGGGCCGCATCCTGCGCGATCGGCATCGCCGCTTCGCAGGTGGCGGCCCATACCGGGTCACGCCTGAGCTTTTCACAGCCAACGCGCCAGGCGTTGAAACCTGCCAGCAGGTCGCTGTCGCTGACACTGGGCAGGTCGTCCCAGGCCGCTGGGGCATAAGTGGCAATAGCATGGGGTTCGGGCTTGGCGTTTTCGCCGCCGTTGCAGCCGGCCAGCAAGGCCAGGGCTGGTAGCGCCCAGGCGAGATGGCGCAGAGCAGATTTCATGGCTGAATCCTTGGAGGGCAGCGGCGGGTGGCTGCCCATAGTGTTCGTAAGGGTATTGGTCTTTGTCGAGCAGGCGAGGATACTGTTGGCCCTTTCCCTCTGCCAATGTGACCGTGATGTTCAAATGTTTCACAGCCGTGCTGCTGGTCAGCCTGTCCCTGGTGGCCTGCGACCGTGTCGATCCTAACTCACCTTTGGGCCAGCGCAAGGCGATCTTCAAACAGATGCTCAATACCAGCGAAGACATGGGCGGCATGCTGCGTGGGCGTTTGCCGTTCGACGGGGCGAAATTCGCGGAGCAAGCGCAGAGGCTCGATGGCCTGGCTCATGCACCTTGGCAGCATTTCCCGCAGATCAGGGACGAGGGTCAAAGCAGTGCGCGCCCTGAAGTCTGGGAGCGCCAGGCGCGCTTTCATGAGTTGGCGCAACAGTTGGAGGGGGTGACAGGTGAATTGCTGGCGGTCACGCGCAAGCAACCGTTGGACGTCGCGACGCTCAAGGCACCGATGGACAAGGTCGAGGCAGCCTGCAAGGCCTGCCACACGGAGTTTCGCAACCACTGACGGCGCCAACCAGCGGCTGCAGGCCGCTGGTTGGCTGTGTGTCGAGCGCTGTGTTTATTGGGTCAGTTCGGCTTTGGCGTGCTCAAGCTCTGCCTTGGCCTCGGCCAGTTTCTTCTCGCGCTTGGCAATCTTGCTCTGGTCGCCTTTGGCCTGCGCCTCTTTCAGGTCTGCTTCGCGCTCCTGCACCTCGGCTTCGGCCTTGCGCACTTTCTGCTCGCGCTCCTGTTTCAGGCCTTCATCGGTGCAGTGCTCTTTATTTTCCTTCAGGGCCCTCTCCAGGCCGCTGATTTGGCCCGCGTTGTTGTGAGCCTTGGCGTATTCAAGCTGGTGTTCAATGGCGCTGCGCTTGGCAGCGCAACCGGTCAGCCCTGGTGTGGGCTGAGCCGCCCCAGCAGTGGCGCTGACGCTGAAAATGGCCAGCAACGCGAAGTAAGAAAGAAGTTTCATGGGTGCCTCCTTGTAGGGGCATATGGCAGTAAGCGCTGCGATATTGCCCTTTCCTTACGACTGGGTGAAATCTCTAGCGGCTAATTTCAGAAAAATCCTACAAGCAACCTGCGCCTAGTCGCTGTCACCGTTCTAGATCGTCGACGGCTTCCTGCAGTTCCTTTTTCGCTTCGGCAAGCTTGTCTTTGCGCTTGTTGATGCGCTCCGAGTCGCCCTTCTTCATGGCTTTGTCCAGGTCCTTGGTGCGTTGGTTGACCTCATGACGCGCTTCCAGCACTTTCTGCTCCCGCTCTTTGCGCAGGCTCGCGTCGGTGCAGTGCGCCTCGACTTCGGCAAGGGCTTTTTCCAGGCCCGCCTGTTGGTCACTGTTGGCGTTGGCTTTGGCCTGGTCGATCTGTGCGCTGATGGCCTGACGCTTGGCGGCGCAACCGGTGAGGCCAGGTTCTTCTTCGGCGGCGTGAATGGCCTGGGTCGACAGGCCTAGGGTTGCCAGCAGGAACAGCGTGGTAATGCGTTTCATGAAAAAGCCTCCTGAACGGGGCGGGGCAGCAAAAATTGGGGAAATCCTGCCTTGGTTTTGCCGAATTAGAAACCCTTGATGGATTTTTCTGGCTGAGATTCAGCATTGCCTTGTACGCGTTCAGGGCGTGATCTGTTGCAAGTGGGGGGTATCGGCCATCTGGAAGCCGTCGACCCCGCTGCTTGCCAACTGGGTGGCAAGGCGTTGCACCTCAGCACTGGCGAAAAAACTCGCAAGCTGCCTGGCGCGTGTTTCACCGATGCCGGGCAGAGTCTGCCAGTCGCTGACGGACCGGCCAGCAAGCGTCAGCCAGTGTTCATCCGGTGGCACGTTGCCGGGTGCGGGTACGCCGAGCCCTTTCAGCCAATGGCCGAACGGCCGGGTGCGGGCCAGTTGGAAGCTGCGCTGCAGACGCCTGGCGCTTGTGTCGCTGATGCCCGGCAGGGTCACCAATTGCCGGGTATCAAGTGCCAACCAGTCCGTCATCGATGTGACCAGCCCGGCTTGTACCAGCCGCCGCCAGGTAGCGGGGCCGGTGCCAGGCATGGCCAGCCCGTGCTTGCCGCTAAGCCATACCAGGCGGGCGACAAATTGCTCTTCGCAGCCGTCACTTGCCTGCCAGCAACTATGTGGCCCATAGCGGCCGGGTTCGGGGGCGGCTACTGGCTGGCGCTCGCTGGCGCGGTGAACCACCTGCTCGAAGCGCGGGATGGTCAGCCCGGCAAGGCTGATTGCCACGTGGTCGCCGGGACGAATGTCGAGCGCCTGCCAGCGGGCCAAGGAGCCGAGGCTGACCTGGCTGATCCGGCGGTCATCCAGGGCCACCGGGTACAGCTTGAGCAGTGGCGTGACCCTGCCGGTGCGGCCAATGACGAAACGTACATCACGCACCTGTGCCAGCGCCTGGGCAAAGGGGTATTTCCACGCCGCGATCCAGTAGGGCGCATGGGGCTGCCAGCGCTCGGCCGCCGGGCGGCTGTCCTGGCGCAGAATCACCCCATCGGTGGCGAACGGCAGTGGCGAGCGGTACCAGTGCAAACGCCAGTGCGCGGCTTCATCTGGGGTGTTGATGGCGGTGCTGTAGCGCTGGCTGTCTGGGAAGCCCAGCGTCGCCAACTGAGCCAGGCGCTCGGCCTGGTTGTCCGGCCCCTGCGGCCAGTCCCAGACGAACAGGCCGATCGCTGCGCCTTGCTCGCTGCCCAGTTGCTTGCGCGCCAGCAAGCCGGCCACGGTACTGCGGGCGTTGGCGCTGCCATCCTGGGCTTGCACATGGTTTTCAAGGCGCAGATACAGCTCGTCTTGTACAACCAGGTCCAACGGCTGCGATAGCTGCCGGTTGACGGTGCCCAGGGCCGGTATGTGGCGGCTCCAATCATGCCCGTGAGCACCGTCCCCGCGGCTGAGCAGTTGCACCAGCCGGCCTTGGCGGTAGATCAGCGTGGCTGCCACGCCGTCGACCTTCGGTTGCAGCCAAAGGCCGCTTTTACCGGCCATCCAGCGAGCTACGGCCTGGGCATCCGACAGCTTGTCGACGCCCGTGTGGGGGATCGGATGGGCGACCGGCCCGCGGGCGCTGGCCAGCGGGTTCTGTTCGCCTGCGAGCGCAAAGCACCGCTGCAACTGTTGCAGGTGCTGACGACTCTGGTCGTAAAGCTCGTCAGCCACCCGCGTTTCACCCAGGCGGTGATAGTGGTCGTCCCATTGGCCAAGGGTTTCGCGCAATCTGGCGACCTCCGTGGTGGCCCGGGCGGCCGACCAGGCCGGGCAGTCGGAGGCCTGAGTGGTATGAACGTGGAACAACAGGGCAACGAGCAATAGCAGCGGCATGGCCAGCATCCTTGCATGGCGGGTGGAAGCCTCAGCCTAGGCAATGTTGCCTGCGGGTACGGTGTGCAGTTGTCAGCCGATATGTCACAAAAAAGCCCCTGCCGATCACTCGGCAGGGGCTTTCGTTTACCGCTGTAGGGCAATTACAGGCCGGCAGCGTCACGCAGCGACTGGGCGCGGTCGGTGCGCTCCCAGGTGAAGGTGGTGAAGGTGTCGTCGCCGACCGTCTTCTGCTGCGGGGTGCGGCCGAAGTGACCGTAGGCAGCGGTTTCCTGATACATCGGGTGGAGCAGGTCGAGCATCTTGGTGATGGCGTACGGGCGCAGGTCGAAGCACTCGCGCACCAGCTGGATGATCTTGTCGTCGGAAACCTTGCCGGTGCCGAAGGTGTTGATCGAGATGGAGGTTGGCTGGGCTACGCCGATGGCGTAGGACACCTGGATCTCGCAACGCTCGGCCAGACCGGCGGCCACGATGTTCTTGGCCACATAGCGCCCGGCATACGCGGCGGAACGGTCGACCTTGGACGGGTCCTTGCCGGAGAACGCGCCACCACCGTGGCGGGCCATGCCCCCGTAGGAGTCGACGATGATCTTGCGACCGGTCAGGCCGCAGTCGCCCACTGGGCCGCCGATGATGAAGTTGCCGGTCGGGTTGATGTGGTACTGGGTGTCCTTGTGCAGCAGCTCGGCCGGCAGGGTGTGCTTGACGATCAGTTCCATCACCGCTTCCTGCAGGTCTTTTTGCGAGACCTCAGGGTTGTGCTGGGTCGACAGGACCACCGCGTCGATGCCGACGACTTTACCGTTCTCGTAGCGGCAGGTGACCTGGGACTTGGCGTCCGGGCGCAGCCATGGCAGCAGCTTGGACTTGCGGGCTTCGGCCTGGCGTTCGACCAGACGGTGCGAGAAGCAGATCGGCGCTGGCATCAGGACGTCGGTTTCGTTGCTGGCGTAGCCGAACATCAGGCCCTGGTCGCCGGCACCCTGGTCTTCCGGCTTGGAGCGGTCGACACCTTGGGCAATGTCCACCGATTGCTTGCCGATGATGTTCATGACGGCGCAGGTGGCACCGTCGAAGCCAACGTCGGAGCTGTTGTAGCCGATGTCGATGATGACCTTGCGCACCAGGTCTTCCAGGTCAACCCAGGCCGAGGTGGTGACCTCGCCGGCGATGATGGCGACACCGGTCTTGACCAGGGTTTCGCACGCCACACGGGCGTATTTGTCCTGGGTGATGATGGCATCAAGGACCGCGTCCGAAATCTGGTCGGCGATCTTGTCCGGATGCCCTTCGGACACGGACTCGGAGGTGAAAAGGGAGTATTCGCTCATCTCGACGGGTTCCTAAAATTTACCGATGGTGTGTGTCGCCAGTCGTCCGCTGAAAATGGCGGACCTGTATCTGGAAACCGTTACGCAAGCCTACGTAGAGGCTGTCCCCCGGGGCCAGCCCGGCAGCGTTGGCCCAACGGGCCAGGTCGTCCTGTTCAAAACCAAGCCAAAGGTCGCCGCAGGCTTCCCGCGCCCAGCCCTGGTCATGGCTGCACAGTTCGGTGACCAGCAGGCTGCCGCCTGCCTTCACCCGTTTGGCCAGCAGGCGCAGGGCCAGGGCCGGGTCGCTGAAATGGTGCAGCACCAT
The DNA here is from genome assembly GCF_021602025.1 of Pseudomonas ceruminis. Lineage (GTDB taxonomy): Bacteria > Pseudomonadota > Gammaproteobacteria > Pseudomonadales > Pseudomonadaceae > Aquipseudomonas > Aquipseudomonas ceruminis. The sequence continues at coordinate 221,509 of NZ_BQHW01000005.1, forward strand.
GTTCAGCACAACGCAGTCGGCTTCCACATCCGTTGCACCCAGTGCATCGGCCAACTGCAGGTTTACGTTACCCAGGCGTTCGCGTTCGCACACCTGGCGCGCCAGCTCGAGCATGGTCGGGCTGTTGTCCAAGGCGGTCACGGTGGCAAAGCGCCGGGCCAGGTCGGGCAGAAAACCGCCGTCACCGGGGCCGACTTCCAGTGCGCTGGCGGTCGGGTCGAAATTCAATGTGTCGAGCAGCGCCAGCAGGCTTTCGCGGTACTGCGGCAAGCCGGCGATCAGGTCTTGCTGGGCGCGGAATTTCTCTTCCACCCGCAGGAAGAAGTCCTGGCTGGTGGCAGCGCGGCGTTGCTGCACCTGGGCGATGCGGGCCTGGACGTCGTGCGGCAGGCTCAGGTCGTCGACCTCTTCGAGCAGCGCCGTGTGCAGGCGCCCGCCCAGGCGCTGGCTGTCAGGCAGGGCGCGGCGGTAGAAGATCGCGTTGCCTTCGCGGCGGGTGGCCACCAGTTCGGCCTGGGCCAGCACCTTGAGGTGATGGCTCATGCCCGATTGGCCGATGCCGAAAATCTGCGCCAGTTCCAATACGCCGAACGAATCGCTGGCCAGGGCACGCAATACATTCAGGCGCAATTCATCGCCACTGGCTTTGCACAGGGCAGCCAGGGTGTCGCTTTGCTGGGGAATGGGTTGCGCGCGAAGGTTCATGAGGCGGCAGTCTAGACAGGCATCGTTGCCCTAGCAAGGCCAATATCAAAAAGTTTTGATATTGGCGATGAGCTGCGAGCCATAAGCTCAAGGCTGCAGTAATAGAGGGGCTTGGCGCGCAGATCGGCTTCGTCTGGCAACGTAAAGCGTGCCGCCAGCAGCTTAAATGTTTGCCCCCAGCTCCCCAGTGGGGGAAAATGGGCGCCTTTTTCGTAACACCACCTATTCAAGCCCCAGGAGATAAGCGATGCCCAGCCGTCGTGAACGTGCCAACGCCATTCGTGCACTCAGCATGGATGCCGTGCAAAAGGCCAACAGCGGCCACCCAGGTGCCCCCATGGGCATGGCGGATATCGCCGAAGTGCTTTGGCGCGATTATCTGAAGCACAACCCGAGCAACCCGAACTTCGCCGATCGTGACCGCTTCGTGCTGTCCAACGGCCACGGCTCGATGCTGATCTATTCGTTGCTGCACCTGACCGGTTACGACGTCACCATCGACGACCTCAAGGCCTTCCGTCAGCTGCACAGCCGCACGCCGGGCCACCCGGAGTTCGGCTACACCCCGGGCGTCGAAACCACTACCGGCCCGCTGGGTCAGGGCCTGGCCAACGCTGTGGGCTTCGCCCTGGCCGAGAAAGTGCTGGGCGCCCAGTTCAACCGTGAAGGCCACAACGTCGTCGACCACAACACCTACGTGTTTCTGGGCGATGGCTGCATGATGGAAGGCATTTCCCACGAAGTCGCCTCGCTGGCCGGTACCCTGGGCCTGGGCAAGCTGGTCGCCTTCTACGACGACAATGGCATCTCCATCGACGGCGAAGTGGAAGGCTGGTTCACCGACGACACGCCCAAGCGTTTCGAAGCGTACAACTGGCAAGTCATCCGCAACGTCAACGGTCACGATGCCGATGAAATCAAGATGGCCATCGACACCGCTCGCAAGAGCGAGCAGCCGACCCTGATCTGCTGCAAGACCATCATTGGCTTCGGTTCGCCGAACAAGCAGGGCAAGGAAGACTGCCACGGCGCGCCACTGGGTAACGACGAGATCGCCCTGGCCCGCAAGGAACTGAACTGGAACCACGGCCCGTTCGAAGTGCCTGCCGACATCTATGCCGAGTGGAACGCCAAGGATGCAGGCGCCAAGGCCGAAGCCGAGTGGAACAAGCGTTTCGACGCCTATGCTGCTGCCTTCCCTGAGCTGGCCGGCGAACTCAAGCGCCGCCTGAACGGCGAACTGCCGGCAGACTTCTCGGAAAAAGCCGCTGCCTACATCGCTGAAGTCGCCGCCAAGGGTGAAACCATCGCCAGCCGCAAGGCCAGCCAGAACACCCTGAATGCCTTCGGCCCTCTGCTGCCTGAGCTGCTGGGCGGCTCAGCTGACCTGGCCGGTTCCAACCTGACCCTGTGGAAAGGTTGCAAGGGCGTCAGCCATGAAGACGCCAGCGGCAACTACATGTATTACGGCGTGCGCGAGTTCGGCATGACCGCAATCATGAACGGTGTTGCCCTGCACGGCGGCCTGGTGCCCTACGGCGCCACTTTCCTGATGTTCATGGAGTACGCCCGTAACGCCGTGCGCATGTCCGCGCTGATGAAGCAGCGGGTCATCCACGTCTACACCCACGACTCCATCGGCCTGGGCGAAGACGGCCCGACTCACCAGCCGATCGAGCAGTTGGCCAGCCTGCGCAGCACGCCGAACCTGGACACCTGGCGCCCAGCCGACGCGGTCGAATCGGCCGTGTCCTGGAAGCACGCCCTGGAGCGCAAGGACGGCCCTTCGGCGCTGATCTTCTCGCGCCAGAACCTGCAGCACCAGGACCGTAGCGCTGCCCAGATCGCCGACATTTCCCGTGGTGGTTACGTGCTCAAGGACTGCGCCGGCGAGCCTGAGCTGATCCTGATCGCTACCGGTTCCGAGGTGGGCCTGGCCGTTCAGGCGTTCGACAAACTGACCGAGCAGGGCCGCAAGGTCCGCGTCGTGTCGATGCCGAGCACCAGCGTGTTCGATGCCCAGGACGCGGCCTACAAGCAGTCCGTACTGCCGCTGGAAGTTGGTGCGCGTATCGCCATCGAAGCCGCCCACGCCGACTTCTGGTACAAGTACGTCGGCCTGGAAGGCCGTATCATCGGCATGACCACCTACGGTGAATCGGCTCCAGCCAGCGCACTGTTCGAGGAGTTCGGCTTCACCCTGGAGAACATCCTGGGCACCGCCGAAGAGCTGCTGGAAGACTGATACAGGCAAAGTGAGGGCCGCAGGCCCTCATTCGCGGCGCAAGGCCGCTCCCACAGGATCTGCATACGCCGCAGTACCCTGTGGGAGCGGCCTTGTGCCGCGAATGGGCCGCACGGCGGCCCCGTTCAACCGCCGGAGTTCAAGAGCTACCTATGCCCCACCCGCGTCCCTACAAAGTTGCACTCAACGGTTATGGCCGCATCGGCCGCTGTGTCCTGCGCGCATTGTTCGAGCGGGGGGCCAAGGCCGGTTTCGAGATCGTTGCATTGAACGACCTGGCCGATCAGGCCAGCGTGGAATACCTGACACGCTTCGACTCCACCCACGGCCGCTTTCCGGGCGAAGTGCGGGTCGACGGCGATTGTCTGCATATCAATGGCGACTGCGTGAAGGTCTTGCGCAGTGCCACCCCCGAGGGCGTCGACTGGGCGGCCCTGGACATCGACCTGGTGCTGGAGTGCTCCGGCGCCTACCACACCCGCGCCGACGGCCAGCGCTTTCTCGATGCCGGTGCGCCACGGGTATTGTTCTCCCAACCCATGGCCAGCGAAGCCGATGTGGATGCCACGGTGGTCTACGGCATCAACCAGGATCGCCTGAGTGGCACCGAGCTGCTGGTGTCCAACGCCTCCTGCACCACCAACTGCGGCGTACCGCTGCTGCGGGTGCTGGACCAGGCGTTCGGCATCGAATACGTGCAGATCACCACTATTCACTCGGCAATGAACGACCAGCCGGTGATCGATGCCTACCACCACGAAGACCTGCGCCGCACGCGCTCGGCGTTCCAGTCAGTGATCCCGGTGTCCACCGGCCTGGCCCGCGGCATCGAACGCCTGCTGCCGGAACTTGCAGGGCGAATCCAGGCCAAAGCGGTACGTGTGCCGACCGTTAACGTCTCGTGCCTGGACATCACCCTGCAGACCGCCCGCGACACCAGCGCAGCCGAGGTCAACCGGGTACTGCGCGAGGCGGCGCTGGACGGCCCGCTGAAAGGCTTGCTGGCCTATACCGAGCTGCCCCATGCCAGCTGTGATTTCAACCATGACCCGCATTCGGCGATCGTCGATGCCAGCCAGACCCGCGTCTCAGGCCCTCGCCTGGTGAACCTGCTGGCCTGGTTCGACAACGAATGGGGGTTTGCCAACCGTATGCTCGACGTCGCCGAACATTATCTGCACGTCGTCCACTCCACCCGCACCAAACAGCCCTGAAGGACTGCATTCATGACCGTGTTGAAGATGACCGACCTCGACCTGCAAGGTAAGCGCGTACTGATCCGCGAAGACCTCAACGTGCCTGTGAAGGACGGTGTGGTAGCGAGCGACGCGCGCATCCTGGCTGCGCTGCCGACCATCAAGCTGGCCCTGGAGAAGGGCGCGGCGGTAATGGTCTGCTCGCACCTGGGCCGCCCGACCGAAGGTGAGTTCTCGGCCGAGAACAGCCTCAAGCCGGTTGCCGACTACCTCAGCAAGGCCCTGGGCCGCGACGTGCCGCTGGTCGCCGATTACCTCGACGGGGTCGAGGTCAAGGCCGGTGACCTGGTGCTGTTCGAGAACGTGCGCTTCAACAAAGGCGAAAAGAAGAACGCTGACGAGCTGGCGCAGAAGTACGCCGCGCTGTGCGACGTCTTCGTGATGGACGCGTTCGGCACTGCCCACCGCGCTGAAGGTTCTACCCACGGTGTTGCCAAGTTCGCCAAGGTAGCTGCTGCTGGCCCGCTGCTGGCCGCCGAGCTGGACGCCCTGGGCAAGGCCCTGAAAGCCCCGGCCAAGCCAATGGCCGCCATCGTTGCCGGTTCCAAGGTTTCCACCAAGCTGGACGTGCTGAACAGCCTGAGCGCGGTTTGCGATCAACTGATCGTCGGGGGTGGCATCGCTAACACCTTCCTGGCCGCTGCCGGCCATCCGGTCGGCAAGTCGCTGTACGAGCCGGACCTGGTTGATACGGCCAAAGCCATCGCTGCCAAAGTCAGCGTGCCGCTGCCTGTGGACGTCGTGGTTGCCAAGGAGTTTGCTGAAAGCGCCGAAGCCACCGTCAAGGCTATCGCCGACGTTGCCGCTGACGACATGATTCTTGATATTGGCCCACAAACCGCAGCCCACTTCGCCCAGTTGCTGCAGGCGTCGAAGACGATCCTGTGGAACGGCCCGGTTGGCGTGTTCGAGTTCGACCAGTTCGGCAACGGCACCAAGGTGCTGGCCGAAGCCATCGCCGGCAGCGCCGCATTCTCCATCGCCGGTGGTGGCGACACCCTGGCCGCCATCGACAAGTATGGCGTCGGCGCTGATATCTCCTACATTTCTACCGGTGGCGGTGCATTCCTCGAGTTCGTCGAGGGCAAGGTACTGCCTGCCGTGGCGATCCTGGAAGAGCGGGCAAAAGCCTGACAATGGCGGCGCCTGGCAAAGGGAGCGACCTGATGGTCAAGCAATTGCCTGTGATGATCCTGGCCGTCTTGCTGGGCGCCTGCTCCAGCAGCCGGTCCTCGGACGCCGACCCGGCACACCCGCCCAAGGGCGGGTGCTACCAGTCCGAGTGGCAGGCCGAGACCGTGCCGGTAATCAACAAGCGCCTGGGCCCGGTCGGCCTGGAAAAGTATGACGAAGAGCACCAGCGCCTGGCGCCAGGCTGCCCTTGATCGGCGGTTTGGCAACCAAGCGGTTGATTTGTGGTCTTGAGCACTGGGGCCGTACTTGGAGCCGGCTTGCCGGCGATGGGCTGCAAAGCAGCCCCTATCGGAGTAATTTAATGAAAGCGCTGATGGCCGCGATGGCCCTGGCGACACTGGCAGGATGCTCGCTGCTGCAGCCGGCGCAACCCGCCCCGGCAGACAACTGGACCCGCTGGGTCTGTGACAGCCAGGCCGAAGTGCTCTGGCGCTTCGCTGACGCGCAACAGGACTCGGTCGACGTGCGCCTGGGGGGCGGTGACCAGGTCTACCGGCTCAAGGCGGAGCCGAGCGCCTCGGGCGCGATGTACAGCGACAGCGTGCTGGCCTTCCATACCAAGGGCGATGAAGGCCTGGTGTACTGGGTGGCAACCAACGATCTGATTGGGCGGGGCTGCAAGGCACCGTGACTGGCCGGGCCGCGCTGGTGGCCCACACTACTTGAACAGCAACCGCCCCTGCGGCAGGCTTGCACGAAACAAACGACGCTTGTCGGGAGAGAGATACACAATGGCACTCATTAGCATGCGCCAGATGCTGGACCACGCCGCCGAGTTCGGTTACGGCGTTCCGGCTTTCAACGTCAACAACCTCGAGCAGATGCGCGCCATCATGGAAGCGGCCGACAAGACCGACTCCCCAGTGATCGTCCAGGCCTCGGCCGGCGCCCGCAAATACGCTGGTGCGCCGTTCCTGCGCCACCTGATCCTGGCCGCCATCGAAGAATTCCCGCACATCCCGGTGTGCATGCACCAGGACCACGGCACCAGCCCTGACGTCTGCCAGCGTTCCATTCAGCTGGGCTTCAGCTCGGTGATGATGGACGGCTCGCTGGGCGAAGACGGCAAGACCCCGACCGACTACGAGTACAACGTCCGCGTTACCCAACAGACCGTTGCCATGGCGCACGCCTGTGGCGTATCGGTGGAAGGCGAACTGGGCTGCCTGGGTTCCCTGGAAACCGGCATGGCCGGTGAAGAAGACGGTATCGGCGCCGAAGGCGTGCTGGACCACAGCCAGATGCTGACCGACCCGGAAGAAGCCGCCGACTTCGTCAAGAAGACCCAGGTCGACGCCCTGGCCATTGCCATCGGTACCAGCCACGGTGCCTACAAGTTCACCAAGCCGCCTACCGGTGACGTGCTGGCAATCGACCGCATCAAGGAAATCCACAAGCGTATCCCCAACACCCACCTGGTGATGCACGGTTCTTCCTCGGTACCACAAGAGTGGCTGGCGATCATCAACCAGTACGGCGGTGACATCAAAGAGACCTACGGCGTACCGGTTGAAGAAATCGTCGAAGGCATCAAGCACGGCGTGCGCAAGGTCAACATCGACACCGACCTGCGCCTGGCCTCCACCGGCGCCATGCGCCGCCTGATGGCGCAGAACCCGAGCGAGTTCGACCCGCGCAAGTTCTTCGGTGAAACCGTAAAAGCCATGCGTGACGTGTGCATCGCCCGTTACGAAGCCTTCGGCACCGCCGGCAATGCCTCGAAGATCAAGCCGATCTCCCTGGAAGGCATGTTCCAGCGTTACCTGAAAGGTGAGCTGGCCGCCAAGGTCAACTGAGCCACTGGCAGTTCTGAAAACCCGCAGAAATGCGGGTTTTTTTATGGCCGCCGGAACAGTACACGACCGCTGGTCGACTATCCTGGATTAATCCATTGATAGCGTTCTGATTGCATTGCGTGTTGCAACCTCGAGTCTAGAGTGTTAATCGGATTCACCTGCAAGTTGAAGTTGGTCACACAAGAGAAGCAGCATGGATGGCGCTTACCCTCAACCACCAGATGGCCACTCGGTTCTTTTGGTGGTAGACGATTACCCCGAAAACCTCATTAGTATGCGCGCCTTGCTGGCGCGCGAAAATTGGCAGGTGCTAACGGCCAGCTCTGGGAAGGAAGCCTTGGCCGCTTTGCTCGCACACGATGTCGACCTGGTCCTGCTGGACGTGCAGATGCCCGAGATGGATGGCTTCGAGGTCGCCCGGCTGATGCGCGGCAGCCAACGTACACGGCTGACCCCGATCATCTTTCTCACTGCCAACGAACAGTCAGACGCCGCCGTGCTGAAGGGGTATGCCAGTGGCGCGGTGGACTACCTGTTCAAGCCTTTCGATCCGCACATCCTCAAGCCCAAGGTGCAAGCCCAGCTGGATCAGCAGCGTAACCGGCGCATGCTGCAGCAACTCACTGGCGAGCTTGAGGCTGCCAGGGCCTTCAATGCCTCGATCCTGGAGAATGCCGCCGAAGGCATCCTGGTGATCGACGCGTGCGGTACCATCAGCTTTGCCAACCCAGCCATCTCACGGCTACTGGAAGCGCCGGTCGAGTTGCTGCAGGGCGTTGATCTGCTCGAGCTGGTGCAACTGCCCAACGCAACCCTGTGGAACGAATCCGACTTTTATCAGGCGTACCTCGGGCGGCGAATCTTCCGGGTACACGATGCTCATCTACGCACCAAGGGCGGCCATCTGGTGCCGGTGGCACTGTCCTGCGCGCCTCTGCCCGCCGATCAGAAGGCCATGGTGGTGACCGTGCTGGACATGTCGGTGGTGCGCAACCTGCACCAGCAGCTCGAATACCAGGCGGTGACCGACCCTCTTACCGGCTTGCTGAACCGGCGCGGTTTCTATCAGGCAGCAGAAGGCGTGCTGCTGCGCAACGAACGCTCGGACAAGGCCCAGGCCTTGATGTACATGGACCTGGACGGGTTCAAACGGATCAACGACTCGTTGGGTCACGAGGCGGGTGACCGCGTGTTGCGATGGGTGGCCGAACAGATCAAGGACTGCCTTGGCAATGAGGCGTTGCTTGCACGCATGGGCGGTGACGAGTTCACCGCACTGTTCGACAGCCTGCCTTACCCTGAGCAAGCCGGGCGCTTTGCCGAGCAGTTGCTCGAGCGCGTGTCTGTCCAGCAACAGGTGGAGGGCCTGGATATCTGCCTGGGCGTCAGCATTGGTATTGCCACCTACCCGGACTGCGGCGCCACGGTCGAAGGCATGCTGCGAGCGGCTGATGCGGCCATGTATGCCGCCAAACAGGCCGGGCGCCAGCAATACCGTTTCTATGATCAGGAGCTCAACGGCCGGGCGCGTTCGCGCTTGATGCTCGAAGACAGCGTACGCAATGCTGTCGCGGCCAACGACTTCAGCCTGGTCTATCAACCCCAGGTCGGCATTGCCGACGGGCAACTGCGGGGCTTTGAGGCGTTGCTGCGCTGGCAGCACCCCAGCGTCGGTGATGTGCCCCCAGGGTTGTTCATTCCGTTGCTGGAGGAGGCACGGCTGATCAATCGCCTGGCCGGCTGGATCTATCGCCAGAGTGCGGCGCAGCGCCAGGCCTGGCGGCAGCGCTTTCCCCCATCTCTGGTAGTCGCCATCAGCCTGAGCCGTGCGCAATTCACCCTGCCTGGCCTGGCCGAGGAGCTGCAGCGGGTGATTCATGACTACCAGCTCGACCCGGCGCAACTGGAGGTCGAAGTGGCAGAGACGTCGCTGATGTACAACATCGACGCGGCGATCAAGCAGGTCCACCGCCTGCGTGCGCTGGGTGTGCGCGTAGCGCTGGACGATTTTGGCGCTGGCGACTGCTCGCTACGCATGCTGCGCGACCTGCCGATCGACACCTTGAAGCTGGACCGGCACCTGGTGGCGCGCCTGCCCAGCTCGGCGGCGGACGCTGCGTTGGTGCGCAGTGTCATGGGCCTGTGTGAGGCCTATGGCATAACGGTCATCGCCGAGGGGGTTGAGACCCAGGCTCAGGCGGCCTGGCTCAAGGCCAATGGGTGTACCTATGTGCAGGGGTTTCTGGTCGCCCACCCGATGACCGCTGCCGACGCCAGCGGCTTTCCGGCATTTTTTTCCTGGCCGCGTCCGTGATTGGCTAGAATCGGCTTTTGTTACGCCGACCGCCGTGCCATGACCGTATTACGCTATTTGCAAGCCTACCCGCCGCATCTGCAGGAACAGGTGCGCCAGATGATCTACAGCGACCGCCTGGGCGACTATCTGCAGCGTCGATACCCCGGGCGACATGACGTGCAGAGCGACAAGGCGCTGTACAGCTATGCCCAGGCGCTGCGCCAGCAATACCTGCGCAGTGCGCCAAGCCTGGACAAGGTGCTGTTCGACAACCGCCTGGACCTCACTCACCGAGCACTGGGGCTCAACACTGTGGTGTCGCGGGTGCAGGGTGGCAACCTCAAGGCGAAGAAGGAAATCCGCATCGCGTCATTGTTCAAGGACGCGGCGCCGCAGTTTCTACGCATGATCGTGGTGCACGAACTGGCACACCTGCGTGAGCGCGATCACAACAAAGCGTTCTACCAGCTCTGCCAGCACATGGAGCCGGACTACCACCAACTGGAATTCGACCTGCGCGTGTACCTGACCTATCGGGAGCTGCCAGGTAATCTGTAAGGACCAAGCAGCATGGATGTGAGCAAGACCAAGAGCAGTTTCTATCGCCGCCTGTATGTGGCCTGGCTGATCGACAGCCAGACTGCCACCAGCGTGCCCGCGTTGATGGAGGCCACCGGCATGCCACGGCGCACGGCGCAGGACACCATTGCCGCCCTGGCAGACCTGGACATCGTCTGCGAGTTCGAGCAACAGGAAGGTGCGCGTAACCATGCCGGGCATTATCGCATCCATGACTGGGGCGCTATCGACAAGCAGTGGATCATCCAGAATCTGCGGCGGATACGGGAAGTACTGGGGTATCCGTGAACAATCGGGTGTCGCGAAAGGGGCGCAACGCGCTCCCGGCGCGCTCAGCCCTTACGCATTCCAATGTGCGCAATGTCGTCTTCCAGGTATTGCTCACCCACCACTTCAAACCCATGACGGGCATAGAACCCTTGCAGATGCGCCTGAGCCGACAAGTAAACTGGCACCCCCGGCCAGCAATGTTGTGCAGCTTCCAGCCCTTTGAGCAGCAACGGATGCCCCAGCTTCAGCCCGCGCGCCGCGGGTGAGGTCACCACGCGCCCGATGACCACCTCACCCCCTTGGGATTGCGGGTCGAGCAGGCGCAGGTAAGCCACCAGCTTGTCATCCTGCCAGGCCATCAGATGCAGGGTATCGCCCTTCAAGTCCTGGCCATCCACTTCCTGGTACGCGCAGCGCTGCTCGACCACGAAGACCTCGGTGCGCAATTGCAAAATGGCGTAGAGCTGGTCCTTGCTGAGGTCGGTGTGGTGTTTGCATAGCCAGTCGATGGACATGGGTGAACTCCTTGAATGGGACGTCGATCATCGCATGAGGTAGGCGCCTCGGCCAAAATAGAGGCTAAATGACACTATTGGCCGCTGCCCTGCACAAGCGCTTTGTGTAATCTCATCGGCAGTTGCAGACAAGACCACTTCACAGTGTGCGCCCTCCATCGCAGAAGGACTCGAGCATGCGGCCAGTGCTTTGTGTACTGGGTTTACTGGCAATGATGCTGGCAACGCCCGCCCCTGGGCGCGACAGGCTACGGTTGGTAGCGGACAGCTGGCCACCGTTCACCGATGTCAGTATGCCGGGCGGCGGCCTGGCAACCAGCATCGTCACCACGGCGCTGGCGCGCGCCGGCTACACGAGTGTCTTCGAAGAGGCGCCCTGGGCACGGGCGCTGCAGGGCGTGAGCAAAGGGCGCTACGACGTGCTGATCAACGCCTGGTACAACGATTCGCGGGCCAGCATCGGTCAGTTTTCCAACGCCTACCTGAGTAACCGCATTCGCCTGCTGCAGCGCAAGGGCGACACGGTGCGCTACAGGCGCCAGTCGGACTTGTATCCCTACAGCATTGCCGTGGTGCGGGATTACGCCTACTCCCCTGAGTTCGATGGCGACAACCGCCTGCACAAGGTGCCGGTGCGCAACTTTTCGTCGGCAGTACGCATGCTGGCGGCAGGCCGGGTGAACCTGGCGGTGGAGGATGAATACGTGGCGCTTTACAACCTGCAGCGCGAGCCCGAGCAGGTGCGCGAGGCGGTGGTGTTGGTCGAGCCACCCCTGAGTGAAAACACCTTGCATATCATGGTGAGCCTCAAGCACCCGGAACATCAGCAGATCGTCGAGCGGTTCGAGCGCAGCATCGCGGCCATGAAGGCAGACGGCAGCTATCAACGGCTACTGCGTCAGCATGGCTTCTGAGCGTCGTTGCCCGCCAAATGCCCGTGCAGCAACGCAGTGTCTCAGGCCGGCGCCGGCTCTTTGATCAAATGCCCAGCCAATGTCCGCAGTGGCCCTAACTGCCTGCAGATCAGCGCCAACTGGGTCTGTACCAAGCGCTGGTGCTCATCCAGCTCTTCAGGCATCTGCTCCAGGGCAGCGGCCAGGGCTTCTTCGGCGTCACTGTGGATCGCCACCGGCAGCCGCGCGGCCAAGCCGTTGGCGATTTCATCAAGGCTGGCAGCCAGTGTCTGCCCGGCACCCTCGATCAACTGTTCATGCACTTCGGCTGGCAGTGCCGTGTCCCGGTGTGCCCCCAGCCCTGAGAGATAGCTGAGCAAGGTGTGCGACAACACCAGGAAGCGGAAGCCCACGTCGGCTTCCTTACGGAAGTGCCCTGGCTCCATGAGCATGTTGGCCAGCGTAGTGGATAGCGCGGCGTCGGCGTTGTGCGCGTTGCGTCGGGCCAGCCGGTAGGCCAGGTCATCACGCTTGCCGTGGGCATACTGTTGCATGATCTGGCGCAGGTACTCGCTGGCGCAGGCCAGGGTGTTGGCCAGAACTTTGTTCAGCCGCCGCCCCTGCCAGTCGGGCAAGAACAGGAATACCGCCAGGATGGCGATCAGGCTACCTACCAGGGTATCGAACAGCCGCGGCAGGAACAGGCCATAGCCATCGCCGATCTGGTTGAAGCAGAACAGCACCATCAGCGTGATCGCCGCCGTGGCCAGGGTATAGCGGGTGGTGCGGTTGACGAAGAACACCACCCCGGCCACCACCGCGAACGCCGACTGGATAAGCGGGTTGGGGAACAGGTCGAACAGTGCCCAGCCGACCGTCAGGCCGATGGCCGTGCCGAAAATCCGCTGCACCAGCTTGCGCCGGGTGGCGCCGTAGTTGGGCTGGCAGACGAACAGCGTGGTAAGGATGATCCAGTAGCCTTGAGTCGGGTGGATCAGGTGCACCATGCCGTAGCCCACCGACAGCGCCAGCGACAGGCGCAGCGCATGGCGGAACAGCAGCGAGGTGGGGGTGAGCTGGGTGCGCAGGCGCTTCCAGACATCCTTGAGGTTGCGCGGCGAACGGTCGAGCAGGCTGCTGTCGCTGGCGTCGGCCAGGCTGTCCGGGTTGCTGGCGGCACCGAGCAGGCGGTCCAGCGTCGCGAGGTTGGCGGCCAGGGCGCGTAGCGAGCGCAACAGGCCGCGCCAGGCCGGGTTGCTCTGGATACGCAGGTGCTCCAGCGAGGCATTGAGGTCTTCCAGGGCCTCAGCGAAGCCGGTGGCTAGGACAAACGGCTGGCGCAGGCGTATCGAGCGCGCCAGCTCCTGGCAGGACGAACCCTGTTTGCGCAGCAGGCGCTGGCAGCGGAACATCACGTCGCTGTGGAAGAAGGCCTCGGTCAGGGCATTGTAGGGGTAGTGCGAGGCGCTGACCCGTTCGTGGATGTCCTGGGCCAGGAAGTACAGCTTGAGGTAGCGGCTGACCTTGGAGTTGGGCTGGCTGTTGCCGACCCGGTGCAGGATGATTTCCTTGGCGGCATTGAGCGCGGCCACCACCCTGCCATTTTGCTGGGCGAGCTCCAGGCGACGGGCCTCGATATCCAGGGTGCGGATCGGTTCGAACAGGCTGGCCTTGAGCTTGAGGTAAGTGCCCAACTCGAAAAACAGCCTGGCCAGGCTCTGCTGCACCGGCTGGTTGGAAAACAGCGCCTGCCACAACACCGACAGCAGCCCGTACCAAGTGGCGCCGGCCACCAGCAGCAAGGGTTCGTGCCAGAAGTCGGTGACTTCGCCGCCTCGCTGGTCCACGCCGATCATGGTGTAGACCGAAAGGATCAGCGTGGCCGAGGCGATCGCGCCGTAGCGTTCGCCCAAGGCGCCGAGCATGGTCAGGGAGAACGCCGCCAGGGCCAGGGACAGGGCGAAGACCCAGGGGTAAGGGAACAGCAGCTCCACCGACAGCGCGGCGATGGCGAAGCACACGAGGGTGACGAACAGCGCGCTGAGGCGGCCTTGCCAGCCATCATCGGTCTCGGCCAGGGCGCTGGCGATAATGCCGAGGAACAGCGGGATGAGCAGGCTCATCTCGTTCTGGTACCAGCACCAGGCCATGCTGCCGGTGAGCGCGATGGTGACGCGGATGGCGTAGCTGAACTTGTCTTGGCCCCACAGGCGACGCAATGAATGGCGGAACGAGCTCGATGACATGATGGCCTGCTGGCAGTAATCGAATGAATGCATTGCCGCACGGACCAGCAAGAAGCGTTCCGTGCTGCTGAATGGATTCTACTCTACACGAACTGCGCCGCAGCGTTGGCCGATGCCCAGGCCCACTGGAAATTGAACCCGCCCAGGTGGCCGGTGACGTCCAGGACCTCGCCAATGAAGTACAGCCCAGGGCTTTTCAAGGATTCCATGGTCTTGGACGACACTTCGCGGGTATCCACGCCGCCTAACGTCACTTCTGCGGTGCGGTAGCCTTCGGTGCCGGCCGGTACCACCTGCCAGGCTGCCAGTTGCTCGGCGATGCGCGTCAGCTCTGCGGGGGTGTATTGCTTCATAGGCCTGGACTCGAACCACTGCTCGGCCAGCAGGTTGGCCAGCTTGCGAGTGAACACTTCACCCAGCACGGTCTTGAGTTCAGCGTTGGCGCGCTCGCTTTGCTGTTGCTGCAGCCAGGCCAGTGCATCACGGTCGGGCAGCAGGTTGATCTCGACGGTGTCGCCGGCCTCCCAGAACGACGAAATCTGTAAGATCGCCGGCCCGCTCAGGCCGCGGTGGGTGAACAGCAGGTTTTCCCGGAAGCTGGTGCCATTGCAACTGGCGGTGCAGTCCAGCGAGGTGCCCGACAGCTCGGTGCACAATGCCTTGAGTTGGGGCTCGGTGATGGTGAACGGCACCAGTCCGGCGCGGGTTGGCAGCAGGGTGTGACCGAACTGCCGGGCCACTTGGTAGCCAAACCCCGTCGCGCCCAAGGTCGGGATCGACAGGCCACCGGTGGCGATCACCAGCGACTGGCAGGCGAACGGGCCGGCGCTGGTCTGCAACCAGTAGCCGTCTTCGGTTTTCTCGATCTGCTCGATGCGGGTTTCCATGCGCAGTTGGGCACCGGCGGCGTCGCATTCGGCCAGCAGCATGTTGAGGATGTCGCTGGCCTTGTTGTCACAGAACAGCTGACCAAGTTTTTTCTCGTGGTACGGCACGCCGTGCTTGGCGACCAGCTCGATGAAGTCCCACTGGGTGTAGCGGGCCAGGGCTGACTTGCAGAAGTGCGCGTTCTGCGAGAGGAAGTTGGCCGGCTCGGTATACATATTGGTGAAGTTGCAGCGCCCGCCGCCGGACATGAGGATCTTCTTGCCTGGCTTGTTGGCGTGGTCGAGCAGCAGCACCCGGCGGCCACGGCGGGCGCTGAGCTGGGCGCACATCAGGCCGGCAGCGCCGGCGCCGAGGATGATCACGTCGGTGGTGTGCACGGGGAAACCTCTTGCTATCAGGGGCCGCAGGGCAGGCGGTGAATAACGTGTGGGAGCGGGCTTGCCCCGCGAATGGGCCGCAAAGCAGCCCCAAGAGTATTTAGATAATTCGGACTTTAAGGGCGCGCCCCTTGATCTTGCCGTTGTTCAGACGCTGCATGGCCTGCTTTGCCAGCGCCCGCTCCACGGCCACGAATGCCTGGAAGTCGAAGATGGCGATCTTGCCCACCTGCTTGCCAGGGATACCCGCATCACCGGTGAGGGCGCCAAGGATGTCACCCGGGCGCAGTTTGTCCTTGCGCCCAGCCGCGATGCACAAGGTCGTCATCACTGGCAGCAGGGGCTCGCCACCTTTGTTTTTCAGACTGTCCAGCTGGTCCCAGCGCAACGGGCTTTTCTGCAGTGCCTCGATGGCCTGGGCGCGATGGCCTTCGGCCGGCGCCACGAGGCTGATGGCGATGCCTTTCTCGCCAGCGCGGCCAGTACGGCCAACGCGATGCACATGGATTTCGGCATCCCGGGCCAGCTCGACGTTGATGACCATGTCCAGGCCATCGATATCCAGGCCGCGGGCCGCCACGTCGGTAGCCACCAGCACCGAGCTGCTGCGGTTGGCGAACAGGGTCAGCACCTGGTCGCGGTCGCGCTGCTCGAGATCGCCATGCAGAGCCTGGGCGACGATGCCCTTGGCGGTCAGGTGGGCGACCACGTCTTCGCACTGCTGCTTGGTGAAGCAGAACGCCACACAGGACTGCGGGCGGTAGTGGCCGAGCACGCGAGTCACGGCTTCGAGGCGCTGCTGCGGATCGATCTCGATGAAACGCTGCTCGATCTGGTTGTCGGCGTGCAGGCTCTGGACCTTGACCTGCTGCGGCTTGCGCATGAAGTCAGCGGCCAGTTGCTCGATGCCAGCCGGGTAGGTGGCTGAGAACAGCAGGGTCTGGCGGCGCGAAGGGGTTTTACCGATGATGCTGGCGATGGCGTCGAAGAAGCCCATGTCGAGCATGCGGTCGGCTTCATCCAGTACCAGGGTATTGAGCCCGTCGAGCACCAGGGTGCCCTTGTCCAGGTGTTGCTGGATGCGGCCTGGAGTGCCGACGATGATGTGCGCACCGTGTTCCAGCGAGGCGATCTGCGGGCCGAGCGAAACGCCGCCGCACAGGGTGAGGATCTTGATGTTGTCCTCGGCGCGCGCCAGGCGGCGCAGTTCCTTGGCGACCTGGTCGGCAAGCTCGCGGGTCGGGCACAGGACCAGCGCCTGGCAGCCGAAGTAGCGCGGGTTGAGCGGGTTGAGCAGGCCGATGCCGAAGGCCGCGGTCTTGCCGCTACCGGTCTTGGCCTGGGCAATCAGGTCCTGGCCCTTGAGGATGACGGGCAGGCTCTGGGCCTGGATGGGCGTCATCGAGGCGTAGCCCAGGGCGTCCAGGTTGGCCAGCATGGCGGCGGACAGCGGCAGAGTGGCAAAAGCGGTGGATTCGGTGGTCACGAGGCGGGCCTGCGGTGCGAAGCGAAAAATGCCGCATAGTCTACCAGCCTCATGGCCATTCGCCCTACGACTCCATGTGCGGTTCCGGACGACGGGCACGCCTTCCGTCCGTCGGAGCCAGTTGCAGGAAGATCGCCGCCGCCAGCATGGCCATGACGCCGATGGTGACGAAGGTCAGCTGGAATGCGCCCAGGGTGGTTTCCACTCCATCGGCATTACCGGCCGCGGTGAAGCCGCCGAGCAGTGCACCAGCACACGCCACGCCCAGGCTCAGCGACAGCTGCGCGACCACCGACAGCAGGCTGTTGCCGCTGCTGGCGCTGGCGTCGTCGAGGTCGATCAAGGTCACTGTGTTCATGGCGGTGAACTGCAGGGAGTTCACCGCACCCAGCAGCGCCAGTTGCACCAGCAGCACGGCATATGGGGTCTGCTCGTTGACCAGGCCCAGGCTGGCCAACAGCAACCCCAGCAGCAGCGTGTTGCCGGTGAGGATGATGCGGTAGCCGAGCCGCTCGATCAGTGGCCGGGCAATCGACTTGGCGACCATCGCCGCTGCCGCCAGCGGAATCATGCTCATACCCGCCTGGGCTGGCGAGTAGCCCAGCGCCACCTGCAACAGCAGCGGTACCAGAAAGGGCAGGGCACCACTGCCCAAGCGCGCGAACAGGTTGCCGAGGATGCCGATGGCGAAGGTGCGCACGCGGAACAGGCTGGGTGAGAACAGGGGCTCGGGGTCGCGGCCGGCGCGTAGCCAGTACGCGGCCAGGCAGGCCATGCCGGCAAACAGCAGCAGCATGACCCGCAAGTGCGGCAGGTGCAGCTCGCCCAGGCCTTCCATGGCGATGGTGATCAGCACCATTGCTGCCCCGAACAGGATGAAGCCGGGGCCATCGAAGGTGGTGCGCTCGGTGCCGCGCAGGTCAGGGATGAACTTCCACACGGCGTAGCAGCCCAGCGCGCCCACGGGCAGGTTGAGCAGGAAGATCCAGTGCCAAGTGAGGATCTCGACCAGCCAGCCACCCAGCGTCGGGCCAAGCAGCGGCCCAAGCAGCCCAGGGATGGTGATGAAGCTCATGATCCGGACCAGCTCGGTACGCGGGTAGGCGCGCAGCACCACCAGGCGCCCGACCGGCAGCATCAGTGCGCCGCCCAGGCCCTGCACGACGCGGGCGAAGATCAGGAAACCGAGGCTGTTGGCCGCGGCGCACAGGAGTGAGCCGAAACTGAACAGCAAGATCGCGCTGAAGAAGATGCGCTTGGTGCCGAAGCGATCAGCAATCCATCCCGAGGCGGGAATCAGCAGGGCCACCGTGAGCATGTAGGCGATGATCACGCCCTGCATGCGCAGCGGATCTTCTTCTAGCGAGCGGGCCATGGCCGGCAGGGCGGTGTTGAGGATGGTGCCGTCCAGGGACTGCATGAAGAAGGCGATGGCTACCACCCACGGGATCCAGCGGGCGGTGACAGGGTCCAGCGGGGTGCGCACAGGCATGACGTCCTCTTTTGTCTGTGCCGGCCTCTTCGCGGGGCAAGCCCGCTCCCACAGGATCTCCACTGCCCTTTGATGTGGTGAGATCCCTGTGGGAGCGGGCTTGCCCCGCGAAAGGGCCGGTAATGCCAATCACAATGTCAGGGTCAGACCTTTGACCAGTGCCCCGGGCAAATGGCTCGATCCGGTACTGCGCTGGCCATAGGTACTGGTCGACAAGATCATCTCGCGCTCCTGGGTCAGGTCCTCCAGCTGGCTGCCCAGCAAACTGTACAGGCTGTCATCGAAGCGCATGGTGCTCACTGGCCCTTGGATCTGCCCGTTTTCCACCCAGAAGGTCGCGAACCGGGTCAGCCCGGTCATGCGCGCTGCCGGCAGGTCAGAGTAGTTCAGGTACCACAGGTTGCTGATGTAAAGGCCAGTGCCGAGCCGCTCAAGAACCTGTGCGCTGGCCAGGTTTCCCGCTGCCAGGCTCAGCGCACAGGGCGATTCGTAGCTGTCCGCGCCATTGGCCAGCAGCTCGAACTCGGCCGCACTGCGGGCGCAGATCAACCGTTGCTGCGCCTCGCCTTGCTGGATCAACGGCACATCCAGGCGTGGTGCGCCTTCATCGGAAAACGCCGGGCTCAGCGAGCCGCTGACCTGCTCGGTGAAACTCACCAGCGGGCTTAACCGTGCATCGCCGTTATACAGGCGTTGCAAGGCGCTGTTGCCGGTGGCGAGGGCCTGCGCGGAAAAACCGCCCCAGCACAGCATGCTGGCGATTTCGTCCATGGCCGCAGGCGCCAGATAGGCGCGGTAGCTGCCGGGTTTGAGGGTGACTGCCGGGCGGCCGAGGAAACCCAGTTGCTCCCGTGCCTGGCGCAAGCGTGCGATGAAGTCGTCGGCGCTCCACAGCTGGCCGGCATAGTTGGCCTTCACCGCCTGGCCATTTTCGTGGAACAGGCTCCAGTCGAAGTTGAAACTGTTGGCCTGGTGCCAGCCAAAGGCCCCGAACGAACTGGCGAAACCCCGACAGATCGGGCCGGCGGCGTAGATCCCGACCAGGTCCAGGTCGCCCGCTTCACGGTCGAGCAGGGCCAGTACTTCGTCCAGTTCGGGCAGGGAGTGGTCCTGTAGGCTGTGGCTGTGCCAGGCACTTTCGTCCAGGCGCAGGTAAGGGTCGAGGGCCAGCAGCGGCAAGGTCTGGCGCAGTTGCTCAAGCGCATCGCTCAGGCGTTGGCCATCCAGTTGCACGTCACCACTCAAGGTCACCTGCTGTTCCGCCTGGCGCCCATCGCGCACCAGCCGCAGCTGTGCGCTGGCCTGGCTCACTTCACCGGCCTGGCGCACCTTGGCGTGGTTGAAACGCACGAATTGCGACTGTTCTGCGCTGTAGCCCAGGGTGAACTGCTCGCCCGCTTGCAGGGCGGCGCGCACCGCCGCAACCAAGGCTTCGAAGGCGTGCTTCATCAGGCGTCTCCTCCGAATACATCGATCTGGCGAAACACACAGGCCGGCGAGGCGTGGCCGACCCGCACCACTTGATTGGGTTCGCCCTTGCCGCAGTTGGGCGTGCCCAGCACCTGGAAGGTACTGCGGTCGCCGACTGCCGACAGGTTGCGCCAGAACTGCGCGGAGATGCCACGGTAGTTGGGGTTCTTGACGACACCTTTGAGCTCGCCGTTCTCGATCAATTGGCCCCACTCGCAGCCGAACTGGAACTTGTTGCGTGCATCGTCGATGGACCAGGAGCGGTTGGTCCGCATCAGGATGCCGTGCTCGATACCCTGAATCAGTTGCTCCAGCGATTGATTGCCCGGCTCGATGTTGAGGTTGGCCATACGGTCGATCGGTGCTCGGTTCCAGCTGCAGGCCCGACTGTTGGCGACACCATCCAGGCCGGAGCGGAACTGCGACAGGGCACCGCCCAGCGGGCGCAGCAGCAGGCCATCACGGATGAGGAACTGCTTGCTCGCCTGGGTGCCATCATCATCGAAGCTGTAACTGGCCAGCTCTTCGCCGATGGTTGGGTCGAACGTCACATTGAGCAGTGGCGAGCCGTACTGCAAATGGCCGAAGTCGCTCGCTTTGACGAAGCTGGTGCCAGCGTAGTTGCGCTCGTCGCCGAGGATGCGGTCCATCTCCAGCGGGTGGCCGATGGACTCGTGGATCTGCAGCATCATCTGGTCAGGCATCAGCAGCAAGTCGCGCGCACCGCTGGGGGTGTTGGGCGCCAGCAGCAGTTGCATCGCTTCGTCGGCGACACGGCGGGCAGCGCCGACCAGGCCGCAACGTTCGACGATTTCGAAACCGCCCTGTTGGCCGAAGTTGTCCCGGCCCAGGCTTCGGCTCTGGCTGTCCCGGCCGTCGCTGGCGGTCACGCTCAGGCCTGGGAACAGAAAGCGCTGGGCGTGACGCAGCTCGGCCCCGGCGCTGTTCAGGTAGGTCTGCTCGACCAGGCTCTGGCCGAGGCTGGCCTGCCAGTCCACCAGCCGGCTGTCCTTTGGCACGCTTGCCGATTCGGCGGCAAGCAGGCCCAGGCAGTCGGCGAGCGTGGGCAAGGGCTGGTCGAAGTTGGGCGAAACGTGGTCGTGGCGGGCGCTGGTCACGGGTTGTTCGTGCAGGTCGAGCAGGCTTCTGGCAGCGATCTGCCGGGCCAAGCCTTCGGCCTGTTCCAGGGCTCGCTGCAGGCCTGCCTGGGACAGGTCAGCGGTGGCAGCGTAGGCTTCCACGCCCTGCACGCGCACCGTGAGCATGGCGCCTTCGTCCTGGCTGAAGAACGGCGGTTCGGTTACGTTGCGCCTGACCGAAAGCGCCTGGTGCGACTGCTTCACATGGCGCAGGGAAAACATCTCGGCCGTGCTGCGCAGCGCGTTGAAACGCTGGCGCAGCAAGGCGCTGGAATCGAACATGTGGGAACCTCCAAGTCAGTGGCGGCTCCCCCTAGAACCACCCCTCTTGCATGGCGAGGCAGGTGTCGTCACGTGCCTGGAGCAATGCCAGCTCATTATGGCAGCCCGGTACTTCCCAGGTCAGGAAATAACGCGCCGCCTGCAGCTTGCCCAGGTAGAAGTCACGGTCTGCGGCGTTGCCCTTGAGCAGGCCAAGCTCGGCATGGATCGCCTGTTCCAGCCAGCGCCAAGCAATAACGCTGTGGCCGAAGGCCTTGAGGTACAGGGCCGAGTTGGCCAGGGCGCCGGCAACCTTGCCCTGGGCCAGGTCGCCAAGCAGGGCCAGGGTGACGCTTTGCAGGCGGTTGACCAGTTGCTCCAGTGGCTGGCGCAGCGGGTCGAGGTTGGGGTGGTGGCTGGCGCGCTCCCCGGTAGTGGCGATCAGGCGGATCAGTCGCTTGAGGCCGGCGCCGTTGTGCTGCGCCAGCTTGCGACCGAGCAAGTCCAGCGACTGGATGCCCTCGGTACCCTCGTGGATCGGGTTCAGGCGGTTGTCGCGGTAGTACTGCTCCACCGGGTACTCGCGGGTGTAGCCGTGGCCACCGAGGATCTGAATCGCCAGCTCGTTGGCCTTCAGGCAGTATGCCGAAGGCCAGGATTTGACGATCGGGGTCAGCAGGTCGAGCAACTGCTGCGCCTGTTCTCGGGTGCTTTCGTCGGCGGCGGTCTGGGTGTCGTCGAACAGTCGCGCGGCGTAAAGCCCCAGGTCGAAGGCACCTTCTACGTAGGCTTTCTGCGCCAGCAGCATGCGCTTCACGTCAGCGTGGCCAATGATCGGCACTGCCGGGCTGTGCGGGTCCTTGTTGTCAGGCAGCCGGCCCTGCGGCCGCTGGCGTGCATATTCCAGGGAATACAGGTAGCCGGCGTAACCGAGCATCACCGCCCCCATGCCTACGCCGATACGCGCCTCGTTCATCATCTGGAACATGCAGGCCAGGCCCTGGTGCGGCTGACCCACCAGGTAGCCGACGCACTGGCCGTTGTCGCCGAAGTTCAGGGCGGTAGAGGTGGTGCCGCGCCAGCCCATCTTGTGGAACAGGCCCGCCAGCAGCACATCGTTGCGCGGGCCACAGCTGCCGTCCGGGTTGACGTGGTATTTGGGCACGATGAACAGTGAAATGCCCTTCACCCCGGGCGGTGCGTCGGGCAGCTTGGCCAGCACCATGTGCACGATGTTTTCCGACAGCTCATGATCGCCGCCGGAAATGAAGATCTTGTTGCCTTTGAGCCGGTAGCTACCGTCGCCCGCGGGTTCTGCGCGAGTGCGGATGTCGGCCAGCGACGAGCCTGCATGGGGTTCGGTCAGGGCCATGGTGCCGAAGAAGCGGCCTTCGATCATCGGCTGCAGGAACAGACGCTTCTGTTCCTCGGTGCCGAAGCTCTCGATCAGGTTGGCCGCGCCCATGGTCAGGAACGGGTAGGCCGTGGTGCCAGCGTTGGCGGCTTGGAAGTGGGCGAAGCAGGCTTGTGAGACCAGGCTGGGCAGTTGCATGCCGCCCACCTCGAAGTCGCGGTTGGCGTTGAGAAAGCCGGCTTCGAGAAAGGCATCGACCGCCGGTTTGACCTCGGCAATCAGCTCCGCGCGACCGTCCACATAGCGCGGCTCGTTCTCGTCGGCCTTGCGGTTGTGCGGGGCGAAGTACTTCTCGGCGATGGTGCGGGCCGTGGTCAGTGCCGCGTCGAAGGTTTCACGGCTGTGTTCGGCGAAGCGCGGGCGCTGGGTCAGGGCCTCGGCGTCGAGGACTTCGTACAGTTCAAAGGCGAGGTTGCGGGGGCTGAGCAGGGTCTCGGGCATGGGGGCGCTCCTGGGGCGGGCTTGGGCCGAGTCTAAGGTTGGCCTTTTGGGGATGGCCACCATCATTGATTCAGATGATGTTCAGCCACAGATTCTCCTGTTCAGAAAGGCATAGACGGGTTGATGAGGAACCTGTGGCCAGCTGTTGCTCGAGATCTCCTTGGTAAGCGCAACAGGAATATTCCTACGCGCTATACGGAACGCTTCTGCAACAGCAAGGATGGAAAGTGAGATAAATCTGTGGAGGTGTTCTATGGACAGGATTTGCAAGTGGCGCGACGCTTGGAAAGAAGACCTGGAAAATATTGAAGATCCGTTTTTTGCTCGTGCAGTAGTTGAAAAAGCATTGCAGAATAATATGACCTTGCCTGGGCTGTGCGATTTTTGGAGGGCTTGCAGTCTGCCTTTGGGGCAATCGGATAACGCAAAACTACGTGGAAGCTGATGATGAGTGGGCAATTACGGGGGAATCTTGGCACTGGCGTCCAGCTGTTCCTTGCGAGGAATATGAATATCGAAAGGGGGCATATTGATGCTCTCGAAAATAAATAAACACCAGCTTATGTTCTTGCTATGGGCGAGCATGGATGCGTTTTATATTGCCCTGTACTGTGTGCGTAGTATTGCTCGGGGTGCAGTCCCTTTTTGGTCGGATGTTAATAGTGGGCTTGAGGTGGTACGGAATTGGGGTGGCTCGGACGCTTTAATTTGGGCCGGGTTGCTTTTGCAAGTCTCAATTCTTGTGACATGTATTGGTTTTTTCAAGTATCAAAGATTGGTAGTGTTTTTGGCGGCGGCACAGATACCGTTAAGGATTTTTTTTGTTGTTCCGTCGATTTCGGTGGTTTTGCTTGTCCCCATGGTCATGGCGGAAATCAATAGTTGGCTATGGCTTGGGGGATTACTTGCCTCAGAGGTGATTAAGGGATGGAGCATCTGGTGGTTTTGCCGTACTTCGTGATATCGAGGTATGCGCCAAGGCATTCGCGCGCACATCCCACAGGCATGCGAGCTTCGCTCGCGGTGCGCCGCGCGGGCGGCGCTTGATTTCGCAGGCGCCACACATCCCAAGACAACCACCCATAAAAAAGGAGAGCCGAAGCTCTCCCTTTTCTTCAACAACCCCTAGCCTCAACCAATGGTCATCAGGCTGGCGTTACCGCCCGCCGCCGCAGTGTTCACACTCACCGCCCGTTCGATCACCAAGCGCTCCAGCGCAATCTGATGATCGCCGCTGGACAGCCCGTGCACACCGACGATCGCACCAGCGCGCTTGGCCACCTGCTGGCACACGCTGCGCAGCTGGTCCGAATCGCCATGGTGGATCACGGCATCGAACGCCACTTCATCCTTGTTCCAGTCCGCCACCAGCTTGACCTTGGCCTGCAGCTCTTTCGGCAGGCGGCCGCGCAGGGTCTTGCCAGGTTCGCCGTCCACCCACACCGCCGAGCTGCCGACTGCCAATACAGCAGCGAACTGCGCCAGCAGATCAGCCTCGTTATCCGCCAGGCACAGCACGTGCTCGCGTGGCAGGATGGTGTAGCTGTTGCGCTCGCCGGTCGGGCCTGGCAGCAGACGGGCGATGCCGCTCTGCGATTGGCCGGCAAACTGGGTGCACAGTGCCGCCAGTTCGGCCTGCTGGTTGTTCTCGGCCCAGGCCTTGAGGCTGTGCAGCGGCTTGATCAGCTGTTCGTGCAGGGTGCGGTCCGGCTTGCCTTCGCCATCCTGCTGCTGGAAGTGCCGGCCAATGGCGTCGGCCGGGCGGGTCGAGAGCAGGCGGTACAGGTACAGCGGGCCGCCGGCTTTCGGGCCGGTGCCGGACAGGCCTTCACCACCGAATGGCTGCACCCCGACCACTGCCCCGACGATGTTGCGGTTGACGTACATGTTGCCGGCATTGGCGTTTTCCACCACCTTGGCAATGGTTTCGTCGATCCGGGTGTGCACACCGAGGGTCAGGCCGTAGCCAGAATTGTTGATCTGCTCGATCAGCTGGTCGAGGTTGCGGCGGTTGTAGCGCACCACGTGCAGCACCGGGCCGAAGATCTCGCGCTTGAGCTCGTCGAAGCTGTCCAGCTCGATCAGGGTCGGCATGACGAAGGTGCCGCGCTTGACCTCGGCAGCATCGGCAATGGCCACCTGGTAGACCGAGCGGCCTTTCTCGCGCATGCCCTGGATGTGCTTCTCGATACCTGCCTTGGCTTCGGCGTCGATGACCGGGCCGATGTCCACGGCCAGGCGGTCTGGGTTGCCCAGGCGGCTTTCGGCCATGGCACCCTTGAGCATTTCCACCACACGATCGGCGGAGTCTTCCTGCAGGCACAGCACGCGCAGGGCAGAGCAACGCTGGCCGGCACTGTCGAAGGCCGAGGACACGACGTCGATCACCACTTGCTCGGTCAACGCCGACGAATCGACGATCATCGCGTTCTGGCCGCCGGTTTCGGCGATCAGCGGGATCGGCCGGCCCTGGTTGTCCAGGCGGCCAGCGACGTTGCGCTGCAGCAGCCGGGCGACTTCGGTAGAGCCGGTGAACATCACGCCCTTGACGCGCTCGTCACCAACCAGGCCGGCACCGACGGTTTCGCCGCGGCCTGGCAGCAGTTGCAGCACACCTTCGGGTATCCCGGCTTCGAGCAGCAGGCGCACGGCTTGGGCAGCGATCAACGGGGTCTGTTCAGCCGGCTTGGCCAGTACCGGGTTGCCGGCCGCCAACGCGGCGGCCACCTGGCCGGTGAAGATTGCCAGCGGGAAGTTCCACGGGCTGATGCACACGACCGGGCCAAGCGGACGGTGGGCGTCGTTGCTGAAGTCGTTGCGCGCCTGTACCGCGTAGTAGCGCAGGAAGTCTACGGCCTCGCGCACTTCGGCGATGGCGTTGGCGAAGGTTTTGCCGGCTTCGCGGATGAGCAGGCCCATCAGTGGCTGGATTTCGGCTTCCATCAGGTCGGCGGTGCGCTCGAGAATCGCGGCGCGTTCTGCCGGCGGGGTGGCCTGCCAGATCGGAGCAGCGTTGAGTGCGCACTGGATGGCATTGTCGACGTCGGCAACAGTGGCTTCCTGCACATGGCCGACCACGTCGCGGTGGTCGGCTGGGTTCAGAACCGGCGCGGCAGCCGCCTCGCTGGCGGCGCAGGCCAGCAGCGGGGTGGCCTTCCAGTCGTTGTGCGCGGTAGCCAGCATGGCGCAGGACAGCGACGCCAGGCGGTGTTCGTTGGCCATGTCGATACCGGCCGAGTTGGCCCGCTCGCTGCCATATAGCTCGCGCGGCAGCGGGATGCGCGGGTGCGGCAGGCCGATACTGCCTTCCTGGGTGCCCATGCGTTCGATGCTGGCGACCGGGTCGGCGACCAGTTCCTGGATGGAGATGGAATGGTCGGCGATGCGGTTGACGAACGAAGTATTGGCGCCGTTTTCCAGCAGTCGGCGGACCAGGTAGGCCAGCAGGGTTTCGTGGGTGCCGACCGGGGCGTACACGCGGCACGGGCGGTTCAGCTTGCCTTCGGAGACTTTGCCTACGACCTGTTCGTACAGCGGTTCACCCATGCCGTGCAGGCACTGGAATTCGTATTGACCCGGGTAGTAGTTCTGGCCAGCGATGTGGTAGATGGCCGACAGGGTATGGGCGTTGTGGGTGGCAAACTGTGGATAGATGGCTTCTGGCACGGCCAGCAGCTTGCGTGCACAGGCGACGTAGGACACGTCGGTGTACACCTTGCGGGTGTAGACCGGGTAGCCTTCCAGGCCTTCGACTTGGGCACGCTTGATTTCGCTGTCCCAGTAGGCGCCTTTCACCAGGCGGATCATCAGGCGGTGGCGGCTGCGCTTGGCCAGGTCGATGACGTAGTCGATCACGTACGGGCAGCGCTTCTGGTAGGCCTGGATGACAAAGCCGATACCGTTCCAGCCGGCCAGCGACGGCTCGAAGCACAGGCGCTCGAGCAGATCGAGCGACAGCTCCAGGCGGTCCGCCTCTTCGGCGTCGATGTTCAGGCCGATGTCGTACTGTTTGGCCAGCAGGGTTAGCGACAGCAGGCGCGGGTACAGCTCTTCCATCACGCGCTCGTACTGGGCGCGGCTGTAACGCGGGTGCAGTGCCGACAGCTTGATCGAGATACCTGGGCCTTCATAGATGCCCCGGCCATGGGACGCCTTGCCGATCGAGTGGATGGCCTGCTCGTAGGAGGCGAGGTACTTCTGCGCATCGTGCTCGGTCAGTGCGGCCTCGCCGAGCATGTCGTAGGAGTAGCGGAAGCCCTTGGATTCGAAGCGGCTGGCGTTGGCCAGGGCTTCGGCGATGGTCTCGCCGGTGACGAACTGCTCGCCCATAAGGCGCATGGCCATGTCGACACCCTTGCGGATCATCGGCTCGCCGCTCTTGCCGATGATGCGAGTGAGCGAGGAGGTAAGGCCGGATTCGTTATGGGTGGAAACCAGCTTGCCGGTCAGCAGCAGGCCCCAGGTGGCGGCGTTGACGAACAGCGACGGGCTGTTGCCCAGGTGCGGCTGCCAGTTGCCGTTGCTGATCTTGTCGCGGATCAGGGCATCACGGGTGCCTTTGTCGGGGATGCGCAGCAGGGCTTCGGCCAGGCACATCAGCGCCACACCTTCCTGCGACGACAGCGAGAACTCCTGCAGCAGGCCCTGAACGATGCCTGCGCGTCCGCCTGCGCTCTTTTGGTTGCGCAGCTTTTCGGCGATGCCGGCGGCCATCTTGTTGGTCGCCTCGGCCAATGGTGCGCTCAGGCGCGCCTGCTCCAGCAGCATCGGCACCACTTCCTGCTCTGGGCGGCGATAGGCGGCAGTGATGGCCGAGCGCAGTACCGACTGCGGCAGAATGCTTTCGGCAAACTCCAGGAAGCACTGATGCACCTGCTCTGGTTGTACATCGCCGGCGTCATCGGCAAGGCTGCTGGCGTGACCGTTGAGTTCGGTCAGGGTGGCACCACCCTCGAGCTTCTCCAGGTAATTGAAGATCGCTTGCTTGATCAACCAGTGCGGCGTGCGGTCAATGGACTGCGCAGCTGCTTTGAGTCGCTCACGGGTCGGGTCATCGAGTTTGACCCCAAGGGTGGTCGTCGCCATTTCTTATCCTCGTTATTGGCCACGGCTGTGGCCTAAGCTGGCGCCAAGAGTAGCTGTAGGACAATTCGGGTGCAACCAGGTGCAACCCGATTTTATCGAGGAAAAGGTGCAACTCATCGGGCGCCCAGGGTCGCGCCCCGAAATGCGTCGTTTTCGGTGAGTTTTATTCTGAAAAATCCGGTTTTTGCTCCAAATGGGAGCAAAAAAGCGGCATTAACTGAAAATGCACGAGCGGGTGCAACTTGCAAATGAAAAATGGTTGCACCCGCTTTACGTTGTTGCATAGGATGCGCCGCCTGGGTGCAACCGTCTCGCTGCGGTTGTGCATGAGATAAAAACAAACGCCAGGGCACACGCATGGGCAATCCAATCACGATCACCTTTGTGATCTACATCGCGGCAATGGTGCTGATCGGCTTCGCGGCTTATCGCTCCACCAAGAACCTTTCCGACTACATCCTCGGCGGCCGTAGCCTGGGCAGCGTGGTTACCGCGCTTTCCGCCGGCGCTTCCGACATGAGTGGCTGGCTGCTGATGGGCCTGCCGGGCGCCATCTACTTCTCCGGCCTGTCCGAAGCCTGGATCGCCATTGGCCTGACCGTCGGCGCCTACCTGAACTGGCTGTTCGTCGCTGGCCGCCTGCGCGTGCAGACCGAGCATAACGGCGATGCGCTGACCCTGCCGGACTACTTCGCTAGCCGCTTCGAAGACAAGAGTGGCCTGCTGCGGATCATCTCGGCGATCGTCATCCTGGTGTTCTTCACCATCTATTGCGCTTCCGGCATCGTCGCCGGTGCCCGCCTGTTCGAAAGCACCTTCGGCATGTCTTACGAGACCGCCCTTTGGGCCGGTGCCGCCGCGACCATCGCCTACACCTTCGTCGGTGGTTTCCTGGCCGTGAGCTGGACCGATACCGTGCAGGCCACGCTGATGATCTTCGCGCTGATTCTCACTCCGGTCATCGTGCTGATCTCCACGGGCGGCTTCGACACCACCCTGCTGGCCATTGAGGCGCAAAACCCGGCCAACTTCGACATGCTCAAGGGCGCTACCTTCATCGGCATCATTTCGTTGATGGGCTGGGGCCTGGGCTACTTCGGCCAGCCGCACATCCTGGCGCGCTTCATGGCTGCCGATTCGGTCAAGTCGATCGCCAATGCCCGCCGTATCTCCATGACCTGGATGATCCTGTGCCTGGCCGGTACCTGCGCCGTGGGCTTCTTCGGCATCGCCTACTTCTCCGCGAACCCTGAACTGGCGGGGCCGGTTACCGAGAACCACGAGCGTGTGTTCATCGAGCTGGCCAAGATCCTGTTCAACCCTTGGATTGCCGGTGTGTTGCTGTCGGCCATCCTGGCGGCGGTCATGAGTACCCTCAGCTGTCAGCTGCTGGTGTGCTCCAGTGCCCTGACCGAAGACTTCTACAAAGCCTTCCTGCGCAAGAACGCCTCCCAGGTCGAACTGGTGTGGGTGGGTCGCCTGATGGTGCTGGCCGTGGCCCTGATCGCCATCGCCATGGCCGCCAACCCGGAAAACCGCGTGCTGGGCCTGGTGGCCTATGCCTGGGCCGGCTTCGGTGCTGCCTTTGGTCCGGTGGTACTGATTTCGGTGCTGTGGAAAGGCATGACCCGTAACGGCGCGCTGGCCGGTATCGTGGTGGGTGCGGTGACCGTGATTCTGTGGAAGCAGATCGACACCTGGGGCCTGTACGAAATCATCCCGGGCTTCTTGCTTGCCAGCATCGCCATTGTGCTGGTGAGCAAGCTGGGCAGCCCGACGCAGGCGATGGTGCAACGTTTCGAGGCCGCAGACGCGGCGTATCACGCTGACAAGTAATAACGGTTGAAGGGGTGCCATCGCCGGCTTGTCGGCGATGGCGACAGCCAGGCCTGACTCCGCCTGCAAGGCAAGGTAAACTTGCCACCCCCGCAGGAGTTGCCATGAATTATCGTCACGCCTTCCACGCCGGCAACCACGCCGACGTTCTCAAGCACATCGTGCTGACCCGCCTCATCGCCCTGATGTCGCGCAAGGAACAGCCGTTCGCCTATATCGATACCCATGCCGGCCTCGGTCTTTATGACCTGCAAGGCGACCAGGCGACCCGTACCGGTGAATACCTCGAAGGTGTCGCGCGCCTGTGGAACCGTGATGACCTGCCGGCCGTGGCTGCCGACTACCTGCGCATCATCAAGCGCCTCAATGCCGATGGCGAGCTGCGCTACTACCCTGGGTCACCGGAGCTGGCTCGTCGCTTGATGCGGCAGCAAGACCGGGCACTGCTCAATGAGAAGCACCCCGAAGACGGGCCGCTGCTCAAGGAGAACATGAAGAAGGACCCGCGCGTAGTGGTCCACCTGGGCGAGGGTTGGCACGTGCCGCGTGCGCTGCTGCCGGTGCAGGAAAAACGCGCCATCATGCTGATCGATCCGCCCTTCGAGCAGGCCGATGAACTCAAGCGTTGCACCAGCTCGATGAAAGAGGCGATCGGTCGCATGCGCCAGACCGTCGCGGCCATCTGGTACCCGATCAAGGACCAGCGGTCACTGACCCGCTTCTACCAGGACCTGACCAGCACCGGTGCGCCGAAGCTGCTGCGGGTCGAGCTGTATGTGCACCATCAGGACAGTCCGCAGGGGCTCAACGGTTCGGGCCTTGCCATCGCCAACCCGCCGTGGGGGCTGGAAGAAGAGCTCAAGGAGTTGCTGCCCTGGCTGGCCAAGGAGCTGGCACAGACTGCGGGCAGCTACCGGATGGATTGGCTGATCGCCGAGTGATTCCCCACTGCAGGCCCCTGTAGGCGCGCGCCTTTTGCGATGCACGGCCGCGCCTAGAAGGGGGCGGTGTGTCTTTCGTGTTTGCGTTATAATCTCGCCCTTTAGCCGCCACCCGCCCACGAGGCCGCTGGCGCATCTCTACCGAATGAAGAGGCTAATCCCTTGGCATTGACGATTCTTGGCCTGTCCGGCGCCCTTAGCCATGACCCTTCCGCGGCCCTGTACATTGACGGCAAACTGATTGCCGCCGCCGAAGAAGAGCGCTTCGTGCGTGACAAGCATGCGAAGAACCGCATGCCTTACGAATCGGCGAAGTTCTGCCTGGAGCAGGCGGGTATCAAACCGTCCGACGTCGACGTGGTGGCCATCCCGTTCGCCCCGATCAGCCTGTTTGGCAAAGCCCGCTGGCACTATGCCAAGCGTTACTGGTACGCCCCGGACCGCGCCCTTGACGCCATCCTGATGGGCAACCGCCGCTACAAGCGCTACCGCAAGAAGATCGTCTGGTGCCTGGAGCAACTGGGCTTCGACCCGAAAAAGGTCAAGATCGAGCCGGTCGAGCACCACCTGGCCCACGCCTCCAGCGCCTACCACTGCTCGGGCTTCAAGGAAAAAACCGCGATCCTCGGCATCGACGGCAAGGGCGAGTACGCCACGACTTTCTTCGGCTATGGCGAAAACGGCAAGATCCACAAGATCAAGGAATTCTTCGACCCGGACTCGCTCGGCGGGCTTTATGGTGCGATCACCGAGTTCCTCGGTTTCGAGATGCTCGACGGCGAGTTCAAGGTCATGGGCATGGCGCCGTATGGCGATGCCAGCAAATACGACTTCTCGCGCCTGGCCAGTTTCGAGAACGGCGAGCTGGTGATCAACACCGAATACGCTAACGTCATTGGCCTGCGCCGCTATAAAGAGAAGGGCAAAGGCTTCTACTTCTCGCCGAAGCTGATCGAATGGCTGGGCCCCAAGCGTGAAGGCGACATCGCCGACGAGCCGTACATCCACTATGCGGCCAGCATGCAGGCGCTGTTCGAGAAGCTGGCCCTGCAGATGATCGACCACTACCTGGGCGACACCCTGCGAGAAACCGGCAAGCTGGCCTTCGCTGGCGGCTGCGCGTTGAACGTCAAGCTCAACCAGAAGATCATCGCCCGTTCCGACGTGAAGGAGCTGTTCGTCCAGCCGGCCTCCGGCGACGCCGGCACCGCAGTGGGTGCTGCCGCTTACGTTTCCCACGCCCGTGGTGTGCCGGTCGAGAAGATGGAGCACGTCTACCTCGGCCCGTCGTACTCCAACGAAGATGTGATCGCCGCCTGCGCCCGCCACCCGAACCAGCCAAAATGGCGCAAGCTGGAGAACATGCCCCAGCAGATCGCCAAGATCATGGTCGATGGCAACCCGGTCGCCTGGTTCCAGGGCCGCATGGAGTTCGGCCCGCGCGCCCTGGGTGGCCGTTCCATCATCGGCTGCCCGAGCGTTGAAGGCGTGGCCGACCGCATCAACCACCAGATCAAGTTCCGTGAGCGCTGGAGACCCTTCTGCCCGTCGATGCTCGACACCGTTGCACCGCAGATGATCAAGGTCGACCATCCGGCGCCATTCATGACCTTCACCTTCGAAGTGGCAGAAGAGTGGAAAACCCGCGTGCCGGAAGTGGTCCACGAAGACGGTACGTCGCGTGCCCAGGTGCTCAAGCGCGAGTACAACCCCCGTTACTACGACATGATGAAGGCGCTGGAAGACCTGACGGGCAACGGTGTGTCGCTGAACACCTCGCTGAACCGCCGTGGTGAACCGATGATCTGCTCGCCGACCGATGCCCTGAACATGTTCTTCGGCTCGGACCTGCAGTACCTGATCATGGAAGACATCCTGGTCGTCAAGGACGGCGCAGCCGCGTATGACCAGCCGCTCTGAACCGCGCATCCTGCAGTTCTGCCACGGCTATGACGGGCCGTTCCTCGACTGCGCCCGTCAGTATGCCAGCCTGTTCCAGGGCAGCGGCTACAAGGTCACTACGGTGTTCCTGACCGGCGCTGCCGACCCGCAGGTTGCGGCGGGCTGTGCGTCGGATGAGGTGCTGTTTCTCGAGTTCAGTTCCAAGGCGGTGCGCGGCCTGAAGTTGGGCGCCATTCGTGCCCTGCGAAGGATTGCCGGCGAACGTGATTTCAGCTTCTGCATCGCGCACCGTTTCAAGCCGATCTATGTGACCCTGCTGGCCACCGGCCTGCCGGTGATCGGCGTGCACCATGCGTTTGGTGATTACCAGCGCAAGGGGCGGCGGCTGTTCGCCAACCTGTTCAGCAAACGTTTGAGTTTGCTCGGCGTGTCGGATGCAGTGCGTGACGACATGCGCCGTTGCCTGGCCCAATGGCCGGCTGAACGTATCCAGACCCTGTACAACCGTATCGACATCCCGGCGCTGCAAGCCGCGCTGGTGCCCCGCGCTGAGGCGCGCCAGGCCCTGGGTCTGGATGCCCAGGCATGGGTTGTCGGTAATGTCGGCCGCCTCCACCCGGACAAGGACCAGGCAACACTGCTGCGTGGCTTTGCCGAGGCGCTGCCCGCACTGCCTGCCGGCGCCCGCCTGGCGATCCTGGGCAAAGGGCGCCTAGAAGGCACGCTCAAGGCGCTGGCTGCAGAACTGGGCATCGCCGGACAGGTCGACTTCCTTGGCCAGGTGCCGGATGCCCGCCGCTATTTCCAGGCATTCGATGTGTTTGCCTTGAGCTCCGACCATGAGCCGTTCGGCATGGTCCTGCTTGAAGCCATGGTCGCGGGCGTGCCCGTGCTGGCCACCGCCTGTGGCGGCGCTCGCGAGGTGGTCGAGGGGGTGGGCGTGCTGTTCCCGCTCGGTGATGCCGCGCAACTGGCGCAAGGGTTGAAGCATATGTCTTTGCTGGGCGAGCAGCAGCGTGAGGCCTGTGCCACGCACATGCTGCAGCGGTTGCATGAACGCTTTTCCGACCAAGCGGTGCGTGAGGCCTTCTGGCAGTTGCCGCAGGTGCGCGCGCTGGTGACGCAGGCATGATGCTCAACCCTATCCAGGCATTCCGTGAGCGCGGCTGGCAAGTGATCGATGCAGCGGTCTACGCCGAGGCGTGGGCACGATTCGGTGGTAGCGTGGCCACACATCCGCTGGTTATCGAGCAACTGGCCGACCTGGCGCAGATTCCCGTCCGGTACCTGGGCTGGCATCAGGCCGGCGAGCTGAAGGCTGCCATCCCGACCTGGGGGCGCCACCTGGCGCTGTCCAAGGACGTGCTCAAACGGGCCGGCAAAAAAGGCCTGTTCGATCTGGGCAATGCCGAAATCATCCTACCGGCCGCCGCTGATGCGGCGGCGCCCCTGCGCCATGCTGGGCGCTACCTGTCCGAATTCAACCAGGGGCGTTTCACTGGCCTGAAGGCGCAAGCTGAACAACTGGCCATGGCCCGCCCTCACGAAGACCTGTCGAAGAAGTTCCGCTACAACCAGCGCCGCGAGTTGCGCCTGCTGGAGGAGGCGGGGGGTGTGGTACGCCCGATCAACGACTTCAGCGCCATTGAAGTCGCCACCATGTACTGTGACCTGTTCCAGCGCCGCTGGGGGTTCCCGGCCACCGGTGCCGAGCGCATGGTCGACGTGCTGCAGCGCCTGCGTGAACTGCTGATCGGCTCGGTAGTGTTGCTGGACGACAACCCCATCGCCATCCAGTTGGTCTATCGCGTCGAAGCGCCGCACTGGATCAGCGTCGAATACGTCAACGGTGGCGTCGACCCCGAAACCAAGGCCTTCAGCCCCGGCAGCGTGCTCAGCTTCCTCAACACCCAGGCTGCCTGGGAAGATGCCCAGGCGCGCAACAAGCCGCTGCGGTTCTCGTTCGGCCGTGCCGACCGCGAGTACAAAGACCGTTGGTGCAACCCTGTGCCGGTGTTCCAGGCGTGAGCCGCAAGCAGCAGTTGCTCAAGCGCCACCGGCGCAACAAACGGCTGGGCCTGCTGGCCGGCTTGGTCGCACTTGGCGCCCTGGGCGTTTTTGTCTGGTGGTGGCTGCCGCTTGTGCTGCTGCCGCTGATTTGGGCCGCGCACGAAGCCTGGTTCGCTGACCATCTGTTCTATGCCCCAAGCGAAGATTATGTCTATCGCTTCGGCGAGCAGACCCGCGAGGCCGCTGTTGCCCTGCGTGGCGGGTTGCTCAAGGCCGACACCGTGTTGCACGGGGACGAGACCCTGATCCTCGAGGTTCGGGTGAAAAGTACAGGTCTGGGGCGTTTTCTCGATCCCCGTGTGGAGCTGCTGGGCGACGGGCTCAGCGATCGGCAGACCTTCGAGCGCGGTGTCGATGGGGTTCGTTTCCTCAACCTCACTGGGCTGGCAGAACCGCTGCAGGCGGGTACCTTGCGTCTGCGTGGGCGGCACTGTCAGCTGCAGGGCGAGCCCCGTCTGTGGGTGTCCCCCGGTATCGAGCTGCAGCGCCGACGGGTGATGGTGATCGCGCCCCACGCCGATGACGCCGAACTGGCGGCTTATGGCCTTTACAGCCAGGCCGACGAAACCTGGGTTGTTACCTTGACCGCTGGCGAGATCGAAGCCGAACATTATCAGCAGATGGGGCTGGGCAAGGCCGAGGCTGCTCGCCTGAAGGGCCGCTTGCGCGCCTGGGACAGCATCGCTGTGCCGCGTTGGGCGGGCGTGCCGGAGGCGCGTTGCGTGCAACTGGGCTACTTCTGCCTGCAGTTGCCCGCCATGCAGGCCGCGCCGGATCAGCCGGCAGCCTCGCGCGAGGCCGACATGGCCGATATCCGCCCGTTCCGCCAGTTCAACCCGTTCCCGTTGCCGGCCGACCATGATGGCGCGCCGACTTGGCAGAACCTGCTGGCCGACCTGCGCGCTCTGCTGGAAATGGCCAAGCCGCAAGTCCTTGTGATGCCGCACCCGCAGCTCGACCCGCACCCGGACCACATCTGTGCCCAGGCGGCGGTCATGGAGGCCCTGCGGGGCCTGGCATGGCAGCCGCAAACATTGCTGTGCTACGCCAACCACCTGCATGACAACGACCGCTGGCCGATGGGGGACAGCGGCGACGGTGTGGCCTTGCCACCGCAACAGGCCGCCGAAGACGCCTGGGCGCCATGCACGCTGGTGCTGGACCAGGCAACCCAGCGCGACAAGGCCATGGCCCTGGGCATGATGCACGACCTGCAACCCCCGGCGCCGTTCAAGCGCCGCCTGCGTCGCCTGTTGCAGCGTTGGCTGGCCGGGCGTCGGCCGTCGCCTTATGGGGAAAACGAGTTTTTCCGCAAGGCCGTGCGCCGGCATGAACTGTTCTGGCGACGTGAGCTGTAAGCAGCGCCATGGTTGACCGCGATGGCGCAGAGCGCCCAAGGAAAGCAATGAAAGTCCTATTTCTGGTGCAGAAGGAACAGCGGGCGATCCTCGATCGCCTGTACGACGGCGTCGCGGCCAATTGTGAGTGCGACTTGCGCTGGCTGACCAGCGAAGACCAGCGCAACCTGCGTCGCTACTTCAAGCGCGAGGTGCAGGTGGAGCGTTATGACCGCATCGTGTTCTTCCTGCGCTTCAAGCAAGAGATCCGCCAGGTGGGGTTCATCCGTACGGTGCCGAACCTGGTCATCCTCGAGCACGACGCCTATCAGAACTACATCCCCTGCAAATACACCGGTAAGTTCAGCGCCCATTACCGCCAACTGCCGTGGGCGCGGGTGATCAGCTCCGGTTACAGGGTCAGCGAGCGCCTGCGCCAGGAAGGCTTCGACGCGGTATTCGTGCCCAAGGGCTACGACGAGCAGTTGCTCACCGACCAGGGCCGCGAGCGCGATATCGAGCTGGCCTTCGTCGGCAGTACCAACAGTGTCGCCTACAGTGGCCGCAAGGCACTGCTCGACGAGCTGGGGCAGGTAGAGCACCTGGTGGTGACCCGTACAAAATCCGGCGAGGACTACTGCAATACGCTCAACCGGATCCGTTTCTTCGTCAGTGCCGATGTCGGCATGGGCGAGTACATGATCAAGAATTTCGAGGCCATGGCCTGCGGGTGCGTGTTGCTGGCGTTCGACCAGGGCGAAGCGGAAAACCGCGCCCTAGGCCTGCAGGACATGCACAACGTGGTGCTCTACGACACCATCCCGACGCTGCAGGCGAAGCTGCGCACTTTGCGTGACGACCCGGCCCTGGCGCGGCAGATTGCCGAAAATGGGCGCCATTTGGCGGTTTCCCGTTTCAGCTTTGGTGAAGTAGGCCGTAGCATCGTCGACCATATGCGCCCGGCGCTCAGGCCGCACCCACCTCTGTCCCCGTGGCAGCGGTTGCGGCTCAAGCTTGGCTTTTAATTTTAAAGAACTTTGGTTTTCACGGGCCGGGAACGCAAAGTCGATTGTCGTAACGCGGAGGGAGTCCGGTGCGCTTTTCTCAAGAGAGTGATGTCACGCTGGTTGTAACCAGCTGTGGCCGATTCGATCTGCTCAAGGAAACCCTTGAGAGTTTTGATCGCTATAACACTGCGCCCATACGTGAAGTATTCATTACCGAGGACTCCGGTGAGGATGCCGTGCATGCGGCCGTGCCGGAGCACTGGAAGCCCCACTGCACGGTGTTCGTCAACCGGCCCAAGCTCGGGCAGTTGGCGTCGATCGACCTGGCCTACAGCCAGGTCAAGACGCCCTACATCTTCCATTGCGAGG
Organism: Pseudomonas ceruminis; assembly: GCF_021602025.1. Taxonomy (GTDB): domain Bacteria; phylum Pseudomonadota; class Gammaproteobacteria; order Pseudomonadales; family Pseudomonadaceae; genus Aquipseudomonas; species Aquipseudomonas ceruminis. The sequence continues at coordinate 259,019 of NZ_BQHW01000005.1, forward strand.
ATGATTGGCGATTCTACCGCCAGGCGTTTGTCGAAGACTCCAAGGCCATTCTGGAAGCCAGCCCCGACCTGCTGCAGGTCTGGCTGCGCAGCCACGCCCATGACCTGGCGATCCACAGCCCCTACATCCATTTGGGCGAGCGCCGGTTGATCGCCGGGGTGCCGTGCTATCCGTTGCTGTCCGACAAAGCCGAGTGGCAGGCGTTCTCGCTCAACCCCGGCCTGCGCCGGCTAAGCGATTATCAGCGCTGTGCGCCATTTGCCGCCTATGCTGGTGAAAAGGCGCTGTCCCGGCGCTACGCTGAGTTGAACCTCAGCGCTGTCACCCTTGAGGGCGATGCGGTGCTGCACACCGGCTTTGGCAGCCATGTGACCGTGCCGGAGGAGGTGCAGCGCAAGGTCAAGCGGCGCCAGCGTGACCGGCTGAAGCTGGCAGTGGCACTGGTGGCAGGCGCTTTGATTGGTACGGGAATCGCTGTTTTTGTTCTCTGAATTCGCTGTCCCACCTGGCTTGCGCGGGAGAGGGGCGCTATCCCCATGAACATCGTCAACATGATGTGGGCGGGTGGTTCGCCGTACATGTCCATCCACAAGGTTCACCGCCAGGTTCTGTCTCACGCAGGTGCCGATGCGCGCATCAGCAACTGGCTGCTGCTGGGCAGCGGTCTGTACTACGGGCTGGGCTCCACGCGGGAATGGCACATGCCGCAACGCGCGCTCAAGGGGCGGCACCTGTGGCGCCTGCTGCGGCCGTGGTTGCGCTTGCGGCTGCGCAAGGCCCTGCTGGAGGCGCGGGCCGATGTGGTGCTGCTCGATGGTGTCGGCGTGGCACGGCTGGTGCTGCCAATGTTGCAACAGGTGCCCGGCGTGCGGGCCAAGGTGCTGTTCCATGGGCAGACACGGCTCAATGCCAGCGACGTTCGCCTGCTGTGCGCGTTGCCCGCTGACCGGCTGAGCATCGCTGCAGTCTCACAGACGCTCGCCCGGTCGCTGGAGCATGATCTGGGTCGCCCAGTGCAGACGCTGCGCATGGCCCTGGATCCCCACGCGTTTGCCGCGCCGTTGATGAGTCAGGCGCGTGCCCGGCAGGTTTTGGCCTTGCCCCAGGGGGGCGCGACAGTGTTGGGTGCCGTGGGCCGGCTGGTCGAAAGCAAAGGCTTCGAGATGCTGGTAGAAGCGTTTGCCATAGGCGCGGCGGGGCAACCGCATGTACACCTGGCGATCATTGGTGACGGCCCGCTACACGCCGATCTACAAGCCCGGATCAACGCATTGGGGCTGAATGGCCGGGTGCACGTGTGCGGCCATCACGACGACTTGCAGCTCCTGTACCGTGCGTTCGACTGGTTCATGGTGCCCTCGCGTTCGGAAGGGTTGGGGCTGGTGGTGCAAGAGGCGGTCATGGCCGATGTGCCGGTCATCTGCAGCGATCTGCCGGTATTCCGTGAGCAACTGGAAGAGGCCGGCTGTTATCTGCCCATTGATAGCGTAGAGGCCTGGGCCAAGGCGATCGAGCGCTGCGATGCCCTCAGCGCGGCGGCGTTGGCCGCCCGGCAGCGTCAGGCGCTGGCGCCGGAGGCGGCCTGGCAGGCGTTCAGCGACGGGTCGGCCAACCTGCTGCGCGGCTGAGGCTCAGCGCGCCAGCAAGGCCGCTTCGAAGTCGGAAAGGGGGAAGCGGTCGCCCAGGTTCTCCCGCTCGATGTAGCGCACCATGTGTTGCACGTTACGCCGCACCATGCGTGCCGACAGGGGCGGGCGCAGGAAGCGCATGTCGGCCACATCGATCAGGCCCAGGCGCTGGTCGGGGGTTACCACCACATTGCCCAGGTGCAGCGAGCGGAAGTAGATGCCACTGCGGTGCATCTGACGGATCAGCTCGATCAGGCGGGGTAGGTAGGTGGCCCAGCTGAAACCGGCTTCACGCGACATCTGCAGCAGTGTGCGCCCCGGCAGGGGGCGATACAGCACGGCCGTTCTGCCTGGCAGCTCCAGCTTGTGCTGGCTGATCACCTCAAGCGTGGGGATGCCTAATTGCGCAAGGCGCGCAGCGTTGTCGACGAAGCGCTGGGAGTAGGGCTTGAGCAGCGCGGATGAAATCAGGCGCTTGCGACGAAAAACCTTCAGGATATTTCCATCTTCAAGCAGGTAGACTTTGGCGCCATGACTGTCTGCCTCAAGTACCTGGGCGCCAAGTGTCAGCTGATCGAAGTCGACCTGGGTGAGCCGAGAGCATTGCATGAATTGAGCCTTGTCGTCTGGCGAGCAAAATGACCGGCAATAATGCCGAAAATAATGCCGTAGCACCACGTTGGTGTCTTTTGATTGTCGGGGAGAGCTGATGTTGTATGAAAAAAACTGGGCTCGGGTCTGGTTGGGTTTTGGTCTGGTCTGGTTTATTGCCGCCATTGCCCTGGCGCCCAGCAACAAGGTCTATCAACAAGGCCTGGTAGCTTTCCTGTGGCTGCCAACCCTGGTGCTGGCGTGGTCGGCGCGGGCCGTACTGGTGGAGGCCTGGCGTCGCCAGCCGGTGTTGTGGGGGGCGGTGATGCTGATGCTGGCGTGGGGCGCCATCAGCCTGGCCTGGTCTTCGGCTGAGGACCTGGGGCGCGAGGCCAAGCGCCTGCTCTACATCCTGGTCTTCCTGCTGGCGTTCCCCTTGCTGGCACAAGCCGGCCCCGCACGCATCCGCCACCTGCTGCAGCTGGGCAGCGGCCTACTGGCCGTTGCTGCACTGCTGTCGATCGTCCATTTCTATGCCTTGCAGGGCAACCCGCTGGTCGACCGGCTGGCGGGCATCGGTGAGATTTCGCACCCGATCCTGGGTGCCTACGTGGTGGGCGCGGCGGTTCTGCTCTTGCTTTATCAGTTGCCTCACCAGCGCGTTGCCCAACTCGCCTGGCTGGCGGCATTGGCCTGCCTGGGCGCGTTCGTGGTGCTCAGCCAGAGCCGGGGTGCCGTGCTGGCCTTACTGTTTACCGTGGTACTCGCACCGGTATGGTTCCGCGACCGGCACAGCCGGATGATCGCAATTGCGGCGGTCATTGCCACAGGCCTCGCCTTTTGCGTGATCTACGACGTGATCACCGCACGCGGTGCTTCATTCCGGCCGCAGATATTTGAAGTGGTGATGCAGATGATCGGCCAACACCCGTGGACGGGGTTGGGGCTGGGGGCGCCCTACAAGGTGAACGCGGCCGGCTTGCAGTTCGACCACACCCACAACATGTTCACCCACGTCGCGGTAGAACTGGGGCTGCCGGGGATGGTGATGTGGATTGCGATATGGCTGCTCACCCTGGGTGAAATCATCCGTGCGCGCCGCACGCTTTTGGGCAAGATCCTGCTTGGGCTGTGGATTTTTTCCACCCTGGCCATGCAGTTCGATGCCGCCAGCCTCACGGCAACACCCCGGGCAGAGTGGTTCATCAGCTGGCTGATCGTCGGCCTGGCCATGTTGTTGCCCTGGGGGCGTGCCGAAAATGACGCCTGTGGTAAAATTTCCGGTTCAACCTGAACAGCGAGCTCGATGATGGCCGAAACACCGCTACCAGCGGAGCACACCTCCAGCCTGAAGATCTACTTCCGGTTGCTGAGCTACGTGAAACCCTATGCCGGCATTTTTCTGCTGAGCATCGTCGGTTTCGTGATCTTTGCTTCGACCCAGCCCATGCTGGCCGGGATCCTCAAGTATTTCGTCGATGGCCTGAGCAACCCGCAGGCGGTGCTGTTCCCCAACGTACCGTACCTGCGCGACTTGCAGCTGCTGCAGGCAGTGCCGTTGCTGATTATCCTGATTGCCGCCTGGCAGGGGCTAGGCTCGTTCCTCGGCAACTATTTCCTGGCCAAGGTTTCCCTGTGCCTGGTGCATGACCTGCGTGTGGAGTTGTTCAACAAGCTGTTGGTGCTGCCCAACCGCTATTTCGATAACCACAACTCCGGGCACCTGATCTCTCGCATCACCTTCAACGTGACGATGGTGACCGGTGCTGCCACCGACGCGATCAAAGTGGTCATCCGTGAAGGCCTGACGGTGGTCTTCCTGTTCGCTTATCTGCTGTGGATGAACTGGCACCTGACCCTGGTGATGGTCGCCATCCTGCCGGTGATCGCGGTGATGGTGAGCGTTGCCAGCAAGAAATTCCGCAAGCAGAGCAAGAAGATCCAGGTGGCCATGGGCGACGTGACGCATGTCGCCTCCGAAACCATCCAGGGCTACCGCGTGGTTCGCAGCTTCGGTGGCGAGGCCTATGAGCAGCAGCGCTTCGGCCGCGCGAGCCAGAGCAATACCGACAAGCAGTTGCGCATGACCAAGACCGGCTCCTTGTACACGCCATTGCTGCAGCTGGTGATCTACAGCGCCATGGCCGCCTTGATGTTCCTGGTTTTGTTCATGCGCGGCGATTCCACCGCCGGTGACCTGGTGGCCTATATCACCGCCGCTGGCTTGCTGCCCAAGCCGATTCGCCAGCTGTCGGAAGTCAGTTCGACCATCCAGAAAGGCCTGGCCGGCGCCGAGAGCATCTTCGAGCAGCTGGACGAGCAGCCGGAGGTCGACAGCGGTACCGTGGAGAAGGCGCGGGTGGAAGGCCGCCTTGAGGTGCGCAACCTGAGCTTCACCTACCCAGGTACCGACCGCGAGGTGCTCAGCGACATCAGCTTCGTCGCCGAACCGGGGCAGATGATCGCCCTGGTCGGGCGCTCAGGCAGCGGCAAGTCGACCCTGGCCGGGCTGATTCCGCGCTTCTACCACCACGACAAGGGGCAGATTCTGCTCGATGGCGTGGAGATCGAGGACTACCGCCTGCGCAACCTGCGCCGACACGTCTCCCAGGTGACCCAGCATGTCACCCTGTTCAACGACACAGTGGCCAACAACATCGCCTATGGCGACCTGGCCGGCGCCCCACGCGCCGACATCGAGGCTGCGGCCGCCGATGCCTATGCCAAGGAGTTCGTCGACAAGCTGCCCAAAGGCTTCGATACCGAAGTGGGTGAGAACGGTGTGCTGCTGTCCGGTGGCCAGCGCCAGCGCCTGGCGATTGCCCGGGCATTGCTGAAAAACGCCCCGTTGCTGATCCTCGATGAAGCGACCTCGGCGCTTGATACCGAGTCCGAGCGGCATATTCAGGCGGCGCTGGACCATGTCATGCAAGGCCGCACCACGCTGGTGATCGCCCACCGCCTGTCGACCATCGAGAAGGCCGACCAGATCCTGGTGATGGATCAGGGCCGCCTGGTGGAGCGTGGCACCCATGCCGAGCTGTTGGCGGCCAATGGCTATTATGCCCGCTTGCATGCCATGGGCCTGGAAGAACCGGCAAAGGCCGATATCACCTGAGTTACCTGGATCGGGGCCGTAACGGCCCCGATTGTCACCGGAGTTTTCCCGGGGCCGATCTGGCCGTAAAGCCGTCGTTTACCCTGTGCTAATATCCTGCCCCTGTTCATTATTTCCATATGGGTTGCCCATGAAGTTGTCCATGCCGCGTTTCGATCAAGCCCCGGTATTGGTGGTCGGCGATGTCATGCTCGACCGCTACTGGCATGGCGGTACTTCACGTATTTCGCCAGAAGCGCCAGTGCCAGTGGTCAAGGTCGATCAGATCGAGGATCGCCCCGGCGGCGCGGCCAACGTTGCCTTGAACATCGCCGCCCTTGGCGCGCCTGCATCGCTGATCGGCGTGACCGGTCAGGACGAGGCCGCCGACAGCCTGGCCAATAGCCTCCAGGCCGCGGGGGTGCGTTCGGTGTTCCAGCGCATCGCGCACCAGCCGACCATCGTCAAGCTGCGGGTCATGAGCCGTCACCAGCAACTGCTGCGCATCGATTTCGAAGAGCCGTTCGCTACCGACCCGCTGTCGCTGGGCACGGAAGTCGAAAAACTGCTCGAAGGGGTCAAGGTGCTGGTCCTGTCCGACTACGGCAAGGGCGCACTGAAGAATCACCAGAGCCTGATCCAGGCCGCACGGGCCAAAGGCATTCCGGTACTGGCCGACCCCAAGGGCAAGGATTTTTCCATTTACCGGGGTGCCAGCCTGATCACCCCGAACCTCAGCGAGTTCGAGACCATCGTCGGCCGCTGCGCCGATGAGGCCGAGCTGGTCGCCAAGGGCCTGCAACTGCTGCTGGATCTCGACCTGGGGGCGTTGCTGGTAACCCGTGGCGAGCACGGCATGACCTTGCTGCGCACCGGCCAGCCGGCCTTGCACCTGCCTGCCCGTGCCCGTGAAGTGTTCGATGTTACCGGTGCCGGCGATACCGTCATTTCGACCCTGGCCGCTGCCATCGCCGCGGGTGAGGACTTGCCCCACGCAGTGGCCTTGGCCAACCTGGCCGCCGGTATCGTGGTGGGCAAACTGGGTACGGCCGCCATCAGTGCCCCCGAGCTGCGCCGGGCGATCCAGCGTGAAGAAGGCTCTGAGCGTGGTGTACTGGGCCTGGAGCAACTGTTGCTGGCCATCGATGATGCGCGCGCGCACAACGAGAAGATCGTCTTCACCAATGGTTGCTTCGACATCCTGCATGCCGGTCATGTGACCTATCTGGAGCAGGCGCGCGCGCAAGGTGATCGCTTGATCGTTGCGGTCAACGACGACGCTTCGGTTAGCCGCCTGAAAGGCCCTGGCCGCCCGATCAACAGCGTTGACCGGCGCATGGCCGTGTTGGCGGGGTTGGGGGCGGTGGATTGGGTGATCAGTTTTGCAGAAGGTACGCCGGAAAACCTGCTAAGCCAGGTCAAGCCGGATGTACTGGTCAAGGGTGGCGACTATGGTATCGACCAGGTGGTTGGCGCCGATATCGTCAAGGCCTATGGCGGTACTGTGAAGGTACTGGGGCTGGTCGAAAACAGCTCGACCACGGCGATCGTCGAAAAGATTCGCAAGCACTGAGACCGCGGGGGCTGCATGGCAGCCCCCGATGTCATTTGTGCAGTGAGGTACGTGCCCGCTTCAGCAGTTCCCGCGCCTTGTCGCCAAACCGTTGCAGGTGCGACGCCCGTACGGGCTTGCGCTCCACCAACCCCTGCTGCTTCACCCATTCCTTCCAGCGTATCCGCTCATCGCTGACCAGCCAGCCGTCCTGGCGCGCGAAGCTTTCGGCCAGATACAGCCCGCGGGTACTGGCCGGCACCAGTTCATCTTGTTTCAACGTGTACAGCTCAGCCAATGGCTTGCCGTCCTGCAAGGGCATCAGGTAAAGGTCCGGCCGTTTACGGTTGAGCCGCGCCACCAACTGATCGCCCTCCAGGCGTTCATCGACATGGAACAGGCTCAGCTTTTTCGCTTCCCTTGGTACCTGCAGTCGCATGTCGTAGATCAGTTGCAGCGATGCAGTGGGCAAATGCACATAGGCCCGCGGTCGCTCCAGCAGCGTGAGGTTGCCACAATGCACCGGCCGCGCAGCGCCAGACTGCGGTGTCAGCACGAAGGGCAGCGCTTCGCGGTAGTGCAGGGCGGCAGCGTAGGGCGCCGGTAGCCAGGTATCGTTGAAGCGCCCGCCCAGCCAGCCTTCCGGGGTTTCCAGCAGGCATTCTTCAGCAACTTCCTGCACGGCGGTGTGCAGCGGGAGGTTCAGCTCCTGCGCCGGTACGTAGCCAGAAATCAGTTTCAGCACCACATCGCCACGGTCTTGTCGGCGCTGACGCACCAATACCCAGTAATCGCGGTTCTGCCAATGCAGGGTAAGGCGTACCGAAACCCCCAGGTTGGCTAGCTCAGCCACGAAGTGCTGCGCGTCGGGCAACTGGATGGCTTTGCGCCGCTGCTGGGTTTGGGCAAAGTTCAGCGGCATACCGATACTCTGGTAGCTCAGCCCTTCGGGCGTAGCCTCGACATGCAGCGGCAGTGTCTTGAAGTTGCTCGGGTTCTTGCGGATCAGCGTTCGCGCCACGAGGCTCCTCCTTGCGTCGGGTCAGTCTCCGGGCCCTTGGCCCGGGCCACTCAATGCTGGCCCAGGATACGGGCGACGGTGGCCACGTTGTGGGCCAGGTGCAGCGGATTGATGGTGCCGACGATAGCACTGCTGACGCCCGGGTGGGCGAACAGCAGCTCGAAGCTTGCCTGAACCGGGTCTACCCCCGGGGCCAGACAGATATGCCCGCTGGCCAGCGCCTTCTTTACCAGGATGGCCTTGCCGTGTTCGGCAGCGTAGTCCAGTACCGGGCGTTCTGCCTGTTCGTTGAGGTTGTAGGTGACCATGGCGCAGTCGCCCTGCTCCAGTGCTTTGAGGCCACCGGCGGCGGTCTTGCCGGAGAGGCCGAAGCCGAGAATCTTGCCTTCCTGCTTGAGCGCGGCGAGGGTCTGGTAGACCTCCTGCTGTTCGAGAATCTCCAGGTCGTTGCCATCGGAGTGCACCAGCACCAGTTCGATGCGGTCTGTTTCCAGGCGGCGCAGGCTGCGCTCGACCGAGCGGCGCGTGTGGGCGGCACTGAAGTCGAAGCGTGAGTGGCCGTCTTCGAACTCCTCACCGACCTTGCTGACGATCACCCATTCCTCACGCTGGCCGCGCAGTAGTGGGCCCAGGCGTTCCTCGCTGCGACCATAGGCCGGAGCGGTGTCGATCAGGTTGATGCCCAGCTCACGGGCTTGGGCCAGCAACAGCCGGGCTTCATCATCGCCAGGGATGGTGAAGCCGGTGGGGTATTTTACGCCTTGGTCGCGGCCAAGCTTGACCGTACCCAGGCCCAGGGGGGATACCGTCAAGCCGGTGCTGCCCAATGGGCGGTGGAAGCCGTGCAGGGTTGGCAGGGTCATGGCAGCAGTTGCTCCCAGGCAGGCACGGCGAGCGGCGGGCGCGGCAGGTCGTGGAGGTCGGCCTGGGCACCTGGGCGGATACCGTCGCGCTCCAGAGTGGCCAGCACGCGATCACTGAAGTCGGGCGCCAGTGCCAGTTTGGTCGGCCAGCCCACCAACAGACGTTGCTGGTCGGCGAGGAAGGCGTTGTCCGGGCGCACCAGGCCGGATTGCGCAGGCTCGGCGCGGTCAACGCGCAGGGTGGCCCAGCGGACCAGGCTCTGGTCGACCCACGGCAGCAGATTGGCGATTTCCTTTTGCGCCGCAGCGATCTGTGCCGCTGGCTCGCGCGCAACGCCGTCGGCTTCGGCAAGGTCGCCACCGAGGTACCAGACCCATTGGCCATCGGCCGCTGGGTGCGTGGTGATGGTCACGCGGGGTTTGGTGCCACCGCCCAGGCAGTGGGCATACAGGGGTTTCAGGTTGGCGCCTTTGGCCATGACCATATGCAGCGGCCGGGTCTGCATGGCCGGCTGGTTCAGGCCCAGGGCGTGCAGCAATGCTTCGGTGCCCGCGCCAGCGCTGAGCACGATGCGCTGGGCGCGAATGTCGCGGTCATCCACGCGCAGGCCCACCAGCTGGTCGCCTTCGCGCAAGGGTTCGATATGTTCCCCGGCCAGCACGCTGTCGCCGGCCAGTTCGGCCAGGTTGGCCAACAGGCTGGGCACGTCGATGACCAGCTCCGCCAGGCGATAGACCTTGCCCTTGAAGGCACGGTCTTGCAGCGCCAGCGGCAGTTGTTCGCCCTTGACCTGTTCGACCCGGGTGCGCACAGCCTTGCTGGCGAAGAAACTGGTGAGGTTGCCGGCCAGGGTGCCAGGTGACCATAGATAGTGGGCATCGGAAAGCAGGCGGGTATGGCCGAGGTCCAACTCGCCGTTGCCGGCCAGGGCCTCACGCCAACGGCGTGGCATATCGGCAATGGCTTCCGAGGCTCCGGTCAGGGCGCCGTGCAGGGCGTACTTGGTGCCGCCGTGGATGATGCCCTGGGACTTGATGGTCTGCTCGCCGCCCAGGCTGGCACGTTCCACCAGCACGGTCGAGTAACCTAGGCGGCGCAGGCGCGCATTCAGCCACAGGCCTGCGACCCCGGCGCCGACGATCAGCACGTCAGTGGAAATGGCGGTTGGCATGGCGGTACCTCGAAGACTGGGACAGCTGGCAAGTATACAGGGTCGAGCCGGCATGAGCTTTGCGAGGGAGGCTTTGCCGCCCCGCACCCGCTCAGGCAATCATCAATGCCCGGCAGTCTTCGAGAACAGCTGAATCACCACCACGCCGCCAACGATCATCGCCATCCCCAGCATCGCCGGTACATCGAGCTTCTGCCCATAGATCACCAGGGCTGCCACGCTGATCAGCACGATCCCCAGCCCGGACCACACCGCATAGGCGATACCCACCGGAATGCTACGCACCACCAAGGTGAGCATCCAGAACGCGATCGCATAGCCGCACACCATCAGCAGCAACGGCAGCGGTGTGCTCAGGCCTTTCACGGCCTTCATGGAAGCGGTGGCGATGACTTCGGCACAGATGGCGATAGCAAGGTAGGTGTAGGCGTTCATGGTACGTTTCTCCGGTGACTGGTCGGGCATTCTAGACGTTACCTGGATGCGGTAAAGTCATTACCTATCGCTTATGGGGATAGGTTGATGGCCGAACAGTGGAACCTTGATCAACTGCGCATCTTCGTGCGCGTGGCCGAACTGCGGTCGTTTTCCGCCGTAGCGCGAGAGCAACGTCGTGCCCAGTCGACGATCAGCAGCGCCATCGCCCTGCTCGAAGCAGACCTGGGCGTAAGCCTGTTCGACCGCAGCAGTGGGCGCCAGCCCAAATTGACCGAAAACGGCAACGCATTGCTGGAGGATGCCCGCGAACTGTTGCGCCAGTGCGAACGACTGGACGGCCGCGCCCTGGCCTTGATGCGCGGGCAGGAAGCGTTACTGCGGGTGGCCCAGGACGAGGCGATGCCTTACCAGCCGGTCATCGACAGCCTCGACGAACTGGCCCGCCGTTATCCGTACCTGGAGGTGCAACTGGCCAGCGGGGCCCAAGGCGATGTCGCCCGCAAACTGGCGGAGCGGCGTGCCGACCTGGGCCTGTTCTTTCACCATGAAAGCATCCCCTCATCACTTGAGCGGCGGACCCTGGGCAGTGTGGAGATGGTCACGGTATGTGCGGTCGACCACCCGCTGGCGCGCCAGCGGCACGTCACCCGCCAGCAGTTGGCCCGTCATCGCCAGTTGCTGATTACCCCGCAGCAAAGCGGTTACCCGGGCGGTGAGGCCATCAGCCCGCAGGTGTGGCGTGCCGACAGCTTCTACGCCATGGCCGAGTTGCTGATGCGTGGCCTGGGCTGGGCTTGGCTGCCGAGGCATGTGGTGCAGTACCCCACCTACCAGGCGCACATGGTCGAACTGGCCACTCAATGGCGGCCACCGGCATTGGTCGTCGAACTGGCCTGGCGCCGGGACGAGCCGCTGGGCCCGGCCGCGCAATGGTTGGCCGAGCGCTTTGCAGTGCACCTGCGCGCGATCGGGTAAACTTCGCCGCCATGAACAGATCACTCTATACCCTGCTGTTTCACCTGGGCCTGCCGCTGGTTGCGCTGCGCCTGTACCTGCGTGCGCGCAAGGCGCCGGCCTATGGCCAGCGTATCGGTGAGCGCTTTGCCCGCAACCTGCCGGCCATGCGCCAGGGCGGCATATGGGTGCATGCCGTCTCGGTCGGCGAGAGCATCGCCGCGGCGCCCATGGTGCGCGCCTTGCTCAAGGCCTATCCGGACTTGCCGGTCACCCTCACCTGCATGACCCCCACCGGCTCAGAACGCATTCGCGCCCTGTTCGCCGATGAGCCGCGCATCCAGCATTGCTACCTGCCTTACGATCTGCCATGGGCGGCGGGGCGCTTTCTCGACCATGTGCGCCCGCGTCTGGGCATCATCATGGAAACCGAGCTGTGGCCCAACCACATCCACCAGTGCGCCAAGCGCGGCATCCCGGTGGCCTTGGCCAATGCACGGTTGTCCGAGCGCTCTGCCCGTGGCTATGCGCGTTTCGCCAACCTGACGCGACCGATGCTCGCCGAGATGAGCCTGATCGCGGTACAGACCGAAACCGAAGCGCAGCGCTTTCGCGACCTCGGCGCGCGTCCCGCATGCGTGCAGGTGACCGGCTCGATCAAGTTCGACCTGAAGATCGATGGGCAACTGCTGCCGCGCGCCAAGGCGCTGCGCGAACAGTGGGGTGCAGCCCAGCGCCCAGTGTGGATCGCCGCCAGCACCCATGAGGGTGAAGATGCTCTGATCCTGCAGGCGCATCAGCAGTTGCTGCAGGCGCATGGCGATGCTCTGCTGATCCTGGTGCCGCGCCACCCCGAGCGGTTCGATGCGGTGCATGCCTTGTGCGCTGAGCAGTTCACCACCGTGCGCCGCTCTGCCGGCGCTGCTGTCGACAGCCACGTCCGCGTACTGCTCGGCGATACCATGGGCGAATTGCTATTCCTCTATGCCCTGGCCGACATCGCCTTCGTCGGCGGCAGCCTGGTCGCCACCGGTGGCCACAACCCGCTGGAGCCAGCGGCGCTGGCATTGCCGGTGCTCATGGGGCCACATGTGTTCAACTTCCTCGAAATCAGCGCGATGCTGCGCGAGGCGGGGGCGTTGCAGCAGGTCGACAATGCCGATGGGCTGGCGGAAGCCGTGCGCCGGTTGATCGAGCTGCCGCAAGATGCCCAACGCATGGGCGAGGCGGGAAGGGCGGTGATGCAGGCCAATCAGGGGGCGTTGCAACGCTTGCTCGATGGGTTGGGCAAACTCATCGGCTGATACCTCGGGGCCGCTTTGCGGCCCTGTCGCGACAAAAGGCCGCCCCGACAACGATTGTGCGAAGCTCCAGGTCAAGGGCGACGCTCGAAGTTCTTGGCTGCGGCAGCCGCCAGGTCCGGTGGCAGGAAGTCCTTGTCCGGGTTGTAGTCGGGCTTGAGGTAGCGCTTCAGGTCTGCCAGGTCCTGTGGGCTCAAGGTCCCCGCTGCCTGCTTCAGGCTCAGGTTGTCGAGAATGTAGTCATAGCGGCTGTTGTTGTAGTCACGCACCGAGGTGTACAGCTGGCGCTGGGCATCGAGCACGTCGACGATGTTGCGAGTACCGACCTGATAGCCGATTTCGGTGGCTTCCAGCGCGCTCTGGTTGGACACGATCGATTGCTTGCGGGCCTGCACCTGCTCGACATCGGTGTTCACCGCGCGGTGCAGGTTGCGGGTGTTCTCCACCACCTGGCGGCGCAGGCTTTCGCGTTGCTGTTCACTCTGGTTCAGGCGCTGGTAGGCCTCGCGCACTTGCGAGCTGGTCAGGCCGCCGCTGTAGATCGGGATGTTCAACTGCAGGCCGATGGAGGTCTGCTCCACGTCTCCGCTGTAACGCACACCTGGCTGCGGCGCCGGATTGCTGAAACCGAGGTTGTCGTTGTCGCCTTTCTCGTAGCGTGCCACGGCATCGAGCGTTGGTGCGTGGCCGGCCTTGCGCTGGCGCAGGGTTTCTTCGGCGGCGGCAACGGCGTGGTTGGTCGCCAGCAGGTTGAGGTTCTGCCGCCCGGCGGTTTCCACCCAGGCCTTGGCGTCATTGGGGATCGGTACCTGCACGGGCAATGTATGGACCACGCCCTGGATGGCGGTGTACTCGCGGTTGGTCAGCGTCACCAGGGCTTCGAAGGCATCCTGCACCTGGCGCTCGGCAATGATCCGGTTGGCCCGGGCAGTGTCGTAGCTGGCCTGTGACTGCAAGACGTCGGTCTTGTCGGAGAGGCCGACGTCGAATCGTTCGTTGGACTGGTCCAGCTGGCGCTTGAACGCGGCCTCTTCGGCCTTGGTGGCAGCCAGGTTGTCCTGGGCGCGGAGCACGGCGAAGTAATTTTGCGCGGTTTGCAGGATCAGGTTCTGCTCGGTGGCCGACAGCTCCAGTGCCGCCTGTTCATTGACCGCCTCAGCCGCCTGCAACTGGAACCAGCGATCGGCGCGGAAGATCGGTTGCGACAGGGTCGCGCTCCAGGCATTGCCGCTGCGGTTGGAGGTGATCGACGGTTCATCGAACTTGGTGCGGCTATTGAGCATCTCGGCGCCGGCCGACAGGTTCGGTAACAGGCCGGCGCGGGCCTGGGGCACCACTTCGCGACGAGCGCCATAGTCGGCGCGGGCAGCGGCAAGGTCGGCGTTGTTGTCGACCGCTTCCTGGTAGACGCTGACCAGGTCGGTTTTCACCGTAGTGGGCACATCCGCTGCCCAGACCACTGCGTTGGACGCACAAGACACGGCTATCGCCAGTGAGAGTTTGCGCAGCATAGGGGCAATCCTTGTACGAAAGATAATTACTAAACTGTTGAGTTTTGAGCGATGAGGCAGTGTAGTGCCATGCGCACCCGGCAACAATCGTTGCCTGCGCCTTTCATCAGCCCTGTGTTCAACCTGCTTGGCTTTGCCGACCCCACCAGTCTAGACTGCGCATGTTCTTGTCGGGGTGCCTTGATGCAAAGGCTGAGATCGCAAAGTTGCGGATCCCGTTGAACCTGATCAGGTTAGCGCCTGCGTAGGGAACAAGATTGCTCGCCTTCCCGGGGAGCCTCTTGTGCCAGGTCCGGGATTGTCACAGCTCATGCAGCTCAAGGCACCTCCCCGTTTCCGGCACTGCACACCCGTCAAGGGGTGCGTCCGCGTCTTTCAGGTTCTCCCCGACATTCCACCGCTAGGAAGCTGTCTGGAGAGCCTGTGATGAGCAAACAAGAAAAAACGATCAACCTCAGCGAATCGGCGCAAGTCGATCAGCAGTCCGTGCAACCCTTCCCCCGTTCGCGCAAGGTGTATGTCGAAGGCTCGCGCCCGGACATTCGCGTGCCCATGCGCGAGATCAGCCTGCACGACACCCCCACCGATTTCGGCGGCGAATCCAATGCCCCGGTGTTGGTCTATGACACCTCCGGCCCGTACACCGACCCCAGCGTCATCATCGATGTGCGCAAGGGCCTGGCCGATGTGCGCTCGGTCTGGATCGACGCCCGTGGCGACACCGAGCGCCTGGGTGGTTTGAGCTCCAACTTCGGCCAGCAACGCCTGAACGACGCTGAGCTTGCCAAGCTGCGTTTCGCCCATGTGCGTAACCCGCGCCGGGCCAAGGCCGGTGCCAACGTCACGCAGATGCACTACGCCCGCCAGGGCATCATCACCGCCGAGATGGAGTACGTTGCCATCCGCGAGAACATGAAGCTGCAGGAGGCACGCGCCGCCGGTTTGCTCAGCCAGCAACACGCCGGCCACAGTTTCGGCGCAAGCATTCCGAATGCAATCACCGCTGAGTTCGTGCGTGAGGAAATTGCCCGCGGCCGCGCGATCATCCCGGCCAACATCAACCACCCTGAACTGGAGCCGATGATCATCGGCCGCAACTTCCTGGTGAAGATCAACGGCAACATCGGCAACAGCGCCCTGGGCTCCTCGATCGAGGAAGAAGTGGCCAAGCTGACCTGGGGTATTCGCTGGGGCTCGGACACCGTCATGGACCTGTCCACCGGCAAGCACATTCACGAAACCCGCGAGTGGATCATCCGCAACTCGCCGGTGCCGATCGGCACCGTGCCGATCTACCAGGCCTTGGAAAAGGTGGGTGGCGTTGCCGAGGATCTGACCTGGGAGCTGTTCCGCGACACCTTGATCGAGCAGGCCGAGCAGGGTGTGGACTACTTCACCATCCATGCCGGCGTGCTGCTGCGCTACGTGCCATTGACCGCCAAGCGCGTCACCGGCATCGTCAGCCGTGGTGGTTCGATCATGGCCAAGTGGTGCCTTGCCCATCATCAGGAGAACTTCCTGTACACGCACTTCGACGAAATCTGCGAAATCATGAAGGCCTACGATGTCAGCTTCTCGCTGGGTGATGGCCTGCGCCCGGGCTCGATCGCCGATGCCAACGATGCGGCGCAGTTCGGTGAGCTGGAGACCCTCGGCGAATTGACCAAGATCGCCTGGAAGCACGACGTGCAATGCATGATCGAAGGCCCGGGCCATGTGCCGATGCAGTTGATCAAGGAAAACATGGACAAGCAGCTGGAGTGCTGCGACGAGGCGCCGTTCTACACCCTCGGCCCACTGACCACCGACATCGCACCGGGTTATGACCACATCACCTCGGGTATCGGTGCCGCGATGATTGGCTGGTTCGGCTGTGCCATGCTCTGTTATGTCACACCCAAGGAGCACCTGGGGCTGCCGAACAAGGATGACGTCAAGACCGGCATCATCACCTACAAGATCGCTGCCCATGCCGCTGACCTGGCCAAGGGCCACCCGGGCGCGCAGATCCGTGACAACGCCTTGTCCAAGGCACGCTTCGAGTTCCGCTGGGAAGACCAGTTCAACCTGGGCCTGGACCCGGACACGGCACGCGCCTTCCACGACGAGACCCTGCCGAAGGAATCGGCCAAGGTGGCGCACTTCTGCTCGATGTGCGGGCCGAAGTTCTGCTCGATGAAGATTACCCAGGAAGTGCGTGAATACGCTGCCAACCAGCGCATCGAAGCGACCGATGTGTCGGTGGAAGAAGGCATGCGCGAACAGGCCGAGCGGTTCCGTCAGGAAGGCAGCCAGCTGTACAGAAAAGTGTAAGGCACTCCACAACCCCTGTAGGCGCGGGCTTGCCCCGCGAAAGCGTCAGCCAGGCCAGCACGACAGGTTGGCCCGACGCCTTCGCAGGCAAGCCCGCCCCCGCACTGGGGGCAGTGCTTATCTCAACATTTGCGGCGATCACAACAATGACTACCCCGAGCCATTTCTCTCCCGACCACCCGGTCCCTTCCAGCCAGCGCCCCTTCGGCGCCCGCGACCTGTTCTCGCTTTGGTTCTCCCTCGGCATTGGCCTGATGGTCCTGCAGGTGGGTGCCATGCTCGCCCCAGGCCTGGGCCTGGCTGGCGCTGTACTGGCCATCGCCCTCGGCACCGGCGTGGGTGTACTGCTACTGGGGGCGGCGGGGGTCATCGGCAGTGACACCGGCCTCTCCGCCATGGCCACCTTGCGCCTGAGCCTGGGCAGCCATGGCGCTCGCCTGCCGGCGTTGCTCAACCTCCTGCAACTGGTGGGCTGGGGCGCCTTCGAAATCATCGTCATGCGCGATGCGGCCAGCCTGCTCGGGGCGCGCACGTTCGGTGACGACAGCCTGTGGAACAGTCCGATGTTATGGACCCTGTGCTTCGGTGGCCTGGCCACCCTGCTGGCGGTCGCCGGGCCGCTGGCATTCGTGCGCAAGGTGTTGCGCAAATGGGGTATCTGGGTGTTGTTGGGCGCTTGCCTGTGGCTGACCTGGAACCTCTTTGCCAAGGCCGACCTGACTGCCCTGTGGCACCGTAGTGGCGATGGTTCGATGTCGCTGGCCGTAGGCTTCGACATCGTCATCGCCATGCCCTTGTCGTGGTTGCCGCTGATTTCCGATTACTCACGTTTCGCCCGCAGTGGCAAAGGTGTGTTCGGTGGCACTGTCCTGGGCTACTTCATTGGCAACACCTGGCTGATGAGCCTGGGTGTGGCTTACACCCTGGCCTTTGCGCCAGGTGGCGAGGTCAATGCGCTGTTGCTGGCCCTGGCGGGCGCCGGGATGGGGATTCCGCTGCTGCTGATCCTGCTGGACGAATCGGAGAAGGCATTTGCCGATATCCATTCGGCGGCGGTTTCAAGCGGCTTGCTGGTACGCCTGAAAGTCGAACACCTGGCCTTGGCCATCGGCGTGCTGTGCACCCTGATCGCCTTGCTGGCGCCGCTGGCCCAGTACGAGAACTTCCTGCTGTTGATCGGTTCGGTGTTCGCGCCGCTGTTCGGTGTGGTGCTGATGGACCACTACGTGATCCGTCGCCGCCATGCCCCTGCGCGGGTAGCGGGCCTGCATTGGCAGGCCTTGCTGGCCTGGGCAGTGGGGGTGGCGGCCTATCACACCATCGCCGCGCAAGCACCGGAGCTGGGCGCCACGCTGCCAGCACTGTTGCTGGCAGGTGGGCTGCATGCGCTACTGAGCCTCAGCCGCGCCCGGGAAACAGCTCGGGCTTGAGCACGCCGTTCAGGCGCGGGTAGGGGATTTTCAGCTCCACGTGGCCCATGGAGTAGGGCGCGATGGCATAGACTTCATATTTGACCACTACGGCGCCGTACGTCAGGGCGATGTGCGGCGACCGCTTGAATGGCCAGGTCTTGACGAACTCGGCGTCCTTGTCCATGCCGACGCTGATCAGCCAGGCACGGTGCGATTCTTCGACCGTCTTCCAGAACGTCTCTTCCTGGCCTGGCACCAGCATGTCCTGCAGGGTCAACACCTTGTCCTGCTTGCGCGAATAGTTGATGAATGCGCGCCCAGGCATGCCGTGCGCGCCGCCGCTGTCGAGGTAACTGGATAACTCGATGATCACCAGCCCGTCATGCTGCTCGCGTACCTTGGCTTGCAGGTAGCTGCTGTTGCGTTTGTCGGCGTTGGCCAAGTATTGCTGCTCGTAGGCCTGCAAGGTGCTGGGCGCGGTGCCATGCTGATTGTCTTCGGTCAGCTGCAGCAGGCGTTTCTCGACGATACCGTCGAGCTTCGGCAGGGCAGGGAAGTGGACCGTGTCGATGTTCACCAATGGGCAGTCGGTTTCGCTGCATCCGGGTTTCACATGTTCCCAGGCGTCGCGTTTGACCTCGAGGGGCGCGCGGTAATTAGGGCTGAACAGGCTCTGGCAGGCACCCAGTGCCAGGGCCAGCACAGCCACGGAAGTCAGTTTGACAAGTGTCATGATGATCCTTGCAGAACAGGGAAAGTCGGCCTTTGACCGTCTGCGCGGCCTTCAGTTCGCCACTAAGCTAACAGAGACAGGACGCGCTGTCCCGACTGCGCGAACGGTTGCCGGAAAGGGGTGAAACAGGCAGGCGTGCAGAGTAGGATGGCGCGATGCGGTATCAGAGGTCATGAGGATTTCCATGTCAGACACGTTCAATTCAGTGCCCAAGGGCTTCCAGATCATCGAGCGGGCCAATTGCTTCCAGGGCTTTTACAAGCTCGACAAGCTTCGCCTGCGCCATGAGCTTTTTGCCGGGGGCATGGGCCGGGAGATCAGCCGCGAACTGTTCGTGCGCCACGACGCCGTGTGTGTGCTGCCCTATGACCCTCAGCGTGATGAAGTGGTGCTGATCGAGCAGTTTCGCGTCGGTGCGCTGGGCAAAGCCGACAACCCGTGGCTGATCGAGATGGTCGCGGGGCTGATCGACAAGGATGAACAGCCTGAAGAGGTGGCGCATCGTGAAGCCCAGGAGGAAGCCGGGCTGACCTTCAGCGCGCTGTGGCCGATGACCCGCTACTTCCCGTCGCCCGGCGGCAGCGATGAGTACGTTCACCTGTTCCTTGGTCGCTGCAGCAGCGAAGGCGCCGGCGGCCTGCACGGTCTGGAAGAAGAGGGCGAGGACATCCGCGTGCGTGTCTGGTCGTTCGAGGATGCCTTGCACGCTGTGCGCGATGGGCGCATCTGCAATGCGGCGACCATCATCGGCTTGCAATGGCTGGCGCTCAACAGAGATGAAGTTCGAGGTATGTGGAAGTGAACCTGCTGCGTGAGCGTTATCGCGTCGATCTGGCCGGGCTGCAAGCAGCCTGCGAGGCCAACTACGCCCGGCTCATGCGGCTGTTGCCAGACATGCGCACTACCCAAAGCTCGCGGCGCATCGGCATGACCCAGGGCGACCAGATGCTGGGTGTGCTGGTACTTGATGTGGTGCTGGCCTGCCCGTACACCACCACCCTGCGGGTTCGCCAGGAGCACAGTCTACCCTGGCTGCCGGTGCCGCACCTTGAAGTGCAGGTTTATCACGATGCGCGCATGGCCGAAGTGGTCAGTGCCGAGCATACCCGGCGCCTGCGCAGCATCTATCCGTACCCCAACGAGGCCATGCACCAGCCCGATGAAAAGGCCCAGCTCAACCTGTTCCTCGGCGAATGGCTGAGCCACTGCCTGGCCTGCGGTCACGAACTGGCAAGTGTGCGCTGAAATGTGATGCCGGTCGGTTTCGAGTGTTTGCTCGCAACCATTCCCCCGCCATAATTCATGCTGAATCCGCATGAGGAGACGGCCGGTGCCGCACCCATCCCCATCCCAGGCACCCGTCTACGTGGTGCAATTGACCGACCCGCACCTGTTCGCCGACCCCGCAGGCACGCTGCTGGGCCTCAAGACTCGCGACAGCCTGCGCCACGTGATCGCTCAGGTGCGTCGCGAGCAACCGCGCATCGACCTGCTGTTGTGCACGGGCGATCTGTCACAGGATGGCAGTGTCGCGTCGTATCAGGCGTTCCGCGCGCTGACCAGCGAGTTCGCCGCGCCGGCGCGCTGGTTGCCGGGTAACCACGATGAAGCCAAGGTGATGGCCGTGGTGGCGCCCGAGCTGGTGCAGGCGGTCACCGACATTGGCCAATGGCGGGTGGTGATGCTCAATTCTGCGGTGCCGGGGGCGACCCATGGGCAGCTTGAGCAAGACCAGTTGCAGCTACTCAACGACGCCCTGCAGTCAGCGGGCGAGCGCCATTGCCTGGTGTGCTGTCACCATCAGCCGGTGGACATCGGCTGTGCCTGGATTGCGCCGATCGGCTTGCGCAATGGCGCTGAACTGCTGCAGCGGTTGAAGGGTTATCCACAGGTCAAGGCACTGCTCTGGGGGCATATTCATCAGGAATGGGACGAGCTGCGTGATGGCGTGCGCCTGCTGGCTACGCCCTCGACCTGCATCCAGTTCGCGGCGCGCAGCGAAGACTTCAGGGTGAGCGAGGAGCAACCGGGGTATCGCTGGCTGCGTCTGCACCCCGACGGGCGGGTGGAGACCGGGGTGGAGCGGGCCCGGGACTTCGAGGTGAGGCTCGACTTCGACAGCCCAGGCTACTAGCCGCAGGCAGTTATCCGCGGGCGGGGGTTGAGCTGCTGGCAACTTGAAGAAATTGTTGCGAAACCCCCGTCGCTGCGCCAAAACACGGCGAACACGCTACACTGCGCATCCCTGCGCCTGCACCATCGGGCGCGAAGCCAAAGATTCCGGGGGCAGCATGTCGGGTTCAATCCTCTATATCCATGGCTTCAACAGCTCGCCGCTTTCGACCAAGGCGCGCCAGCTCGAGGCCGTGATGCAGCAGCTAGGGCTGTCGGCTCAGTTGCGCGTTCCCGCCTTGCACCATCACCCACGCCAGGCCATCGCGCAGCTCGAAGCCGCCATCGCCGAGCTAGGTGCCCCCCTGCTGGTCGGCAGTTCGCTCGGCGGCTACTATGCCACCTATCTGGCCGAGCGCCACGGCTTGAAGGCCCTGTTGGTCAACCCTGCGGTAACCCCGCACAAACGCTTCGACGGCTACCTGGGCACCCAGCGCAACCATTACACCGATGAAACCTGGGAGCTGACACACGACCACGTGCAGGCGCTGGCCGAGCTGGAAGTCCCGGCACCCGAGGCTCCAGGCCGCTATCAGGTGTGGTTGCAGACCGCCGATGAAACCCTGGATTATCGCCACGCCGAGCGCTTTTACCGTGCCTGTGCCTTGCGTATCCAGGCCGGTGGTGACCACAGTTACCAAGGCTTTGCCGAGCAGATGCCGGCGCTGCTTGCCTTTGCCGGGATTGCCCGCGGGCAATATGCGGCGCTCGATTTTTCTGTATTTTGATCTTTTTTGCATTCACCAGACTGACGACGAGAACCCATGGCCAATCCCAGCGCTAGCGCCTATAACGCAGACGCCATCGAAGTCCTCTCGGGCCTTGACCCGGTCCGCAAGCGGCCGGGCATGTACACCGATACCAGCCGGCCCAACCACCTGGCCCAGGAAGTCATCGACAACAGTGTCGACGAAGCCCTGGCGGGCCACGCCCGTTCGGTGCAGGTCATTCTCCACGCCGACCATTCGCTGGAGGTCAGCGACGATGGCCGCGGCATGCCGGTGGATATCCACCCCGAAGAGGGTGTGTCCGGGGTCGAGCTGATCCTCACCAAGCTGCACGCTGGCGGCAAGTTCTCTAACAAGAACTACCAGTTTTCAGGCGGCCTGCACGGTGTGGGCATCTCGGTGGTCAACGCCCTGTCGACCCAGGTGCGGGTGCGCGTCAAGCGCGACGGCAATGAGTACCAGATGACCTTCGCCGATGGCTTCAAGGCCAGCGAGCTGGAGGTGGTGGGCAGCGTCGGCAAGCGCAACACCGGCACCAGCGTGTACTTCAGCCCTGATCCGAAGTACTTCGATTCGCCGAAGTTTTCCATCAGCCGCCTCAAGCACGTGCTCAAGGCCAAGGCCGTATTGTGCCCGGGCCTGCTGGTCAGCTTCGAGGACAAGGCCAGCGGCGAGAAGGTCGAGTGGCACTACGAGGATGGCCTGCGCTCCTACCTGGTGGACTCGGTCAGCGAGTTCCAGCGCCTGCCGGACGAGCCGTTCTGCGGCAGCCTGGCCGGCAACAAGGAAGCCGTGGACTGGGCCTTGCTGTGGCTGCCCGAAGGCGGTGACAGTGTTCAGGAAAGCTACGTCAACCTGATCCCCACCGCCCAGGGCGGCACCCACGTCAACGGCCTGCGCCAGGGCCTGCTCGATGCCATGCGCGAGTTCTGCGAGTTCCGCAACCTGCTGCCGCGCGGGGTCAAGCTGGCACCGGAAGACGTGTGGGAGCGTATTACCTTCGTCCTGTCGATGAAGATGCAGGAACCGCAGTTCTCCGGGCAGACCAAGGAGCGCCTGTCCTCGCGCGAGGCTGCGGCGTTCGTTTCCGGCGTGGTCAAGGACGCCTTCAGCCTGTGGCTCAATGCGCACCCTGAGCTAGGTATGCAATTGGCCGAACTGGCCATCAGCAATGCCGGCCGTCGCCTCAAGGCGAGCAAGAAGGTCGAGCGCAAGCGTATTACCCAAGGCCCGGCATTGCCCGGCAAGTTGGCCGACTGTGCCGGCCAGGACCCGATGCGCGCCGAGCTGTTCCTGGTCGAGGGCGATTCTGCCGGTGGCTCGGCCAAGCAGGCGCGGGACAAGGAGTTCCAGGCGATCCTGCCGCTGCGCGGCAAGATCCTCAACACCTGGGAAGTGGACGGCGGCGAAGTCCTGGCCAGCCAGGAAGTGCACAACATCGCCGTAGCCATTGGCGTGGACCCCGGTGCCGCCGATTTGTCGCAACTGCGCTATGGCAAGATCTGCATCCTCGCCGACGCCGACTCCGACGGCCTGCATATCGCCACCTTGCTGTGCGCCTTGTTCGTCCAGCATTTCCGCCCGCTGGTCGAGGCCGGCCATGTGTACGTCGCCATGCCGCCGCTGTATCGCATCGACCTGGGCAAGGAGATCTACTACGCCCTCGACGAGGCCGAGCGGGACGGTATCCTCGACCGTCTGGTGGCCGAGAAGAAGCGCGGCAAGCCGCAGGTGACGCGATTCAAGGGCCTGGGTGAAATGAACCCGCCACAACTGCGCGAAACCACCATGGACCCGAACACGCGGCGCCTGGTGCAGCTGACCCTGGACGACCTGCAAGGCACCACTGAAATCATGGATATGCTGCTGGCCAAGAAGCGCGCTGGCGACCGCAAGAGCTGGCTGGAGACCAAAGGCAACCTCGCCGAGGTCCTGGTTTGATTCGTCTGTTCGCCGCCGCGTTTCTCGCGTTGGTTGCCCTGCCGAGCCTGGCAGGCAACTGGCCCGAGCTGAAACTGGCTTCAGAGCATCCGGTCGACGGCATGCGCGGTGGCAACCTCTCGGGGCTGGCCATGTGCCGCGGAGCCCTGTGGGGTGTTTCCGACCGTGATGACGACCGTATCTACCGTTTCGACCAGCAAGCGACGACATGGCGCGCGCAGCCGCTGACGTTCACCCCGCCACCGGTACCGGAGAGCGGCTTGCCCTGGGGCCTTAAGGTGCGCAACTGGGCGGCGTCGTACATCCGCGGTGGCGAGCTGGATTACGAAGGCATCACCTGCGATCAGGCCGGTAACTTCTATCTGGTCAGCGAGGCCCATGCGGCGGTGCTGCAACTGCCGGTCGAAGGCGAGCCCGACTGGCTGAAAATCGACCCGGCCATGGTGCGCCAGGCCCGTGGCAGTGGCATGCTGCTGCACTTCAATGCCTTGTTCGAAGGTCTTGCGATCAACCCGGCAGGTGATCGCCTGTGGCTGGCCGCCGAGCGCGAGCGTCGCGGTCTGGTGGCCATCGAGCGGCAGCAGTCGGTGTGGACCTGTGGGCGCAGTTGCGTCCTGCTGAGCGAGGCTGGCGTCGAGATGCAGCCGCCACAGATGCCCAATGCCCGTGCGCTTTCGCGTGATTTCGCCGACCTGGCCTGGTTCGAGGGCAAGCTGTTCACGCTCGAGCGCAACGCCTTCCGCGTCTGCCGTCGTGATGCCGACAGCGGCAAGGTCGAGCGCTGCTGGTCGTTCGCCGCAGAAGCTCTGGTCCCTGAGCGCCGCTACGATCAGCCGTTCGGCCTGGCAGAAGCCCTGGTGATCGATGCCAAGGGTGCCTGGATTGGTATCGACAACAACAACGGTGACCGCGCCGATGGTGAAGGCCGGCCGATCGTCTGGCGCTTCGAGGCACCGGAAGGTGGCTGGAGTGCCAGGCCATGAGTCAGCCAGCCGGCAAGCGGGCCGGCAGGGTACTGATGATCGTCGCCTGGGCGGCGGCAATGTTCCTGGCCACGCGCTTTTTCGGGCAGTGGGAAGCGCGTGAGCGCAACCCCAATACCCAGGTGCAGTCCGAGCATGGCGAAGGTTTTATCGAAGTGCGCCTGCTGGGCAATGACCAGGGCCACTTCGTGATGGATGGCGCGATCAATGGCCAGGGGGTGCATTTCATGCTCGACACCGGCGCC
This sequence comes from Pseudomonas ceruminis, assembly GCF_021602025.1. GTDB lineage: Bacteria > Pseudomonadota > Gammaproteobacteria > Pseudomonadales > Pseudomonadaceae > Aquipseudomonas > Aquipseudomonas ceruminis. The sequence goes on from NZ_BQHW01000005.1 coordinate 283,674, forward strand.
ACCGACGTCGCGGTCCCCGAAACGCTGGCCGGCGACCTGCGCTTGCAGCGGGGCAGCCCGGTCACGCTCAGCACGGCGAACGGTCGTACCGAAGGCTACCGCACCCGCCTGGACAGTGTGCAACTGGGCGACATCCACTTGCGGGACGTGCGCGCCCTGGTCGTGCCCGGGCTCGATGGCCAGACGGTGCTGCTGGGCATGAGCGCCCTGAAACAACTTGAATTTACCCAGCGCGGCGGCACCATGCTGCTGCGCCAGAACCTGAAATGACGAGGCCCGCATGAGCGACTCACTGGAACTCAGCCTCGACGGCGTTGAACGCCGTTCACTGGCTGACTTCACCGAACAGGCCTACCTCAACTATTCCATGTACGTGATCATGGACCGGGCCTTGCCGCACATCGGCGACGGCCTCAAGCCTGTGCAACGACGCATCGTCTATGCCATGAGCGAGTTGGGGCTCGATGCCGATGCCAAACACAAGAAGTCGGCGCGCACCGTCGGCGACGTGCTCGGCAAGTTCCACCCCCATGGCGACTCGGCTTGCTACGAAGCCATGGTGCTGATGGCGCAGCCGTTCAGCTACCGCTATACGCTGGTCGATGGGCAAGGTAACTGGGGGGCCCCGGACGATCCGAAGTCGTTCGCCGCCATGCGTTATACCGAGGCACGCCTGTCGCGCTACTCCGAAGTGTTGCTCGGCGAGCTGGGCCAAGGCACCGTGGACTGGGTGCCGAACTTTGACGGCACCCTGCAGGAGCCGGCTGTGCTGCCGGCGCGCCTGCCGAACATCCTGCTCAACGGCACCACGGGCATCGCCGTGGGCATGGCCACCGACGTGCCGCCGCACAACCTGCGCGAAGTGGCCAGCGCCTGCGTGCGCCTGCTCGACGAGCCCAAGGCCACCCTCGAGCAGTTGTGCGAGCACATCCAGGGCCCGGACTACCCGACCGAAGCCGAGATCATCACGCCCCGTGCCGAGATCCTCAAGATCTACGAAAGCGGCCGTGGTTCGATCCGCATGCGTGCCGTGTACCGGGTCGAGGATGGCGACATTGTCGTCACCGCCTTGCCGCACCAGGTATCCGGGGCCAAGGTGCTGGAGCAGATTGCCGCGCAGATGCAGGCCAAGAAACTCCCGATGGTCGCCGACCTGCGTGACGAGTCGGACCACGAGAACCCTTGCCGTATCGTCATTATCCCGCGTTCCAACCGCGTGGACGCCGACGAGCTGATGCAGCACCTGTTCGCTACCACCGACCTGGAAAGCAGCTACCGGGTCAACGTCAACATCATCGGCCTGGACGGTCGACCGCAGCTGAAAAACCTGCGTGCATTGCTGCTGGAGTGGCTGCAATTCCGCATCGGTACCGTTCGTCGCCGCCTGCAGCACCGCCTGGACAAGGTCGAGAAGCGCCTGCACCTGTTGGAAGGTTTGCTCACAGCGTTCCTCAATCTGGATGAAGTGATTCACATCATTCGCACCGAGGAGCATCCCAAGCAGGCCCTGATCGCCCGTTTCGACCTGACCGAAATCCAGGCCGATTACATTCTCGAAACCCGCCTACGCCAACTGGCGCGCCTGGAAGAGATGAAAATCCGCGGCGAGCAGGACGAGTTGCTCAAGGAGCAGGCCAAGCTGCTGGCGCTGCTCGGCAGCGATGCCAAGCTGCGCAAGCTGGTCCGCAGCGAATTGATCAAGGACGCCGAAACCTACGGCGACGACCGCCGTTCGCCGATCGTCGAGCGGGCAGAGGCCAAGGCGCTGTCGGAAAACGAACTGATGCCGACCGAGCCGGTCACCGTGGTGTTGTCGGAAAAGGGCTGGGTGCGCTGCGCTAAAGGTCACGATATCGACGCCACCGGCCTGTCCTACAAGGCAGGCGATGGCTTCAAGGCCGCAGCCGCGGGGCGCTCCAACCAGTTTGCCGTACTGATCGACTCCACCGGGCGCAGTTATTCGGTAGCGGCCCATACCCTGCCATCGGCGCGTGGCCAGGGCGAGCCGCTGACTGGGCGCCTCGCGCCTCCGCCGGGCGCCACCTTCGAATGCGTGCTGTTGCCGGAAGACGATGCGTTGTACGTGGTGGCTTCTGATGCGGGCTATGGCTTCGTGGTCAAGGGTGAAGACCTGCAAGCCAAGAACAAGGCCGGCAAGGGGCTGCTCAGCCTGCCGAACGGGGCCAAGGTCATCAGCCCGCGCCCGGTGGCCAACCGTGAACAGGACTGGCTGGCGGCAGTGACCACCGAGGGCCGCTTGCTGGTGTTCAAGGTCGCCGATCTGCCCCAGTTGGGCAAAGGCAAGGGCAACAAGATCATCGGCGTGCCCGGTGATCGGGTCGCCAGTCGTGAAGAATATGTTACAGACTTGGCGGTGATCGCCGAGGGTGCGACCCTTGTACTGCAAGCGGGCAAGCGTACCCTGTCGCTGAAGCCGGACGACCTTGAGCATTACAAGGGTGAACGCGGTCGGCGCGGCAGCAAGCTGCCACGCGGCTTCCAGCGTGTCGACGGGTTGCAGGTCGAAGCGCCGGCGTAATGTTGTGAAATGTCTGGGGCGGCAATTTCAACGCCGTTCCAGGCAGAAATGCTGGAGTCGGACCGACATTTCGCGGATGATAGTGCCCCTGCGGTGCCAGCGTGGCTGTGTGCCCGATTGAATTTATATCAGTATCACTGCGGTAAGCCTGGTGGCGACCGCCTGGATGGGATGAATGAAATTTCTGCGCCTTCCATTTGCGCTGTTGATGACGGGCTTGCTAGGGCTGGGTGGGTGCAGCATGCATCAGCCGGTTGCCCTGTATCAGCTCGACAGCGGTGATCCTGGCCAGCCTTCACAGAGTGCAGGCATGGCCGTGGTGCTCGGCCCGGTGTCGGTCGCCGATTACTTGCAGCGCGAAACATTCTTGCAACGTCAAGCCGATGGTAGCCTGAGTTCGGCGACCGACGGTCGTTGGGCCGGCAGCCTGTCGGCGGATATCGACCAGTTGCTGGTACGCCAACTCGCCTGGCGCCTGGACAGCCAGCGCGTGGTGCTGGCGCCGGCCAGCACCGGCTTCTCGCCTGATGTGCAGGTATTGCTGTCGATCACCCGCCTGGATTCCGGCAAGAACCAGCCGGCGATTCTAGACGCCCAATGGCGTTTGCTCGATCGTCGCGGCAATGTCCGTGACAACCGTATCGTTCACCTCGAGCAGCAGCACGAGGGGACCGAGTCTTCGCAAGTGCAGGCCCAAGGCCAATTGCTGCAGAAGCTGGCAGAGCAACTGAGCACGGCGGTCAAGCCACTGGCTAATCAGCCGGCGGTTGCCGAAGAGGCACCCAAGCGGCCCGCCGCTCCGGTACAGGTCAAAAAAGAGCCAGAGAAGTCGAAGATCCCCATGGCTTCGCCGATTCGCACAGATATGGAAGTCTATCGGTTCTGATGGTTCCGCCAGGCGCAAAAAAGCCCGCACATGTGCGGGCTTTTTTGTGGGGCTTGTCCCGTCCTGAAGTTAGCGGACAGCCTGCAGGAGCAGGTTGACCCGCCTAAGTATCAGGCCCGGCGCTCGTGCATGCGCGCCAACTGGCGCTCCAGCATCGATGGGTAAGGCTCCATCAATCGCTCCACACAGCATGCCCCCTCAGGGCTGGCGATTGGCCGAATCCGCGCGCGCTGGCGAATCAGTGCGTCATCGCTGATCTGCCGCTCGACCAGCAGCAGGTTGCGGCTGTGTTGCGACAGCGCCAGAGCGTCCTGGGCTTTCTCGGCCATCAACAGGTCGACCTGCTCCAGCCCCTGCAGGTCATCGCCCAAGGCCAGGCCAAGCTGTAGTTGCAGAGTAATGCCGCTGTCGGCCACCTCGATCTGCAGGGCGTGGCCCAAGGCGCGCAGCAATTCGCCACAGCAGATGGCATTGGTCAGGTAGTCCTCGCCGCAGTCGCGGCTGTGGAACAGCACCAGCGTACTGCCGTCGTTGAGCGTGTGGGTTTCACCTTCGTACAGTGAAGCTGCCTGTTCCAGGCAGTCGCGATAACGCTCCAGCAACTCGGTCAGGCGCGTACGTGGCAGGCGGCGCAGTTGCTCCTGAGAGCCCAGCTGCACGGCCAACACTGCGCTGTTCTGCGGCTCGTCCGACTCGACCACGGCCGCCTTGGGCGCGCTTTCTTCGTCCAGCAGTCCCGCGAAGGCTGCGTCGTCTTCGTCTTCGTCTGCTTGCGCTGCTGAGACCTTGGCGCACGGTGCGGGCTTGGCGGGTGGCGCGGCTTCGTGCAGATCGTCGAAGTCGTCCTCGTCCTCTTCTTCCTCAGGCTCGGGCTCGGGCTCTGGCGGTGGCGGCGGGGCCAGGCGCGCGTGCAACTGGCGGGCAATGTCGCCGATCTCATCCTGGCGGTCGATCGCCGGAGTGTAAGGGTGCGGGTCGCGTAGCCACACGCGCAGTTGCAGCAGCGGCAAGGTGATGTGACGGCCTTGGCGCAGGCTCAGGCTCAACGCCAGGGCCAGCAGGATCGCCCCCAGGATGCCCATGCTTTGCAGGCTGATCAGCATCGGCTGCTGGAACTGGCTCATGTCCAGGCTGATGCGCAACTGCCCGGCGGTAACGTCCTGGAAGGTGATCTTGGTCTGGTACAGGCCCTCTGCCTCACCCAGCAGGCTATTGCGGGGGCGCTGGCCAGCCTCGGCGAGGATGCGGTTGTCCACGCTGTAGATCGCCGCATGGGCAACCAGCGGGTTTTTCACCAGGTTGCCCAGCAGTACGTTGAGGCTGAGGATGTCGTTGGACACCAGCAGCTCAGTCGCCGAGGTGGCGGTCTGGGTGGTCAGGCTCTGGCCAAGGGCGTCCGCCTGTTCGTGCATGGCCTGCTTGAACTGCAGGCCCATCACACAGGCATAGATCACCAACGCCAGCGCCACCAGGAAAATGTTGGTGCTGGCGATGCGCAGTGCCAGTGGAATGCGACGTTGGCGCAGGGCACGGAAGATCATGAGGAAGAAGTTGTCTGGTTTGACGGGCGTGGGCCGGTTCACAGAGCGCGGCTCTTAATGGCATAAAAGTGTTGCGCAGTATAGCGACCCCGGTTTTGTCGGCAAAGTATCGTTGGCGCCCGATGGTCATGGAAAATCGGTAGAATGCGCATTTTTCATCGAAATCGGAGCCCGGTCTTGCGCGAAATCGTTCTGATCAACATCACCGGTGAGGACCGTCCCGGTCTCACCGCCGCCATCACCGGCGTCCTGCTCCAGGGCGGTGTGAACATCCTCGACATCGGCCTGGCGGTCATGCACGGCACGCTGTCGTTCGGCATTCTGGTCGATATTCCGGACAACGAAGTGGCCACCAGCCTGTTGCAGAGCGTGCAATCCAAGGCCCATGAGCTGAACCTGCAGGCCCGCTACACGCCGATTTCCGAGGCAGATTACCAGCACTGGGCCGATGGCCAGGGCGAGGCGCGCTACATCGCCACACTGCTCAGCCGCAAGATCACCCCTGAGCAGTTGCAACGGGTCAGTGCGATCATCAGCCAGTATGGCCTGACCATCGAGCGTATCGAGCGTTTGTCCGCCCGTGTTGCGCTCAATGGCCAGAGCGAGAAAGGCAAGGGCGCCATCGAAATCTCGGTGCGCGGCGAGCCGAGCGATGCCCAGGCATTGCGCGCCGACTTCTTCGCGGTATCTGAAGCGCTAGATATCGACATCGCGTTCCAGAAGGACGACCTGTTCCGCCGCAATCGCCGCCTGGCGGTTTTCGACATGGACTCGACGTTGATCGAGGCCGAGGTCATCGATGAGCTGGCCAAGGCGGCCGGTGTCGGCGAGCAGGTGGCGGCCATCACCGAGCGTGCGATGCGTGGCGAACTGGACTTCCGCGCCAGCTTCAAGGAGCGCATGGCGCTGCTCAAGGGCCTGGATGTCAGCGTGCTGGACGAGATCGGGGCGTCCCTACGCCTGACAGAAGGTGCCGAGAACCTCTTCGCCGAACTCAAGCGCCTGGGCTACAAGACTGCCATCCTCTCCGGCGGTTTTACCTACTTCGCCAAGCAGGTGCAGGCACGCCTGGGCATCGACTATGTGTTCGCCAACGAGCTGGAAGTGGTGGATGGCAAAGTGACTGGCGTGGCCGTGGAGCCGATCGTCGATGCTCAGCGCAAGGCCGATTTGCTGCAGCAGTTGGCCATCGAAGAGGGTCTGCAACTGGAACAGACCATTGCCGTCGGTGATGGGGCCAACGACCTGCCGATGCTGGCGCTCGCGGGCCTGGGTGTGGCGTTCCGTGCCAAGCCGCTGGTGCGCCAGTCGGCCAAGCAGGCCATTTCGACCCTTGGGCTGGATGGTGTGCTGTATCTGCTGGGGCTGCGTGACCGCGACGCCCGCGGTTGATCTGAGAAGCCGGGGCTGCAAGGCAACCCCGGCGTCCATCACGGCTGTGCCGGTAGCGCCAGCAGCTCGCCCATGCGGGTAGCCGAGCCTGCGCCCAAGGTTTCAGCCCACTTCACCTGCTCCGGCCCGAACAGCACGATGGCCGTAGAGCCCAGCTTGAAGCGGCCCAGCTCCGCACCCTTTTCCAGGTGGATTGGCGCGCGGCTGCCTTCGTCATAGCGGAATGTCTTGAGCTCACGCTTGGGCGGCGTGACCAGCCCTGCCCAAACGGTCTCGATCGAGGCAACGATCATCGCACCGACCAGCACCACGGCCATCGGCCCACGTTCGGTGTCGAACAAGCACACCACACGCTCGTTGCGGGCGAATAGCTCAGGGACGTTTTCTGCGGTGGTCTGGTTGACCGAGAACAGGCGGCCTGGCACGTACACCATTTCGCGCAGGGTGCCGGCCAGCGGCATGTGCACGCGGTGGTAATCCTTTGGCGACAGGTAGATGGTGGCGAACTCACCGCCCATGAACGGGGCGGCCAGGGCCGGGTCGCCGCCGAGCAGCTCCAGGGCACTGAAGCTGTGGCCCTTGGCCTGGAAGATGCGGCCGTGCTCGATTGGGCCCAACTGGCTCACGGCACCATCGGCCGGGCAGAGGATTGCGCCCGGGGTTTCGTCCAGTGGGCGCGCACCTGGCTTGAGGGCGCGGGTGAAGAAGGCGTTGAAATGCTCGTAGGCAGTGAGGTCTTCGACCAGCGCTTCGCTCATGTTCACTTGGTAGCGCTTGGCAAACCAGGCGGTGAAGGCATTCTTGAACCAGCGCGCGCGGCACTCGGCAACGCAGCCGGCGAGCCGCGACAGCAGGTGGTGCGGCAGCAGGTACTGGCTGATGATGAACAAACGGGATTTCATGCAGGTTCCTTAAACTTCTACAGGCGTGTCCGGGTGGTTGCCCCATTCGCTCCACGAACCGGCGTAGGCCTTGATGCGTGGGTAGCCGAGGGCCTTGGCCACCAGGTAGGTGAAACCGGAGCGGCGGTGGGTCTGGCAGTGGGTGATCACTTCCTTGTCAGGGGTGATGCCCAGTTGCTGCAGGACTTCAGCGATGTCCTTGCGGATGCGCAGGTGGTCATTGAGGTCCATGCCGGCGGTCCATTCAAAATTGATCGCACCGGGAATATGCCCGCCCTTGGCTGCCAGCACCTTCTCGCCGGTGTATTCCTGGGGGCCACGGGCGTCCCAGACGACCAGATCGTCGGCACCCAGGCGGCTTTGCAGGTATTCACGGGTGGCGGTCGGTTCGTCGTGCAACTGCAGGCGTACAGGCGTGGTCGCCGGCGCCGGCACGTCGGTTGAAAGCGTGTCCGCAGGCCAGGCCTGGATGCCGCCATTGAGGTAGTGGTAGGCCTTGTGGCCGATGACATCGAGCATCCAGATGAAGCGCCCGGCCCAGCCACCGCCCTCATCGTCGTAAACCACATAGACCGCGTCATCGCGGTGGCCGAGTTCGCCGAACAGTTTTTCCAGGTCGCCAATGGTCGGCAGCAGCCCAGGTGCGGGCGGCAGGCCAAGCTGGGTGCGCTTGCCTTCGACGAAGCGGGCGCCGGGGATGTGCCCGCTGACATAGCGGTTGGCGCTGCTAAGGTCGACCAGGATCAGTTGTGGTGAATCCAGGCGCTGCAGCAGGTCCGCAGGTTCTATCACCAGCGGCAGTCCGGCAAAGTCATTCATCCACGGTCTCCAGTGTGGAAAGAGGGGCGATTGTAGCGCAAGGGTCAGCCATTGCGGTTGGCAAACACGGCCAGGGCACGCTCGATGCATTGCGCGGTTTTACCGAAGGCCTGCACGCTGACATCGGCCAGCGGTTTGCCGCCCTGGTCGGCCACCACCAGCATCAGCACCTGGTCATTGACCGCCAGTGAGCGCAGCAGCAGGTGCTCGCTCCGGAAGAAAGCCCGCAGGGGCGCCGGGAGCAGGGCTGCGAACTGGGCGTGGTTGTCAGGCGTCAGGCGCAGTTGCGCCGCCTGGCCCATCAGCTTCTGCAGCAGCTTGCTTTGCGGTACGGGCAGGGCCATGGCGGCAGCTTCTTTGGGCACGCCGGCAGTCTGCTGTACGCGCAGGTACTCGCTGGCCTTGTCAAAGCTCAGCAGCATGATGCGCTGCATGCCACAGGCCAGCAGGGCCTCGCGTGCCTGGGTAGCCAGGTGGACCGCGTTGGCGAATGGGCTGGGCTGGGCCAGAAGCTCCTGGCACAACGTGCGCCAGCGGCCCAGTGCCTCGCTGGACGGTGGCGGCGGTGTCAGCATATCGGGGTGCGGGCGGCGCTGCTGCCACGGCCAGAGCAGCGCTTCTGCAGGGTGGAACAGCGCATGCCGGGCGTGGCGACGGGCGCTGGCAGCAGCCTGCTGGTGAACCTGTTGTTGCACGTCTTCCAGTGAGGTTTGCAGGTACAACGCGGTCAGCAACTGCCAGCGCAGCAGGTGCGGGTTGTCCCAGCCCACTTGAGCCGCCAGGGCCAGGTTGTTGGCCAGCAAAACGGTATTGGCCGGCTGGTTGAACCAGCGGCGCAGGCCGGGCGCCTCGTCCAGCCGGTGCTGCTGGCTCAGCAAGTCTTCGTCGCGGGCGATGCTCAGCACCTGGCCCAGTTGCTCACGTTCCTCAAGCAGTAACCGGTAGCCCTGGGTGACCCACTGCGACAGGCGCCAGTGCTCGGCCATGGCTTTGCACAGCGCCATGATGCGCACGCCAAACAGCTCAAGTTCGACTTCGGCAGCCTCTTCGCCCTTGTGGATCACTCGAAGCTCCCAGGTGTCGAGCAGCTTGGGGTAGGCCAGGGCCATTGGCCACAGGGGTGATAGGAACAGCAGGCTGCCCCAGTGGATTTCCTGCCACAACCGTGCCAGGCGGCTGGCGAACAACCCGCTGGCCTGCTGCGCGGCGTGCTGGCTGATCAGCAGAAACTGGCGCAGCACGGGCGGGATGTCGTCGTCCGGCAGGGCAGGCAAGCGGTTGAGCAGCTCCCGGGTGCGCGCCAGGCCCAGGCGATTGAGGGCAATTTCCAGGCTTTCAGCGGGTTCGGCCTGGCTGGCGTTGGCCGGGTGATTGGCTTCGCGCATCACCGACAGCACCAGGGCCGGGCTGTCCTGCATCAGTTCGGCGATGTCACGCAGGGAGCGGCGGCTATCGTTGATGGCGCTCGAGACCCGGTCATAACTCTGCTTTGGCACCGGTACGCGAATACCGTCCAGCAGCTTTACCCAGGCCTCTAGCGTACGCGGATTCTGAGTGGGCACCTTGGTTTCCATTGGCATTTTGACATCAGTCCGAACTGGCTTTTCGCTTTTAGTGGCTATAGTCTGGCGCAGATCTGCCGATAAGTAGAAGAAGAGTTTTAAAGCTCACGTTCCTCACCCTGACCACGACAGCAAGTGCTTTGAACCTATGGCTAAAATTATCGGCATCATCGTCGTATTCGCGAGCGTGCTCGGCGGGTATGTGCTCTCTCACGGCAAGATCGCGGCGCTGATCCAGCCGTTCGAAGTGCTGATCATCGGCGGTGCGGCCTTTGGCGCGTTCCTGCAGGCCAACCCTGGTTACATGACCATGCATGTAATCAAGAAGTCGCTGAAGATGTTCGGGACCCGGTTCACCCATACGTTCTATCTGGAAGTATTGGGCCTGGTATACGAGATCCTCAACAAGAGCCGTCGTGAAGGCATGATGGCCATCGAAAGCGATATTGAAGATGCCGCGGCCAGCCCGATCTTCGCCAAGTACCCTGCGGTGCTCGGTGACGAGCGCATGACGGCATTCATCTGCGACTATCTGCGCATCATGTCCACCGGCAACATGGCACCTCACGAACTCGAAGGCCTGTTCGACATGGAACTGCTGAGCATGAAGGAAGAGCTCGAGCACCCGTCCCATGCGGTCAACGGCATTGCCGACGGCATGCCAGGTTTCGGTATCGTTGCGGCGGTACTGGGTATCGTGGTGACCATGGCGTCGCTGGGTGAGGGCGACCAGAAGTCGATCGGCTTGCACGTGGGGGCCGCGCTGGTCGGTACCTTCTTCGGTATTCTTGCCGCCTATGGCTTCTTTGGTCCGCTGGCCAACGCCCTGCGCCATGACGCCAAGGAAGAAATCAACGTGTACGAGGCGATCAAGGCCTCGCTGGTGGCCTCGGCCTCCGGCATGCCACCATCGCTGGCCGTGGAATTCGGGCGCAAGGTGCTTTACCCAACGCACCGTCCGAGCTTTGCCGAGCTGGAACAAGCGGTCCGCGGTCGCTAAGCCATGGAGAACAATCAGCCCATCATCATCAAGCGCGTCAAGCGCTTTGGCGATGGCCACCATGGTGGCGCCTGGAAGATCGCATTCGCTGACTTCGCCACGGCCATGATGGCGTTCTTCCTGGTGCTGTGGTTGCTGTCCACGGCGACCCCGGAGCAGAAGATCGCCATTGCCGGTTACTTCAAGGACCCAATCGGTTTCTCCGAGAGTGGCACGCCCTACATCATCGACCTGGGCGGTTCGCCGCAGCTGGCACCGGAAAAGACCATCAACCCGGAGCAGAAGTCCGAGCCGACGCCTGACACCAGCATCCAGCTGGACAAGGATCAGGTCGAGACCATGGCCGAACAGGTCGAGCGTGAGCGCCTCGAGTTGCTGCTGCAGGAGTTGCAGAACAAGGTTGAGGAAAACCCGCAACTGCAGAAGTTCAAGGACCAGATCCTCTTCGAGATCACCCAGGACGGCCTGCGCATCCAGATCATGGACGCGGAAAACCGGCCGATGTTCGACATCGGCAGCGCGCGTTTGCAGCCGTATTTCGAAGACATCCTGCTGGCCATGGCCGACACCATCAAGGCCGTTCCGAACAAGATCAGCATCAGTGGCCATACCGATGCCAAGCCTTATTCGGGAGCCGGCGAGTTCGGCAACTGGGAGCTGTCTGCCAACCGCGCCAACGCGGCACGCCGTGCGCTGGTCGCCGGTGGCTATCCAGATGGCCAGGTGGCGCGGGTGGTCGGTTATGCCTCGTCGTCGCTGTTCGACCGGGAGAACCCGTTCAACCCGGTCAACCGGCGTATCGACATCATCGTTCTGACCAAGAAGGCCCAACGCAACATCGAGGGCGAGCAAGGGACGCCAGAGGCTGCGCCTGCACAGCCGGATGCTCAGCCAGCAGCGCCTGAGGGGGCTGAGGGTACGGCACCCGGTGCTTCCGCCGCACCTGGCGCCGGAGATCAGCCCATGCAACCGCGTGAGTTGCGTCAGAAGCTGAACATCTTCGAAGATGGCGTGCTGAAAATGGATCAAGCCCAGGATCAGTAAGCCCTGGCGGGCCGCCCAGCGGCCCCGACCCATTCAAAACCCCCGGCGGATCTTGGCTTTCAGGTCCGCGTGGAAAAAATCCGCATTGTCCCTGTCGCTGCAGCCGCCCCGCACCCCCGGCAGGGCCATGGCCCGGGCGAACGTGCATTCATCGTGATACGCCCGCACAAACAGGTCGATATGCGCCTGCTTGCGCATTACCGGCCATTTGCCCAGGCAATCGGGTAGCGCGGCGTCACTTCGGTAGTACAAACCCACCCGCCGGCAGGCCATGACCGCAGCCCCTAGCAGCCAGGCTGTCCACCAGTCCTCGGCGGCGCTTTCGGGCAGCAGGCCGATCCAATGGGTGGCGTGGTTCATGTGCTGGCAGAAGCTGCCGAAGAGGTCTTCGCTGGTCTGCCCTGCGCTGTCAAGCAGCACCAATTGCGCGGTGATCCCTTCCAGCAGCAGGCGCTCATTGAGAATAAAGGCGTCAAGCCTCTGTTCGTGGCGATAACTGATGAAAACCGGCATGGTGGTTGCCCTCCCTGATAGATGTCATGACCATCGGGGAAAGCCGCAAGCTGGACAATAGATGACGGAAAAACCGGAGCGATCCTACGTGCTCCGGTAATTTTTCCTACAAATCAGTAACTTTCTTCCGGCAGGCTGGCAATAATCGAGCGGTAGCTGTTCATGCGCTGCGGTTTGATTCGGCCGTCGTCCAGTGCCTTGAGCAGGGCGCAACCTGGCTCGCGATCATGTTTGCAGTCGCGGAAGCGGCACGTGCCGAACAGGTCTCGGAACTCGATGAAGCCATCTTCCACGTCGCTACGGCTGACGTGGCCAAGGCCGAATTCACGGATACCCGGCGAGTCGATCAGGTCACCGCCATTGGGGAAATGGTAGAGGCGTGCGGTAGTGGTGGTATGCGTGCCTTGGCCTGACCATTCGGAAAGGTCGCCTACACGCGTGCCGGCGTCAGGCAGCAAGCTGTTGACCAGGGACGACTTGCCGACGCCTGACTGTCCGACGAACACGCTGATGTGGCCGTCCAGCATCTGTTGCAAGCGCTGCATGCCGTCACCGTGGTGCGCCGAAACCTCCAGCAGCGGGTAGCCCAGCTCGCGGTATACCTCGAGCAGGGCGTGCAGGGCCGGGCCGTTCTCGTCATCGATCAGGTCGGCCTTGTTCAGCAGCAGCAGCGGGCGGATGCCGGCGTGCTCGGCTGCGACCAGGTAGCGGTCGATCAGGTTCGGATGCGGCTCTGGGGCTGGCGCGAAGACGATCACGATCAGGTCGACGTTGGCGGCCACCGGCTTGAGCTGGCCGTGATTGTTTGGCCGGCACAGTTCGGTGCTGCGGGGCATCTGCGCGACGATCACGCCAATGCCCTGGTTGCCGGCGCGCCAGACGACGCGGTCACCAGTGACCAGGGCCGGCAGGTTGGCTCGCAGGTGGCAGCGGAACACCTGGCCTGCGGTTTCGCCGTCCTGCGCCTCGACCTCCACCTGCACACCGAAGTGGGCAATCACCAGGCCCAGTTGCTCCGGCCCCAGGTCGCCACCCTCCAGCTCGTGCAGCACATGTTGCTCGCGTTTGGCGGCGCGAGCGGCGCGCTCGTTCTGGATTTTTTCGATACGCCAGTTCTGGCGGCGATTGAGCTGGCGTTTGGCCATGTAGGTTCCGTGGTGGGCAGGATGAAAACGGCAGGCAGTTTAGCACGACGGGCAGTGGACCATTCTGGTTACCTTTGCACCGCGAATGCGCAGGCCTCTGCCGCTAGGCTACTATGACGGCCTATACGAGGAGCCCTTTCATGCACAACCCACAGAACCTGATCTGGATCGATCTGGAAATGACCGGCCTGGATCCGGACCATGACGTCATCATCGAGATGGCCACCATCGTCACCGACAGCGAACTCAATACCCTGGCCGAAGGCCCGGTGATCGCCATCCACCACAGCGACGACGTGCTGGCACGCATGGATGAATGGAATACCCGCACCCATGGCGCATCAGGGCTGACCCAGCGTGTGCGCGAGAGCAAGGTCAGCATGGCCGAGGCCGAAGCGCAGACCATCGCTTTTCTCGAGCAGTGGGTGCCCAAAGGCAAGTCGCCGATCTGCGGCAACAGCATCTGCCAGGACCGCCGCTTCCTCTATCGCCACATGCGCAACCTGGAAAACTACTTCCATTACCGCAATCTCGATGTTTCCACCTTGAAAGAGCTGGCTGCGCGCTGGGCGCCGCAGGTGCGTGACAGTTTCAAGAAGGGCAGCACCCACCTGGCGCTGGACGATATCCGCGAGTCCATTGCCGAGCTGCGCCATTACCGCGAGCACTTCATCAAGGTGTGAGCCGCAAGGGCGCAGATAAACTGCCTGCGCCCCCTTTTGGTGCCCTGGGCAACTGGTTAGACTGCGCGCCTTTCCCGCACGGACCCGCGCCATGTTGTTGATGCTCTACCTTGTCGCCATCACCGCCGAGGCCATGACCGGCGCCCTGTCAGCCGGCCGCCGCGGCATGGATTGGTTTGGTGTGGTGCTGATCGCCTGCGTCACCGCCCTGGGGGGCGGCTCGGTGCGTGACGTGCTGCTCGGCCACTACCCGCTGACTTGGGTAAAACACCCGGAGTACCTGGTGCTGACCAGCTTTGCTGCGCTGCTGACGATTTTCATCGCGCCGATGATGCGCCGCCTGCGCTCGCTGTTTCTGGTGCTCGACGCCCTGGGGTTGGTGGCCTTTACCCTGATTGGGTGTATGACTGCGCTGGAGATGGGGCAGGGCATGCTGGTGGCGTCGATCAGTGGGGTGATTACCGGGGTGTTTGGCGGAATCTTGCGGGATATTTTCTGTAACGATATTCCGTTGGTGTTCCGCCGTGAGCTGTATGCCAGCGTGTCGTTCGCGGCCGCCTGGTTCTACCTGGGGTGCGTGTATTTCAAGGTGCCGGCTGAGCAGGCCATGCTGCTGACCTTGTTTGGTGGATTTCTGGTGCGGCTTTTGGCGATCCGGTTCCATTGGGAAATGCCGAAGTTTCACTACAACGACCAGCAGTGACATAGCGCAGGCTGCTCCGTAGCAACGCCTGCAAAAAGCCTGCGCCTTCAGGCCTGGCGCGCCTGGTGCTGCCCCAGGGCCCACTCCACATGCTCGCGCACCAGCTCCGACGGGTCCTCCCGTCGCGCTTTCAATGCCTCCAGCACCGGAATCGTCGAAGGCGCATTGCCCAGGCCCACCGCCAGGTTGCGCAGCCAGCGCTCATACCCCGCCCGCCGCAGCGGCCCACCCTCGGTCTTGCGCAAAAAGGTCTTTTCGTCCCACAGAAACATCTCGGCCAGTTCGGCATTCTCCAGGCCATGCCGCGGCTGGAAGTCGTTTTCCTGTGTTGGCCGGGCAAAGCGGTTCCAGGGGCAGACGATCTGGCAATCATCGCAACCGAACACCCGGTTGCCCATCATTGGGCGCAACTCGACGGGGATGGCGCCCTTGAGCTCGATGGTGAGGTAGGAAATGCAGCGCCTGGCGTCCAGCACGTAAGGCCCGACGAAGGCCTTGGTCGGGCAGATGTCCAGGCAGGCCTGGCAGCGCCCGCAGTGCTCGCTGGCATGGGCATCGTCCACCGGAAGCGGCAGGTCGACGAACAGTTCGGCCAAGAAGAAGTAGCTGCCCGCCTTGCGATTGAGCAGCAGGGTGTTCTTGCCGATCCAGCCCAGCCCGGCCTGCTCGGCTATGGCTTTTTCCAGCACGGGCGCGCTGTCGACGAAGGCCCGGTAGCCGAACGGGCCGATGTCTTCCTGAATGCGATCGGCCAGGTGCTGTACGCGTTTGCGCACCAGCTTGTGGTAGTCCCGGCCGAGGGCATAGCGTGACACGTAGGCCTTTTCTGGCTGGGCCAGGCGTTGTGCCATCTGCGTGTGGCCAGGCAGATAGTCCATGCGTAGAGAAACCACGCGCACCGTACCGGGGATGAGCTGGTCGGGATGGGCACGTTTGCTGCCATGTGCGCCCAGGTATTCCATCTCGCCCTGGTAGCCGGCCTCAAGCCAGCGTTGCAGGTGATGTTCGTGTTCGCCAAGGTCGACCCCGGCGATGCCAACGTGGGCAAAACCGAGTTCGCGGCCCCAATCCTTGATGGACAGGGCCAGTGCGGCGAGGTCAAGTGTGCAGGCGGACATGGATGGGCAGGCAATACGGGCTCAGGTGCGTATAATTCTGCCAGACATTGGAGCCTTTGACCCCATGCCCCAGACCAAACACCCAAGCCATGCCCCGCAACTGCTCAGCAGCGTGGCCGTCGCGCACCTGCCTGCAAGGCCCGCACATGCCCATAAAGGCGACTTTGGCCATGTGCTGGTGGTGGGCGGCGACCTGGGGACCGGTGGTGCAGTGCTGCTCAGCGCCGAGGCTGCCTTACGATGCGGCGCGGGGCTGGTCAGTGTGGCGACGCGGCCCGAACACGTCGCTGCAGGCCTTACGCGCATGCCTGAGTGCATGTGCCTGGGGGTCAGTTCGGCCAACCAACTGATAGGTGTGCTGGAGCGCGCCTCGGTGCTGGTGGTCGGCCCGGGCCTGGGCCAGGCCGCCTGGGGGCGTAGCCTGTTGTCGGCGGTAGCCAATGCCGAGCGGCCACAGGTGTGGGATGCCGATGCGTTGAATCTGCTGGCGCGCACACCGCTGGCATTGCCCAGTGGCAGTATCCTCACCCCACACCCCGGGGAGGCGGCGCGGCTGCTGGGTATCTCCACCGAGGCGGTACAGGCCGACCGGCCAGGGGCGGCGCGCAAGCTGGCGCGCCGCTATGCCAGCGTCTGTGTGCTTAAAGGGGCCGGTACGCTGGTGGCCGACCCTGCGGGCCAACTGGCCTTGTGCGAGCGCGGGCACCCGGCGATGGCCGGGGCAGGCTTGGGCGATGTGCTGACCGGCGTGCTGGCGGCGCTGCTGGCGCAGGGGCTGGATGCCTGGCAGGCCGCGTGTCTTGGGGTATGGCTGCATGCCTGTGCGGGCGAGCGCCTCGGCGTCAAAGGTAGAGGGCTGGCGGCCGGTGATCTGGCGCCGGTCATTCGTGAGTTGTTGGAGGAGCATTCTGCGTGTCTGGCATAACCCTGTTTCTGGCCGATGAAGCGGCCACTGTCGCATTTGGCGCAACCCTGGCCGAGGTGACCGGCGGTCACGGCGTGATCTTTCTCGAAGGCGACCTGGGCGCTGGCAAAACTACGCTGTCCAGAGGCTTGATCCGCGGCCTGGGCCATACCGGTGCAGTGAAAAGCCCCACCTTCACCGTGGTCGAGCCATACGAAATCGGTGAGGTGCGGGCCTTCCATTTCGACCTGTACCGCCTGGTCGATCCGGAGGAGTTGGAGTACATGGGCATTCGTGACTACTTCGAGGGCGACCCGCTGTGCCTGTTCGAGTGGCCACAAAAGGGGGCGGGCGTTTTGCCAAAGCCTGACCTGACCATTACCATAAGCCCCCAAGCGGGCGGACGCTCGCTGAACCTTTCGCCGCAGGGGGCTCGCGGCGAGGCCTGGTGCACTGCGCTGGCCAAACACTAAAAACAGAAAGTGGGGTAGGTATGCGCATACGCGCACTGGTCGCTGTCGTTGGGCTGCTGTTGACAGCGGTGACCGTTGACGCTCTGGCCGTCACTCAAGTCAAGAGCATGCGCCTGTGGCGCGCGCCGGACAACACGCGGCTGGTCTTTGACCTGTCTGGCCCCGTGCAGCATAGCGTCTTCACCCTCAGCGCACCCGATCGCCTGGTCATCGACATCAACGGTGCGACCCTGGCCGCGCCGCTGAACGTGTCCACCTCGAACACGCCGATCAGCAGCGTGCGCTCTGCTCAGCGTACGCCCACCGACCTGCGGGTGGTGGTCGACCTGAAGAAGTCGGTGACGCCCAAGAGCTTCACCCTGGCGCCCAATGCCCAGTACGGCAACCGCCTGGTGGTCGACCTGTACGATCAGGAGGCCGACGCCATTGCCGCGACTGCCCCTGCAACACCGCCGACGCCGGTGCAAACCCCCGCGACCACGCCGGCTGTTCCGGTGACCCCCACGCAGCCTGCGATCAAGCTGCCGCCGGTGCCCAGTGGCAAACGTGACATCGTGGTCGCCATCGATGCCGGCCACGGCGGTGAAGACCCGGGTGCCTCCGGCTCACGCGGCCAGCACGAAAAAGACATCGTGCTGCAGATCGCCAAGGAGCTGCAGCGTCAGATCAATGGCGAGAAGGGCTACCGCGCCGAGCTGACCCGTACCGGTGACTACTTCATCCCGCTGCGCAAGCGTACCGAGATCGCGCGCAAGAAAGGCGCCGACCTGTTCATCTCCATCCACGCCGACGCCGCGCCCTCGCGTGCCGCCTTTGGCGCTTCGGTGTTCGCCCTGTCCGACCGCGGTGCCACCTCCGAGACGGCGCGCTGGCTGGCCGACACGGAAAACCGCTCTGACCTGATCGGTGGTGCCGGCAACGTCAGCCTCGACGACAAGGACCGCATGCTGGCCGGGGTGCTGCTCGACCTGTCGATGACCGCAACGCTCAGCTCCAGCCTCAATGTTGGGCAGAAGGTGCTGGGCAACATGGGGCGCGTCACCTCGCTGCACAAGCAGCGCGTGGAGCAGGCAGGCTTCATGGTGCTCAAGTCGCCTGACATCCCGTCGATCCTCGTCGAAACCGGGTTCATTTCTAATAACAATGAAGCCGCCAAGCTGGCGACTGCCAGCCACCAGCAGGCCCTGGCCCGCTCGATACATACCGGTGTGCGCCAGTACTTCCAGCAGAACCCGCCGCCCGGCACCTACATCGCCTGGCTACGCGACAGTGGCAAGATCGCCCAAGGCCCGCGTGAACATACCGTGCGCCCTGGCGAGACCCTGGCAATGCTTGCGGTGCGCTACCAGGTCAGCGTGGCCAGCCTGCGCAGTACCAACAGCCTCAAAACCGATGAGTTGAAGGTCGGTCAGCACCTGGATATCCCTGCTACCACACTGGCCTCGCAGCAATGAGCGGCGGTTCGCGCATTCAGCTGCTCAGCCCGCGGCTGGCCAACCAGATTGCCGCTGGTGAGGTGGTCGAGCGCCCAGCGTCGGTGGCCAAGGAGCTGTTGGAAAACAGCCTCGACTCCGGTGCGCGGCGCATCGATGTCGAAGTCGAGCAGGGCGGCGTCAAGCTGCTGCGGGTGCGGGATGATGGCAGCGGTATCTCCGCCGACGACCTGCCATTGGCCCTGGCCCGTCACGCCACCAGCAAGATCCGTGAGCTGGAGGACCTCGAAGGGGTGTTGAGCCTGGGCTTTCGTGGCGAGGCCCTGGCCTCCATCAGCTCGGTGGCGCGCCTGACCCTGACCTCACGCACCGCCAGCGCCCCCGAGGCGTGGCAGGTCGAGACCGAGGGCCGTGACATGACGCCTCGGGTGCAGCCTGCGGCGCACCCGGTCGGGACCTCGGTGGAAGTGCGCGACCTGTTCTTCAATACCCCGGCCCGGCGCAAGTTCCTCAAGGCCGAGAAGACCGAATTCGATCACCTGCAGGAAGTCATCCGCCGTCTGGCCCTGGCCCGCTTCGATGTTGGCTTCCACTTGCGGCACAACGGCAAGAGCATCCTCAGCCTGCACGAAGCGCACGACGAGACCGCCCGTGCACGGCGGGTCGGTGCAATCTGCGGCCCAGGCTTCATGGAGCAGGCGCTGCCGATCGATGTCGAGCGCAACGGCTTGCGTCTATGGGGTTGGGTCGGCCTGCCGACGTTCTCGCGCAGCCAGGCAGACCTGCAGTATTTCTTCGTCAACGGCCGTGCAGTGCGCGACAAGCTGGTTGCCCATGCGGTGCGCCAGGCGTATCGCGATGTGCTGTTCAATGGCCGTCACCCGACCTTTGTGCTGTTCCTTGAGCTCGAGCCCAACGGGGTCGATGTCAACGTCCACCCGACCAAGCACGAAGTGCGTTTTCGCGAAGGGCGCTCGGTTCACGACTTCCTGTATGGCACCTTACACCGTGCCCTGGCCGATGTGCGGCCGGAAGATCAACTGGCCGCGCCCGCCACGGCCGCCGAGATCGTCCGGCCCACGGGCCAACAGGCGGGTGAGTTCGGGCCTCAGGGCGAGATGCGCCTGGCCTCGCCGGTGCTCGAGCAGCCCCAGGCGCAGCCACATTCGATTTCCAACGGTGGCAGTGGCGCGGGTTACCAGTATCAGTACACCCCGCGCCCCGCTCAGCCGCTGCCAACGGCCGAGGCGCAGGCGGTCTATCGCGAGTTCTACAAGCCACTGAACGACGGCGTGGCCGCGCCAGCAGCGCTGCCAGAAAGCCAGGGCGACATCCCGCCGCTGGGCTATGCGCTGGCGCAGCTCAAGGGTATCTATATCCTTGCCGAGAACGCCGTCGGGCTGGTCCTTGTGGACATGCACGCTGCCCACGAGCGGATCATGTACGAGCGGCTCAAGGTAGCCATGGCCAGTGAAGGCCTCAGTGGCCAGCCGCTGCTGGTGCCTGAAACGCTGGCGATGAGCCAGCGCGAAGCCGATTGCGCCGAAGAGCACGCCCAGTGGTTCCAGCGACTGGGCTTCGAACTGCAGCGCCTAGGCCCGGAAACCCTTGCGATCCGCCAGATCCCGGCCCTGCTCAAGCAGGCCGAGGCCAATCGCCTGGTCCAGGACGTGCTGGCGGACCTGATGGAATACGGCACCAGCGACCGCATCCAGGCGCACATCAACGAGTTGCTCGGGACCATGGCCTGCCACGGCGCGGTACGCGCCAATCGGCGCCTGACCCTCCCCGAGATGAACGCCCTGCTGCGCGACATGGAAAACACCGAACGCAGTGGCCAGTGCAACCACGGCCGGCCAACCTGGACCCAGATGGGCCTGGACGATCTGGACAAACTTTTCCTGCGCGGTCGATGACATGAGCGGCAAGCCCCCAGCGATATTCCTCATGGGCCCGACGGCGGCCGGCAAGACCGACCTGGCCATCGAGCTCACCAAAGCCCTGCCATGCGAGTTGATCAGTGTCGATTCGGCGCTGGTCTATCGCGGCATGGACATCGGCACTGCCAAGCCTTCCAGGGAAGTGCTGGCAGCCCATCCGCACCGGCTGATCGACATTCTCGACCCGGCCGAGAGCTATTCGGCCGCGCAGTTTCGTACCGACGCCCTGCAAGCCATGGCCGAGATCACGGCGCGCGGCAAGGTTCCGCTGCTGGTCGGTGGCACCATGCTCTATTACAAGGCGCTGATTGAGGGCCTGGCCGACATGCCGGCGGCCGATGCCGCAGTGCGGGCCGAGCTGGAAGCCCAGGCAGAGGCACTGGGGCTGGCCGAACTGCACCGGCAGTTGGCCGAAGTGGACCCGGTTTCGGCGGCACGCATCCACCCCAACGACCCTCAGCGTGTCATTCGCGCCCTGGAAGTCTACCGGGTAAGCGGCCAGAGCATGACAGCCCATCGCCAGCGTCAATTCGCGGAAAGTAGCGGCGCAGACGCAGGCGCTGACGGTCATTTGCCCTATACTGTCGCGAGTTTGGCGATTGCACCTACAGATCGTCACATTTTGCATCAGCGAATTGCGCTACGATTTTCGCAGATGCTGGAACAGGGCTTCATCGACGAGGTCCGATCGCTGCGAGCCAGAAGTGACTTGCACGCCGGGCTGCCGTCTATACGGGCAGTGGGGTATCGGCAGGTCTGGGATTACCTGGACGGCAAGCTGAGTGAGAATGAGATGCGTGAACGCGGTATCATTGCCACCCGGCAGCTGGCCAAGCGGCAATTCACCTGGTTGCGTGGCTGGCCCGACGTGCACTGGCTCGACAGCCTGGCCTGCGACAATCTGTCCCGCACCTTGAAATACCTGGGGACCGTCTCCATATTGAGCTGAGTCCCTGCTGATTGCCGTCTATTCTTGCGAAGGGGCGGCATAACTTATCGATTTCTTTGATTTTCTACTATTGATCCTTACAGGAGTGCGGCATATGTCAAAAGGGCATTCGCTACAAGACCCTTACTTGAACACCTTGAGAAAAGAAAAGGTCCCGGTTTCGATCTATCTGGTCAACGGGATCAAGCTGCAGGGCTCGATCGAATCGTTCGACCAGTTCGTGGTGTTGCTGAAGAACACCGTCAGCCAGATGGTCTACAAGCACGCCATTTCGACCGTGGTCCCTGCGCGTCCGGTTCGCCTGCCAAGCCCGTCCGATTCCGAACACGGCGACAGCGAGCCAGGCAACGCCTGATAGGAGCCTGCATTGTTCTTTGAGCGCCACGGTGGTGGTGAGCGGGCGTTGCTCGTTCACTTGGAAGGTCAGAACCCTGAGGCGCGCGAAGACCCGCAGGAGTTTCAGGAACTGGCATTGTCGGCAGGCGCCGACATCGTCTCGTTGGTCACAGTGGCTCGGCATCAGCCAACGGCCAAATACCTGATTGGCAGCGGCAAGGTCGAGGAATTGCGCGACCTGGTCAGCGCCGAACAGGTAGACCTGGTGATTTTCAATCACACGCTTACGCCCAGTCAGGAACGCAACCTCGAGCGTGTCTTCGAGTGTCGCGTGCTCGACCGTACCGGGCTCATCCTCGATATCTTCGCCCAACGGGCGCGTACCCATGAAGGCAAGCTGCAGGTCGAACTGGCCCAGCTCGAGCACATGAGCACGCGGCTGGTGCGCGGCTGGACTCACCTTGAGCGGCAAAAAGGCGGTATCGGCCTGCGCGGCCCAGGGGAAACTCAGCTCGAAACCGACCGCCGGCTGCTGCGGGTGCGTCTGCGCCAGATCAAGGGGCGCCTGGAGAAGGTGCGCAGCCAGCGTGAGCAGGCTCGCCGAGGCCGTCGCCGTGCGGACATTCCGTCGGTCTCGCTGGTGGGTTACACCAACGCCGGCAAGTCCACGCTGTTCAACGCCCTGACCGAATCAGAGGTTTATGCCGCCGATCAACTGTTCGCCACGCTCGACCCGACCCTGCGCCGGCTTGAGCTGAACGACCTGGGACCGATCGTGCTGGCCGACACCGTGGGCTTCATTCGCCACCTGCCGCACAAGCTGGTCGAGGCATTTCGGGCTACGCTCGAAGAGTCGAGCAACTCCGACCTGCTGCTGCATGTGATCGATGCTCATGAGCCAGAGCGCATGGAGCAGATCGAGCAGGTGCTGGCGGTATTGAGCGAGATCGGTGCCGAAGGCTTGCCGATCCTCGAGGTCTATAACAAACTCGACCTGCTCGAAGATGTCGAGCCGCAGATCCAGCGTGATGCCGACGGCAAACCGGAACGGGTCTGGGTATCGGCACGCGATGGGCGTGGCCTGGAGTTGGTCGGCCAGGCGATTGCCGAGTTGCTGGGGGATGATCTGTTTGTCGGCACCCTGTGTCTTGAGCAGCGTTTTGCCCGCTTGCGCGCGCAATTCTTTGCCCTGGGTGCCGTGCAGAGTGAAGAGCATGACGAGGAAGGGCGCAGCCTGCTGAGTGTGCGACTGCCCAGGGTCGAGTTGAATCGCCTGGTCAGCCGTGAAGGCATGGAGCCGCAAGTGTTTGTCGAGCAACACACTTTGCAATAAATGCCTGGCGAGGTCGCCGGGCAGCAGTGGCAGGCATTCTGTAGCATTGGACGGCGCGCCGTGGGCGCGTCTTTGCTTTATCAGATGGAGAGCGCTATGGCTTGGAACGAGCCGGGTGGCAACTCGAACAATCAGGATCCCTGGGGCGGTCGCCGTGGTGGCGGCGGCGGTGGCGACAAAAAAGGTCCGCCGGATCTGGACGAGGCCTTCCGCAAACTGCAGGACAGCCTGAACGGCATGTTCGGCAGTGGCAAGAAACGTGGCGGCGGTGACCGCAATGTCGGCAAGGGCGGCGGCTTCGGCCTGCTGGGCATCGGCCTGGCGGTGCTGGCTGCAATCTGGCTGTACAGCGCCGTGTACGTGGTCGACGAGCAGGAGCAGGCTGTGGTGCTGCGCTTCGGCAAGTACTATGAGACGGTCGGTCCCGGCCTGAACATTTACTTCCCGCCTATCGATCGCAAGTACATGGAAAACGTCACGCGCGAGCGTGCCTACACCAAGCAGGGCCAGATGCTCACCGAAGACGAGAACATCGTCGAAGTGCCACTGACCGTTCAGTACAAGATCACCAACCTGCAGGACTTCGTGCTCAACGTCGACCAGCCCGAGGTGAGCCTGCAGCATGCGACCGATAGCGCCCTGCGCCATGTGGTGGGTTCCACCTCGATGGACCAGGTGCTGACCGAGGGCCGTGAGCAGATGGCCGTGGATATTCGCGAACGCCTGCAGCGCTTCCTCGACAACTACCGTACCGGTATCACCGTTACCCAGGTCAACGTACAGAGCGCGGCAGCCCCGCGTGAAGTGCAGGAAGCCTTCGACGACGTGATCCGTGCTCGCGAAGATGAGCAGCGTGCCCGCAACCAGGCCGAGTCCTACGCCAATGGCGTGGTGCCGGAAGCCCGTGGTCAGGCCCAGCGCATCATCGAGGACGCCAACGGTTACCGCGATGAAGTCATCGCCCGCGCCAAGGGTGAGGCAGACCGCTTCACCAAGCTGGTCGGCGAATACCGCAAGGCTCCTGACGTGACCCGTCAGCGTCTGTACCTGGAGACCATGCAAGAGGTCTACAGCAACTCGAGCAAGGTCCTGGTGGCAACCAAGGACGGGCAGAACAACCTGCTCTACCTGCCGCTGGACAAGATGATCGAAGGCAGCCGCAACACGTCCGCGCCAACCAGCAGTGTGTCGCCATCGGCTAACGATGCGGCAGTACGTGCGGCGCAGGACCTGCAACAGCAACAGCAGCAGCTGCGTACTAGGGAGAGCCGCTGATGAGCAATAAATCGCTGATCGCCCTGATCGTCGCTGTGGTGTTGGCCGTGGTGGCCTGGAACAGCTTCTACATCGTGGCCCAGACCGAACGTGCGGTACTGCTGCAGTTCGGCCGCGTAGTCCAGGCGGATGTCCAGCCGGGGCTGCATGTGAAGGTTCCTTATGTGAACCAGGTGCGCAAGTTCGATGCACGCCTGATGACCCTCGACGCCCCGACCCAGCGGTTCCTCACCCTGGAGAAGAAAGCGGTGATGGTCGACGCCTACGCCAAGTGGCGCGTCAAGGATGCCGAGCGTTTCTACACCGCCACTTCCGGCCTCAAGCAGATCGCCGACGAGCGTCTGTCGCGTCGTCTGGAAAGCGGCCTGCGTGACCAGTTCGGTAAACGTACCCTGCATGAAGTGGTTTCCGGTGAGCGTGATGCGTTGATGGCTGACATCACCGCGTCGCTAAACCGCATGGCCAACAAGGAGCTGGGTATCGAGGTGGTCGATGTCCGCGTCAAGGCCATCGACCTGCCGAAGGAAGTCAACCGCAGCGTGTTCGACCGCATGAGCACTGAGCGTGAGCGGGAAGCCCGTGAGCACCGTGCCAAGGGTAACGAGCTGGCCGAAGGTATCCGTGCCGATGCTGACCGTCAGCGCCGTGTACTGCTGGCCGAAGCCTACCGTGAAGCTGAAGAGACGCGTGGTGATGGCGACGCCCAGGCGGCTGCCATCTATGCCAAGGCCTACACCCAGGACGCCGATTTCTATGCGTTCTACCGTAGCCTGCAGGCATACCGCGAAAGCTTCTCCAGCAAGAGCGACGTGCTGGTCCTGGATCCGAAGAACGAGTTCTTCCGCTTCCTGGACAAGAGCAAGCCCTGATGCTCTGATCGGGAGCCACCCCGCCTGGCAGCTAAAACACCAGGCGGGGTGCATCCTGATTGAAAAGGGGTGTATGATGAGGCAGCCGGGAAATTTCCCGGCTTTTTTGCGTCTGCAAGGTTGATTGGCAAACCGCCGGTTGACGGTTTGGTCAGGTCGCAAGGCAATTCGAGGGTATTGGGTACGGTGGTAGCGCTGGGATCAGTGCTGCCCGCTGCTGTGCGCCAATGCCTGCTTTACTGACGGCTCGCCTGCTGGCAAGCCGCCCGGACCAGAGGGGAAATGGCGTAATGGCAACGGTAGACCGCTGGCTGCTGCCAGATGGCATCGAGGAAGTACTGCCACCTGAGGCTGCGCGCATCGAGATCGCGCGCCGTCAGGTGTTGGACCTGTTCCAGAGTTGGGGTTACGAACTGGTCGTCACCCCGCATATCGAGTACCTGGAGTCGCTGTTGACCGGCGCTGGCCAGGACCTGGATCAGCGCACCTTCAAGGTGGTCGACCCGCAGTCCGGCCGCCTGATGGGCTTCCGTGCCGACTTCACCCCGCAGGTGGCGCGAATCGACGCCCACACCCTGCGCCGTGAAGGCCCGAGCCGCCTGTGCTATGCCGGCAGCGTGCTGCACGCCCAGCCGCGTGCCCTGTCCACCTCGCGCAGCCCCATCCAACTGGGTGCCGAGCTGTACGGCGACGCTAGCCCGACCAGTGATGTCGAAGTCATCAGCCTGATGCTCGCCACCCTGCAACTGACCGATGTCGCCGATGTGCACATGGACCTCGGACACGTTGGTATTTACCGTGGCCTGGCGCGTGCCGCTGGCCTGTCGGGTGCGGTCGAGCAGCAGTTGTTCGACGCCCTGCAGCGCAAGTCGGTCGATGAAGTGCAGGCACTGACCGCAGACCTGCCGAAGGACCTGGGCAACATGCTGCGCGCCCTGGTCGAGTTGTGCGGTGGCCGCGAAGTGCTGGCTGAAGCCCGTGTGCGCCTGGGCCGTGCCCCGGCCAGCGTGCTGGCGGCGCTGGACGACCTGTTGGCGATCGCCGATCGGCTGGCCTCGCGCTACCCGCAACTGCCGTTGTACTTCGACCTCGGCGAGCTGCGTGGCTACAACTATCACACCGGCGTGGTGTTCGCCGTATTCGTTCCGGGCGAGGGTCAATCGATCGCCCAGGGCGGTCGCTACGACGACATCGGTGCCGACTTTGGCCGGGCACGCCCGGCCACCGGTTTCTCCACGGATTTGAAGACCCTGGTCACACTGGGGCGAGCGGAGGTCGTATTGCCAACTGGCGGCATCTGGATGCCTGACAGTGGCGACGCGGCCCTCTGGCAGCAGGTCTGCCAGTTGCGCACCGAGGGCCAGCGTGTGGTCCAGGCCCTGCCTGGCCAGCCGTTGAGTGCTGCTCTCGAGGCGGATTGTGATCGGCAATTGATTCAGCAAGACGGGCGCTGGCAGGTTCTGCCGCTGACCCAATGAGTTTCTGCGTCGGCAGTAGGCCGGCAACCAAGTTTGCGTGAATGAGGACCAATGTAATGGGTAAGAATGTCGTCGTCCTGGGCACCCAGTGGGGTGATGAGGGCAAAGGCAAGATCGTTGATCTGCTGACCGAACATGCTGCCGCCGTAGTGCGCTACCAGGGTGGCCACAATGCGGGCCACACCCTGGTGATCAACGGTGAAAAAACCGTTCTGCACCTGATTCCGTCCGGCATCCTGCGTGAAGGCGTACAGTGCCTGATCGGCAACGGCGTGGTCGTTGCTCCGGATGCCCTGATGCGTGAAATCACCAAGCTGGAAGAGAAGGGCGTACCGGTGCGCGAGCGCCTGCGCATCAGCCCGGCTGCTCCGCTGATCCTGTCGTACCACGTGGCCCTGGACCAGGCCCGCGAGAAGGCCCGTGGCGAAGCCAAGATCGGCACCACCGGCCGTGGTATCGGCCCAGCCTACGAAGACAAGGTTGCACGCCGTGGCCTGCGCGTTGGCGACCTGTTCCACCGTGAGCGTTTTGCCGCCAAGCTGGGTGAGCTGCTGGACTACCACAACTTCCAGTTGGTGAACTACTACAAAGAGCCGGCCATCGACTTCCAGCAGACCCTGGACGAGTGCATGGCCTACGCCGAGCAGCTCAAGCCGATGATGCTCGACGTCACCGCCGAGCTGCACAACCTGCGTCGCGCCGGCAAGGACATCATGTTCGAAGGTGCCCAGGGCTCGCTGCTGGACATCGACCACGGCACCTACCCGTACGTCACCAGCTCCAACACCACTGCCGGTGGTATCTCCACCGGTTCCGGCGTTGGCCCGATGTACCTGGATTACATCCTGGGTATCACCAAGGCCTACACCACTCGCGTAGGTTCCGGTCCGTTCCCGACCGAGCTGTTCGACGAGACCGGTGCCACCCTGGCCAAACGTGGCCACGAGTTCGGCTCCACCACTGGCCGTGCCCGTCGTTGCGGCTGGTTCGATGCCGTCATCCTGCGTCGCGCCATCGACGTCAACAGCATCTCGGGCATCTGCCTGACCAAGCTGGACGTGCTGGACGGCCTCGAGACCATCAACATCTGCGTTGGCTACAAGAACGAGAACGGCGCCGTCATCGACGCACCGTCCGATGCCGACAGCTACATCGGCCTGGAGCCGGTGTACGAAGAGATGCCAGGCTGGAGCGAGTCGACCCTGGGTGCCAAGACCCTGGAAGAGCTGCCACAAGCTGCGCGCGCTTACATCAAGCGCATCGAGGAGCTGACAGGCGCGCCGATCGACATCATCTCCACCGGCCCGGACCGCAACGAGACCATCGTGCTGCGTCATCCGTTCGCCTGATCTGCCCTCGAGGCTGATCTGACGCCGCGGCCCTGAAAGGGGTCGCGGCGTTTTTGTTTATGGGCAGTCCTGTTCAGGAAGGTACTGCTAGACCTTGGCGTTTATCCCTGCTGTGCTCGGCACAACCCTTGCTGTAAGAAGTTTCTGTAGATGCCATCAAAATAGTGGCGCCAGAAAGCACGAGGGTTTCACCGTGTCTGCCATCCTCTCACTGTTACGAAGCCGCCTGTTACGGCCTGTGTTTGTTGCCCTTGGTATCGCCCTTTTGGTGCAGGTGCTGGTTGCCGTTGCGCTGACCCGAAGCACGGTCACCGCCCTTGAGGCCGACTTGGGCGAGCGCCTGGGCAATGACAGCCGCAAGCTTGCCGGCGAGCTGGACCAGGCAGGGCAAGATGTGCGCACAAGCCTTGAGGGGCTGTCCAGCAGCACCCGCCAGCGCCTAAGCGCAGGCCTGTCCGAGCGCTTGCACAGTGAGCAGCAACAACTGCGCACAACGCTGGAAAAGAACCTGAAGGACTCGGCCAACGACATGGCCGAATTGCTGGCTTCGGTTGCCCCGCGGGCGATCTGGGACAACGACGTGCCGATGCTCTCCGACTTCGCCCGCCGCGCCCAGCGCAACCCGAACGTCTTGTTCGTGATCTATGACGACGCCCAGGGCCAGCACCTGACCCGTTACCTGAACCGGCAGAATCCGATCAACCAGGCCTTGATCGAAAAAGGCCAGGGCGAACGTGCCTTGGACAAGGTGCTCGAGGCTGCCCGCCGCGACCCTTCGGTGTATTTCGTCGAAGCGTCGATCAGCCCCAATGGTGCCGAAATCGGCAAGGTCTTGATGGGTGTGTCTACCGCTGGAGTCGATCAGGAGCTCAAGGCGCTGGATCAGCGCTTCAACGCCTTGATCGCCAGTGGCGAACAGCTGGTAGGCGACAGCCTTGGGGCTGCCGCGGCTGACAGCGGCAAGGCCCTGCGTGAGCGCCTGGAAGCGGCGCAGAGCAGCGCCACGGCCATGCAGTCCAACACCGCCGCGACCGTGCGCGATGCCGCCGACGAACTGCGCTGGCGCATTGGCCTGGGGCTGGTGGTGGTTGGCCTGGGCGTTTTGCTGGTGGTGGCGCTGGTGCTCGGCCGTCGCGTGCTCAGCAAGCTACGTCTGCTGATTGCTGCGCTCAATGACCTGGCTGCTGGCGAAGGCGATTTGACCAAGCGCGTCAACCTCGACAGCCGTGACGAGATCGGCGACATGGCCTCGGCGGTCAACCGCTTCGTCGACAAGCTGCAGCCGATTGTCCGCGAGGCGGGCGAAGTGGCGCAGCGTACGGGCGTTGAGATTGGCACCATGGCACAGCGCAATGCCGGCGCCGATGCTGCCGCCGCACTGCAACGCGATGAAGTGGCTGCCAGCCTGCGCGACCTGTCGAGCATGGCCGATGAGGCTCAGGCGGAAAGCCATGCCATGCAGGCGGCGCTGCAGCAGGTGGTGGACATCCGTCAGGCGACCGATGAGAACAGCCGGGCTTCGACGCAACTGGCAGGCCTGATCGAGAACCTTGCAGGGCAGGTCGATACGGGGTCCCAGGTGATCGAGCGGCTGGCCAAGCAGAGTGAACAGATAGAAGTGGTGCTGACGGTGATTCACGGTATTGCCGAGCAGACCAATCTGCTGGCGCTAAACGCTGCCATTGAGGCCGCGCGTGCCGGCGAAACGGGGCGTGGGTTTGCCGTGGTGGCCGACGAGGTGCGGGCGCTGGCGAGCAAGACGCAAAGCTCCACCGGCGACATCCAGGCACACATTGCAGCCTTGCAGAAGGGCGCCAAGGAGGCCGTGACAACCATTGGTCAGGCGGGCCTGAAGGCCAGCGAAGGCCTGTTGGTGCTGCGCGATAACGAGCGTCGCCAGCAGTCGGTGCAGGCGGCGGTGGAGCAGGTGCATGCCGCGATTGGCCTGGCCACCCGGGCGGCAGAGCAGCAGGCGCAGGGCGCGCAGGCGGTACGCGGGCGGGTGCAGAACATCCATGCCCAGGCCGAACGTTCGGCTGAAGTGGTCATGCAGACCACCGCCAGCAGTAAGGTCCTCGACGACCTGGCCGCGCAGCTGCGCGCCAGCCTGGGCCAGTTCAGGGCCTGATACGTCAAGGTGCTGGAGTGATCCCTTTGGGGGATCATCCAGCCCTTTGGAGTACGCTGTCGTGCAGAGAGCTGAGTCCGTAAGCGGTCCGCGAACCTCTGGAGGCAACGGTCTTGCTCAAAAGCTAAGAGCTAGCGCGATCTCTGTGGGAATGGGCTTGCCCCGCTAACATGGGCCAAAGCCCGTGCCATCCACAACCATTGGCCCACGGTTTGATTGTGCAAGGATGCTGCGCAGCACAGCCTGCCAATCAACCCCTGTCCCGAGGCACTGCGAAGCGGCCAGTACCGCCAAACATTTTCGTACTCGCGCCAGGCGACTTTATCACCATGTTTGTAGGTGATTTCCGAATTTAACCCACTTCGCCCCGCTACCATTGCGCCGCCGATCCCATGGAACTAGGGTGAGTCGGATCCTGAGCACTACAGCGAATGCCCCGCTTATCTCCAGGAGCAACCCAAAAAAGACGATGTCCGAACATCGTCCCGATCAGCCCGATTTTTACCAAGGAGAGGTAAACATGGCTTTCGACGCCTACATCCAGATCGATGAAATCGCTGGCGAAGCGCTGGACGAGCAATTCACCAACTGGATCGAGATCCTGGGCTACAAATTCGGTGCCAACCAAAGCACCTCCGCTACCGCCAGTTCCGCCGGCGGCGCTTCTTCAGGTCGTACCACCCTAACCAACTTCACCTTCACCAAGTACCTCGACAGCGCAAGCTGCAAACTGCTTGAAGCGAGCTGTGCAGGCCAGCACTTCAAGGAAGTGAAGCTCGTGGTGTGCCGCGCCAGTACCGACAAGCTCAAGTACTACGAAGTCGTGCTCGAAGAAGTGATTATTGCCGACTATGCCCAGAGCGCCAGTTCCGGTGTGCCGATGGAGGTAGTACAGCTCAACTACGGACGGATCAAAACCACCTACACGCGGCAGAAGCGCCTCGACGGCAGTGCCGGTGGAAACGTGACGGGTGGATGGGACCGTATCAATAACAAGAAGTATGCGTGAGGTGCGACCATGTCCGAGGCACGCAGCTTCATTAATTCGCACGCGCAGTCGTATGAGTCTCTGAAGGCCGACACCCCGATGTCGGCCAATCAGCGAGCCAAATTCGATGTACTGAATGCTCATATCGCCAATGGCGTAGTTGTTGGTGGGGAGCTGGTGATTGTGGGCGACCCGAATACACCGTCATGTACGAGTCATGAAGCATTTTTGATGGCGAAGGCGGCGGGGATACACCACCAGCTTGAAATCAATGGCGCAGGCGTAGATGATTTTTTTCTGGATAACTACGAGATGTTGAAAAGCTTGCTCGCCCATGCGTCGATGGGGGTGGGAGCTGTGAGCGATGGGTGGCACAGGCACCTTGAGGCAATCAAGAGAACGTTGGAAGAAATTGAGATATTACATCGGGACTATTTGAAAAGCGGGACGCTGAAAGCACGCGACGAATTTTATGCTAAGAGGATGGTATTGTTCGTCAGGTTGGAAGAGCAGTTGAACAAAATGGCTGCTTACGGTTCAGGGCTGCGCAATAAAGGCGCGATGAAAAGAACTCTGGAGATTTCCACCAAGAGCTACCTTCATGCAGGTGAAATTGCTGGGTATGCGGAGAAAGTTGCTGGGGTTTCGAAAGCAGCAAATTTGATAAAGTCGGGTACTTACATCGGCTTGGGGCTCGACGTAGCTTCAACAGGTTTGAGTATCCATCATGCCTGTACATTCGGACGTCCAGAAGACTGCAGGAAGGCCAGGTATGTGGAGGGCGGCTCTCTGCTTGGTAGTACGGGGGGATCGTTCGCTGGAGGGGCGATTGGTGGGCCTCTAGGTGGAGCAGGGTGTGTAATGTTCCTCGGGATAGCGACAGGCGGCCCGGGGGCCCTCGCGTGCACTGTGATCGGAGGTGCTATTGGTGGCGCTGCAGGCGGTTGGGTCGTGGGAGATCTCGGCGAGATGTTAGGTGAGTTGTTGTATGAGGTAACTCAATGAATGACTTCGACCTCAGATGGTTAGGCTTTCCTTTGATGATGGCCATGTTCGTAGTGATGGCTGTATGGATATATGTTTCGGTTCGCTATGTGAATTACATAGAGTCGTTGCTTTCCAATAGTTCGATGGTTTCGGGCAACAAGAGGATTTTTGGCCATGCGGGCTTGCTGGGTAAAATAATGCGTACCGGTTCAGTATCTCTTTTATTATCAATGCGGGCGCTTTGTGTTCGTAAGGGAGTGCTGGATGTTGAAGATGTGAAAAAATTTCCTGAACGATTGCGGTGTATGCTTGTTGGGTTATGGTTTTTTCAAGCTGCTATTTTTTTGTCACTCCTTGCGCTTTGGGGATGGTTGCGATTGGTAGGCAATTGATCTTGGAAATGTTAATAGTCCGTAAGGTTGTGTTGCTAGCGGTCCAGGCTGCCCGGACCCTTTTTCAAGTCTTGTTGAAATACATGTGCGTAGTTAGTAGATAAACCAGCAGCCCCGACACCACAATCAGCAGCAGCGCATAGCGCACCGCCGCCGCAAACTCGACAAAATGGCCGCGTGCGGATCAGGTTGCAGCGCTAGACACTGAGAACTAATGTGGATCGGGCTTGAAGGCTCTCGGCAAACGTCGCCGCTTACTTCAGGATCGGCTTGAGTCTTTGCTTTCAAACTGCAAAATGGTTATCGAAAACAAGGCTATCTATCATCAAGAAAGTCTGATCGGTAAGGTGGTTCGGGTTTGGGCGATATCAGTTATGTTGTTCATGCCTAGACTTTACGCTTGGAAAGGCTTGGTGGATTTGGATGAGGTAAGAACAGTCCCGCTCAAGCTGAAAACTCTACTTTTGATTGTATGTCCGACATTTTTTGGGCTGTTTGGTGTTTTGGTGAGTATGCGCTCTTGGCTGCATTAATAGATTGCTACGGCGATTAGTATTTAATGTGCCTTGTCGAAAACCCAGGCTGGTCACCAGCCTGGGCGAGCACTCAGGCTTTATTCAAATACATCCGCGTGGTCAGCAAATACACCGGCAACCCCGACACCACGATCAACAACGCCGCATAGGGCGCCGCCGCCGCAAACTCGACGTTGGCCGTATGCGCCCAGACTTCGGTTGCGAGGGTGGTCATACCCGTCGGGCTGAGCAGCAGGGTTGCGGTCAGCTCCTTCATGGCATCAAGGAACACCAGCGCAAACGCCGCCGCCAGCGCCGGGAAGATGATCGGCAAGGTTACCCGGCAGAACGCCGCAAAGCTGCTGGCTCCCAAGGTACGGGCCGCTTCTTCGAGGGTTGGCGATGCCTTGTTCAGTGCAGTGCGTACCGGCGCTTGTGCCAGTGGCAGGAACAGCAGCGCATATGCCAGCAGCAAAAGTGCGGTGGTCTGGTACAGCGCCGGCACGTAGTGCAGCGAGAACACCACCAGGGTCAGCGCGATCACCAGGCCGGGCAGGGCGTGCAGCAGGTACGGCAGGCGCTCGGCCCAGATCGCCAGGCGGCCTTTGTAGCGCACCACCAGGAAGCTGACCGGTAGTGCCAGCAGCACGCAGAAGCCTGCGCCACCCAGCGACACCGACAGCGAAGTCAGTAGTGCCTTACTGATCGCCGCCACCGGGAAGGCGGCTGACGAACCCACGCTCAGCCAATAACCCAGCATGGCCAGAGGAATGCCGCTGCCGAGAATCGCCAGGCCCAGGCAGAACAGTTGCGCCAACGGCATCCAGCCACGCAGGCGCACGGGCTGCCCACGGCGTGCCACGCCCTGGCCGATACGTACATGGCGGGCCTTGCCGCGCACGCGCATTTCCAGCCAGAGCATGGTCAGGCACATCGCCAACAGCACCGCCGACAGCATGGCGGCGTTGGCGTTGCTAAATTCCAGTTCGAACTGCTGGTAGATTGCCGTGGTGAAGGTCTGCAGGCCAAGGATCGACAGAGCGCCGAACTCCACCAGCATGTGCAGGGCGATCAGCAATGCGCCACCCAGCATCGACGGCCACAGCAGCGGCAGGGTGACCTTGGTGAATACGCCCCATCGGCTGCAGCCCAGCGTACGTGCCGACTCTTCAAGCGAAGTGTCGAGGTTACGCAGGGTGGCAGCTACCGGCAGGAATATCAGCGGGTACTTGGACAGCGCCATGACCAAGATCGCGCCGCCCAGTCCTTCGAAATCCGAGCTCAGCGACACCCAGGTGAAGCTGCTGACGAACGACGGCACGGCAAAGGGCAGGCACAGCACCACGCCCCACAGCCGGCGGCCCGGCAGGTTGCTGCGTTCCAGCAACCAGGCCAGGGCCAGGCCAACGACCATGCATGCCAGCGTCACGCCGACCATCAGCATCAGGGTATTGCGCATCAAGCCCCAGACGAACGGGCGCCAAAGCAGGTGCAGGGCTTCGCGCCAGCCGGCCTCCCAGGCTTTCATGGCGACGTACAGCAGCGGCAGCAGGCTCATCGCCACCAGAAACAGCACAGGCAGCACCACCCAAATGGAGGGGCGCTTGCGGCGCGGTACGAAGCGTACCGGCACCGGCTCGGACAGGGCAGCAGTCATCAGAGCAGGCCGACCTCGCGTTCAAGCTCCAGCGCTTCCTCGGCATTGCCCAGGTCGGCCGGGGAAATCTTCGGCGGGCGCAGCTCTTCGAATGGCTTAAGGCCACGGTCAGAGACCATACCCTTGTGCAGCGGGTACTCGGCGGTGGTCTGGGTAATCACGCGCTGGCCTTCTTCACTGGCCATCCAGTTGAGCAGGGCTTGGGCTTGCTTCGGATGTTTGCTGGCCTTGACCGCCGCGGCGCCGGAGATCGTCACCAGGCCACCGGCATCGCCATCGGCCAGGTAATACAGTTTGGAATCCAGTTTGCCGCGCTCGCGCTCCAGGGCGTACCAGTAGTAGTTGTTCACCAGTACGGCGGCGACTTCGCCTTTCTCCACGGCCTTTAGTGCGACCATGTTGTTGGTGTAGGTCTTGCCGAAGGCTTTGAGGCCGGTGAGCCACTCTTCGGCAGCGTCACGCCCGTGCATCTTGAGGATGGCCACGGCTTGTTCCTGGAAGGCGCCACTGGTAGGCACGAAGCCGACCTTGCCATCCCACTCGGGGTCAGCGAAGTCCATGACCGATTGCGGCAGGTCTTTCTCGTCGATCTTCTTCGGGTTGAACACCACGACGCGGGTGCGGGCGGTGACGCCCATCCATGTGCCGTTGGCCGCGACGTATTCCTTGGGCAGCATGTTCAGCGTGGCGTCATCGATCTTTGCCAGCAGGCCCAGCTCACCCAGGTTGTTCAGCGGTGGGGACTCTTCGGTATAGATGATGTCGGCCGGCGAGCGGTCGCCTTCCTCGATGATCTGGCTGGCCAGCTGGTTGCTGCTGCCCTTGCGGATATTGATGTGGATGCCGGTCTTGGCCTCGTAGGCCTTGGCGATGGCTTCGCCGATTTCCTTGTGCTGACCGTTGTACATGGTCAGGGTGACCGGGTCGTCTGCCATGGCGGCCGGAGCGCCGATCACCAGGCTCAGAACAGCGGCGGCCAGGGTGCGCATCAGCGGTTGCGGACGGATCGTCATGCGGGTACTTCCTCGCTTACGGCTACATATTTGGAAACAATGGTAAACGAAATCGTTTCTCAAGTGGCCGGGTGAGGAGAAATTCATGGGCAGACCATTGTCGAGGCGTCTGGCCATGGCGGGGAGGGCACCGCAAAAATTGCAGGCAAGAAAAAACCCACTAGCAAGCTAGTGGGTTTTTGTATGGTGCCCAGGAGAAGACTCGAACTTCCACGACCGTTAAGTCACTGATACCTGAAACCAGCGCGTCTACCAATTCCGCCACCTGGGCAAAGCTTTACATCATCTGGTGAAGGCGACTATCGTTCGCTTCACACAGTAGTAACAGATCCTTGGTCATCTATTACTTGAAAATACTTGGTGCCCAGGAGAAGACTCGAACTTCCACGGCCGTTAAGCCACTGATACCTGAAACCAGCGCGTCTACCAATTCCGCCACCTGGGCACACATTCGAGACTACAAGATGCTTTACAGCGCCCTTCATCTCTACTACAACTTCGGGGTTGTCCGTCGTTGTGGTGCGCACTATACGGACGCTCCCGAGGGCTGTAAAGCCCCCAACCCAAAAAAAATTCAAAAAATTCAACTTGTTGATTCCACACGCCTATTGCTGCTTGCCGGACATGCTGCTGGGGCTGTCCAAGCCTGACATTTCCGGTTTCAATAGGCCTATGCCAGAATTCATATCTATATACCCCAAGGTGAACCCCTTCTGATGGCCGATTGGCAATCCCTCGATCCCGAGGCCGCTCGCGAAGCGGAAAAATACGAAAACCCTATCCCCAGCCGTGAGCTGATCCTGCAGCGCCTCGCCGACCGTGGCGAACCGGCCGCACGCGAGGAGCTGGCGGCCGAGTTCGGTCTTTATGAAGAAGACCAGATCGAAGCCCTGCGCCGTCGCCTGCGGGCCATGGAGCGTGACGGCCAGCTTATCTATACCCGGCGCGGCACCTATGCCCCGGTAGACAAGCTGGACCTGATCTGCGGCCGTGTCTCTGGCCACCGCGATGGTTTTGGCTTCCTTATCCCTGACGACGGCAGTGACGACCTGTTCCTCAGCCCCTCGCAGATGCGCCTGGTGTTTGATGGCGACCGCGCCTTGGCCCGTGTTTCCGGGGTCGACCGCCGTGGCCGCCGTGAAGGTGTGCTGGTCGAAGTCATCTCACGTGCCCACGAAAGCGTGGTCGGCCGCTACTTCGAAGAAGGTGGCATCGGCTATGTGACGCCGGACAACCCGAAGATCCAGCAGGAAGTGCTGGTGACCGCTGGTCGTAACGGCGGGGCCAAGATCGGTCAGTTCGTCGAGATCAAGATCACCCACTGGCCAACCCCGCGCTTCCAGCCCCAGGGCGATGTGGTCGAAGTGATCGGCAATTACATGGCGCCGGGCATGGAGATCGACGTTGCCCTGCGCAGCTATGACATCCCCCACGTCTGGCCCAAGGACGTGATCAAGGAAGCGCGCAAGTTCCGCTCTGAAGTCGAGGAGAAGGACAAGGAAAAGCGTATTGACCTGCGCCATCTGCCGTTCGTCACCATCGACGGCGAGGACGCCCGCGACTTCGACGACGCCGTCTATTGCGAGCCGCTGGGCAAGCTGCGCCTGTTCTCCGGTGGTTGGCGCCTGTATGTGGCCATTGCCGACGTGTCCAGCTATGTGCGCCTGGGCTCGGCCCTGGATGTCGAGGCTCAGCAGCGCGGCAACTCGGTGTACTTCCCCGAGCGTGTGGTGCCGATGCTCCCTGAGGAGCTGTCCAACGGCCTGTGCTCGCTGAACCCGCATGTCGATCGCCTGGCCATGGTCTGCGAAATGACCATCAACAAGGCCGGCCAGATGGTCGACTACCAGTTCTACGAAGGGGTGATCCATTCCCATGCCCGCCTGACCTACAACAAGGTCAGCAGCATGCTCGAGCATGCCCGCACCCGTGAAGGCAAGGCACTGCGCGAGGAGTACAACGAGGTCCTGCCGGACCTGAAAAACTTGTACAACCTCTACAAGGTGCTGGTGGATGCCCGTCATGCCCGTGGTGCCATCGACTTCGAAACGCAGGAAACCCGCATCATTTTTGGCGACGACCGCAAGATCGCGGAAATCCGCCCGACCGTGCGCAACGATGCCCACAAACTGATCGAGGAATGCATGCTGGCGGCCAACGTCGCCACCGCCGAATTCCTGCACAAGCACGGTGTGCCAGCCCTGTACCGCGTGCACGACGGCCCGCCGCCGGAGCGCCTGGAAAAACTGCGCGCCTTCCTCGGTGAGCTGGGCTTGACCCTGCACAAGGGCAAGGACCCGTCGCCGAAGGACTACCAGGCCCTGTTGGCAAGCATTGCCGAGCGCCCGGACTTCCACCTGATCCAGACGGTGATGCTGCGCTCCCTGAGCCAGGCGGTGTACAGCACCGACAACAACGGCCACTTCGGCCTGAACTACGAGGCCTACACCCACTTCACCTCGCCGATCCGTCGTTACCCCGACCTGCTGGTGCACCGCGCCATCCGCAGCATCATCCGGTCCAAGGTCGATACCCCGCACGTCAAGCGTGCCGGCGCCATGAGCATCCCCAAGGCGCGCATCTATCCGTACGACGTGAACACCCTCGACCAGCTCGGCGAACAGTGCTCGATGACCGAGCGCCGTGCCGACGAGGCCACCCGCGACGTGGTCAACTGGCTCAAGTGCGAGTACATGAAGGACCGCGTGGGCGAGACCTTCCCGGGTGTGATCACTGCGGTGACCGGTTTTGGCCTGTTCGTCGAACTGACCGATATTTATGTGGAAGGCCTGGTGCACGTCAGTGCGCTGCCCGGTGACTACTACCACTTCGACCCCGTGCACCACCGCCTGTCGGGTGAGCGTACCGGGCGCAGCTTCCGCCTGGGCGATACCATCGAGGTCAAGGTCATGCGGGTCGACCTCGACGAACGCAAGATCGACTTCGAGGTGTCCGAGCAGCAGCTTGCCGCCCCGGTCGGCCGCAAGGGGCGTGGTGCGGCGCCGGCCACCGAGAAAGGTGAGCAGCCGCCTGTGGTCGAGGCCAAGGCCACGCCCAAGCCACGCAGCCGCAAGAGCGAAACCGCCGAGGCGTACTTCCCGAAAGACGCCGTGCAGCGTAACGCTGAAGTGCGCAAAAGCCGCGAGATGAAAAAGGCGCTGATGAGCGAGGCGCGCACTGGCGGGCATTCCAGCAGCAAGTCGGACAAAGGCGGCAAGGCGTCCGGCAAACCGACCAAGCACCGTAAAGGCCCGCCGAAATCCGGCGCGCCACGTAAAAGCAAGAGCAAGTCATGAGTCAGTTGGAAAAGATCTACGGCGTGCACGCCGTGCAGGCGCTGTTGCAGCACCATCCTAAGCGGGTCAAGCAGATCTGGCTGTCGGAAGGGCGCAGCGAGCCGCGCATCCAGGCGTTGCTGGCACTGGCGGCAGAAAACCGCATAGCGGTAGGCCAGGCCGAGCGCCGTGAGCTGGATGCCTGGGTCGAAGGTGTGCACCAGGGCGTGGTTGCCGAGGTCAGCCCCAGCCAGGTATGGGGCGAGCTGATGCTCGAGGAACTGCTCGAGCGCACCGAAACCCCGCCGCTGATCCTGGTGCTGGACGGTGTTACCGACCCGCACAACCTGGGTGCCTGCCTGCGCACCGCCGATGCCGCAGGTGCCACGGCGGTGGTGGTGCCCAAGGACAAGTCGGCCACCCTGACGCCGGTCGTGCGCAAGGTGGCCTGTGGTGCGGCGGAAGTGATTCCGCTGGTGGCCGTGACCAACCTTGCTCGCACCCTGGAAAAACTCCAGCAGCGCGGCCTGTGGGTGGTCGGCACCGCCGGCGAGGCCGAGCAGGAAATCTACCAGCAGGACCTGACCGGGCCACTGGTGATGATCATGGGTGCAGAAGGCAAGGGCATGCGCCGGCTGACCCGCGAGCACTGTGATTTCCTGGTCAAGTTGCCGATGTCCGGTAGTGTCAGCAGCCTGAACGTGTCGGTGGCGACAGGGGTTTGCCTGTTCGAGGCAGTGCGCCAGCGTCAGGCCAAGCGCTGACCTTTCGCGTGTAGCGGGCCTGTCGCCGGCTTGCCGCCGACGGGGCCCGCCCAGGTATTAAAGTGTTTCCGGCTGTTCAAATAATCGCCAATCACCTTGCTTGTCAGGCACGCCTTCTCTACAATTGCGCCCCTTGCCGAGCTGGCAGGCGCTGATGTGCCTCCCCTCCATGGCAAGACATACAGTGTCATTCACTCCTTGTCTGACCAGATTCGCTGGCAGACTACTAACCCGTAAGGAGCATTCATGCGTCATTACGAAATCATCTTCCTGGTTCACCCGGACCAGAGCGAGCAAGTCGGCGGCATGGTTGAGCGTTACACCAAGCTGATCGAAGAAGATGGTGGCAAAATCCACCGCCTGGAAGACTGGGGCCGTCGTCAACTGGCCTACGCAATCAACAATGTTCACAAGGCTCACTACGTGATGCTGAACGTTGAGTGCACCGGCAAGGCCCTGGCCGAGCTGGAAGACAACTTCCGCTACAACGATGCCGTGATCCGTAACCTCGTCATCCGTCGCGACGAAGCCGTAACCGGTCAGTCCGAGATGCTGAAGGCCGAAGAGAACCGCAGCGAGCGCCGTGAGCGTCGTGAGCGTCCTGAGCATGCTGACTCCGCCGAAGGCGATGACAGCAATGACAGCGACTCCAGCGATAACGCTGACGAGTAATCCACGGACCTTTTGAGGAGCCTATTACATGGCACGTTTCTTCCGTCGTCGTAAATTCTGCCGCTTCACTGCTGAAGACGTGAAAGAGATCGACTTCAAAGATCTCAACACCCTGAAAGCTTACGTATCCGAAACCGGCAAGATCGTTCCAAGCCGTATCACCGGTACCAAAGCTCGTTATCAGCGTCAGCTGGCTACCGCTATCAAGCGCGCCCGCTTCCTGGCCCTGCTGCCCTACACCGACAGCCACGGCCGCTGAGACCGGGTCGTCGACAAGTAGTAAGGGATAAGCATGCGAGCGTTGGCTGATTTCATCATGCGCGGTCGTGTGCAGGCCACCCTGGTGGTGGTCGTGAGTGCAGTGTTACCGCTGCTGTTCTGGTTGAGTGCCGCTGCCGGGAGCCTCGTGCTTCTGCGGCGCGGGTTCAAGGACGCTTCAATGGTTATCGCCATCGGCCTTTTGCCGGCGGTGGTGATCTGGAGCTTTGGCGATCCGAGCACCTTGCTGGTGCTGTTGGGAACGCTGGGGCTGGCCGCCTTGCTGCGTGCCGGGCATTCCTGGAGCCGGGTGTTGTTGTCCAGTGTTGTGTTGGGGTTGGTCTACAGCCTCATCCTGGACGCGGTGCTGCGCGACACCTTCGAGGTGCTGGCAAAGGCGCTTTCCGAAGCGCTGCCGCAGGTCGAAGGCAAGCCGGTAATCCCCGGTGAGCTGATCGGCCCTGTGCTGGTTGCTTCCACAGCGGTAATGCTGCAGTTGTTCAGCGTGCTGGCGTTGATGCTGGCGCGTTATTGGCAGGCTGCGTTGTACAACCCTGGAGGCTTCGGTCGCGAGTTTCGTGAACTGAAGTTGCCGCGGGTGGTCATGCTGGTCCTGGTTGCCGCGATGGTGTTGGGCCCGTTCATCGGTCCGCAGTTCATCGTCCTGGCGTCAGCGTCCAGCCTGGTGCTCGTCCTGGCCGGCATCGCCTTGATGCATGGGCTGGTGGCCCAGGGCCGACTGGCCGGGTTCTGGCTGGTGGGCATGTACGTGACGTTGCCGCTGATCATGCAGCTGATTTATCCGTTACTCGTGGTTTTGGCCATTGTCGACAGCCTGATTGATTTTCGCGGTCGCAAGTCCCCTGAGGGGAATGACTCCGCGAACGGTGAAGGTTAAAAGTTAAGAGGTTTTACCAAATGGAACTGATCCTGCTGGAAAAAGTCGCCAACCTGGGCAACCTGGGCGACAAAGTAAAGGTTAAGGCTGGTTACGGCCGTAACTTCCTGCTGCCATTCGGCAAGGCCACCGTTGCCAACGCCGCCAACCTGGCTGCGTTCGAAGAGCGTCGCGCCGAGCTGGAAAAAGCAGCTGCTGACCGTAAAGCTTCGGCTGAAAGCCGTGCTGCCCAACTGGCCGAGCTGGAAGTGACCATCACTGCCACCGCTGGCGACGAAGGCAAGCTGTTCGGTTCGATCGGCACCCACGACATCGCTGACGCCCTGACCGCCTCCGGCGTTGAAGTGGCCAAGGCTGAAGTTCGTCTGCCGAACGGCACCATCCGTCAAGTTGGCGAATACGACGTAGCCGTGCACCTGCACAGCGACGTTGAAGCCACCGTACGTGTGGTCGTCGTAGCTGCCTAAGCTGCGCTGACTGGCTAGCCCCTGGCGGGCTTGCCGGTTAACATCGGGCACGTCCTGTTCTTTACAGGCCGTGCCCTTTGTCTTTTTCATCCTCCAGAATTCTTTCGTGGCCATGAACGAGATCACCAATCCCGAACAGCTAGACCTGCAGACTGCTGCCCTCAAGGTGCCGCCGCACTCCATCGAGGCCGAACAGGCCGTGCTGGGTGGCCTGATGCTGGACAACAACGCCTGGGAGCGAGTGCTGGACCAGGTTTCGGACGGTGATTTCTATCGGCATGACCACCGCCTGATCTTCCGTGCCGTGCACAAGCTGGCCGATGCCAACCAGCCGTTCGACGTTGTCACCCTGCACGAGCAACTGGACAAGGAAGGCCTGTCGAGCCAGGTCGGCGGCCTGGCCTACCTGGCCGAGCTGGCCAAGAACACCCCGTCGGTGGCCAACATCAAGGCCTACGCTGCGATC
The DNA here is from genome assembly GCF_021602025.1 of Pseudomonas ceruminis. Taxonomy (GTDB): domain Bacteria; phylum Pseudomonadota; class Gammaproteobacteria; order Pseudomonadales; family Pseudomonadaceae; genus Aquipseudomonas; species Aquipseudomonas ceruminis. The sequence goes on from NZ_BQHW01000005.1 coordinate 326,340, forward strand.
ATTCGTGAGCGTGCGACCCTGCGCCAGCTGATCAGCATCAGTACCGACATCGCCGACAACGCCTTCAACCCGCAAGGGCGCAACGCCGAAGAGATCCTCGACGATGCCGAACGGCAGATCTTCCAGATCGCCGAGGCACGGCCGAAAACCGGTGGCCCGGTGGGTGTCAACGAACTGTTGACCATGGCCATCGATCGCATCGACACGCTGTTCAACTCCGATAGCGACATCACCGGTGTTTCCACCGGCTTCACCGACCTGGACGAGAAAACCAGTGGCTTGCAGGCCGCTGACCTGGTCATCGTCGCTGGCCGTCCGTCGATGGGCAAGACCACATTCGCCATGAACCTGGTGGAAAACGCCGTGCTGCGGACCGACAAGGCGGTGCTGGTGTTCTCCCTCGAGATGCCAGGCGAATCGCTGATCATGCGTATGCTCTCGTCCTTGGGCCGTATCGACCAGACCAAGGTGCGTTCCGGCCAATTGGACGACGACGACTGGCCGCGCCTGACCTCGGCGGTCAATCTGCTCAACGACCGCAAGCTATTCATCGACGATACCGCCGGTATCAGCCCTTCGGAGATGCGCGCACGTACCCGTCGCCTGGCCCGTGAGCACGGCGAAATCGCCATGATCATGGTCGACTACCTGCAGCTGATGCAGATTCCTGGGTCGGCCGGTGACAACCGGACCAACGAGATTTCCGAGATTTCCCGCTCCCTCAAGGCCCTGGCCAAGGAATTCAACTGCCCGGTCATCGCCCTGTCGCAGCTGAACCGCTCGCTGGAACAGCGCCCCAACAAACGCCCGGTGAACTCCGACTTGCGTGAATCGGGTGCAATCGAGCAGGACGCCGACGTGATCATGTTCGTGTACCGGGACGAGGTGTACCACCCGGAGACCGAGCACAAGGGCGTGGCGGAAATCATCATCGGTAAACAGCGTAACGGCCCCATCGGCTTCGTACGCCTGGCGTTTATCGGTAAGTACACTCGCTTCGAGAACCTTGCGCCGGGGATGTACAACTTCGACGATGACGAGTAACGGCCGTTCTCATTACGCTGCGCATAACTTGCTGCGTTAGCAGGGACCCTGTGGGAGCGGCTTCAGCCGCGGAATCCACCGCGGTGGCTGGCATCGGCTACGCCGGTATTCGCGGCTAAAGTCACTCCCACAGGATCACCACAACTTTCAGGCTTGCACAGTACCTGTGGGAGCGGGCTTGCCCCGCGAAAGGGCCGGCCCAAGTTTCAGAGAACTTTCAGGGGATTGAACAATGACAAGAGAAGACACTGACTCACTGTCACAAAGAAGGTGCTGATGGATGATGCTGAGTTGGGGATGAAGCAGTGAGGGCTTGGCTTCAGGTTGCATGAAGGCTGCCAGGTGTTCGCCGCAGCGGTTTCAGCGCCTATGAGATCGAGCGCCGCCCGCGCGGCGCTTCGCGGGGCAAGCCCGCTCCTACCGTCTGTTTCGGGCCAGTCACTTCTGTGGGGGCATCGCTGACCGCCTCGTTTGATCCCTTTGATATCGGCTGCGCCGCTGCTGTTTCTCAATCTCCAGCCATGCACCCGGGGGTGCGCGGCCCGAAACAGACAGTGGGAGCGGGCTTGCCCCGCGAAGCGCCGCGCGGGCGGCGCTCGGTCTCACAGGCGCTGAAAGTGTTGTGGCGAACACCGGGCAACCCCACCACACCCCTCAAGCCAACAACCCACCAATCCCCACGAAGACAGTCGGATTTGGTCAAAATTTGTGCTATATTCCGCGCCCGCGATTTCCCTGCACACCAGAACCGGTCACTGACATGCAAGCAGCCAAACCACTCTACGACTATCCCAAGTACTGGGCCGAATGCTTCGGGCCAGCACCGTTCCTGCCGATGAGCAGGGAGGAGATGGATCTGCTCGGCTGGGACTCCTGCGACATCATCATCGTGACCGGTGATGCCTACGTCGACCACCCGTCGTTCGGCATGGCCATCATCGGCCGTCTGCTGGAAGCCCAGGGCTTTCGCGTGGGCATCATTGCCCAGCCGAACTGGCAGTCGAAAGACGACTTCATGAAGCTTGGCGAGCCGAACCTGTTCTTCGGCGTCGCGGCCGGCAACATGGACTCGATGATCAACCGCTACACCGCGGACAAGAAGATCCGCTCCGACGATGCCTACACCCCTGGTGGCCTGGCCGGCAGCCGTCCGGACCGCGCCAGCCTGGTGTACAGTCAGCGCTGCAAGGAAGCCTACAAGCATGTGCCGATCGTACTCGGCGGCATCGAGGCGTCGCTGCGCCGCATCGCCCACTACGACTACTGGCAGGACAAGGTTCGTCACTCGATCCTGATCGACGCCAGCGCCGACATCCTGCTGTTCGGCAACGCCGAGCGTGCAGTGGTCGAGGTGGCCCAGCGCCTGTCCAACGGCGAGAAGATCGAGACCATCACCGACGTGCGCGGCACCGCCTTCATACGCCGTGACACCCCGCAAGGCTGGTACGAGATCGACTCCACGCGCATCGACCGCCCAGGCCGCGTCGACAAGATCATCAACCCGTACGTGAACACCCAGGACACCCAGGCCTGCGCCATCGAGCAAGCCAAGGGCGACCAGGAAGACCCGAACGAAGCCAAGGTCGTGCAGATTCTCGACAGCCCGAGCGTGACCCGGGAAAAGTCGGTGATCCGCCTGCCTTCGTTCGAGAAGGTGCGTAACGATCCCGTACTCTATGCCCACGCCAACCGCGTGCTGCACCTGGAGACCAACCCGGGCAACGCCCGCGCGCTGGTGCAGAAGCATGGCGAAGTGGATGTGTGGTTCAACCCGCCACCCATCCCCATGAGCACCGAGGAAATGGACTATGTGTTCGGCATGCCTTACGCCCGTGTGCCGCACCCGGCCTATGGCAAGGAGCGCATCCCGGCCTACGAAATGATCCGCTTCTCGGTGAACATCATGCGCGGCTGCTTCGGCGGCTGCACATTCTGCTCGATCACCGAGCACGAAGGCCGGATCATCCAGAACCGCTCGCAAGAGTCGATCCTCAACGAGATCGAGGAGATGCGCGACAAGGTACCGGGCTTCACCGGCGTGGTTTCCGACCTTGGCGGCCCGACCGCCAACATGTACCGGATCGCCTGCAAAAGCCACGACATCGAGAAGCACTGCCGCAAGCCGTCTTGCGTGTTCCCCGGCATCTGCGAGAACCTCAACACCGACCACAGTTCGTTGATCGAGCTGTACCGCAAGGCCCGTGCCTTGCCGGGCGTGAAGAAGATCCTGATTGCCTCGGGCCTGCGCTACGACCTGGCTGTGGAGTCGCCGGAGTACGTCAAGGAACTGGTCACCCACCATGTTGGCGGCTACCTCAAGATTGCCCCGGAGCACACCGAGCGTGGCCCGTTGGACAAGATGATGAAGCCAGGCATCGGTACCTATGACCGCTTCAAGCGCATGTTCGAGAAGTTCTCCAAGGAAGCGGGCAAGGAGCAGTACCTGATCCCGTACTTCATCGCTGCCCACCCGGGCACCACCGATGAAGACATGATGAACCTGGCCCTGTGGCTCAAGGGCAACGGCTTCCGCGCCGACCAGGTGCAGGCGTTCTACCCGTCGCCGATGGCCTCGGCCACGGCCATGTACCACTCGGGCAAGAACCCGTTGCGCAAGGTCACCTACAAGAGTGAAGGGGTGGAGATCGTCAAGAGCGATGAGCAGCGCCGCTTGCACAAGGCCTTCCTGCGCTATCACGATCCGAAGGGCTGGCCGATGCTGCGAGAGGCGCTGCAGCGCATGGGCCGTGCCGACTTGATCGGCCCGGGCAAGCACCAGCTGATCCCGCTGCACCAGCCGCAGACTGACACGTACCAGAGCGCTCGCCGCAAGAATTCGACCCCGGCCGGCAGCCATAAGGTGGGCAAGGACCAGAAGATTCTTACCCAGCATACGGGCCTGCCACCGCGTGGCAGTGATGGCAGCAACCCGTGGGACAAGCGGGAGAAGGCCAAGGCTGAAGCGTTCGCCCGCAACCAGCAGGCGGCCAAGGAGCGCAAGGAAGCGGCCAAGGGTGGTGGCGGCAAGGGTAAGAAGCCGCGTCAGCCCGTCATTCCGCGCTGAACCGGGGACCGCGAAGCGGTCCCGGCATGTCAGCCTTCAATCAGGTTGCTTGTCGACCCACTTGGGCAGCACCGGCGCCTCGAACCGCTCCATCCCGTCCAGTAGCGCATCGGCCTGCTGCTCAAGTAGCAGCATCGCCCGATGCTGCCGCCGCACGAAGCCTTCTTCGACAATATGGTCGAGGAAACCACCCAGCTTCTCGTAGAAGCCATTCACATCCAGTAAGCCCAACGGCTTGGCGTGATACCCCAGTTGGCCCCAGGTCCACACTTCAAACAACTCCTCCAGCGTGCCCAGGCCCCCTGGCAGGGCGATGAAGGCGTCGCTCAGCTCGGCCATGCGTGCCTTGCGCGCGTGCATGCCGTCCACCACTTCCAGGCGGGTCAGGCCACGGTGGCCGATTTCAGCGTTCATCAGGCTCTGGGGAATGATCCCGATCACTTCGCCGCCAGCCGCCATGGCTGCGTCGGCGACCGTGCCCATCAGGCCGACGGCGCCGCCGCCATACACCAGGGTCAACCCGCGACGGGCGATGGTCTGGCCCAGCGCGACGGCGGCTTCACGATAAGCCGGGTTGGCACCGATGCTGGCGCCGCAGAATACACAAACGGAACGTACAGGCATTGCTCATCTCCAGTCACATGCGTGCACAGGGTACGGCCGATGCCTGCGCGTTCCAAGGCTGCTTTCACTCTGGGCGGGAGAATTCGCAGATAGCGCCGCTGGCGCCGTGAGCGTAGGCAGCAAGCAGACTGTTCATGAAACTTGAGAGGGACATTGCAATTGCTCCTAAATGAGAGGTTGTCCCATCGTCTATTAAAAGGGCATGATGTGCTCTTAGATTGGTTGTATACAATCCATTGAACAATTCTACTGGCTGGCCACTTGACACCCTCTTGACGCATATCAGCAAGGGGAGCGTTGGCTTCAGGCAGTCTCGCAATTGATAAAACCCTGCCAAGGAGATTCATGATGTTTGCGAAAGCTGTAGCGGTATCCCTGCTGACCCTCGCCAGCGCCTCTGTCTTCGCAGCCGAGTGCTCGGTAACTGTCGAATCGACGGACCAGATGTCCTATACCACCAAGGAATTCACCGTCGACAAGAGCTGCAAGGAATTCACCGTCAAACTCACCCACTCCGGCAACCTGCCGAAGAACGTCATGGGCCACAACCTGGTGATCAGCAAGACTGCCGACATGCAGGCCATTGCCAGTGAAGGCATGACCCAGGGCATCGACAAGGGCTACTTGAAGGAAGACAACGCCAACATCATCGCCCACACTGCGATGATCGGCGCGCCAGAGAAAGAAACCGAAGTGAAGTTCGACACTTCCAAGCTGGAAGCCGGTGGCGATTACAGCTTCTTCTGCACCTTCCCGGGCCACATCTCGATGATGAAGGGCAAGGTCGTCGTAAAGTGATGACTGTTTGAAACCAGGGGAGGGCTTCGCCCTCCTTTCGCGGGCAAGCCCGCTGCCACAGGCACCCCACTAAACGCGCTTTAAGTAGGGGTACTGTGGGGGCGGGCTTGCCCGCGAAGCTTTTATGGGGCGAATGGTAATTCGCGCTTGTGCTGGGTCTTGCGGTAGGTAGCCACGATGATGTCGAACGCGGCCTGATCCACCGGCTGCCCCTGCAGGAAGGCGTCGATCTGCTGGTAGGTCACGCCATGCGAGGCCTCGTCCGGCTTGCCCGGTTCCAGGTCTTCGAGGTCCGCAGTCGGCACTTTCTCCACCAGCGCCTGCGGTGCGCCAAAGCTGCGTGCAATCGCCCGCACCTGGTGCTTCACCAAGCCACTCAGCGGCGCCAGGTCGCAGGCACCATCACCAAACTTGGTAAAGAAGCCCATCACCTTACTCCCCCCAAAATAGTGCCCAATACATCGATGGTAAAGGGTCCTGCTGGTATGGGTGAGGTGTGCATAATCCATAGCCTGCACAACAAAGAAAAAAATTTCAAACAGTCCAATCGCGTCGGCCTTGCTTGAAATACAGGCACGGTGAGATTGCCTGATGGGGCATAATGAATCGGTTATCACGAGGTGCTGCGACAGGTAGGGCGTGGTTCCCCTGTGAGCGTTGGGTGACTGGAGAAGCTCTCCTCAGGAGCCGTTCGGTGGAACATCAGTTGAGCCACCAATATGTATTTCATTCATGGATCTAGCTCAACCTCCGCTGAGAAGCTTTGGCCCAAGGCGCAGAATCTCGTAGATCCCACGTAAGGCCTTTCTGGAGGACCCATGGAGCAGCGTTTGAGAGTGGTAATGGCCCAGTTGAACATCCGCGTCGGAGATGTTCACGGTAACGTCGAGAAAATCATCGAGGCGGCTCATAAGGCTCGGGATAAGGACGGCGCTCAGGTCATCGTCTTCCCAGAGCTGACCCTTTGCGGTTACCCGCCTGAGGATCTACTCCTTCGCTCTAGCATGCAGAGCCGCATTGAGAAAGCGCTTGAGCGCGTTCGAGAAGCGGCGCGTGGCATCGTCATCATCATTGGCTTCCCATGGGTTGAAGCCGGTTCTCGATACAATAGCTGCGCGGTCATTTCAGATGGAGAAGAGATCGCGCGCTATTACAAACAGCGGCTGCCCAATTACCGTGTGTTTGATGAGAAGCGCTATTTCGAGTCAGGCAGCGGCCCATGCGTCGTCAACCTGTTTGGCATCCAGGTAGGGATCACTATCTGCGAAGATATTTGGTTCTCGGAGCCCCTCAAGCAGGCCTGTGATGCTGGAGCGCAGATCATGCTGACGCTTAATGCGTCCCCATTCCACCGGGGTAAGCAAGCCGAGCGTGAAGAGCTTCTTGCTCAGCGAGCCCGCGAATGTGCAATCCCGATGATTTATGTGAATCAGGTCGGTGGTCAGGACGAACTGGTATTTGACGGCAACAGCTTTGTTGTTGACGGTAGTGGCAAGGTCACCCAGCGCGCTCCAGCGTTCGAAGAGGGATTGTTCGTAGCTGACTTCCAATGCTCAGAGAGCGCCTTGGAGCCAGTTCCTGGTGTTGTGACTGATCTACTGAGTCTGGAAGCCAGTGTGTACCAGGCATTGGTTGCGGGGGTACGTGACTACGTTCAGCGCAATGGTTTTAAGGGTGTAGTTCTTGGGCTCTCTGGTGGGATCGACTCGGCACTCTGCCTAGCGGTTGCGGCTGATGCGTTGGGAGCCCAGAACGTCGAGGCAGTCATGATGCCTTACCGCTACACCGCTCAGATGAGCCAAGACGATGCCAAGGAAGAGGCAGAGATCCTTGGCGTCAAATATAGCGTTTTGCCAATTGCTCCGATGGTAGAGGCTTTCCTTGAGACGCTTGCACCCGAGTTCGAAGGGCTGGCTAAAGACACGACGGAGGAGAACCTTCAGGCACGGTGTCGCGGCACGATGCTCATGGCCATCTCTAATAAAAAGCGCTATCTCGTACTTACTACTGGTAATAAGAGTGAGATGGCCGTCGGCTACGCGACACTCTATGGAGACATGGCGGGCGGATTCGATGTTCTGAAGGATGTGCCCAAGACGCTTGTATTTAAGCTTTGCGAGTACCGCAATACTTTGGGGTATGTGATCCCGCAACGAGTAATCGACCGTCCGCCATCAGCAGAACTTGCCCCTGATCAGAAAGACGAAGACTCGCTGCCGCCTTATCCAGTACTGGATGAGATCTTGCGTCTGTACATTGAGCAGGACCTGTCCGCTGACGCTATCATCGAGCATGGCTTTGACGCTGAGATAGTGCGTAAGGTGATACGTCTGGTAGATCTGAACGAATATAAGCGTCGGCAAGCAGCAGTAGGGCCGAGAATCACTGAGCGTGGGTTTGGGCGAGATCGCAGATATCCCATTACCTCCGGTTGGCGTATTGGGGACTGATACTCTGTTCTTAAGACGGTAGATAGGCTCTAAGCTGGATATTGGTAAGCCTATCTACCTGCCTAACTTCTCACTAGCCGGGTTTATAATTACTGGCATGTAGCTCACAATTGAGTGAGGCGATCTGTGAACGAGTATGATTTTTCAAGGCTGAACGACAAAGAGTTCGAGGTTTTTTGTACTGATCTGCTCAGTGCAAGGGAAGGCGTGAAGTTTGAAAGATTCAAGCCGGGACGTGACGGTGGAGTTGATGGGCGCTACTTTAAGTCTGAGGGTGATGAGTGGGTTCTTCAATGTAAGCATTGGGTTTCGACGCCTTTAGAAAAGCTTGTTAGGCATATTGATGAGTCTGAAAGTCGGAAAGTTACACGGTTGGCACCAAGTCGTTATATTTTAGCGGTCTCTCACTCGCTCTCGCTAAATGATAAGAAGATCTTGATGCAGAAGCTTTCGCCTTTTGTTCTGTCTCCAGAAGATATACTTGGGCGAGAGGATTTGAATGATGTCCTGGCAAAGCATCCAGATGTTGAAAAACGACACTATAAGCTTTGGATTGCTAGCTCCAATGTCTTGAGCTATTTCTTCAATAAACCCATGCATGATAGAAGTCAGTTTGAGATCGAAGAGATCATGGACGCTTCTAAACTATATGTTCCTACTCTCAATCATAGTGAAGCGCTTGAGAAGCTAGAGTCTACCAAGGTCGTGATAATTACTGGCCCTGCTGGTATTGGTAAGACGACTTTGGCGGGGCAGCTGATTTTGCAGTATGTTGCGCAGGGCTTTGAGCTTTCAGTTATTTCTGACGATATTAAAGAGGCTGAAGGGGCTTTTAACCCTGATTCAAAGCAGATTTTTTATTTTGACGATTTTTTAGGTCGTAACTACTTGGAAGCGCTCTCGGGGCATGAGGGGGCGAAAATTGTCAAATTCATTAGTCGTATAGTCAAAGACTCAAAAAAGCGATTTGTGTTGACGTCTCGAACTACTATCCTTAACCAAGGAAAGATTCTAAATGACGTATTTCATAACTCAAATGTAAGTCGCAATGAATTTGAGGTAACGCTAGCGTCCATATCGAAAATGGATAAGGCTCGAATTCTCTATAATCATATTTGGCATTCTGATTTGGGTGGCGATTATGTTGAGGAACTATACTCGCATAAACGTTATCGAACCATTATTGATCATCCAAATTTTAACCCTAGATTGATTAGGTTCATTACCGACGCTCAGCGATTGGAAAGTGTCCCGTCAAGCTTATACTGGTCACATGCAACTGCATTGCTGAACAACCCTTCCCAGGTCTGGGATCATCCGTTCCAAGCGCAGCTTGACGACTGCGGTCGTACTCTGGTTCTACTGGTTGCAATGAATGGCCGCCTAATAACTGAGTCTGAGCTTTCAGAAGCATTCTCGCGTTTCTTATCTGACCCAAGTGCAGCTAGTCTCACAGGTAAGAAGGATTTCATATTAAATCTTCGCCATCTTTCTGGCTCAATGCTCACTAGATTTGTAGCTGGTGAAAGTCATACCTTTATTCGATTGTTCAATCCTTCTTTGGGGGATTTTGTGATCAACAGATACGCAAGCAATGGGCCTGCTTTGCGGCAATGCTTCGGTAGTCTTAAGACAGTTTCCTCTCTGAGGACCTTGAAAGACATGTCGGATAACAAAATAATCAAAAATGAAATGGCTGTGGACGTAGTTCGCCATGTCTTTGCATGTGTCTCGGAAATGAATTTCCTGGGATGTGATTCGGAGTTTATTGCTCACTTGTGCATTGTCAGGTCTGAGCTTATAAGACCTTTTTGTACTTCAGATGATAATCTTCTAAAAGCGATTGATTTCGTTGCTGGTGAGAAGTGTGGGCGATCATTTGAATCGTCAGCGCGACTCCTTTTGTGGGGGATGCGTAGGGGGCTTGTTACTAAGGATTTGGTCGAATTATTCTTGGATGGTGCTTTTGATAATGATCCTCATCATCAAGAATTATTGACGTTATCGCAAATCGTTAGATGCTTTGATATATCTGGGAATGAATCGCTCTACGAAAGGTATGACGAGGTTGTTACAGAGCATTTGATTGCAACAGTTGAAGACGAGTTTCCGGAGTCTGAGATTTTTTCTGATTGTAGTACGCGGCATGAAGCCAGAAGAAAGATGATGGGGATAATGGATGAGCGGGCGCTTGAGCTGGGGGCGATTGATCCATCAAGCGTTGCCGATAGCGTTGTTGGCTCTGTGAATGTTGATAAATATTACGACAAATATTTTTATGAGGAAGAACATGAGCCTGACTACTATTCCTATCGGGAACAGCGAATTAGTTCGCCGGTGTCTTCTTTTATAGCCATTGACCCAATTGATGACTTGTTTTCACGCGATTGATTATTTGCGACTTCATTTACGTGGTAGTAGCTGATTAGTGGTCGTTTTTGTCAAACCATCCTCTGGCTCACTCTGCCGTCGTCCCCGATGCTGCTTTTTGACGACCACTTGGCTACCTATCTCACACTTGGCTCTCAGGGATCGAAAGCTGTATCGCTGTCACTGAGAGCGTCCCCTGGCCACCAAAGCCTTTGGTGCTAAGATTTGTGGTTTGGCAGCAGCTTCACATGAGATTATCCTTCAGGAGGAACGCATGGGTGCGGAGACTTCTATCGTATTCACGCTGGGCAGAGGAAGTCTCTCTGGTCTCATCTAAATATTGAAACTATGCTTTCTTTGGGGGTTTTGTGAGTGACGTAACAGGTGCTCGTGGTGAGTTCAGTGTGGGCTTCAGCATGATGCGGGACGTTAATGGGAAACCTTTGTTTTTTGTGAGGCACTTGGGTGAGAAAGCGAATTTACTTGATTTTATGGTAAACTTGCTTGACGGGGATGAACAAGAGACTGGAGAGTTTTTTATGATCCAAGTCAAATCAACAAAGGCAGCAAAATCAACAGGAAGTATCCCTGCTAGATTCAAAGCTGCTGAAGTAAGTGCTGCACATAGTCGGAAGGTTCCTGTTTACCTTGTGGCTGTTGATGATGCGCCGGGCCGTAATAGAGAAATATTCTTTATTGCAATTGATAAAAATAGACATGCTGGTGTTTCTCTCGTGCCAAGACTGCACGATCTCAATTGTGATGTGACGCTGGAATCGCTACGTGACGAGGTTCGAGCACACCATGCGAGCAAACTTGATAACTTTGTATCTAAATTTGGGGTCGATAAATGACTAGCCCTGTGCGCGTGGAACGCGCCAAACTTGCTGTTTCGCTTGCGCTTGCCTATAAAGACTTCGAGGTTTATAGAGATGTACGCGCTGGTGAGCATTATTTCGATATAAAGGCTGAAAAGCTTGTTGGAGATAAATATGACACCTTCTACGTATTGATCGAAGTGGTGCCGAATACGCCTAGATTTAGTATAAAGTTGGCAAGTGAGACGAGGCGATTGTCAGAAGTCGTAAAGCGACCTGTTTATTTTGTAAGGATAAAGGACAATGCTGCTGAGGTGATGCTTGATCCTAGGCTTCAAAAGCGAGTTCTATTCCCGGCTACAACAAGACTGCTGGACATGCCAGACTTTGGCCCAAGTCTATAATAACCGTAAATTCTCTAGCCTTGGGCAATTGCAGGCAGCTACGCGATTAATCAAATTCAGTGAGAGGCACCATGCATCAAAATTTAACGGAAGAGGAGATGCGCCAAGCGCTTTTTGGATCTGCCGAGAAGACAGCCAGCGCTACGCAGAATCATCAAGCCCCAGCCAAGGCCAAGAGTAAGATGTCAAAGTCTTATACGCCAGGGCTTACGGTGGTCTTACACGTCGGTAATGATTTTGAAGGGCAGAGGTTTGAGTTTATATACCAAGCAGACACGTTGAGTTCCCTTCTGGCTCAGCAAAACGCTTTGAAGGTAGCAAGAAAGAAATATCGATACGCTGAAGTCGTCTCGGTAGCACCTATGTAGGCTGACGACCAATTCCTGCGATTGGGCTGCTGACTCCTCCGGGAGCGTCAGATGGCCACCGCAGTCAAAAGCCATGTGCTGATTTCTAATCTTCAGCCGAGACCTTTCCGTTCTGCTCCTTGTAGCGTAAGGACTGAGCTTGACTCGATGGGATGAGCAAGAATTTTTGCAACAATCCGAGCAAGGCTTTGTTGCCCTGCCACCACCCGCGAAGGTGGTTTCACAGGGGGCCGAGGGTCTGAACAAGCTCCATCAGCTCGACTAGGGCCTCCCTCGCAACCACAGTAGCTTCTTCTCCTGCTGATTCCGCCTCAACCAAAGCGACGAGCGATACGGCACCTATGCCTAGGACGTCCGCCAGCCCCACGATTGTGGAAAGAGACGGCGAATACTGGCCTCGTTCGAGCATGCGGATGTAACGCTCGCTGACGACCGAGGAGAAGTCCTCCTGGGTCATTCCCTTCAGCAACCGCAGGCGCTTGAACGCTAGGCCGAAAGCCAGGTTGTTCTCCATTTTCGCGTGCTCAAAACGGAGCATTCAACACCTTGCGCGCCTCCCCGAACAGGAAGTATGCTTCCGATCATTGTTACCGGAACAATACTTCCGGTGCGACAGTGGCGCCGATCTGCCTGCATCGTGCCCGCTCGCAGCCGCCCTGATGAGGTTGGCCAGGGCGCACGCAGAGAGGCCGTTTGATGATCCATTCAGGACCTCACCAAGGAGGCGGTTGTGGAAAAACGCGATGAAGATGAGCTGATAGGTCGATATTCCGAGTTGTTTAGGCAAAGCGCGCAAAACCCTGTTGGGGTGCCCTATTGGGGTGTTCAATGCGATGTAGGCTGGTATCCCCTAATCGATAGGTTGTGCTCGAAAATCCAAGGCAGGATTAATAATCTCAAATCCCCAGAAGTGACAATCATACAAATCAAAGAGAAGGATGGAAGCCTGAGAGTCAGCTACCACGGTGGTGATGATTACATTGCAGGCTTGATAGATATGGCGCAGGAGTTATCCAGTTGCATTTGTGAGGTGTGTGGCTGCTCTGGAGCTAAAAAGAAGCTATTACTCGGCTGGATTAAAACGCTATGTGAAAGCTGCGAGAAAAAATTAAACGAAGGGATATAGATAATGCTCCTCACTCATCCTGCTGCGCTTAAAAAGTCGTTTATGAATGATAGCAAACATCACGAGTGGCGGTTCGTGATTTTAGGATTCAACAGTCCTTGGATTCATGTGACCCAGACTGTTCTGAAAAAAGGCAAAGCAGTAGAAAGCAAAACGCTAATAGTCACTGATCCGTGTGAATTGCATAATATGCATAAAAGTATTAGTGCGGAAGTGTGCTATGAGGAGGCGTATCTCATAACCTCAGCTCACATCAATCAGTCGTGGGGATGCAATCAGAACTTGCTGAAGCAAATAGACCGAGTTGTCGAGCATACAGAGGACCACATCAATATCTACCATGTCTACACGGTCGACAATGGCAGAAAACTGCTATCGAGTGCTCCGCTCGTAGAGCCGGATAGCCGCAGCGTTACGACCCTCTATGAAGCACCTGTAGAGGTTGCGCGCCGCTGGACTCAGCAAGAAACAATATGCAATACCCGCCGATTAGAAATTCTGCGTGCTGCGTCAACGCTACATGGTGGGGACCCAGGGAATCTCCGAACAAGCCTTCAGTTATGCGAGAATCCCCGCAACACCTGATCCGAGCCGCCCATGAGCCAGATGAGCTTTTCCGACTTTGAGTACGCCGGCAAGCGCAAGCAAACCCGCCGAGAGCGCTTCCTCGCCGAAATGGATCAGGTGGTGCCCTGGGCAGGCCTGCTGGAGCTGATCGAACCGTTCTACCCCAAGGCCGGCGGCGGTAGAAAACCCTATCCTCTGGAAACCATGC
>NZ_BQHW01000006.1 GCF_021602025.1 Pseudomonas ceruminis
AATATCGCATATCCGAATTCGCTAGGCTGTCCAGCTGGACATTCTGGCAACAGAATTTCTTGACGACCATAGAGCATTGGAACCACCTGATCCCATCCCGAACTCAGTAGTGAAACGATGCATCGCCGATGGTAGTGTGGGGTTTCCCCATGTGAGAGTAGGTCATCGTCAAGATTCATTTCGCAAAACCCCTATCTGCGCGAGCAGGTAGGGGTTTTGTCTTTTCTGGCTTTGGCAAACGGCGGTCTCGGCAGCCAGCCGTGATATCGTTCCCCTCAGCTCAGCGCGTCCAGAGAACTTTCAATGGCCTACACCACCTCACTCCATCCCGGTTTCATGATCGTCCACGGCAACCGCTTGGATGACTTGCGTAGCCTGGTGGTGAGTTGGATGCGGCGCTATCCGCTGGCACCGTTGGAAAACGAAATCGCGCTGGTGCAGAGCAACGGCATTGCCCAGTGGTTGAAGTTGGCCCTGGCCGAAGACCCCCTCGAAGATGACCAAGGCGGCTGCGGTATCGCTGCCGCCATCGAGGTGCAATTGCCCGGTAGCTTCATGTGGCAGCTGTACCGGCGGGTGCTAGGCCGGGACGAAATCCCCGAGGTATCCCTGCTCGACAAGGCTCCCCTGACCTGGCGGCTCATGCGCTTGCTGCCGGCGCTGATCGAGCGTCCTCACTTTGAACCACTGCGGCGCTTCCTCACCGATGACGGTGACCTGCGCAAACGCTACCAATTGGCAGAGCGCCTGGCCGACCTGTTCGACCAGTACCAGGTCTATCGGGCCGACTGGCTCAAGGATTGGGCCGCCGGTGAACATATCCTCAATACCGCTCGTGGCGAACGCAAACCCCTGGCTCCAGGTAATCGCTGGCAAGCTGAGTTGTGGCGAGCCTTGCTCGAAGATGTCGGCGAACAAGGCATGGCCCAGAGCCGGGCAGGGGTGCACCAGCGCTTCATCGAACGTATCAACAGCCTGGAGCAGGCGCCCCCGGGCTTGCCAGCTCGAGTGATCGTATTCGGTATATCTTCCTTGCCCGCCCAAGCGCTGGAGGCACTCGCTGGGCTTGCGCGTTTCAGCCAGGTGCTACTGTGCGTGCACAACCCTTGCCGGCATCACTGGGCCGACATCGTTGCCGACAAGGATTTGCTGCGGCACCAGTACAAACGCCAACAGCGCAAGCAAGGCATGCCTGTGCAACTGGACGACGAGTCGTTGCATCAACATGCACATCCCTTGCTGGCCGCCTGGGGCAAGCAAGGCCGCGACTACATCAACCTGCTCGACAGCTATGACGACCCCGGCAGTTACCAAGGCGTCTTCAGCGAAGGGCGGATTGACCTGTTCAGTGCAGGCCAGCCCAGCACCCTGCTCAGCCAACTGCAGGACGATATCCTCGAACTCCGCCCGCTCGCCGAAACCCGTGCGCTGTGGCCTGCTATCGATGTGGCCAAGGATCGCTCCGTGCGTTTCCAGATTGCCCACAGCCCGCAACGCGAGGTAGAAATCCTCCACGATCAGTTGCTCGCCCGGTTCAGCGCCGACCCGACATTGCGTCCGCGCGACGTCATCGTGATGCTGCCGGCCATCGACACCTACGCCCCTCACATCCGGGCCGTGTTCGGCCAGTTGCAGCGCAACGATCCGCGCTACATTCCGTTCACCCTGACCGACCAAGGTCAGCGCGGCCGCGACCCGCTGCTGATTGCCCTGGAGCACCTGCTCAAGCTGCCAGAAAGCCGCTTTGCGGTCAGTGAGGTGCTCGATTTGCTCGACGTCCCGGCCGTCCGTGCGCGCTTTGCAATCCGCGAGAGCGATCTGCCGACGCTGCACCGCTGGATCGAAGGCGCTGGTATCCGCTGGGGCCTGAATGCCGATCAGCGCGCCACCCTCGGATTGCCCGAAGGCTTGGAGCAGAACAGCTGGCGGTTTGGCCTGCGGCGCATGCTGCTCGGTTATGCCGTGGGTGCAGGTGAGGGGTGTGACGGTATTGAACCCTATGACGAAATTGGGGGCCTGGACGCCGCGCTGATCGGCCCACTGGTGGCGTTGCTCGATGCCCTTGAGGTGGCGAACGAGGCGTTGTCCCAGCCGGCGACCGCTGCCCAGTGGGGTGAGCGCCTGAACGCGCTGTTGCAGGTGTTCTTCCTCGCTGAGGATGAGCACGACGAGTTTCTGCTGATGCAACTGCAAGATCTTCGCGACAGCTGGCTGGAAGTGTGCGAGACCGTTGGCCTGCAAGACCTGTTGCCACTCACGGTAATTCGCGAGGCCTGGCTGTCGGGCCTTGACCAGGGCAAATTGTCCCAACGTTTTCTTGCCGGCTCGGTGAACTTCTGCACGCTCATGCCGATGCGCGCCATTCCATTCCGGGTGGTGTGTCTGCTGGGCATGAACGATGGCGATTATCCACGTGCCCAACAGCCGCTGGATTTCGACCTGATGGCAAGTGACTACCGCCCTGGCGATCGCTCGCGTCGCGAAGATGACCGTTACCTGTTGCTCGAGGCGCTGCTCTCTGCACGTGACCAGCTGTATGTCAGTTGGGTTGGCCGGAGCATTCGCGATAACAGTGAACGCCCGGCGTCCGTGCTCATTGGCCAGCTGCGCGATCACCTGGCCGCCGGTTGGCGTCTGGCCGGTGCAGATGAAGATCAGCAACCGGGTGAGCAGTTACTGCATGCGTTGACGCAAGAGCACCCGCTGCAGCCCTTCAGCCCACGTTATTTCCAGAAGGGGAGCGCGCTGTTCAGCTATGCCCACGAATGGCAGTTACTGCACCAGCATGACCATGAGGGCGTGCAGCCGGAAGCAGGCTTGCCTCCCTATAGCAGCGACGAGGCCCTGACCCTGACGCAGCTGCAGGATTTTTTGCGTCACCCCGTGCGGCACTTCTTTAGCCAGCGCTTGAAAGTATTTTTCGAGGCACTGGAAGCGCCAACGCCAGATGAGGAACCCTTCGTCCTTGATGCGTTGCAACGCTACAGTGCTAGCGAAAGCCTGCTGGGCGCCGCCTTGGCCGACCCGGAAAACGCCGAGCGTGCGTTGCACGCCCAGGCGCGCCGGCTGCAGGCCTGTGGCATGTTGCCCCTGGCTGGCTTCGGTGAGCTTCTGCAAGCCGAGCTGATCCAGCCACTGCCCGACTTGCTGCAGCGCCATCGGCAGTTGTTGCAGCGCTGGGCCACGGTAGTCGACGGTACCCTGCCAATCCATTTCGAGCACGGCAGCCAGCGTCTGGAAGGCTGGCTTGGCCGCGTTTATCAGGCGGAGGATCAAAGCCTGCTGAGTATCACCACGGTGCCAAACACCATCAGTGCCGGGCGCAACAACCTCAAGTGGCACCGTCTGATCACCAGCTGGGTCATGCACCTTGCCGCCTGCGCTGCGGGTTATCCGCTGCACAGCGCACTGTTGGCCAGCGACATCACCCTGTTGCTTGGGCCACTGCCCCAGGGCCAGGCCGCCGAGCAGCTCGGCCACCTGCTGGTGGCGCGCCAGGCAGCGATGAACGCGCCACTGCCTGTTGCGGCCAAGACAGCCTTTGCCTGGCTGGGCCAGGATGACCCCGACAAGGCACTGGCCGCCGCCATTCGCGCCTATGAAGGTGATGGCCGCAGCCATTTCGGCGAACGCAGCGAGAGCCTGGCCCTGGCCCGTCAGTTCCGTGACTTCGCGGCCCTCAGCGCCGACGAAACCTTTGAAGGCTGGTGCGAAACCCTGTACCGGCCGTTATACAGCGCAGCCTGGCAGACCCTGGGCAATCCGGAGAGTGGCGCATGACCCAGGTCCGTCCCCTGGCACTGAGTTTTCCGTTGCATGGCAGCCAACTGATCGAAGCCAGTGCAGGCACCGGCAAGACCTTCACCATCTCCGCACTCTACTTGCGCCTGATCCTGGGCCACGGTGCTGAGCAGGGCTTCGGTCGCGAATTGCTGCCACCGCAGATTCTCGTGGTGACTTTCACCGATGCCGCCACCAAGGAACTGCGCGAACGTATTCGCGCCCGCCTGGCCGAGGCCGCGCGTTTCTTTCGCGGCGAACTGCAGCAAGCGGACCCGTTGCTGCACCAGCTACGCGACGATTATCCGCAAACGCAGTGGCCACGCTGCGCCAACCGCCTGGAAGTCGCCGTGCAGTGGATGGACGAAGCGGCCGTGTCGACCATCCACGGCTGGTGCCAGCGCATGCTCCGCGAGCACGCTTTCGACAGCGGCAGCCTGTTCACCCAAAGCCTGGAAACCGACCACAGCGACCTGCTTGCCGAGGTCATGCGCGACTACTGGCGGCGCTTCTGTTATGGCATGCGCGGCGATGCCCTGGCCTGGGTGCGTACCCATTGGGGCAGCCCCGACGCGCTGTTGCCGCGGCTTCGGCCACTGTTTGGCCGCGTACGCCCCCAGCAGGAGGAACAAACGCCGCAAGCGCTGATCGATGCCGCCCTGCAACAGCGCGTCGAACAGTTGTGCCAGCTGAAAGCGCCTTGGCTGCAGTGGGCTGACGAGTTACAGCAACTCTGCCGTGATGCAGTGGCCGCCAAGCAGGCCGATGGGCGCAAGCTGCAGGCACGCTTCTTCGAACCTTGGTTCGACAAGCTACGGGCCTGGGCAAGCGATGAGCAGGTGGTGGAGCTCGACTTGGGCACGGGCTTCACGCGCCTGACCCCAGCTGGCATGGCCGAAGCTTGGAAGGTTGGCGAGCCACCTGCACACCCGGCCCTTCAGGCCATGCAGGAGCTGCCACAACAGCTGCAAGCCCTGGCCAGCCCGGATGCATCTGTGCTCGAGCACGCTGCTGCCTGGGTTGCTGCACGATTCGAGGTGGAAAAGCGACGACGTGCCGAGATGGGCTTCGACGATATGCTGCTACGCCTGCAGCATGCCCTGGGCAGCGAAGCAGGCGAGCGCCTGGCCAGCCTGATTCGCGAACAGTTCCCGGTCGCGCTGATCGACGAGTTTCAAGACACCGATCCCGTCCAGTACGGCATTTTCGAGCGGATCTACCGCATCAGCGAAAACTCCCCGGAAACCGGCCTGTTCATGATCGGCGACCCCAAACAGGCGATCTACGCCTTCCGGGGCGCTGACATCTACACCTACCTGTCGGCCCGACGTGCCACCGCTGGCCGCCTGCACAGCCTCGACACCAACTACCGGTCCAGCCAGGCGATGGTGGCCGCAGTCAACCGCGTGTTCCTGCAGGCCGAGACACGGGAGCAAGGACGGGGGGCATTTCTGTTCCGTGAAGCGGACGACAACCCCTTGCCGTTTATCGAGGTCCGCGCCAAGGGGCGCAGTGAACGGCTGCTGATCGACGGCCAGGCCACTGCAGCCCTGCAATGCTGGCAACTGGAAAGCGACGAACCCATCTCCAGCACCCTGTACCGGCAGCACCTGGCAGCCAGTTGCGCCAGCCACATCGTCGCACTGCTCAATGGCGGCCAACGAGGCGTCAGCGGGTTCTGCGATGAGCAAGGCAAGCTGCGGCCCTGCCTGCCCTCGGACATTGCCATCCTGGTACGGGACGGTCACGAGGCGCAGCTGGTACGCGCCGAACTGGCGGCCCGCGACGTGCGCAGCGTTTATCTGTCCGACAAGGACTCGGTGTTCGCGGCCCAGGAGGCCCATGACCTGCTGGCCTGGCTCAAGGCCTGCGCCGAACCTGACTCTGAACGACTGCTCAAGGCCGCCCTGGCCAGCCTTACACTGAACCTGTCGCTGGCCGAACTGAACCAGCTGAACCAGGACGAGCGGGTGTGGGAAGGCTGGGTGATGCGTTTTCGCGGTTACCGTGACACCTGGCAGCGCCAAGGTGTGTTGCCGATGTTGCGGCACCTGCTGCACGACTTCCAGCTGCCGCGCAGCCTTATCGCGCGCAGCGATGGCGAACGGGTACTGACCAACCTGCTGCACCTGGCCGAACTGCTGCAGCAGGCGGCGGGGGAGCTGGACGGCGAACAGGCGTTGATCCGTCACCTGGCCGAGCACCTGGCCAGCTCGGCCCAGGCCGGCGAAGAGCAGATCCTGCGCCTGGAAAGCGATGAGCAATTGGTCAAGGTGGTGACCATCCACAAGTCCAAGGGCCTTGAGTATCCGTTGGTCTACCTGCCGTTCATCTGCACCAGCAAACCGGTGGACGGCAGCCGACTGCCGCTGGCCTGGCACGACAGCCAAGGCCATGTGCAACTTACCCTGACCCCCGACCAGGCGCAGATAGCCCTGGCGGACGACGAGCGCCTGGCCGAAGACCTGCGCCTGCTCTATGTCGCACTCACGCGTGCCCAGTACGCCTGTTGGCTGGGTGTTGCCGATCTCAAGCGCGGCAACCAGAAAAACTCGCAGTTGCACCGTTCGTCCCTTGGATACCTGCTGGGGGGCGGCGCGCCACTGCAACGTTCTGCGCAGCTCGGGCAGTGGTTGCAAAGCCTGCTGGCCGGCTGCCCGCACATTGCTTGCTCCGGCTTGCCGGAAGCCGACGAGCAGCGCTACGCGCCGCCCCATGCCACGCGTGAACTGCTACCGGCACGCAAGCCTCGGCGTGCAGCGGCCGAACACTGGTGGATCGCGTCCTACAGTGCTTTGCGGGTCGGTGAGCTGACCCTGAGCGCTGACAGCTCCCAAGCTCAACAACTGCTCGACGACGAAGTTGTCGAAGCCCAGCTGGTGCGTGAAGCACCTGCCGACGGTGGCGATATCCATCGCTTCCCGCGGGGGCCGAACCCCGGCACGTTCCTCCACGGTCTGCTCGAATGGGCCGGTCGCGAAGGCTTCGCCGAAGTGGCCGGCAACCCCATCCTGATCGAACGCACTGTGGGCCAGCGCTGCAACCGCCGGGATTGGACTGGCTGGATTCCGACCCTCAGTCAATGGCTGCACCAGTTGCTCAATGAGCCCTTGGTGGCCAACGACACCAGCGTGACCCTGGCGCACTTGCAGCACTACCAGATCGAAATGGAGTTCTGGTTCGCCAGCCATCAGGTAGACGCCGAGCAACTCGATCGACTGGTGGCGCGCCATACCCATTCCGGTGCCGCCCGCCCAGCCGCCCAGCCGACCCTGCTCAACGGCATGTTCAAAGGTTTCATCGACCTGGCATTCGAGCTGGACGGCCGGTACTACGTGGCCGACTACAAGTCCAATTGGCTTGGCCCGGATACCCAGGCCTATGACGCACTGGCCATGGAAAAGGCGATCCTCGAGCACCGCTACGACTTGCAGTACGTGCTGTACCTGCTGGCCTTGCATCGCCAGTTGCGCGCCCGCCTGCCGGATTACGATTACGACCGCGATGTCGGCGGTGCGCTGTTCATCTTCCTGCGCGGCGCCAGTAGCCGTGGCCATGGGGTGTACTTTGCCAAGCCCCCGCGTGCCCTGATCGAGGCACTCGACGCGCTGTTCCGAGGGGTTCACGAGCCCGAACAGCAGGACCTGTTTGCCGGAGTTGCGCCATGAGCCGCACCCTTGACGACCTCTTGCCCACCCCGCTGCACGCCGAGCATCTGCTCACGCTTGCCCCCCAGCGCAGCAGCGGTGACCTGCTGCAGTTGCTCGACCGCTGGGTCGAGCGAGGCTGGTTGCGCGCCCTGGACCGAGCGTTCGTGTCCTTTCTCGAAGAGCGCGCGCCTGGCAGCGACCCGTTGTTGCTGCTGGCTGCAGCCTTGGCCAGCCATCAACTTGGCCATGGGCATGTCTGCCTGGACCTGCAGCAGACCCTCGCCGAGCCGGACTTTGCCCTGTCGTTGCCCCCCGAAGGCGATGCGCTCACCGGCCCCTTGCTGTTGCCCTCGCAACTGCTCGCCGACCTCGACCTGCGCACCTGGCACCAACGCATTGCTGCCAGCCCGCTGGTCGCTGCTGGCAATACGCCTGGCCAGCAGTCGCGCCCCTTGGTCATCAGCGGCGAGCGTCTGTACCTGCGCCGCTACTGGAGTTACGAGCGGCAGATTGACGAAACCCTGCGCCAACGGCTCAGCCAGCACGACGCTTCGCCGCCGGACCTGCCGGCACGCCTGGCGCAGTTGTTCGACGACGGGGCGCTGGCGGGCCAGGTCGATTGGCAGAAACTTGCCTGCGCCCTGGCTACCCGTGCGGGCTTTAGCATCATCACGGGCGGCCCTGGTACCGGCAAGACCACGACTGTGGTGCGCTTGCTGGCCTTGTTGCAGGCACCCGCGGTGGAGCAGGGCAGGCCCTTGCGCATTCGCCTGGCCGCACCCACCGGCAAGGCTGCCGCGCGCCTCACTGAATCCATCGGCCAACAGGTCGAACGCTTGCAGGTCAGCGATCCAGTGCGTGGGCAGATCCCCACCGATGTCAGCACTGTGCACCGGCTGCTCGGTAGCCGACCTGGCTCGCGGCATTTTCGTCACCACGCCGGCAACCCGTTGCCACTGGACGTGCTGGTGGTCGACGAGGCCTCGATGATCGACCTCGAGATGATGGCCAACCTGCTTGATGCCCTGCCGCCGAAGGCCCGCCTGATTCTGCTCGGCGACAAGGACCAGCTGGCCTCGGTCGAGGCCGGCGCGGTGCTGGGCGACCTGTGCCGGGATGCCGAAGAAGGGTGCTATACGCCTGCGACCCAGGCCTGGCTCGAGCACATCGGCGGCCAGTCGTTGGCGGGCAGTGGCCTCAAGGCAGGCGATGCGCTGCGCAACCCGCTGGCTCAGCAAGTCGTGATGTTGCGCTTCTCGCGGCGGTTTGGCGAAGGCAGCGGCATTGGCCAGCTCGCTCGGCTGGTCAACCGCCAGCAGGTTCAGGCGGCACGTGACCTGTTGAGCATGCCGCCGGCCGATGTATTCGGCCTGGCTCTGCGCAACGAGCATGACCGGGCGTTCGACCGCCTGATCCTCGACGGCCTGAACCTTGGCAGCGAAGGCCCGCAGGGCTACCGCAGTTACCTGCGCGCCATCGGCCGCCACCGCCCGTCCCGCGACACGCCCTTTGACGACCCCCGTTGGGAACAATGGGCTGGCAAGGTGCTGCACAGTTTCGAGGATTTCCAGCTGCTGTGCGCGGTGCGCAAGGGGGCTTGGGGTGTCGAGGGCCTGAATGAGCGCGTGGCGCGGGTGTTGCACAATGCCGGGCTGATCGATACCCAGCAGCCCTGGTACGAAGGGCGCCCGGTGTTGGTGACACGTAACGACTACGGTCTCGGGCTGATGAACGGTGACATCGGCATCGCCCTACGCCTGCCGGATGAGCAGGGTGAGCCGCTGCTGCGTGTGGCCTTCCCGCGCAATGACGGGAGCGGCGGGGTACGTTTCGTGCTGCCCAGCCGCCTCAACGAAGTGGAAACAGTGTTCGCCATGACCGTGCACAAGTCCCAGGGCTCGGAATTCAGCCACACCGCCCTGGTATTACCAGACGCACTCAACCCGGTGTTGACCAAGGAACTGGTGTACACCGGCATCACCCGGGCCAAGCACTGCTTCAGCCTGATCGAACCACGCCAAGGGATTTTCGAGGAGGCCGTGGCACGCAAGGTGCGGCGGATTTCCGGGTTGATGCTCGAGCAGGTCTGACGCTGGCGCACCCACCGGCATCGTTGCAGAGGCGGCCTTGTGCTATCGTTGCGGCCAGTTCAAGCAGGATTTGAGAGACAGTTCACATGACAGGGGCCGGGGGGCGGTTGACAGGATGTGCGCTTTCGCTGTTGCTGGCTGCCCTGCTGCTATTGGCCGGCCCCGCCCGTGCGGAGGGGTCGGCGACCTCGATGCAGGCCCCGCAGCGGGCCAAGGCGGTGACTCAGGTGGTGCTTGGGATCCTGAGTTATGCGCGCTGGCCGGACCAGCCCGTGCCGTTGCGCCTGTGCCTGGTCGGCCCTACCGAATACGCCGACGACCTGATCAAAGGCAACGTGCAGAACTCCGGCCAGCCGCTGCAGGTGCGGCGCCTGCTTGCTGATGATCCGCAGCTCGCCCAGGCGTGTGATGCCGTGTACATCGGCAAGCTCGACCCTGGCCAGCGCGATCGCCTGTTCCAGGCCGTCAGCGGTCTGCCGGTGTTGAGCATCAGTGAAGCTGACGACCCGTGTACGGTAGGCAGCCTGTTCTGCCTGCGGGTCAGCGACCAACAGGTGGCATTCGAGGTCAACCTCGACTCCGTGGCGCGCTCCGGTGTGCGCATCCACCCCAGCGTGCTGCAATTGTCGCGGCGCCGGGCGGTGCAGCCATGAGCGCTGTCGACAAGCATGGCATTCGCCCGACCCTGCGCTCGGTGCTGGGGCGCGGTCACCTCAGCGTAGCCCTGCTGGCGGTCGGCCTGGTCGGTATCTCGCTGACCGTGCTGGGGGTAGTGGCATTACGCGCCTACGCCAACCACAACCTGCACCTGATCGCCCGGTCGATCAACTACACCGTCGAAGCAGCCGTTGTGTTCGGTGACAGCGCCGCGGCCAATGAGTCTTTGCAATTGATTGCCAGTACCGAAGAAGTCGCCGACGCCAAGGTCTTCAACAATGACGGCGAGCAGCTTGCACATTGGCAACGTAGCGATGACGGCATGCTTGGGCACCTGGAAGCGCGTGTGGCAACGGCGTTGCTGGATGAGCCGATCAACTTGCCGGTCATGCACCAGCAACAGAAAGTCGGGCACATCGAGCTGATCGGCCAAGGCCGCAGCCTGTTGCTGTTCCTGCTCAGTGGCCTGGGGGGCATCCTGTTCTGCACGGTCCTCAGCGCCATTGTCGCCCTCTACTTTTCAAGGCGGCTGTTGGGCAATATTGTCCGTCCCCTGCGCAGCCTGGCCAGCGTCGCCCACGCCGCGCGCCGGGAGCGCAGCTTCGATCGACGTGTACCGCAAGCGCCAATTGCCGAGTTGAACGAGCTGGGTAATGACTTCAATGCCTTGCTCGATGAGCTGGAGGTCTGGCACAGCCACCTGCAGAACGAGAATGCCGCCCTGGCGCACCAGGCCAGCCACGACAGCCTCACCGGCCTGCCCAACCGTGCGTTCTTCGAAGGCCGCTTGAACCGCAGCCTGCGCAACGCCGCCCGGCAGCAGGAGCACCTGGCGCTGCTGTTTCTCGACAGCGACCATTTCAAGCAGATCAATGACAGCCTTGGCCATGCCATCGGTGACGAGGTGCTGATCAACGTTGCCGCCCGCGTGCGGGCGCAACTGCGTGAGCACGACCTCGTTGCGCGCCTGGGCGGTGACGAGTTTGCCGTGCTGCTGACACCGCTTCAGTCGCGCGACGATGCTGTACGCATCGCCGAAAAAATCGTTACCAGCATGAAATTGCCCATGCAGCTCGACAGCGGTGGCAGTGTCACCACATCGCTGAGCGTGGGTATTGCCTATTACCCCGATGACGGCGGCGACCCCGCCAGTCTTCTCAATGCCGCTGACGCGGCGATGTACCAGGCCAAGCGCAAGCACCGTGGCCGATGGCAAGCGGCGCAGACGGAACGGTCCGCCGCTGAAATCAAGAACAGGAGTTGAACCGTGATACAGCGTTTGCGTTTTCCCTTGGTAGCCGTGCTGCTGGCATTACTGATGCTGAGCGGATGCCAGTCCACACCCCCCAAGGGGCTGACAGCCGAACAGATTGCCGTGCTCAAGCGTGAAGGCTTTGCCCCCACCGAGGACGGTTGGGCGTTCGACTTGTCGGGCAAAGTATTGTTCGGCAGTGACTTGGACAGCCTCAACGGCCAGAGCCAGGCGATTGTCGAGCGTATCGGCAGGGCATTGCTGAGTGTCGGTATCCAAGGTGTACGTGTCGATGGGCATGCTGACGCGTCGGGCAAGGCGGCGTACAACCAGCAACTGTCCGAGCGCCGGGCGCAGAGCGTGGCCAGGTCACTGGTCGGTATCGGCATGCCGGCACAGAACATCCACACCCGCGGGTTGGGCAGCACCCAGCCGGTGGCAGACAACCGCACCCCTGCTGGAAGAACCGAGAATCGACGCGTGTCGATCGTGGTGGCTTCTTACTGATAACACCCACGCCCGGTGGGCTGCAAAGCAGCCCCGTCACGTCTGGGCAAAGTGCATCTCGCGGGTTTCCCCCATCAACAACGGCGCATTCGCCTCGGTCACCCCGCGGATGTAATCCCACAACAAGGTAATCCGCTTCAGCTTGCGCAGGTCTTCCCGGCAGTACATCCAGAACTGCCGCGTCACCTCGATCTCCTCTGGCAGCACCGTCACCAACCTTGGGTCCTGCGCTGCCAGAAAACACGGCAAGATCGCCAACCCACGCCCTTGCAAGGCAGCGGTGTACTGGGCAATCACACTGGTGCTGCGCAGGTGCGCGCTGGCATTGGGAATCAGGTTGGCCAGGTACAGCAGCTCGGAACTGAACGCCAGGTCATCCACGTAACTGATGAACGGGTGGCCTACCAGGTCGCTCACTTGGCGAATCGGTGCGTGGCATTGCAGGTAATCCTGGGTCGCGTATAAGCGCAAGCGGTAGTCACACAGCTTGCAACACACATAAGGCCCATGCTCTGGTCGTTCCAGGGCGATGACGATATCGGCCTCACGCTTGGACAGGCTGATGAAGTGCGGCAGCGGCAGGATGTCCACCGAGATCGCCGGATACGCATCGACGAAATGGCTCAGCTGCGGGGTGACGAAGAAGCTGCCAAACCCCTCGGTGCAGCCCATGCGCACGTGCCCCGACAGCGCCACCCCTGAGCCGGACACCTGCTCGCAGGCCATGTGCAGAGTGCTTTCGATCGACTCCGCGTAACCCAGCAAGCGCTGCCCCTCGGCGGTCAGCACAAAGCCATTGGTGCGCGATTTCTCGAACAGCAAGGTGCCCAACGCACCTTCCAGCGAACTGATGCGCCGCGACACCGTCGTGTAATCGACGCTCAGGCGTTTCGCCGCGCTGCTGGCCTTGCGGGTGCGCGCCACTTCCAGGAAGAACTTCAGGTCGTCCCAGTTCAGCGAGCTGAGGGAGGTCAGGTCTTTTTGCATGTTGATCCGGTTTTTTTGTGCGTTCTTGTTGGATGTTTGCACATCTATACTCGAAAAAAGCCCCACGACGCCACCTCGCGTTTGCACGGCGCTGGCGATCTCGTCCTGACAATAATTCCAAGGAGAACGCAGATGAACGCACCACAATCCCCCGACCAGACCAAGGTCGAGCAGGTCAAACTGCTGATCGATGGCCAGTGGGTCGAGTCGAAAACCACGCAATGGCGCGACATCGTCAACCCTGCTACTCAGCAGGTGCTGGCGCGTGTGCCGTTCGCCACTGTCGAAGAAGTGAATGACGCCGTGGACGCTGCCCAGCGCGCCTTCAAGACCTGGCGCGACACCCCGATCGGCGCCCGCATGCGCATCATGCTCAAGCTGCAGGCACTGATCCGCGAACACACCAAGCGCATCGCCCAAACCCTCAGTGCCGAGCAGGGCAAAACCATCGCCGATGCCGAAGGCGACATCTTCCGCGGCCTGGAAGTGGTCGAACACGCGGCCTCCATCGGCACCCTGCAGATGGGCGAGTTTGCCGAGAACGTGGCTGGTGGTGTCGACACCTACACCCTGCGCCAACCTATCGGCGTATGCGCCGGAATCACCCCGTTCAACTTCCCGGCGATGATCCCGCTGTGGATGTTCCCGATGGCCATCGTCTGCGGCAATACCTTCGTCCTCAAGCCGTCCGAACAGGACCCGCTGTCGACCATGATGCTGGTTGAGCTGGCGCTGGAAGCCGGGGTGCCGGCTGGGGTGCTCAACGTGGTGCATGGCGGCAAGCAAGTGGTGGACGCGATCTGCACCCACCCGGACATCAAGGCGATTTCCTTCGTCGGCTCCACCGAAGTCGGCACCCACGTTTACAACCTGGGCAGCCAGCACGGCAAACGCGTGCAGTCGATGATGGGCGCGAAAAACCACGCAGTGGTACTGCCCGACGCCAACCGTACGCAAACCATCAATGCCCTGGTCGGGGCCGCATTCGGCGCTGCGGGGCAGCGTTGCATGGCGACCTCCGTGGCCGTGCTGGTGGGCAAGGCGCGTGAATGGCTGCCAGATATCAAGGCAGCGGCGAGCAAGCTCAAGGTCAACGCCGGCAGTGAGCCTGGCACCGATGTCGGCCCGGTGGTTTCCAAGCGTGCCAAGGAGCGCGTGCTGGGTTTGATCGAAAGCGGTATCAAAGAAGGCGCCACGCTTGAGCTCGACGGCCGCGACGTGAAGGTGCCTGGCTACGAGCACGGCAACTTTGTCGGCCCGACCTTGTTCTCCGGTGTGAAGACCGACATGCAGATCTACACCCAGGAAATCTTCGGGCCGGTCCTGGTGACCCTGGAAGTCGATACCCTCGACGAGGCCATCGCCCTGGTCAACGCCAACCCGTTCGGCAACGGTACCGGCCTGTTCACCCAGAGCGGCGCAGCAGCACGCAAGTTCCAGAGCGAGATCGACATCGGCCAGGTCGGTATCAACATTCCGATCCCGGTACCGGTGCCGTTCTTCAGCTTCACCGGCTCCCGTGGCTCCAAGCTCGGCGACCTTGGCCCGTACGGCAAGCAAGTGGTGCAGTTCTACACTCAGACCAAGACCGTCACCGCCCGCTGGTTCGATGACGACAGCGTCAATGACGGTGTGAACACCACCATCAGCCTGCGCTAAGGAGACTGCCATGCAAATTGCATTCATCGGCTTGGGCAACATGGGCGCACCCATGGCCCGTAACCTGATCAAGGCCGGGCACCAGTTGAACCTGTTCGACCTGAACAAGACCGTGTTGGCCGAACTTGCCGAGCTGGGTGGGCAGATCAGCGCCTCGCCCAAGGAGGCGGCGGCCAGCAGCGAGCTGGTGATCACCATGCTGCCGGCGGCCGCCCATGTGCGCAGCGTGTACCTGAACGAGGACGGCGTGCTGGCGGGCGTGCGCCCGGGCACACCGACCGTGGACTGCAGTACCATCGACCCGCAGACCGCCCGCGAGGTGTCCAAGGCTGCAGCGGCCAAGGGCGTTGATCTCGGTGACGCGCCGGTGTCTGGTGGCACCGGCGGAGCGGCGGCGGGCACCCTGACCTTCATGGTGGGGGCCAGCGCCGAGTTGTTTGCCACCCTCAAGCCGGTACTGGAGCAGATGGGCCGCAATATCGTGCACTGCGGTGAGGTCGGCACTGGCCAGATCGCCAAGATCTGCAACAACCTGCTCTTGGGTATTTCGATGATCGGCGTGTCCGAAGCCATGGCGCTGGGCAATGCACTGGGCATCGACACCAAAGTGCTGGCCGGCATCATCAACAGCTCGACCGGGCGTTGCTGGAGCTCCGATACCTACAACCCGTGGCCGGGCATCATTGAAACCGCGCCGTCTTCGCGCGGATACACCGGTGGCTTTGGTGCAGAGCTGATGCTCAAGGACCTGGGGCTGGCCACCGAGGCTGCGCGCCAGGCGCATCAGCCGGTGATCATGGGGGCCGTGGCCCAGCAGCTGTACCAGGCCATGAGCCTGCGGGGCGAGGGTGGCAAGGACTTCTCGGCAATCGTCGAGGGTTACCGCAAGAAAGATTGACGAGCAAGGTGGACTTCATCGCGGGCCGGGCAGCCTCCCCTCTGTAACTGCGCACCAGAGGGGAGGGGGCCCGTACTGCGGTGTTTTTTCTTTCTGCGGCGGAAAATGATTTTATATTTGCAATGAGCTACACGTTAAAGAGTGAAATTACAGGTAGTGAGTTACTACAAGGGATGAGAAGAGAGTTATATGTAGGGCCCATAGTGTCACTAGTAGAGTCTTGGTTTTCTTGGGGAAAGAATCAATTTCTTGTTGCTCTACAAGATTTTTATGCGTGAAAATTGATGGGAGTGCTAGCACTGTTGAAATTGTTCCTGTGCGCATCAGTTTTCCGATCAGCCCGGCTCGCTCGTAAGTCGCTCTATTTTTTTTGATGTACTGACTGTTAGGGAATAGTGACTCAAAATACTCGGTCCGCCGGGCGGCGATAAAACACTGTGCTGTCATTGTGACGATGATCAGGTTGATGATGACTGCCGGGATTAACCCTTTATCAATAATATTCACTTTGAAAACTCCCGATACAGAAGCTCGCCGTAGAATTCCCCTTGCTCTTCTCCAATTTTGCCGCCAATGGTTGCTCCAGCACCACCAATTACTACTGCGCAAATCATCCCACCCGTACCTGCCGTTGATAAACCGATCGCGGCACATATTGCAGGTGCTAGAACTGTCCCAGCCACATATCCACCAGCACTTCCGCCCGCCAGCCCTCCCATTAGTGAACCTCCTCCAACATATTTCGCCCTCTCGCAATCCGCTTCACGGCCGAGCGTACAAGCCTTGTGGATTTCAAGTCCTGTTCCTGCGACTTCAAGCGCTACTCCCACGTAAGCACCTTGCTTTATCAAACTGGCTGCCTTGGCTACACCGGCAACTTTATTTGCATACCCTGCTATCTCGCCCGTGTGCAAAAAGCGCTTGGTGGATATCCCCAGCGTCCTTTTGATGGAGGTTCTATTTTTCAGCCCAGAGCCGTAAGCAGCCAGCTTGTTCAACTGCTCATCCAACTTCATGAACTAGGCGGCACGCTTGGCATAGAACTGATCGCGAGCCACCATGGTCCCTGATCCGAGATGCTGTTGATGCAACTTTTCGATTTCCATCAAGGTGGCCTCGATAGCCCTCAGATGCTTGCTCCACCCTTCACCGACCACTCCCGCGCCCATGGACGCATGCGCGATCACGCTTTTCAGTGTCTCGAAGTTATCCAGGAAAAAGTTATCCACACCCTGACCATTGTGCAGTAGCCCTACGTGCACCTTGGCTGCTTGCGCCATCATCCAGGCTTCCTGACTGGTACATGAGGCCGTTGTGGAGTCGCCGATAATGATCAATTCGCCTTTTCTGACCACTGTGTTGGCGATGTGGGCATTAAGTACATCAAATTTTTCCAGTGAATGGCCGCTGAGCGCCAGATCAGCTTTGAGCCGGTGATAGTTTTGCAGCTTGAGATTCAGAAACGCCCGCGCCTCAGACATGACCATGCCCTCACGCGTATTTTTTATTGCCGATACGGTCCCAGCCACCGGAAATATTGCCGCCGCCGCTACCATCAACGCGCCGCTGTTGGATGTAAATGGTTTTTATTCTGCCGTAATTGAGTTGCACCACTTCCAGAGGGATACCCGTGTCGACGCCCTGTGAGTATTCGGCAATGATCACTTCTTCGAGAATGATTTCGTAGTATTTCAATTTGTCGCCACCGGCACGGCAGAGCGCCAGCTTCACTTCCTTGAGATGCTGGCCGGTGCAGCTGGCTTCCAGTAGTTTGCAGCTGGCGCTGTCGAGGCTTTTGGTGAATGTGAAGTTGGTCACTGAGGTGCGGCCGGAAGTTGCGCCGCCTACGGAACTTGCAGTGGCGGATGTGCTCTGGCTGATTCCGAAGTCATAGCCGAGTATTTCAATCCAGTTGTTGTGCTTTTCATCCAGTGCTTCACCTGGAATATTGTCGATATGAATATAAGCGTCGAAAGCCATGCCTACCGCTCCCTGGCAAGTGATTTGAGTGGGTAATGCTGCCCGGCGAAAAGCCGGCGACAGGAGCGTAAGGCTGTCATGGGGCGAGGGCAATGCCTTCAGGGGCAGAGACGGGGAATTCAGAAAAGGACTACACTTAAGGGGATAACTTGCGTGGAAGTGTCAAAAGATGTGACAGTATTCCAGCGGTTTAATGACAAATTGGTGGGCTGATACTTAATGTAAACGGCATGCTCAGAAAAACTTATGCCCCTGTAGGAACCGTCGCAAATCAAACAGGGGCATAGTTGGAGCAGCTTACTAATCAGGCAAAGACAAAGTATTTACGCACCGTCTCGACCACTTCCCAGGTCCCTTTCATCCCCGGTTCGATCACGAACACATCACCCGCCTTCAGGTGCTTCGGCTCTTCACCTTCCGGGGTAATGATGCAGTAGCCGTCGAGGAAGTGGCAGAACTCCCACTTCTCGTAATTGACCTCGAACTTGCCCGGCGTGCAGATCCAGGTGCCCATGATCTTGCTGCCGTCGGCCGACAGGTAAGCGTTGAGGTTGACGGTGTGCGGATCGCCGCCAATGCGCTTCCACTTGGTGGCGTCCACGACCGGCGTCGGGCAGGTTTCGCGCAGGACGGTGATGAAATCGGACATGGCACAACTCCTGATGACTGGCTGAGTGACTCGCCACCATAGGGGGATTGGCTGAGCCGCA
Source organism: Pseudomonas ceruminis (assembly GCF_021602025.1). Classification (GTDB taxonomy): domain Bacteria; phylum Pseudomonadota; class Gammaproteobacteria; order Pseudomonadales; family Pseudomonadaceae; genus Aquipseudomonas; species Aquipseudomonas ceruminis. The sequence goes on from NZ_BQHW01000006.1 coordinate 18,171, forward strand.
GTTGCCTGGGGTCGACGTTCAGGTGCCTGGTCGCGCTATGCGGTGAAGAAATGACGCGGCGACGGGTAGAGGCCTCAAACGTGTGCCGCTTGTGCGGGCCTCTTCGCGGGCTTACCCATTCAGGCGTTTACCAATCGCTCGACCAACCCGGCCGCATACCCAGGCAGCACCGTGAAATCCCGCGCGCATAACAGCAACCGGCGATTGGCCCACTCCTCGCGCAGCGCGACCCAATGCATCGGCAACAGGTCTTCCCAGCGCTTCACCGCTGCCAGCGGCACTACGCCCACCCCGGCGCCCCCGGCGACCATACGGATCACCCCGTCAAAGCCCTCCGCGCGGACCCGCACGCGCATGCGCCGGCCCTCGTGCAGGGCCTGCTCCTCCAGATACAGCGCCAGGGCGCTGTTCGCCCCCAACCCCACATGGCCATGGGCAAGGCTGTCGACAAAATTGGGCGCTGACGCCGAGCTGAGAGGGTGGTCCAGCGGCATGACCAACACCAGCGGGTCGTCGCGAAACGGCAGCGTCTGCAGGTGCGTGCTGGGGGCTGCAGTGGAGATGATGCCCAGGTCGGCCATGCCCTGGGTGATCGAATGCACGATCCGCAGGCTCGGCAGTTCCTGGACATCGACACTGACGCCGGGGTTGTCGGCGAGGTACCTGGCCAGCAGCTCCGGCAAGTATTCGGCCAGCGCCGCCGTATTGCACAACAGGCGCACTTGGCCCTGTTGGCCCTGGGCATATTGGGCGAGATCGAACTGCAGGCGTTCGACCTGCTGGCCGATCAGCCTGGCATGCTGGAGCAATGCCTGCCCGGCAGGTGTCGGTTGCACGCCACGGCGATTGCGCTCCAGCAAAGGCGTGCCCAAGGAGGCCTCCATGGCGCGGATTCGCGCACTGGCAGCCGGTAGCGACAGGTGGCTGTGGCGGGCGCCGGCGGTGATATTGCCGCACTCCAGGGTGTGCTGGAAAAGCGTAAGGTCTATCAGGTCGAAATGCATCAGCCTCTGTCCTGGCGATAGTCTGGGTAAGGAGATGGCAGATTTTCAGCCGGCCGCTGGCGCGCCATCATACCGGCATGGATACCATACTTGCTTTCTACCAGAATATTGGCCCAGCGCTTTCGCTGCTGGTGGTTGTCACCTTCATCCTGGCCGGCACGGTCAAAGGTGTGATTGGCCTTGGCCTGCCTACCGTCGCCATGGGGTTGCTTGGCCTGGCTATGCCTCCGGCGCAGGCTGCAGCCTTGCTTATCGTGCCGTCAACCCTCACCAACCTCTGGCAACTGGCCGCTGGCGGGCATCTGCTGGCGCTCTTGCGGCGTCTTGGGCCGACGTTGGCGGCAATCTTCGTTGGCACATTGGTTGGCAGTGCCTGGCTTGGAATCAACAGCGGCCTATGGGCGGCGCATGCATTGGGTGCGGCGTTGCTGGTGTATGCGGCCTATGGGCTGCTCGGACCGGGGTTGCGGCTGGCCCCAGGGCGGGAAGGCTGGCTGGGGCCGCTGTGCGGGCTGCTGACCGGGCTGGTCACAGCCGTCACGGGCGTGTTCGTGATGCCCGCAGTGCCTTACCTGCAGAGCCTGGGCCTGAGCCGCGATGAACTGATCCAGGCGCTGGGCCTGTCGTTCACCGTCTCGACCGTGGCGTTGGCTCTGGGCCTGGCCGGGCAGGATGCCCTGGGGAGCCAGGCACTGGGGGCTTCATTGCTGATGCTGGCGCCAGCGCTGCTGGGCATGCTGGCGGGCCAGTGGTTGCGCCAGCGCATCAGTGCTGCCCTGTTCAAGCGCTGCTTCTTCATCGGCATGGCCGTACTCGGCGGCCATCTGCTGATCAACGGCTAGCAGAGGATGCGCTGAGCATCTCGATAGCCTGGATATCGAAGTCACGCTCCAGGTAGTCCATGCGCTTTTCGAAGAACTCGACCATGTGTGGCAAGGCCGAATGCACGTCCAGGGCTGCCTTGCTGGCCCACACCTCGAAGAACACGAACAGGCTGGGGTCTGCCTTGTCGCGCAGCATGTGGTATTCGATACAGCCTGGTTCCTGGCGACTCGGTTCGACGTAGGCACGGAACAGGGTTTCGAAAGCCTCCGCCATTTCCGGACGGGTCTTGGCCTTGAGGATAAAAGCGTGCTGCTCGCTCATGGGTCGCTATTCGGTGATGGATGATGAAACGATTCTAAGGCAATAATTACCTGAGCATTCGTGACTATGGATCAATTGTATTTTGACCCATGGCTGCTGTTTCCCGTGCCAGCGGGCCTCTAATCTGCCGGTCATTCCATTTGACTCGACCCCGAGGTCAGCATGAAAAAGATTCTTCTGCTCAATGGCGGTAAACAGTTCGCCCACTCCGATGGCCGCCTCAATCAGACCCTGCACGACGCCGCCCTTGCGCATTTGGATCGCGCCGGTTTCGATGTGCAGCAAACCTTCATCGACGGTGGCTATGACGTCCAGGCCGAGGTCGAGAAATACCTCTGGGCCGATGTGGTGATCTACCAGATGCCAGGCTGGTGGATGGGCGCGCCCTGGACCGTTAAAAAGTACATCGACGAAGTCTTCACCGCCGGCCACGGCAGCCTCTACGCCAACGACGGCCGTACCCGTTCGGATGCCTCGCAGAAATACGGCAGCGGTGGCCTGGTGCAGGGCAAGCAGTACATGCTGTCGCTGACCTGGAATGCCCCACAACAGGCCTTCGACGACCCGAGCGATTTCTTCGAGGGCAAAGGCGTGGATGCGGTCTACTTCCCGTTCCACAAGGCCAACCAGTTCCTCGGCATGGCCGGCCTGCCGACCTTCCTTGCGGTGGATGTGATGAAACGCCCGGATGTGCCGGCGGCGCTGGCGGCGTATGAAGCGCATTTGAATCAGGTCTTCGGCAAGGCTCAGTAAGCGCCGTTGCCAGGGGCTGCATGGCGGCCCCCTTGCGCGGGCTTCGCGCAACAGCTATCAATCTGGGCATCTTCCCTCCAAGGCCTTCTGTGTGAAAACCCGATCCGAAGAACTGCAGGTATTCGTTGCCGTGATCGATTGCGGCTCGATCTCTGCTGCCGCCGAGCAGATGGGCCAGACGCCGTCGGCGGTCAGCCGCACCTTGTCACGCCTGGAGGCCAAGCTCGGCACCACCTTGGTCAACCGCACCACTCGGCGCATGGACTTGACCGAAGAAGGCCGCTTCTTCCTCGAACGCTCACGCCGGGTGCTTGAGCAGATGGACGACATGGAAGAGCGCCTGTCGATGAACCGCCAGACCCCATCCGGGCGCCTGCGCATCAATGCCGCGGCGCCTTTCATGCTGCATGCCATCCTGCCCTGGATCGGTGAGTTCCGCCGGCAGTACCCCGGCATCGAGTTGGAGCTCAACACCGATGACCTGATCATCGACCTGCTGGAGCAGAGTACCGATGTGGCGATCCGTATCGGTGAACTGGCTGACTCCAGCCTGCATGCCCGTTCACTCGGCTGCAGCCCGGTCCAGGTCCTGGCCAGCCCCGCCTATCTGGAGCGCCATGGCACGCCGCAGCAGGTTGAAGACCTGAACAACCATTGCCTGCTCGGTTTCAGCCAGCCTGAGTCACTCAACCAGTGGCCACTGCGCCACGCCCAGGGTGACCGTTGGCCGATCCGCCCGGCGCTGATTGCCTCTAGCGGCGAAACCCTGCGCCAACTGGCATTGGCCGGGGAGGGCATCGTCAGCCTCTCGCACTTCATGACCCACGAAGACATCCGCGCCGGCCGCCTGCACGTGCTGTTGAGCGATGCCAACAACGGTTACCGCCAGCCGATCCACGCTGTTTATTACCGCAACACGCAATTGGCCCTGCGTATCCAATGTTTCCTCGATTTCATCCAGCGCAAGCTGGCGATGTACGCCTGCTGAGTTGCCTGAACGCGACAAATCCTGCCCACGGGCGGCGAAACTTCCTCCGTGTGATTGCACAGTCGACGCGCTTGGGCCTTACTGAGTGATCAACAAAAACAACACCAAGGAAGTGTCATGCGTATTGTCCTGTTTCAGCCCTTGGCGCTCGGGGCCGCAATCCTGAGCTGTTCTTCGGCTTATGCGGTAACGCTGGAAGGTGGTGCGGTGGCCGCGCCCGATCAATATGGCGCACAGGTAGCCGCTGACATTCTGAAGAAAGGCGGCAACGCCGTGGACGCGGCAGTGGCAACCGCCTTTACGCTGGCGGTGACCTACCCGGAAGCCGGCAACATTGGTGGCGGCGGTTTCATGACCCTGTTCGTCGACGGCAAACCCTACTTCCTCGACTACCGTGAAGTCGCGCCCAAAGCGGCAACCCGTACCATGTACCTGGATGACAAGGGTGAGGTCATCGAGAACCTCAGCCTGGTGGGTGTTCGCGCCGCAGGCGTGCCCGGCACCGTGATGGGGCTGTGGGAAGCGCACCAGAAGTTTGGCAAGTTGCCCTGGAGCGAGTTGCTGACCCCGGCCATCGGCTATGCGAAAAACGGTTTCAAGGTGGCCGAGAAGCAGTACCAGTACCGCAACGATGCCCAAGGCATGTTCAAGACCGCGACCAACTTCAACGACTATTTCGGCAACATGAAAGTGGGCGAGGCATTCAAGCAGCCAGAACTGGCGCAGACCCTTGAGCGCATTGCCGATAAAGGGGTGAGCGAGTTCTACCAGGGCAAGACCGCTGAGCTGCTGGTAGCCCAGATGCAGGCTGACAAGGGCCTGATCACCCAGCAAGACCTTCGGGACTACAAGGCCGTATGGCGTGAACCGATGGCCCTGAGCTGGCGCGGCAATGTGGTGTACACCGCGCCACCGCCAAGCTCCGGTGGCGTGGCCCTGGCCCAGCTACTGGGCATCAAGGAAGAGCGTGCGGCGGACTTCAAGGGGGTGGCGCACAACTCGGCGCAATACATCCACCTGCTGGCTGAAATCGAGAAGCGTGTGTTCGCCGACCGCGCCGACTACCTCGGTGACCCTGCCTTTACCAAGGTGCCGGTTGACCAACTGATTGCCAAGGACTACCTGGCCAAGCGGGCAAGCCAGGTCAACCCGAACGCCATCTCTGACACCGACAAGGTCAAGCCGGGGCTGGAGCCGCACCAGACCACTCACTTCTCGATCGTCGACAAGCAAGGCAATGCGGTGAGCAACACTTACACCCTCAACCTCGACTACGGCAGCGGGGTGGTGGTCAAGGGCGCCGGCTTCCTGCTCAACGACGAGATGGACGACTTCAGTGCCAAGCCTGGCGCCGCCAACGCCTTTGGCGTGGTCGGCGGTGACGCCAATGCCATCGAGCCAGGCAAGCGCATGCTGTCGTCCATGAGCCCGAGCCTGATGACCCGCGATGGCAAGGTGGTGCTGGTGATCGGTACCCCGGGCGGGTCGCGGATCTTCACCTCGATCTTCCAGGTGATGAACAACCTGTACGACTACGGTATGCCGCTGGATAAGGCCGTGGCGGCGCAGCGTGTGCATCATCAGTTGCAGCCCAAGGACACCGTCTATTTCGACAGCTATGCACCGCTCACCGGGGCGGTGGCGGATGACCTGAAGAAGATGGGCTATGTGCTGGAGGATCAGGGTTGGGAGATGGGCGATATCCAGGCCATCCGGGTGGACGGGGCGAAGCTGGAAACGGCTTCTGATCCGCGCGGGCGCGGAGTGGGGGTGGTCGTTAAGTAGCCTGTTTTCAGCTTTTTGGCTTTGTCGCCGGCATGCCGGCTCCCAAAAGTACCCCGCACGCCCAGGGGGCAGTGGGGTACCTTTGGGAGCAACTTGCTCAACCGTCTATACGTTGACGCACTTGCTGTGGAATCGGTGTGCCGGGGCCGACCACCGCGTTGCCTGCTTCGCGGGGCAAGCCCGCTCCCACATCGAGCTTGTGTGGCGCGAGATCAGGCGCTAACAGCATGTGGAATTCACACCCGGAACTGGCTGACCAACGTCTGCAAGTGCCCGCCCAGGCGCGCCAGTTCGACACTCGAAGCTGCCGTTTCATCACTGGCCGTCGCCGTCTGCTCGGACACATCTCGCACATTCAGAATGCTGCGGCTGATCTCTTCAGCCACCGCACTCTGCTGTTCGGCCGCTGCGGCAATCTGCTGGTTCATCGACTGGATACTCGACACCGTGCCAGTGATGTTCTCCAGCGAAGCCCCGGCCTTGCGTGCCAGTTCCACACTGTTGTCGGTCAGCGTGCGGCTACCCTGCATGGCGTTGGCCACCTGCTGAGTACCGTGCTGAAGGCTGGCAACCAGCTCTTCGATCTCCTCGGTGGACTTTTGCGTACGCTGGGCCAGGCCACGGACTTCGTCGGCGACCACGGCAAATCCACGGCCCGCCTCACCGGCACGGGCCGCCTCGATCGCGGCGTTGAGCGCCAGCAGGTTGGTCTGATCGGCCACCGACTTGATCACATCCATCACGCTGCCGATCTTCTGGCTCTCCTGCTGTAACAGGCTCATGGCTTCGGTTGAGCGGTGCACTTCTTCTGCCAGGCGCTCTATCTGGCTGATTGCTTCGCCAACCACGCGATCACCTGCGCGCGCCTCTTCGTCGGCACCGGTCGCCGCATGCGAAGCCTGTTCGGCGTTACGCGCCACTTCCTGAACGGTCGCGGCCATTTCGTGCATGGCCGTGGCGACCTGGTCGGTTTCGACCTTCTGGCTGTTGGCACCGGCACTGGTTTGCTCGGTTACCGCCGACAGCTCTTCGGCAGCGCTGGCGATTTGAGTGACGCCGTCGCGGATGCCGCTGATCAGCTCGCGCAGGGTCGTGCCCATACGGGCGATGCCTTGCTGCAGCACGCCGATTTCATCGCGGCGGGTCACGCGCATGTCGTGGGTGAGGTCACCACTGGCGATCTGCTCCACCGCGTGCAGGGTCTCGCGCAGTGGCCGGGTGATTTGCCGGGTGATGATGACCGCCGCCAGTACCCCGGCCAGCAGCGCCAGCAGCGTGGCGATGATCTGCAGATTACGGGCCTGGCTGCTTTCGGCGTTGCGACGCTCCAGCTGGATGTCGTACAGCGCATCGCTGCGCTTGACGATGTCGCTGCCCTGCACGGTCATTTCCGCACGGGCGACGGTGATATCGGCGATTGCATCGCGGAACTGACGCACGGCCTGGAGGTAGGCCTGTACCGACTGCTCAAATTGCTCCACGCGTGTGGTTTCGGCCGGCAACTGGCGCTTGAGGTTGTCGATTTCGACCAACGCCGCTTCGAGCTGGCGCAATGCCGCTTGTTCGTTGGCGGCCGAGTTGTCGGCGATGTAGCCACGCACGTCGATGCGCACCAACAGCAGCTGTTGGCGCACTTTACTGATCAGCTGGTATTGCGCCAGGCGCACGCTGTCCGGCTCGGGGCGGCCCATGACATCCTGGCTGAGGCTTTCCATGGCCTCGTCAGCCTTGCCTGCCGACGCACTCATCACGCCAAGGGCGGCCCGTGAGCTCTGATAGCCGGCACGCATCTTGTTAAGCGAAACCCGGTAGTCGCTGAGGGTTTGTCCCAGCGCGTTCAGCAGCTTGACGTTCTCTGGGCTCTTGAAGGTGCCGGCCAGGTACTCCTGCTGTTTGCTGAAAATGTCGAGCTTGGCCTGCGTGTTGGCCGCTGCGGCATCGTCGCCGTCGGCGATCATGTACTGCAGGCGCGCCACACGCAGGTCGGTCAGGTCTTTGTTGAGCTGACCGATGTCGCCCATCCAGTTGCTGCGGGCGATAAGGCTGCCCAGGCTAGTCCAGCCGGTCAGGGCCAGCAGGGCGGTAAGGATCAGCACCAGGCCGAAGCCCAGGCCGAGTTTGAGGTTTACGCTGATATTGGCGAACCAGCTGTTCATGCACGCTCTCCAGAAATGATTTCGCTTACTTGATCTTCGATCGCGAAGCGTTGTTATTCTGGATGCCCGCTGAATCGTGCAGGGGTTATCGGCAAGCAGGGGTGAAGCTGAAACGCTTTTTCAGCAATTTTTCGCCCTGTACAAACGTTTGCTTTTGCGGGTTCCGCCGCTTGCCGAACTTGCAGATACCCTTACAAGCTGCGTGCACTGAAGGTGTCGCAACTGTTCACTTCACCTTTGGCGAACCCAGCCTTGAACCAACGTACCCGCTGAGCCGAGGTGCCATGGGTGAAGGAGTCAGGCACCACGCGCCCCTGGCCCTGCTGCTGCAGGCGGTCATCACCAATGGCATTGGCCGCATTCAACGCTTCCTCGACATCCCCCGGCTCAAGCCAGTTGAGGCGTTGCTGCGCCTGATAGGCCCACACACCGGCCAGGCAGTCGGCTTGCAGTTCCTGGCGCACCAACAGGCCATTGTCACCCTCCAGGCGTTGGCCGTTGCGGCGGGCCGCGTCGACCTTGGCCGAGACGCCGAGCAACGTCTGCACGTGGTGGCCGATTTCGTGGGCGATCACGTAGGCCTGGGCGAAATCACCGGCGGCGGCGAAACGGGTTTCCATTTCACGGAAGAACGACATGTCCAGGTAAACCCGCTGGTCCGCCGGGCAGTAGAACGGGCCGACCGCCGCCGAAGCGAAGCCGCAAGCGGAATTGACCTGGCCACTGAACAGCACCAGCTTGGGGTCGCGGTACTGCTTGCCAGCCTGGGAGAACAAGGCCTTCCACGTGTCTTCGGTATCGCCCAGGATCGAGGCGACGAACTGCGCCTGCTCGTCGTTGGCTGCGGGTGCCTTGTTGCCTGCACCACTGGGTGCCTGTTGCTGTTGCTCCATCTGGCCGGCGAGCTGGCCAAGTATCTGCAGCGGATCCTGGCCGGTGAGCCAGCCGATGCCGACGATGAGCAAAATGGCGCCGAGCCCGAGCCCTTTACCGCCACCAAAGCGCATACCGCCGCCGCCACCTTCGCCACGGGCATCGACTACGTTGTCGCTGCGCCGGCCTTTTCGCCATTCCATGAAATGCTCTCCAGGGCGTGAAACATGAAGACAAAGATTAGATCACCACGGGCAAACGTACTAATACATAACCATTTGGTTATGTATAGAGCGGCTGATTTCAATATTCATCCCCCGCGACCTATCTGAAACTGCAAGTCCGCCTGCCACGCACAGGCGTTCTGATAATTCCAAGAGAGGAAAACGGCATGCCCGCCCAGGACAACAGCCGCTTCGTGATCCGTGATCGCAATTGGCACCCCAAGGCGCTGACCCCCGACTACAAGACGTCCATTGCCCGCTCGCCGCGCCAGGCACTGGTCAGCATCCCGCAGTCGATCAGCGAAACCACCGGCCCCGACTTTTCCCACTTGGGCTTCGGTGCCCATGACCATGACCTGCTGCTTAATTTCAACAACGGTGGCCTGCCGATCGGTGAACGCATCATCGTTGCCGGTCGTGTGGTCGATCAATACGGTAAACCGGTGCCCAACACCCTGGTTGAAATGTGGCAGGCCAATGCCGGTGGACGCTACCGGCACAAGAACGACCGCTACCTGGCACCGCTTGACCCGAATTTTGGCGGTGTCGGCCGCTGCCTGACCGACCGCGACGGCCACTACAGCTTCCGTACCATCAAGCCCGGCCCGTACCCTTGGCGCAATGGCCCCAACGACTGGCGCCCGGCACATATCCACTTCGCCATCAGCGGCCCGTCGATCGCCACCAAGCTGATTACCCAGCTGTATTTCGAGGGTGATCCGCTGATCCCGATGTGCCCGATCGTCAAGTCGATCGCCAACCCTGAAGCGGTGCAGCAACTGATCGCCAAGCTCGACATGGGCAGCGCCAACCCCATGGACTGCTTGGCTTATCGCTTCGACATCGTGCTGCGCGGCCAGCGCAAGACACACTTCGAGAACTGCTGAGGACCCTCGCCATGCCAATCGAACTGCTGCCCGAAACGCCTTCGCAGACTGCTGGCCCCTACGTGCACATCGGCCTGGCCTTGGAAGCGGCCGGCAACCCGACCCGAGATCAGGAAATCTGGAACCGCCTGGCCAAGCCGGACGCACCAGGCGAGCACATTGTGTTGATCGGCCACGTGTATGACGGCAACGGCCACCTGGTGCGCGATTCATTCCTTGAGATCTGGCAGGCCGACGCGGATGGCCACTACCAGGACGCCTACAACCTGGAAAACGCCTTCAACAGCTTCGGCCGCACCGCCACCACCTTCGATGCCGGTGAATGGACCGTGCATACGGTCAAACCCGGCGTGGTGAAGAACGCTGCCGGTGTGCCCATGGCGCCGCACATCAACCTCAGCTTGTTTGCACGCGGCATCAACATCCACCTGCACACGCGTCTGTATTTCGATGACGAGGCACAGGCCAACGCCCAGTGCCCAGTGCTCAACCTGATCGAGCAGCCGCAGCGCCGTGAAACGTTGATTGCCAAGCGATGTGAAGTGGATGGGAAGACGGCGTATCGCTTCGATATCCGCATCCAGGGGGAAGGGGAGACGGTGTTCTTCGACTTCTGAGTCAATTGAGGCCGCTTCCACAGGTCACCAGCGTTCTCAACAACGCTGGCGCATCCTGTGGGAGGGCCTTTCCCGGCGAATGGGCTGCACGGCAGCCCCCCGCAACCTGAAGATCAGCGCCGAACCAGCAATACCCCACTCTCCATGTGGTGGGTATAGGGGAACTGGTCAAATAACGCGCAACGCTCGATTCGATGGGTATCCTGCAATTGCTCGATATTCGCGGCCAGTGTTTCCGGGTTGCACGAGATATACAGAATCCGCTCAAAGCGCCGTGTCAGCTCGCAGGTGTCAGGGTCCATGCCTGCACGCGGCGGGTCGACGAATACGGTACCGAACGCGTAGCTTTTCAGGTCGATGCCTTCCAGCCGGCGGAACGGGCGCACGTCGTTCAGCGCCTGGGTCAGCTCTTCGGCCGACAGGCGCACCAACCGCACGTTATCCACAGCGTTTTCGTCAAGGTTGCTCAGCGCGGCATTGACCGACGTCTTGCTGATTTCCGTGGCCAGCACCTGGCGTACGCGGGTAGCCAGTGGCAAGGTGAAGTTGCCGTTACCGCAGTACAGCTCCAGCAGGTCGTCATCACGCTCACCGATGGCGTCGAACGCCCAGCTGAGCATCTTCTGGTTGACCGCGCCATTGGGTTGGGTGAAGGCGCCTTCCGGCTGGCGGTAGCTGAATACGCGGCCAGCCACGTCGAGTTTTTCCACCGCGTAATCGCGCCCGATCACCAGGCGCTTGCCTTTCGAGCGGCCGATCAGGCTTACCCCCAATTCCTCGGCCAGCTGCCGCGCTGCCACTTCCCATGCCTCGTCCAGCGGGCGGTGGTAGCACATCGTGACCATCGCGTCGCCGGCCAGGGTGGTGAGAAACTCCACCTGGAACAGGCGATTGCTCAGCGCCTCGCTGGCTTGCCAGGCCGCCTTCAGGCGGGGCATCAGTGCATTGATGCGCTCGCTGGCGATGGGAAAGTCCTCGATCAGGATGGCCTTATGCTTCTCACCCGGGGCGAACATCGCATAGTGGCGCTGGCCGTCTTCACGCCACAGGCGGAACTCGGCACGCAGGCGGTAGTGCTCGCGCGGCGAGTCGAAAACGGCCGGATCCGGCGCTCCAAAGGGGGTCAGCAGCTCGCGCAGGCGGGCAACCTTGGCCTCCAGTTGCGCGTCATAGGTGGAGGGGTCGAAAACAGCACTCATGCGTTGAACCAGCCCAGCTTGATGACGAATAGGATGGAAAGGATCACCAAGGCCGGGTTCAGGTCGCGGTGGCGGCCGGAGATCAGCTTGACAGCAGTCCAGGCAATGAAGCCGAACGCAATGCCGTTGGCAATCGAATAGGTCAGCGGCATGGCCAGGGCGGTCACCACCACGGGGGCGGCCTCAGTCACATCATCCCAGTTTATTTCCGCCAGGCCCGAGGCCATCAGTACCGCGACGAACAGCAGCGCCGGGGCGGTGGCGAAGGCTGGCACGCTACCGGCCAGCGGGGCGAAGAACAACGCCAGCAGGAACAACACGGCGACCACGATGGCCGTCAAGCCGGTACGGCCACCGGCACTCACGCCTGCGGCAGACTCGATGTAGCTGGTAGTGGTCGAGGTGCCCAGCAGCGAGCCGGCCATGGCGGCGGTGCTGTCGGCGATCAGGGCGCGGCCCATCTTCGGCATGTGGCCGTCCTTGCCCATCAGCCCGGCGCGTTTGGCCACGCCGATCAGGGTGCCCGAGTTGTCGAACAGGTCGACGAACAGGAAGGCAAAGATCACGCTCACCAGGCCCACATCGAGGGCACCGGCGATGTCCAACTGAAGGAAAGTCGGTGCCAGCGACGGCGGCATGGAGACGATGCCGCCGAATGGCGTCACGCCCATCACGATTGAGGCGACCGTGACGGCCAGAATGCCGATCAGCACCGCACCGCGCACCTTCAGCGATTCGAGCCCGACGATCAGGAAGAAGCCCAGCGTGGCCAGGATCGGTGCGGGCTGCTTGAGGTCGCCCAAGCCCACCAGAGTGGCCGGGTTATCGACGACGATGCCGGCGTTGTGCAGGGCGATGAACGCTAGGAACAAGCCGATGCCCGCCGCGATGGCCGAGCGAAGCGGCAGCGGGATGCTGTTCACGATCCATTCGCGGATGCGGAAAATCGACAGCAGGAAGAACATCACGGCCGAGAGGAACACCGCACCCAGTGCGACCTGCCAGGTGTGGCCCATGTGCAGGACCACCGTGTAGGTGAAGAACGCGTTCAGGCCCATGCCCGGCGCCAGGGCAATCGGGTAGTTGGCGATCAGGCCCATGGTCGCTGAGCCGATGGCCGCAGCCAGGCAGGTGGCGACGAAGATCGCCCCTTTGTCCATGCCGGTCTCGCCGAGGATGCTCGGGTTGACGAACAGGATATAGGCCATGGCCAGGAAGGTAGTGACGCCCGCGAGAATCTCGGTGCGCACGTTGGTGTTGTGTGCTCTTAGTTGAAACAGCCTTTCCAGCATGCCCGCTCCCCAAGGCGCCCCCGGCGCCGTGAATGTATCGACCCCATCAGCAAAGCACAGACCGTACCGGTTGCCGTGGTTTTGTGTGGGGAGGAAAAAAGCCGCGCATCATACCAGCATGGCTGGCGGGGGCCTATGGCCGTTGGGGAATGGACGTTGAGTGCGTCCATCCGGCCCCATCCGCGGCTTTTCGGCGACAGGGCCCTCGAGTCGGCACGTTACCCGTTGTGCAAGCGGTCCCGCTTGGCCAGCGTAGGGAACAGTTTTATCCACACCCCCGTCACCACCAATGTGCCCACACCGCCGAGCACCACGGCTGGCACTGTGCCAAACCAGTGCGCCGTCACCCCGGATTCGAACTCGCCGAGCTGATTCGAGGCACCGATGAACAGGCCGTTCACCGCGCTCACCCGGCCACGCATCTCGTCTGGCGTTTCCAGTTGCACGAAGGCCCCGCGGATCACCATGCTGATCATGTCCGCCGCGCCCAGCACCACCAGCACCGCCAGCGAGAACCAGAACGAAGTTGACAGGCCGAAGGCGATGGTCGCTACGCCGAAGACGCCGACCGCGGTGAACATGGTACGGCCGACTTTGCGCTGTACCGGGAAGCGTGCCAGCCACACCGACATCAGCAATGCCCCCACTGCCGGTGCCGAACGCAGCAGGCCCAGGCCCCAGGGGCCGGTGAGCAGGATGTCCTTGGCGAACACCGGCAGCAGCGCAGTGGCACCGCCCAACAGGACGGCGAACAGATCGAGCGAAATTGCTCCGAGGATATCGGGTCGGCTGCGGATGAAACGGATTCCGGCCAGCAGCGACTCCAGGTTGGCGCGCCCGCGCTGGGGAACCTGCTGGCGCGAATCCAGGCTCAGCATCAGCAGGCAGGCAATGGCGTACAGAGCCACCGTAGGGCCATACACCCAGATACTGCCGAAAGCATACAGAAAGCCGCCCACGGCGGGCGCGACGATGGTCGCTGCCTGGGTAGCCGAGGCCGAGGCCGCCACTGCCCGTGGAAACAGCCCGGCGGGGACCACGTTGGGCAACAGCGCCTGGGTGGCGGGCATCTCGAACGAGCGGGTAGCACCCAACAGGAAAGCCAGGGCGAAGATCAGCTCGCGGCTGACGTTGTCGGTGGCGCTGCCCAGCGCCAGCACCAGGGCGATCAGGCCCTGCAGCGTCTGGCACAGGGCCGCGACCTTGCGCCGGTCATAGCGGTCGGCTACATGCCCGGTGTGCAGCATGAACAGTACCCGTGGCGCAAACTCGACCAGGCCGACCAGGCCCAGGTCAAGCACGTTGCCGGTGAGTTGGTAGAGGTGCCAGCCAATGGCCACGGTCAGCATCTGAAAGCCGCTGGCGGTGAAAACACGGGCCAGCCAGAAGGCCATGAAAGGGCGGTGGTGACGCAACAACTGCGGTGTGGAATCGGACATCGGAAGCTGTGGCCTCGGCGCAGTAGAGGGGCCGGAAGATTATCATCTGTTTGTAACAAGCAGTTACTGTTTGCCCTGTTCGGCACTTTTTCGCGCGTTATTGAAGAGGGTGAGACAACGGGTCACGCGGCATTCAACCACACGGCCCGGCAGGCCATTCACGACTATGCTTCCTAGCATTCGTTGATCTGGATCAATCGTTCCAGACGCAACGAATAGGCCTTTGGGCCCAATTCCCTGCGATTGCACAGAACAATTCCAACGCAGCGCACTCGATTAACGTGGGGGCAGCAGGCGTGACGGCCATGGGCCCAAACGCCGGATTATCTGAAGAGGAAGCACTATGTTCGGTTTAGAGGCCCTAGATCTCGCCCGAATCCAGTTTGCGTTTACCGTGTCCTTTCACATTTTGTTCCCGGCCATCACCATTGGCCTGGCGAGCTACCTGGCCGTCCTCGAAGGCCTTTGGCTGAGGAGCCACAACCAGGTCTACCGTGACCTTTACCACTTCTGGTCGAAGATCTTCGCCGTCAACTTCGGCATGGGTGTGGTTTCCGGCCTGGTCATGGCCTATCAGTTCGGCACCAACTGGAGCCGTTTTTCCGACTTCGCCGGTGCGGTCACAGGCCCCTTGCTCACCTACGAGGTGCTGACCGCCTTCTTCCTCGAGGCGGGGTTCCTGGGGGTCATGCTGTTTGGCTGGAACCGCGTGGGCCGTGGCCTGCACTTCTTCGCCACGGTAATGGTGGCCATTGGCACCTTGGTGTCGACCTTCTGGATCCTGGCGTCCAACAGCTGGATGCAAACCCCGCAAGGCCACGAAATCATCGACGGCCGCGTGGTGCCGGTGGATTGGTTGGCAGTGATCTTCAACCCGTCGTTCCCCTACCGGTTGATGCACATGGCCACTGCCGCGTTCGTCGCCACGGCGTTCTTCGTCGGGGCCTCGGCGGCATGGCACCTGCTGCGTGGGCGTGACAACCCGGCAGTGCGCAAGATGCTCTCGATGGCCATGTGGATGGCTTTGGTGGTTGCCCCGATCCAGGCTGTAATCGGCGACTTCCACGGCCTCAATACGCTCAAGCACCAGCCGGTGAAAATCGCCGCTATCGAAGGCCATTGGGAAAACGTCCCTGGCGAACCTACCCCGTTGATCCTGTTCGGCCTCCCCGACATGAAGGCCGAGACCACCCGCTTCAAGGTTGAGATCCCGGCGCTCGGCAGCCTGATTCTCACCCACAGCCTGGACAAGCAGGTGCCGGCAATGAAGGAGTTCCCGCCCGAGGACCGGCCCAACTCGACCATTGTCTTCTGGTCGTTCCGGGTCATGGTCGGGCTTGGGTTCCTGATGATCTTCGTCGGCCTGTGGAGCCTGTGGCTGCGCAAGCGCGGCACGCTCTACAGCTCACGGCCGTTCCTGTACCTGACCCTGTGGATGGGGCCGTCCGGCCTGATTGCCATCCTGGCAGGCTGGTTCACCACCGAGATTGGCCGTCAGCCGTGGGTGGTCTATGGCCTGATGCGCACTTCGGAGGGGGTTTCCAACCATAGCTACACCCAGCTCGGCTTCACCTTGGTGGCGTTCGTGGTGGTGTACTTCGCCCTGTTTGGCACCGGCCTGGGCTACATGATGCGCCTGGTGCGCAAAGGGCCGAAGACGGGTGAGGGCGATGAGCATACACCGGGTGGCCCCGGCCAGAAACGCACACCGGCACGTCCGCTGTCTGCCGCCGATGATGGCCGTGAGGCCACCACTGCCAGCCTGAGCAAGGAGAACTGAGTCATGGGCATCGACCTTCCGCTGATCTGGGCCGTGATCATTATCTTCGGCGTCATGATGTACGTGGTGATGGATGGTTTCGACCTGGGAATCGGCATGCTCTTCCCCTTCGTCAAGGGCGAGCAGGACCGTGATGTGATGATGAACACCGTCGCCCCCGTATGGGACGGTAACGAAACCTGGCTGATCCTCGGCGGTGCCGGCCTGTTCGGGGCCTTCCCGTTGGCCTATTCGGTGGTACTCGAGGCGCTGTACCTGCCGTTGATTCTGATGCTGATCGGCTTGATCTTTCGCGGCGTGGCCTTCGAGTTCCGCTTCAAGGCCAAGGCCGACAAGCGCCATATCTGGGACAAGGCATTCATCTGGGGGTCGCTGGTCGCGACGTTCTTCCAGGGCGTTGCACTGGGCGCGTTCATCGAAGGCTTCAAGGTGGTCGACCGCCACTTCGTTGGTGGCACGCTCGACTGGCTGACCCCGTTCAGCCTGTTCAGTGGCCTGGGGTTGATCGTTGCCTATACCCTGCTGGGTTGTACTTGGTTGATCATGAAGACCGAGGGGCCGCTGCAACAGCAGATGCATGACCTGGCCAAGCCGCTGGCGCTAGTACTGCTGGTGGTGATCGGCATAGTCAGCCTGTGGACGCCGATCGCCTATCCGCAGATCGCCGACCGCTGGTTCAGCATGCCCAACCTGATCTGGTTCATGCCAGTGCCGCTGCTGGTGCTGGTGACCTTCTACGGGTTGCTCAAGGCCGTGGCCCGCAATGCCCATTACACCCCGTTCCTGCTCACCTTGGTGTTGATCTTCCTCGGCTATAGCGGCCTGGGCATCAGCCTGTGGCCAAACATCATCCCGCCGTCGATCTCGATCTGGGAGGCGGCCGCACCGCCGCAGAGCCAAGGCTTCATGCTGGTGGGCACATTGTTCATCCTGCCGTTCATCCTTGGGTATACCTTCTGGAGTTACTACGTATTCCGCGGCAAGGTGACCCACGAAGACGGCTATCACTAGGAGGGGCGCATGATGACTGGCAAACATGGCCTTGAAGAGAAAAAGCCATTCTGGCAGCGGTTGGGCTGGCTGCTGCTGATCTGGGCGATGAGCGTGGCGGCACTGGGTGTGGCTGCCTGGGTGATGCGCCTGTTCATGGGCGCGGCCGGGCTCACCACCCATTGACCGAGGCGCTGCAAGGCCGCCGCTGAAGGTAGGCGGCCTTGTGGGGTGAAGGGCCGCAGCGCGGCCCCGGCCTCTACTTGCGGGCTTTGAGAATGACGAACTTTGGCGTCGCCGCCACCTGTTCGACGCCCCGGAACAGCCTTGCCAGCTTGCTGTGGTAACCCAGGTGACGGTTGCCGACGATGTACAGCGCGCCGCCCACCACCAGCGCCTCACGCGCTTGCTGGAACATGCGCCAGGCGAGGAAGTCGCCGACCACTTGCTGTTGGTGGAACGGCGGGTTGCACAGCACTACATCCAGCGACTGCTTTTCTACCCCCGCCAGGCCATCACCCGCCAAAACGCTTACCGCACGGTCGCCCAATGCGGCCTGCCAGTTTTCCTGCGCCGACTGCACCGCCATGTACGATTCGTCCACCAGCGTGTAATGAGCATCGGGGTTGACCAGCGCACTGGCGATGGCCACCACGCCATTGCCACACCCCAGGTCGGCAACACGTGCGTTGCCCAGGTTTCGGGGCAGGTGCGGGAGAAACGCGCGGGTGCCGATGTCCAGGCCTTCGCGGCAGAACACGTTGGCATGGTTGAGCAGTTCCAGTGGCGGTGAGTCCAGCAGGTAGCGGGTGGGGTAGGGCGAACGTGCGGCAGGGCGCTGTTCGACGGTGGCTGTCAGCAGCCGCGCCTTTTTTTGCGCCAGCGACGCCTGCACCGGGCCGATGTATTTCTCCAGCAGATCACCGGCGGCCCGCGGCAGGTGCTTGATCATTGCTGCAGCGATGACCTGAGCGCCAGGGGCCAGGTGGCCTTGCAGGCGGATCAGTTGTTCTTCAAGCAGTGCCAAGGTCTTGGGAACCCGCACCAGGACCCGATCGAAGGTGCCTTGCCACTGCTCGCTGGCGGGCACGAAAGGTACGCTGTCGAAGGCCATGCCGTTGCGCGCGAGGTTTTTTTCGAGGGCCAGGTGAGCCAGGTAAGAGTCACCACTGCTGCATACCGAAAGGTGGCCGACCAGGCTGGCGGCCAAGGCACCAAAGCTGTCGTTGAGCACCAGAACTCGGCTCGCTTTGGCCAACTGCTGCGCATGCAACTGTTCGAGCAGGTACTCATCGGCGGCATCGAAGGCTTGCAGCGGGTCGTTGGCCTGGTCCGGTTGGCGGATCAGGTCGAGTTCGGCGTAAGGGGTGGTCAACAGGGGCATGGCGTCTGGCTCGGGTACGGATCTGCCCACAGCGGATCGCCATGAGCTTTGGTACGCGATTCTACAGCGCTTTGCCGAAGGTCGCAGGCATGGCTATTGATCGATCAGGCCACGCATCATGGCAATGGCGATGGCGCCCGCTTTGTTGGAGGCGTTGGTCTTGGTGATGACACTGCGGATGTGGAAGTTCACGGTGCTTTGCGAGAGGGACAAGATGCAGGCCACATCGGCGGCTGTCTTGCCGGCGGCTGACCATCGAAGGACCTCGAGTTCTCGCTCGCTCATCTTCGGGTGGGGCAGGCTGAGCTTGGCCAGGTGGTACTGACAAACGATGTCGTGCAGCGTGTGGCACAACCACTGTACCCGACCGGCCTTTTCGTAGAGCTCGGCGATGCTTACCTCGTCTGCGGGCCTTGCGACACTGACCTGGCTTTCGTTGTGTTGAAGATCGTGCAGCGACTGTGTCCAGCCGTGGCGCAAGCCATGCAGGCACGCTTGTTCGCGATATTGCGGGGCTTCGCGGTACAGCTCGTCGGTCCACAGCACCGGCGTGGTCGAGCTGTGGCTTCTGGTTGCGGCGAGGTCCTGTTTGTAGAACTCATCGCGCTGATAGCGTTCGATCCAGGCTTTCGAATAATTACTGTAGAGGTAGAGCTTGGGGGCTTGAGCGGCGAGCTGGATACGAATCTTCAGTCCCAGGAATTCCATACCTAGATCCTGCACCAAGTGTACTGCGAGGTCGAAGGCTCTCTGGGGTGTTCGCTCGCTGGTCAAGCTGTGCAGGTATTCGTGATTCCAATGAGGCATATATCACCTTCCCTCGGGCCCGGATCCAATCTGTACGGGATGAGTTTAGAAAAGACTGAGTGCAGAGTTGGGTCTTTTCGTTATAGATGCCATGATTTTTTATGATATATGCGCGATCATGTTGCGTTATCCCCACACACCAGCGGTTTTTATCCACGCCACTTTGCGCGACACTGGGCGCATGCAATTTATGGAGCCCGTCATGACCGCCAGTGCCGAAAAATTTACCCGCCAGACCCTGCTCGACGTCCAGCCACTCACGCCGAACCTGTTCAGCCTGCGGGTTACCCGTGACGCCGGGTTTCGCTTTCGGGCCGGCCAGTTCGCTAGGCTTGGTGTGACCAAGGCCGATGGCAGTGTGGTGTGGCGTGCCTATTCGATGGTCAGTGCGCCACATGACGAGTTTCTCGACTTCTTTTCCATCGTGGTACCGGGCGGGGAGTTCACCAGCGAGCTGAGCCGTCTGGGCGAGGGCGATACCCTGCTGATCGACCGCCAGGCATTTGGGTTCCTGACCCTCGATCGTTTCGTCGGTGGGCGCGACCTCTGGCTGTTGGCGACCGGTACTGGCATAGCCCCTTTCATGTCGATCCTGCAGGACTTCGAGGCCTGGGAGCGTTTTGACAGCATCAAGCTGGTGTACTCGGTCCGCGAGGCGAAGGAGCTGGCGTATCTGGATGATATCGCCGGGCTGGAGCAGCGTGACTACCTGGCCGAGTTCGCAGGCAAGTTGCAGTTCATACCGGTGGTCACGCGTGAGCAGCACCCAGGTGCCCTGAATGCACGCATTACCACGTTGATCGAAAATGGCGAACTGGAGAAGGCCGCAGGGTTGGAACTGTCGCCTGAGCATTCTCGAATCATGCTCTGTGGCAACCCTGAGATGATCGATGAGACCCGCAAGGTGCTCAAGGCCCGTGACCTGCAACTGAGCCTGAGCAAGCGGCCCGGGCAGGTGGCGGTGGAAAACTACTGGTAGCCGCACGCTGCAAGCTGTAAGCAGGCGCCGTGTTCGGCTTTGCTTGCAGCTTGCAGCGGCGCATGCCGTCAGGGCAGGCGATTCTGCTGTTGCGTCTTGAGCAGGTCGCGAATCTCGGTAAGCAGGGTTTCTTCAGGGGTGGGTACGGGTGGGGCGCTAGGTGCCACCGCCTCCTCGCGCTTCAGGCGGTTGATCGCCTTCACGCCCATGAAGATGGCGAAGGCCACGATCAGGAAGTCGATCACGGTCTGGATGAACTTGCCGTAGGCCAGTACCACGGCCGGGACGTCCCCTTCGGCCGCTTTCAACGTGATGGCCAGGTCGCTGAAATCCACACCACCGATCAGCAGCCCCAATGGCGGCATGACCACGTCACCGACGAAAGAAGAGACGATCTTGCCGAATGCGGCGCCGATAATGATACCGACTGCCATGTCGACGACATTTCCCTTGACCGCGAAGGCCTTGAACTCACTGATCATTCCCATGTTTCGATTCCTTTGTAACAAATGGTGAGGTTAACGCAGTGTAAGCCACTAAAACGCTTCATGCGTTGTGTTCAGGGCTACTGACTGCGGTTAGAACGAATAGTTTTGTCGCATCCCGAGGCGTTCGAGACACGTCTGGCTCGGCTATCATGGCAGTTTTTTTCCAGGAGACCCTGCCCATGGCCAAGGCCAAGCGCTTGTATGGCTGCACCGAGTGTGGCGCGACCTTCCCCAAATGGGCTGGCCAGTGTGGTGAATGCGGGGCCTGGAACACTCTGGTCGAAACCATGATCGAAAGCGGTGGCGCAGCGGCGCCCAGCGGGCGTGCCGGCTGGACCGGGCAACAGGCGCAGATCAAGACCCTTGCTGAAGTCAGTGTCGAAGAGATTCCACGGTTCACCACCAGCAGCACCGAACTGGATCGTGTTCTGGGCGGCGGCCTGGTCGACGGCTCGGTCGTGCTGATTGGTGGCGACCCCGGCATCGGCAAGTCGACCATCCTGCTGCAGACCTTGTGCAACATTGCGGTGGGCATGCCGGCGTTGTACGTCACGGGGGAGGAGTCACAGCAGCAGGTGGCCATGCGCTCCCGGCGCCTGGGCTTGCCCCAGGACCAGCTTAAGGTGATGACAGAAACCTGTATCGAAACCATCATCGCCACGGCGCGGCAGGAAAAACCGCGGGTCATGGTCATCGACTCGATCCAGACCATCTTTACCGAGCAGTTGCAGTCCGCGCCCGGCGGTGTAGCCCAGGTGCGCGAAAGCACGGCGTTGCTGGTGCGTTATGCCAAGCAGAGCGGCACAGCGATCTTCCTCGTCGGCCACGTCACCAAGGAGGGGTCGCTGGCCGGGCCACGTGTGCTGGAGCACATGGTCGACACCGTGTTGTATTTCGAGGGCGAGTCCGATGGCCGTCTGCGCCTGCTGCGTGCGGTAAAGAACCGCTTTGGTGCGGTCAACGAGCTGGGTGTGTTCGGGATGACCGACCGTGGCCTGAAGGAGGTGTCCAACCCATCGGCGATCTTCCTCAACCGCACCCAGGAAGAAGTGCCCGGCAGTGTGGTCATGGCCACCTGGGAAGGCACTCGGCCGATGCTGGTGGAGGTACAGGCGCTGGTCGATGACAGCCACCTGGCCAACCCGCGGCGGGTCACCCTGGGCCTGGATCAGAATCGCCTGGCCATGCTTTTGGCGGTGCTGCACCGCCATGGTGGGATTCCCACCCACGACCAGGACGTGTTCCTCAACGTGGTCGGCGGCGTGAAAGTGCTCGAGACCGCCTCGGACCTGGCCTTGCTGGCGGCAGTGATGTCCAGTTTGCGTAACCGGCCGCTGGCCCACGGGCTGTTGGTGTTTGGTGAGATTGGCCTGTCCGGGGAGGTGCGGCCAGTGCCCAGTGGCCAGGAGCGCCTCAAGGAGGCGGCCAAGCATGGCTTCAAGCGGGCCATCGTGCCCAAGGGCAATGCGCCGAAGGAGCCGCCGGTGGGGTTGCAGGTGATCGCGGTGACCCGGCTGGAGCAGGCCCTGGATGCTCTGTTCGAGTAAGGGTTGTCTCTACCGGCCCTCTCGCCGGTGCAGGTAAACAAAAAAGGGAGCCGACGATGCGCATCGGCTCCCTCCACGTCACGCCTCAGTCAGCAGTCAATGCTCGGCAACCGGCGTACGCCTGGGCGCCGCATTACCCTGTTCGTCCAGTTCCAGCACGGGCACCTCAACGCCATCGGCATCGAACAGCTTGCCATCCTTGAAGTAGTCCCCATCCCTCAGTGCTGAGATGTCCGAATACTGGATCGTGCGCTCGTAGGCTGCGGCGAACACCGACTGCTGATCTGAGTTGCCAGCAGTGAAGTGGTTGAAGATCAGGTTCAGCAGGATGGCCATGATCGCCGAGGAGCTGATGCCTGAGTGAAAGATGGTTTCGAACCAGTTCGGGAAGTGGTGGTAGAAGTTCGGTGCGGCAATCGGGATCATGCCAAAGCCCAGCGAGGCGGCAACGATGATCAGGTTGACGTTGTTCTTGTAGTTGACCTTCGACAGCGTGCGGATACCGCTGGCGGCCACGGTGCCGAACAGGACGATGCCCGCCCCACCCAGCACCGGCGTAGGCACTGCGGCAATCACTCGACCCATGACCGGCAACAGGCCGAGCACCACCAGGATCACGCCACCGGTGGCCACCACATAGCGGCTCTTGACGCCGGTCACGGCCACCAGGCCGACGTTCTGGGCGAAGGCGCTTTGGGTGAAGGAGCCGAAGATCGGCGCCAGGATGCTCGATGCCATGTCGGCGCGCAGGCCGTTGCCCAGGCGCTTGGAGTCGACCTTGGTTTCAATGATTTCACCCACGGCAAGAATGTCGGCGGACGTTTCTACCAGGGTCACCATGATCACGATGCACATCGACAGAATGGCCGCGATGTGGAAGGTCGGCATACCGAAGTGGAACGGCGTGGGGAAGGCCAGCATCGGGCCTTCGGCAACCTTGCTGAAGTCGGTCATGCCCAGCGCCCAGGCGATCAGCGTACCGAACACCATGGCCAGCAGAATCGACAGCCGTGAAATGGTCGCGCTGCCCAGTTTGCTCAGCACCAGCACGATGGCGAAGGTCAGCGCCGCCAGGCCGATGTTGGCCACGCTGCCGAATTCTGGCGAAGCACTGTTGCCGCCCATCACCCAGCGTGCGGCCACCGGCATCAAGGTCAGGCCAATGGTGGTGATGACGATGCCGGTTACCAACGGTGGGAAGAACCTGGTGATGCGCGAGAACACCGGCGTGATCAAAAAACCAATCAGCGAGGCCGCCATCACCGCACCCAGCACACCTGGCAAGCCACCGCCGCCTTCACTGCTGAGGATCGCCCCCATGGTCGCCACGCCTGCGAACGACACGCCTTGTACCAGCGGCAACTGACAACCGAAGAAAGGCAGGCCGAGGGTTTGCAGCAGCGTTGCCAGGCCACCGGCAAACAGCGACGCGGCGATCAGCATACCGATTTCGGCACCGTTCAGGCCCGCGGCCTGCCCCAGAATCAGGGGTACCGCGACGATCCCTCCATACATGGTCAGCACATGCTGCAGACCATAAGCCAGGTTGGCGCCAAGGCCGAGATTTTCGTCCTCGGGGCGCTTGGCGGGAGACGTGCTAGGGGACGTAGTCATTGAGCAGGCTCTCTGTTTATTGTTGTGCCGCTACTGTAGACACTTCCGACAAATGATTGCCACAACAATTGTATACAATATTTTGATCGGAGCGCGAACAAGCAGGCTTGTGGCGTGTGCAAGAACACAATGCAGATCGCGTACCAAGTCGACAGAGGCTGTGTTAGAGGGGTGTGTACAAAGTCTGGCTACCCAGCCACAAAGCTGTCTGGGTAGACAGGAAACGAAAGGTGGGAAAACTATTAGCTAGCTAAGAGATCCCATTATTCGATGAGTTCGCGCAACTCGCGCATCATTTCGGTGCTGTCGGCCACGTTCAATTCCACAAGACGGTGCAAATGGCTCATCGATTCGATATCGATGTAGAGGCAGACGAACCCCAACCGCGTGGGTTCTTCATGGCGCAGTTCGACCTGCATCTGCACCCGCACAGCGTGATCCAGGTGAATGATGGCGTCGAAATCCTGGGTCAGGTCTGCACCCCAGGGCTCCGGACGCTCGATCAACAGGCCTTTGAGCGACAGGTCGAGCAGGTTGACCGGCCAGCGGCGGTCGCCCTGGCGCAGTTCGGTGGGGGCGTCGAAGGCTATGCGTTGGAAACGTCGGCGTTCGTCATGATCGCTCATGGGCGGATCCTCGAGTGACATCCTGACTATAGTTAGGGTGTGTGCATCAGGTACCGCGATCTAGCCGCAGAGGCTCTAGACCAAAGCAAGTGTGGCAATGCGCCTTGACTGGCCCTAGACTCGATGGGCGGTCTTTTCCAATCCACCAGCTGGAAGTAAACCATGAACAACAATAATAGCCTGCTACGCCACATTCCGTGGCTGGCGCTGGCAGTCATAGGAGCCTGCGCGCTGGGTGTGGTTGCCCTGCGTCGCGGCGAGGCGATCAATGCCTTGTGGATCGTGGTCGCGTCGGTCGCCATCTACCTGGTCGCCTATCGCTACTACAGCCTGTTCATCGCCACCAAGGTGATGCAACTCGACCCCCGCCGAGCCACCCCCGCGGTGCTCAACAACGACGGTCTGGACTACGTCCCGACCAACAAGCACATTCTTTTCGGTCACCACTTCGCCGCCATCGCGGGCGCCGGCCCATTGGTCGGGCCTGTGCTCGCTGCGCAAATGGGCTACCTGCCCGGCACGCTCTGGCTGATCGCCGGTGTGGTGCTGGCGGGTGCGGTACAGGACTTCATGGTCCTGTTCCTGTCCACACGCCGTAACGGTCGCTCGCTGGGCGACATGGTGCGCGAGGAAATGGGCCGTATTCCTGGCACCATCGCCCTGTTCGGCTGCTTCCTGATCATGATCATCATCCTGGCGGTGCTGGCGCTGATCGTGGTCAAGGCCCTGGCCGAAAGCCCATGGGGTATGTTCACCGTGATGGCGACCATCCCGATCGCGATGTTCATGGGCATCTACATGCGCTATATCCGCCCGGGCCGCATCGGCGAGATCTCGATCGTGGGTGTGGTGCTGTTGCTGGGGTCTATCTGGCTGGGGGGCCAGATAGCCGCTGATCCGGTCTGGGGCCCGGCGTTCACCTTCACCGGCGTGCAGATCACCTGGATGCTCGTGGGTTATGGCTTTGTCGCTGCGGTGCTGCCGGTCTGGCTGGTCCTTGCGCCGCGTGACTACCTGTCGACCTTCCTCAAGATCGGCACCATCGTCGGCCTGGCCATCGGCATCCTGATCATCGCGCCAGAGCTGAAAATGCCCGCGCTGACCCAGTTCACCGATGGCACCGGGCCGGTCTGGAAGGGCACCCTGTTCCCGTTCCTGTTCATCACCATCGCCTGTGGCGCGGTGTCCGGCTTCCACGCGCTGATCTCCTCGGGGACCACGCCGAAGCTGCTGGACAACGAAACCAACGCCCGTTACATCGGCTACGGCGGCATGCTGATGGAATCGTTCGTCGCCATCATGGCCATGGTCGCTGCCTCGGTGATCGAACCGGGCGTGTACTTCGCCATGAACAGCCCGGCCGCAGTGGTGGGCGCCGACGTCGCGTCGGTGGCGCAAACGGTCAGCAGTTGGGGCTTCTTGATCACGCCCGAGCAGCT
Source organism: Pseudomonas ceruminis (assembly GCF_021602025.1). GTDB lineage: Bacteria > Pseudomonadota > Gammaproteobacteria > Pseudomonadales > Pseudomonadaceae > Aquipseudomonas > Aquipseudomonas ceruminis. Next base: position 44,188 of record NZ_BQHW01000006.1, read on the forward strand.
TGAAGCCGTGGCTCGCGATATCGGTGAGCACACCATTCTGGCGCGTGCCGGTGGTGCGCCGACCTTGGCGGTCGGTATTGCCCAGATCTTGCACCAGGTGCTGCCGGGTGAGAACACCATGGCGTTCTGGTACCACTTCGCGATCCTGTTCGAGGCGCTGTTCATCCTCACCGCAGTGGATGCCGGTACCCGTGCCGGCCGCTTCATGCTCCAGGATCTGCTGGGCAGCTTCGTACCGGCGCTCAAACGTACCGAGTCGTGGACGGCCAACCTGATTGGCACCGCAGGCTGCGTAGCGCTGTGGGGCTACCTGCTGTACCAGGGCGTGATCGACCCGCTGGGTGGCATCAACACCCTGTGGCCGCTGTTCGGCATCTCCAACCAGATGTTGGCCGGTATCGCCCTGATGCTGGGCACCGTGGTGCTGATCAAGATGAAGCGTCAACGCTACGTCTGGGTCACCCTGCTGCCGGCTGTTTGGCTGTTGATCTGCACCACCACCGCAGGCCTGATCAAACTGTTCGACCCGAACCCGGCGGTTGGCTTCCTGGCCCTGGCCAAGAAATACAGCACCGCGTTGGACGCCGGACAGGTACTGGCCCCGGCCAAGGACATCGGGCAGATGCAGCACGTGATCTTCAACGCCTACACCAACGCCGGCCTGACCGTGCTGTTCCTGGTGGTGGTATTCAGTGTGCTGTTCTTCGCCGTCAAGGTCGGCTATGCCGCCCTCGGCCGCAAGGAACGCACCGACAAGGAAACCCCGTTCCAGGCCCTGCCTGACGCTTGAGAGGAATGCTGCGATGTTCAACGACCTGGGTCGACTGGGTAAGTACCTGGGGCAGGCAGCCCGCCTGATGGTCGGCATGCCCGACTACGACAACTATGTCGAGCACATGCAGACCAAGCACCCGGACAAGCCGGTGATGAGCTACGAGGCGTTCTTCCGCGAGCGCCAGGAAGCCCGTTACGGTGGCAAGTCCGGGCCTAAGTGCTGTTGAACCCTTAGCTTCAGGTTGTCCCGGCCTCATCGCCGGCACGCCGGCTGCCACCGATGCTCCCCAGCCCTTGAGGCCAGGGGGACCTGTGGCAGCCGACGTGTCGGCGATGAGGCCACCGTTTTTCCGCCCAGGAGAATTTCTGCGTGCACACCCCTATCCCTGTAACCGTCCTGACCGGCTTTCTCGGTGCCGGCAAGACGACCCTGCTCAAGTACATGCTCAAGGCCGAGCACGGCCTGAAAATTGCCGTGATCGAGAACGAGTTCAGTGAGGCGGGTATCGACAGCCAACTGCTGGGCGACGAGCCGGTGCAGGTCATGACCCTGGCCAACGGTTGTGTCTGCTGCAGTATCCATGGCGACCTGACCCGCGCCCTTTACCTGCTGCTCGAGCGCCTGGACGCTGGCGAGATCGCGTTCGACCGCCTGGTGATCGAATGCACCGGCCTGGCCGACCCCGCGCCGGTGGCGCAGACCTTCTTCATTGAAGAAGACCTGCGTGACCGCTACATCCTCGATGGCATCATCACCCTGGTCGATGCGGCTCACGCCGAGCTGCACCTGACCCAGACTATCGCCCAGGCCCAGGTAGGCTTTGCCGATCGCCTGCTGCTGAGCAAGACCGACCTGGTCGAGCCAGCCGCCGTGGCAGCGCTGCGCGAGCGCCTGGGGCGCATCAATGGCCGTGCAGCCATCGGCGTGGTCGAGCAGGGCCGTATCGACCTGGCCGAGCTGCTCGATGTGCGTGGTTTCAATCTCAACCCCGACCTGGGCGCCAACCTCAGGCCGGGCCTGCGCCCAGTGCTCAAGCCCGCCACGCCGGATCGTATTTCCACCTTGGTATTGCGCACCGAGGCCCCGCTGGACATCGACCGCCTCAGCGACTTCATGAATGCGCTGCTGGAAACCCACGGCAAGCAACTCTTGCGCTACAAGGGGGTGCTGAACATTGCCGGTGAAGACCGCCGTCTGGTGTTCCAGGGCGTGCTCAAGCTCTACGGCTTTGACTGGGATGCCGAATGGGCCGAGGGCGAAACGCGCGAAAGCGTGATGGTATTCATCGCCGATGATCTGCCCGAAGCTAAGATTCGGGCTGGGTTCGAGGCGCTGGCTGCGGGCTGAGCCGGTGCGGCGCCTGAGCCTCGAACCATTGCGGCCATGAACTGCGGTGGCGGCTTTGCTCCTCGATGCACGGGATCAGCCGCTCGCTGAGCACCGTGGTTTGCTGCACGGCCTTGGCGGTGCGGTACTTGACGCTGTGGATGCATTCGCGGTCGCCGAACTCGCAGCGGTTGAGCTCGGTGCCGCCACAGGGGCCATTGGCCAGGCCTTTCGGGCAGGTTTCCGGGCAGATGTAGAGCGTGTCTTCCAGGCGGCAGCGGCCGCAGGTATCACAGCCCAGCAGCGGGCGTTTTACGCTGCGTTCCAGGCCATGTAGCAGGCGAGCGCCCCGCGCCGTGGCCCACAATGGTCGGCGCACGGCCCAGCCGAACGCCTGGCTCAGCCAGTTGCCGCGGCTGAACAGCAGGCCATGAAACCCGTGCAGCAGGTGATAGCGCAGTTTCTCCCTGCTGCTTGCACGGACGGTGGACTCACCCTGGCGCCAGGCCGCCTGCGGTGGATGAAAGCTTACCGCGGGCAGGCCCGGCATCTGCCAGCTTTCAGCCCAGGCGGGTGCCCACTGCTGCATTGAATGGATACGTGCCTGCCAATACTCAAGGCGCGCTTCCAGGTCCAGCAGTTGGTTGAGCGCGTGAACCCCCGACAGGTGCACCCCGGCATACCCCATCAACCGCACACCCATGATCTGCAGAGCCAGGCGGTCGACGCTGCGTGCCTGGGCGTAGGCCTTCGATACCGCCGTTTCGGCTTCGAGCATATCCCGCATCGACGGTGTCACGGTGACACCGGCGACGTGGTCAAGCATTGCCGCACGGCCATGGGTCAGGCTCATCAGGCATGCCAGCATCGGTTTCGGCGTGGCCTGGCGGCTCATCCAGTGCATGGCTTCCTGGTGCTTGTTGGCATCGAAACCCAATTGCAGGGTCAGGAAGTCAGCGCCTGCGGCGAGTTTTTTCTCGGCCTTGAAATATTGCGCGCCGCCTTCTTCCTCACGGTATTTGAAAGGGTTGAGTGCGGCCCCGAGCAACCAGTGCGGGCACGCCTGGCGGGCGATCTGCAGGGCAGCGACCGACTCCAGGTAGCGTACCGGGCGTTGTCCGGGTTGGTGGCCGGGCAGACGGTCGCCGGTCAATAGCAAGAGCTGATCGAGGCCGGCGGCATCCATGCGTTGCAGCTGGGCAAGCAGGTGGTGGCGTTCGCGGTCCTTGCCAGAGAAGTGCGGCAGGGCAGGGAAGGGGCTGCTGAAACTGGAGAGCGCGTCCAACGGCGAAAGGTCCAGCGGGCTGCTGACGCGGTCCCCGACGGCCAGGGACATTGGCCAGCCGCACAGGTGCCCGCGGGCCATGATTGCTTCCATGGCGGCGAAGCGTTGCGCCGAGGGCTTGGGTACGAATTCCATGACGCAGACGAAGGTTTTGTCGCGTAGCGCCGATTTCAGCAGGCTCATGGCTGTGGGTTACCTGGGTTGTTCAGGGTGCCATTGTGCGGCAGGCCGTGGGTGGGGTCATGTCCGAGGGCGCAGCTTGCTGCTCTGAATGAGACACCTCGCAGGTTCTGCCCCGGCCCTGTCGCGGCTTGCCGACGACAGGGCCGATACTGGCCAGGTCAGGCCTGAATCAGCGCTCGATCGCCAATGCCACGCCCTGACCGCCGCCAATGCACAGCGTGGCCAGGCCTTTCTTGGCATCGCGCTTGATCATCTCGTGCAGCAGGGTCACCAGCACCCGGCACCCCGAAGCGCCAATGGGGTGGCCCAGGGCAATCGCCCCGCCGTTGACGTTGACCCGCTCAGCATCCCATTCCAGCGCCTTGCCAACCGCCAGGGCCTGTGCGGCGAACGCCTCGTTGGCCTCGATCAGGTCCAGGTCGGCCAGTTGCCAGCCGGCCTTGGCCAGGCAACGTTCGGTGGCCGATACGGGGCCAATGCCCATGATCGCCGGGTCGACGCCCGCGCTGGCATACGCTGCAATTTTCGCCAGCACCGGCAGCCCCAGGGCCTGGGCTTTGTTTGCGCTCATCAACAGCACGGCCGCCGCACCATCGTTCAGGCTGGAGGCGTTGCCTGCGGTGACGCTGCCATCTTTCTTGAACGCAGGACGCAGTTTGGCCAGGGAGTCGGCGGTGGTGTCCGGGCGTGGCTGCTCATCACGGTCGAAGACCTTGGGGTCACCTTTCTTTTGCGCCAGTACGATTGGCGTGATTTCGTCCTTGAAGCGTCCGGCTTCGATTGCGGCAACGGCCTTGCGTTGCGATTCGGCGGCAAAAGCATCCTGCTGCTCGCGGGTGAGCGCATACTTCTCCACCAGGTTTTCTGCCGTGATACCCATGTGGTAGTCATTGAAAGCATCCCACAGGCCGTCGGTGATCATGCTGTCGATCAGTTGCCCGTGGCCCATGCGTTGGCCGGTGCGTGCCGAAGGCATCACGTATGGGGCCAGGCTCATGTTCTCCTGGCCGCCGGCGATCACCACGTCGGCGTCGCCGCAGCGGATCGCCTGGGCTGCCAGGTGCAGGGCCTTCAGGCCCGAACCGCACACTTTGTTCAAGGTCAGCGCAGGCACGGTGTAGGGCAGGCCGGCCTTGATCGCGGCCTGGCGGGCGGGGTTCTGTCCGGCGCCTGCGGTAAGGACTTGGCCGAGAATCACCTCATCGACCTGGGACGGGGCCAGTCCGGTCTGCTCCAGCAACTGCTTGATCACCGCAGCGCCGAGGTCAACGGCGGGCACGGTGGCCAGGGCGCCTTGAAAGCTGCCAATCGCGGTGCGGGTTGCGGCGACGATGACCACATCGTTCATCTTGTTGTTCTCCGTGCAGGGTGGGCGCCGGATGGGCGCAGTGTTACCAGCATCGGCGGCTTCGGCTCATTTGTTAAGTTTGTTTTTCTTAGGGATTGATGTGGAAAGCAAATGAATAGGGGGCCGTCCCGGCGGGGTCGGTGCGTCGACCGGCCCCGGCGGCAAACAGCGAAACCGGCCATGGCCGTTTTGCATCCCTCCAATCACCCCGTAATATGTGTCGGATAACCTGTGGGGGTAGTCTCACCCTCTGATCAATTGGAATCGCCCAAGGCGGCGCTTCCCGGCATAAACCTGACGAGGTACAGACATTGGCCATCATTCATCCTAAGGTTCGCGGTTTCATCTGCACCACGACTCACCCGAAGGGCTGCGAGCTCAACGTCCGTGACCAGATCGAAGCCACCCGCAAGCTGGGCGTGCGCGAGGATGGCCCCAAGAAGGTCCTGGTCATTGGCGCATCCAGCGGCTACGGCCTGGCTGCACGCATCACTGCGGCGTTCGGCTTCAAGGCCGACACCCTGGGTGTTTTCTTCGAAAAACCAGGCACTGAAACCAAGGCCGGTACTGCCGGCTGGTACAACGCTGCAGCGTTCGACAAGTTCGCCAAGGCCGAAGGCCTGTACAGCAAATCGATCAATGGTGACGCCTTCTCCGACGAAGCCCGTGCCAAGGTCATCGAGCTGATCAAGAACGAAATGGGCGGCAAGGTCGACCTGGTCATCTATTCGCTGGCCTCGCCCGTGCGCAAGCTGCCGCAGACCGGTGAGCTGATCCGCTCTGCGCTCAAGCCGATCGGCGAGCCGTACAAGTCGACCGCCATCGACACCAACAAGGACACCATCATCGAGGCCAGCATCGAGCCGGCCACCGAGCAGGAAATCGCCGACACCGTCACCGTCATGGGGGGCCAGGACTGGCAGCTGTGGATCGACGCCCTGGCTGGCGCCGATGTGCTGGCCGAAGGCGCGCGCACCGTGGCATTCAGCTACATCGGTAGCGACATCACCTGGCCGATCTACTGGCACGGTGCCCTGGGCCGGGCCAAGCAGGACCTGGACGAAACCGCGTTGCGCCTGAACCAGAAACTGGCCAGTGACGTGAAAGGCGGCGCCAACGTGGCGGTGCTCAAGTCGGTGGTGACCCAGGCCAGTTCGGCCATCCCGGTCATGCCGCTGTACCTGTCCATGGTCTTCAAGATCATGCAGGAGAAGGGTGTTCACGAAGGTACCCAGGACCAGCTCGACCGCATGTTCCGTGAGCGTATGTTCCGTGCCGATGGCCAGCCTGCCGAGGTCGACGAGAAAGGCCGCCTGCGCCTGGACGACTGGGAGCTGCGTGACGACGTGCAAGGCGCCTGCAAGGCCCTGTGGCCAGCCGTGACCACCGAGAACCTGTTCGAGCTGACCGACTACGCCGGTTACAAGAAGCAGTTCCTCAACCTGTTCGGCTTCGAGCGCGCTGATGTCAACTACGACGAAGACGTAGCGACCGATGTGAAGTTCGACTGCATCGAGCTGTAAGGTGCACCTGGGCTTGCCCCTTCGCGGGGCAAGCCCACGCCCACACAGGAAGTAGGCGCTGCCAAAACCTGTCGAAGCGGACCTGCCCCGCGAAGCGGCCGGTACAGACCAAAGTTTTTTTGCTAGCGTTGGCGCACAACAACAGGAAAGCGCGCCATGAGCAGCCTCACCCAGCCCGCCACACCTCTGCGCCACACCACAGCCGACGGCTACAGCCTCGGCGGCTTCTACTGGCGTCATGCCCAGGCCAACCCCCAACGCCCGCTGGTGATCATCAACGCCGCCACGTCCGTGCGCTGCCGTTATTACTCGCGCTTTGCCGACTACCTGTTCGCCCAGGGCTGCGACGTACTGACCTATGACTACCGTGGCATCGGCGAATCGCGGCCGCCTGAACTGCGCGGTTTCCAGGCCTCCTGGAGCGACTGGGGCCAGCTGGATTTCGAAGCCATGCTGGCCTACGCCTCCCAGGCGTTTCCTGGGCAGCCCGTGGATGTCGTTGGCCACAGCTTCGGCGGTTGCGCCGTGGGGCTGGCGCCGTCTGCTGGGCAGGTCAGACGGGTGGTAATGGTCGGTGCGCAGTTTGCCTACTGGCGCGACTACGCCGCCGATCAGCGTTGGCGGCTGTTCGGTAAATGGCACGTGGTGATGCCGTTGCTGACCCGGGTATTCGGTTACTTCCCGGGCAAGCGCCTGGGCTGGATGGAAGACACCCCTGCCGGTGTCGTACATGACTGGACTACCCGTACCCCGCGCTATGAGCATCGGCCCAGCGGGCGCAGGTTGCAGAGGGTGCCCTTTGCACAGGTGCGGGCAGCGACGCTGGCAATCAGCCTCACCGATGACCCGTTTGGCACCGTAGCGGCGACAGAGCGATTGCTAGGGTATCTGCAAGGTGCCGAGCGGCTGCATCTGCGGATTGCGCCTGTGGATATCTCGGTCGATGACATTGGCCATTTCGCGTTTTTCCATGACCGGTTCCGCGACAGCCTGTGGCCGATTGCACTGCAGTGGTTGCAGCGAGGCGAGGTGCCAAAGCCGTGGGAAACACGGCTCATCAGGTGAGTGGGCCGCTCAGCGGCCCACTGGCGTTCAGGCCAGGCGTTGCAGCGGCTGGCCGGCGAACTGGACCCCGGCCAGGCCGTGCTGGATCAACGCACGGATATTGCCGTGGTCCGTGCCCTCAGGCGTGGCCACCACATCGCGGTAGTGCTCACCGAAGGCCAGCAAGGCCTCCTGGTCACTCAGGCCTTCCAGCAGAGCCAGGCCCAGGGTCTTGCACGAGCCTTCGTTCTGCCCGGCGGCGTTTTCCACGCCTCCGTTGCGAAAGGCCTGGGGCTGGTAGCTGTAGTGGGCAGTGATGAACGCCAGGGTGTCGGCAAACGCGTGTTCGCCGCTGGCCAGGCTGGCGCGCAGGGTGTTCAGATCAGTCACGAGGTTTTCCTTTTTCAAACGCCGCTTGCTGGTCGGTGCTGGCTTCTTTCTGGTATTGGGCTTTCCACTCGGCGTAGGGCATGCCGTACACCGCCTCGCGGGCGTCATCCAGGCTGATGTCGACCTGGCGCTCGTCGGCGGCAGCCTTGTACCACTTGGACAGGCAGTTGCGGCAGAAGCCGGAGAGGTTCATCAGGTCGATGTTCTGCACATCGGTGCGCTGTTGCAGGTGATCGACCAGGCGCCGGAAGGCGGCGGCTTCGAGTTCGAGCTGTTGTTGCTCAGTCATGGGCGTTCTCTCAGGTCATGCGGTTCTTCAGGTGGCGGCCACCGTTGATGACCACCTGGCTACCGGTACTGTACTGGCTGGCGAGCAGGTACTTCACGGTCTCGATCAGTGGCGCGGCGCCGGGTTCGAATTCCAGCAGGGCCTTTTTGAGGGTCTGCTGACGGTACGCTTCGTCACCCCCTTCCTTGAGGATCAACAAGCCAGGCAGGATACCGTTGACGTGTACCTTGGGCGCATATTTCTCGGCGAACGACAGCACCATGTTCTGCAGGGCGGCCTTGGTCGCGGCATAGCCGATATGGCTCTTGCTGCCCCGCGAGGAGGTTTCGTCGCAGATATGGATGATGTCGGCCTTGCCGACCTTGGCCAGCAGGTCGCCCAGGGCCAGGTTGAGGTGGTAAGGCGCCTCCACGTGCAGGCGGAACATGGTGTCGAGGTTATCGAGGCCGTCGTCGAGCCACAGCGAGGCGTTGTGGATGATTGCGCGCAGCCCGTCGTAGTGCTGCTGGAGGTAGTCGATCAAGGCCTGGCGGTCGGCTGCCAGGCACAAGTCGGCCTGAAACTGCACGATATTGGGGTGAGCAGGCTGCGGCTGAAGGCTGCGGCTGGCACTGACCACGGTATGGCCGGCCTGTGCCAGTTCAAGGGCCAGGGCCAGGCCGACGCGCTGGCTGGCTCCGGTAACGAGAATTGGGCTATTCATGTGCGGGCGGTCAACTTGTCTGTCCTGTCGTTGCCGCCCAGCATACCCGAACTGTTTCGCAGTTGTATGGCCTGGCCTCAGCGGCTGCGCAGGGCGGCGCCGGTACGCGGCGAGGGGTGCAGCCAGTTGGCCAGCAGGCGGGTGGAGAGGGGGATGAACAGGTAGACCATGACCGGCGTCAGGGCCAGGGTGCTAAGCATTACGCGCGGTATCAGTTCCAGCGGCGCCAACCAGTGGCCGAACACGGCATTGAACAGCAGCGACACAGGGAAAAAGGCTAGCCAGATGGCCACGGCTTGCTTCCAGCGCGGCGGTTTTTGCACTCTATTGGTGCCAAACCAGTCGTCAATGCCGCTGACGCGCCTCTCTTTGGGGCGCTCGAACAGGCCGTTGCCGCGCTGCAGCCAGGCGCGCCGCGAGGCGGAATGCTCCCATGCGTGCAGAGTGGGTTCGTCGCTGAAACGGAAGATGATCTGGAATTCATCGCCATCGTGGGGTGGCGCCAGGATGCCCGAGCCCAGGTAGCCGGGGAAGTCGGTGGCCAGCTGCTCGCCTTCGTGAAGCCAGGCCAGCAAGTCCTGGAAGCGGCCATGGGCGGCGCGCCGCGACACCATCAAGGTGACGGGTGGGGTAGACATCGTGTATCTCCTGACGGCGGGGCTGGCGGGTAGCTGGCCCCTGGTTTGCGTGGCCCGGGGTGGTGGGCGACGCAAGTGCACATGCAAGAATCGGGCGCGTTTGGCCCAGCGCTGGGTCTACGGCTGCACGTGCAGCTCTGGATGGGCCTGGCGATGGGCCCGTAGGATGTATTGGCGCAAGCGCTCGATTTCATCGGCCGGGCTGCGGCTGAGGTCGTAGGCGGCCAGGTCTGGGCCGATGCGTCGGCGAAGCCTGCCGTGCAGTTCGATCGGCGCAATGCCGCCCGGCGCAAAGCGCAGGTCAAAACGCGCAGGGGCCTCCGACGGGCCGCGTATTTCCACCAACGCGCCTTTGAAGGAAATATCGCGGACCAACAGGCCACTGGCGTGACCTTGTGCGTTCAGCAGTGCGCTTGGCTGGTCCATCGACAGGCGCCAGGCGCGCTGCGCGGGGCCGTCTTCGTAGATTTCCGGTGAGCCGATCTGCAGGTGTACGGCGTGGAATTCGTCCTCTACCAACTGCAGCGGGAAGCTGATCTGCTGGTTGTTGAACTGTGCCTGCAAGGTGACCTGCTTGCTGGCCACCAGGCGGGTAAGCAGGGACTGAATATCGGGGTCGCCATTGACCAGCAGGCTGGACGTGGGATCAGCCAGGTTCAGTTGCGGGGAATGCTGCATGTTCTGGATGAATTCCAGCTCATCCTGGGTCAGGAGCGCATCGGCTTGCATGATCGAACTCGGAGGTAGCGATTTCTTCAACGGGATGGACCGTGCCTGGGGCGCTTGGTTCAGGTGCGCTTGTTGGAATTCCGACGAGCGTGCAGTTGCGCGTTGATCATGTTCGGTCGTGGAGCGAAAAGCGGACGTTGGTATAGGCGGCCTTTTGCCAGCGCCGAATGCTAGTATCCTACGTTTTCAGTCAGTTTCGGAATCCTCTTCCTGATGAAAGTCGCCATTATTTCCGGCTCGGTGTACGGCACCGCCGAAGAAGTCGCCCGCCATGCCGAAGCGCTGCTCAAGGCCGCAGGCTTGCAAGCCTGGCACGCTGCCCGTGCCACCCAGCAGGACCTCGAAGGTTTCGCCCCTGATGCCTTGCTCGCGGTGACGTCGACCACTGGCATGGGCGAGCTGCCGGACAACCTCATGCCGCTGTACAGCGCCCTGCGTGACACGCTGCCCGCTGCCTGGCGTGGCCTGCCAGGTGCGGTGATTGCCTTGGGCGACTCCAGCTATGGCGATACCTACTGTGGCGGTGGCGAGCAGATGCGCGAGCTGTTTGCCGAACTGGGTGTGCGTGAGGTGCAACCGATGCTGCAGCTCGATGCCAGCGAAACCGTGACCCCAGAGGCCGACGCCGAGCCGTGGTTGGCAGCGTTTGCCCAGGCCCTCAAGGCCTGAGGCATCCTGAACCCTGCGCCTTGTGCAAGCGGGTTCACCCGCGAAGAGGCCGGCATGAGCGGCTCATTGCTGGCCGGCCGGCCCCGTCCGCACCAATTCCAGCCAGGCTTGGGCGGCGCGTGATAAATAGGCCCCGCGCCGCCAGATGAAGGCAATGTCCCACCGCAGGTAATCTGGCGCGCTCAAGGGCAGACGCACCACCCCGGGGCGTTCCAGTGCCCTGGCTACCACCTGTGGCAATAGCACCACGCCCTGGCCTGCCGCCACCAAGGCGACCAGAAAGTCCGCTTGGCCACTGCGGCCACCTTCCTTCGGGGTGAAACCCTGCTGCTGGCACGCCTTGAGCAACCGGTCATTGAGCACGAAGCTGCGTTGGTAAAGCAGAAAGGGGGTGGCGGCCAACTCGCCCAGAGCCACCTGCTGCTTGCCTGCCAGCTCATGCCCGGTGGGCAACATGGCGTCCAGAGGCTCATTGCAGAACGGCTGGTATTCGAACGCCGGGTCACTGGGCGTGAGGCTGCCGCCCAGCTCCAGTTCGCCGCTGTGCACAGCCTGCTCGACGCTGCGGCTGCCCCCCTCGAGCAACTGGATGGAAATGTTCGGGTGTCGCCGACGGTACTCGGCGAACAAACCGGCGAACAGGGCATCGCTACCCAGCATCGGCAAGCCCAGGCGCAGTTCACCACGCGCCATATAGCTGAGGTCGTCCAGTTCGCTGAGCAACGCTTGGCGTTGGCGCAGCAATGCTTCGCCCCGTTCCAGCACGATACGCCCCGCTGCGGTCAGGTGCAGGTGCGAAGCCTGGCGCTCGAGCAAGAGCTGGCCCACATCTTGCTCAAGCTGGGCGACCTGTTTGCTCACGGCAGACTGGCTGATGTGCAAGGTCTGCGCGGCCTGGGTGAAGCCCCCGCGGTGGACCACTTCGATGAAGCTGCGCAGCTGTTTGAATTCCATGTTCACAATTCCATTATGGAATGGAGGCAAGTCTAACAATTCGCTTCTGGCCTAGGCAGCCCGCTCTTAAAATGAAGGCCTGTTGAGGACACCCCCATGAAACCCGCGTTATTGAAAAAGCCCTTGCGCCTGCTCGTGGAGCTGGCGGTCTTGCTTGCATTGTTCTTGTTCGGCGGCCAGTTGGCCGACTGGCTCGGCTGGCCGATCCCCGGCGGCGTCATGGGCCTGGCGCTGCTGTTGCTGCTGTTCGCCTGCGGGGTGATCAAACCGGCTACGTTGCAATTGGGCGCCGGCTGGCTCATGGCCGAGATGCTGCTGTTCTTCATCCCGGCTTTGATGAGTCTGCTCGATTACGGCAGCCTGGTGCGCGACGAAGGCTGGCGCATCCTGTTGGTGATTGCCGTGAGCACACTGATGGTCATGGTGGTGACCGCCCTGACCGTGGAGCTGGTGTGCCGCTGGAGGCTGCGCCATGAGCCTTGAACCCATGCCCCTGTTCTGGCTGGCGCTGACGCTGTTGGCGTACCTGGGCAGCCGCTGGCTGTACCGGCGTACCGGGCGTTACCTGATGTCGCCGTTGATCCTGGTGCCCGCACTGTTGTTGGCAGTGGCAGTACCGTTGCACACCGCCTATGCCGAATACGCCCGCAACACACATTGGCTGATGAGCGTGCTGGGCCCGGTCACCGTGGCGTTCGCGGTACCGATCTGGCAACAGCGCGCAATGCTGGCCCGGCACTGGCCGGCACTGTTGGTCGGAATGGTGGCCGGCAGTGCGGCCTCCATCGCCAGCTCCTGGGGGCTGGCTCATCTGCTGGCGCTGGATAACGCGATCAGCCTGTCGCTGGTGCCTCGTTCGATCACCACGCCGTTCGCCATGCCGCTGGCCCATGACTTGGGCGGGGTACCGGAGCTGACGGCAGTGTTCGTGATGTTCACCGGTGTGCTGGGCGCCATGTTCGGGGGTGTGCTGCTGCGCTGGTTACCGTTGCGTACACCGCTGGCGCGCGGCGCGCTGTTCGGCGTTGGCGCGCATGGCGCGGGGGTCAGCCGTGCCCAGGAAGTGGGGCGCGAAGAAGGCTCGGTTGCCGGTCTGGTCATGGTCCTCACCGGCTTGCTCAACCTGTTCGCCGCCCCCCTGCTGACGCGGGTACTGTGACCGTTCGTGCCACTGACTCGCTCGGTCATCAAGCTGGCTGGCAACGCAAGTTTCACCGGTTTGGGTGCTGACTAGACTCAGCCTCGACATAGAGAGCACATGTAAGTGCCGAGGTGACATGCAATGACCGCAGCCTTGCCCTATACCCTCAACCGTTATTCACCGGGACGATTCTGATGCCTTTGGCCGAGATACCATTGTGCGTCTGGCGTACCCGGGCTCAGAGTTTTTCATTCCGGGGCCAGAGCATCCGCTACTGGACCGCAGGGCAAGGAGAGCCCCTGCTGCTGTTGCATGGATTCCCCACCGCCAGTTGGGATTGGCACTACCTGTGGGCGCCGCTGGCCCAGCGTTTCCGGGTCATCGCCTGCGACATGCTGGGCTTTGGTGATTCGGCCAAGCCGCTCAACCACGCTTACAACCTGATGGAGCAAGCCGACCTGCAACAGGCGTTGCTTGCCCACCTCAAGGTCGACCAGCCCGTGCACCTGCTGTCGCACGACTACGGCGGCAGCGTGGCGCAGGAGTTGCTGTGCCGGCACCACGAAGACCGTGCATCGCTCGCCAGTTGTGTGTTCCTCAACAGCGGCTTGTTCCCCGAAAGTTGCCATGTGCTGCTAATCCAGAAACTGCTGCTCAGCCGCCTGGGGTGGCTGGTGGCGCGCTCGTTCGGGCGCGACGACCTGGTGCGCAATGTCACCCACGTCTACGGGCCCTGCACCCATCCCAGTGAAAGCGCGCTGGATGACTGCTGGAGCTTGATCGCTGCCAATGGCGGCACCCGCATCCTGCACAAGCTGGTCGGTTTCGTGACTGAGCGCAGGATGCACCGCGAGCGTTGGGTAGGCGCCCTGCAACGCGAAGGCGTGCCCCTGCGCTTCATCAATGGGACCGTCGACCCGCTGTCTGGTGCGCGCATGGTAGAGCGCTATCGGCAGTTGGTGCCCAACCCGGATACCGTGCAACTGCAAGGCATTGGCCATTACCCGCATACCGAAGCGCCGGTACAGGTACTGCGTCATTACCTGGCCTTTCGCGAACACTTGCTGAGTTACCTGCCGCAGAAAGTCGCCTGGTCCTGACCTGGCTGGCATCTTCCTGGTTTATTGCCTGGCATTCAGCCTGGGCGAGCTTGATTGTCCGCTGGCAGGGGCTGGCGGACACTCGAGCGTGTCCAACCTGAGCGGGAGCCATGAGCATGAGCGAGCCGGTACGTCTGCAAGACCGTGTGGTGATTGTCACAGGGGCCGGTGGCGGCCTGGGGCGCGCCCATGCGCTGCTGTTTGCCGCCCGGGGCGCCAAGGTGGTGGTCAATGACCTCGGAGGGTCGACCCACGGCGAAGGTGCCAGCGCTTCGGCAGCCGATCGGGTGGTGGCCCAGATTCGTGCCGCTGGGGGGGCGGCAGTGGCCAGCCATGATTCGGTCAGCGACGGCGCGCGCATCGTCGAACAGGCCATGGACAGTTTTGGCCGGGTCGATGTGTTGGTGAACAACGCCGGCATCCTGCGCGACAAGACATTCCACAAGATGGACGACAGCGACTGGGACCAGGTGTATCAGGTCCACGTCGAAGGTGCGTACAAGGTGACCCGTGCAGCCTGGCCGCATTTGCGCGAGCAGAACTGGGGCAGGGTGATCTTCACGGCCTCGACATCGGGCATCTATGGCAACTTCGGCCAGGCCAACTACGGCATGGCCAAGCTGGGGTTGTACGGTTTGACCCGTACCTTGGCCATCGAAGGGCGCAGGCATGGCGTGCTGGTCAATGCCATTGCGCCAACGGGTGGCACGCGCATGACCGAGGGGCTGATTCCGCCACAGGTGTTCGAGCGTCTCAAGCCTGAACTGGTCAGCCCCTTGGTGGTGTACCTGGGCAGCGAGCAGTGCCAGGACAGCGGTCAATTGTTCGAGGTGGGTGGGGGCTGGATAGGCAAGGTGCGTTGGGAGCGCAGCCTCGGGGTGGGCTTCGACCCCCGTGAAGGGGTTACCCCGGAGCAGGTGGCCGACAGCTGGGCGCAGATCGGTGATTTTGCCGAGGCAGTGCATCCGCAAGACAGCTTGCAGGCGCTGCAGCAAATGATGGCGAACGTGCAGAGGTACCCGCTGGGGTGATTTTTTGTGGTCTGTGTTCGCCGGTTTGCGGGTCATACCGATACCAGAATGGTTCACCCATAAAAAAAGCCGCTGCAAACGCAGCGGCCAATCGAGACGTTAGATCAAGGAGCTTCAAAATCTACGTCGGTGAACCTCGCGGGCCTGAAAGGCGGGGGGTAGAGCCCTTCATGCCGGCCAGTGAGTTAAGAATAAGGGCTTGATCCGGTAGGAAAAATAGCCCCAACTGACATTCACCTTTACGTTTCGGGCAACAGTGCCGGGTTCACTCATCAGGCTGTCGGCGAATAGCCCATGCGCCAGCTGGTGTCCTTCGCTGCTGCCAGCAAGCGCCGCGCCGCAGGGCCATGCTCATCGGCGTGGAAGATCGACGTCGGCCCTACAACGGTCATCACTGCCGCGATCTGCCCCATGGCATTGAACACCGGCGCTGATAGCGCATCCACGCCCGGCATCAGCAACCCGTGCACATGGTGCAGCCCACGCTCGCGGATCCCGGCAAGCAATACCTCGTAGTCGCTGGCGCTGTGCTGCAGCGCGGCCAGTTCACGGTCGCGCAGGTCCACGGTCTCGCGCTCAGGCAAGTAGGCGGCGAATACCAGCCCGGTGGAGGAGCTGAGCAGCGGCAGCACCGAGCCGATCTGCGTCACTACCGTGACGGCACGGACCGCAGGCTCGATGCTCACCACGGTTGCGCCCTGGTTACCCCACACGGCGATAAAGCAGCTTTCATTGAGTTCATCGCGCAGCTGCGACAGCGGCAGCGCTGCCACTTTCAGCACGTCGATGCTACCCAGCGCTGCCAGCCCCACCCGCAATGCTTCACGGCCAAGCCCGTAATGGTTGGTGGCGGCATCCTGCTCGGCAAAGCCACTGGCGATCAGCGCCTGCAGGTAACGGTGCACCTTGCTTGCCGGCATCTGCACGTGTTCTGCCAGGCGCGACAGCGGGGTGGACGGGGACAGCTCGGCAAGGGCCTTGAGAATGTCGGTGCCGACTTCCGCCGAGCGGACCTTCTGTTTGCCGTTGTCGGTGGGGGAGCTGGCTTTGGCCATGGTTGGGCAACTTCCGAATGTGCAGGTCGCGCCTTTATAGCTTGACGCCTTGCAGGGAGCAAATTACGTTATTCGTAATCAGATTACGATAAAAACAAAATCCGGAGGCTTCGATGAACCGCGACCCGTCCCCCGACCTTCACTACCTGAGCGGTTTCGGCAACGAATTCGCCAGTGAAGCATTGCCCGGCGCGCTGCCTGTCGGGCAGAACTCACCGCAGAAGGCCCCTTACGGGCTGTACGCCGAGCTACTGTCGGGTACGGCGTTCACCATGGCCCGCAGCGAACTGCGCCGTACCTGGTTGTATCGCATCCGCCCCTCGGCCTTGCACCCGCGATTCGAGCGCCTGGCCCGTCAGCCGCTGACGGGGCCGCTGGGTGAGATCACCCCTAATCGCCTGCGCTGGAGCCCCCAACCGATCCCCAGCGAGCCAACCGATTTCATCGAGGGCTGGCGGCCGATGGTGGCTAACTCGGCGGCGCAAAAGCCGGCGGGGGTCAGCATCTACATCTACTGCGCCAATCGCTCCATGGACCGGGTGTTCTTCAATGCCGACGGCGAGTTGCTGCTGGTGCCGGAGCAGGGCCGCCTGCGCATCGCCAGCGAACTGGGCGTGATGGAGGTCGAGCCGCTGGAGATTGCCGTGATACCCCGTGGCATGAAGTTTCGCGTCGAACTGCCCGAGGGCCACGCTCGCGGCTATATCGCCGAAAACCACGGCGCGCCACTGCGCCTGCCCGACCTGGGGCCGATCGGCAGCAACGGCCTGGCCAACCCGCGTGACTTCCTCACGCCCGTTGCGCACTACGAAGAGGCTGAAGGGCCGGTGCAACTGGTGCAGAAGTTCCTCGGCGAGCACTGGGCCTGCGAGCTGCAGCATTCGCCGTTGGACGTGGTTGCCTGGCACGGCAGCAACGTGCCCTACAAATACGACCTGCGCCGTTTCAACACCCTTGGCACGGTCAGCTTCGATCACCCCGACCCGTCGATTTTTACCGTGCTGACCTCGCCAACGAGCGTGCACGGCCTGGCCAACATGGACTTCGTGATTTTCCCACCGCGCTGGATGGTGGCCGAGAATACCTTCCGTCCGCCATGGTTCCACCGCAACCTGATGAACGAGTTCATGGGCCTGATCAGCGGTGCCTACGACGCCAAGGCCGAAGGTTTCCTGCCTGGCGGTGCGTCGTTGCACGGTGTGATGAGCGCCCACGGGCCTGATGCCGAGACGTGCGAAAAGGCCATCGCCGCCGAGTTGGCGCCGCACAAGATCGACAACACCATGGCGTTCATGTTCGAGACCAGCCAGGTGCTGCGCCCGAGCAGCGATGCCCTCGAAAGCCCGCAATTGCAGGCCGATTACGACAGTTGCTGGGCCACGCTGCCGAGCACCTTCAACCCGAACCGGAGATAACCCATGAACCAGACCGCCATTGCCCGTAGTTGGGTAGAGCATGCCAATGGGCACCGCGACTTCCCGCTGCAGAACCTGCCGCTGGGCATCTTCAGCCGTCCGGGTGAAGCGCTGCGTTGTGGTGTGGCCATCGGTGATGCCATTCTCGACCTGGAGGCCGTGTTGGCCGCAGGCCTGTTCGATGGCCAGGCCAAGGCCGCCGTGCAGGCCACCCGTGGCGGGGCGCTGAACGCCTTCTTCGCGCTGGGTCGCAAGGCCCGCGTGGCCCTGCGCGAGCGGTTGCTGGTGCTGCTGGGTGAGCACAGCGAACACCAGGCCACGCTGGAGGCTGCGCTGTATCCGGCCAGTGACTGCCAGCTACACCTGCCCGCCAAGGTCGGTGATTACACCGACTTCTACGTGGGCATCGAACACGCCACCAACGTCGGCAAGCTGTTCCGCCCCGACAACCCCCTGCTCCCCAACTACAAGTATGTGCCGATCGGTTATCACGGCCGTGCTTCGACCTTGCGTCCTTCAGGTACCGATGTTCGCCGTCCCAAGGGCCAGACGCTGCCTGCAGGTCACAGCGAACCCAGCTTCGGCCCGTGTGCGCGGCTGGACTACGAGCTTGAGTTGGGCATCTGGATCGGCCAGGGCAACGAGATGGGGCAGGCCATTGCCATTGGCGAAGCCGAGCAGCACCTGGCAGGCCTGTGTTTGCTCAACGACTGGTCGGCGCGGGACATCCAGGCCTGGGAGTACCAGCCATTGGGCCCGTTCCTGTCGAAGAGTTTCATCACCACGCTTTCGCCTTGGGTGGTGACCGCCGAGGCACTGGAGCCATTCCGCTGCGCGCAACCCGCGCGGCCGGCAGGTGACCCGCAGCCATTGCCGTACCTGCTGGACGCGCGTGACCAGGCCACTGGCGCGTTCGATATCGAGCTGGAAGTGTTGCTGCTCACCGAACGCATGCGTGAGCAAGGCCTGCCGCCCCACCGCCTGGCCCTGAGCAATACCTTGAACATGTACTGGACCGTGGCGCAGTTGATCGCCCACCACAGCGTCAACGGCTGCCAGTTGCAGCCAGGCGACCTGTTCGGTAGTGGCACGCTGTCCGGCCCCACGCCTGACGCCTATGGCAGCCTGCTGGAAACCACTGTGGGCGGCAAACAGCCGGTGGAACTGGCCAGCGGCGAGGTGCGCACGTTCCTCGAGGACGGCGATGAGGTCATCCTGCGTGCCCGTTGCCAGCGAGAGGGGGTGGCGAGCATCGGCTTTGGTGAATGCCGCGGCAAGGTCGTTGCGGCCAACTGAGGGAGCAGCGCCATGGACCTGTACACCTACTACCGTTCCACCTCCTCATACCGGGTGCGTATCGCCTTGGCGCTCAAGGGCCTGGAATACCAGGCCCTGCCGGTCAACCTGCTCCAAGGGGAGCAGCGCGGCAGCGCTTACGTCGCGGTGAATCCGCAAGGCCGCGTGCCGGCCTTGCGCACCGATGGCGGTCAGCTGCTGGTGCAGTCCCCGGCGATCATCGAATACCTGGACGAGGTTTATCCACAGCCTGCGCTGTTGCCAGCGGGTGCCGAAGCGCGGGCCCAGGTCCGTGGCGTGGCGGCGATCATCGGTTGCGATGTTCATCCGCTGCACAACGTCAGTGTGCTCAACCAACTGCGTCAGCTGGGCCATGACGAGGGGCAGGTCAACCAGTGGATTGCCCATTGGGTCGGCCAGGGCCTGGCGGCCGTGGAACAATTGATCGGTGAACGCGGCTACTGCTTTGGCGACGCGCCTGGGCTGGCGGATGTCTACCTGATACCGCAGCTGTATGCCGCCGAGCGTTTCAACCTCGACCTGGGCGGTTACCCGCGTATTCGTCGGGTTGCGGCGCTTGCCGCCGAGCACCCGGCCTTTGCCAAGGCGCATCCGTCGTGCCAGGTGGATACGCCGGCTCAGTGAATCGAACGGTTGGCTGCCGGTAGCTTGCCGATGCGCTCGGAAAGCTTCAGGCGTTGCACCGGGTCGTCGCTCAACAGCAGGGCATGCTCCAGGTCGAAACGCTCGGCCTGCGGGCAATCGAGCTGTTGATACAGCGAGGCGCGCGTCATGTAGTCGCTGACCTGCACCGGGCCAAGTTGCATGACCCGTTCAGCGTCGATCAGGGCGGCGAGGTGGTTGTCATTGCTCATGTGCAACTGGCGCAGGTTACGGGACAGGCGTTGCAGCATCTGCGCAGGGCTTGCCGTACGCAGGTGCTCGGCGGTGAGCGGGACCTGGGGGCCGAACTGGCGGGCAAGCAGCTCGCGGCAGTCGTTGGGGTACAGGCGCCGGCCGCCGCAAGGGTCGAGCAGGTGGTCGGCGCCGGGTACGCGCAACAGGAAGTGGCCAGGGAATGCCACCCCTTCCAACGGGATCGACAGGCGCTGGGCGAGTTCCAGGGTGAGGATGGCCAGCGCGAGCGGCTGGCCACGGCGGCGCTGCAGGACCTTGTCCAGCAGTGCCGCCTGTGGGCGCAAGGGGTGATATTCGTCCTGCTGAAACCCCAACGCATTCAACTGGCGCAGCAGCGGCTGGGCCAGTTCGCTCAAAGGCAGCATCGGCAGGCTGGCACTGATTTCAGCTTGCAGGTTGTGCAGTGTGGCAAAACTCGCTGCGGGCTCGACCTTTCGATCATGCTCGGCGGCGATCCACAGGGCGGCTTCCAGCAGGGCGACAGGCTCGCGTTCCAGGCAGGCCAGGCAGGCTTGGCGTGGGTTCATGGGGCTTCTCCACTTCGCTTGAGTATTAGCCCTGGCCCGGTGATTCGTCCAGTGGTCCGGTGACAGCTTGGTGCGTGAGGGGCTGCCTATACTGGTAGGAGCACCTCGTTGGGGAGCCCGTCGATGTTCGCGCTGATGCAAAGCACCCGTACCCAGTCGTTGCACCTGTTTGTCGACCCGCCAACTGGCCTGAAGGCGGTGGTGGCGATTCACAGCCAAACCCTGGGCCCGGCAATGGGGGGGTGCCGCTACCTGCCTTATGCCGATGACGAAAGTGCCATGGCGGACGCCATCCGCCTGGCTCAAGGCATGAGCTACAAGGCAGCACTGGCTGGGTTGCCGTTGGGTGGCGGCAAGGCCGTGATCATGCGTAACCCCCATGTGGAAAACCGCGCGGCCTTGTTCGAAGCGTTCGGCCGGTTCATCGATACCCTGCATGGGCGCTTCATCATCGCCGTGGACAGCGGAACCTCTACGCTGGACATGGACTGCATCGCCCAAAGCACGCCCCACGTGACCAGTACCACTGCCTCGGGCGATCCATCGCCGCATGCGGCCATGGGCGTGTTCGCGGGCATCCGAGCCACGTCGCGGGCGCGCTTGGGCAGCGGCAATCTCGAAGGTTTGCGGGTGGCGGTGCAAGGGCTGGGGAATGTCGGCTACGCCTTGGCCGAGCAGTTGCACGCAGCTGGGGCTGAGTTGCTGGTGAGCGACCTGGACCCGGGGCGCGTGCGCCTGGCCGTAGAGCAGTTCAATGCCCACCCGGTTACCAACGACGCGCTGCTCAGTACACCCTGCGATATTTTTGCGCCTTGTGGCGTGGGCCCTGTGCTCAACGGGCAGACCGTGATGCAGCTGCGTTGCGCGGCGGTCGCTGGCGCTGCGAACAACCAGCTGACCACCTTGCAGGTGGCAGACCAGCTGGAGTCGCGCGGCATTCTTTACGCACCGGACTATGTGATCAATGCGGGCGGGTTGATCTACGTGGCGATGAAGCACCGGGGTGAAGAACTGGGGACCATCACTGCGCACCTGGCGCGCATACCGACCCGGCTGACCGAAGTGTTCGCCCATGCCCAGGCCGAGAAACGCTCGCCGGCACGTGTGGCGCAGATGCTGGCGGAGCGGTTGTTATACGGCTGAGGCGCCTTCGAGCAGTTCGGCCAATGCATCTGGCTGGCTTTTGAACGCGCGGGCAAACACATCGCGGTTCTTGGCCATGTAAATGCCAGCCTCTTCGACCTGCTGTTCGGTCAGCGAAGGTACCGCCTTGTGCAGCACCTCGGCCAGGCGCTCGGCCAGTTCGAGCATCTTGTCGTGACGATCTGCTTCGGCCTTATCCATGAACAAGCGCTCCGGGTCGCGGCTGCTGCGGTACACCACTTCGACGGCCATTCATCACCTCTGTGCCTTTTTTGCGGTTAAGTGAACAATTACTGTATCCATATACAGTAATGGCAATGACACCCCAGGCGCAACCCTTGCCGTAAAAAAGCCTGCCCACAGGTGCCTTGCGGCAATCGGCCGCCTTCCAACGCAGGGGCCTGGCCCTTTAACTGCATGGCACAAATGTCACAGGCGTGACGCATCATCCTTCAGGGCGTATCGGGGAGTGGGACATCGTGAACATCAAATGGGCGGAAAAGCTGCGCAAAGGCCTGCATGGCTCAGCCGATTCGCTGGGCAATCTGTGCGTCGAAGCGTTTCATTACCTGGCGCTGTTCGGTATCGGCGCAATTACCGCCTATGCGGCGGTGATGACGTTCCTGGACATGCTTGGCAAGGGTGGGGTCAGCGTCGATGACATTCTGTTGCTGTTCATCTACCTGGAGCTGGGGGCGATGGTCGGGATCTACTTCAAGACCAACCATATGCCAATCCGCTTTCTGCTGTACGTGGCGATCACCGCGCTGACGCGCCTGCTGATCGGCGATGTCTCGCACCACAAGGCGCCGGACGAGGGGCTGTTGTACCTGTGCGGCGGCATCCTGTTGCTGGCGTTCTCCATCCTGGTGGTGCGCTACGCGTCGTATCGCTACCCTTCGACCAAGGTGCTGGACGCCAACGGCAAGGAAGTGGAGGAGGGCAAGTAGCCCTCAGTTGGCAATGAAGTGTCGCGGCTGATGGCGCGGGTCGCGGGTCAGGGCGGCAAGTACCTGCAAGGGGTTCTGCCCCCGTTCGATGGCCAGGCCCAGGCGGATGCTGTCGATCACCCGCTGCAGCCGCGCCGGGTCGTTGCGCTGGGCCTGGCTGATCAGCCGCTTGGCCACCACGCCCGCGTCGTCGGACAGGGTCAGCATGATGCTGCCGTCCAGGCGTTCGATGCTCAGGTTGATCCGGTATTCGGGGGCGAAGGCGGCGCTGATCTGCTCGAAGGGGTTGTGCATGGTCGGTATCTGCAGTGAAGGATTGCAGGGGTTGACTCAACCCCAGGCCGATTGGTTCAGGGCCGCTGATCGGCAGCAATGAAAATGATCACGCCTAAAGGCAAATGGCCATCACTGTAGCTACACTCCTGTCATCGCAGCGGCGATGCTTGGCCAAAGGCCTGCAAAGGAGTGCCCGTGGTTCGTTCTTCTGCTGCCCGGCAACGGGGCGCGATCGGCCTGATGGCCGTGACCACCTTGGCCATGGCCTTGCTGTTTCTGCTGGTGGCGGTCGACAGCGGCCGTCTTTACCTTGAGCAACGCAAGTTGCAACGCATCGCCGACATGGCTGCACTGGAAGCGGCAGGCCGGTATGCAGTGTGTACTGGCAATGGGCCGCAGGCCACGGCCATCGCCCGCAATGCCGCCACCCGTAATGGCCACGCGCCAGGCAACCCGCTGGTGGCCAGTTGCGGTTACCTGCAGACCGGGGCCCAGAGCCTACGCAGCTTTACCAACGACAATAGCCGCAGCGAAGCGATCAGGGTCGATGTCAGCAACACGGTCACCACCAGTTTCGCCGCCGGCATCTACACCTTGGCGCAAGGGGGCGGGGTGCCGCTGACCACCACCTTGCATGCCCATGCCGTGGCGTCCAAACCCTTGCCGCCACAGGCCATGCTGAGCATCCGCACGACCCTGGCCACCGTCGATTCGCGCCAGTCGGTGCTGCTCAATGCCTTGCTCAGTGCGCTGGGCGGCAGCGTGCAGCTCGACCTGGCGGGCTGGAAAGGCATCGCCGCCACCGACCTCAAGTTACTCAGCTACCTCGACCAACTCGCCGTCGACCTGAAGCTGAAGGTCGGTGATTACCAGCAACTGCTCAAGGCCGATGCCACTGCCACGCAACTGTTGCAGGCAGCGGTCAAGGTGCTGCAGCAAAGCGGTGCCGCAGCCGATGTGGTGACCAACCTGGGCAAGATCGCATTGGGGGCTGGCAACAGCACATTGCTGCACCTGGGTGAGATTCTCGACATCCAGAACGGTACCGCCCAGGCTGGCCTGGATGCCAGCATCCAGTTGCTGCAACTGGTGCAGGGGGTAATACAGCTGGCGGCCAGCGAAAGCGCCGCCAATGTCGACCTGCCCATCAGCGTGCTCGGGCTGGTCAACGGCCGGGTCCGCCTGAAGGTGATCGAGCCGCAGCAGATCTCGTCGGTGGGTGACCCGCGGACCGATGAACTGCGGGTCCACACCGCCCAGGTGCGGGCGATGATTTCACTCGATCTACCATTGCTCAGCGGTATTTTCGGGCTGGTCAACGCGGTGCTCGACCTGGCCTCGCCACTGACCAATGTGCTTAATAACCTGCTCAGCCTCAACCTCGCTTCCACACTGGAGTCTGTGTTCTGCTTGCTAGGCGTGCCCTGCACCGTCAGCGATATCGTGCTGGTTCCCGACAAGCTACAACTGGATATCGGCCTGGAGGTCGCCGAAGCCACTACGCGTCTCAACCCGCAGGCGCCCGACACGTTCAGTTGTTCGCCCAAACGCCTTACGACCCGCGCGCAGAGCTCTGCAGCCAAGCTTGCGGTGGGGCGTTTCGACTCCCCCGATGCGTTCTTCACCAGCGGGACTACCGCAGTCAAGGCGCTGCCGTTGATTGATATCGGTACCAAACGCTGTACCAAGCTGTTGATCCTCGGGACGTGCGATCCGCGTGTGCCCTTTGCCGGTGGTGGCCTGGGTGTGCGAGTCGACAGCAAGCTGCTCGGCAGTGGTCCGGTGGAGCAGCCGCTGGTCTTCCAGGCCCCCGGGAGCATGCCACCCAACATCGGCCAGCCGTCGGCCTACATGAACATGCGCACAATCAACGACAACGTGGTCGGCAGCCTCAGTGACACATTGCTTGGCATCCAGCTACAGGCCTACAAACCCACCGGCAATAGCGGCCTCGGTCAGCTGCTGGTCCTGGCCGACAGTGTGCTCGGTACGGTCAGGGGCATTATCGACCCGTTGATCAAAGGGTTGCTCAGCCCGCTGATCGACCCGCTGCTGAACGTATTGTTGAAAGTGCTCGGCATCGACCTGGTCAATGCCGAGGTGGGCGCCAACCTCAGTTGTTCCGGTGGCCGCGCTCAGCTGATGCTGTAGACCGGCAGGACGACCTGGAAGCAGGCGCCATCACTGTTGTTCATCGCTTCCAGGCGGCCGCCCATGGCTTGGACGATACCGTGGCTAACCGAGAGCCCGAGCCCGGTGCCAACGCCTGCGGGCTTGGTGGTGAAGAAGGGTTCGAAGATGCGATCGAGCAGGCGCGGGTCGATCCCTCCGGCGTTGTCTTGCACCCGCAAGCACAGCCGCCCGTCTTCGATTCGCTGGGATACCTGGATCAGGGGGCGGTTAACCTGCCGTTCGAGCAGGGCGTCGCGGGCGTTGACCATCAGGTTGATCAGTACCTGCTCCAGCTGGTCCTCATGGCCAAGCACTTCCGGACAATCGTCGGGCTCCTCGATCTGCAACGCGACGCCCTTGCCGCGCAGGCCTTCAGCCAGCAGCGCCACCGCGCCGTCCACCGCAACCCAGGCGGCGAACGCCTGGCGTTCGACCTCGGAGCGCCGCCCGTAGGCGCGCATATGCTCGACCAGCCGGGCGGCGCGCTCAACCTGGGCGTCGATGCGCTGCAGCTTGCTGGTCAGGTACTCGATATCGGCCATGCCGCTTTCCAGGCGCTTCAGGGTATTGGCCACGGCCAAACGCATCACGTTCAGCGGCTGATTGATCTCATGCACCAGCCCAGTCGCCAACTCACCGAGCGTGGCCATCTTGGCCCCTTGCAGCAGTTGCTGCTGGCTGTGCCGTACCTGGGTGTTGTCGCGGCCCACCGCTTGCACTTCCAGCAGCTTGCCCTGGTCATCGAACAGCCCGCGGTCGGCCCACACCCACCAGGCATGCTGGCGCCCCGGGAGTTGCAGGCAGATCTCCGCGCTGCTCAACGGCTGGTCCGGGGTCAGCGCCGCAAGGCGCTGCAGGAACGCCAGGCGCTGGCTCTCAGACATCCATTGGCCCAGGTTCATCTCGGTCAGTTGCTGCGGCGTACACTCCAACTGTTCGGCAAGCGGCTGGTTGCCGAACAGCAGGGTCAGGTCCGGGCGGTAGCGGCAGATCATCGCCGGCGAGTCTTCCACCAGTACTCGATAGCGCTCTTCGCTCTGGCGCACGCGCTCGGCGGCTTCGGTCGCCTCGCTCACATCCAGCCACAAGCCGACGACTTCGACCGGCTGACCGAGGTCGTTGCGCAGCAGGCGAGCCTCATCCAGCACCCAGTGGTAGCCCCCCAGGTGATCACGCAGACGGTATCGGCTGCGTACATGGCCATCGCGCAGCAGGCTGCGTGTCCTTTCCAGCCAGAGCGCGCGGTCCTCTGGATGGACCGCCTGGCCCGGCTGACGCGCCAGGTCACTGTCTTTTGGCCAGCCGAGCATCGGCGTCAGACTGGCGCTGAAAAACTCAGTGTGCAACGCGCCTTCGGCGTAGCGCTGGATATAGATCACGGCCGGGGAACTGGCGATCAGGTTCTCCAGGCGGGCACGGGCAGCGCCGGCTTGCAGCTCCTGGGCTTTCAGGGCGCTGATGTCGAGCAGAAAACCCTGTGCCTGGCTGCCCTGCAGTTGCCCGACCCAGTGCAGCCAGCGTGGGCCGGCCACGTTGTCAGGCGCCAGCAGGCGCAAGTTCAGGTTGAGTGCAACGCCATCGCACAGTTGCTCCAGCGCCATGTGCGCGGCCTCGCGGTCGGCTGGGTGCAGGCGGGCCAGCCACTGCTCGATGCTGGCCTCAGCGTCCAGGCCAAGGCTTGCAGCCAAGGCTGGGTCGAACCGCAGTGGCCCCTGCAAGGGCCACTCCCAGCGGCCGGCGCCCAGTTGCTGCTGCAAGGCGTCGAGGTCTTGGGTGCGCCGCTGCAACTGGTGTTGTCGAAGGCGTGTCAGCAAGGGCTCGGCCAAGGCTAGCAGCAGTGCCGTGGCCGGCTCAGGGGCAGGCACCGCAGGCGCACCGGCGCAGAGCAGCCAAGCCTGAACCTCATGCCCATGGCTATAGGGCAGGACGAACATCGACAGGCCGGCGCCCTGCGCCTGCAACTGCATTGACTCAGCTGCCACCTGCTGGAAACTGGCGGGGAGCGCCTGCAACCAGGGGTGCAAGCGTTCGTCATTGGCCCAGGGCCAGGTGCTGTTGCTGCAGGCATGCGTGCGCCAGCCCGACCCGCTCGCCAGCATCAGCCGTACCGAGCCCGCCTGCCAGTGCGTCGCCAGGCGTTGTAGTTGTTCGCTGGTGGTCTGCGCCAGCCGCTCTGCGCTGCAGTCGCGCAGCGCCTGGCCTATGCCGGCGGCCAGCTGCCGCTGAGCCTGGCAGTGGTCCTGAGTGTCGCCAGCGCGCAGCAAGTCGCCGATGTCGAACAGCTGCAGCATCCAGCCGTCCGCCTGCCGTTGCAGCCAGCCTCGGGTATGCAGGGGGTGACCGAGCACGGTGCGAAAATCCAGGTCCAGCGGCTGCCCTTGCCAGTCGGCAGGCGTGCCTTCCAGCACCACCCAGCTGTGCCGCAGCAGGTAGTCGTGCACTTGGGTGGGGGGTTGGCCAGGCACGGCCAGCAGTGTCCGTAAAGGCCCGGACAGGCGCAGCACCTGCCCGTGCTCATTGAGCCATACCTGCAGACCGACGGGCTGAGGCATCTGGGGTATCGGCATGGCGGCATGGCTGTCCAGCCAGCGGTCGAACAGGCCGCTCACAGTTGCAGGCTCGCTTCGGCGCGTAACTGCGCGGGTAGGCGTGGCACTTCGCCAATTACGGGTATTACCAGCAGCGGCAGCACATTGGTGAGTTTTGCCCTTGGGTACGTGATGGTCACTTTCAGCAATCGGTTCGCGTCCAGGCTCACCTGCGCGTCACTGGCAGGCAGAAAGTTTAATGCCGCGGGCATCCAGGCCAACTGCTGGCGCAGCGCCTCCCGTGCCACGGTCTGGACATCGGCAGCATAACTGGCACTGTTCGGGTCCAGGGCGACGCAGCGGCGCACTGCTTCGCTGCTGGCCTGGTTGAACGATTGCAGCATCAGCATCGGTAGGGTGTAGCTCACCAGGCCGTAAAACACCGCGAAAAAGATCATGAAGACGGCCACGAACTCGATCGCTGCCGCCCCTTTTTGCCGTCCTGCCGGGTTTGCTTGCATGATTGCGTCTACCCTGACCGAGAGTCCTGAGTTACAGCATAGAAGCGTTCGACGAACAGGGATGGCCAATTGCCAATATCCAGTGTTGCCTTGCTGCTTTGGCTTGTCGCATGTAGCGGACAAGATATCCGCGAACGGCAGATCTCCAACCTTCTGACCTTGGGTGTCGGCGCCTGTGCGCTGCTGTGGCTGGCCGTCACCGGGCGCAGCTGGATCGGTGCCCAGCCCGGTGATGCC
The DNA here is from genome assembly GCF_021602025.1 of Pseudomonas ceruminis. GTDB lineage: Bacteria > Pseudomonadota > Gammaproteobacteria > Pseudomonadales > Pseudomonadaceae > Aquipseudomonas > Aquipseudomonas ceruminis. Next base: position 72,354 of record NZ_BQHW01000006.1, read on the forward strand.
GGCTGGGCGTTGGCCATCGTCCTGCTGCTGACTCTCCCAGGTTACGTGCTCGGCCGCTTCGGCGCCGGCGATGTGAAGCTCCTCGGCGCGCTGGCCCTGGCCACCAGTCAGGATTACGTGCTCGGCACGTTCATCGGTGCCGCCGCCGCGCTGCTGCTGTGGATCGGGCTGCGGCGGCGCAGGGCAGGGCAGGCGGCTGACAAGCAGCCGTTCGCGCCTTACGTGCTGGTGGGCTTTCTGTTGACCAGTGCGTGCCTGCAGTAAGCGCCGGTCAATTGTTCGACGACACCTTGGTCCAGCGGAAGAAATCCGGGATGGCGTATTTGTAGCTTTCCAACCAGCGCTGCATCGACAGGTCGCGCTCCCGTGCCGTCTGCACCTGCAACCGGTTCGAGGCCTGCTCGCCGCTGGCCTGCACCTGCAACAGCGCTTCGGTCGCTGTCTGCGTCGCCTGCTGCTCGCGGATGGGCGCTTCTGCTTGTGCCATAGCGGCGCTGGCGCAGCAGGCCAGCACTATCAGGTATTTGATCATGACTACCTCCATTCCTCAGTTGAGCACCACGTCTGCACCACTGGCCGAGGCAATCGGGCCACGGCCTGTGGCCTTGATCTGGCTCGCACGGGCCTGTGCTTCGGCAAACTGGCCAGGCTTGAGCCGCAGACGACCCACCAAGTCGGTCGCTTGCTGCCAGTTGCCCTGTAGCAGCGACAGGGTCACCAGGTTGACGGCCGGGAGCGGGTTGTCGTCTTTCAGTTCGATCGCGGTCAGGAACTCGAACCGCGCCTGATCAAAACGCCCCAGGCTCATCAACACCACACCCAGGTCGTTGCGCATACGCTCGTCGGTGGAGGCAAGGTGCACCGCGCGCTGCAGGTACTGCAACGCCTGTACGTCGTCGCCCCGGGCCGAGGCGAGCTGGCCCAGGCCGTGTTCACCCTCAGCCGCCAGGCAGCCACCGAGCAGGCTGCGGTACAACGGTTCTGCCTCGCTGCGCCCCAGCAGGCGCGAGACCCTGGCCTTGCGCAGGCGTACCTGGGCGAGGGTGTCCGGCAACTGTTCCAGGTGGGCGAGGCTGGCATGCGGACGGCCTTCGTTGAACATCTCGTCCGCCAGGTTCAGCGCCAGTTGCTGGTCGGCATCAGGCTTGGTGCAGGTCGATGTGCCGAACAATTGGCCGAAGCCTTCTGTCGATTGGCCAGCGCAACCGCCAAGCAGCATCAGGCTGGTGAACAACAGGATTGCTTTCATCCTTCTCTCCTCAGGTGCCCAAGGCGCGCGCCAATGCGGAAAATCCAGGCCCGGCGAGCACGATGAGCAACGCCGGAAACAGAAACACCATCATCACCGCCGACATCTTTGCCGACATCTTCGATACCCGTTCCTGCATGTGCGTCAGGCGCCGGTCATCGAGCAGCTCCTTCAGGCCCTGCAGCGACTTCATCGCGCCGCTGCCCTGAACCAGCAACTGCTGGAGAATGACGCAGGTATCGATGAATTCGTCCACAGCCAGCATGCGCGCGGTCTTTTCCAGCTCCGGGCCGAGCGCCAAACCCGAGTCCACACGCTGCAGCACCTGGCGCAGTTCCTCGCTGATCTGCGGTACCAGCGGGCGGCCCTCCTGGCTCAGCACGCGCAACGCCTGCTCAACGGCCAGGCCTGTTTCGAAGAGGATGCGCAGCAGTGGAATCATCAGGCTCACTTCCAACGCAATACGCTGCTGGCGGCGTTTGGCGACGGCTGCCAGCAGGCGCTTGGGCAACAGGTAACCGATGCCCAGGGCGCACAACGGCCACATCAGCCAGTGCACAACGCCACCGCCCAATACCCCCTGTTGAAACAGCAAGGTCAGCGCCACTGCCAGCAGTGGCAGCCCCAGTTGCACAGCAGCGAACAGCGCACGCTGGCGGCTGCGGCGCCAGCCGACACGGTCGAGCAGGGCCTGGGTTTCGCCGTCGAGCTGTTGCAGACGTTGCCCCAAGGGGCTGCTGCCCAGCCAGTGCAGCCAGTTCCCCAGCCGTTCCTCCTGATCCAACCGCCCCTGTAGCCGTCGCGCCACCAGGTGGCGGGCACGCAATTGGCGAACGGCCTGCAGGCCAAGCAACACGCCCGCAGCAAAAAGGCACAACGCACAGAGCAGTAACGCCATGTCAGAGGCTCCTCATCATTCGCCAGAGCACCAGGCAGCCGAGCACCTGCAGGGCAAACGCCAACAGCAGCATCATCTGGCCGCTGCTGTCTTGCCACATGGCCAGCAGGTAATGCGGGTTGGCCATCAGGAAGTAGGCGACCATGCACAGCGGCAAGGCTCCGAGGATCACCGCAGTGATACGGGTTTCACCGGTCATGGCCTTGAGCTGGCGGGCGCCTTGCTCGCGCTCGCGGATCAGCTTGATCAGGTTTTCCATCAGTTCGCTGGTGTTGCCGCCGTAGCGCTGGTTGATACGCAAACCCATGGCGAACAGCCGCAGCTCATCGCGGTCGTACAGCTCGGCCAGTTCATTGACCGCTTCATCCAGCGGCACGCCTAACTGCACGTTGCGCCGCACCCGCGCCATGGTCGACTGCAGCGGTTCGCGGGCGCTGTTGATGCCCCCGAGCACGGCGTCATTGAGGGTGCGCCCGGCCTTGAGGCTGCGCACGCTGTAGTCCAGCAGCGCGGGCAACTGTTCGACCAGTTGGCGTACGCGCTGGCGGCACAACCAACCGAGTATGCAGTACCCCACCAGCGGCAGGCCCAGCAGCAGCATCAGGCCGGCGACCCAACCTGCACTGAGCAACGCCAACAGCACCAGGCTCAACCAGGCCAGCACCCAGCGCTGCGGGTGCCAGTCGCTTGCACCCAGGCCGGCACGTTGCAGCAGGGGGGCGAGCCAGTCACGCCGGGGGGCGCCACTGCGTACTAGCTCAAACGCGCGTCCCAGGCGCTGGAGAATGCGCTGTTCGCTGCGCTTGTACAGGCCACGGCGGAACAACAGCAACGCCACGCCCAGCAACAGCGGCGCCAGTGCCAGCAACAGCGGGCCGGTCACTGCACACCTTCATGGCGCAACTTGCTGCCCGCTGGGTTCGGTGCTTCCCGCAAGAACGCGTCGCCGCCGCGCCGGTCGAGGCGGAACAAAGTGTTGGTCACGTACACGTCGTCGCGCACACCCACCACTTCCAGCACTTCACTGACGCAACGCCGGCCGTCGGCCAGGCGGGTCAACTGGATCACCACGTCAAGTGCTGCACAGATCATCTGCCGCAAGGTTTTTTCGGCAATCTGGCGCCCGCTCAGGCCAACCAGTGTTTCCAGGCGCAGCAACGCATCCTGAGCGGTGTTGGCGTGTACGGTGCTCATCGAGCCGTCGTGGCCGGTGTTCATTGCGGTCAGCACATCGAGCACTTCGGTCCCACGGATCTCGCCCAGAATGATGCGATCAGGGCGCATGCGCAGGGCGTTGCGGATCAGCTCGCTGGCCTTGATCTCGCCGTGCCCCTCGGCATTGGGTGGTCGGGTTTCCAGGCGCACCACGTGGGGGTGGTGCAATTGCAGTTCGGCAACGTCTTCAATGGTCACCAGGCGCTCGCGCGGGGCGATCATCTGGCTGAGGATATTGAGCAGGGTGGTCTTGCCGGTGCCCGTGCCACCGCTGACCAGAATGTTGCAGCGCCGACCCACGGCACGCTCGAGGAAGTCGAAGATGTGCTGGTCGATAGCACGGGTGGCGAGCAGGTCGGCACTCTTGAGCATGTCCTGGCGGAACTTACGGATCGACAGGCAGGGGCCATCCAGCGCCACAGGCGGGATGATGGCATTGACCCGGCTGCCATCGGGCAGGCGGGCATCGACCATTGGCGAGGATTCGTCCAGGCGTCGCCCAAGCGGGGCGAGGATGCGCTGCATCACCCGCTCGACGTGGTGGGCGTCGATAAAGCGCAGGTCGGTCTGTTGCAGCTGCCCGGCCCGCTCGACGAAGACCCGGTGCGGCCCGTTGACCAGGATTTCGGTGACGCTGGGGTCACGCAGTAGCACCTCCAGGGGGCCGAACCCGGTGAGCTCATCGACCAGTTCCTCGGCCAGACGCTCCATCTCGTAACGTGACAGCGCCAGGCGCAGGCGGGCAACGTAATCGCCTACCTGCTCCAGAACGAACTGGGTGAGGGCCGGACGGGTGCCTTCCAGCAGGTTGCGGCCGCTGTCTTCGATGGCATCGATGGCAAAACGGTGCAGGGCACGCTTGAGTGCATGGGGATCGGCCGAGGCATGGTGCTGGCCGCCAAAGGGTTGGTCGCTGTTCATTTGCTCCCCCACAGCCGACGCAGCCAGGGGAAGGCCGGTGGCGAAAGGCTTTCCGAGCGCTGTGCCAGGCGTTCACCCAGACCCCGCAGGGCCTGGGTCAGGTTTTCGCGCGGGGCCAGTTCGAACAGGCTCAGGCCCTGGTTCTTCACGTTCATCCGAACTTCGGGGCTGTACGGCATGATCTTCAGCAACGGCAAGCCATAACGCTTGGCCAGGCTGTCGGCATCCGGTGCGACCGTGGCCAGGTAGCGGTCCACCAGCAGGCTGGCGTGCTCCAGCTTGATGCCATGGTCACGCCACAGCTCCAGCACTTCGAGGTTGCGCCGGCAGGCAAGGATGTTCTGGTCGGTGTAGACGATGAGCTTGTCGCAGTGGCTGACGATGGTACGCAGGGCTTCGCTGTCGGCATGCCCGGTGAGGTTCACGACGATGTGCTGGAAGTGTTGGCGCAGTGCGCTCAGCAACATGTACAGCTCGGCCGCGCTGGTCTGCTGCAGCGGCTCGTCGTTCTCGGCATACGACAGCAGGCGCAGGCCTTTCTTGTCGCGGGTGAAGGCGCTGTCGATCAAGGTGGTGTCGAGGCGGCGCAGGTGCCGCAGGGCATCGCCGAAGTAGAACGACGCCTCTAGCCCGAGCAAGGCCAGGCTGTCACCCCGGGGCAAACCCAGGTCGAGCAGCAGGGTCCGTTGGCCGCTTTCCTGCACCACCCGCGCCAGGTGTGTGGTCAACAACGCCCCGTCGGCGCTGCTCTGCACGCCGTAAAGTACGGTCAGGCCGCCCAGGCTGGGGTTGCTGGTCACGGTGGGCATGCGTTTGCCCAAACGCCGCACCAGCCCGGCCACCTCGCTGGCGCGTGAGCCGTAGGCGACGAAATCACGGGCGCCGGCGCGCATGGCATGCAGCACCAACTGGTTGTCCATGCCATCGCCCAGGGCGACGATCGCCAGCATCGGCTTGGCCTCCAGTACGCCCTCGATTAGCGCGCACTGGCTGACCAACTGCTCGCGGTCCAGGCCGATGAATACCAGGTTGCTGAAGGTCGCGTTGACCAGCGCCAGCAACTCATCGAGGCTGCCGCCACTGGCGCCGATCACCTGCCCCTGAGGGGCCAGCGCCGCCTGCAGCCATTGCATGTCTTCTTCGTTGCGAGTGATGGCCAGAAAGGTCTGGTTGAGGCTCTCGTTCATCGTGATAACCCGCTTTGGCCGTCGAAGTTGCCGTTTTCCATGAAGAACAGCTGCCCCCAGCTGGGGTCGTAGGTACGCAGGTGCTCGCCGGGGAGCTGCGGCAGGCGGGCATTGGCGGCCAGTGGCTGGACCAGGTGCGGGGTGACGATCATCAGCAACTCGGTTTCTTCACGCACCAGGGCCGACTGCCGGAAAAACGCCCCGAGGACCGGCAGGTTGCCAAGCCCGGGAAGTTTGTCCACGGATGAACGGGTGTTGTTGCTGACCAGGCCGCTGATGATGAAACTCTCGCCATCGGCCAGGGAGATACTGGTGTCGGTGCGCCTGACGCTCAGCCCCGGCACCCGAGTGCCGGCAATGTTCACCGCGTTGGTGTAGTCGAGCTCGCTCACTTCGGGCGCCACCTTGAGCGTGATGCGGTCACGGCTGATCACTGTGGGGGTCAGGGCCAGGCGCACACCGAACTCCTTGTACTCGATCGAGACGTTGTCACTGCCGGCGCTGGGCACTGGAATCGGGATTTCCCCACCGGCCAGGAAACTGGCCGTCAAGCCGCTGAGCACGGTAAGGCTGGGGCGCGCCAGGGTGTAAGCGAAGCCGCTGTTTTCAAGGGCGTTGATGGCCGCAATGAAGCGACTGCTGCCGCCGCCCCAGACGATGTTGAACACATTGTCGTCGAGGGGGATGGCGGGGCGTGTGATTGGCACCGCACCGGGTGTTATCGATGTCCCGGGCACGGTACCCGGGGAGCCGATCAGGCTGTTGTTGGAGCCGCTGAAGAACAGGCGCGCGCCGGCCTCCTTGTACTTGTTGCGGCGCACTTCGACGAAGCGGATATCGGCTTGCACCTGGCTGGGCAACTGCGCATCCAGCGACGGCGGCAGGCCACCTTCGGCCACGTCGACGCTGGCTCTGCCCTTGATGAACAGCATGGCCCGGTGCGGCGCCGGTGCACAGGCAGTCCACAACATGAGGGTGGTATTGCCCTGACCTACAGCAGTGATCAGCACCGCACGGTCGCCGCTGGCTTGCACGTCGGCGACCTTGGGGTCGCCGATGGCCGCGCGGCTGATCGACAAGGGCAGCCGCAGTTCCTGCTGCAGGCCCTGATCCATCTCGATCACCGTGGGCAACTGGGCAAGTGCGTCGCACCCTTTGGCGGCGGCACTGGCCTGGGCCAGTGCCGCCGCCAGGAACAGGCCAACGCACACCTGGGCGAACGGTCGCCAGGAATCACAACGCTTGGGGCCAAAACGCCTGGAACTACGCATCTCTGCATCCTTGCCTTGTCAGGGAGTCTTGTCGGCATCGGCGGCCTGCGCGCCGCGGATGATCTGCATGCCTGCTGCGACCTTGCCGGGTACCGCACTGGCCACCGGGGTCTGGGAAAGTTGGCTGAAGCGATAGAGCTCGCGGTTGCTGTTTTCCACTTGCACCCTGGCATTGGGCTCGGACCAGTAGCGGGCCAGGCGCTGTTCGTCGGCGCTGCGCACGGCCAGGCGCAAGGTGCCGACCTGTGCCGCCAGCATCAAGCGGCTGGCCAGGGCTTGCGGTACCGCCAGGACTACGGTGCGGGTGGCTGAAAAGTTGCCGGAGGGCGCCTGCTCGCGTCGGGCCTTCTGCTCTTCGGCGGTCTGTGCCGGGCGGCCATCATTGGCCAGGCCCATCTGCTCGCCGACACTGAGCACCCGCAGGGCCGGCAACACCACCTGGGCGGAAGACTGCGGGTTGCTGGCTTCCTCGCGCAGGTACACCAGCACGTCGACATAGTCACCGGGGTACAGTTGCCCAGCCGCGCCGACCACCTCGTCCACGCCCACCGCCACCGCGCGTTCGTGGGCGCGGATCATCCGTGCCAGCGGCCCGCCAGCCTGGAAGCTCGCTTCCTCCAGCCAGCTACCAGCGGCCAGGGGCCTGGCGCTGCTACGGCCGATTACCTGCTCGACCTGCTGCAAGGCCCCGGGTGGCACCACCTGCAGGCGCTCGACCAGCACATCGTCCTCGGTCACTGGCGTATTGGCTGGCAGCGCCTTGCGCAACACTACAACAGGCGAGCGCTGCGGCTCTGGTGGCTGGGGGGCGGTAGGGGGGCTCACCGCAACCGGCTGTTCGATGAGCGGCGCGGCCGGCTCAGGTTGTACGGCCGGGCGGCTCAGCGCAAACCCCCAATACCCTGCCAGCAGTGCAGCCAGCAGAAACAGGGCAGCCAACAGCAGGGTCAAGCGACTGCTCATTGCGGGCCTCCATGCACTGATCCAGTAGTGGCAAAAGGTCACTATTCGCTATTGCACGGTAGCGCAGTCATCGCCGTTCGCCATGAGGGCCGCGATTTTTTTTGAGACCGAGGTGAAAAACCAATTAAAACAGTAGGTTAATAAAAACTGAGCTCATTAATACTTTCTAGTTATCACTTGTTGATTAATGCCTTTTTATATTTGCAGACGCCCGTAGCTTGGCAATTCTTTGATGGCAGATGGGTGTCACTTTGACACTATTCACGTCGGCGTCATCGCCGCAAGGAGCTGGTCATGTTGCTGAAACAGGTCATCCTTCACTGCAAGAACTTCGTGCGCCGCAAGGACGGTGCTTCCGGTATCGAATATGCCGTCATCGCCGCGATGGTGGCGGTGGTGCTGGCGGGCTTCGTGACCGGCATCTCCGGCAAGATCAGCGCGATGTTCACGACCATCCAGGGGATTTTGTGACCAACCCACTGTACGTTGAACAGCGCCATCGAACCCGGCGCACAGGAGTCAGGCATGCAGCACTCTTCCTCGCGTCAGCAAATACTGTTGGTGGACGACGAGGAAGAGGTCCTGCTGGAGTTGGCCGAACTGCTGGAAAACGCGGGGTTCTGGTGCCATACCGCCGTTTCGGTGAAGGCGGCCCTGCAGCAGCTCACCCGCTATCCGGACGTGGCGCTGGTCATCACTGACCTGTGCATGCCCGAAGAAAGCGGTATCGGCCTGGTCAAGCGCCTGCGTGATCATACGGCCCGCCAGCATCTGCCGGTGATCGTCATGTCGGGGCATGCAGGGATGGATGATGTCAGCGACCTGCTGCGTCTGCAGGTGCTGGATTTCTTCCGTAAACCCATCTACTACGCACGGTTGCTGGAGACGCTGGACAACCTGTTTCCTCAGCCACGGTTGCAGGTGGTCAAGTAGTGACCTGCCAGAACGGATACGAAAACGCCCGGCTCATGGCCGGGCGTTCTCGTTCATATGTGCAGATCAGGCGTCAGGGTCATTCAGTTCCAGTACCCCACGCTTGCTGCGCAGCTTGCCGTAGAAATGCTCCAGGGCGTTGTTCAGCTTGCTGGCAGCACCGTCGACCGCCTGGTCCAGCGAAGTGGCAGTGTGGGTCACGGAAATGGGTTGGTGACCTTTCGGGCGAGCCTCCATCTGGCAGCGTTTGTCATGCGGGCCGGGCTTGGCGCCGTTCTCGTCGCGCAGGTGCACCTCGATGCGGGTGAGGTCCTCCTCGTAACGTTCGAGTGTGGCTTGCAGTGTACTGCGCACCCACTCGTTGAGACGGATGTTGCCTTCGATATGGTTGCTGCTGTTGACCTGGATTTGCATGATTCAATCCTTATTCAGCTTGCTCGCATGGAGGCGTGCCTAGGCCATTGAGGCCCCTGGAATTTTTTCGCCTCTTGACTCTAAGGTCAGGCAACCGAGGCGTGAATTCAACCCCTTTGTGAAAATAAATGTTCTGTTGCAAATTCAGGCGGGGAACCTTAAAACGGCCCCCTCTGGATCAGAACGCGACCGATGTCTGCACATACAAGGTGCGTGGCTCACCCACATACTTACCTTTGTTGTTGTCATCGAACGAGCGCGTGTAGTACTCACGGTTGAAGAGGTTCTTGACCCCCACTGCCACCTTCAGGTTCGACAGTTGTGGCCCGAAGTCGTAGCCAGCTCGGGTGCTGATCAGTATGTAGCCAGGGATGCGGCCGGTACTGCCGTCTGCGCTCTCGGCGCGGGTATTGGCGTTGTCGGCATACTGGCTGCTCTGAAAGCTGCCATCCAGGTTCCATTGCCATGGCCCCTCGGTGTAACCCACGCCCAGGTCGCCTTTGTGACGCGACGAGAATGGCACCTGATTGCCTTTGTTCGGCCCGTCCTCGCGGATGGTCGCATCCACGAAGGCATAGCTGGCATGTACATCGAAGCCTGCCAGCGCCGGGCTGATGCTGTCCAGGGCGTAGCGAATGCTGGTCTCGATGCCTTGATGGCGGGTCTCGCCGCGGGCTATCACCGAGTCGTTGGTTTGGTTGCTCTCGTACTGGTTGTCGAAGTTGATCAGAAACGCACCGATCTCGGCTTGCAGGTCGCCGTTGTCGTAGCGGGTGCCGACTTCCCAGGTACGTGCCTTCTCCGGTTTGACCTCGCCGCGGGTGACGCGGTTGGGCATCTGGCTGTATTGGACGCTGCCAAACGAGCCTTCGGTATTGGCATACAGGTTCCAGCGGTCGGTCAGGTGGTACATCACGTTCAACGCCGGCAGGGCAGTGTTGTAGCTGCCCTGGTAGCGCTGGCCGTTGAGCGAGTTGCTCTGAGCAGAGTCGATCATCTCGTAGCGCACACCCGGTGTGATGGTCCAACGGCCGATGTCGATGCGGTCATCCAGGTAGATGGCATGGGCCTCGGTGCTGCCACGGGTGTCGCGGTCGTTGCGGCTGGCGGTGGTAGGCAGGTTGCCATTGACCGGTTCGCGCAAGCGCAGTTCGTGGCCGGCTTCGTTGATGTAGCGGTAGCCGATACCCAGTTCATGCCAGCTCTGGCCCAGGGCGAGCCCTTGCGAAAAACGCGTTTCGATGCCGCGCACCCAGTATTCGCGTGGCGACAGGGAAATGAAGCTGCCCTGGTCCAGGTAGCCGCTGCGCAGGGTTTTGGTGAAGAAGCTGTTGACGCTGAACTGGCGGTCGTCCTGCTTGTAGTCGTAGCCGAAGTTGAACAGTGTACGGCGGCCCCAGAACTTGTCTTTCAGGCGCGTGGACTGGTACGGGTCGGCGTCGAAGTCCGCCTTGCTCAGGCCACCTGGCATGTCGGCTTCGCCCTCGTAGTACTGGGCCATGGCATGCAGGCTGTTGGCGGGGTCCAATTGCAGCTTGCCCTTGAGGATCAGGTCATCGATCTGGGTGTCGCTGTGCTCACGCCAGTCGCCGCCGCGCACCCCCGAGTACAACAGGGCACCGCCCAGGCCGTTGTCGTTGGTGCCACCGACCAACAGGTTGGCACTGTTCTTGAGGCCGTCATGGCTGGAGGAGGGGCTGATCTGATTTTGCATGGCAGCCTTGAACGTCGCCTCTTCAGGGATGGCGCGGGTGACGAAGTTGACGATGCCGCCGACGTTCTGCGGGCCATACCGCACTGCGCCGCCACCGCGGACCACGTCAACGGCATCCATGTTGCCCATGCTGATGGGGGCCAGCGACAACTGCGGTTGGCCATAGGGGGCAAAGGGCACCGGAATGCCGTCCATCAGCACGGTCGAGCGGGAGGCCAGGCGTGGGTTGAGGCCGCGAATGCCGAAGTTCAGTGCCAGGTCGTGGCTGCCGGTGCCGTTGTTGTCCGGGGCGTTTACGCCGGGCATGCGGTTGAGCACTTCACGCGCGGTGGTGGCGCCGCTGCGTTCGAACGCTTCGCGGCGCACCACGTCGCGAGCGCCTGGGTGCTCGAAGACATTGTCCTGCTGCGCCTCGCCCAGCCAGTCGCCTACCACGGTCGAAGCGCCGAGCTCGACCGCTGCTCCGGAACTGGCGGGCGCAACCGGTTGCAGGCTGAAGGCGTTGTCGGCCTCTTGCCGGGCCTGCAGGCCGCTGCCACGCAGCAGTGCATCCAGGCCGTTGGCGACGTCGTAATTGCCCTGCAGGCCTTGGCTGTCCAGGCCCTGGGTCAGTTGCGAGCCAAACGAGATCAATGCACCGCTTTCGCGGCCGAACTGGTTCAGGGCCTCTTCCAGGGAGCCGGCGGCGATGTGATAGGTGCGTGCTTGGGCAGCGAACAGGGCGGGTGTGGCAACACCCAGGCTGGTGGCGAGCAGTACGGTCTGGACGAGTCGGGTGGGGCGCAGGGGCATCGGGAAAGGTCCTTTGAGAAGGGGGTCTGCCTTCTCTGTCACGCGAGGTTGGAAAAAGGGCTCAGCCGATTGAAAAAAATCTGGAGTGCCAACCGCCGCTGTAGCCCTCAACCCGTTCGCGATTCGACCGTGACCCAGTACCGGGTAAAGCGCCGCACGCGTACGGGCAAGGCCACCTCAAGCATCTGCAGAATCCGCTCACTGTCATCCAGCGGGTAGGAACCGGAAACCCGCAGGTCGGCCACCCGTTCGCTGCAGCCCAGTTGCCCCAGGCGATAACGCCCCAGCTCGGCCAGGAAGTCCGTCAGGCGCATCTGCGAAGCCACCAGCATGCCATCGACCCAGGCGCCGCTACTGCGGTCCAGCGGCGCAATGGCCCGCCAGCCCTGTGCGGTAAACCGCGCCCGCTGCCCAGCCAGCAGCGCCTGGCCGGCGAAACTGGCCGTGCCGCTGAACACCGAGACCAGGCTGAAACCGTCGAACGCCCGTACGTTGAATCGGCCACTGTCGAGCCGCAGCGCACCTTCGGCAGTGCTCAGCAACAAAGGGCGCGTATCGCGTGCCACATCCAGCGCCCGTTCCCCCTCCAGCAGGCGCACCAGGCGCTGGCGCCCATCGAAGTGCACGTCGGCGGCGCTGCGCGTATTGAGTTGCAACACGCTGCCGTCGTCCAGCGGCACCCGCCGACGTTGGCCGACCGGGCTGCGGTAGTCGGCCATCAGCTCAGGCAAGGGGTTGAACCCAGGCAGGGTCATCCCGGCGGCACTGGCCACCCCCACCATAAGCAGTGCCTTGAGGGCACGGCGCCGGGCAGGCGAGGAGGGCGCCTGCAGCGTTGCATGCACCACCGGCGAAGCGACGCCCCGCAAGCGTTGATTGACCTGCTGGATATGCGCCCAGGCCCGTTGATGTTCCTGGTCGGCCAGCAACCACTGCTGCAACGCCTGTTGCTGGGCCTGATCGAAATCCTCGCCCTGGGACTCGATCAGCCAGTGCACGGCCTGTTCGGCCACTTGGGAAGAAAACGAGGTGTTCACAGTGCGAAATAGCAGCGCAACGCTGCCTTGTTCAGGTAGCGCTTGACCGTGGCCAGGGAAATGCCCAGCTCGCGGGCGATTTCGGCCTGGCCGAGGCCGTCGACCTGGGCCAGCAGGAAGGTGCGCTTGATCAGCGGGGGCAGGTCATCGAGCAGACGGTCGAGCGCCAGGAGGGTTTCAAAGATGATTGCCTTCTGTTCTTCGCTCGGTGCCACGTTTTCAGGCACCTGAGCCAACGCTTCGAGGTAAGCGCGCTCTAGTTCCTGGCGGCGGAAATGATTGCACAGCACACGTTTGGCCACGGTGGCGAGAAACGCGCGTGGCTCCACCAACTGCGGTGCCTCGCGCGCCTGGAGCATGCGCACATAGGTGTCCTGGGCCAGGTCGGCGGCACTTTGCGGGCAGCCCAGGCGCCGTCGCAACCAGCTGGTCAGCCAGGCGTGATGGGCGTGGTAAAGGCCTTCGACCGTGGAAGAAAGGGCGCTGGGCACCGTGATACTCCGGCGCCCTGCAGCGCAACTGGTAGTAAGAATTGTTCGCATTGTAGTGATATAGCCAGGCGCTCGGCAACCGACCTTTTCAGTCTTTGCTTATGAGAATTGAAATCATTATTATTGCTACCCCGAATTTTCCCGGACCCTCGCCATGAAGCGCACCGCCGCCGGAATTCCCGTCAGCTACCGTCTGGCCGTGGCTTCGCGCTGCCTGGCGGCGTTGTTGGGCGGCTATCTGCTGGCGTCAATGGCCAGCATCTGCATTGCGCTGCTGGTGCCGCTGTCGCAGGTCGACGCCACCCTGACCGGCCTGCTGTCATCTTTCGTTTTCTACCTGTTGGCCTTCATCTGGTGCTTCGCCTGCCGTAGCGCCTGGCGCGCCTGGTTGGGCGTCATCCTGCCAAGCCTGTTGCTGGGCATGGTCAACGGGCTCGCCTACTGGATGAGAAACCCATGAAGGAAGGCTTCCGCCAGGCCATGGCCTGGCTGCACACCTGGACTGGCCTGATTTTCGGCTGGTTACTGTTCGCCATCTTCCTCAGCGGTACGTTGTCGTACTTCAAGGATGAGATCAGTCACTGGGCACAGCCTGAAGTGCGCCGCCATGCACTCGATCCACTTGCCAGCCTGGGCTTGGCCCAGCGCTACCTACAGGCAAACGCCGGGCACTCTCCAAGCTGGATGATCCGCCTGCCCAGTGAGCGTGAAGCGGCATTGAATGTGGGCTGGCGCGACCCCGAAGGCGGGCGCCGGGGCTTTGTCAGAAAGAGCCTGGACGCCCAGAGCGGCCTGCCGGTAGAGGCACGTGACAGCCGCGGCGGCGAGTTTTTCTACCGCTTCCACTTCGAGCTGCAGATGCCGTATCCGTGGGGGCGTTGGCTGTCGACGCTCTGCGCCTTCATCATGTTGCTCGGGCTGATCACGGGGATCATCACCCACAAAAAGATCTTCAAGGAGTTCTTCACCTTCCGCCCGGGCAAGGGCCAGCGTTCATGGCTGGATGGCCACAATGCCATTGGCGTGCTGGTGCTGCCGTTTCACCTGATGATCAGCTACAGCAGCCTGGTGCTGTTCATGTACCTGGTCATGCCGGCCGGTATCCTGGCGAGTTACGGCGGCAACAGCGATGGCTATTTCAACGACCTGTTCGGCCGCGACGAGGTGCCCCAGGTGGCCAATGTCGCCACCCCCCTGGTGCCGCTGGCAGGCCTGTATGCCAAGGTTCAGGCGCAGGTCCCCGGTGCCCGCATGGGCTTCATCCAGGTGCAGAACCCTGGCGATCGCAATGCCCGCGTCACCTTCACCCAATCGTCGGCCGATAACGTGGCCTACAAGCGCAGCGCCAGCTGGACATTCGACGGGGCAACCGGCGTGTTGCTGAGCCAGGGCGCACCGGAGAGCCCGGCCATGATGACCGCCTTCAGCCTTGCGGGCCTGCACATGGGCAACTACGCAGGTCCAGCGCTGCGCTGGCTGTACTTTGTGTTCGGTTTGGCCGCAACGGCGGTGATCGGCACGGGCCTGGTAATGTGGCTGGGCAAACGCCAGCTCAAACATGCCAAGAGCGAGCGCATCCCTGGCGAATTGCGGCTGGTAGAAGTGCTGAACATTGCCAGCATGAGCGGCCTGCTGCTTGCCGTGGCAGCATTCTTCTGGGCCAATCGCCTGCTGCCGGTGGGGTTGGCGGGCCGTGCCGATTGGGAAATCAACAGCTTCTTCGTGCTCTGGGCGCTGTCGCTGGTGCACGCGCTGCTGCGCCCGGGGCGCCGCGCCTGGGCTGAGCAATTGGGGCTGGGCGCGCTGGCGTTTACCCTGCTGCCGTTGCTCAACGCGCTGTCCACCGGGCAAGGGTTGGACCACTCCCTGGCGGTTGGCGACTGGGCCATGGCGGGCTTCGACCTCACGGCGCTGGCCACCGGCGTGTTCCTGGCCTGGGCCGCAGCGAAAATGCTGCGTGCCCCCAAGCCGGTTGCCAAACGCGCGCCCCGCACGGCCAAGGCAACGGCTCAAGCGGCGCAGGTGCATTGATGCTGAGCATTGCCCTGATCGGCTTCGCCGGGTTCGCCGGCTTGTGCCTGGCGATGGACAAGCACTTCAACGAGCTGCTTGGGCGCAAGCCCGGCCCCGGCCAGTTGCGTAGCCTGCGCAGTGCCGGTTGGCTGTTGTTGCTGGTGTCGTTGGTGCTCTCGGTACACCAGCGTGGCTGGGCCCATGGTCTGGTGGAATGGATCGCCGTGTTGATGGCCGGGGTGACCCTGTGGGTGTTTGTCTTGCCTTATCAGCCGCGGCTGCTGCTGGGGTTGGCTGCCATCAGCGTGGTGCTGGGCCCGCTGCTGGCCGTCGTGGCCGGGTGACGCTGTGATCGAGCCCGACAGCGAAAGCCCCCGCGCACGCTTCGTTGAGGTCTTTCTGGCCCAGCGTGCACGCATGGAGGCGTTGGTCAGCCGCCGGGTCGGCTGCCGGGCCACCGCATCGGACCTGGTCCAGGAGCTGTTCCTGCGTTTCTGGCGCCGCCCTGAGGTCAAGGTTGAAGCGCTGGATACTTACCTGTTGCGTTGTGCGGGCAACCTGGCCATCGACCACCTGCGCAGCGAAGGCAGCCGCGAACGTGTCGCTGAAGCATCGCTGCCGCTGGATGAGGCGTGTTCGGCGCAGGCGCCCGAGCAGGCCTTGGAAGTCGATCATGACCTGCAGTGCATCGAGGCAGCGCTGCGGGCCTTGCCCGAGCGTACCCGGCAGATCTTTCTGCTCAACCGCATTCATGGCTGCAAGTACGGCGAGATCGCCCAGGCCATGCAACTGTCCCAGAGCACGGTAGAAAAGCATATGATGCGCGCCCTTGAAGCGTGCAAGGCGAGTATTGCCGAGCCCGCGTCCATGCGCCGGCCTGGGAGCTACCGTCGATGAGCCATTCAGACATGACTACCGCCGACCCCTCGCAAGCGGCGTTGCACTGGCTGATCCGTATCAACGAGCAGCCCGAGGCGCAGCACAGCGCGGCGTTCAAGCGCTGGCTGCTGGCCGACCCGAAGCATCGCCAAGCCTATGCCCACGCCCAGGCGCTGTGGCAGACAAGCGCGGTGCCCGCAGCGCGCCTGGCCGAGCAAGAGCAGGCAGGCCTGCAGCGCTACCTCGATGCCATGGCCAAGGCGCCTGCCCCAAGGCGCTGGCGTCGCGCCCTGGCGCTGGCGGCGTGCCTGGCACTGGCTGTGAGCGTGGCGGGGGGCTGGCATCCGGGTTACTGGTTACAGGACCTGCGCGCCGATTTCAGCAGCACTGAAACAATTCGCCAGGTGACGCTGGCAGACCATTCGCAGGTGACCCTCGATGCGGGCAGTGCCATTGCGGTCGATTTTGAGCAGGGTGAACGCCGTGTGCGGCTGTTGCATGGTGCTGCGTTCTTCCAGGTCACGCACACAGGTGAGCCGTTCGTGGTGGCAGCAGCGGGGGGGCAGGTGCGTGTGCTCGGTACCGAATTCGAAGTACGTGACCACGCTGACGGCGCACAGGTCACTGTGCGCCGTGGGCGTGTGGCCGTCACCCCGGCCCAGGGGCAGGCTGCCCGTGAGCTGACGGCCAACCAGCAAGTGGCATATGGCGGTGGCCGCGTGGGTGAGACCCTGACCGTGGACAGTGACAGCCGCCTGGCCTGGCGCCAGGGCTGGGTCGATTACTACCAGGTGCCGTTGGCCCAGGTGATCGAGGACTTGCGGCGTTATTACCCCGGGCGGATCGTGCTGCTTGACCGTGAGCTGGGGCAGCGCAAGGTCAGCGGCAGTTTCCCGGTTCAGGAGCCGTTGGTGGCGCTGGATTCCTTGGGCAAGGTGATGGGGTTTTCCAGGCAGACGTTGCTCGGGCGGCTGACCGTTGTCAGGTAGTTTGTGTGAGCAGGCCTTATCGCCGGCAACAGGGTCAGCCCTGGAAAAATTATTTTCAAAAGCGGGTGAGGTAACAGGGCATGGCATCCGTGTAATGAGTGGAAGTGCGATTCATTCGCAGTAATAACCCTCTCATAGGTCAGCGTCCATGAAGTTCACCCCGCGTTGCGTCCCTCTCTGGCTTGGCTTCTCCGCGCTTGCAGCCGTCACCGTTGCCCCTGGCGCGCTGGCCGCCGAACAGGTTCAACTGCACACCTTCGCCCAGCCCAGCCAGCCCCTGGCCCAGGCACTCAACGCCTTCAGCCGTGCCGCTGGGCAAAGCGTGGTGTACACCCTCGAACTGCCCGCTGTGCAGGCACCGGCCCTCAACGGCCGGTTCAGCGCTGAACAGGCCCTGCAGCAGTTGCTGGGCAACGCCGGCCTGACCTGGCGCCGCGTCGATGCCCGGACCCTGACGCTCGAGCCTGTGGATACTTCCGGCGCACTCAACCTGCAGGCCACCACGGTGAACTCGCAGATGGACACCTACAGCTACCAGCCCCCGGCCAATGCCTCGATCATGCGCGGCCAAGGCCCGACCCAGGACATCCCCCAGGCCATCAACGTGGTGCCAGCCCAGGTCCTCCGCGACCAGGCGCCGCGCAACCTCGATGACGCCCTGGCCAACGTCAGCGGCATCACCCAGGGCAACAACTTCGGCGGCACCTCCGACACCGTGATGAAACGGGGCTTTGGCGACAACCGCGACGGCTCGATCATGCGTGATGGCATGCCGGTCGTGCAGGGCCGCAGCCTCAACGCCAGCACCGAGCGGGTCGAGGTGCTCAAGGGGCCGGCCTCGCTGCTGTATGGCATCCAGGACCCGGGCGGGGTGATCAACGTGGTCAGCAAACGCCCGCAACTGCAGCAGTACAATGCCCTGACCGTACGGGGTTCTACCTATGGCAGTGGCAAGAACGGCAGTGGCGGGGGGGTTGACAGCACGGGTGCACTGGGCGACAGCAACTTCGCCTACCGCC
This sequence comes from Pseudomonas ceruminis, assembly GCF_021602025.1. GTDB lineage: Bacteria > Pseudomonadota > Gammaproteobacteria > Pseudomonadales > Pseudomonadaceae > Aquipseudomonas > Aquipseudomonas ceruminis. The sequence goes on from NZ_BQHW01000006.1 coordinate 90,339, forward strand.
TGATCGTCGACCACGAAGATGAGGACTACTGGCGCAATTTTGGCGTGCACCGTGAGTCACTAGTGGCGCCGTCGCTGGCCTGGCTGGGCGAAGATACCCAGGTAGTGCTGGCCTACGAGCACCGCGAGTTTCTCTCCCCCTTCGACCGCGGTACGGCCTTTGGCAGCAATGGCCACCCTTTGGACATTCCGGCCACGCGGCGCCTGGACGAGCCCTTCAATGACATGGAAGGGCGCTCCGACCTCTACCGGCTGGAAGTCGATCACCACTTGGCCGACGACTGGAAACTGCACTTCGGTTACAGCTTCAACCGCGAGACCTACGACGCCAGCCAGGTCCGCGTGACCGGCGTCAACGAAGCCAAGGGTACGTTGACGCGCAGCATCGATGGCACCCACAACGCGATGAGTCGCGACCAGTTCGCCACCCTGAGCCTGAGCGGCAACGTCGAACTGGCCGGGATGCAGCACGATCTGTTGTTCGGCCTGGATCACGAAGACCGCAAGATCTTCCGCGCCGACCTGATACGCCAGACCGCGAAGTCCACGTTCAGCTACCTGAACCCGGTCTACGGCCAGGAAGTGGAAGGCAGCACCGTGCGCGCCAGCGACAGCGACCAGACCGACAAGCTGCGCACCGACGCTGTGTTCCTGCAGGATGCGTTGCACCTGGACGACCACTGGATCCTGGTGGCCGGTGCGCGCTTCCAGCAGTACGACCAGTACGCAGGCCGCGGTCGCCCGTTCAAGGCCAACACCGACACCGGTGGCCAGGCCTGGGTGCCGCATGCCGGGTTGGTCTACAAGGTCGATGAGCAGTTGTCGTTCTATGGCAGCTACAGCGAGTCGTTCAAGCCCAACTCGAGCATTGCGCCGTTGACCGGTGGCTTGGTGCTGGACTCATCGATTGCACCTGAGGAAGGCAAGTCCTGGGAGCTCGGCGCCAAGCTCGACATGCCGGGCAGGCTCACCGGTACCTTGGCACTGTTCGACATCACCAAGCGCAATGTGCTGGTGGCCAACTTCGACAGCAGCAGTGGCGAGACCTTGTACAGCAACGCCGGTGAGGTCAATTCGCGCGGTGTCGAGCTCGACCTGACCGGCCAGCTCAGCGAGCGCTGGAGCCTGATCGGCAGTTATGCCTTCACTGATGCCAAGGTGACCAAGGACCCGGACCTGGAGGGCAACCGCCTGCAGAACGTGGCCAGGCACAGCGGCTCGCTGTCGGCCGTGTACGACTTCGGTAGCCTGTTCGGTGGTGATCGCCTGCGCGTGGGGGCCGGGGCCCGCTATGTAGGCGAGCGTTCGGGCAACGCGACCAATACCTTCGACCTGCCGAGCTATACCGTCGCCGACGCCTTTGCCACCTACGAGACCCAGTTCGAGGACCACAACGTGCGCCTGCAGTTGAACGTGAAGAACCTGTTCGACAAGGTCTACTACAGCTCGGCGGTGAACCAGTACTTCGTCGCCATCGGGGATGCGCGGCAGGTGAGCCTGTCGAGCACGTTCGAGTTCTGATGTGTCGGGGCCACAAAGTGGCCCGCTTAGCAGGTGAAGGCCGCCCGGTACTCGCCAGGGGTTGCGCCGAGCGCCTGGCGAAAGCGGTTGCTGAAATGGCTGGCGCTGGCAAACCCGCACAGCAACGCAACCTCTCCCAACGCAAGCTGGCCCAGGCGCAGCAGTTGGCAAGCCCGGTGCACCCGTCGTGCCAGCAGGTACTGGTGTGGCGGCAAACCAAAGCTGCTGCGGAACATGCGCGCGAAGTGATATTCGGAGAGGTTGCAGCGCATGGCCAGCTCACCGAGGGTAATGGGCTGGTCGAGGTGCGCTTCGATGTATTCGACCAACTGTCGACGCAGGGCCGGCGCCAACCCCCCTTTGAGGCGCAAGCCCTGGCGCAGGCCAACCTGGCTGAGTACCGCGTGATCGACGATTTCGTGCGCCAGGCTGCTGGCCAGCAAGCGCTCGCCAGGCTCATCCCACGCCAGGCGGATCAGTTGGCGAAAACGCGCCGACTGCTGCGGGTCGTCAAGAAAGGTCGCCTCCTGCAACTGCAACTCCCGCGGTTCGCGGTCCAGTAGGCGCACGCAACCGAGGGCGAACTGCGCCTCGCTGATGTACAGGTGGGCCAGGCGGATCTCGCCGTTGACCACCCAGTTCGACTCATGACCGGCGGGCATGATGCACAGTTTGTCCGGTGCGCCCTTGGCGGCCGGGCGCTGGCGGCGGAAGGTACCGGTGCCGTCGGCGATGTAACACGACAGGGTGTGATGGCTCGGTGCCTGGTAGTCGCGGGCATCGTTGCGGTTGCTCCACAGCGCCGCAGCCAGGCCGTCGCCCAGGTGCGCGCTGAGCTCCAGCCGCGCATGGGGGGAGGCGTGCATGGCGTTGAACACGTGCAACTGGCTGAGTGGGGTCATGGGCGATTCCTCTGACGGCCATCGTACTGCGCTTGCCCAGTGGTGACAGCTACCTGGAAGGGAAAAGCGCAAGTTTGTGCAAGCGTGGTCCCGGGGCTTTGGCAAACACTGATGGCCCTGGCGAAGCACTGCGACGTCGATCGCTGGCAAGCCAGCTTCCACAGGTGCTGGGCACCAACGTTGAAAGACCCAAGGATCCCTCCCCATGAACCTGTCCCTGTACGTGCTTACCGTCCTGATCTGGGGCACCACCTGGATCGCCCTGAAACTGCAGCTGGGCGTGGTCGCCATCCCGGTGTCGATCGTCTACCGCTTCGCCCTGGCTGGCCTGATCCTGTTCGCCATCCTGCTGCTGACCCGCCGGCTGCAGCCGATGAACCGGCGCGGCCACCTGATCTGCCTGGCCCAGGGCCTGTGCCTGTTCTGCGTCAACTTCATGTGCTTCCTCACCGCCAGCCAATGGATCGCCAGCGGTCTGATCGCCGTGGTGTTTTCCACCGCCACGCTGTGGAATGCACTGAATGCACGGGTTTTCTTCGGCCAACGGATCGCCAGCAATGTGCTTGGCGGTGGTGCGCTAGGGTTGCTGGGCCTGGGCCTGCTGTTCTGGCCGGAGCTCTCGCACCATGCGGCCAGCCGCGAAACCCTCTACGGTCTGGGCCTGGCCCTGCTCGGCACGCTGTGCTTCTCGGCCGGTAACATGCTCTCCAGCATGCAACAGAAGGCCGGGCTCAAGCCGATGACCACCAACGCCTGGGGCATGGTGTATGGGGCGGTGATGCTGGCGGTGTATTGCCTGGTCAGCGGCATTCCCTTCGCCATGGAGTGGAACACCCGCTACGTCGGATCATTGCTGTACCTGGTCGTACCGGGCTCGGTGATCGGCTTCACCGCCTACCTGACGCTGGTCGGGCGCATGGGCCCGGAGCGGGCCGCCTACTGCACGGTGCTGTTCCCGCTGGTGGCACTGAACGTCTCGGCGTTTGCCGAAGGCTACGAGTGGACGGCCCCGGCGTTGCTGGGCCTGGTGGCGGTGATGGCAGGGAACGTGCTGGTGTTTCGCAAGCCCAAGGTCAGGCCCGACATTGCACTGGCCCGCTGAAGGCGGCATGGATGAAAAAAGCCGGAGAGGCTGGGCGGTGCAGGCAAGCGTGGTAAGGGTTGCCTGCACCGGCCTCTCACCGTCAATGGCTATCAGCCCTTCCACACCTGCGGGTTGACCAGGTCACGCGGCCGCTCACCCAGCAGCGCCGCACGCAGGTTGTCCATTGCCCGGTTGGCCATGGCCGCGCGGGTTTCGGCGGTGGCCGAGCCAATGTGCGGCAGGGTCAATGCATTGGGCAACTGGAACAGTGGCGACTCGCTCAGTGGCTCCTTTTCGTACACGTCCAGGCCGGCGCCACGGATCGTGCCGTTTTGCAGCGCGTCGATCAGCGCCGCCTCGTCGACCACCGGGCCACGGGCGATGTTGATCAGGAATGCGCTGGGCTTCATCAGCTTCAGTTCGCGTGCACCGATCAGCTTGCGGGTGGCGTCGGACAGCGGTACCACGATGCAGACGAAATCCGACTCGGCCAGCAGTTGCTCAAGGCTGCGATACTGCGCGCCCAGTTCCTGTTCCAGCGCCGTCTTGCGGCTGTTGCCGGCATACAGGATGGACATGTTGAAACCGAACCGGCCACGACGCGCGACGGCGGCGCCGATGTTGCCCAGGCCGACGATACCCAAGGTCTTGCCATGCACATCGCTGCCGAAGTGCGCCGGCCCGACGGTGGCTTGCCACTGCCCAGCCTTGGTCCACGCGTCCAGTTCAGCGGTACGGCGGGCGCAGCCCATGATCAGCGCGAAGCCCAGGTCGGCAGTGCTCTCGGTGAGTACGTCGGGGGTGTTGGTCAGGGCGATGCCGCGTTCGTTGAAGTAATCGACGTCGTAGTTGTCGTAGCCGACCGAGACGCTCGACACCACTTCCAGCCTCGCCGCGCCTTCAAGCTGGGCGCGGCCAAGCTTGCGGCCGACGCCGATCAGCCCGTGGGCCTCGGGCAGCGCTTCGTTGAACTGGGCATTGATGTCGCCAAGCTTGGGGTTTGGCAGGATCACGTTGAAGTCTTGCTGCAGGCGTTCGGCCATGGCCGGGGTGATGCGGCTGAACGCCAGGACGGTCTTTTTCATCGGGCTACTTCCAACGGAAAAGCTACAAACTACAAGCTTCACGCCCCAAGAAAAAGCAGCGCATGCACCCATCTGCTGTTTCTTGACGCGTGAAGTGCGTTCAGTTGGCGATCAGCAACTCGTGGGTTTTCAGGTCCGCTTCATGGGCGGCGAGAATTTCCGGCAGCGAATTGCGCAGGTACTCGACCCAGGTCTTGATCTTGGCGTCCAGGTACTGGCGTGACGGGTAGATGGCATACAGGTTCAGCTCCTGCAGCCGGTATTCGGGCATCACCCGCACCAGGCTGCCGTCACGCAGGCCATCGATGGCCGAATAGATCGGCAGCACACCCATGCCCATGCTACTGCGAATGGCCGTTTTCATCGCATCGGCGGAGTTCACCTGGAAGGGCGAGCTGGTGATATTGACCAACTCCTGGCCCTCCGGGCCGTCGAACAGCCACTTCTCCAAGGGGATCACCGGGCTGACCATGCGCAGGCATGCGTGCTGCAACAGGTCGATGGGCTTGTGCGCAAAACCATGCTTGGCCACGTATTCCGGCGATGCACAGACAATGCTGTAGGTAATACCCAGGCGCTGCGAGACGAAGCCTGAGTCCGGCAGTTCGGTGGCCAGCACGATGGACACGTCGTAACCCTCGTCCAGCAGGTCAGGCACGCGGTTGGCCATGGTCAGGTCGAACGTCACGTCAGGGTGCGATTCGCGGTAGCGGGCAATGGCATCGACCACGAAATGCTGGCCTACGCCGGTCATCGAGTGCACTTTCAACTGCCCGGCTGGCCGTGCATGGGCGTCGCTGGCCTCGGCTTCGGCCTCCTCCACATAGGTGAGGATCTGTTCACAGCGCATCAGGTAACGCTTGCCCGCCTCGGTCAGGGCGATACGCCGGGTGGTACGGTTGAGCAGCCGGGTTTGCAGATGGGCTTCCAGGTTGGAGACCGCCCGCGACACGTTCGCGGTGGTCGTGTCCAGTTGCGCCGCAGCGGCAGTGAAACTGCCAAGTTGGGCTACGCAACTGAAAGCACGCATGTTTTGCAGGGTGTCCATGGGTCACTCTCGATGTAGAGGACAAAATTGTGTCATGAAGTAACGGTGTAAAGATGAAAATGTGCCTTCGACCAAAGGCTGATTATCGCTGTTTTGGTAACAAAGATTCGCAGGAATCCACGCTTATCGCCAGTGCGGCGGCCACCTAGAATTGCTCGGCCCCTCCACCTCTTCCTCGGGAAATCGCAGCTGTGCCGCGTCGCATCATCAGAACGCTCCAGGCGTTCAGTGCCTGTGCCCTTAGTCTCACCTTGAGCGGCTGTATCGGAACCTGGGGTATTGCCCCGCAAAGCAAGACACTGCAAGCCAATACCTTGACCACGGATGCGGCCATTCGCGACGCCGCCACCGACGCCCACTGGCCCGACCAGCAGTGGTGGCATGCCTATGGCGACCCGCAACTGGACCGCTGGATCACCTTGGCCGTGGCCGGTAGCCCGAGCCTGGCCATGGCGGCAGCCCGGGTACGCGAGGCCAAGGCCATGGCCGGTGTGGTCGAATCGGCGGAAAAGCTTCAGGCCAATGGCCAGGCGACGCTCAAACGCCATAACTGGCCCGAGGACCCGTTCTATGGCCCTGGCGCGCTGTCGGGTGCCAACACCTGGGACAACAACGCCGCCATCGGCTTCAGCTATGCCCTTGACCTCTGGGGGCGCGAACGCAACGCCAGCGAACAGGCCGTGGACCAGGCGCACATGAGCGTGGCCGAGGCACGCCAGGCGCAGCTTGAGTTGCAGAACAACGTAGTGCGCGCCTACATCCAGCTGAGCCTGCATTTTGCCCAGCGCGACATCGTCAAGGCCGAGCTTGAACAGCAGGAGCAGATCCTGGCCCTGGCCAAGCGCCGCCTCGACGCCGGCATCGGTACCCATTTCGAAGTGAGCCAGGCCCAAGCGCCGCTGCCCGAAACCCATCGCCAGCTCGACAGCCTCAACGAGGAGATTGCCCTGACCCGCAACCAGCTGGCGGCGCTGGCGGGCAAGGGGCCGGGGGAGGGCGCGCAGATCCAGCGCCCGACCTTGACCCTCGGTGCGCCCCTCAAGCTGCCGTCGGCGCTGCCGGCCGAGCTGGTCGGTCAGCGCCCCGACGTGGTTGCCAGCCGCTGGCAGGTGGCAGCCCAGGCCCGTGGTATCGATGTCGCCCATGCCGGGTTCTTCCCCAACGTCGACCTGGTCGGCAGCCTGGGCTTCATGGCTACCGGTGGCGGGCCACTGGAGTTCCTGACCGGGCGCAAGTTCAACTACAACGTAGGCCCGGCCATCAGCCTGCCGATTTTCGACGGTGGCCGCTTGCGCTCGCAGTTGGGCGTGGCCTCGGCGGGCTATGACGTGGCCGTGGCCCGTTACAACCAGACGGTGATTGGCGCGTTGAAGAACATCTCCGATCAGTTGATCCGCCGGGAATCGATGAAAGAACAGTCGCACTTCGCCGCCGAATCCGTGGCGGCGGCGCAGAAAACCTACGACATCGCCATGGTCGCCTTCCAGCGTGGCCTGACCGACTACCTCAACGTGCTCAATGCCCAGACCTTGCTGTTCCGCCAGCAGCAGGTGCAGCAGCAGGTGCAGGCTGCACGCCTGGTGGCCCATGCCGAGCTGGTGACTGCGTTGGGTGGGGGCCTGCAGGCTGGCAAGGACGTGCCTGAGGATGGGCGCCAGGATGCGCCGACAACGCCGGCGACCCTGGCCATTTTCGACCGCAAGGCGGACCACCCCGAATGAGTACATCGAGCCTGCCCCTGCGCTGGCTGCACAGCCTGGAATGGCGCCGGGGCTTCTTTGCCTGGGCGCGCACCGACGGGGTGACCTGGGTTTACATCTTCAAGGTGCTGGCCGCCGCGTTCATCACTTTGTGGCTGGCCATGCGCCTGGAACTGCCGCAGCCGCGCACGGCGATGATCACCGTGTTCATCGTCATGCAGCCGCAGAGCGGCCATGTGTTTGCCAAGAGTTTCTACCGGGTACTGGGTACTTTGGCCGGTTCGGCGATGATGGTCGCGCTGATTGCGATTTTCCCGCAGAACACCGAACTGTTCCTGCCCAGCCTGGCCTTGTGGGTGGGCTTGTGCTCGGCGGGTGCCATGCGCTACCGCACCTTCCGGGCCTACGGTTTCGTGCTGGCAGGCTACACCGCAGCGATGATCGGCCTGCCGGTGCTGGAGCACCCCGACCAGGCGTTCATGGCTGCCGTTTGGCGCGTACTGGAAATTGCCCTGGGCATTCTCGTCTCGACCTTCGTCAGCGCCGCGATCCTGCCGCAATCGGCCAGCGCGGCCATGCGCAACGCCCTGTACCAGCGCTTTGGCGTATTCGCCGGGGTGGTGGTCGAGGCGCTGCGCGGCGACAGCCAGCGCGACCGCTTCGAGACCAGCAACGTGCGCTTTGTCGCTGAGGCGGTGGGGCTGGAAAGCCTGCGCAACGTCACCGCGTTCGAAGACCCTCACATGCGCAGGCGCTCTGGCCGCCTGGTGCGCATGAACAGCGAGTTCATGGCCATCACCACGCGGTTCAACGCGCTGCACCGGTTGCTGGAGCGGCTGCGTGCCCGTGGCCCGCTGCAGATCGTCGGTGCCATCGAGCCTGGCCTGAACACCTTGGTCGAGCTGCTCCAGCCTTATGTAGGGCGGGCGCTGACCGACGCCGATGCGCTGCGCCTGACGCTGGAATTGGCGGCCTACAAAGAGGGCCTGCAAGCCCAGGTGCGCGGCCTGCGCGCCGAGTACCTGCAAACCAACCCCAGCGAGTCGGACCTGCTCGATTTCCACACCGCGTTCGAGCTGCTCTACCGCTTCGTCGACGAGATGTTCAGCTACGCCGAAACCCATGCCTCGTTGGCCGCACACCGGCACCAGCGCGAGCAATGGGATGAGCCCTATGTGGCGCAGACCAGCTGGCTGGTGTCACTGGCCGCTGGTGTGCGGGCCTCGGCGGTGCTGTTGCTGCTGGGCAGCTACTGGCTGCTCAGTGACTGGCCCAGCGGTGCCATGATGACCCTGATCGCAACGGTCACGGTGGGCCTTTCGGCGGCGTCACCGAACCCCAAGCGCATGTCGTTCCAGATGGCCTGCGGCACAGCCATCGGCGCGTTTGTCGGGTTTTTCGAAACCTTCTTCGTATTCCCCTGGATCGACGGTTTCCCGCTGCTGTGCATGGTGCTGGCGCCCGTGTTCGTGCTGGGCGCGTTTCTCTCGTCGCGCCCGGCCTATGCCGGTTACGGCATCGGCCTGCTGGTGTTCTTCGCGATTGGCTCGGTGCCGAACAACCTCACCGTGTATGACCCGTACACCTTCATCAACGACTACATCGGCATGGTCATCGGCATGTTCGTCTGCGCCGCAGCCGGGGCCATCATCCTGCCGCCCAATAGCCGCTGGTTGTGGAGCCGCCTTGAGCAGGAACTGCGCGAGCAGGTGCTGTTCGCCATCAGCGGGCGCCTGCGCGGCATCGGCACGGCCTTCGAAAGCCGCACCCGCGATCTGCTGCACCAAGCCTATGGCCTGGCGGCCGGCAAGCCGCAGGTGCAGAGCGAGCTGATGGGCTGGATGTTCACCGTGCTGGAGATCGGCCACGCGATCATCGAACTGCGCAAGGAACAGGCGCGCGCGCCGGTTCACCCGGCCTATGCCGAGTCGCAGCCGTGGCGTCAGGCCATCCGTGTCATGGGCCGGGCACTGGCGCGGCTGTTCCTGCAGCCCAACGCCAGCAACCACGAGCGCGCCCTGGTGGCGGTGGACCATGCCATCAGCCGCGTGCAGGCCACCGATGAGCCTTTCGCCCGCCATTTCGACACGTCGGTGCTGCGCCGTGCGCAGAGCTACCTGCACTTCATCCGTTCCTCCCTGCTCGACCCACAGTCGCCACTGGCACCGGCGAAAGGATTGCACCATGCCCCGTGAGATCGCCTTCCATGGCGTGTACATGCCCACCATGACCTTGATGTTCCTGTTCGCCCTGGGCCTGGCCTGGGGCCTGGACCGCTTCATCGCCAGCCATGATGGCTACCGCTTCTTCTGGCACCCGGCGCTGTTGCGCCTGTCCCTGTTCGTCTGCCTGTTCGGCGCCCTGGCGCTGTCGCTCTACTGGTGAGAATCCGTCGATGAAAAAGTTCTTCAGCCTGATCGCTACCCTGCTGGTGCTGACCGCTGCCGTGGTGATCGGTCGCCAGTTGTGGCTGCACTACATGACCACGCCGTGGACCCGCGATGGGCGCGTGCGCGCCGACATCATCAACGTTGCCGCCGATGTGCCCGGCTACGTGGTGGATGTGCCGGTCAAGGACAACCAGCGGGTGAAGAAAGGCGACCTGCTGATCCAGATCGACCCTGAGCATTATCAACTGGCGGTCGACCAGGCCAAGGCGCTGGTCGCCTCGCGCAAAGCCACCTGGGAGATGCGCAAGGTCAACGCCAAGCGCCGCGCTGACATGGACAACCTGGTGATCTCCAAAGAAAACCGTGACGACGCCAGCAATATCGCCAACTCCGCCCTGGCCGATTATCAACAGGCCCAGGCCGAACTGGCAGCGGCCGAGCTGAACCTCAAGCGCACGCACATCGTCGCCACGGTCGATGGCTACGTGACCAACCTGAATATCCACAAGGGCGACTATGCGCGCACCGGCGAGGCCATCATGGCGGTGGTCGACGAGCATTCGTTCTGGGTGTACGGGTTCTTCGAAGAAACCAAATTGCCCCACGTGAAGGTTGGCGACCAGGCCGAGTTGCAAATGATGAGCGGCGAGCGCATCAAGGGCCATGTGGAGAGCATCGCCCGTGGCATCTACGACCGCGACAACCCGCAGAGCCGTGAACTGATCGCGGACGTGAACCCGACCTTCAACTGGGTGCGCCTCGCGCAGCGGGTGCCGGTACGGATTCACATCGACGAAGTGCCCGAAGGGTTTTTGCTGGCCGCGGGGACGACGTGTACGGTGGTGGTGAAACCGAGCGAGGAGTGATCTGCGCTACCCGCTACAACGGGGGGCATGGCGTGGGCCTTTCAAGCGGCTGGGCCCACCAACACCGGCACCTGCACGCGATCGATCACTTTCGCGCTGATCGACGGGTCCAGCAACCGCCCCAGCCTCGACAGGTGCCGGTGGCCCATGATGATCAGTTCGCAGCGCAGCTCCAGCGCCTTGCCGACGATGGCTTCGACCGGCTGGTCGGCCACCATGCAGCCCTGGCTGGCGAAGCCGGCTTCGCGCAGTGTGCGTACTGCGTTGGCCACGGCGCCTTCGGCCAGTTGCTGTTCATCGCAGGCGGCGGGGTATTCCTCCTGTTCCTCTTCGGTGTAGGCCGTCGGGTGATCGTGTACGGCGAAGGTCGCGTCGATGGCCAGCAGTACATGCAACTCGTGTTCGCCCGGCAGGCAGTAGCGGCGCGCCAGGGTGAGCAGGGCCGTTGAGGCAGGGGAGGCGTCGATGGCGATCAGGACAGGGCTGGGCATGCGGGATCCTTGGCAGAGGCTGGCTGAGGTGTCTGCAGGGTCGGCCTCTTCACGGGCTTACCCGCGAGAGGCCAGACCTGCCAATGCTTCATTTAAAGCCGAACACGGCCAATGAATAAATGCCCCGACACGCACGAGCGCATTGCGTCTGGTGCAATCATCCGACCTGTTAATATCGCCGTTCCCAACCTCGTTACGGAAAACGGCCATGCAACTCCCGGACATGAACCTGCTCGTCGCCCTCGACGTCCTGCTCGACGAGGGCAGCGTGGTCGGCGCAGCGCAGCGCATGAACCTGAGCCCGGCGGCAATGAGCCGTACCTTGGGCCGCATCCGCGAGGCACTGGGCGACCCCATCCTGGTCCGCGCCGGCCGCGGCCTGGTGCCGACGCCGCGGGCGCTGGCGCTGCGCGAGCAGGTGCACGGGCTGGTGGAGCAGGCCGGGCAGGTATTTCGCAGCCGTGACGACGTCGATCTGGTCAACCTCGATCGTGCTTTCAACATCCGCACCAACGACCTGTTCATCGCCCTGTACGGGGCCCAACTGCTGCGCATGATGCTGGCCCAGGCACCACACACGGTATTGCGCTTTGTACCAGAGGGCAGCGGCGACGATGATGCGGTGCTGCGCAATGGGCAAATCGACTTGATCATCAGTTCAGCCATTGAACTGGGCCCGGAAATCAAGGTTCAGAGCCTGTTCAATACCTACTTCGTGGGCCTGGCGCGTGACGGCCACCCCATCTTCGATGGCGAAATTACCCCTGAGCGCTTCGCCGCCTACCCGCAAATAAGCGTGTCACGCCGGGGCCGCGCCAATGGGCCTATCGATGTGGCGCTGGCCAATCACAAGGTGGAGCGGCGAGTGGCGCTGATCACCACCAGCTTTCATTCAGCGATGTTTTCGCTGCCGGACTCGGACCTGATCCTGCCGATACCCGCCAATATCCTCAATAGCGTGAACCGGCTGAAACTGCCCTTGCGGTCCTTCGAGATCCCTGTGCCATTGGAAAAGGTCAATGTCATGCAGGCGTGGCACCCGCGCTTCGATAACGACCCGGCCCATCGCTGGCTGCGGCAGACGCTGAAGGCTTGCGGCAGCATGGACCCTTGACACGCCTGGCGTTATCGCAACATCGCCGATTGCGCCTGGCGCAATATAAAGCTGCCAACAAGTCAGTTTTCGTAAGCATTCGACCTTCTTAGACTTGCTCCAGTCGCAATTTTGTTGCTGGAGATGTCTGCCCATGAGTTCCCTGTCCGCCCCGTCTGTTGCAATGGCCGCCGCCCCGGCGCCGGCCGCGCCTGCGCAGACTGCGTTCGGCCTGCAGGTAGTAGTTGGGTTGTTCGGTGTTTTGCTGGCCGTGCTCTGTGCGGGCCTCAACGAGTCGGTGACCAAGATCTCCCTGGCCGATATCCGCGGGGCCATGGGCATCGGCGCCGACGAAGGTGCCTGGCTGCTGGCGGTGTACAGCGCCGCTTCGGTCTCGGCCATGGCCTTTGCGCCATGGCTGGCCACGACCTTCTCGCTGCGGCGCTTCACCATGAGCGCTGTTGGCCTGTTTGCCGTGCTCGGCCTGCTGCAACCGTTCGCTCCCAACCTGCACAGCTTGATGTTGCTGCGCATACTGCAGGGTTTCGCCTCTGGTGCCCTGCCGCCGATGCTCATGAGCGTGGCCCTGCGCTTCCTGCCGCCAGGTATCAAAGTCTATGGCCTGGCCTGCTACGCCCTGACCGCCACCTTCGGTCCCAACCTCGGCACGCCATTGGCGGGGCTGTGGACCGAATACGTTGGCTGGCAATGGGCGTTCTGGCAGATCATCCTGCCGTCGGCCCTGGCCATTGTCTGTGTCGGTTGGGGGTTGCCGCAGGACCCGCTGCGTTTGGAACGTTTCAAGCAGTTCGACTGGCGTGGCGTGCTACTTGGCCTGCCCGCCATCAGTTGCATCGTGCTGGGCCTGTCGCTGGGCGACCGTTGGGGCTGGCTCGACTCGCCGCTGATCTGCTGGCTGCTCGGCGGTGGCCTGCTGTTGCTGGTGCTGTTCATGTACAACGAATGGTCCGAGCCGCTGCCGTTCTTCCAGTTGCGCATGCTGTCGCGGCGCAACCTGAGTTTTGCCCTGGTGACACTGGCCGGTGTACTGATCGTGCTCTCGGGCGTGGGCAGCATCCCGTCGGCCTACCTTGCGCAGATTCAGGGCTACCGCCCGGCGCAGACCAGCCCGTTGATGATGCTGGTGGCAATGCCGCAACTGATCGCCCTGCCGCTGACGGCGGCACTGTGCAACATCCGCGCGGTGGACTGCCGCTGGGTGCTGGGCATTGGCCTGGCGATGCTGGCGGTGTCCTGTGTCGGCAGCAGCCTGCTGACCAGTGAATGGATCCGCGGCGACTTCTACCCGTTCTACCTGCTGCAGGTGTTCGGCCAGCCCATGGCGGTGCTGCCGTTGCTGATGCTGTCCACCAATGGCATGACCCCGCAGGAAGGCCCCTTCGCCTCCAGTTGGTTCAACACGGTCAAGGGCCTGGCCGCGGTGATCGCCGGTGGCCTGCTGGACGCCCTTGGCACCGTACGCCGACATTTCCATTCCAACCACCTGGTGGACAGCCTGGGCAACGCCCCGCTGGTCGACGGCAACGCCGCTGGCCTGGCCAGGCGTATTCACGACCAGGCGCTGGTACTGACCTCGGCCGACCTGTATCTGGTCATGGCCTGCATCGCCGTGGCCCTGATCTGCCTGATTCCTTTCGTGCCTACCCGGGTCTATCCGCCGCGTGCGGTGGCCTGAACCCTGGATGAATTCGAGAACTACTGAAATGACCAACAATCGCAAAACCCTGTTCATTGGCTCGGTGCTGGCCGTGGCCGTGTTGGCCGGAGTCATCGGGCCCTGGATATTTGGCAGCGACCACCGCCAGCGTACCAATGACGCTTATGTGATCGCCGACTACACCGTGGTCGCACCCAAAGTCGCCGGCTTCATCAAGGAGGTGCTGGTGGAAGACAACCAGCAGGTCACGGCTGGCCAGTTGCTGGCGACCATCGATGCCCGTGACTATCAGGCCGCGCTGGATGCCGCGCAGGCGCAGTTGCTGGTAGCCCAGGCGCAAAGCGCCGATGCCCGCGCCACGCTTGAACGCCAGGCCGCGCTGATTGCCCAGGCCGAAGCCGCAGTGAAAGCGGCCCAGGCCGAAGCGGCTTTCGCCGACCATGAAGTCAACCGTTACAGCCGCCTGGCCGAGCAGGGGGCTGGCACCGTGCAGAACGCCCAGCAGGCGCGCAGCGGCGTCGATCAGGCCCGCGCACGCCTGGCCAATGCCCAGGCAGCGCTGCTGGCGGCGCGCAAGCAGGTGGACATTCTCACGGCCCAGGTGGCCAGCGCCGATGGCCAGCTCAAGCGTGCCGAAGCCGGCCTGGAAAAGGCCCAGCTCGACCTGTCTTACACCCGTATCACTGCGCCGGGGGACGGCATGGTGGGCGAACGCGCCCTGCGCGTCGGCGCCTACGTCACCCCCGGCGCCCGTCTGCTGTCGGTGGTGCCATTGCAACAGGCCTATGTGGTGGGCAATTTCCAGGAAACCCAGCTGACACACGTGCAACCAGGCCAGCCGGTGAGCATCAGCGTCGACACCTTTTCCGGCGAGAAACTGCAAGGCCATGTGGAAAGCATCGCCCCGGCCACCGGCGTGACCTTCGCCGCAGTCAAGCCAGACAACGCCACCGGCAACTTCACCAAGGTGGTGCAACGTATCCCTGTGAAGATCGTTTTCGATGACGGCCAGCCACTGCTCGCCCGCCTGCGGGTTGGCATGTCGGTGGAAGCAACCATCGACACCCGTGGCGACACGCTCGACGGCAAAGAGGTAAGCGCACGATGAAACCGGCATTACGCTTGAGCCCGTTGCTGCTGGCCATGTTGCTGACCGGCTGCACCATGGGCCCGGACTTCCTGCGCCCCGACAGCCAGGCACCGCGACAGTGGGCGCCGCTGCAAGGCGAGGCGGCGGCCAGCCAGCCCCAGGCCGAACCGCTGGAACTGCGCTGGTGGGAGTCCTTTCACGATGCCCAGCTCAGCGCTTTGATCCAGCGTGTTGTCGAACGCAACCTCGACTTGCAGATGGCCAGCGCGCGGCTGCTGCAAAGCCGTGCCTTGCGCAGCACTGTGGTTGCCGACGAAGTACCGTCGGTGGACGCAACCGCGGGCTACAGCCGTGCTCGTAACAGTGCCGAAGGCCTGAGCGACCCGTCCGGCAAGGCGGGTAAGGAGGCTTTCAACCTTTGGCAGGGCGATCTGGTGGCAGGTTGGGAGCTGGATCTGTGGGGCCGCGTGCGGCGCCAGGTCGAGGCTGCCGATGCCAGCGTCGAAGTGGCCGAGAACGACCGCCGTGGCGTGTTGCTGGCCTTGCTGTCGGAAACCGCCGGCAACTACATCCAGCTGCGTGCCGTGCAGCGCACCCTCGATGTGACCCAGGACAATCTCAGGGTCGCCCAGCACAGCCTGAAGCTGTCCCAGGATCGTCAGGCCGAAGGTGTTGCCACGCGCCTGGATGTGGCCCAGGCCAGCGCCCAGGTCGCTTCGATCGAGTCGCGCCTGCCAAGCCTGCAAGCGCGACGTGATGACCTGATCAACGCCCTCAGCCTGCTCGCCGCCGAACCGCCGCGTAGCCTGCAGGCTGAATTGCTCAAGGGCGGCGAGTTGCCCGCGCCGCAACAGACGTTTGCCATTGGCTTGCCGTCCGAACTGGCCGAGCGCCGCCCGGATATTCGCCAGGCCGAGGCCCGCCTGCATGCCGCCACCGCCAGCATTGGCGTGGCGCAGGCGGATTTCTACCCGAGCATCCGGCTGTCGGGCAGTGTCGGTTTCCAGGCCATGCAGCTGTCAGACTTCGGTGGCTGGGATTCGCGGCGGTTTGCCTTCGGGCCGCAGATGTCGCTGCCGATCTTCGAGGGCGGCCGGCTCAAAGGCACCCTGCAACTGCGCGAGGCGCAGCAGCAGGAAGCCGCGCTGAACTACCGCAAGGTGGTGCTGGGCGCCTGGCATGAAATTGACGATGTGCTACGCCTGTACAACGCCAGTCAGTTGCGCCGTGATTCCCTGGCCGAGGCAGTGCGGCAGAACCGCATCGCCCTGGAAACCGCCCAGCGTCAGTATGTAGAAGGGGCGGTGGACTTTCTCAACGTGCTGACGGTGCAAGGGGCGCTGCTGGCCAGCGAGGAGCAGTGGATCGACAGCTCGGCCGCGGTGTCGCAGGCGCTGGTGGGGCTGTACAAGGCGCTGGGTGGTGGCTGGCAGGCGTTCGATGAGCAGCCGACGAATTCTCACAGTTAGAGAGGAAGCACAGATGCATATTTCCTTGAACGGCAAGCGCGCCATTGTCAGCGGTTCCACCGCCGGCATTGGCCTGGCCATCGCCATCGGCCTGGCCGAGGCGGGCGCCGAAGTGGTCCTCAATGGCCGCACTCAGGCCCGTGTCGACGAAGCCCTCAAGGCCGTGCGCGAACGCTTGCCACAAGCACGCATCATCGGTATCGCTGCCGATCTCGGTAGCAAGGACGGTGCGCAAAAGCTGTTCGATCAGGTGCCGCATACCGACATCCTGGTGAACAACCTCGGCATCTTCGAACCCAAACCGTTCTTCGAGATCGAGGATGAAGACTGGCAGCGCTTCTTCGACGTCAACGTACTCAGTGCGGTGCGCCTTTCGCGCCACTATGCCCGGGGCATGGTCGAGCGCAAATGGGGGCGGGTGGTGTTCCTGTCCAGCGAGTCGGCGCTGCAGATTCCAACTGAAATGATCCATTACGGCATGACCAAAACTGCGCTGCTGGCGGTATCGCGCGGGTTGGCCGAAACCTTGGCTGGCACCGGGGTCACGGTGAACGCGGTATTGCCGGGGCCTACCCGTTCTGAAGGGGTGGGTGACTTCTTTGCCAGACTTGCGCAGGAGCAGGGTGTATCGACCGAAACGCTGGAAGCCAACTTCCTGGCCGAGCATCGGCCGACGTCGCTGATCAAGCGGCTGGCGACGGTGGAGGAGGTGGCCAACATGGTGGTGTACTTGGCGTCGGTGCAGGCCAGTGCAACTACGGGGGCTGCTTTGCGGGTTGATGGCGGGGTATTGCGTTCCATTGCGTGATTGCCGGATCTGGTATCGACCCCTTCGCGGCGTTGCCGCGAAGGGGTCGATACCGGCAGTCGAAAACTCAGAGGGGACGCAGTAGGCCAAAGCGCTTGCGCAACGCCCAATCCAGCAACCGCCGCGGCAGCAACCGGGCCATCAACGGCAAGGCTGTGCTGCCATTCCCCAACCGCAGCACCGCTGGCACTGACGGCTTGCTGACCGCCGCCAGCACCCCTTGGGCAAATACCGCCGCCGATGTCGGCTTGTCCTGTGAAGCCCGCGCCCGCGCCTGCACCTGCTCACGCAACGGCCACCATGGCGAGTCCGCCGCCAGCACCTGCTCGGCCTGGCGCTGGGCATTGCTGGCAAACTGCGAAGCAATCGCCCCCGGCTGAACTTGCATCACCTGCACACCGAAGGGCGCCAGTTCCAGGCGCAAGGCGTCGCTCAGGGCATGTACTGCGGCCTTCGAGGCGCAGTAGGCACCGGCGAATGGCGTGACCAGTACGCCGGAGACGCTGCCGATATTCACCACCAGGCCGCGTGAGCGGCGTAGCAGCGGGAACAGTGCGCGGGTAACGCCGACCACGGCGAAGACATTGGTTTCGAACTGTGGGCGCAGGGCGTCCACGCCGCCATCGAGCAACGGGCCCATGGCGCCGTAGCCTGCGTTGTTGATGAGGATGTCAAGGCGGCCATGGTGCGTTTGCAGCTCCTCGGCCAGGCGTACCAGGGCCGCGCCGTCATTGACATCCAGCTGGCGGGCGATGAACCCGGCAGTGGCCAGGCGCTCGACGTCTTCGGCTTTGCGGGCAGTGGCCCAGACATCGTGGCCGGCATCGCGGAAGGCGTCGGCCAAAGCGCGGCCGATGCCGCTGGAACAACCGGTGATCAGGACGGTGGGCATGGGGGAGGGCCTTGGGTCTGAGTTAAAGGTGGTGTCTGTGCTGCTTCCTCACGGGGCACCGGATCAATTGGCGAAGGTGCCTTGCAGATGCTCGGCACGAAACTCCAGTGTCTGCGGCCGATACCCGGACCGCAGTGGCGGCAATGGCAGGCAATCCTGCCACTCAGCGCCAGGCTGCAGCTCACCGGGCCCACGATAGCGCGGTGCGCTGTAGGTGTTTTCGGCAAGGTTGACGGTATCGCCCGGCGCATAGGCGCCCACCCGCCAACGCAGTTCGGTCAGCGGCGCTTTGTTGCCATTTTTCATGCGCACGCGCAGGGCGCGGTCGGCCGGGCATTGCTCGGGGGCATAGGTCAGACGCAGGTCCAGACGCGCCAGTTGAGAGGCTTCGCGGCTGTCCTGCCAGATCACAAGCAGGGCTACCAGGGCCAGGCCACAGGCGGCCGCCAGGGAGATCGGCAGGGCTTTGGCCGGGTACCGTAGCAGCAGCACCAGCCAGGTGAGGATGAGCAGGGCTCCGATGATCATGGGGCGTGCAGACCTAGATTGGGCGGTCCGACCATCGTAGCAGGGAGGGCTGGCGCCCTCCAATTGCCGGCAAGCTGGCTTGCCGGCAATGGGCCGCAACGCGGCCCCAGGGCGCTGCTTACTGCGCGATGGTCTTCACCGAAACCCCTCGCTCCACCGGTGTGGAGGTGCGCCCATACACATCCTCGAAACGCTCGATATCATCTTCGCCCAGATAGCTGCCCGACTGCACCTCGATGATCTCCAGCGGGATCTTGCCTGGGTTGCGCAGGCGGTGGATCGAGGCGATCGGGATGTAGGTCGACTGGTTTTCGGTAAGCAGGAACACATTCTCGTCACAGGTCACCTCGGCCGTGCCCGACACCACGATCCAGTGCTCGGCGCGGTGATGGTGCATCTGCAGCGACAGGCTGGCGCCCGGCTTGACAGTGATGTGCTTGACCTGGAATCGGCCACCCATGTCCACCGAGTCGTACGAGCCCCACGGACGATACACTTCCAGGTGGTTCTGGGTTTCGCTGCGGCCTTGCGCGTCCAACGTCTTGACCATCTGCTTGACGCCCTGGACCTTGTCCTTGTGGGCAATCATCATCGCGTCCTTGGTTTCGACCACGACGATGTTCTCCAGGCCGATCACCGACACCAGCTTGCCATTGCCGTGGATCATGCAGTTGCGGCTGTCCTGTACCACCACATCGCCCTTGGTGACGTTGCCGTCGGCGTCCTTCTCGTGCACCTCCCACAACGAAGACCAGCACCCCACGTCGCTCCAGCCAGCGGTCATCGGCACCACACAGGCGCGCTGGGTCTTCTCCATCACCGCGTAGTCGATGGAATTGTCCGGGCAGCAGGCGAAGGTGGCTTCATCGATGCTCAGCACATCGCCGTCTTGCTGGCTGCGCTCCAAGGCCAGGACGCAGGTGTCGTAGATGTCGGTGTCGTGCTTTTTCAGCTCTTCGAGGAAGCGGCTTGCGCGGAACAGGAACATGCCGCTGTTCCAGAAGTAGCCACCGGCCCGGACGAACTCGGCGGCACGTTTTTCGTCAGGCTTCTCGACAAACTGCGCGACCCGGGCCACGCCTTCGGGCAGCAGGGCGTCCTGGCTGGAGCGAATGTAGCCATAGCCGGTTTCAGGCTTGGTTGCCGGTACGCCAAACAGCACCATCTCGCCTCGCTCGGCGGCAACGGTGGCCAAGGCCAAGGCGCGTTGCAGCGCCTTCTGGTCATCGATGACGTGGTCGGCCGGCAGCACCAGCATCAAATCGTCGCGGCCTTCGTTGACCAGCTTCATGGCGGTCATCGCCACGGCGGGGGCGGTGTTGCGGCCAAATGGCTCCATCAGGATGGCCTGGGTTTCGAGCTGCAGGGCAGCGAGCTGTTCCTGAACGATGAACTTGTGGTCTTTGTTGCAGACCACGATGGGCGCGTCCATGCCTTCGAACGCCAGGCGCTCGAGGGTTTGCTGGAACAGCGTGTGCTCGCCGGTCAGCGCCAGAAACTGCTTGGGGAACTGCTTGCGCGACAGCGGCCACAGACGCGAACCGCTACCACCAGAAAGAATTACCGGGATCATGTTGTTTCTCCAATAAGGTCGTTAACGAGGCAGGGGATCAGTGAGTGGACACAGGGCGGGTGACCCAGACCGGTGACAGGCTGTTGCCGCTGCCGGTGACGTACAGCACGGCGGCTTCGCCACGCTCCAGGGCGACAGGTTTGACGTCGCTGACCTTCTTGTCGCCTGCGTACAGGGCCAGGTTGACCTTGACCGGGTTGATCTCCCGTTCGCCACGGCCTTTGGCGGCTACCGGCGTGACCACTTCGGTCTTGCCGTCAGCGGTCTTCAGGGTCAGCGACTGGTCGCTCAGGTTCTGCACGCGGACCAGGGCTTTCTGCTTGTTCTTGAACGGCGGCTCTTCGATCAGTTGCGGGTTGCCGCTGCTGCTGTTGACCAGTGTGTAGTACTTGTCCGAGGCCAGCTTGACCGGCACGCTCTTGCCACCCACTTGGGCGGTGTAGTCACCACCTGGCAGGAAGCTGAAGTCGCTGCTGGCCTGGGCGCCGACCTGTTTGATCTGGGTGTTGCCGACGCTGGCAGCCGCCGGGCTGCCAGCTGCGTTGTACAGGCGCACGAAAGTCGAGCCTTTCGGTGCGGTCGGGCCGTACAGCGCGGCGTCGGCCCCGGCGAAGGCCTGCATCGAAGCCAGAGAAAGGCCGGCCGCGAGGGTGAGGGCTTTGGCAATGGAAGTCTTGGTAGTCATGTGCGTGTTCCTCTCTACGTTCAGTGGTCCGTCCGATTGGACGACAGGGCCAGGTTTTCTTCGGGTTTTCGGGAGTTTTTCAGTTGCGCGATCCAGTGCGGATCGAAGCTGCTGAGGTCGTTTTTCATTGGCAGATAACGCTCGGGGAATTCCCACACCACCACCTGGGGTGCGGCGTTCTTGAAAGCATCGCTTTGCAGGTACTTGAGCATCGGCAGCAACGGGCCGTGGCCGTCTTCGGCGTAGTTGGCGACATCGCTGCGCAGCGCCTGCTGCAAAGCACCGAGGAAGTTCCAGTGCGGGTTGGCGCTGTAGCTGGTGCCGACCAGGGCGACTGGGATCTGGCTGTCGGCGAACAGCGCGTCGCCGGCATCGCCGTTGGCCTCGGCTGGGTGTGTGGTGCGCTGTTGCAGATTGTCCGGAGTCGGCAACAGGTTGCTGAACAGCGGGTCGAGTGGCAGGAAGTTGGTCAGGTCGCCTTTGTACGGCGCTGTGTTGCCCGCTTCAGTGATGAAGGTCTGCGGGTCGCCATTGAGCAGGCTCTGGCGGCTGACCGCCTCGGCCAAGGCTTGCGCGGCGACTTCAGCACCCATCGGCGTCCAGTGGGTGTCGGTGCGCAGGAATACCTGGCCACGTGCCTTGGCCTGTTCCAGCGATGCCATCAGGTCAGGGGCGAACACGTTGGCCTGACGCGCCTGGGCGTGGAACTGGTTGTACAGGTCATCGTGCAAACTGGCGGGCCGTTCCTTGCCGATGTACTCGGCGTAGACCCGCGCCTTGGCCGGGATGATCGCCAGTACCAGCTGACAACCGTGCTTTTGCAGGGTGTCGCGCACGCCACGGATCAGCGCCAGGTTCTCCTGCATCAGTTGGTCGGCGCCGGCAGCAGGTTTGAATTCTTCATCACTGAACAGCCACTGGTCGCGGCCAAGCACCACGCCCGGACGGCCTTCGTTGAACAGCTTGAAGTCCAGGGCAGCCCAGAGGTTGGTGCCCAGGCGTTTGATCGGGAACTGGTCGTCGTAATGGGTTTCGGCAGCCTTGGCCAGCTTGCCGTTGAGCAGGGTCATCTGCTCGGTACGCTGGAAACTTTGCAGACCGCCAGTGGACCAGACGCCCATGCCTACCAGCAGGCCGAGAAACGACAGGGAGTAAGTGATGCGTAATGTCCGGGTCATGGTCATCAACCTCAGAACTGGAAGTAGAGGAACGGCGAGTAGCTCTGCGCCGAAAGCTTGAGAATCGAAGCCACGAACAGCAGCAGGATCAGGGCGCGGGTCATGACCCGAGCCCAGTCCAGGCCTATCGAGCCGTCGCTGTTGACCTGCACCGGGGTGGCTGTGGGCGTGGGTTTGGCGTTGCGGTAGAAGTCACGCAGGCCAAAAAACGCCAGGGTGAGGTAGGCGATGACCAGGGTGGCGACTTGCAGCCCGGTCAGCTGGGCGCGGTTGAGTTCGGAAAGTTGCCACTGGCCAAAGCTGAACATGGCGCCATACATGCGGCCGGCCACGGTCAGGTTCTCGGCGCGGAAGATTACCCAGCCAACCACCACCAGCAGGAAGGTGAAGGCCCATTTGACCGGGTTGAAGCGTTGCGGGTTGGTGTCGATGCCCAGCGCCCGCTCGATGGCCAGCCACACGCCGTGCCAGGCGCCCCAGAGAATGTAGGTGAAGTTGGCGCCGTGCCACAGCCCGCCCAGCAGCATGGTCAGGAACAGGTTGCGGTAGGTGTTGAAGGTACCTTTGCGGTTGCCGCCCAGGGTGATGTACAGGTAGTCGCGCAGCCAGGTCGACAGGCTGATGTGCCAGCGGCGCCAGAACTCGGTGATCGACTGGCTGATATAGGGCTGCTTGAAGTTCTCCATGAAGCGAAAGCCCATCATCAGGCCCAGGCCGATGGCCATGTCGCTGTAGCCGGAGAAGTCGAAGTACAGCTGTGCGGTGTAGGCCAGGGCGCCTAGCCACGCGTCACCGGTGGTGGGGTGTTGCAGGGCGAAGCAATGGTCGGCGACCACCGCCAGGGTGTCGGCGATGAACACTTTCTTGATGAAGCCCTGCATGAACCGGGTGCAGCCTTCGGAGAACTTGTCCAGGGTGTGGGTACGGTTGTTGAACTGGTCGACCAGGTCCTTGAAGCGCAGCACGGGGCCGGCGATCAGGTGCGGGAAAATCGCCACGAACGCTGCAAAGTCGATCAGGTTGCGCGTTGCTGGGGTATCGCCGCGGTACACGTCGATGATGTAGCTGATCGATTCGAAGATGTAGAACGAGATACCGATCGGCAGCAACACGTGGGTGAGGATGAACGGCTCCAGGCCAAACGAGGTGATGATCGCGTTGAGGCTGTCGATGCCGAAGTTGGCGTACTTGAAATAACCAAGGATCGCCAGGTCCACGCCTACGCCCAGCAGCAGCCAGCGCTGGGCAGGCTTGGTTCGGACCCCGGCGGCACCGACTTTGAGGCCGATCCAGTAGTTCCACAGGGTGACGCCGGCGAACAGGGCGAGAAAGTCCACGCGCCACCAGGCGTAGAAAATGTAGCTGGCGATCAGCAGCAGCAGGTTGCGATAGCGTTGCCCGCTCAGGTAGTACAGGCCGAGAAAGATCGGCAAGAACAGGAACAGGAACACGTTGGACGAGAAGACCATCCCGGTTCTCCTAAATGGTTCACAGCATCCAGGGCAAAACGCCCCCCAAACCCCCCAGTCCAAGAACCGGAAGGCACCTCGTATTCCTGTGGGAGCCGGCTCCCACAGGGTTTGGCGTTATTTCTTCGAAGCCGCGCTCGGGTCATAGACCCGGGTCAGGTTGCCGCCCAGCCGGAAGCTGTCGAATGGCTGCATCCCATGCTTGCGCTCGAGCGTGTCGCCGACGCACTGGTACAGCGCGCACCAGGGCTCGAGCCAGGCGTACTTGCTGTCGACCTTGAGGTCCTTCATGTCCTGTTTTTCACCCGCGCGGGCAGCGAACAGGCGGGGGTCGCGGGCGCCGGCCAGTACGCCTTCACCCAGGCGCTGCAGGGCGAAGTTGTTTTCGCTGCGCAGGTCCACACCATTGGCCTTGGCGAAGCTGGCGATCATCGCCAACGGCGGCAGGGCATAGTTGTGGTAGGCCAGGGCGCGTTGCTTGCGTTTGACTTCGTTGGGCAAAAAACCTTGGTCATCGACCTGATTGGCGCCGACCTTGTATTCCTTCACCGCCCAGTCGAACAGGTCGCGGCGGTCGGTGGCCACGGCGGTGGCCATCACCGACCAGGCTGCCCAATAGCTGTGGTTGTTGATCTTCGCCAGCGGTAGGTTGCTCCAGTCGCGCACGGTCTGTTCGGCGAGGTGGGCGAACCATTTTTCGATCAACTGTGCTTCATCCCGGTGCGCAGCCAGCGGCTGCGAGTTGGAGAACTTCAGGCGTAGCCAGGAGCCGCTCATGCTACCCAGGGCCCATTTGCGCATGGATTTGCCGGTGTGGTTGTAGTTGGTAGACATCAAGGCATCGGCCCGCGCCCAGGTTCCGAGCCAGGTCAGGGTGCAGTCGAGCTGGGCCGGGCGGCCGTCGCGCATGTACTGGTTGACCATCTTGGCCACGCCACGCTCAAGGGTCGTGATGTCTTTGGTGGAGTCGCGGAAGGCCTGTTCCGAGTCGAGGTTCAGGGTTGCCCGTGCCTTGTCCGAGCCTTCGTACTTGCTGCGAAATTGCAGTGCTCCGGTGTAGGGCTTGGGCGCGGGCTCACAGCGGAACTTGCCATCGCTGGTCTTGAACTGTTCGATGCCCTCGTAGTACCCCTGAGGGGGGACCAGCGCGGCCTGCGCGGCGCCGCCAAACAACGCCAGGGTGAGCAGGGCAGGGCTGAAGATTCGCTTGAATGCAGTCATGGTCGCCTCACTGGCCGGCCTGCGCTGTTTGCGCAGGCACGGCGAAGTTGTTGCGTTTGCAGAGTTTGGCCTCGACCTTCTGGGTGCCTTTTTCCGGCCCCTGAACCTCGAAGGCCAACAGGTTCTGGCTGGCCCAGTCCTCGTCCTCGCGCATCTGGAAAACGAAGCGGCCGTCGGTGTCGGAGGTTTCCGGCTTCTCGAGCTTGATGTCTTCGTGGCGGCCGTTGAGGTACCACAAGGTGGCCTGCAGCACTTTCACCGACGGGTCCTCGAACTTGACGTCCATTTGCAGGTTGCGGTTGATCAGGTCTTTGATCACGCCGCCCTTGCCATTGACCATCAGCTCGTTCTTGCCAGGCTTGAGGGTGCTGCTGGCGCTCATCAACGCCGGGCGCGCATCACAGCCATCGTCGAGCAGGCCGAGGATTTGCCGCCAGATGGTTTCCTGGTCCAGGCGGTACAGCGGGGAGAACTCCCAGATGAGGATCTTCGGCGGGTTGTTCTGGAATTCCTCGCTGCCCAGGTACTGGATCATCGAGCCCTCCAGGCCGCCGCCGGGGAAGGCGACATTGAGCACGTCGGCACCGATGTATTGCTCCAGGAAGCCCGAGAAGTTGTAGTTCTTGCCGCTGTGGCTGGTACCGACCAGGGTGATCTGTGCATTGCCGCTGTCACCGAACAGGTCATCGCCGCCGCCGCTCGAACCTTTCGGTTCGGTGGCGAACTGGTCCATGTACTGCACCGCATAGCTGGTGCCGCACAGCTGGCCAGCGACGTTGTGCAAGGTGCCGGTCTTGCCCATGCGCCCGGACTTACGGGTTTCGAATGCCTTGCGCGGGACGCCCTCGAAGGCCGGCATCTTGTGCACGGTGTCGGCCACGATCCTGGCCGCGCGCTCGGCGCCGTATGGCGTCCAGTGCTGGTCGCCACGGAAGTAGAAGTCCTTGCCCTGGTCGGCGGCGGCCAACTGTTCGTTGGTCAGCGGCGACAGGTCGGGCACGTTGTAGCCCATGCTGGCGAAGCGTTTGAGCATGGCCTGGTAGTTGCCCAAGGCCTTCTGGTAGTCGAAAGCGGCTTTCTCGTCCGGCTTGAGCATGTTGCGATTCACCAGGCCACGGGTGGGCTGGTACACCACCACCAGTTCCACGCCGCGCTTCTTGAACGCGTCGTGCACCTGCTGCAGACGCTTGTAGCCGGCGGGCGTGGTATTGAACTCGGTGCGCAGGTCTTCGCGGGTACGGAACAGCCAGTCACCCTGGGCCTGCACCAAGGTGGTGAAGTTCTGTTGATAGCGTGTGGTGTAGCGGCTGGGGTCATGCGCTTCGGGGCACAGCTGGCAGCAAGGCTCGGCGCTGAAGGTTGGGGCCTTCACTTCGTCGGCGCGCACGGCCTGGCCGATGGCCAGCAGGGCGGCGGACAGGCCCAGCAGTTTCATCAGGTGTGGGGTCATGGTCGGGGCTTCCTTAATCGATCATTTCGGTCTGGCGTTCGACCGGGTCGATCAGCACGGCCTTCTGCTGGCGCACCAGCAGGTCGAGGATTTCCTCCTGGCGCTCGCCAAGCACGCCATTGAGGCTGATGCCGTTGGCCTTGCGCGGGGCGAGCATGGAGACCTTGTACAGCTCCACCGACAGCGGCGAGTCGATTGACAGTGGCCCGGAGCCGTTGGCTGCCAGCTCACCGCCCACCACGATCAGCGAAACCTTGGTGTCGAACGGGTCGAGGGCGATGTCGCGGTCCGTGTCGGACAGGTCCTTGATGTGTCCATAAACGCCGACCAGGCCGTTGGCCATGGCGATGTTTTCGTACAGGCGGATGTTCACGCTGTTGCGCACGCGGATGCCGTGGCGGCGGTTGTTGATCAGCTTGTTGCCCCAGATCAGGTTGTCGCCGCTTTCGTACAGGGTGATGCCGTCGGTGTGGTTGCGGTAGATCTCGTTGTAGGCGACCAGGTTGTTGACGCTGTTACGGTCGATCACCACGCCCGAGAGCTTGTTGTCGTAGCTCTTGTTGTTGATGATCCAGCTGTCGTTGACCTCCCGCGAGACGATGATCCCGTGCTTCTTCTTGGTGCCGTGGACCGTATTACCGGCGATGATCAGCCGATGCGAGCGGTCGTGCGGGTCGATGCCGTAGACGATGTTGTCGCGGTAGGTGTTGTCCTTGACCACGAAATCCTGGGTTTCGTAGCAGTAGAAGCCGTACCACATGTCGCTGAACTGCGAGCCGATGATCCAGCCCGTCGGCTCAGGGCGGCCCATGCGCTTGGCCATGTTCGGCGTGTACTGCGAAATGCTCACGCCATACGACTTGGACTTGGCGTAGCCGAAGCTGGCCATCCGGGTGTTGACGATGTAGGTCTCGGTGCCGCCCCATGACAACAGAAACGGGCGGAACTCCTTGGGCGAGCGGAAGGTTGCCGGCCCGTTGTCCTTTTCGCGCCAGCCGGTCACCTGCGTGTCACTGATGAACAGCTTGCCGTCGTTGACCAGGAACGAGCCACCTTCCTGGGACAGGCGCAGCTGCTTGACCTTGCCGTCGATCTCGAGGATGCCCTTCTGCCCGATCACGATCGGCAAGCGGGCCAGGTACACGCCCGGCTGCACTTCGCTGAGGTACTGCCTGGGCACCTTTTTACTCAGTTCGACCAGGTCGACATGGCCGTCGTCGACGAAGATCGCCTGGGGGATGCCGTGCTGGCGCTGCACCCACTCGGCGGCCTTGTTGTCGCCGCCGATGAACTCCTTGAGCGACTCTTCCTGCAGCATGCGGCGCACGCTGACCTTGCCCTTGTGGCTGCGGTCGATTTTCTGCTGCACGGCCTCGGCGGTGTAGCCGCTCAAATCGGGGAGCTTGGGCGGGTCCATGTGCAGCGGCTCGGTCGGCGCGCTGGACACGGTGTAGGTCTTGGCCTGCTGCAGCTCCTTGGCGACCACCGCAGGCTCTGCGGCGGCGGCCAGGCCCGAAGCCAGCAGCAAGGCGCTGGCCAACAGGCTGTGACGTAAGTGCGGGTGAAGGTTCATTGCAGGTCCTCTCCCGGCCTCAGAAGCGCCAGATCACGTCGACGAAGGCGCGGTGCATGTATGAATCCGCTTCCTTGCCATAGGCGTCGCCGGGCTTGAACACACCGGCGCGCAGGCGCACCAGCGCGGACGGCTCGTCGATCGCCTGGCTCATCGAGGCCGGCAGCAGGCCTTGTTTGAAGTACTTGGTAACGACCACGTCCATTTCCTGGCCGAGGTCTTTTTCGCCATTGATCAGCGGGCGGTTCACGCCGTTGTCGTTGACCGCCGCGTTGATCCCACTGGAGCCAATGTTCTGCGCGCCGTCGACCCGCCAGAACTTGTGGTAGATGAAGCTGGCGTCGTAGTCCTCGCGCAGTTGCCACGAGGCAAACAGGGTGGCTGCCTGCAGGTTGCCGAGCTCGCCGCGGAAGGCTTCGCCGAAGCGGTGCACGCGCGAACGGGTACCGGTGAAGTTGGAGCGGTTGCTCTCCAGGCCGGTCTGCTCGAAGTTGTTCGAACCGTCGTCGCCACCGCCGCCGCTGCCACGGGCGTAGGCCGCGCCGACCTGCCAGTTGGGGTCCAGGCGCAGGCGGATGCCCAGGTCCGTGGCCCAGGCGTTGACGTTGCCGCTCTGCTTGCCGGTGGCCACCTGGTCGTCGCCGACCTGCTGGCTGCTGAGCGTGTCGCGGTCACCGGTCAGCCAGGTCAGGCTGCCCCAGTAGTTGACGGTATGGTCGTTGCGCCAGTTGTAGGCGTCGCTGTTGGCTTCAAGACCCAGCCAGGTGAGGTCGCCTGTGCGGGTCTTGTCGAGCGCATCGATGGTTTCGCCGGGGCTTTTGAGGCTGCCGCTGTCATGGGTGTGGTGGGCTCGCAGGCCGACCCAGTGGCCGGGCGTCCATTGCGTGGCGACGTTACCGTAGACATGCGTGCGGTCCTTGTCTTCGGGGGCCAGTTCGGTCAGGTCGGTACGGTATTCGCTGAAGCGCTGGGCCACCCCAAGGTCGGCCTTGAGCAGGGTGGTGTCGAAGGTCCAGTTGAGCGCTTCGATGTTGGTGTCGCGCCACATGCCATCGTCACTGCGCAGGCGCTGGCGACCCAGGCGCAGTTGTTCGCCGGGGTACTGCGTGAGGCCGCTGTAGCCGACCCAGAACTCGCGCATGGCCAGGTAGCTTTTGTCCGGCTTGCGGCTGTCGTCACCGGTATCAGTGGTCGTGCCGTCGTCGTTCTGGCGCAGGGTGTCGGTTTCGATGGTGTCGGTGGCGGCGACGGCTTGACCCATGGCATAAGCGCTCCAGTTGCCGCGCTCGCCGTACACCCAGGGGCGCAGGTCCAGGCCCAGCCCGTTGACGTCACCGCCGGGGCGGGTACCGAGGTCGCGGTCGTCTTCGGACTGGCCGGTGATTTTCACCTCCATGCCGAAGTTTTTCTGGGCGGTGATGTCGGCCAGCGTCGGGCACGACCACAGCAGGGCGAAGCTCAGGCCTATGCCGGCTTTCACGAAGGGGTTGAGCGTCATAGCGAGTCCTCACCGTCTACTTCAGGGTCTTCGTCTTGCAGGGCATCGAGTGCCAGCGTGCTGCGGCCACCTTGGGCCATGCTGCCGCGGGCTTGTCTTTCCTGCGCCAGCAGGTTCTGGGCCTGGCTGCGCTGTTCGGGCGTCAGTTGTTGGTCGAGTTGCTGCAGCAGCTCGGCCGATTGCGGGGTCGGGTTGACCTGCGACAGTTGGGCGAACACCCAGGCGTTGGTAGGTTCGGGGCGGATGCCATGGCCTTCGCTGAACAACTGGGCGAGGGCGTAGTCGGCGCTGTTCTGGCCACCGCGCGCCGCGCTGAGCAGGTGGTCGACGGCTTTCTGCGGCTCGACGTCGCCCAGGTAGCCACGGCGGTACAACTGGCCGAGGTAGTAGTCGGCACTGACTTCACCGGCATCGGCGGCAGCCTGCAGATGCTGCTGGGCCTTCTGGGCATCGGCCGGGACGCTCTTGCCTTCGTAGTAGAGGCGCCCCAGCAGCAGTTCGGCGCGGGGCTGTTCGGCTTCGCGGCCCTTGTCGATGTAAGCCATCAACTGGTCCGTGTCGCCCAGCTCGGGGAAGTCATAGAGCAGTTGCGCCAGGCTGACCCAGGACGCGGGGTTGGCCGGGGCGATGTGCTCGAGCAGGTCCTTGGCGGTTTTTTCGTCAGTCTGGCCCAGGCTGCGGTCGGCCAGCACACGGGCCACGCTGTCGACCCGTGTGGCCGGTACGGTGCCGCGGGCATAGGCGGATTTCAGCTGTTGCAGCAGGGCTGCCTGCTGCTCGGCCTGGCCGCGCTTTTGATAGACGGTGGCAAGCTCGGCATAGCACACGTCCAGGGTGCTCAAGGCTTGCTTGCAGAGCTGCTCGACGTTGTCCAGGTGCTGGTCGTAGGTGCCTTGGGTGCGATAGAGCAGAATCTGCGCCAGGCCCGCTTCGGGGTAGCCGGCGGTGCGCCACTGATCGATCTGCTGCTGCGCATTGACCTTGGGGAAGCTCTGCGGATACAGCAGGTAGAGCATTGCCAACGGGATCAGGGTCTTGTTCTCGCCCTGCTCGGCGGCGAGCTTGAGCAGCATCTCGGCCTCTTCGCGTTCGGCCTGGTTGCTGTCTGGCTTGGCCACCAGCAGGCGGCCAAGGCGCACCTGGGCGCGGGGCGAGGTGGCGGCAGCGGCCCGGTAGGTGGCTTCCGCTTCCTTGAATTGCGCCGGGTCACCGCTGGAAACCTTGATATCGGCCAAGCCTACCTGCGCGTCGCTGTAGCCCAGGTCGGCCAGGGCCTTGTAGTTGCGCTCGGCCAGCGCGGTGTCACCGCGCTTGAGGGCCTCGTTGGCCAAACGCTGGTCGGGCAGACCCGCACAGCCGGCCAGCACCATCGCGGCGGTCAACGCGCACAGTCCAAGGTTCACACGAACCCTGTGGGCGCCGGCTTGCCGACAGGTACCGCGTTGTCTGCTCGTCATCGACTTGTCCTCTTAAAGGCCACGGGCCATGGCTTTGTCGATCAGCCAGTTGAAGGAGGGGCCACGGTCGCTGTTGACCGACGCCGGGCGCCCGGCCAGTTCAGCGGGCAGGCCGCTGTCGGGTTTGATCTGCACGCGAATGTCCGAGGCGAGGTTCTCGCCGTCCAGGCTGGCGCTGCTGACGATCTGGCCGGTGCGCACTTCGTCTTCGCCGGCCACCTGGAAGTTGACCCGGGTGCCTGGCTTGACTTCGTCGAACTGGCGGTAGCTGAAGCGTGCCTCGATCATCGGGTTAGTGGTGCGCGGGATCAGCTGGAAAATCGGCTGGCCCTTGGCGGCATACTGGCCGTCGTCCACCAGTTGGCGGGCAACCACGCAATCGCAGGGGCTGGTGAGGGTGCCGGAGAGCTGCTTGCCGAACAGTTCCTCGACCTTGGCCGGCTCCAGCTGCGAGTCGTCCAGGTGGCCTTTGAGCATGTCCAGCATGCTGGTGCTGAAGCTGGCAAGCGGCGCACCTTTCACCACCTGGCCACCGCTCTGCACCAGGCTGCTGACGGTGCCGTCACGGGGCATGGTGACGCTGGTAGTCGGTACCGCGACCACACCGGCCTCGGCATGGCTGACGAAATACATGCCGTACAGCGACTTGGCGACGAAGCCGAACGCGGCCACGCCGACCACGAACACGCCGAGGGTTACGGTCACCGCCTTGAGGCGGCCGAAGGCGGACAGGCCGGAACCGCCGTCCTTCTGCTTGCGTGCCTTGGTGAAGTTGTCGCGCTGCAGGGTGCTGAGCACATCGCCAATGCTGATCAGCTCGCCTGACAGGTGGCTGGTGATGATGTGGCGCAGGGTGGCGATGTCGCGGGGTTCAAGGTTCTGGAACTGCGCACCGGTACGGCCGTTGCTGGTGTTGTAGGAGCGTACCTGGAACTCGATGTCCATCGACAGGCCAAGGTTGTCGACCACGAACTGCAGGCGCCCGCGCAGTACTTCGCCAACCGACAGCTGCTGTTGGGTATGGAAGCTCAGGCCACCCGCGGACAGGTCGTCGACCTTCACTTCGTGGGCTTGTCGCTTGGCATCGAGGAAGCGCAGCTTGGCCGGGATGCGCACCCGCGCATGTTGGCGCTGGGCTTCGGACTCATGCACGACATTGACGTTCACGGCGGTATTCATGATGGTTTGTTCCTGTTAGTTCCGATCCGGGTTGGGCTCACACGACCATGAACAGCACAGCGACGAAGATGCTGGCAGCCGAGAAGGTCATGGTCCGCGAGGACCAGGTGTTGAACCATTGTTGAAAACTGGCGAGGTCACGCTTGAGGGCAGTCGGTTGGCGGGTCCAGGACTGCTTGTCGAGGCGGAAGAACACGTAGATCTTCATCAGCGCGCCGACGATCTGGTTGTAATAGAGGATCAGCGGGTAGGCCGGGCCGACGCTGTGCCCCGAGCACAGCAGCATGATGGTGAGGATCAGGCGGGTAATGCCGATCCACAGCAGGTACACCAGCAAAAAGCCCAGGCCGAACTTGAGGCTGGCAATCACGGCCACGGTCAGGCCCAGCAGGCTGGTCCACATCGACACCCGTTGGTCGAACAGCACGATGCTGGTGAACAAACCCAGGCGCCGCATGCCCAGGCCCAGCGCGCGCGAGTTCTGCCGCAGGTTGTTGCCGTACCAGCGGTACATCAGCTTGCGGCTGGCCTTGAGGAAGCTCTTCTCCGGCGGGTGCTCGACGGTGTTGATGGCGGCGTCCGGCACGTAGAACGTGTCGTAGCCCAGGCGCATCAGGCTGAACCAGCTGGACTTGTCGTCGCCGGTGAGGAACTTGAAACGGCCCAGGCGCCAGTGCATCAGCGAGTCACTTTCGACGTCGGCGATGAATTCGGGGTTGGTCACGACGCTGGCGCGGAACATCGACATGCGCCCGGTCATGGTCAGCACACGCTTGGACAGGGCCATCGAGCACATGTTGATGTGACGCTGGGCGAAGCGCAGCTTGTGCCACTCGCTCATGATGTAGCCGCCACGCACTTCGCAGAACTCGTTGGTGGTCAGGCCACCCACGTTCGGGTACAGCTTGAACCACGGTACCGTCTTGCGAACCACGCCTTCGGCCAGCACGGTGTCGCCGTCGATCACCGCCACCACGGCATTGTCGTCCGGTAGCATCCGCGAGATGGCGCGAAAACCATAGGCCAGGCCGTCGCGCTTGCCGGTACCGGCAATGCGCACGATGTCGAGCCTTACGTGGGCTGGCGGGTTGTACTTGGCCCACAGGCTTTTCACCAGCAGCTCATCGGACATTTCCACGAGCGAGCAGACCACGGTGGTCGGGTAGCCACAGTCGATCGCCTCGCGGATCACCGAGCTGTAGACCTGGGCTGTGGTCAGGGCTTCGATACGGAAGCTGGTGACCATCAGGTAGACGTGCGATGGCGCTGCGGTCTCGCCCATCTTCTGCACCTTGCGGCGCAGGTACGGGTACACCCCGTACAGGAAGATCATGCCGCGGATGAAATGGGTGGCGCCCATGGAGTAGCGCCAGATGCCGACGGCGCCGACCAGGAAGATGAAGTGCTTCGACTGCGAGTCGAAGATGTCGGCCGGCAAGGCCAGGGCGATCAGCATGAGCAAACTCATGTAGAGCAACCAACCGGCGCACTGCAACAGCACGTTCTGCAGCCTTTGCATGTTCAGCATCCGTCGAGAATTCTTGAAGGAAGGGCAGCGCAGGGTGGCCTGCGCTGCCCGGCCGAGGGCTTACCAGCAGATGCCTTCGGTTCGGCTGGTCGGGCAGGTGGTCTTGCCCATGAAACCGACCAGGTCAATCACTTGCTTGCCGGCCGGCGCGTGCTCGGCAAGCGCACGGAACTGCTCGTCGCGGTTGCCCAGGACGATGATGTCGGCGTTGTCGATGACCTTCTGGAAGTTGGCGTTGAGCAGTGAGGAAACGTGCGGGATCTTCGACTCGATGTACTCTTTGTTGGCCCCGTGAACGCGGGCGTACTCGACGTTCTCGTCGTAGATGTCCAGTTGATAGCCCTTGCCGATCAGGCGCTCGGCCAGTTCCACCAGCGGGCTTTCACGCAGGTCATCGGTGCCGGCCTTGAAGCTCAGGCCAAGCAGGGCCACCTTGCGCTTGTCGTGCGCTTCGATCAGTTCGAAGGCGTTCTGCACCTGCGACTCGTTGCTGCGCATCAGCGAATCGAGCAGCGGTGCCCGCACGTCGAGGCTGGCGGCGCGGTAGGTGAGGGCGCGTACATCCTTGGGCAGGCACGAGCCGCCGAAGGCAAAACCTGGGCGCATGTAGTACTGCGACAGGTTCAGTACCTTGTCCTGGCAGACCACGTCCATCACATCGCGGCCGTCGACACCGACCGCCTTGGCGATGTTGCCGATTTCGTTGGCGAAGGTGACCTTGGTGGCGTGCCAGACGTTGCAGGTGTACTTGATCATCTCGGCGACTTCGATGGGCTTGCGGATCACCGGTGCATCGAGTTCTTCGTACAGGCTTTGCAGCACATCGCCGCTGGCGCTGTCCAGTTCGCCAATGACGGTCATCGGTGGGTGGTCGTAGTCCTTGATCGCGGTACTTTCACGCAGGAACTCAGGGTTGACGGCCACGCCGAAGTCGATACCGGCCTTTTTGCCCGAGCAATCTTCGAGAATCGGGATGACCACGTTCTTGACCGTGCCTGGCAGCACGGTGCTGCGCACCACGATGGTGTGGCGGCGGGTGGTGTCACGCAGCACATACCCGATTTCGCGGCACACCGATTCGATGTACTCCAGCCCCAGGTCGCCGTTTTTCTTGCTGGGGGTGCCGACGCAGATCATCGATACGTCGCTGGCGCGGATGGCTTCGGCGAAATCGGTGGTGCCGCGCAGCCGGCCGTTGGCGATGCCTTGTTGCAGCAGTGCTTCCAGGCCAGGTTCGACGATGGGCGACTTGCCCTGGTTGATCAGGTCGATTTTGGTGCGGGACACGTCCACACCGATCACGTCATGACCTCGCGCCGTCAGGCAACCTGCACAGACCGCACCCACATAACCCAAACCAAAGATGCTGATACGCATCGCTATCACCTCATGTGTTTATCACGCCAGCTCTTCCGGGAAGAGCCGGACCGGATTGATTAACAACAGTTTTAAGGCGCACGGCTCCCTGGCGAATGCACACTTCACCGCGCGCAGGCATGAATAAATCTGGAGCGCACAAAGTTATGCACTCAAAGTAGGCAGTTATTAGCCGTTTATTTAAAGGCGTGCCCTGAAATGCAGCCGTCTTCATTGCAATGCGCTACTTGGCGCGTTGCTGTGCTTGTTTTTTCAAGTGGAAAAACCCTTTGAAATCAACCACTAGGACGAGTTAAAGGGGGCGCGACTCTCCTGCATGGACAGGGCGTTCAGGGGAACCTGTGGCACCTGTAGAAGTTGTTGGGGCGGGTGTTTGATACCTGCCGGTTGTCATCTGTAAGTCATCTCTCACACCGTGAGTGCATGAAATTCGTTACGGCACTATGAGCGATAGGTCATAGGAGAAGTTCCTGGGTGGGTTCGGCCTCCATGAAAGATTTCTAAATAATTTTTCAGTGGCAAATACTTTCATATTGATAGCACGCAGGTCTTTTACCCCTGTGTATAAAGGGCGAGCGTGAAGCGGGATGTTTTAATGCCAGCATCGAAAAAATTTTTTCAAAATTCGTCAAAAAAGTACGAACGGTCTTATGACGTTTGGCGATAAAGATAGGGTTGACGGTTTTGTGGCGCCATTTGTTTGGCATGGTGGCGCTATGGTTCGCGGTTTTGCAGGCTGTAGTGAAGGCGGTTTGCCTGCAGCGTTGGCCGCGTTAGCAGGGGGGGAAGGAAGAAGGCGCTCGATTGGGCAAGCGTTGTGCTGAGCACCGTAGAAAAGCTTGTTCGCAAGACCGAATAGCTACAAAGCGCGGAGCGCTTGCGGGCGCGATAGCGCAACCCAGGGGCCTGAATACTCCCCCCAAGCTGGCTACCGCGGCTTGGGCAATCAATCGGCAGGCTGGTCGCGCAAAAACACCAGGTGATCAGGTTTGGACTGCTCTGCACTGTAGTAGTAGCCCTGCACAGCAAATGCCTTGAGTTGCTCCGGGTCATTGATGCGTTGCTCGATCACGAAGCGGCTCATCATGCCCCGGGCTTTCTTGGCATAGAAGCTGATGATCTTGTATTGGCCGTTCTTGTAGTCCTTGAAGTCGACGTTGATCACCCGAGCCTTCAAGGCGCTGCGTTTCACCGCGCTGAAGTACTCATTGCTGGCCAGGTTCAGCAACACGTCGTCACCCTGTTCGGCCAGGGCCTGGTTCAGCCATTCGCTGATGCGCGTACCCCAGAAGGCATACAAATCCTTGCCGCGGGCGTTGGCCAGTTTGGTGCCCATTTCGAGGCGGTAGGGCTGCATCAGGTCGAGTGGGCGCAGCAGGCCATAGAGGCCGGAGAGCATGCGCAGGTGCTGTTGGGCATAGGTGAAGTCGTCTTCGCCCAGGGTTTCTGCATCCAGGCCGGTGTACACATCACCTTTGAAGGCCAGCAATGCCTGCTTGGCGTTGGCCGGGGTGAAGTCCGGGGTCCAACTGCCGAAGCGTGCGGCGTTAAGGCCGGCCAGCTTGTCCGACAGGTGCATCAGCTCGCTGATCTGTGCAGGTGAAAGTTCGCGCAGTTGCACGATCAGTTCCTGGGAGTCGTCCAGGTACTGGGGCAGGGTGAAACGCTCGGTCACCGGTTTGGTGTCGTAGTCGAGGGTCTTGGCGGGGGAAATCACCGTCAGCATCGGGTCGGCTCCTGGAATGGTTGCCGGGGATTCTACGGATCGGGGAGGGGAACGCCAAACTATGACGACAATAGTCACAGACCATCGCCGAAGCAGGCGCTATAGTGCGCGTTTCGTTGTCACGGAGAGACCGATCGTGCGCATTGCCGCTGCTTTGCTGGCCTCGTTGTTGAGCTGGGTCGTCCAGGCTGCCCCTGTTCCCCCGGCCAGCCTCGACCGCAGCCTGTGGCCGGAGCAACTGGACAGCCCAGCGCTGTTCGATGTCGCCTCGCGCGCGGAGATTCTTTCATTTGCCCGGGTATTGCATGAAAGCGAGCTGCTTGATGACGGTGCACTGGCGGCTCGCCTGGGCTTGCGACAGATCAACCTACAGAAGATACGGGCCCTGCGGGCGCGCATGTGGCAGCGGCTGTGGCAGGGTTACCAGCAGGCGCAGCGCAGCTGCGAGCAGGATGCCTCGTTCTGCTATCTGGTCGAATCCATGGCTGATCTGCGCACAAAAGCAGCTACGTTCGCCGCTGATGTCGGCACGTTTTACACCGGCTGGATCGAGCCCAGCCACCAGTTTCATGTGCGCTATCTGAATGAGCAGTTGCGCAAGGCAGCGGTGTTGCCGCAGATCAGCAGTGAGGTTGAACGGCTGTCCAACCGTGAACGCAACGGCGACGAATTGAACGACCGTATGTTCCTGCTCTCGTTCGTGGGGGGGCCTGGGCCTGAGGGGGGGACCACCGATACGCTCACGGCCTATCTGCGCAAGCAGAAGATGCAGGGCACCTTCTTCGTGTTGGGCAACCGCTTGCAGCAGCGCCGCGACGCCGCGCCTGGCAACGCCCTGGGCGAGCTCTACCGCGGGCAGTGCGTGGGTATACAAGGCTGGGAGTACCGCTCCCATGCGCAATGGCAGGGCTGGCAGGATTCGCTCAAGCGCAGCCAGGCGCGGGTCCAGGCAGACCTGCCTGAGCAGTACGTGCCGCTGTTCCGCCCCCCCTACGGACAGCGCCGGGCCGATGGCGAGGCGTTCATGGCCAGCCAGCAGCTGCAGGTGTCGCTATGGGATATAGATGGACAGGATGATGGCCCGCTGACGGCTGAGGCCTCGGCCCAGCGGGTGGTGACCTTGATGCTGCTGTGGCGCAAGGGGGTGATCCAGTTCCACGATGCCCTGCCCAAGGCGCAGACGGCGGTCGAATGGCTGCTGCGCAACACCGCCCAGAGCGGTATCGGTTGGGAGGATTGCCACGAATATGCCGCGCACGAATAGAGGGTCTGACTTCTGACTGTAGTCCCGTCTGGCCCGAGCGCCAAGGGCTGTTCGTCAATCGGAAAAATAAACTTCACCAGCACGTAAAAATGCTTTTTTTAGTCATCGTTTTTGCTGTATGAAGAAACCAGACAGCCGATTCCTGCAGCACAGGTGGCGTCATCCAGGCCCACCTTGCCAGGTTCACTTCCCGCCCGTAGCAACGCGGATACGGGGAGAACGGCAGTCACTCTGCGGCGCAGCAGACCGCGCCGTGTGGCTTCGACATAAGGTGACCCGAGTATGGATGACCAAGGACGCAACCCTTCCTCCAGCAAGCCAATCCTCTATGTGCTCGATACCAACGTCCTGATTCACGACCCCAACGCTTTGCTCAACTTCGAGGAGCACCACGTCGCCATTCCGATGACGGTGCTGGAGGAACTCGACAAGCTCAAGACCGGTAAACAGACCATCGCCGCCGAATGTCGCCAGGCC
Organism: Pseudomonas ceruminis; assembly: GCF_021602025.1. Lineage (GTDB taxonomy): Bacteria > Pseudomonadota > Gammaproteobacteria > Pseudomonadales > Pseudomonadaceae > Aquipseudomonas > Aquipseudomonas ceruminis. Next base: position 128,638 of record NZ_BQHW01000006.1, read on the forward strand.
ATCCGCCTGATCGACCAGACCCTCGGTGACGCTTCGCCCAGCGATGTCGAGCAGGGCGTGCCGATCCAACGTAACAAGAGTGGGCCCAAAGGCTTCCTGTCGATCCTGATGAGCCCGCGCAACGAACCGAACAAGCTGCTCCCGGAAACCCTCAACGACAACATCATCATCAACCAGTTGCTGGAACTGCGGGCCAAGCGCACCGACCTGGACGTGGTGCTGGTCACCAAAGACATCAACATGCGCCTGAAGGCGCGCGCCTGTGGTATCGCGGCCGAGGACTACAGCACCGACCAGTTGGTGGATGACGTGTCGCTGCTGTCCAAGGGCTACCACTCAGTCTCCGGCTCGTTCTGGGACCGGGTCAGCAAGGTCGATACCCGCCAGGAGCGTGGCCGCACCTGGCATCGGGTGCAATTGATCGACAACCTGCCGGCGGTGCACGTCAACGAGTTCATCATCGATGAGCAAGGGTTCGTTGGCTGGATCAAGGGCATACGCAACGACGAGTTGCTGCTGCTCGACCTGCACCAGGAGCCGCTGCTGCACCAGGAGGCCTGGGGGCTGAAGCCGCGGGACATCCATCAGAGCCTGGCGCTGTTCGCCCTGCTCGACCCGGATATCCACCTGGTCAACCTGACCGGTGCCGCCGGTTCCGGCAAGACCATCCTGGCCTTGGCCGCGGCGATCGAACAGACCATGGTCAGCAAGCGCTATCGGCGTATCATCGCCACCCGTAGCGTACAGGGGCTGGACCAGGAGATCGGCTTCCTGCCGGGCACCGAAGCGGAGAAGATGGAGCCTTGGCTGGGCGCCATCACCGACAACCTCGAAGCCTTGCACATGGATGATGAAAGCACCCATGGCAGCGTCGAATACATCCTCGAGCGGGTACCGCTGCAGTTCAAGTCGTTGAACTACATCCGTGGCCGCAGCTTCCAGCAAAGCCTGATCCTGATCGACGAGTGCCAGAACCTGACGCCGCACCAGATGAAAACCATCATCACCCGTGCCGGCTCTGGCTCCAAGGTGGTCTGCCTGGGCAACCTGGCGCAGATCGACACCCCCTACCTGTCCGCGACCAGCTCGGGCCTGACTTATCTGACCGAGCGCTTCAAGGACTTCCCCCATGGCGTGCACATCACCCTGCAGGGCGTGCCCCGCTCGGTGCTGGCCGAGTACGCCGAGTCGCATCTGTAAACCTTTCGAGCCGGGCGGTGCGCCGCCCGGCCTCATTACGGGTTCGACCCGCGAAGAGGTCACCACTGCCAGTACATTCCGCTGCTCAAACCTGACCCACAGGTTTACACTTTGGGTTCCCTTCACAGGAGCAGAGCAGTGCTGACACATCTTGATTCCCAGGGGCGGGCCAACATGGTCGACGTCACTGAAAAAGCCGTGACCGAGCGCGAGGCCACTGCCGAGGCGCGGGTGCGCATGTTGCCGCAGACCCTGCAGATGATCGTCGACGGCGAACATCCCAAGGGCGATGTGTTCGCCGTGGCGCGCATTGCCGGGATCCAGGCGGCGAAGAAGACCAGTGACCTGATCCCGTTGTGCCATCCGCTGATGCTGACCAGCGTCAAGGTCGAGCTGAGCGCCGAGGGGGCAGATGCCGTGCGTATCGTCGCCCGCTGCAAGCTGGCAGGGCAGACCGGGGTGGAGATGGAAGCACTGACCGCCGCCAGCGTTGCCGCGTTGACGATCTACGACATGTGCAAGGCCGTGGACAAGGGCATGGTGATCGAGCAGGTGCGCCTGCTGGAGAAGGTAGGCGGCAAGAGCGGCCACTACAAGGTGCAGGCGTGATGAATGTGAAAGTGATGTATTTCGCCCGTTATCGCGAGTGCCTCGGCGTGGATGCCGAGCGCCTGGACGGTGACTTCAAGGTGGTTGACGATGTGCGCCAGGCCCTGGTGGCCAAAGGCGGTCAGTATGAGGTGCTGGCCGAGCAGAACCTGATGTGCGCACGCAACGAGGAACTGTGCAGGCTCGACGAGCCGCTGCAAACAGGCGATGAGGTGGCGTTCTTCCCACCGGTAACCGGAGGCTGAAGATGGCGGTGCGAGTGCAGGAAACGACGTTCGACCCGGGGTTTGAGGTCAACGCCATGCACGCCGCCAATGTCGGCGTGGGCGCCGTGGTCGGCTTTGTCGGCTATGTGCGTGATTTCAACGATGGTCGGGATGTGGCGGGCATGTTCCTCGAACATTACCCCGGTATGACCGAGAAAGCCCTGGCCAAGATCGTGGTCGAGGCCGAGCAGCGCTGGCCCTTGCTCAAGGTTGAGGTGTTGCACCGCATCGGTGCGCTGGAGCCGGGCGAGCCGATTGTGTTCGTCGGTGTGGCCAGCGCCCATCGGCAGGCAGCATTCGATGCCTGCAACTTCATCATGGATTATTTGAAGACCCGGGCGCCGTTCTGGAAGAAGGAGAATACCCAGGAGGGGCCGCGGTGGGTGGAAGGCAAGCAGAGCGATCAGGAAGCGGCGGGGCGATGGTAGAGAAGGCGTAGCTCTTCAGGGCCAAGCCCTGGATCGCCGGCAAGCCGGCGATTGGGCTGCAAAGCAACGCTGCATCAGTGATGCTTGCGCGGCACCGGCTTCAGCAGTTCATCCGGCGGCATCTCGCACTTGATCTTGCGCCCCAGCAGGGTTTCGATAGCGGGCAGCTGGTACGAGTCATCCTCGCCGGCAAAGCTGATCGACACACCGCTGGTACCGGCACGGCCGGTACGGCCGATGCGGTGCACATAGTCGTCCGGGTCTTCCGGTAGGGTGAAGTTGATCACGTGGCTGATGCCGTCGATGTGAATGCCCCGTCCCGCAACGTCGGTGGCCACCAGTACGGTGATGCGGCCTTCACGGAAGCTCTCAAGGGTACGGATCCGCTTGTGCTGCGGTACGTCGCCCGACAGCTGGGCCGCATTGATACCGTCGCGCACGAGCTTTTCCTCGATGCGTCGCACTTCGTCCTTGCGGTTGGCAAACACCATCACCCGTTCCCACTTGTTCTGGGTTACCAGGTTGTACAGCAGCTTGTACTTGTCGCTGCCGGCCACCGCGTACACGTGCTGTTCCACGGTTTCGCTGGCGACGTTCTCTGGCTCGATCTCGACGATGGCCGGGTCGGTGGTCCACTGCTTGGCCAGGTTCATCACATCGTCGGTGAAGGTGGCGGAAAACAGCAGGGTCTGGCGTTCGCTCTTGGGCGGGGTCTGGCGAATGATCTGCCGTACCTGGGGAATGAAACCCATGTCGAGCATGCGGTCGGCTTCGTCCAGCACCATCACCTCGACCATGTCCAGGTGCACTTCGCCGCGCTGGTTGAAGTCCAGCAGTCGCCCTGGGGTAGCCACCAGGATGTCGCAGTGGCGTGCTTCCAAGGCCTTGAGCTGCTTGTCGAAGTCCATGCCACCGACGAAACTCATCACGTTCAGGCCGCTGTACTTGGTCAGGGCGGCGGCGTCCTTGGCGATCTGCACCACCAGCTCGCGGGTCGGCGCGATGATCAGTGCACGCGGCTCGCCCATATAGCGTTCCTTGGGCGGCGGCGTTTGCTGCAACTGGGAAATGATCGAGATAAGGAACGCGGCAGTCTTGCCGGTGCCGGTCTGGGCGCGGCCGATAGCATCTTTGCCGCGCAGGGTGTAACCCAGTACCTGCGCCTGGATCGGCGTGCAGTACGGGAAGCCCAGGTCGTGGATGGCGTGCATCAGCTCGTTGGAGAGCTTGAAGTCATGGAAGCGGGTCTTGCCTTCCTGCGGTTCGACGACGAAGTCTTCCGGTTTCCACAGGCTGGCCTGGGGTTTGGGCTTGCGTTCGCGGCGCGCTTTGTCCTTGGCCGGCTTTTCGGCATGTGGCGCGGCGGCGTGCGCTTGGGTTTTGTCGCCGGTGTGGGTGCGCGGCTTGTCGTGCTGCGGCGCGTGCTGAGCCAGGGGTGCTGCGGCAGGCGCAGGCGGCGTGACGCTGGCAGCAGGAGCGGCGGCCTGAGGCGCGGCGTCTCCCTTGCCGAATATTTTCTTGAGTGCCTTGAGCACGATCGTCTCGTCAACTGGTTAAGGAATGTACGCCCGGCAGTGTAATGCAAGAACCGGGCGCGGCGTAGCGGAATACGCCCACAACTACAGGCGAGCCCTGCTTATTGCAATTGCTTGCTCAGCCAGTCGTGGATGTCGCTCAACTCTTCGACCGCCACTTCATGTTCCATCGGGTATTCATGCCAGCGGGCGGCCACACCCCAGGTGTTGAGGTACTCGAAGGCGGTGCGGCCCATGGACGGAATCACCACGGGGTCGTGCACGCCATGCAGGCACAGGGCCGGGGTGCGTTGCTGGCAGGCGCTCAGTTGATGGGTTTCGCTGAAGGTCGGTGCATAGGTGGACAGGGCGATCACACCACCCAGCGCTGCCTGCCACTTTATATAGGCGGTGTGCAGCACCACGGCGCCACCCTGGGAGAAACCGGCCAGGAAGATGCGCGCCAGGTCGATACCCTTGGCTTGCTCGGCTTCGATCAGGGCGATGATCTGCTCGGCCGATTGCTCCAACTGCGCCTCATCGATGGCGCGAGCGGGGGACATGGCCTTGATGTCGTACCAGCTGGGCATTTCATAGCCGCCATTGATGGTGACCGGCCGGGTGGGTGCCTGGGGCATGATGAACCGGGTGCTGAGCAGACGCTCCTGCATGAATTCGGCAACCGGTAGGAAGTCGTAACGGTCTGCGCCCAGGCCGTGCAACCAGATCACACAGGCGTCTGCGGTTTTCTGAGGTTCGAGAATCAGCGGGTTGGTCATGACTGCTCCGAAAGTGTGCGCGCTTTATTCTGAAGTGCGTAAAAAAGAGGCGTTGGAATTAATTGTCAGAAAAAGAATGTCGCAACAATACAACTTTTGCTACTTGACGACTGCTTAAACGCTACAGCCTTCGAGTGTGGTACGCGCTTTGCTATGGAACCTTCGACGCGAAGGGATAAACCCAGACGGTAACACCCTTTGCGAGTGAAGGCTGTCAAAGAACAGCCCATTGCGCCAATTGACCCAATAACAAGCCAGCACGGGTCGGATGCGCCTCATAAGGGTGCGGTGCAATTCCGGCTCGGTACAACAAGAGCGATTTGGAGGTTGTGAATGAAGATGTTGAAAACCACCCTGGCAGTCCTCACCGCTGCCGCCGCATTGGGCGCGGTGAGCAATGCCCAGGCCGGCGCCACGCTCGATGCGGTGAAGAAGAAGGGCTTCGTCCAGTGTGGCGTGAGCGACGGTCTTCCAGGCTTCTCGGTACCTGATGCCAAAGGCACCATCGTCGGTATCGACGCCGATGTCTGCCGCGCCGTGGCCGCCGCAGTGTTCGGCGACGCCACCAAGGTCAAGTTCAGCCAGCTCAACGCCAAGGAACGCTTCACCGCCCTGCAGTCCGGCGAAGTCGATGTGCTGTCGCGCAACACCACCTGGACCAGCTCGCGTGACGCTGGCATGGGCCTGGTGTTCGCCGGTGTCACCTACTATGACGGCGTCGGCTTCCTGGTCAACAAGAAGCTCGGCGTGTCCAGCGCCAAGGAGCTCGATGGCGCGACCATCTGTATCCAGGCCGGTACCACCACCGAACTGAACGTGTCCGACTACTTCCGCGCCAATGGCCTGAAATACACGCCGATTACCTTCGACACCTCTGACGAAAGCGCCAAGTCCCTGGAGTCCGGCCGTTGCGACGTGCTCACCTCGGACAAGTCGCAGCTGTTCGCCCAGCGGTCCAAGCTGGCCGCACCGACCGACTATGTGGTACTGCCGGAAACCATCTCCAAGGAGCCGCTGGGCCCTGTGGTGCGCAAGGGCGACGAGGAGTGGTTCAGCATCGTCAAGTGGACCCTGTTCGCCATGCTCAACGCCGAAGAGGCGGGCATCACCTCGAAGAACGTCGAGGCCGAGGCCAAGTCTACCAAGAACCCGGACAATGCCCGCCTGCTGGGCGCTGACGGTGAGTACGGCAAGGACCTCAAACTGCCCAAGGACTGGGTAGTGCAGATCGTCAAACAAGTGGGTAACTATGGCGAAGTGTTCGAGAAGAACCTGGGCCAGAGCACTGATCTGAAGATCGACCGTGGCATGAACGCCCTGTGGAACAACGGCGGCATCCAGTACGCACCACCGGTGCGCTGATAGCTGCACCCTGCGGCGGCATCCCGCCGCCGCAGGCTGTTCGAATCCCTACTGTCCGGGGCACTTCATGCAAAATCGAATCGGCGCACAAAAGGGGCCTTCCCTGAGCGATCCACGTGTGCGCGCGTGGCTGTTCCAGATCCTCACGATCGTCCTTGTGGTGGGTTTGGGCTGGTACCTGTTTCACAATACGCAGACCAACCTGCAACACCGGGGGATTACCTCTGGCTTCGACTTTCTCGACCGCAGTGCCGGCTTCGGCATCGCCCAGCACCTGATTCCTTATGTGGAGTCCGACAGCTATGCACGGGTGTTCGTCATCGGCTTGCTCAATACCCTGCTGGTGACCTTCATCGGTGTGATCCTGGCTACGGTCCTGGGTTTCATCATCGGCGTGGCGCGGTTGTCACCGAATTGGATGATCAACAAGCTGGCGACGGTGTATGTCGAGACGTTCCGCAACATCCCGCCACTGTTGCAGATCCTGTTCTGGTACTTCGCGGTATTCCTGACCCTGCCGGGGCCACGGGGCAGCATCAACGTCAACGACACCTTCTTCATCAGCAACCGGGGCCTGAACATGCCGGGGGCCTCCATGGCAGACGGCTTTTGGCCGTTCGTCATTGCCCTGGCCCTGGCGATCGTCGCGGTTGTGGTGATGGTGCGCCAGGCCAACAAACGCTTCAACGAAACCGGTCAACCGTTTCACACGTTCTGGGTGGGGCTTGCGCTGTTCATCGGCATCCTCGGCGCCTGTGTGCTGGTGTTCGGCAACCCCGTGCATTGGGAAGTACCGCAACTCAAAGGCTTCAACTTCGTTGGCGGCTGGGTGCTGATCCCCGAGTTGCTGGCGCTGACCCTGGCGCTGACCATCTATACCGCTGCGTTCATCGCAGAAATCGTGCGTTCGGGTATTCGTTCGGTCAGCCACGGCCAGACCGAGGCCGCCCGTTCGCTCGGTCTGCGTGAAGGCCCGACCCTACGCAAGGTGATCATCCCCCAGGCGCTGCGCGTGATCATCCCGCCGCTGACCAGCCAGTACCTGAACCTGGCGAAGAACTCCTCGCTGGCCGCCGGTATCGGCTACCCGGAGATGGTGTCGCTGTTCGCCGGCACGGTGCTCAATCAGACCGGCCAGGCCATCGAGGTGATCGCCATCACCATGAGTGTCTATCTCGCCATCAGCATCAGCATTTCGCTGCTGATGAACTGGTACAACAAGCGCATCGCGCTGATCGAGCGGTGAGGATACGCCCGTGAATGCCCATGTTTTCAAACCTGACATGCCGCCACCGGTGAAGACCGTCGGCGTGCTCGCATGGATGCGTGCAAACCTGTTCTCCAGCTGGCTCAACACCCTGCTGACCCTGTTCGCCGTGTACCTGGTGTGGCTGATCGTACCGCCACTGGTGCAGTGGGCGTTCATCGATGCCAACTGGGTCGGCACCACCCGTGCCGACTGCACCAAGGAGGGGGCCTGCTGGGTGTTCGTGCAGCAGCGTTTCGGCCAGTTCATGTATGGCTACTACCCGGTGGAACTGCGCTGGCGTGTAGACCTGACCGTGTGGCTGGCGGTGCTCGGCGCGGCGCCGCTGTTCATCAGGCGCTTCCCGCGCAAGGCGGCGTATGGCCTGTGCTTCCTGGTGCTGTACCCGATCCTGGCCTACCTGCTGCTGCACGGCGGCAGCTTTGGTCTGCAGAACGTCGCAACCAGCCAGTGGGGCGGTCTGATGCTTACCCTGGTGATTGCCACGGTGGGCATTGTCGGCGCCTTGCCGCTGGGCATCCTGCTGGCACTGGGGCGGCGTTCGCGCATGCCGGCAGTGAAGGTGGTGTGTGTGACCTTCATCGAGTTCTGGCGCGGCGTGCCGCTGATCACGGTGCTGTTCATGTCGTCGGTGATGCTGCCGTTGTTCCTGCCCGAAGGCATGAGCTTCGACAAGCTGCTGCGGGCCATGATCGGCGTGATCCTGTTCCAGTCGGCGTACGTTGCCGAAGTGGTGCGTGGCGGCCTGCAGGCCATCCCCAAGGGCCAGTATGAAGCGGCCGCAGCCATGGGCCTGGGCTACTGGCGCTCGATGGGCCTGGTGATTCTGCCGCAAGCGCTCAAGCTGGTGATCCCCGGCATCGTCAACACCTTCATCGCACTGTTCAAGGACACCAGCCTGGTGATCATCATCGGCCTGTTCGACCTGCTCAACAGCGTCAAGCAAGCCGCTGCCGACCCGGCCTGGCTGGGCATGGCCACTGAAGGCTATGTGTTCGCTGCCCTGGTGTTCTGGATTTTCTGTTTCGGTATGTCCCGCTACTCCATGCACTTGGAGCGCAAGCTGGACACTGGCCACAAGCGTTAGGAGTTTCTATATGAGTGAAGCGATCAAGCAGCCTGCCGGCCCCGAAGGCATCATCCAGATGCAGGGCGTGAACAAGTGGTATGGCCAGTTCCATGTGCTCAAGGACATCAACCTGAACGTACGTCAGGGCGAGCGTATTGTGTTGTGCGGGCCGTCCGGCTCGGGCAAGTCCACCACCATCCGCTGCCTCAACCGCCTGGAAGAGCACCAGCAGGGGCGCATCGTGGTCGATGGCGTGGAACTGACCAACGACCTCAAGCAGATCGAGGCGATCCGCCGTGAGGTGGGCATGGTGTTCCAGCACTTCAACCTGTTCCCCCACCTGACCATCCTTGAGAACTGCACCCTGGCGCCCATGTGGGTACGCAAGATGCCGCGGCGCAAGGCGGAGGAGATCGCCATGCACTACTTGGAGCGTGTGCGTATTCCCGAGCAGGCGCACAAGTTCCCCGGGCAGTTGTCCGGTGGCCAGCAGCAGCGTGTGGCGATTGCCCGGGCGCTGTGCATGAAGCCGAAGATCATGCTGTTCGACGAGCCGACCTCGGCGCTCGACCCGGAGATGGTCAAGGAAGTGCTCGATACCATGGTGGGGTTGGCCGAGGACGGCATGACCATGCTCTGCGTAACCCACGAAATGGGCTTTGCCCGGACCGTGGCGAACCGGGTGATCTTCATGGACAAGGGGGAGATCGTGGAACAGGCGGCGCCAGATGATTTCTTCGACCGGCCGCGCAGTGACCGGACCAAGTTGTTCCTGAGCCAGATCCTGCATTGATGCAGGCGGGGCCGCTTAGCGGCCCAATCGCCGGCCAGCCGATCCAAAGCGCAAGGCTAACCCTGCTTGATGTGGGAGCGGGCTTGCCCCGCGAACACCGGCGACGCCGGTGCCAGCATCGTTTGCAAGCGACGAGGGTGCTCCCGCTGCGCCAGCCCTAGGCCTGGCTCGCAACACCGCGGTCTTTACTTTTCTTCCTGAGTCGCCGCCGGGGCTGGCGGTGGGCGCAGCCCTACCTCGGCCACCAGCTTCAGCTGTTGCCCATTGCGCACCACCTCGATGGTGATCTTCTCGTTGGGCTTGATCCGCGCCACCTGGTTCATCGACTTGCGCCCATCACCTGCCGGTTCGCCATTGATGCTCAGGATCACATCACCCAGCTGCAAGCCTGCCTTCTGCGCCGGCCCGTCACGGAAAATCCCCGCCACTACGATCCCTGGGCGGCCCTGCATGCCGAACGATTCAGCCAGCTCCTGGCTCAAAGGCTGAACTTCAATGCCCAGCCAGCCACGGATCACCTGGCCATGCTCGACGATCGACTTCATCACCTCCAGGGCCAGTTTGACCGGGATGGCGAAGCCAATGCCCTGTGAACCGCCCGACTTGGAGAAGATCGCGGTATTGATGCCCACCAGGTTGCCGTTGGCATCGACCAGTGCACCGCCGGAGTTGCCAGGGTTGATCGCGGCGTCGGTCTGGATGAAATCTTCGTAGTTGTTCAGACCCAGCTGGTTGCGGCCAGTGGCACTGATGATGCCCATGGTGACGGTCTGGCCAACGCCGAAGGGGTTGCCGATGGCCAGCGTGACGTCACCGATGTGGATGTTGTCGGAGCGGCCGATGGTGATCGCCGGCAGGTTCTTGAGGTCGATCTTCAGTACCGCGAGGTCGGTCTCAGGGTCGCTGCCGATCACCCGCGCCAGGGTTTCGCGGCCATCCTTGAGCGCAACCACAATCTGGTCGGCGCCGCTGGTGACGTGGTTGTTGGTCAGCAGGTAGCCTTCAGGGCTCATGATTACCGCCGAACCCAGGCTCGACTCCCAGCGCCGCTGCTTGGGCAGGTTATCGCCGAAGAAACGGCGGAACTGCGGGTCTTCGAACAGCGGGTGGGCGTTCTTGTTCACTACCTTGGTGGTGTACAGGTTGACCACCGCCGGGGCGGCCAACGTCACGGCGTCGGCGTAGGACACCGGGCCCTGCATGATCTGCGTGGTCTGTGGCGCCTGTTGCAGGTTGACATCCTGGCTGGGCAGGCCGACCCACTGCGGGAAGCGCTGGATGATCAGCATGGCGATCAGTACGCCGGTGAGCAGGGGCCAGCCAAAGTAACGCAACGCCTTGAACATGAATGAATCCTGGAAAGAGCACAGGCCAGCGGCCGCGCAGTGGGGCATGAACGCGCGCGATCATACACCGGTTCCCCCAGTGCCGGCGACGGCCCATAATGGCCGGCATTATACGGGCGTTCGCTAAGCGTTGTGCCCGAGAAAAGCGCAGTTTTCGAGGAGATTTTCATGGCCGTCGCTCTAACCACCCTGGTCGAGGAAGCCGAGCGCTACCTGGGCAGTGCGAAGATCCAGGACTATTGCCCCAACGGTCTGCAAGTCGAAGGCCGGCCGCAGGTCAGCCGTATAGTCAGCGGTGTAACGGCCAGCCAGGCCCTGTTGGACGCCGCCGTCGAGGCTGAGGCCGACCTGGTGCTGGTGCACCATGGTTACTTCTGGAAGGGCGAGAATCCGTGCGTCACCGGCATTCGCCAGCGCCGCCTGAAAACCTTGCTGAGCAACGATATCAGCCTGTTGGCGTTCCACCTGCCGCTGGACGTGCACCCGGAGGTGGGCAACAACGTGCAGTTGGCGCGGCAGCTGGAGATCATTGTCGAAGGGCCGCTGGACCCAGAGAACCCCAAGGTGGTCGGGCTGGTCGGCTCGCTGGCCGAGCCGATGACCGCACGGGATTTCGCCCGGCGCGTGCAGGAAGTCCTGGGGCGTGAGCCGTTGTTGGTCGAAGGTGACGACATGATCCGCCGGATCGGTTGGTGCACCGGCGGCGGGCAGGGTTACATCGACACCGCGATAGCGGGCGGGGTGGACCTGTACCTGACCGGTGAAGCGTCCGAGCAGACCTATCACAGCGCACGCGAGAATGGGGTCAGCTTCATTGCCGCCGGGCATCATGCCACCGAGCGCTATGGGGTGCAGGCGTTGGGCGATTACCTGGCGCGGCGGTTTGCCGTTGAGCACCTGTTCATCGACTGTCCGAACCCGATCTGAATCGGTGTTGCCTTCTTCGCGGGCACGCTTACCGGGGCCGCGCGGCCCCTGTAGCGGCGGGTTTACCCGCGAAGAGAGCGGACACGCTGGCCCAAACCCCCAGTCATATCGTTAGATTGTTTCGATCTATCCCGCCTCCTAAATAGAATCACCCGCTGTGATAAAGTGACTCGCTCGAACACGGCCCGCTGGCCGTCCATAAGATCGTTTTTCGTGAGTAGCCATGGTCGACAAACTGACGCACTTGAAACAGCTGGAGGCGGAGAGCATCCACATCATCCGCGAGGTGGCCGCCGAGTTCGACAACCCGGTGATGCTGTACTCGATCGGCAAGGATTCCGCCGTGATGCTGCACTTGGCGCGCAAGGCCTTCTTCCCGGGCAAACTGCCGTTCCCGGTGATGCACGTCGACACCCAGTGGAAATTCCAGGAGATGTACAGCTTCCGCGACAAGATGGTCGAGGAAATGGGCCTGGAGCTGATCACCCACGTCAACCCCGAGGGTGTGGCGCAGGGCATCAACCCATTCACCCATGGCTCCTCCAAGCACACCGACATCATGAAAACCCAGGGCCTCAAGCAGGCACTGGACAAGCATGGTTTCGACGCCGCCTTCGGTGGCGCGCGCCGCGACGAAGAGAAGTCGCGGGCCAAAGAGCGCGTTTACTCGTTCCGGGACAGCAAGCACCGCTGGGACCCGAAGAACCAGCGCCCCGAGCTGTGGAACGTGTACAACGGCAAGGTCAACAAGGGCGAGTCGATCCGCGTCTTCCCGCTGTCGAACTGGACCGAGCTGGACATCTGGCAGTACATCTACCTCGAAGGTATCCCGATCGTGCCGCTGTACTTCGCCGCTGAGCGTGAAGTCATCGAGAAAAACGGCACCCTGATCATGATCGACGACGAGCGCATCCTCGAGCACCTCTCCGAGGAAGAGAAAGCACGCATCGTCAAGAAGAAGGTGCGTTTCCGTACCCTGGGCTGCTACCCGTTGACGGGCGCTGTCGAGTCCGAAGCCGAGACGCTGACCGACATCATTCAGGAAATGCTCCTGACGCGCACTTCCGAGCGCCAGGGCCGAGTCATCGACCACGATGGCGCCGGTTCCATGGAAGACAAAAAACGTCAGGGCTACTTCTAATTTTCAGGGTTACTCCATGTCGCACCAATCCGATTTGATCAGCGAAGACATCCTCGCTTATCTGGCTCAGCACGAGCGTAAAGAACTGCTGCGTTTCCTTACCTGCGGCAACGTGGATGACGGCAAGAGCACCCTTATCGGGCGCCTGCTGCACGACTCGAAGATGATCTACGAGGACCACCTCGAGGCCATCACCCGTGATTCGAAGAAGTCCGGCACCACCGGCGAAGAAGTCGACCTGGCGTTGCTGGTTGACGGCCTGCAGGCCGAGCGCGAGCAGGGCATCACCATCGATGTCGCCTACCGCTACTTCTCCACCGCCAAGCGCAAGTTCATCATCGCCGATACCCCGGGCCACGAGCAGTACACCCGCAACATGGCCACCGGCGCTTCGACCTGCGACCTGGCGATCATCCTGGTCGATGCCCGCTACGGTGTGCAGACCCAGACCCGCCGCCACAGCTATATCGCCTCGTTGCTGGGCATCAAGCACATCGTCGTCGCGATCAACAAGATGGACCTCAAAGGCTTCGATGAAGGCGTCTTCGAGGAAATCAAGGCCGACTACCTGAAGTTCGCCGAAGCCATCAACCTGACGCCGAGCAGCCTGCACTTCGTGCCGATGTCGGCGCTCAAGGGCGACAACGTGGTCAACCGCAGCGAGCGTTCGCCGTGGTACACCGGCCCTGCGCTGATGGAAATCCTCGAAACCGTGGAAGTGGCGGCCGACCGCAACTTCACTGACCTGCGTTTCCCGGTGCAGTACGTCAATCGTCCGAACCTGAACTTCCGCGGCTTTGCCGGCACCATCGCCAGCGGTGTGGTGCACAAGGGTGATGACATCGTCGTGTTGCCGTCGGGCAAGAGCAGCCGGGTCAAGTCCATCGTCACTTACGAAGGTGAGCTGGAGAACGCCGGCCCAGGCCAGGCCGTGACCCTGACCATGGAAGACGAGATCGACATCTCCCGGGGTGACCTGCTGGTGCATGCCGACAACGTACCGCCGGTAACCGACCAGTTTGACGCCATGCTCGTGTGGATGGCCGAGGAGCCGATGCTTCCTGGCAAGAAGTACGACATCAAGCGTGCCACCAGCTATGTGCCGGGCTCGATTGCCAGCATCACTCACAAGGTCGATGTGAATACGCTGGAGCAGGGCGCTGCCAGCGCACTGCAACTGAACGAGATCGGCCGCGTCAAGGTTGCCCTGGACGCCGCCATTGCCCTGGACGGTTACGACAGCAACCGCACCACCGGTGCGTTCATCGTTATCGATCGACTGACCAACGGCACCGTTGGCGCCGGCATGATCATCGCGCCGCCAGTACTGCCGCACGGCAGCACCGGCCAGCATGGCAAGCAAGCCCACGTCTCCACCGAAGAGCGCGCCCTGCGCTTCGGTCAGCAGCCTGCCACCGTGCTGTTCAGCGGCCTGTCCGGCGCAGGCAAGAGCACCCTGGCCTATGCCGTTGAGCGCAAGCTGTTCGACATGGGCCGAGCGGTATACGTGCTCGACGGCCAGAACCTGCGCCACGACCTGAACAAGGGCTTGCCGCAGGACCGCGCCGGCCGCACCGAAAACTGGCGCCGCGCCGCTCATGTGGCGCGCCAGTTCAACGAAGCCGGCCTGTTGACCCTGGCAGCGTTCGTGGCCCCTGACGCCGAAGGTCGCGAGCAGGCCAAGGCGCTGATCGGCAAGGAGCGCCTGGTGACTGTTTACGTTCAGGCCTCGCCGTTGGCTTGCCGTGAGCGCGACCCGCAAGGCCTGTACGCTGCCGGTGGCGAGAACATCCCGGGCGAAAGCTTCCCGTTCGATGTACCGCTGGATGCTGACCTGGTGATCGATACTCAGCGCACCAGCGTCGAAGAAGGTGTGAAGCAGGTGCTGGATGTGCTGCGTCAGCGCGGTGCGATCTAAGCGCTAGCCTGCAGGAAAAACCCCGCTTCGGCGGGGTTTTTCGTTCTTGAAAGGCGCATTTTTGACCGAGGCTTGCGCGTGGTGCAACGACGCGCCGTGCTTCGAGTTGGCGCACGACCTAGGGCTAGCTCCTCAGGCAAAGCGGGTTCAAATATGCGTTTCCGACACCGGAATCACCCGCCTTTCCTTCACCGCCTTATAGGAAAAACTCGAGTAGATTTCCTTCACCCCGGGCAAACGCTGTAGCACTTCCCGGGTAAATTCCCCGAACGATTCCAGGTCCCGCGCCAGGATCTCCAGCAAAAAGTCATAGCGCCCGGAGATGTTGTGGCAAGCGACAATCTCGGGAATTTCCATTAGCCGTTGTTCGAACGCCTGCGCCATGTCCTTGGTGTGCGAATCCATCATGATGCTGACGAACGCGGTCACGCCAAACCCAAGCGACTTGGGCGAGAGGATGGCCTGGTATCCAGTGATGAACCCGTTGTCTTCCAGCAACTTGATCCGTCGCCAGCAGGGGGAGGTGGTCAGGGCAACCTGGTCAGCAAGTTCGGAAACAGTAAGGCGGGCGTTGTCCTGCAGGGCGGCGAGCAGGGCGCGGTCGGTGCGGTCGAGGCTTGCGGGCATGTCTTGCCCTCCTGTTCGGCTATTTATTGGTTTTGTTCCAAAAAGTGGCCATTTGCGTGTGCGAGTTTGAAATGAATCAGGCAGCTCGGTGGCATAAGCTTATAACAAACCACCAGAGGCTGTTGCCATGCGCGGCTCCGATAACAACACCGGTTTTTCCACCCGTGCCATCCACCATGGCTACGACCCGCTTTCCCATGGCGGTGCCCTGGTGCCACCGGTGTACCAGACCGCTACCTATGCCTTCCCTACTGTCGAGTACGGCGCTGCGTGTTTCGCCGGGGAGGAGGCTGGACATTTCTATAGCCGCATCTCCAACCCCACACTGGCTTTGCTGGAGCAGCGCATGGCTTCGCTGGAGGGCGGTGAGGCCGGGTTGGCATTGGCCTCGGGGATGGGCGCGATTACCTCGACCATCTGGACCCTGCTGCGGCCCGGCGATGAACTGATTGTCGGGCGCACCTTGTATGGCTGCACCTTCGCTTTCCTGCACCACGGCATTGGCGAATTCGGGGTCAAGATTCGCCATGTCGACCTCAACGATGCCAAGGCTCTGAAAGCGGCGATCAACGGCAAAACGCGGATGATCTACTTCGAAACCCCGGCCAACCCCAACATGCACCTGGTGGACATTGCCGCGGTGGCCGAGGCAGTGCGGGGGCATGAGGTACTGGTGGTGGTCGACAACACCTACTGCACGCCGTACCTGCAGCGACCACTGGAGCTGGGGGCGGACCTGGTGGTGCATTCGGCCACCAAGTACCTCAGTGGCCATGGTGATATCACGGCGGGTCTGGTGGTGGGGCGCAAGGCGCTGGTCGACCGCATTCGCCTTGAAGGGCTGAAAGACATGACCGGGGCGGTGCTGTCGCCACATGACGCGGCGCTGCTGATGCGCGGGCTCAAGACCCTGGCGCTGCGCATGGACCGGCATTGTGCCAACGCCTTGCAGGTGGCGCAGTTCCTCGCACGGCAGCCGCAGGTGGAGCTTATTCACTACCCCGGATTGCCGTCGTTCCCCCAGTACCCACTGGCACAGCGGCAGATGCGTTTGCCGGGAGGGATGATTGCCTTCGAGCTCCAGGGGGGCATTGAGGCTGGGCGACGCTTCATGAATGGCCTGCAGCTGTTTGCCCGGGCGGTGAGCCTAGGTGATGCAGAATCGCTGGCGCAGCACCCGGCGAGCATGACCCATTCAAGCTATACACCGCAGGAGCGGGCGCAGCACGGCATATCGGAGGGGCTGGTGCGATTGTCGGTGGGGCTGGAGGATATCGAGGACCTGCTGGCGGATGTCGAGCAGGCACTGCAGGTCTGCAGTTAGGTCGCCTGGCTGGCCGCTTCGCCGCGCGCAGCGCAAGCGCGTGTGGGCGCGGGCTGGCCCGCGAAGAGGCCAGTGAATCCGACCCACAAAAAAGGCCTCTTGCGAGGCCTTTTTCATGGTCAGCGGGTCAACGCTTGAGCCCGTAGCTCTCGTCGAGCATGCCCGGCGAGTTTGGCGACTTCGGCGCATAGTCCCGTGGCACTTCGGCGGTATCCTTGGGCGGTGTGAGGCGGTCACGTGGCGCCTGGGCCGACTCGGAGTGCAGGGCAGCCAGCAGGCGCTGACGGGTCACGTCGTCGAGGGCCAACGTGTTGGCGCCTTCGGCAAGGTGATCCTGGACATCCTGGTAGCTCTGGGTCAGCTTCTTGACCAGCACGGCGGTGCTGTTGAAGTGGGTGACCACTTCATTCTGATAGGTGTCGAAACGCTGCTGGATATCGTCCAGCTGGCGTTGGGTGCTGCTCGGCGCGGCATTGGGCAGCAGGCGGGCTACGATGAAACCGACCGCCACACCGATGACCAGGGCCAGGGTTGGCAACAACCAAACAAGGAGCGAGAGTTCCACGAGTCCTTCCTCTATAAACGGCTTTGCTTTACGTTAACGGCTCAGACCTGCGCTGTATACCGCGAGCGATCGCAAATCAGAACAGAATTCCTCACCTAGACGAATCGACCCCCTTCGAGGTCACGGAGTTAGTGCCTTGCTTGTCCGCGAAACCCCCTTGTTCATCGATGGCCCAGTGGGCCAGCTGGAAGCCTTGTACCTGGACGTGGCCGATGCCCGCGGTGCGGTGCTGATTTGCCACCCCAACCCGGTTCAGGGCGGCACCATGCTCAACAAGGTGGTCTCGACCCTGCAGCGCACGGCCCGGGACGCAGGCTACGTGACCTTGCGTTTCAACTACCGCGGTGTCGGCCAGAGCGCCGGCAGCCACGACATGGGCGCCGGTGAAGTGGCCGATGCCGAGGCCGCCGCAGCCTGGTTGCGCGAGAAGCACCCGGCCTTGCCGTTGGTACTGATGGGCTTCTCCTTTGGTGGGTTTGTCGCCACCAGCCTGGCCGGGCGCCTGGAAAGCGCCGGGGTCGCGCTGCAACACCTGTTCATGATCGCCCCAGCGGTGATGCGCCTGAGCGGGGCGTTCCCGCTGCCGCAGCGTTGTCCGATCACCGTTGTCCAGCCTGACGCCGACGAAGTCGTCGCTCCCCAGCTCGTTTACGACTGGTCCGACGCGCTGTCGCGCCCCCATGAGCTGCTGAAAGTGGCAGAATGCGGTCACTTCTTCCATGGCAAGCTGACCGATCTGAAAGATCTGCTGCTGCCGCGCCTTTCGAATTGAGCCAAGCCTGAATAAGCGAACACCCATGACCACGCGCATTCTCACTGGTATCACCACCACCGGCACCCCGCACCTGGGCAACTACGCGGGCGCCATTCGCCCGGCGATCCTCGCCAGTCAACAGCCTGGTGCCGACTCGTTCTACTTCCTGGCCGATTACCACGCCTTGATCAAGTGTGACGATCCGCTGCGCATCCAGCGCTCGCGCCTGGAAATCGCCGCCACCTGGCTGGCCGGTGGCCTGGACCCGGCAAAGGTAACGTTCTACCGCCAGTCCGACATTCCCGAAATCCCGGAGCTGACCTGGCTGCTGACCTGCGTTGCCGCCAAGGGGCTGCTCAACCGTGCGCATGCCTACAAGGCGTCGGTGGACAAAAACCTCGAAAACGGCGAAGACCCGGACGCCGGCGTTTCCATGGGCCTGTACAGCTACCCGGTGCTGATGGCCGCGGACATCCTGATGTTCAACGCGCACAAGGTGCCGGTCGGTCGCGACCAGATCCAGCACGTGGAAATGGCCCGTGACATTGGCCAGCGGTTCAACCACCTGTTCGGCCAGGGCAAGGACTTCTTCGCCCTGCCTGAGGCGGTGATCGAGGAAAGTGTTGCCACCTTGCCGGGCCTGGATGGTCGCAAGATGTCCAAGAGCTACGACAACACCATCCCTCTGTTCACCACCGCCAAGGACATGAAGGACGCCATTTCGCGCATCGTCACCGACTCGCGCGCCCCTGGCGAAGCGAAGGACCCGGACAATGCCCACCTGTTCACCCTGTTCCAGGCGTTCTCCACGCCGGCGCAGTGCGCTGAGTTCCGCGAAGAACTGCTGCAGGGTCTGGGTTGGGGCGAGGCCAAGCAGCGTCTGTTCCAACTGCTCGACGGCCAGCTCGCCGAGAAGCGCGAGCACTACCATCAGCTGATTTCGCGCCCTTCGGACCTGGAGGACATCCTGCTGGCCGGTGCCGCCAAGGCCCGCAAGATTGCCACGCCGTTCCTCGAGCAACTGCGCGAAGCCGTTGGCCTGCGCTCGTTCCGCAGCAGCGTGCAGGCCAGTACCGAAGTGAAGAAGAAGGCCGCCAAGAGCGCGCGTTTCGTCAGCTTCCGCGATGAAGACGGCAGCTTCCGGTTCCGTCTGCTGGCCGCCGATGGCGAGCAACTGCTGCTGTCGCACCGCTTCGCCGACGGCAAGAGTGCTGGCGCTGTGAGCAAGCAATTGCAGCAGGGCGGTGAAGCCGATGTGCGCGTCGAGGGCCTGGGTTTTGGCCTGTGGCTGGGCGGCGAGCAAGTTGCCGACGGGCCGCAGTTCGACAGCGCTGAGGCGCGTGATGCGGCCATTCAAAGCCTGCGTGAGGCCCTGGCTCCACAGCAGGACTGAGGCATATTGACGCAAGTCTGATTGCCATTAAGCGGGCCGGTCGCTACAGTGACGGCCCGTTTTTTGTTGCCTCGCTAACGAAATCATGACGCCCCTAGAACGATATCAAGCAGATCTGAAACGTCCCGACTTCTTCCATGACGCGGCGCAGGAAACTGCAGTGCGTCACCTGCAGCGTCTCTACGACGACCTGATCGCTGCGCAGAACAACAAGCCGGGCGTGTTCGGCAAGCTGTTCGGCAAGAAGGAACAGACGCCGGTCAAGGGCCTGTATTTCTGGGGCGGGGTAGGCCGCGGCAAGACTTACCTGGTCGATACCTTCTTCGAGGCGCTGCCGTTCAAGCAGAAGATGCGCACGCACTTCCACCGCTTCATGAAGCGCGTCCACGAAGAGATGAAAACCCTCAAGGGTGAAAAGAACCCGCTGACCATCATCGCCAAGCGGTTCAGCGAAGAGGCCAAGGTCATCTGCTTCGACGAGTTCTTTGTCTCGGACATTACCGATGCCATGATCCTTGGCACCTTGATGGAAGAGCTGTTCAAGAACGGCGTATCGCTGGTGGCAACCTCCAACATCGTCCCTGACGGCCTGTACAAGGACGGCCTGCAGCGTGCGCGGTTCCTGCCGGCCATCGCCATGATCAAGCAATACACCGACGTGGTGAACGTCGACAGCGGGGTCGACTATCGCCTGCGCCACCTGGAGCAGGCCGAATTGTTCCACTACCCGCTCAACGAGGCGGCCGAGCAAAGCATGCGCGCGAGCTTCAAGGCGCTGACGCCAGAATGCACCCAGGCCGTCGACAACGACGTGCTGATGATCGAGAACCGGCCGATCCATGCCCTGCGCACCTGCGACGATGTCGCCTGGTTCGACTTCCGCGCGCTGTGCGATGGCCCCCGCAGTCAGAACGACTACATCGAGCTGGGCAAGATCTTCCATGCCGTGTTGCTGAGCAACGTCGAGCAGATGGGCGTCACCACCGACGATATTGCCCGACGCTTCATCAACATGGTCGATGAATTCTACGACCGCAACGTCAAGCTGATCATCTCGGCCGAGGTGGAGCTCAAAGACCTGTACACCGGCGGGCGGTTGAGCTTCGAGTTCCAGCGTACCCTCAGCCGGTTGCTGGAAATGCAGTCGCACGAATTCCTGTCGCGCGCGCACAAGCCCTAAGGGGCCAAGTTTCACGAAAAAGCCAAAGCAGGCTGCGGTCGGCTTTGGCTTTTTTGCTCTTTGTTGCCGCCAGGAAGCCTGTCAGGCTTCCTGCATGAACTGCTGCCGATACTGGTTCGGCGACAGCTCCGTATGCTGGCGGAACAACCGTGCAAAGAAGCTGGCATCGTCGTAGCCGACCTCATAACTGATGGTCTTGATGCTCTTGCGCGTACTCGACAGCAACCCCTTGGCCGTTTCGATCCGTAGCCGCTGCAGGTAATGCAATGGTTTGTCGCCGGTCGCACCCTGGAAGCGACGCATGAAGTTGCGGATGCTCATGCCGTGGTTGCGGGCCACATCCTCAAAACGGAACTTGTCGGCGAAGTGTTCCTCCAGCCAATGCTGGATCTGCAGGATGATCAAGTCCTGATGCAGCTTCTGCCCGCCAAAGCCCATTCGCCCCGGCGTGTAGTTGCGCTGCACTTCGTAGAGGATGTCGCGGGCCACGGCGCGGGCCACGTTGGCGCCGCAGAAGCGCTCGATCAGGTAGATGTACAGGTCGCAGGCCGAGGTGGTGCCGCCAGCGCAATAGAGGTTGTCGGCATCGGTCAGGTGCTTGTCCTGGTTCAGACGAATCTTCGGGAAACGCTCGGCGAAGCTGGCGAAGAAACGCCAGTAGGTGGTCGCCTCCTTGCCGTCGAGCAGGCCGGACTCGGCCAGCCAGAACACCCCGCTGGCTTCGGCGCACAACACCGCGCCGCGGGCATGCTGCTCGCGCAGCCACGGCAGGACCTGTGGATAACGTGCCAGCAGGTTGTCGAAGTCTTCCCAGAAAGCCGGCAGGATGATCACGTCAGCATCGTCCAGGCCACCGTCGACCGGTAGCTGAACATGGCTGAAGCTGTCCACGGGTTGACCGTCCGGGCTCACCAGGCTGATGTCGAACATGGGCTGCACGCCCAGGCCCAACTGCTTGCTGTAGCGCAGGCTGGCGAGGTGGAAGAAATCCTTGGCCTGCATCAGTGTTGATGCAAACACTTTGTCAATGGCCAGGATGCTGACGCGCCGCAGCGACGCCGAGGGTTGGGTAAACATCATTGTCATTGTTCTTATAGGGTAGAGTGGTCAATCACCGGCTGGATCGTCTTATTTTTTGGCGATTGTGTCTACCCCGCAGCATCGAGCTGCCCTGTTCGTGGGTAAACCCGCGCCCATAGGGGCCGCAGGCCTTGCTAGGACGGGTTTACCCGCGAACCAGTCGGCGCTGGTTCGGCTCAAGGCGCCGGATTGGGCTGCTCCTGATGGATCGCCTCGATGGCAGCAAGCAACTCGTCGCTCAGGTTCAGCTCAGCACTTCTGAGGTTGCTCTCCAGTTGCATCAGGTCGGTCGCACCGATGATGTTGCTGGTCACAAATGGCTGACGGGTGACAAACGCCAAGGCCATCTGCGCCGGGTCCAGACCATGGGCCTTGGCGAGTTGCACATAGCGGCTGCAGGCGGCCACGGTCTGCGGGTTGGAGTAGCGGGAGAAACGGCTGAACAGTGTCAGGCGGCCCTTTTCGGGGCGGGCGCCGTTTTCGTATTTGCCCGACAGCATGCCGAACGCCAGCGGTGAGTAGGCAAGCAGCCCACACTGCTCGCGGATCGCCACCTCCGCCAGGCCCACCTCGAAGCTGCGGTTGAGCAGGTTGTACGGGTTCTGGATCGACACCGCGCGCGGCCAGCCACGGGTTTCGGCCAGTTGCAGGAACTTCATGGTGCCCCACGGCGTTTCGTTGGACAGGCCAACGTGGCGGATCTTGCCGGCACGCACCTGTTCGTCCAGGACTTCGAGGGTTTCTTCCAAGGGAGTGAACAGGTCATTGGCCAGGTGCTGGTAGCCCAGCTTGCCGAAGAAATTGGTGCTGCGCTCGGGCCAGTGCAACTGGTACAGGTCGATGCGGTCGGTGCGCAGGCGCTTGAGGCTTTCATCCAGTGCGGCGACGATGTGCTGGCGGTTGTGCTTGAGCTGGCCGTCGCGGATATGGCTGATGCCGTTGCCTGGGCCTGCGACCTTGCTGGCGAGGACCCAGTCATCGCGGTCACCGTGCTGGCGGAACCAGTTGCCGATGATGCGTTCGGTGGCAGCGTAGGTCTCTGGGCGGGGAGGGACCGGGTACATTTCTGCGGTATCGATGAAGTTGATGCCGTGGGTTTTGGCCAGGGCGATCTGGGTGAAGGCCTCGGCCTCGTCGTTCTGCTCACCCCAGGTCATGGTGCCCAGGCACAGGGCGCTGACGTCGAGGTCGGTACGGCCGAGCTTGCGGTATTCCATCGGGAAGTGTCTCCTTGGCAAAAGAAGCCCATAAAAGCAGGTTGAAATTTTTCGCGCAATCTGGATAATTCGGCCCCTCTCCGTGTGGCGGAAGTGATGCACCACCACGCAGGAAGAACCCCGTCGAACATTGGCGTGCCCGACCCGAGCCCCCAAAAGCGTCTGTGTTCGGCTGCGCGCTTGCCCTTGGCAAGCTGTGCACTATCCAGTAAGATTCGCCGTCTATTTTTCGCTGGGCGGCCTCTGAGGCTTTAGAGAATGAAAACTTTTACTGCTAAACCGGAAACAGTAAAGCGCGAGTGGTTCGTAGTCGACGCCGCTGGCCAGACCCTGGGTCGTCTGGCTACCGAAATCGCTAGCCGTCTGCGTGGCAAGCACAAACCAGAATACACCCCTCACGTTGACACCGGCGACTACATCGTCGTCATCAACGCCGAGCAAATCCGTGTAACTGGCGCCAAGTCTTCCGACAAGATGTACTACTCCCACTCCGGCTTCCCGGGCGGTATCAAGGAAATCAACTTCGAGAAGTTGATCGCCAAGGCCCCTGAGCGTGTTATCGAAACCGCGGTCAAAGGCATGCTGCCTAAGAACCCGCTGGGTCGCGACATGTACCGCAAGCTGAAAGTGTACGCGGGTGCTGCTCACCCACACACTGCTCAGCAGCCTCAAGAACTGAAGATCTAACGGGATAGTTCATTATGTCGGCGACTCAAAATTACGGCACTGGCCGTCGCAAGACCGCAACCGCTCGCGTTTTCCTGCGTCCGGGTACTGGTAACATCTCCATCAACAACCGTCCTCTGGACACCTTCTTCGGCCGCGAAACCGCTCGCATGGTTGTTCGCCAGCCGCTGGAGCTGACCGAGACCGTTGAGAAGTTCGACATCTACGTCACCGTTGCCGGTGGTGGTGTCAGCGGTCAAGCCGGTGCGATCCGTCACGGTATCACCCGCGCTCTGATGGAATACGACGAAACCCTGCGTGGCGCTCTGCGTCGTGCTGGCTACGTCACCCGCGACGCTCGTGAAGTTGAGCGTAAGAAAGTGGGTCTGCGTAAAGCGCGTAAGCGTCCTCAGTACTCCAAGCGTTAATACCGCTTCGGCAGTCGAAAAAGCCCGGTTCCTTTGGAACCGGGCTTTTTTTATGTCTTGAACTAACCTGTCAGCATGTCCGTGGCAGCTCGTCGCATAGACGCAGATCAAGCAAAGCGAGGGTTCTAGCCCGTACCTGGGGTAATCACCTTGTCAGTGTGTGGACTTGTTTCTTACCATGGCGGCCAACTTTTAGTGCCACAGACATAACCTAAGTACAGGCCTGGTTCAACAGGCCAAGCAAGCTGATGGGAGAGGACTGAATGAGCAATGACGGCGTCAACGCAGGCCGGCGCCGCTTCCTCGTAGCCGCGACATCCGTGGTCGGGGCGGCGGGGGCAGTGGGGGCTGCGGTACCGTTCGTGGGGTCATGGTTTCCCAGTGCCAAGGCGAAAGCCGCTGGTGCACCGGTGAAGGTCAACATTGCCAAGGTCGAGCCTGGGCAGCAGATGGTCGCTGAGTGGCGCGGCCAACCTGTGTTTATCGTGCGGCGAACGGACGAAATCCTCGGTAACCTCAAGAAACTCACCGCAGAGCTCTCCGACCCAGAATCGAAAGCGTCGGTACAACCGACCTACGTCGACCCTGAGGTTCGTTCGATCAAGCCGGAAATCCTCATTCTCGTCGGCCTCTGTACGCACCTTGGGTGCTCGCCGACCTTCCGCCCGGAGGTCGCACCTGCCGACCTTGGCCCCAAATGGGTGGGTGGCTATTTCTGCCCGTGTCACGGCTCACACTACGACCTGGCCGGGCGCGTCTACAAGTCTCAGCCGGCGCCTCTCAACCTGCCAGTGCCGCCGCACTCTTATGAGTCGGATGACATCATTGTCATCGGCGTCGACCAGGAGAAAGCATGATGAGCAAGTTCATGGACTGGATTGACGCTCGCTTCCCCGCCACCAAAATGTGGGAAGACCACCTCAGCAAGTATTACGCGCCCAAGAACTTCAACTTCCTGTATTTCTTTGGCTCCCTCGCCCTGCTGGTACTGGTGAACCAGATCGTCACCGGCGTGTGGTTGACCATGAGCTTCACGCCTTCGGCAGAAGAGGCCTTCGCCTCGGTCGAGTACATCATGCGTGATGTGGAGTACGGCTGGATTCTGCGCTACCTGCACTCCACCGGTGCTTCGGCATTCTTCATCGTGGTTTACCTGCACATGTTCCGTGGGTTGCTCTACGGCTCCTACCAGAAGCCGCGCGAACTGGTGTGGCTGTTCGGCATGCTGATCTACCTGGCACTGATGGCTGAGGCCTTCATGGGTTATCTGCTGCCTTGGGGGCAGATGTCGTACTGGGGGGCACAGGTGATCATCTCGCTGTTCGGTGCCATTCCGGTGATTGGCGATGACCTGACCCAGTGGATTCGTGGCGACTACCTGATTTCGGGCATTACCCTGAACCGCTTCTTCGCACTGCACGTCGTGGCCCTGCCCATCGTGATCCTCGGCCTGGTCGTGCTGCACATCCTGGCCTTGCACGAGGTGGGTTCGAACAACCCGGATGGCGTCGACATCAAGAAGAAAAAGGATGAAAACGGCATCCCACTCGACGGTATTCCGTTCCACCCGTACTACACCGTCAAAGACATTGTCGGCGTGGTGGTGTTCCTCTTCGTGTTCTGCGCGGTGGTGTTCTTCTTCCCGGAAATGGGCGGTTACTTCCTGGAAAAACCCAACTTCGAGCAGGCTAACGCGTTCAAGACGCCTGAGCATATTGCGCCGGTCTGGTACTTCACGCCGTTCTACGCGATCTTGCGTGCCGTGCCCGACAAGCTGTTCGGCGTAATCGCCATGGGTGCTGCGATCGCGGTGCTGTTCGTGTTGCCATGGCTCGACCGCAGCCCGGTGCGCTCGATGCGCTACAAGGGTTGGCTCAGCAAGGTCTTCCTGCTGGTGTTCTGCATAGCCTTCATCATCCTCGGTGTTCTGGGGGTACTGGCACCTACGCCTGGGCGCACCTTGTTGTCGCAGGTGTGCACGGTGTTGTACTTCGCCTACTTCCTGCTGATGCCGTTCTACACAAGGCTTGAGAAGACCAAACCGGTTCCGGAAAGGGTGACTGGCTGATGAAAAAGTTGATTGCAGTATTTTTGCTGGCAGTGATGCCTGCCTTTTCCTTCGCGGCCGAACATGGCCAGGAGCTGGACAAAGTCGATATCGACCTCACCGACAAGGCGGGCATGCAGGATGGGGCGCGGACCTTTGCCAACTATTGCATGGGCTGCCACAGCGCCAAGTTCCAGCGTTACGAGCGTGTTGCAGATGACCTGGGCATCCCCCATGAGCTGATGCTCGAGAACCTTGTGTTCACGGGTGCCAAGATCGGGGACCACATGAACATCGGCATGAAGCCCAGTGATGCCAAGACCTGGTTCGGTGCTGCGCCTCCTGACTTGACCTTGGTCGCCCGCGTGCGCGGCACCGATTGGCTGTACACCTACCTGCGCAGCTTCTACGAGGACCCGTCGCGCCCTTATGGGGTGAATAACAAGGTGTTCCCGAACGTTGGCATGCCCAACGTGCTGGTTGGCCTGCAAGGCAACCAGGTCATTGGTTGCAAGCAGGTGCAGATGGTGGTCGATGGCAAGAAGCAATTCGACCCTTTGACTGGCAGCCCGCTGACGCATGAGGCCTGCGACCAGCTGACCATCACGC
This sequence comes from Pseudomonas ceruminis, assembly GCF_021602025.1. Taxonomy (GTDB): domain Bacteria; phylum Pseudomonadota; class Gammaproteobacteria; order Pseudomonadales; family Pseudomonadaceae; genus Aquipseudomonas; species Aquipseudomonas ceruminis. The sequence continues at coordinate 155,147 of NZ_BQHW01000006.1, forward strand.
CGAATTCCGGTACCCTGACGGCCGAGCAGTTCGACGAGAAGGTCAAGAACCTGGTGACCTTCCTGGCCTATTCGGCCAACCCGGTCAAACTGGAAAGCCAGCGCATCGGTACCTATGTGTTGCTGTACCTGGCTTTCTTCTTCATATTTGCCTACTTGCTCAAGCGCGAATACTGGAAGGACGTGCACTGATCACGCAGTAGTTTCTGGTTGTTGAACGCGCCCGGGGCACCCTAGCGATCTTGCTAGGGTGCCCCGGGCGCGTTTTCATTTACAGTTTCACAAGCATCCCTTGCGAGGAGGCGCTACATGGGCGCGACCAACAGGTTAGCCTGCTATTCCGACCCCGCTGACCATTATTCTCATCGGGTACGCCTGGTTCTCGCCGAGAAAGGTATCAGCGTGCAGGTCATCGATGTCGATCCTAATCGCCTGCCACCCAAACTGGTTGAAGTGAACCCTTACGGCAGCGTGCCGACCCTGGTCGATCGTGACCTGGCGTTGTATGAGTCGACCGTGGTGATGGAATACCTCGAGGAGCGTTACCCACATCCGCCACTGATGCCGGTTTATCCGGTAGCACGTGGCAACAGCCGCTTGCTGGTGCATCGGATCCAGCGTGACTGGTGTTCGTTGGCGGATACCGTGCTCGACCCGCGCAGCAGTGATGCCGCGCGTGCCGAGGCGCGCAAGGCACTGCGCGAGAGCCTGACCGGCGTCTCGCCATTGTTCAACGAATTCGCCTGCTTCATGAGCGATGAGCAAAGCCTGGTTGATTGTTGTCTATTGCCCATACTCTGGCGTTTGCCGGTCATGGGTATCGAATTGCCGCGGCAGGCCAAGCCGCTGCTGGATTACATGGAGCGACAGTTCACCCGCGAGCCGTTTCTGGCAAGCCTGTCCTCCGTTGAACGTGAAATGCGCAAGCTTTAAGGAGCCGTTGATGAACTCCAGTCGCCCCTATCTGGTTCGAGCACTGTACGAGTGGATCGTCGACAACGATTGCACGCCCCATATGCTGGTCAACGCCGAGTTCCCGGCAGTCCAGGTGCCGCAAGGTTTCGCCAGTGATGGCCAGATCGTCCTGAATATTTCCCCCAGTGCCGTGCGCAGCCTGCACATGGACAACGACGCGGTGAGCTTCGAGGGCCGCTTCAGTGGCGTCGCCCATTCGTTGTTCGTACCGGTAGGTGCCATTCTCGGCATTTACGCCCGCGAGAATGGCCAGGGTATGGTCTTCGAGCTTGAGCCGCCGTTGGCAGAAGGCGAAGAGCTGGAGGAAGAAGGCCTAGAGCCTGATGACAATGGTCCGCCCGAAGGGGGCGGCCAGCCGCCGCGTCCAAGTGGCCGACCGAGCCTGAAAGTGGTCAAGTAAAAAAAAGGCGACCTGCAAGGGTCGCCTTTTTTTGCGGGCCTGAAATTACAGGTCGCTGATGCTGCGCACCTGGTCTTTATTGATGCGGGTGCGTTTGCCATCAAGCTGCTGGAATTCGTAGAAGCCGGTTTTTTTCTCGAAGTGCGGTGCGTCGACAGCCTGGATTTCGCGGCCATCGTTAAGGGTGATCAGGCTTGGAGTGGAGCAGCCGGCCAAAGTAGCGAAGGCGCCGGCGAGCAGCGCAGGCAGCAGAAGCTTTTTCATGCGATGTTTCCTGAGGTTCTGAAAGGGTGGAGCTGTGGGTGAGGCCTGTACTGGCCCATTCGCGGTCTAGGCCATGAGCATGCCAGTACGGCCATCACTCGAATCAGTCGATGTATTCGAACAGTTTGACGATCTTCTGCACGCCAGACACACCCTGAACTACGGCGGTGGCGGAGTTGGCTTCCTGCTGTGTCACCAGGCCGAGCAGGTAGACGATACCGTTCTCGGTGATTACCTTGATGCGTGAGCTGGGCACGGCATTGTCGGTCAGCATCTGCGCCTTGATCTTGGTGGTCAGCCAGGCGTCGTTGTTGCGTGCGAGGATGGAGGAGGGCTGCATGACCTGCAGCTCGTTATGCACCTTCTTCACCCGCTGTACCTGGCTGGCGGTCTGTTCGGCCAGGCTCTTGAGGTCGGCGCGCGGGGTTTGCCCGGCGAGCAGGACGATGCCGTTGTAGCTGCTGACGACAATATGCGAACCCTTGTCCAGATCAGGGTTGGCCTTGGCGATATTGACCGCCGCCTTGGTTTCGATCAGCGAGTCGTCGATCTTGCTGCCGATGGTGCGTGTGCCACGATCGTCCTCGATCGGTGAATTGCGGGTCGAGGTCAGTACCGAGCTGCAACCGGTAACGCTCAGGCACAGGGTCAAGGCCATCAGGCCGAGGCGCTTGGGGATCATTCTTCACTCCCGAACAGTTGGCTGTCGATCAGATCGCACAGGCAGTGGATCGCCAGCAGGTGGACTTCCTGGATACGAGCGGTGACCGTCGACGGTACGCGGATTTCCACGTCTTCGGGCAGCAGCAGCGAAGCCATACCGCCGCCGTCACGTCCGGTCAATGCTACGACAATCATTTCGCGATCATGTGCCGCCTGGATCGCTTGAATCACGTTGGCCGAATTGCCGCTGGTCGAAATCGCCAGCAGTACATCGCCGGGCTGGCCCAGGGCGCGAATCTGCTTGGAGAAAACCTCGTTGTAGCTGTAGTCGTTGGCGATCGAGGTGAGCGTCGAGCTGTCGGTGGTCAAGGCGATTGCCGGCAGGCTCGGGCGCTCGCGCTCGAAGCGGTTGAGCAGCTCCGAAGAGAAATGCTGGGCATCGCCGGCGGAGCCGCCGTTGCCGCAGGCGAGCATCTTGCCCTCGTTGAGCAGCGCATTGACCATGACCAGGCTGGCCTGCTCGATGTGCGGTGCCAGGATGTCCATTGCCTGTTGCTTGGTGTCGATGCTGGCCTGGAACAGCCGGCGAATTCGGGATTGCATGTCCATCTGGTGACCTTAAGTGGGGCGGTGGCCGGCGCAACGCGCAACAGGGACCAGCCCGCGATACATAGAGCAAAAAAATCGAAGTGGGTTCAGCATTCGAAGGCGTTTTTCAGCCATTGAAGCGGTCGGCCTGCATGCTGGCTGCCCTGCAGGGCGACAACGTCGAAGCGGCATGGGTAATTGGCCCAGCGGGACTCCTTCTGCAGGAACAGGCTGGCGGCTAGCACCAGGCGCTTCTGCTTGCGTCCGTCGATACTGTCGAGGGCGCCGCCGAAGGCCGCGTGCAGCCGGTAGCGGACTTCGACGAATACTACTGTATCGGCGTCGAGCATGACCAGATCAAGCTCGCCACCTTTGCATCGCCAGTTACGCGCCAGCAGCTGCAAGCCATGCCCCTGAAGGTACTCAAGGGCATGGTTTTCTGCGGCCTGACCGGCGCTGCAGGGCGATGCTTCAGGCATCAGCGGGCGGTATCCGGCAGGCGCTTGACCTGGCCGCCGGAGAATTCCGCCCACGGCAACTGACGTTCGATGCGCTGGCTGGGGTTCATGCTCAGGCTGCCGGAAAGGCCTTGCACGCGGTTGTCCGGCAATGCTTTGAGTTGGCCCAGGCGCGGTGCCAGGCTGTAGGCGTCGACGCCCATGGCATACAGGCGGCCGAGGCTGCCGGCAGCTTGCGGCCACTGCTGCACTACCTGCTGGCGCAGGCTGTTGGTGGTGTCGAGCAGCCAGGGGGTCTCGCAGAAGCGGATGCCGTTCATGTCGTTGTACTGGTTGACGTCACCGCTGGCGCTGTACAGGTTCGAGGTGGCGTAGACCGGTACGTCACCGGCGTACTGGAAGTTCAGGGTCGGCTTGATCTGCTGCGCCTGTTGCGGGGTCGAGGCAAGGAAGATGAAATCGATGTCCTGGCGGCGCGATGGCTGCGCGGCAAGGGTGCCGCCTACGGTGCTTTGCAGGCTCTGCGCGCGGCCCTCGCTCTGGCGCAGTTGGAACAGGTTGGCGATCTGCTGGGCGAGGGCGACCGGTTGGGCGATGCGCTCGGCAGCAAGGACGGTGCCGCCATTGCCTTCCCAATCCTGGCGGAAGGCGGCGAGCACGCGATCGCCCCATTCACCGCTCGGTACCAGGGCCACGGCGCGGACCATGCCGTCGGCGCGGGCGCGCCGTGCAACTTCGCGGGCCTCGTCCTCGGCGGCGAGGCCGAACTGGAACAGCTGAGGCGGGGCTTTCTGGCCGGCATCGGCGTAGTTCAGGGCAAGGGTGGTGATGGGCAGTTGCGCATTGGCCGCGAGTTTTTTCACCAGCGGTTTTTCCAGCGGGCCGACCACCAGCTGGACGCCGTCGGCCTGGGCCTGGCGATAGAAATCGTCGAGCGAGCCGATGCGCGAGCTGTCATACACCTGTACCGCCGGAGCTTGCTGACCGGCTTGCTGGGCCTGGAAGTGGGCGGCCATGAAGCCGTCGCGCAGCGCGCGGGCGACGCCAGCCAGCGGGCCTTCCTGAGGCAGCAGCAGGCCGATCTTGGTCAGCGGCTGGCTAGCCAGTTCCTTGAGCTTTGTCAGCGCCAGTGGCAATTGCTTGGCGGCCGGGTGGTCAGGGTGCTGTTTGCGCCAGGTATCGATGGCCGCCTGCTGCTGCTCCAGGGTGCCAGCGCTTTTCACGGCCAAAGCCAGGCTGGTCCAGCCAGCCAGGGTTTCGTTGCCGGCAGGCTGCTGCAGTTGATCTGCCGGCAGCGCGGCAACCAGCGCCCAGATAGCGTCATTGTTGGCGCTGGCAGCCTGGCCGCTGAGCAGGGGGGCGAGCAGGATGCGCTGCTGGGCGGCGGCCATGGCCTGGCCGTCCGCCTCGAACGCGGCGGCATGCACGCTGTAGGTGCGGACCTGTTGCTCCTCCGGCAGTTCGGCGATGTGTTGCAGGCTAGGGTGGGAGAGGGCAGCGAGTGCCGCTTTGGGCTGATTGCGGCTCATCGCCAGTTCCGCGCCTAGGGTTGCGGCGAAGATCTGCTGGGCGGGTTTGAGCGTGTCCATCGGCACTTGCTCGAGAATGCGTGCGGCGCGCGGGTAATCCTTCTGCTTGTAAGCCAGGTCGGCAGCGCTCAGGCGCAACAGGGCTGCCTCCTCTGAGGACTTGCTGTTGGCTGCCTTTTCGAGCAGTTGCTCGATGCTGGCGTCCGGGGTGCGTGGCAGTTCGCCCAGGCTGGATGAGGGCGAGCTGGCGCAGGCTGCCAGCAGGGCGGCGAGGCAGAGGGCTGTGAACAGCCGCAGGCAAGCGATCATGTAAAGGTCCTGTTACTCGATCAAGTTGGCCGGCAATTGTACCGAAGCGGTGGCCGGGGCGCGATCTTGCGTGATGCAGAACCTTAACTATAGGTGGCTCGGTGCGGGCTGCGGGCGAAGTTCTTTGCGCCCTGTTACCGGCGCTCGGGCTACAATGGCGCCTTTGATCCGAAAGACAGGTGTGCGCAGTGACAGACGTGGCAGGGGCTTCGAAATCTACCGTGGGGACGCTCTATGTGGTCGCTACCCCCATCGGCAACCTTGACGACATGAGCGCCAGGGCATTGAAGGTGCTGGCGGATGTCGCCCTGATCGCCGCCGAGGACACCCGGCATTCTATTCGTCTGCTGCAACATTTCGGTATCGACACACCATTGGCCGCATGCCACGAGCACAACGAGCGCGACGAAGGCGGGCGCTTCATTACCAAGCTGCTGGCCGGTGAGGATGTGGCGTTGGTGTCCGATGCCGGTACGCCATTGATTTCCGATCCCGGCTACCACCTGGTGCGTCAGGCGCGGGCCGCGGGCGTGCAGGTAGTGCCCGTGCCGGGCGCGTGCGCTTTGATCGCCGCGCTGTCCGCTGCAGGCTTGCCCTCAGACCGCTTCATTTTCGAGGGTTTCCTGCCTGCCAAGGCTGCGGGGCGTCGCGCGCGCCTGGAACAGGTAAAGGAAGAGCCGCGCACGCTCATCTTCTATGAGGCGCCTCATCGTATCCTCGAGTGCCTTGAGGACATGGCGCTGGTATTTGGCGCCGAGCGCCCGGCGCTGCTCGCCCGCGAACTGACCAAGACTTTCGAAACGCTCAAGGGCTTACCGCTCGGTGAACTGCAGGCATTCGTGGCCGCAGACAGCAATCAGCAGCGCGGTGAGTGCGTGGTACTGGTAGGCGGCTGGAGCGCGCCAGAGGGCGAAGAGGGCATCAGCGCCGACGCCCAGCGTGTACTGGACTTGTTGCTTGCCGAATTGCCACTCAAACGTGCGGCTGCATTGGCGTCTGAAATTACGGGTGTTCGCAAGAACCTGTTGTATCAACTGGCGTTGGACAAGCAGAAAGCACAGTAGTGGCTATTTGATATAATTTGCGCAATCACTTGTTCTCGGGCGCGCCTGCCGTTAACCTTGTCGGCGGAGAGTCGATCGGACAGTCGCTGCCTTCTTTTGTTCCGCAAAAGAGGGGGGAGGAAAGTCCGGGCTCCATAGGGCAGAGTGCCAGGTAACGCCTGGGAGGCGCGAGCCTACGGAAAGTGCCACAGAAAATAACCGCCTAAGCACTTCGGTGCCGGTAAGGGTGAAAAGGTGCGGTAAGAGCGCACCGCACGGCTGGCAACAGTTCGTGGCTAGGTAAACCCCACTCGGAGCAAGACCAAATAGGGTTCCATCAGGCGTGGCCCGCGTCGGAACCGGGTAGGTTGCTAGAGGCGTCCAGTGATGGCCGTCGTAGAGGAATGACTGTCCTCGACAAAACCCGGCTTACAGATCGACTCTCCACCTCTCTCCCTCCTGCTCAATCGATAGCAGATCCTTCTTGGTAATACCGAAAAAATCTTACTCTTAATAATTTACTTTAACTTCGAACGGCATTCGTTTGAGTGGGTTTGATTTTTCACGTTTTTTTCATCTGCTGGTACTCCTTCCTCCTTCCTATATTGCGCTAAATCTCGGTCCTGTAAGGGTTTTCCTTATGAACGTGCCTTGACGGTGCGGCGGGCGGATTCCTATAGTGTGCGCAAGTGGCAGAAAGTGGGATGAAGTGGGTTTTCTGACACAAAAAAGCTAACATTGTGGGGAATCGCAGCCGTGTTCCGCGGAGCCAACGCCGTCAGCCTCGATGCCAAGGGCCGTCTCGCCATGCCGAGCCGGTACCGTGACGAGCTCGATTCGCGTTGCAATGGTCAACTGATCGTGACCATCGACGCGGTAGACCCCTGCTTGTGTGTTTATCCCCTCGATGAGTGGGAGCAGATTGAAGCCAAGTTGCGCGCCTTGCCGTCGTTGCGTGAGGAAAACCGCCGCCTGCAGCGTTTGCTGATCGGTAACGCGGTTGACCTGGAGCTCGATGGCAGTGGGCGTTTCCTGGTACCGCCCCGCCTGCGGGAGTACGCCAAGCTGGACAAGAAGGCGATGCTGGTGGGGCAACTGAACAAATTCCAGCTGTGGGATGAGGATGCCTGGAACGTGGTTTCGGCAGCCGACCTCGCAGCTATCCAACAACCGGGCGCTATGCCCGACGATTTGCGTGACCTGATCCTGTGACCATAGATAGCGGCTTCAACCACATCACCGTCCTGCTCGACGAAGCTGTCGAGGCATTGGCCCTGCGCGCCGACGGTTGCTATCTGGACGGTACCTTCGGGCGAGGTGGCCATAGCCGCCTGATTCTCAGCAAGCTCGGGCCGCAAGGGCGGCTGCTGGGCTTCGATAAAGATCCTCAAGCGATTGCCACCGGGCAAGCGCTGGCGGCCGAAGACGGCCGCTTTGTCATTGTGCAACGCAGCTTTGCCGAGCTGGGGGCCGAGGTGGCCGAGCGCGGCCTGGCCGGCAAGGTCAGCGGTATCCTGCTTGACCTGGGGGTTTCCTCGCCACAGCTGGACGACCCGGAGCGCGGCTTCAGTTTCCTCAATGACGGCCCGCTGGACATGCGCATGAACCCCGACCAGGGCATCAGCGCCGCCGAGTTCATCGCCACCGCGCCGGTGGAAGAAATTGCCCGCGTTTTCAAGGAGTATGGCGAGGAACGCTTTGCCGGGCGCATGGCGCGTGCGGTGGTCGAACGCCGCGAAAAACAGCCGTTCACCCGCACCGCCGACCTGGCCGACGTGCTCAAGGTTGCCAACCCGGCGTGGGAAAAGGGTAAGAACCCGGCGACCCGCGCCTTCCAGGGCCTGCGCATCCACGTCAACAACGAGCTGGGTGACCTCGAGGCGGGCCTTGAGGCTGCACTCCAGGCCCTGGAAATCGGCGGTCGCCTGGCGGTGATCAGTTTCCACTCACTCGAAGACCGCATCGTCAAACTGTTCATGCGCAAGCTGGTCAAGGGCGAGGCCGATAACCTGCCGCGCAACCTGCCGGTGCAGCACAAGGTCTTCGAGCCGAAGATCAAGCTCATCGGCAAGGCCCAGTTCGCCTCTGAGGCAGAACTCAAAGCCAACCCGCGGTCGCGCAGCGCCGTGATGCGTGTGGCGGAGAAGCTTCGGTGAGCCGGCTGTTTGCCAAACCTTTGCCAGGCGGAAGCTTCCTGATGCTTCTGCTGTTTGTCGGTGTGCTCGTTTCGGCCATCGCGGTATCGTACAGCGCCCACTGGAATCGCCAATTGCTCAACACCCTGTACGGTGAGTTGAACGAGCGCGACAAGGCCCAGGCCGAGTGGGGCAGGCTGATTCTCGAACAGAGCACGTGGACTGCCTCCAGCCGCATCGAGAACCTGGCCTCCGAGCAGTTGAAGATGCGTGTGCCTGCGGCAGACGAAGTGCGGATGGTGGCGCCATGATGAAGCTCGAAGGCGCACTCTACCCTTGGCGCTTCCGCGTGGTGATCGGCCTGCTGGCCGTGATGGTCGGTGCCATCTGCTGGCGTATCGTCGACCTGCAGGTGGTGGACCGTGACTTCCTCAAAGGGCAGGGCGATGCCCGTAGCCTGCGCCACATTCCCATTCCGGCACACCGCGGCCTGATCACCGACCGCAACGGTGAGCCCCTGGCCGTCAGTACGCCAGTCACCACGCTGTGGGCCAACCCCAAGGAGATGCAAGCCTCCCGGGAGCGTTGGCCACAACTGGCTGCTGCGCTCGGGCAGAACGCCCAGCAGTTGACCGAGCGCCTTACCCAGCAGGCCAACAAGGAATTCATCTACCTGGTCCGTGGCCTGACCCCGGAGCAGGGCCAGCACGTGCTCGACTTGAAAGTACCGGGCGTGTACGGCCTCGAGGAGTTCCGTCGCTTCTATCCGGCGGGTGATGTCACCGCGCACATGGTGGGCTTCACCGACCTGGACGACCATGGGCGTGAAGGGGTGGAACTGGCCTACGATGAATGGCTGGCGGGGGTGCCCGGCAAGCGGCAGGTGATCAAGGACCGGCGTGGCCGGCTGATCAAGGACATTCAGGTTACCAAGAACGCCAAGGCCGGCAAGACCTTGGCGTTGTCCATCGACCTGCGCCTGCAATACCTGGCCACTCGCGAGCTGCGCAACGCCATCGCCGAGCAGGACGCCAAGGCTGGCAGCCTGGTGATCATGGACGTCAAGACCGGTGAAGTCCTGGCCATGGTCAACCAGCCGACCTACAACCCCAACAACCGCCGCAGCATGTTCCCCGCCGCGATGCGCAACCGGGCGATCATCGACGTCTTCGAGCCGGGCTCGACGGTAAAGCCGATCTCCATGAGCGCCGCGCTGCAGAGCGGTCGCTGGAAACCGACTGACAAGGTCGAGGTGTATCCGGGCAGCCTGCAGATTGGCCGCTATACCATCAAGGACGTGTCCCGGAGCGAAGGCCCGATCCTCGACCTGACCGGTATCCTGATCAACTCCAGTAACGTCGGCATGAGCAAGATCGCCTTCGACATCGGTGGCGAGGCCATCTATCGCGTCATGTCCCAGGTCGGCCTGGGCCAATACACCGGCCTTGGCTTCCCGGGCGAGCGTGTTGGCAACCTGCCTAACCACCGCGAATGGCGCAAGGCCGAAACGGCCACCCTGTCGTATGGCTATGGCGTGTCGGTTACCGCCTTGCAACTGGTGCATGCCTACGCGGCCTTGGCCAACGACGGCAAGATGGTGCCGCTGTCGATCCTCAAGGTCGACAAGGCGCCTGAGTCGGTCCAGGCGATCCCCAAGGAAACCGCCGAAACCGTGCAAGGCATGCTGCAGCAGGTGATCGAGGCGCCACGCGGGGTGTTCCGCGCCCAGGTGCCGTTCTACCACGTGGCGGGCAAGTCGGGTACGGCGCGCAAGGCCACTGTTGGGTCCAAGGGCTACACCGAAAACGCCTACCGCTCGCTGTTCGCAGGCTTCGGCCCGATGAGCGACCCGCGGTACGCCATCGTCGTGGTCATCGATGAGCCAAGCAAGGGCGGCTACTTCGGTGGCCTGGTCTCGGCGCCGGTGTTCAGCAAGGTCATGTCGGGCACCCTGCGGCTGATGAACGTGCCGCCGGACAACCTGCCGCCGTCGACCGATCAGCAACAAGTCAATGCAGTACCCGCCAAGGGAGGGCGTGGATGATGACGATGCCATTGAGCAAGCTTTTCGCCCACGCCAGCCGTGATCCGCTGATCCGCGAACTGACCCTGGACAGCCGTGCCGTGCGTCCGGGCGACCTGTTCCTGGCCGTGCCAGGGGCCAAGGTCGATGGCCGCGATCACATTGCCGACGCCCTGGCCCGTGGTGCCGCCGCGGTCGCTTATGAAGAGCAGGGCGCCAACGTGCTGCCGATCACCGATGCCCCGCTGATCCCAGTCAAAGGGTTGATCGGCCAGCTGTCGGACATCGCCGGTCGCTTCTATGGCGAGCCGAGCCGTCAACTGAACCTGGTGGGCGTTACCGGCACCAACGGCAAGACCAGTGTCACCCAGCTGGTGGCCCAGGCCCTGGACGCGCTCGGTCAGCGTTGTGGCCTGATCGGCACGCTGGGCACCGGCTTCTATGGCGAACTGCAGAGCGGCCGCCTGACCACCCCAGACCCGATCGCAGTGCAGTCGACCCTTTATGACCTGAAAAAGGGCGGTGCCAAGGCCGTGGCCATGGAGGTGTCCTCCCATGCCTTGGAGCAGGGCCGTGTAGCGGCATTGGAATTCGATATCGCGGTGATGACCAATCTGTCCCGCGATCATCTGGACTATCACGGCAGCATGCAGGCCTACGAGGCTGCCAAGGCCAAGCTGTTCGCCTGGCCGAGCCTGCGCTGTCAGGTGGTGAACCTGGATGACGAGTTCGGCCGTCGCCTGGCAGCCGACTTCGCCCGTCGCCCCAGCGCCGACCATGTCGAAAGCCGGTTGCTCAGCTATAGCCTGGAAAACCCGGACGCCTCCCTGTACTGCCGTGACGCCAGCTTCGATGACGATGGCGTGCGCGCCACCCTCGTCACAGCCCAGGGCGAACGTACCTTGCGCAGCCAGCTGCTCGGCCGCTTCAACCTGAGCAACATGCTCGCGGCCGTGGCAACGCTGCTGGCCCTGGACTATTCGCTGGACGAAATCCTCAAGGTCACCTCGCAACTGCAAGGCCCGGTTGGCCGCATGCAGCGCCTGGGTGGCGGGGACAAGCCGCTGGTGGTGGTGGATTACGCCCACACCCCAGATGCGCTGGAGAAGGTACTCGAAGCTCTGCGCCCGCATGCTCACGGCCAACTGCTGTGCCTGTTCGGCTGTGGCGGTGACCGTGATCGCGGCAAGCGCCCGTTGATGGCTCAAGTGGCCGAGCGCCTGGCCGACCGCGTGCTGGTCACCGACGATAACCCGCGCACCGAAGACCCGCTGGGTATCTTCGATGACATCCGTCCCGGCTTCACCAAGCCCCTCGACGTCGAGTTCGTCGCCGGCCGTGGCGAAGCCATCGCGCACCTGATTGCCTGCGCCGCCGCCAACGACGTCATCGTCCTGGCCGGCAAGGGCCATGAGGATTACCAGGAGATCCATGGCGAACGCCATGCCTTCTCCGACCTGATCGAAGCCGAAAAGGCACTTGCAGCCTGGGAGGCTCCACATGCTTAAGCCCATGACACTCAGCCAGCTGACCACAGCACTGGGTGCTCGACAGGTCGGTGCCGACGCCAGCTTCACGGGTGTCAGCATCGACAGCCGTAGCGTCGCTGCCGGGCAACTGTTCGTCGCACTCGCGGGGCCGCGTTTCGATGGCCACGATTACCTGGCCGACGTGAAGGCCAAGGGGGCTGTCGCCGCGCTGGTGGAGCGTGAAGTGGTCGATGTCGACTTGCCGCAGTTGGTCGTCGCCGACAGTCGTCTGGCCCTCGGCCAACTCGGCGCCCTGAACCGCGCTGGCTACGACAAACCGGTGGTCGCTATCACGGGTTCCAGCGGCAAGACCACGGTAAAAGAGATGCTCGCCTGCATCCTGCGCACCCGTGGCCCGGTGCACGCCACCCGTGGCAACCTCAACAACGACCTCGGCGCACCGCTGACCCTGCTGGAAATCGCCCCCGAGCACAGCGCTGCGGTGATTGAACTGGGCGCTTCGCGCATTGGCGAAATCCGCTACACGGTCGGCCTGACCCAACCGCAGGTGGTGATCATCAATAACGCCGGTACCGCCCATGTCGGCGAGTTCGGCGGGCCGGAAAAAATCGTCGAGGCCAAGGGCGAAATCCTCGAAGGGCTGGGCGAGGGTGGCACGGCCATTCTCAACCTGGACGACAAAGCCTTCTCCATCTGGAAGGCGCGGGCCGGCGCGCACCGCGTCATCAGCTTCGCCCGCAGCAACCCGCAAGCCGACTTCTACGCCACCGGCATCGACCGTGATGCCCGTGGCTGCCCGTCCTTCACGCTCAATGGCGCCGGTGAATCGGTGGCCGTGCAGCTCAATGTACTGGGCGAGCATAACGTCAGCAACGCGCTGGCCGCCGCAGCAGCGGCGCATGCCGTTGGTCTGAGCCTGAGCGGGATCGCCGCCGGGCTGAACGCAGTACAACCGGTCAAGGGTCGCACTGTGGCGCAAGTCGCGCCCAACGGCGTGCGCGTGATCGATGACAGTTACAACGCAAATCCCACCTCGATGTGCGCCGCCATTGATATACTCGCCGGCTTTTCCGGGCGCAACGTCCTGGTGCTGGGGGATATCGGCGAATTGGGCCAGTGGGCGGAAGAAGGCCACCGTCAGGTAGGCGATTACGCACGCGGCAAGGTCGATGCCCTGTATGCGGTAGGTTCCAACATGATACATGCGGTCAAGGCGTTTGGCGCCAATGGCCGTCATTTCGCGACTCAAGCTGAGCTGATCGACGCCGTTCGTGCCGAGACTGCCAGCAATACCACTATTTTGATCAAGGGCTCGCGCAGCGCTGCGATGGAAAACGTCGTGGCGGCATTGTGCGGTGCCAGCGGGGAGAAACATTAATGCTGCTGCTGTTGGCTGAGTATCTGCAACAGTTCCACAAAGGCTTCGCGGTCTTCCAGTACCTGTCCCTGCGCGGGATCCTTGGTGTACTGACCGCGTTGTCGCTGGCGCTGTGGCTGGGCCCGTGGATGATCCGTACCCTGCAGATCCGCCAGATCGGTCAGGCCGTTCGTAATGACGGCCCGCAATCGCACCTGTCCAAATCCGGCACCCCGACCATGGGTGGCGCCCTGATCCTGTCTGCCATTGGCGTCAGCACCCTGCTGTGGGCAGACCTGTCCAACCGCTACGTGTGGGTGGTGCTGATCGTGACCCTGCTGTTCGGCGCCATCGGCTGGGTGGATGACTACCGCAAGGTCATTGAAAAGAACTCACGTGGCCTGCCGAGCCGCTGGAAGTACTTCTGGCAGTCCGTGTTTGGCCTGGGGGCGGCAGTATTCCTGTACATGACGGCGCCGACCAGCGTCGAAACCACGTTGATCGTGCCGTTCATCAAGGATGTCACCATCCCACTGGGCGTTGGTTTCGTAGTCCTCACGTACTTCGTCATCGTTGGCTCCAGCAATGCGGTCAACCTGACCGATGGCCTCGACGGCTTGGCGATCATGCCCACGGTGATGGTCGGCGGTGCCCTGGGCATTTTCTGCTACCTGTCGGGTAACGTGAAATTCGCTGAATACCTGCTGATCCCCTACGTGCCGGGCTCGGGCGAGCTGATCGTGTTCTGCGGCGCGCTGATCGGCGCAGGCCTTGGCTTCCTGTGGTTCAACACCTATCCGGCCCAGGTGTTCATGGGTGACGTCGGCGCGCTGGCGCTGGGCGCTGCGCTGGGCACCATCGCCGTGATCGTGCGCCAGGAAATCGTGCTGTTCATCATGGGGGGCATCTTCGTGGTGGAAACCCTGTCGGTGGTGATCCAGGTCGCCTCCTTCAAGTTGACCGGCAAGCGCGTGTTCCGCATGGCGCCGATTCACCACCACTTTGAACTCAAGGGTTGGCCTGAGCCACGGGTGATCGTCCGTTTCTGGATCATCACCGTGATTCTGGTGCTGATCGGCCTTGCAACCCTGAAACTGAGGTAGACGAGCGTGTCACTGATCGCTTCCGACCAATTCCGCATCGTTGTCGGCCTCGGCAAGAGCGGCATGTCCCTGGTTCGCTTCCTGGCGAACCGGGGCATTGCCTTTGCGGTCGCCGACACCCGCGAGCAACCGCCGGAACTGGACTCCCTGCGCCGTCATTACCCGCAGGTGGAAGTGCGCTGTGGTGAGCTGGACGTGGACTTCCTGTGCCGTGCCACGGAGCTGTACGTGAGCCCCGGCCTGGCCCTGGCTACCCCGGCCTTGCAGCAGGCGGCGGCGCGTGGCGTGAAACTGTCCGGCGACATCGAACTGTTCGCCCGTCATGCCAAAGCCCCGATCGTTGCCATCAGCGGTTCCAACGCCAAAAGCACCGTCACCACCCTGGTGGGCGAAATGGCTGCCAAGGCGGGCAAGCGTGTAGCAGTTGGCGGCAACCTGGGTACACCAGCGCTGGACCTGCTCAGTGATGACGTGGAGCTGTATGTGCTGGAGCTGTCGAGCTTCCAGCTGGAAACCACCGACCAGCTCAACGCTGAAGTGGCGACCGTGCTGAACATCAGCGAAGACCACATGGACCGCTATAGCGGCCTGCCGGCCTATCACCTGGCCAAGCACCGGATTTTCCGTGGTGCCCGCCAGGTGGTGGTAAACCGCCAGGATGCCCTGAGCCGCCCATTGCCGGTGGAAGGCCGTCCGTGCTGGACCTTCGGCCTCAATGCACCGGACTTCAAGGCCTTTGGCCTGCGCGAAGTCGATGGCGAAAAGTACCTGGCCTTCGAATTCGAGGCACTGATGCCTGCGCGCGAGCTGAAAGTTCGTGGTGCCCACAATCAGAGCAATGCCTTGGCGGCCCTGGCCCTGGGGCATGCTGCCGGCCTGCCCTTCGCGCCGATGCTCCAGGCACTGCGCGAATTCGGTGGCTTGGCCCATCGGTGCCAGTGGGTGCGCGAGCGCAACGGCGTGAACTGGTATGACGATTCCAAGGCCACTAACGTGGGCGCTGCCCTGGCCGCCATCGAGGGCCTGGGAGCGGATATCGAAGGCAAGCTGGTGCTGATCGCCGGTGGTGATGGCAAGGGCGCCGATTTTGCCGCCCTGCGAGAGCCAGTGGCACGTTTCTGCCGCGCCGTGGTGCTGCTCGGTCGCGATGCCGAGCGCCTGGCAGAGGCCTTGGGCGATGCCACGCCGCTGGTACGGGTCAAGACCCTCGACGAGGCCGTGCAGCAATGCGCCGAACTGGCCCTGGCCGGTGATGCGGTGTTGTTGTCGCCGGCCTGTGCCAGCCTCGACATGTTCAAGAATTTCGAAGAACGCGGGCGCCTGTTCGCCCAGGCGGCGGGGGAGCTGGCATGATCTTTGGCGTCCTCAAGCCCTATCCTTCGCCGCTGATCAGCGGCCGGGGCATCGATCTGGACTTTCCTCTGCTGGCCGGTTGCCTCGCCCTGCTTGGCCTGGGCCTAGTGATGATTACCTCGGCGTCCTCGGAAGTGGCCGCAGTGCAGTCCGGCAACCCGCTTTACCACATGTTCCGCCACCTGGTGTACGTGTCCCTCGGGCTGGTTGCCTGCGGCGCCACCATGATGGTGCCGATCGCCACCTGGCAACGCATGGGCTTCATGATGCTGGTCGGGGCCTTCGGCCTATTGGTGATGGTGCTGGTGCCCGGCATCGGCCGTGAAGTGAACGGCTCGATGCGCTGGATCGGCTTCAGCTTCTTCAACGTCCAGCCTTCGGAAATCGCCAAGGTCTTCGTGGTCATTTACCTTGCCGGCTACCTGGTACGCCGGCAGACCGAGGTGCGCGAAAGCTGGATGGGCTTCTTCAAGCCATTCATCGTACTGCTGCCGATGGCCGGCTTGCTGCTGATGGAGCCAGACTTCGGGGCGACCGTGGTGATGATGGGCGCCGCTGCTGCCATGCTGTTCCTAGGTGGCGTGGGGTTGTTCCGCTTCAGCCTGATGGTGGTGCTGGCGGTGGTGGCGGTGTTCGTGTTGGTGCAGGCGCAGCCTTACCGGATGGCCCGTCTGATTACCTTCACCGATCCCTGGTCCGACCAGTTTGGCTCTGGTTACCAGTTGACTCAGGCACTGATCGCCTTCGGCCGCGGTGAGTGGCTGGGGGTAGGGCTGGGCAACAGTGTCCAGAAGCAGTTCTACCTGCCTGAAGCACATACCGACTTCGTGTTCTCGGTGCTGGCCGAAGAGCTCGGCGTGGTCGGCTCGCTGGTGACCATCGCCCTGTTCGTCTTCGTCACCGTGCGCGCGCTGTATATCGGCCTGTGGGCCGAGAAGGCCAAGCAGTTCTTTGCCGCCTACATGGCCTTCGGCCTGGCGTTCCTGTGGATTGGCCAGTTCCTGATCAACATCGGCGTGAACGTCGGCCTGCTGCCGACCAAGGGCCTGACCTTGCCGTTCCTCAGCTACGGGGGCAGCTCGCTGGTGATCTGCTGTGCCTGCGTGGGCTTGTTGCTGCGCATCGAATGGGAGAGCCGTACGCACCTGGGCAGCGAAGAACACGAATTCAGTGAAAGCGATTTTGCCGAGGAGACCAGTCATGGCCGCTGACGGTAAAAACGTACTGATCATGGCTGGCGGCACCGGGGGGCATGTGTTCCCCGCCTTGGCCTGCGCGCGTGAATTCCAGGCCCGCGGCTACAGCGTGCACTGGCTCGGTACGCCGCGCGGCATCGAAAACGAACTGGTGCCCCAGGCCGGATTGCCGTTGCACCTGATCCAGGTCAGCGGCCTGCGCGGCAAGGGCAAGCTGTCGCTGCTCAAGGCGCCGTTCACCCTGGTCAAGGCAGTGTTCCAGGCGCGGCGCATCATTCGTCAGCTCAACCCGGTGTGCGTGCTCGGCTTCGGCGGTTATGTGACCGGCCCAGGCGGGGTTGCTGCGCGGTTGTGCGGCGTGCCCGTGGTGATCCACGAACAGAATGCCCGCGCCGGTACTGCCAATCGCCTGCTGGTGCCGTTGTCGGCGCGCGTCTGCGAAGCATTCCCCGGCACGTTCGAGGCCAGCGACAAGCTGCGCACCACCGGCAACCCGGTACGTCCTGAGCTGTTCATGGATGCCCAGCGTGCGCCGCTGGTCGAGCGCCGTGCCCGCTTGTTGGTCATGGGTGGCAGCCTGGGTGCGGAACCATTGAATAAATTGTTGCCTAAGGCCCTGTCCGAGGTGCCCGCGAACCTGCGGCCCGAGGTGTTCCATCAGGCCGGCAAGCATCACGCGGCGGTCACCGCCGAGCGTTATCACGAGGCAGGTGTCGAGGCTCAGGTAGAGCCGTTCATCAAGGACATGGCCCACGCCTATGGCTGGGCAGACATAGTGGTGTGCCGGGCCGGTGCCTTGACCGTCAGCGAACTCGCCGCGGCGGGCCTGCCTTCGATGCTGGTGCCGTTGCCCCATGCCATCGACGACCACCAGACCCACAACGCCCAATATCTGGCTCGGGAAGGCGCCGCCTTCCTCATGCCACAAGCGACAACTGGCGCAGCGCAGCTCGCTGAACGCCTGAACGAGGTGCTGATGCAACCCGAGAAACTCAACACCATGGCCGGCACCGCACGGCGCCTGGCCAAACCTGCCGCAACCAGCACCGTGGTCGATATCTGCCTGGAGGTGGCCCATGGTTGAGAGCCAGAAAGCCATGCCCCAGCCGAAGATGGGCCGGATCAACCGCATTCACTTCGTCGGTATCGGCGGTGTGGGCATGTGCGGGATCGCCGAAGTACTGCTGAACCTGGGTTACCAGGTGTCGGGCTCCGACCTCAAGGCCTCGCCAGTCACCGAGCGCCTTGAGTCGTTCGGTGCCGAGATCTTTGTCGGCCACCGCGCCGAAAACGCTGCCAATGCCGATGTACTGGTGGTGTCCAGCGCTATCAACCCGGCTAACCCGGAAGTGGCAACTGCCCTTGAACGCCGCATCCCGGTGGTGCCGCGTGCCGAGATGCTCGCCGAGCTGATGCGCTATCGCCACGGTGTGGCCGTTGCCGGTACCCACGGCAAGACCACCACTACCAGCCTGCTGGCCTCGGTGTTCGCCGCCGGCGGCCTGGACCCGACCTTCGTCATCGGTGGCCGCCTGACCGCCGCCGGCACCAATGCACAGCTGGGCACCAGCCGCTACCTGATCGCTGAAGCCGATGAAAGCGACGCCAGCTTCCTGCACCTGCAGCCGATGGTCGCCGTGGTCACCAATATCGACGCCGACCACATGGCCACCTACGAAGGTGACTTCAACAAGCTGAAGAAGACCTTCGTCGAGTTCCTGCACAACCTGCCGTTCTACGGGCTGGCCGTGATGTGCCTGGACGACCCGGTGGTGCGTGAGATCCTGCCGCAGGTCAAGCGCCCGACGGTGACCTATGGCTTCAGCGAAGAGGCCGACATCCGCGCCATCAACGTGCGCCAACAGGGCATGCAGACCCACTTCACCGTGCTGCGCCGCGACCGCGAGCCGCTGGACGTGTCGGTGAACATGCCCGGCAACCACAACGTGCTCAACGCCCTGGCCACCATCGCCATTGCCACGGACGAAGGCATCAGTGACGAAGCCATCGTCCAGGGCCTGTCTGGCTTCCAGGGTGTCGGCCGCCGCTTCCAGGTTTACGGCGAGCTGCCTGTCGATGGCGGCAGCGTGATGCTGGTCGACGACTACGGCCACCACCCGACGGAAGTGGCCGCAGTGATCAAGGCCGTGCGTGGCGGCTGGCCAAGCCGCCGCCTGGTCATCGTCTACCAGCCGCACCGTTACAGCCGCACGCGTGACCTGTACGACGACTTCGTGCAGGTGCTGGGCGATGCCAACGTGCTGTTGCTGATGGAGGTGTACCCGGCTGGTGAAGAGCCGATCCCCGGTGCTGACAGCCGTCAGCTGTGCCACAGCATCCGCCAGCGCGGCAAGCTGGACCCGATCTACATCGACCGTGGTGCCGAGCTGGCGCCGCTGGTCAAGCCGCTGCTGCGTGCCGGCGACATCCTGCTGTGTCAGGGTGCTGGCGACGTTGGTGGCCTGGCCCCGCAATTGATGAAAAGCCCGCTGTTCGCAGGCGCCAAGCAGGAGAAGTCGAAATGACCAGCGCCTACGACAAGTTGCACTCGACCCTGGACGTCAAGGCGTTCGGCCGCGTTGCCGTGCTGTACGGCGGCAAGAGCGCCGAACGTGAGGTGTCGCTGAAATCTGGCGCTGCGGTGATCGAGGCGCTGACCAGCGCCGGTGTCGACGTGGTCGCCATCGACGTAGGTGACGACCTGCTGGTGCGCTTGCAGCGCGAGAAGATCGACCGCGCCTTCATCATCCTCCACGGCCGTGGCGGTGAAGACGGCAGCATGCAAGGCCTGCTCGAGTGCCTGGGCATCCCCTATACCGGCAGTGGCATCCTCGCGTCTGCCCTGGCGATGGACAAATTGCGCACCAAGCAGGTGTGGCAGAGCCTGGGTATTCCGACACCGCGTCACGCCGTGCTGGCCAGCGCAAATGATTGTGTTGCTGCCAGCAGGGAACTGGGCTTCCCGCTGATCGTCAAACCCGCCCATGAAGGCTCTAGCATCGGCATGGCCAAGGTGAACAGCGAGCAAGAGCTGGTTGCTGCCTGGCAGGACGCCGCCAAATACGATTCCGAGGTACTGGTCGAGCAGTGGATCCACGGCCCCGAGTTCACCATCGCGGTACTGCGTGGCCAGGTGCTGCCGCCGATCGCGTTGGGCACCCCGCACGTGTTCTACGACTACGACGCCAAGTACATCGCCAATGACACCCAGTACCGCATCCCATGCGGCCTGGACAGTGCCAAGGAACAGGAGCTGATCGACCTGACCGCGCGCGCCTGCGATGCCATCGGCATCGAAGGCTGGGGCCGGCTGGACGTGATGCAGGACGAGCAGGGCCGGTTCTGGCTGCTCGAAGTCAACACCGCACCCGGCATGACCGACCATAGCCTGGTGCCCATGGCGGCCCGCGCGGCCGGCCTGGACTTCCAGCAACTGGTGCTGGCAATCCTGG
The DNA here is from genome assembly GCF_021602025.1 of Pseudomonas ceruminis. GTDB lineage: Bacteria > Pseudomonadota > Gammaproteobacteria > Pseudomonadales > Pseudomonadaceae > Aquipseudomonas > Aquipseudomonas ceruminis. The sequence goes on from NZ_BQHW01000006.1 coordinate 175,484, forward strand.
CCGACAGCGTTGAGACGCGAGGTTAACAAACCATGCAAGGCGCGATGATACGTCAGCAGCAACCCGTTACCGGCCGCAGCAAGCCGGTGCCACGTGGTGCCAGCCGACTGGTGGCTGACGAGCCCGTATCGGCGCGCCTGCCGCGGCCGAGCCTGGGTGGCCTCAAGCGCTTGCTGTGGCCGGTATTGCTGGTAGCAGCAGGCTTTGGTGCCTACGAAGGCGCTATTCGCCTGATGCCGTATGCCGATCGGCCGATCACCAAGATCGCCGTGCAGGGCGACCTTAGCTACATCAGCCAGCAGGCGGTGCAGCAGCGGATCGCGCCCTACGTGGCCGCGAGCTTCTTCAGCGTCGACCTGACGGCGATGCGTGCCGAGCTCGAGCAGATGCCCTGGATCGCCCACGCGGAAGTGCGCCGGGTGTGGCCGGACGAAGTGGTGATCCGCCTGGAAGAACAGTTGCCGGTGGCGCGCTGGGGCGACGAAGCCTTGCTCAACAACCAGGGCCAGGCCTTCACCCCCCGCGAGCTGGCCAACTACGAGCACCTGCCGCAGCTGTTCGGCCCGCAGCGTGCTCAGCAACAAGTCATGCAGCAGTATCAGGTACTGAGCCAGATGCTGCGCCCCTTGGGCTTTTCCATCGCTCGCCTGGAGCTGCGCGAGCGAGGCAGCTGGTTCCTGACCACCGGTGCTGGCAGCACCGGCCCGGGTATCGAGCTGCTGTTGGGGCGCGACCACCTGGTGGAGAAGATGCGCCGTTTCATTGCCATTTACGACAAGACACTCAAAGAGCAGATCACCAACATCGCCCGCATTGATCTGCGTTACGCCAACGGACTTGCCGTTGGTTGGCGGGAACCGAACGCACCGACGACGGCCCAACCCGCCGTTGCGAAGAATTAGAGAGAGGCAGGACCATGGCAAACGCGCATAGCGGCAAAATGATCGTCGGGCTGGACATCGGCACCTCCAAGGTGGTGGCGCTGGTGGGTGAAGTGGGCGAAGACGGCACCCTGGAGATCGTGGGTATCGGCACCCATCCGTCCCGCGGCCTGAAGAAGGGCGTGGTGGTGAATATCGAGTCGACCGTGCAGTCGATCCAGCGGGCGGTGGAAGAAGCCCAGCTGATGGCTGGCTGCCGCATTCACTCGGCCTTCGTCGGCGTGGCCGGCAACCACATCCGCAGCCTGAACTCCCACGGTATCGTCGCCATCCGCGACCGTGAGGTCAGCCTGGCCGACCTCGAGCGTGTGCTCGATGCGGCGCAGGCCGTGGCCATCCCGGCCGATCAGCGCGTGCTGCACACCCTGCCGCAGGACTACGTGATCGATAACCAGGAAGGCGTGCGCGAGCCGCTGGGCATGTCTGGTGTGCGCCTGGAGGCCAAGGTCCACGTGGTCACCTGCGCCGTCAACGCGGCGCAGAACATCGAGAAGTGCGTACGCCGTTGCGGCCTGGAAATCGACGACATCATCCTCGAGCAGCTTGCGTCGGCCTATTCGGTGCTGACCGACGACGAAAAAGAGCTGGGCGTGTGCCTGGTGGACATTGGTGGCGGCACCACCGACATCGCCATCTTCACCGAAGGCGCCATTCGTCACACGGCGGTGATCCCGATTGCCGGCGACCAGGTGACCAACGACATCGCCATGGCGCTGCGTACGCCCACCCAGTACGCCGAAGAAATCAAGATCCGCTACGCCTGTGCCCTGGCCAAGTTGGCCGGCGCCGGTGAGACCATCAAGGTGCCGAGCGTCGGCGACCGCCCGCCGCGCGAGCTGTCGCGCCAGGCCCTGGCAGAAGTGGTGGAGCCACGTTACGACGAGCTCTTCACCCTGATTCAGGCCGAGCTGCGCCGCAGCGGCTACGAGGACCTGGTGCCGGCCGGCATCGTCCTCACCGGCGGCACCGCGAAGATGGAAGGCGCCGTGGAACTGGCCGAGGAAATCTTCCACATGCCGGTACGCCTGGGCGTACCGCACAGCGTTCGGGGGCTGAGCGACGTGGTGCGCAACCCGATCTATTCCACTGGCGTGGGCTTGCTCACCTACGGCCTGCAAAAGCAGACCGAGGACCTGCCCCTGACCGGTAACAGCAGCAGCAACAGCTATGGCGATGAACCGAAGGCCCCAGTGCTTGAGCGCTTCAAGCGGTGGGTCCAGGGCAACTTCTAAGTTTCAAAGCAGTAGTGGTAGGCGCGACAACTAGAGAACTGTAAGGAGAGGGAAAATGTTCGAGCTCGTAGACAACGTCCCGCAAAGCCCGGTCATCAAAGTGATCGGCGTCGGCGGTGGCGGCGGCAACGCCGTCAACCACATGGTGAAGAGCAGCATCGAAGGCGTCGAGTTCATCTGCGCCAACACCGATGCACAGGCGCTGAAAAACATCGGCGCACGCACCATCCTGCAACTGGGTACCGGCGTGACCAAAGGTCTGGGTGCCGGCGCCAATCCGGAAGTCGGCCGCCAGGCCGCGCTGGAAGACCGTGAGCGCATCGCCGAGGTGCTGCAGGGCACCAACATGGTGTTCATCACCACCGGCATGGGTGGCGGTACCGGTACCGGTGCGGCACCGATCATCGCCGAAGTGGCCAAGGAAATGGGCATTCTCACCGTTGCCGTGGTGACCCGCCCGTTCCCGTTCGAGGGCCGCAAACGTATGCAGATTGCCGATGAAGGCATCCGCATGCTGGCTGAGAGCGTCGACTCGCTGATCACCATCCCCAACGAGAAGCTGCTGACCATCCTGGGCAAGGATGCCAGCCTGCTGTCTGCCTTCGCCAAGGCTGACGACGTACTGGCCGGTGCCGTGCGCGGCATCTCCGACATCATCAAGCGCCCAGGCATGATCAACGTCGACTTTGCCGACGTGCGCACCGTCATGGGTGAAATGGGCATGGCGATGATGGGTACCGGTTGCGCCAGCGGCCCGAACCGTGCGCGTGAAGCCACCGAAGCGGCGATCCGCAACCCGCTGCTCGAAGACGTCAACCTGCAGGGCGCCCGCGGCATCCTGGTGAACATCACCGCAGGTCCTGACCTGTCGCTGGGTGAGTACTCCGATGTGGGTAGCATCATCGAAGCCTTCGCCTCCGACCACGCAATGGTCAAGGTCGGCACCGTGATCGATCCGGACATGCGCGACGAACTGCACGTGACCGTGGTTGCCACCGGTCTGGGCGCGCGCATCGAGAAGCCGGTCAAAGTGGTCGACAATACCCTGCAGACGGCTCAGCAGGTGTACGAGTCCTCCAACCCGGCCCCGGCTCGCCAGGAGCAGCCAGCGGTTAACTACCGTGACCTGGAGCGTCCGACCGTCATGCGCAACCAGGCCCATGCAGGTGCCGCGGCAGCAGCTAAACTCAACCCTCAGGATGACCTGGACTACCTGGATATCCCGGCCTTCCTGCGTCGTCAGGCCGATTAATGGAATTTATCAGGGGTATAAGGGTGATTGGTGTTCAGCAAAGGCCGGGTCTGTTATCATCCCCAGCCTTTGTTGATACCTGTTCGCAATTTGCGCTGAAGCGGCCAATGCCATGATTAGACAACGCACCCTGAAGAATACCATCCGTGCCACAGGCGTCGGCCTGCACTCCGGGGAGAAGGTCTACCTGACCCTCAAGCCTGCGCCTGTCGATACCGGCATCGTTTTCCGTCGCGCCGACCTCGACCCTGTGGTCGAAATCCCGGCGCGTGCGGCCAACGTTGGCGAGACCACCATGTCCACCACGCTGGTCAACGGTGACGTCAAGGTCGATACGGTCGAGCACCTGCTCTCCGCCATGGCGGGCCTGGGCATCGATAACGCCTACGTCGAGCTCTCCGCCTCGGAAGTGCCGATCATGGATGGCAGCGCCGGTCCCTTCGTATTCCTGATTCAGTCTGCCGGCCTGGAAGAGCAGGACGCAGCCAAGAAGTTCATCCGCATCCTGCGTGAAGTGACAGTGGAGGAGGGCGACAAGCGCGCTACCTTCCTGCCTTTCGAAGGGTTCAAGGTGAGCTTCGAGATCGACTTCGATCATCCGGTGCTGCGCAACCGGACCCAGAGTGCAAGCGTCGACTTCTCCAGCACGTCCTTCGTGAAGGAAGTCAGCCGCGCCCGCACCTTCGGCTTCATGCGTGACATCGAGTACCTGCGCAAGCACAACCTTGCGCTGGGCGGCAGTGTCGAGAACGCCATCGTGGTGGACGAAGACGGTGTGCTCAACGAAGACGGCCTTCGCTACGAAGACGAATTCGTCAAGCACAAGATCCTCGATGCCATCGGCGACCTGTACCTGCTGGGTAACAGCCTGATCGGCGAGTTCAAGGGCTTCAAGTCCGGGCACGCGCTGAACAACCAGCTGTTGCGCAAGCTCATCAAAGAAACCGATGCCTGGGAAGTGGTCACTTTCGAAGATGCCAGTACGGCACCGATCTCTTATATGCGCCCTGTTGCGGCCGTGTAAGTTCGAACACTCTCTCTAGTGATTAAGGCCACCTTCGGGTGGCCTTTTTTATGGCCGCAGGTTCAGCTTTTGCCCTTGGCATGACTGGCCAGGCGCTGCAGGGCCTCGCGCAGCCTAGGGTCGCTGATGCCCTCTGCGGAGCCGCGAATGCTCTCGGCTGCCGTGTTCGACAGCGTGGTCACGTTGCCGCCGCGTCTGGCCGGAACCAATGGCGGCTGCACCTTGTACAGAATGCGCTGCAGGTTGCCGAACGCCTCCAGTGCCTGGAGCTGACGCATCAGTCGCTTCTGCTGGTAGCGCAGGCGTGTGGCCCAATGCCCATCGGTGACCACCAGCAGCAAGGTGCCATCGCGCCACGAGGCCACATGGCAATGCTCGCGGGCAGCCGGTTGCAGCTGGCTTTCCAGCAAGCGCTGCAGGTGCTCCAGGCGCTCGGCCTGGTTCAGCAGCAGGCGCAATGGGCGGACCTGACGCAGCAACGCGGACGGTGGCTGGGCGGGGGAGGGTTTGTAGGCCATGGGAATACGCATGAGGTTACAAGATACGCAGTCTACCACCACTGGTGCCTGGACCGGCCCAATCAGCAACAAGCACCGTTCTTGATACGTTTCATCAACCTCTGGGTTGAACTCAGGGAAAATGCCCTTATCTTAGAAACGCCCCCGCCAAAGCGCTGTGCCAGCATCGTGGAAATCCACCACTTTCCTCACCATCGTTTCCGGGTAGAATGCTCGTTCGCATGCGGCCTCAGGGCTGCACGGGCGACTCATGGGGCCGCCCTCCATCCCTACGTGTGGAAGATCCTGCCGATATGTTTGCGCCTTTGTTAAAAAAACTTTTTGGAAGCAAGAACGAGCGTGAAGTCAAACGCATGCTCAAGACGGTGAACATCGTCAATGCCTTCGAAGAGAAGATGGTGGCCCTCTCCGATGAGCAACTGCGGGGCAAGACCGCAGAGTTCAAGGAGCGCCTGGCCAAAGGCGAGACACTGGACCAACTGCTGCCTGAAGCCTTCGCCGTGGCCCGGGAGGCCGGTAAGCGCGTCATGGGCATGCGCCACTTCGACGTGCAGCTGATCGGCGGCATGACCCTGCACGAGGGCATGATCGCAGAAATGCGTACCGGTGAAGGCAAGACCTTGGTCGGTACCCTGGCCGTTTACCTCAACGCGCTTTCCGGCAAGGGCGTGCACGTGGTCACCGTCAACGACTACCTGGCCCGCCGTGACGCCAACTGGATGCGCCCGCTGTACGAATTCCTCGGCCTCACCGTCGGCATCGTCTCTGCCTTCCAGCCGCCTGAAGAAAAGCGCGCCGCGTACGCGTCCGACATCACCTATGGCACCAACAACGAGTTCGGCTTCGACTACCTGCGCGACAACATGGCGTTCAGCCAGGAAGAGAAGTTCCAGCGTGAACTCAACTTCGCCGTGATCGACGAAGTCGACTCGATCCTCATCGACGAAGCCCGTACCCCGTTGATCATCTCCGGCCAGGCCGAAGACAGCTCCAAGCTGTACATCGAGATCAACCGCCTGATCCCGCGCCTGACCCAGCACATCGAAGAAGTCGAAGGACAGGTTACTCAGGAAGGCCACTTCACCATCGACGAGAAGAGCCGCCAGGTCGAGCTCAACGAAGCCGGTCACCAGTTCATCGAAGAGATGCTCACCCAGGCTGGCCTGCTGGCCGAAGGCGAAAGCCTCTACTCGGCGCATAACCTGGGCCTGCTGACCCACGTCTACGCTGGCCTGCGCGCGCACAAACTGTTCCACCGCAACGTCGAGTACATCGTTCAGGATGGCCAGGTCCTGCTGATCGACGAGCACACCGGCCGTACCATGCCGGGCCGCCGTCTGTCCGAAGGCCTGCACCAGGCCATCGAAGCGAAAGAGAACCTGAACATCCAGGCCGAGAGCCAGACCCTGGCCTCGACCACCTTCCAGAACTATTTCCGTCTCTATACCAAGCTGTCCGGCATGACCGGTACCGCCGATACCGAAGCGTTCGAGTTCCAGTCGATCTACGGCCTGAACGTGATGGTCATCCCGCCGAACAAGCCGTTGGCGCGTAAGGACTTCAACGACCTGGTGTACCTGACCGCGGACGAGAAATACGCCGCGATCATCGCCGACATCAAGGAAAGCATGACCCACGGCCGCCCCGTGCTGGTGGGTACTGCGACCATTGAAACCTCCGAGCACATGTCGAACCTGCTGAAAAAAGAAGGTATCGACCACAAGGTACTGAACGCCAAGTACCACGAGAAGGAAGCCGAGATCATCGCCCAGGCCGGCGCCCCAGGTGCGCTGACCATCGCCACCAACATGGCCGGCCGTGGTACCGACATCCTGCTGGGTGGCAACTGGGAAGCCGAAGTGGCTGCGCTGGATAACCCCACTGCCGAGCAGATCGCACAGATCAAGGCCGACTGGCAGAAGCGTCACCAGCAGGTGATCGAATCGGGCGGCCTGCATGTGATCGCGTCCGAGCGCCATGAATCCCGTCGTATCGACAACCAGCTGCGTGGCCGTTCCGGCCGTCAGGGCGACCCGGGCTCCAGCCGCTTCTACCTGTCGCTGGAAGACAGCCTGATGCGCATCTTCGCCTCTGACCGGGTGAAGAACTTCATGAAGGCGCTGGGCATGCAGTCCGGCGAGGCCATCGAGCACCGTATGGTCACCAACGCCATCGAAAAGGCCCAACGCAAGGTCGAAGGCCGCAACTTCGACATTCGTAAGCAATTGCTCGAATACGATGACGTGGCCAACGAACAGCGCAAGGTGATCTACCACATGCGCAACAGCCTGTTGGCGGCCGAAAACATCGGCGACACCATCGAAGAGTTCCGCAAGGAAGTGCTCGACGCTACCATCAGCCAGCACATCCCGCCGCAATCGCTGCCTGAACAATGGGACGTGGCTGGGCTGGAAGCTGCGCTTTCCAGCGATTTCGCCATGAAACTGCCGATTCAGCAGTGGCTTGACGAGGACGAGCACCTCTACGAGGAAACCCTGCGCGAGAAGCTGCTGAACGAGATCACCAGCGCTTACACCGAGAAGGAAGACCAGGCCGGTATCGATGCCCTGCGCACCTTCGAGAAGCAGATCCTGCTGCGCGTGCTGGACGACCTGTGGAAAGACCACCTGTCGACCATGGACCACCTGCGTCACGGTATCCACCTGCGTGGTTATGCGCAGAAGAACCCGAAGCAGGAATACAAGCGCGAGTCCTTCGCCCTGTTCCAGGAGCTGCTTGAGTCGATCAAGCGCGACACCATCCGCGTGCTGTCGCACGTTCAGGTGCGCCGCGAAGACCCGGTCGAAGAGGAAGCTCGCTTGCGCCGCGAAGCCGAGGAACTGGCCAGCCGCATGCAGTTCCAGCATGCGGCCGCACCCGGCCTGGAGAGCGAACAACTGAGCGAAGAGGGCGCTGAAGTGGCCGTGGCCGCTGCCCCGGTACGTAACGATCAGAAGCTGGGCCGCAACGAACCGTGCTGGTGTGGTTCGGGTAAGAAGTTCAAGCACTGCCATGGTCAGATTGAATGATCTGATCCACCCGCAGTAACGTGACAAAACCGGGGCCGCTGTGCGGCCCATACGCGGCACAAGGCCGCTCCCACAGGGACCGCGTGCGTTCTTGTGGGAGCGGCCTTGTGCCGCGTATGGGACGCGAAGCGGCCTCGCTCTTCCATCATCATTTCACCGTTTTTCTAGGAGCGCTCTAATGGCTGTTGGTCTTGGTCCTTTGCCCACTCTGCACCCGGTGCCGGGTTTTGAACTTGGCATCGCTTCTGCCGGCATCAAGCGCCCAGGGCGCAAGGATGTAGTGGTCATGCGCTGCGCCGAAGGCTCCAGCGTGGCGGGCGTGTTCACCCTCAATGCATTCTGCGCAGCACCGGTGATCCTCTCCAAGCAGCGTGTGCAGGGCACCGTGCGCTACCTGCTGACCAACACCGGTAATGCCAACGCCGGTACCGGCGCGCCAGGCCTGGCCGCCGCAGAGCGTACCTGCGCCAAGCTGGCCGAGCTGGCCGGTGTGCCTGCCGAAGCGGTGCTGCCATTCTCCACCGGTGTGATCGGCGAGCCGTTGCCGGTCGAGAAGATCGAAGGTGCCCTGCAGGCTGCGCTGGACAACCTGTCGGAAAACAACTGGGCCGAAGCCGCTACCGGCATCATGACCACCGACACCCTGCCCAAGGGTGCCAGCCGCCAGTTCCAGCATGAAGGCGTGACCGTCACCGTGACCGGCATCAGCAAAGGTGCCGGCATGATCCGCCCGAACATGGCCACCATGCTCGGCTACATCGCTACCGACGCCAAGGTCGCCCCAGCGGTGCTCAAGGACCTCATGCTCGACGGCGCCAACAAGTCGTTCAACCGCATCACCATCGATGGCGACACCTCGACCAACGACTGCTGCATGCTCATCGCCACCGGCAAGGCCGACCTGCCGGAAGTCACCGAAGCCAGCGGTGACCTGTTCGAAGCCCTGAAAAAAGCAGTCTTCGAAGTGTGCATGGAAGTGGCCCAGGCCATTGTCCGAGACGGTGAAGGCGCTACCAAGTTCGTTACCGTGCAGGTCAACGGCGGTGGTAATCACCAGGAGTGCCTGGACGTCGGCTACGCTGTCGCCCACTCGCCACTGATCAAGACCGCGCTGTTCGCCTCCGACCCTAACTGGGGGCGCATCCTGGCCGCCGTGGGCCGTGCCGGCGTACCTGAGTTGGATGTCAGCCTGATCGATGTGTACCTGGACAGCGTCTGCATCGCCAGCAAAGGCGGCCGCAGCCCGAGTTACACCGAAGAGCAAGGTTCGGCCGTGATGGCGCAGGAAGAGATCACCATCCGTATCGAGCTGGGCCGTGGCCAGTGCAGCGAAACCATCTGGACCACTGACCTGTCCCACGAGTACGTGAAGATCAACGCCGAATACCGTACCTGATGCACTGATCCGAAGGCCTCTTCGCGGGCAACCCGCTCCCACAGGTGTTGCACACCCTGAAGGAGCGGCGCAGCCCCTGTCGGAGCAGGCTTGCCCGCGAAAGGCTGCGCAGCAGCCTGCGGGTTCTGCAATACACCTCTGATGGAGCCGACCCATGAGCTATCACCTGATCATCGGCGACAAGCTGTATTCTTCCTGGTCGCTACGCGGCGCGCTGGCCCTCGAGCTGGCCGGCGTTCCCTACGAAGAAACCCTGATCAAACTCAAGCAGCCTGATACCCGTCAGCGCCTTCTCGCCTTCTCCTCCACCGGCAAGGTACCGCTGCTCAAGAGCGAGCACGGCGTGATCGCCGATTCGCTGGCCATCGCCGAATACCTCAATGAGCGCCACCCCGAGGCCCAACTCTGGCCTGCCGACGTGGCCGCTCGTGCCCAGGCCCGCTCGGCCTGCGCGCAGATGCACAGTGGCTTCTTCGCCCTGCGCGGTGCCATGCCATTCGACCTGTCGCGGGATGAGGCACTGGAGAGCATCCCCCTGGACGTGCAGGTGGACATCGACCGTATCGTCGCACTGTGGTCTGAATGCCGCTTGGTGGCCAAGGACAGTGGGCCGTTCCTGTTCGGCAAGCCGAGCCTGGCCGACGCTTTCTTCGCGCCGGTGGCCGTGCGCTTGCGCACCTACCGTGTGGCAGTCCCAGCGCAGGCTGCGGCGTACATCGAGACCATTTACCAGTGGCCGGCCTTCAAGGCCTGGCAACAAGCTGGCCTGGCGGAGCGTGAAGGGTGAAACGGATTCATGTAGCAGCAGCAGTCATTCGCGGCACTGACGGCCGTATTCTCATTGCCCGCCGAGCCGACAGCCAGCACCAGGGCGGCCTGTGGGAGTTCCCTGGCGGCAAGGTGGAGGAGGGCGAGGGCGTCGAAGCGGCGCTGGCCCGCGAGCTTCGCGAAGAGCTGGGCATCGAAGTGACCCGCTCGCGGGCGCTGATCAAGGTCAGCCACGATTACCCGGACAAGCAGGTATTGCTGGATGTTCGCGAGGTCGACGCCTTTACCGGCGAACCACACGGTGCCGAAGGCCAGCCGTTGGAGTGGGTGATGCCGCGTGACTTGTCGCAGTACACCTTTCCCGAGGCGAACAAGCCAATCGTGGCCGCTGCGCGCCTGCCAGACCAGTACCTGATCACCCCGGACGGCCTGGAAGTGCCACAACTGCTCAAGGGCATCCAGAAGGCAGTGGCTGCCGGTATCCGCCTGATCCAACTGCGCGCCCCGGACATGTACGACCCCAAATACCGCGATGTGGCGGTGGATGCGGTGGGCTTGTGCGCCGGCAAGGCGCAACTGATGCTCAAGGGGCCTCTGGAATGGCTGGGCGACTTCCCGTCGGCCGGCTGGCACCTGACTGCGGCGCAGCTGCGCAAATACGCGGCCAAGGGCCGTCCGTTCCCCAAGGACCGCTGGTTGGCGGCCTCCTGCCACAACGCCGAGGAGCTGGCGCTGGCCGAGCAGATGGGCGTGGATTTCGTCACGCTCTCGCCGGTGCAGCCGACTCAGACCCACCCCGAGGCGGCGCCGCTGGGTTGGGATGAGGCGCAGCGCTTGATCGCGGGCTTCAGCCATCCCGTGTTCTTGCTGGGCGGGGTGGGCCCAGATGAGCGTGGGCGAGCCTGGGAAGCCGGGGCGCAGGGTGTGGCCGGAATTCGAGCGTTCTGGCCTGAGGCCTGACCCAGGGGCCGCTGGGCGGGCCTTCTAGTGAGTGACCCGCGCAGTGGCTGTGGGAGCCGGTTGGTCGGCGATTGGGCTCAGCCCAGAGGGCGCTCTGCCGCCTGCCACAACACCTCGGCCACTCCCTGGCGCCGCCCGATGATCCGCGCCGCCACGAACAGCAGGTCGGAAAGGCGATTGATATACGCCAGCCCCGCGCCCTCCAGTGGCTCCACGGCATTCAACTGCTGGCAGCGCCGTTCCGCACTACGCGCCAGGCTGCGGCATACATGGGCCTGGGCGACCAGTGCCGACCCGCTGGGCAGGATGAAGTTCTTCAGCGGCCCCAGCTCGTCGTTCCACACATCGATGGCGGCTTCCAAGCGCTCTACCTCGGCCATGTTCAGCGCTCGGTAGCTAGGCATTGCCAGCTCGCCGCCGAGGTCGAACAGACGGTGCTGACATGGTGCCAGAACTTCGCTGACCTCCTTGAGCCCGTGCTCATCCAGGCCTGCCAGTAGCAGCCCAAGCTGGCTGTTGAGGCTGTCCACCTCGCCGATCGCTTCAATACGCGGGTGGTCCTTGGGTACCCTGCGTCCATCGCCCAGGCCGGTTTCACCCTTGTCGCCGGTGCGGGTGTAGATCTTCGACAGGCGATAGCCCATGTCATGCCTCCGTTGTGGTTGGCGTCGCCGCTGCCGGCTGGCCGAGGGGTAGGCGCAGAGTGAAGCACGTGCCCTGGCCGGGCGTGGACTGCACCTCCATCTGCCCCTTGTGGTTGTTGGTAATGATGAAATATGACACCGATAGCCCAAGCCCAGTGCCCTGGCCGATTTCCTTGGTGGTGAAGAACGGCTCGAAGGTGCGTTTGCGTACCGCTTCGGGCATGCCGATACCGTTGTCCTCGACCTGAATCTCGGCCCACGGCGGATTGAGCTTGGTGCGCAGAGTGATACGCCCGGGCTCGCTGGGCTGTGGGCGCAGGTGGATGGCCTGGGCGGCGTTTTTCAGCAGGTTGAGCAGCACCTGCTCCAATTCGTTGGCGGTGCAGGGCACCGGCCCAAGGTTGGGGTCGAACTGACGGACGATGGCCTGGCCCTTGAAGTCGAAGCCGATGGTCAGGTCGAAGTCGTTACCGGCGATGTCCACTGCCTGGTCGATCAGCGCTGGCAAATCGCATGGGGCCAACTGGCGGTTGCTGCGGCGGCTGAAACTGAGCATGTGGGTGACAATCTTCGCAGCCCGGGCGCCAGCTTGCTGAATGCCGTCGAGCAATTGCGGCACCTCCCGGCTTTCCAGGTAGCGGTTGACGGTGGGCAGGTCGATGCCCAGCTCGCTGGCTTGTTCCTGATTGCGTGGCAGCTCCGGTGACAGGCGTCGGCGGATGTTCTGCACGTTGTGCAAGATCGCCCCGAGCGGGTTGTTGATCTCGTGCGCCATGCCGGCCGCCAGCCCGCCCACCGAGAGCATTTTTTCCGATTGCACCATCATTTCTTCCAGCGACAGGCGCTGGGTGATGTCGTCGATACGGATCACCACGCCACGGCCGCCACCGCCCATCAGGGGGTAGAAGGTCAATGCGTAATGCCGTGAGTCGTCTCCCTTGGGCCACGTGACCCGTTCGATCTTCGCGACACGGTGTTTCTCCACCGTCTCCTTGAGCTGCGGCAGGAAGGGCTTGAGCGGTTCGAAGGCGATGAAGATGGGCTGGTTCAGCGCTTCGTCCAGCGGTGTGCCGGAAAGTGCCGTGGCCTCCTGGTTCCATTGCGTGACGTAGAGTTGTTCGTCGAGGGCGATCAGCGCAGAAGGCATGGAGTCGATGATGCTGTTGAGGTAGTTCTGAAAGCCCGTGAGTTTCTTCTCGATCTTGCTGCGCACCTGGACTTCCAACTCGAGCTTGCGGTTGGTGTGGCGGGTTTCCTCGGCCAGGCCCTGGGCCTGATCAAAGGCGCTCTGGAATTCGTCGCGGGTGCGCTTGAGCTGCTGTTCGCGCGCCTCGATACGCGACAGCATGGTGTTGAAGGCCTCGGCCAGGCTGCCGATCTCGTCGTCGTTGCCACGTTTGGCGCGCAGCGCGTAGCTCTCTTCGCGGGTAACCTGGCGGCTGAGCTCTTCGAGCTGGTTGATCGGCTGGGTGATCAGGCGTTTGATCTGCCGTGCGATCACCAGCCACAGCAGGATGCTGAACACCAGGATCGCCAGGCTGGCGCTGAGGGTGCCAGTGTAGAAGGCGGTCGGCAGCTCGCTGCTGGCCACCAGCAGCAAGTGCGCAGGTGGGCTGGCTTCGCGGGGGATACGAATCAACTGGGTGCTGCGAAATTCCATCAGGCGCCAGCCATCGATGTTGCGGTAACGCTTGGGCAGCGCCATGGGTTCACCATGCTGCAGTTGGGCGAGCAGGCGGCCATCACCGCCATACACCGCGGCGGCGCGCAGCGGCGTGTAGCTATCCAGTTCATTGAGCAGTGCCGTGGCGTTTTCTGGAGAGTCGCCGGCGCGTGCCGACAGTTGTGGGTTGGCGACCAGGCGGCCGATGGTCTGCAGTGCCTGCGGCGCCATGCTCTCCTGGGTGATCCAGTAGGCGGCGCTGATGAAGGTCAGGTTGGCCACCAGCAGTATGGTCACCAGCAGCACCAGCAGGGCCGCCAGCAGCTTCTGCCCGACCGGGAGGTTTTCCAGGCGTTGGCGCAGGGTCATGGGCAAGGCAATGTCCGTATTCGGTTGTGAAGGGGTCGCGTCAGGCGCAGGGCAAGCCGCGAGCTCGCAGGTTATCGACCAGGCGCTGGTGCAGGTGTTCCAGCTGTGGCAGTGCCATACCGTGGCGTTCTGCAGCACGGCAGGCGTGACCCAGCAGGTAATGCACCTCGGTACGCCGACCAGCGCGCACGTCCTGATACATGGAAGAGTAGTTGGCCGCCGTGGCAAGGATCACCCGTTGCACTTCCTCGCCCAGGTCATCGGCAGCCTTGGGCTGGCCACACTGGCGCAGCAGTTCGCCCAGTTCGGCGCACAGGCTGTCGACTTCGTCCAGATGCCCCAGCAGCCCGCCGTTCTGGCAGTCGTGCAGCACGGTCAGGGGGTTGATGGCGCAATTGAGCGCCAGCTTGCGCCACAGACGGGTGAGGATGTCCACCGACCATTGGGCGGGAATGCCCGCGTCATGCAGGTCGTCGAACCATTGCGGCACACCGGGGTTGCCCGGGTCACCCAGCCAGTTGAAGCCCTGGCCGGCAAAACGTACCCGCCAATCGCTTTCGCTGAAGGCGCCCTCGGTGCTGGAGGCGAAGATGCAACGGGCAAGTGGGGCCTGATCTGCGACATCATCCTGGCTACCCAGGCCGTTCTGCAGCAGGACGATCTCCGCGTCAGCGGCCAGGCGTGGCGCCAGGCGGGCAACTGCGGGAGCGGCGTCGTACGCTTTGCAGGCCAGCAGCAGGCGGTGGATCGGCCCGTCGCCCTCGGCCGTTTCGGCGGGGATGGCGTACATCCTGGCGTGGTCCTGCTCGACCAATGTCAGCCCGCCGGCCTGCTGATACGCCTGCAGCCGCTGCCCGTCGCGCAGAATCAGGCGTACCGCCTTGCCTGCACGTGCCAAGCGGCACGCCCAAAGGCTGCCAAGGCTACCGGCGCCGAGAATATGCCAGGTGCTGCTCATCTGCGTTTCGCAACCCGTTATAATGAGACCGCATTTTAACCTTCTAACCCCGACGCGCTCCATCTTCAGACTGAGCGCGCTTTTATTTTATGGAGAACAACCATGCCTTCGTTCGACGTGGTATCGGAACTGGACAAGCACGAAGTGCAGAACGCCGTCGAAAACGCCATCAAGGAACTCGACCGCCGTTACGACCTCAAGGGCAAGGGCAGCTTCGAGTTCAAGGAGAAGGAACAAACCGTGCTGCTGACCGCCGAGGCCGAGTTCCAGCTCGAGGCCATGATCGAGATCCTGCGCCTGGCGCTGGTCAAGCGCAAGATCGACGTCAAATGCCTGGAAACTAAGGACGCCTACGCTTCCGGTAAGGAAATGAAGCAGGAAGCCAAGTTCCGTGAAGGCATCGACAAGGAGCTGGCGAAGAAGATCGTCGCCCACATCAAGGATGCCAAGCTCAAGGTCCAGGCCGCCATCCAGGGTGAGCAGGTGCGTGTCACCGGCAAAAAGCGTGACGACCTGCAAGAGGCCATTGCTGCCTTGCGTGCCAAGGAATTCGACATGCCGCTGCAGTTCAACAACTTCCGCGACTGATCCAGGGAGCGCCAGGAACCCCGATGGCGCGATGATGTCCATGGGGGTTCATGGCCGCTGAACCGCTGGTGGCTGCTTTACTGTGTACTTGCCGCTCGGCATCAGGAGATGAATATGGATTTGAACGCTGAAGTCGATCAGCTGGTTCGCCAATCGCAGACCTGGATCCCCTTGATCATGGAATACGGCAGCCGTGTGCTGCTGGCGCTGCTGACCCTGGCGGTCGGCTGGTGGATCATCAACAAGGTCAGCGCCCGGTTGGGCAAGCTGGTGGGGCTGCGCAACGCCGACCTGGCACTGCAAGGCTTCATCAGTACCCTGGCCAACATCGTGCTGAAGGTGCTGCTGCTGGTCAGCGTGGCGTCGATGATCGGCATCGAGACCACCTCGTTCGTCGCGGCCATTGGTGCCGCAGGCCTGGCCATTGGCCTGGCCTTGCAGGGCAGCCTGGCGAACTTCGCCGGCGGCGTGCTGATCCTGATGTTCCGCCCATTCCGCATCGGCGACTGGATCGAAGCGCAGGGTGTCGCAGGCACCGTCGACAGCATCCAGATTTTCCACACAGTGCTGCGCACCGGTGACAACAAGACGGTCATCATGCCCAACGGCAGCCTGTCCAACGGCATCATCACCAACACCAACCGCCAGCCAACGCGCAAGGTTGTGTTCGATGTAGGTGTGGATTACGAGGCTGACCTGCAAAAAGCCCGTAATGTGCTGCTGGAACTGGCACAAGACCCACGTGTGTTGCCCGACCCTGCGCCGCAGGCAGTGGTGGCGACCCTGGGCGACAGCTCGATCACCGTATCGCTGCGCTTGTGGACCAAGACGGCGGACTATTGGGATGTGATGTTCATGCTCAACGAGCAGGCGCGTGACCGGTTGAAAGCCGAGGGGATCGATATTCCCTTCCCGCAGCGTGTGATTCGCGTGGTGCAGGAAACCACTGCGCAGTAACACTGGGCTGTAGCGGGGGCCGTTGTGCGCCCCTTTCGCGACGCCAGGCCGCCCCGTGCAGGAGCGGCAAGGTGCCACGAAAGGGGCGCGCAGCGGCCCTCGCTTTTTGTGTGCCATTACACTTGTTCACAGCCAACCCGTGCCGTTTCTGGCATATAGGCTGGCCTCACCTGTCTCTACCCGAAAGCCATCATGAAGCCACTGCTGTATATCACTCCCCTCAGGGCCCTGTTGTTCGGCCTGACCCTGGCCTTGTTCGAGCTGCTCACCTACCTTGCCAGCGACGCTGTCATGCCGGCGATGCCTGTGGTGGTCGACCACCTGAACGCCAGCCCGCAATACATCCCCCACGCACTCAACCTGTACCTGCTCGGTGGCGTGGTGCTGCAGTGGCTGATCGGCCCGCTGGCCGACCGCTACGGTCGCCGCCCGCTGCTGTTGGCCGGTTGCATCTTCTTCGGTGTGGCTTGCCTCGCCACGTACTGGGTTCAGGATATTGGCCTGTTCAACCTGCTACGGTTGTTGCAGGGGGTTGGCCTGGGCTTCGTGGTGACGGTCAGCTATCCGGCGCTGAACGAGGCGTTCAGCGAGGCGGACGCGGTACGCATGATGGCCCTGCTGGCCAACATCGCCTTGCTCTCGCCGCTGCTTGGCCCGCTGGTGGGCACCCTGATGTTGCAGTGGCTGGACTGGCGCTGGTTGTTCGTGGCGTTCGCCATTGGCGCGGTGCTGACGTGGCTGCTGTTGTACCGCCTGATGCCCGAGACGTTGGGGGTGGAGCGTCGTGATGGCTCACGCCTGGCGTTCACGCCGATTCATCTGCTGCCGTTGCTTGCGGGGTACGGGCAGTTGCTGGCCAATCGCCGTTTCGTTGCTGGCAGCGCCGCGCTGGGCCTGGTCGGCCTGCCCCTGATCGGCTGGATCGGCCTGTCGCCTGTCTTGCTCATCCATGATGAGGGGCTGAGCACCATGGCCTATGCGCTGTGGCAACTGCCAGTGTTTGGCGGGCTGATCCTGGGCAACCTGATCATCAACCGCATCGCTGACCGCTACCCATTGGCGGCGCTGGTGCGAGGGGCGTTGTGGCCCTACCTGGCCGGCTTGAGCCTGATGGTGCTGGCCACCTGGTACTGGCCGACGGTGCCTAGCGTGGTCGCAGGCATGTCGCTGTATGCGTTGGGCCTGGGCGTGGCCAACGCGGTGTTGTACCGCATGACGCTGTTCTCCAGCGAACAGAGCAAGGGCCTGGTTTCGGCCATGTTGGGGATGATCACCATTGCCCTGCTGGGGTTGGGCGGCGCGGTGATGGCGATGATTGGCGCGGGTGCGAGCCTGTTGCATTTCGCACTGGCGGCGGGTATTGCCGGGGCGCTGGCGCTGTGGCCGTTGTGGTTTGTGATCGGTGGGCCGCGCGGGGAAGGCGCTGTGGCCCAGTAAGCTTGAGCGCCTGTTACCGGCCAGTTCGCGGGCTTGCCCACGCGCTGGCCGGTAACAGGTTTCAGCCCTCCATCAAGGCCGCTCGGCCGCTGAATCCTCGACGGGCGCCTGCTTGCCACGCCGCACTTCCTGGTGCCAGTGCAGTGCAATCAGGATCAGCGTCGGCACGCCCAGCAGCGCGGTTATCAGGAAGAAGTCGTGATAGCCGAACTTCTCCACCATTACCCCCGAATAGCCGCCAATCAGGCGCGGCAGCAACAGCATGATCGAGCTGAGCAGGGCGTACTGGGTGGCCGAGAACTTCAGGTTGGTCAGGCTCGACAGGTAGGCGACGAACGCTGAAGTGGCCAGGCCCGCGCTGAAGTTGTCCAGCGAGATGGTCACCACCAGCATCTCCAGGTTCGGCCCCATGTCGGCCAGCATCAGGAACAGGATGTTGGTCGCCGCCGAGGCGGCGCCGCCGATGAACAGGATCGGCAGGATGCCGAAACGGACGATGAGCAGGCCACCGACCCCCGCGCCAACCAGGGTCATCACCAGACCGAAGATCTTGCTGACGCTGGCGATCTGGTCCTTGGTGAAGCCCATGTCGATATAGAACACGTTGGCCATTACCCCCATGACCGTGTCCGACATGCGATAGGTGGCGATCAGCCCTAGCAGCAGCAGGGCCTGCCAACGGTAACGCACGATGAAGTCGTTGACGGGGGTCAGCACGGGCGCCAGGCCGCGGCGCCCCATACCCGACAGGCAGGCCCAGGTCAGCGAGGCGTAGAGGATCAGCCTCAAGAAGGCGCGGTCTTCGAGCAGCAGGTCCAGTGGCGTGGCATCGCCGAAGATGACGCTGGCCCAGTCGGTGTTGAAGAACTGGGTGAAGCTTGCGGGCACCGACACCAGCAGAATGATCAGCACGAACACCGAGGCCAGTTGATGGACCAGGCCGTAGCGTGCAGCCGACAATTGGGTGCGCAGCGGTACCGGCGGCTCACGCATGACCAGCGTGGTGAACAGGGCAGGCAGCATCATCAAGCCGAACAACACATAGGTGCCGGCCCAGGCTTTGTGCAAGTAGCTGAAGCCGGTGGAGCCAAACCATTCGGCGAAGAACAGGGCGCCGGCGGTGGCGAGCAGGGCCGCTACCCGGTAGCCAGCCATATAGCTGGCCGCCAGCGCAGCCTGGCGTTGATCGTCGGCGATTTCCAGGCGATAGGCATCGACGGCGATATCCTGGGTGGCCGAGGCAAAAGCGACGAGTACCGCGAGCGCAATCAGCCACGAAAGATGCTGCTGAGGGTCACACAGGCTCATGCCCACCAGGCCGATCACCACCAGGGCCTGGGACAGCAGCAGCCACGAACGACGGCGCCCCATGCCACCGAGCAGCGGCAGGCGCCACTGATCGAGCAAGGGCGACCATACCCATTTGAACGCATAGGCCAAGCCGATCAGGCTGGCATAGCCAATGGTCTCGCGGGCCACGCCCGCTTCGCGCAGCCACACCGAAAGGGTCGAAAACACCAGCATGTAGGGCAAGCCGGCGGCGAAACCAAGCAGCAAAAGTACCTGGGTTGACGGGCTGGCATAGGCAGCGAGCGCAGCGCGCCAGGTTTTACGGGGCATGGGCCAACATCTGCCTCAAGTTTACGAAAACAAAGCGCGCACTCTAACCGCTGTGCTCCATTGGGCGCCAGCCATGGCGCGTCATATCCACACGATTATTGGTTACATACACACCTTCTGCACGCAGCCGTGCCCGTTGCTCATCACCTGATGGCGTGCCCGACGCCAGGCTCAACCGCCCCCCTGCGCCTAGCACGCGGTGCCAGGGCAATCGGGTATCGGCCGGCAACTGCCCCAGGGTGCGCCCGACCCAGCGTGCCGCTCGGCCAAGCCCTGCCAGTTCGGCGAGTTGGCCGTAACTGACGACCTTGCCTTCAGGCACTTGACCAAGCACGGAATACAACGCCGTTCGTCGGGCCTCGGGCGATTCCGATGCGTGCGCGTAAGGCTCAGACATCAGGGCAGCCCTGGCCTGGCGTGAAACCGGACGAGTGGTCGCGGCAAATGAGCGTTGAACTCAATGGCATGGTTCTGGGTCTGTCCTTGCTCTGGTCGTCGGTATCTGGATAATGCCCGGCTTTTTTCGTCAAATCGAACCCACAGTCCGCTTATGTATTCTAGATCCTTGTTGTGCCTGATGACTGCCTCCCTGTGCACCGCCCCAGTGTTCGCCGATACCGTTTGGATGAAGAACGGCGATCGACTCAGCGGCAAGATCAGAGTGTTCGACGGTGGCAAGTTGCTGCTGGAAACCCCCTACGGTGGTTCGATCTCCCTGGACTGGAAACAGGTCCAGACCCTGGAGAGCGACCAGGAACTGCTGGTCAAGCAGGACGCCTACAACGGTGAGAAGGCCAAGTCGCTGAAAGCGGCCGAAGCGGGCAAGGTCACCCTGGCCAATGGCGAAGCGCCGAAAACGGTCGAGCTGGCCAGCATTCACCAGATCATGAAGCCCAAGCCAGTAGTCGAGGACCTGATCTGGAAGGGTAACGTCGACGTGGCGATGGATTACAAGCGTGCCGAAAACGACACCGACGACTATGACATCGGCTTCAAGACCACTGCCCGGCACGGCCGCTGGCGCCATAACGCCGAAGGCGAATACAACCGCGAAACCAAGGACGATGTCACCACCACCGACAACTGGAGCGCCGAGTACGCGCTCGACCGCTTCATCACCGAGAAGTGGTTCTGGCAGGGCCGGCTGGAATACAAGCGTGATCACGTCGAGGACCTGTCCCGTCAGCGCACCGTGGGTACTGGCCCAGGCTACCAGTTCTGGGATGACGAGCTTGGCGCGTTTTCGCTCGGTTCGTTGATCAACCGTACCGACTTCGAATATCAGGATGGCGCCAAGGACAACTTCTACTCAGCGGCGGTGAAGTGGGACTACACCCGGTACCTGATTGGCAAGAACGTGCAGCTGTTCACCAATGGCGAGTTCGCCAAACCCTTGGGCGGCGTAGCTGACTACTCGCTCGATGCCGAGGTCGGGTTGCGCTACAAGGTCACCGAATGGGCCTCGCTCAACCTCAAGGCGGAGAAGGACATCATCACCGGCACCCGTGAGAGCGACCTGGACAAGACCCGCTATACCGCAGGCTTTGGTGTGACCTGGTAAAGGTCAGTTGCGCGCTGCAAGCTACCTGTTGAAAAGTGAGGAAGGTGGCGTCCCTGTCTTGCTTTTTCGTGTGGCTTGTAGCTTATAGCTTGCAACTGCTTTGTTACTGCCGAGGAACCAGACGTGAGTCAGAACGCCATCCGCCCCGCCCGGGAACTGCTGCTCAAGGAATACCGCGGCGTGCTCTCGACCCATTCCAAGTCGATGCCAGGTTTCCCCTTCGGGTCGGTGGTGCCGTATTGCCTGGATGCCGATGGCAACCCGCTGATCCTCATCAGCCGCATCGCGCAGCACACCCATAACCTGCAGAAAGACCCCAAGTGCTCTTTGCTGGTGGGCGAGCGTGAAGCCGAGGATGTGCAGGCCGTTGGCCGCCTCACTGTGATGGCCCAGGCGCGCAAGCTGGTCGATGAAAGCGTCATCGAGGCGGCCGCCGAACGCTATTACCGCTACTTCCCCGAGGCCGCCAACTACCACAAGGCCCACGATTTCGATTTCTGGGTGCTGGAGCCTGTGCGCCACCGCTACATCGGCGGTTTTGGCGCGATCCACTGGCTGGACCAGGTGACCCTTGCCAACCCGTTCGCGGGCAAGGCCGAGGCCAGCATGATCGAACACATGAACAGCGACCACGCCAACGCAATCGCCCACTACGTGGCGCTGAGCGGCTTGCCGGATGGCGCCACGGCGCACATGGTCGGTATCGACAGCGAGGGCATGCACCTGCGCATCGGCCAGGGCATCTACTGGCTGCCGTTCCCAGGCACCTGCAATACCCCGACACAAGTTCGCGAAGCCTTGGTTTTGCTTGCACGCGCCGACCAATGGCCCACTGCGACAGAAGTCGAAGCTTGAAAAATCGAGCGCACGCATCCATTTGATGGTCGTAAGGGAAGATTGTCTTCCGTCGAGGAATCCTTGATGCGTGCTTTTCTACTGTTGTTTCTGCTTTTCCCTGTGCTGGAGCTGTTCGTCTTCGTCAAGGTCAGCGCAGCCATCGGTTTCTTTCCGGCGTTGCTGTTGATCATCGCCGGTTCTGCCTTGGGCGTACTGGTAATGCGGGTGGCCGGACTGGCCACGGCCCTGCGTGCCCGTGAAAGCCTGCAGCGCGGCGAACTGCCTGCCGAGGACATGTTCCAGGGCCTGATGATGGCGGTGGGCGGTGGCCTGCTGCTGCTGCCAGGTTTCATCAGTGACGTGCTCGGGGTGCTCTGCCTGCTGCCGTTCACCCGCCACTTGGCGGCGCGCAAGCTGCGCCAGCGCGCAGAGGCGCAGGCCATGCGCCAGCGCGCGTTTCAGGACGACCCGTTCCAGGCACAGCCGCGTGACAGCGGCCACCGGCCCAATGTGATCGAAGGCGAATACGAACGCCGTGACAAGTAACACCCTGGGGCCGCTTTGCGGCCCCAACTGTTTCAGGCTAATGAAAATTTTTCCGAGGCAAGCCTTGTAATTGAATATGGCGGCCTCATGTATGTGGTCACCGCAAGGTTTCTGGTGGTGACACCAGACATTACACAGGTGGTTCGCCCGTTGCGGACCACCCCCGGCAACGCCGGACTGCATCAACCCGCCGGTGTCTACCGGCCGATGAAAACCACAATTTGGGAGAGATCGACAATGAAGCTTCGTCCTCTGCATGACCGCGTAGTCATCCGTCGCAGCGAAGAAGAATCGAAA
This sequence comes from Pseudomonas ceruminis, assembly GCF_021602025.1. Lineage (GTDB taxonomy): Bacteria > Pseudomonadota > Gammaproteobacteria > Pseudomonadales > Pseudomonadaceae > Aquipseudomonas > Aquipseudomonas ceruminis. The sequence continues at coordinate 198,081 of NZ_BQHW01000006.1, forward strand.
ACCGCTGGCGGTATCGTCCTGCCGGGTTCGGCCGCTGAAAAACCAAACCGCGGCGAAGTCGTCGCCGTCGGCACCGGTCGCATCCTGGACAACGGCGAAGTACGTGCGCTGGCCGTCAAAGTGGGTGACAAAGTGGTTTTCGGCCCTTACTCGGGCAGCAACACCGTGAAAGTCGATGGCGAAGACCTGCTGGTAATGAGCGAGAACGAAATTCTCGCCGTTGTCGAAGGCTGATTTCCCCGACTTCCCGTTACTCCAAAGAATTTCAAGGATTAAACGATCATGGCTGCTAAAGACGTAAAATTCGGCGATTCCGCCCGTAAGAAAATGCTGGTTGGTGTCAACGTACTGGCTGACGCAGTAAAAGCGACCCTCGGCCCGAAAGGCCGCAACGTGGTGTTGGCCAAGAGCTTCGGCGCGCCGACCATCACCAAGGACGGCGTTTCCGTCGCCAAAGAAATCGAGCTCAAGGACGCCTTCGAAAACATGGGCGCCCAGCTGGTCAAGGAAGTTGCTTCCAAGGCCAACGACGCTGCCGGTGACGGCACCACCACCGCTACCGTTCTGGCTCAAGCCATCGTCAACGAAGGCCTGAAAGCCGTCGCTGCCGGCATGAACCCGATGGACCTCAAGCGCGGTATCGACAAGGCCACTGCTGCCGTTGTTGCCGAGCTGAAAAACCTGTCCAAGCCATGCGCCGACTCCAAGGCCATCGCTCAGGTCGGTACCATTTCCGCCAACTCCGACAACTCCATCGGTGAAATCATCGCCGAAGCCATGGAAAAAGTCGGCAAAGAAGGCGTGATCACCGTTGAAGAAGGCTCGGGCCTGGAAAACGAACTGTCCGTCGTAGAAGGCATGCAGTTCGACCGTGGCTACCTTTCGCCCTACTTCGTCAACAAGCCGGACACCATGGTTGCCGAGCTGGAAGGCCCGCTGCTGCTGCTGGTTGACAAAAAGATCTCCAACATCCGCGAACTGCTGCCAGTTCTGGAAGCCGTTGCCAAGGCCGGTCGCCCACTGCTGATCGTTGCCGAAGACGTTGAAGGCGAAGCGCTGGCGACCCTGGTCGTCAACAACATGCGCGGTATCGTCAAGGTTGCCGCAGTCAAGGCACCTGGCTTCGGCGACCGCCGCAAGGCCATGCTGCAGGACATCGCCGTCCTGACCGGTGGCCAGGTCATCTCCGAAGAAATCGGCCTGACCCTGGAAACCACCACCCTGGAGCACCTGGGTAACGCCAAGCGCGTCATCCTGTCCAAGGAAAACACCACCATCATCGACGGCGCTGGCGTCGACGCTGACATCGAAGCACGCGTCAAGCAGATCCGTGCCCAGATCGAAGAAACGTCGTCGGACTACGACCGTGAGAAGCTGCAAGAGCGCCTGGCCAAGCTGGCTGGCGGTGTTGCCGTGATCAAGGTCGGTGCTGGCACCGAAGTTGAAATGAAAGAGAAAAAGGCCCGCGTTGAAGACGCCCTGCACGCTACCCGTGCAGCCGTTGAAGAAGGCGTGGTACCTGGCGGTGGTGTTGCCCTGGTACGTGCTCTGGCTGCCATTGTCGACCTCAAAGGCGACAACGAAGACCAGAACGTCGGTATCGCCCTGCTGCGTCGCGCTGTTGAAGCGCCGCTGCGTCAGATCACTGCCAACGCCGGCGACGAGCCAAGCGTTGTGGCCGACAAGGTCAAGCAGGGTTCGGGCAACTACGGCTACAACGCTGCTAGCGGCGAGTACGGCGACATGATCGAGATGGGCATCCTGGACCCAGCCAAGGTCACCCGTTCGGCACTGCAAGCTGCTGCTTCGATCGGCGGTCTGATGATCACCACCGAAGCCATGGTTGCCGACCTGCCGGAAGACAAGCCAGCAGGTGGCATGCCTGACATGGGCGGCATGGGTGGCATGGGCGGCATGATGTAAGCCAGCCTTACCCCAGCACCCTCAAAAGCCCCGGTTCGAAAGAACCGGGGCTTTTTCGTCTGGCTGGGAATGGGCCGCGCAGCCGCCCCGTGTCTAGCCTGCATTGACTGGCTGGGCAGTATCCTGCTCGGCAACTGCATGGCGATACAGCACAAGGTAGTAAGCGCCCAACCCGATCAACCAGCAGAACACGGCCGTCCAGATGTTGTGCGACAGAAAGTGCGCGCCCTGCATCATCCGGCCCACCGACAGCACCGACCCGGCCACGAAGGCCACCGCCAACGCTACCCGTGCCAGGCGTGGGCGCCGGTCACGCAACATGAAGAACAACCCGAACAGGCAGAAGCCGGTGGCTGCATGCCCACCTGGCCAGCACAGGCCCGGCTTGTCGGTAGGCGGGCGAGGCTCCAGCAGCTTGCTGTAGGTTTCCTTGCCACCAAACTGGCTCAGGCTCCACGGGCACTGCACTTGGGTGACCTTTTTCAGCGGCGTGACGAAGGCCGTGGACACGCCCAACGCCAGCACCAGGCAGCCCAGCTCGCGGCGCCAGCTGAACAGCCGCTTCCAGAAAAAACTCAAGGCGAAGGCTGCGACCGCCAACAGCCCGAGCCCGATCACCCCCTGCTTGACCCCATCATGCAGGACATTCTCCAGCAAGTAGCTGTGGCGGCCGATAAACTCGCCGGCTGCCTGGTCGAAAAACAGGTAGGCCACGTCCATGTCAACCGAAGTCAGTTCAAGCAGCACCAACGCCAGCGCAGTTGCCAGCGGGATGCCCAGATACAGCCAGGGGTTGATCGGACGAGGACGAATGCGTTGTTGCATGACGACTCCAGGGCGCGAAAAAGACCGGGCATTGTTGACTGCCCGCTATCCTGTGTCCGTGAAGGATCAGTGAAAAAACTGTCAAGTTCACTGAATTTGCACTAGGGCTGGCACTGTCCAGGTGATGGCCTTAAGCTGCGCCTGCCGCGCACCACAGCGAAGCGCCGCACAGGAGAACCCGATGCGTATTCTTTTGGTTGAAGACAACCGCGATATCCTCGCCAACCTGGCCGATTACCTGGGCATGAAAGGCTATACGGTCGATTGTGCCCAGGACGGCCTGTCCGGCCTGCACCTAGCCGCTACCGAGCACTACGACTTGATCGTGCTCGACATCATGCTGCCCGGGATCGACGGCTATACCCTGTGCAAGCGCCTGCGTGAGGACGCTCGCCGCGATACGCCGGTGATCATGCTCACGGCCCGCGACCAGCTGGACGACCGTTTGCAGGGGTTCCGCTCCGGCGCCGACGACTATCTGCTCAAACCGTTCGCGCTGTCGGAGCTGGCCGCGCGTATCGAAGCGGTGCTGCGCCGGGCCCAGGGTGGCGGGCGCCGCACCTTGCAGGTGGCAGACCTGAGCTACGACCTGGATACCCTTGAGGTGACCCGTCAGGGGCGCTTGCTCAAGCTCAACCCGGTTGGCCTGAAGCTACTTGCCGTATTGATGCAGAAAAGCCCGCACGTTTTGCGCCGCGAGGTGCTGGAAGAGGCCTTGTGGGGTGACGACTGCCCCGACAGCGACAGCTTGCGCAGCCATGTGCACCAGTTGCGTCAGGTGATCGACAAACCGTTCGAAAAGCCCTTGCTGCATACCGTCCATGGCGTCGGCTATCGCCTCGCCGAGGGCCGCGATGGAGTTTAAACAAAGCCTGGCGCAGCGCATCATCATCGCTTTTGCGTTGATGAGTGCATTGGTTGCCGGCGCCTTCGCCTTCGGCATTGTCGCCACAGTGCATTTGGTCGAGGAGCGGTTGATTTCCTCGGTGTTGGGCGGTGACCTGCAACGGCTGTTGCGCAAGGACAGCGTCAGCGACTGGAGCCATCGCCCTCGTCCAGACCAACTGTTCTACTTCAGCGGTGGGCGCGACGACTTCGAATTGCCCAAGGACCTGCGCCACCTCGATGTCGGCTTCCATGAGGTATTTCGCGACCAACTGTCCTACCACGCCATGGTCGAGATCGTCGATGGCCGGCGCTATGTGCTGCTGCAGGACCAGAGCGATTTCGAGGAGCGAGAGCGGGTGCTGTTCGCCGTCGTGGTAGTAGGCTTTGTGCTCAGCCTGGTGCTGGCTGTGGTGTTGGGCTGGCTGTTGGCGCGGCGCGTCATGGCACCGGTCATTCGCCTGGCACGCCAGGTCCGTCACCGCGACCAGTTGCTTGGCCTGGCGCCGCCGCTGGCGCCGGACTATGCAGCGGACGAAGTCGGCCAGTTGGCGGTGGCGTTCGACGATACGCTGGGGCGTCTGCGCGATGCCTTGACCCGGGAGCGGCTGTTCACCAGCGATGTCAGCCATGAGCTGCGTACGCCCTTGATGGTGCTGGCCACCTCTTGTGAACTGCTTATGGAAAACCCGAACCTGGATACCCGTTCGCGCAACCAGGTGGAACGCATAGCCCGCGCCACCGAAGAAATGCGCGAGCTGGTCAAGACCTTCCTGATGCTGGCACGTGCCCAGCGCGATCAGGGGGCTGTAGCGTCCCAGGCTACGCTGTGCGAGGTCGCCGATGACCTGATTGGAGTGTGGCGAGATACCATCGAACAGAAGGGCTTGGCGCTGTATTACGATGGCCGTGTCAGTGCTGGCCCGCTGCTGTACAACGCCACCTTCCTGCAATCGGTGATGGGTAACCTGCTGCGCAACGCTGCGCATTACACCGACAGCGGTTATATCCGCCTGAGCCTGGACCCCAAGGGCTTCAGCGTCGAGGACAGTGGCGTGGGTATCCCTGAAGAGCAGCGCGAGGCGATGTTCCAGCCCTTCGTCCGGGGTGACGAGCGGCGAGGTGAGGGCCTTGGGCTTGGCCTTTCGCTGGTGCAGCGCATCTGCGACGACCAGGGCTGGCGCGTGACCCTGACATCCACCGCACCGCACGGATGCCGCTTCCAGGTCGACCTTAGCCAGAGCGCGGAGAAAACCGACCCCTCGCAACTGTGACAGCCATGCGCTGAAACATGTCGTTCGGCGCATAACATTTTTTTCACACGGGCATGACCTGTTACCTACGCTTCTTTACCTAAGGTGAGCGCACTGGAGCCAGGAGATGCCCAATGCGTAGCCCGATCAAACTCGAATTTTCCCAGAAGTACGACCAGCAACATGCGCAGGAGTACTTCCTCAAGCACCAGGACGGCCTGGCGCGTCGCCTGTCTCACCAGCGCGATGAGCAACTGGCGCGTCGAGCACTGGCGCTGGCGGGAGAACCCGGGTTGGTGCTGGACCTACCCTGCGGCGCGGGACGCTTCTGGCCATTGCTGGCGGAAAAGCCGAACCGCGTGATCATTGGCGCCGATAACTCCGAGGCGATGATCGAGACAGCCTGCAAGGCACAACCGCCAGAAGTGGTTGCGCGGGTACGGCCTTTGCAGACATCGGCGTTCGACATCGATTTGCCGGATAACGCCGTAGACAGCATCTTCTGCATGCGGTTGTTCCATCACATCGGCGAAGCGGCTCACCGCAAAAGAATTCTCTCTGAGTTTCAAAGGGTTAGCCGTGACAGTGTAATCCTGTCATTGTGGGTGGACGGTAACTTCAAGGCCTGGCGGCGCAAGAAGCTCGAGCAACGGCGCAGTGCCAAGGCGGAGCAGGACAGCTACCAGAACCGTTTTGTGTTACCGGCGGAGACAGTTGAAGAAGAATTCAAGGCCGCCGGCTTCAGAATCCAGGAACGCCTCGACTTCCTGCCGTTCTATGCCATGTGGCGAGTCTATGTATTACGTAAGGGGTAGTGTTTGATGGCTGTAACCCAGAATGGGGAGTCACGGTTCGATTATTACTGGCGTCAGCAGGGCGAATGGGTCGAGGAGCCTAACCAGCGGCGTGGTGGCGAAAGCGGTGTGCAGCGTCTTAACGACGCCAATGGCAAGCTGCTGTATGCCAAGCGGCAGGTCGGGCATATCTATCGCAGCCTGATGCACCCCTTCGGCAGGCCGACCGTGCTACGTGAACTCGATGCGTTGAACAGCTTCGAGCAGCTGGGTGTGCGCGTACCGCGTATCGTCTTCTGCGGTGCCGAGCGTGATGCCGATCACCAATGGCGGGCGCTGCTGGTCAGTGAGGCGCTGGAAGGTTTTGTCGAGCTTGACACCTGGCACGCTGAAGGGGCGCGAGAGCGTTATCCCCAGGTGGTGCACGAGCGCATGCTCAAGGAGCTGGCCGACAACCTGGCGCGCATGCACCGGGGGCATTGGCAGCATGGCTGCCTTTATGGCAAGCACGTTTTCATCAAGGTGATCGGCGAAGGCGAACAGGCCCGTGTTGAAGTGGCGCTGCTCGACCTTGAAAAATGCCGGCGCCGTATCAGTTGTCAGCGTGCAGCGGGCAACGACCTGCGTCAGCTGCGCCGCCATTCGTCGCTCAATGACGCAGAATGGCAATCGCTGCTCTACTTTTACCAGATGGCGTTTGGCAGCGCTGTCAAAGGGTTAGGGCAATGAAACTAGAAATCGCTCGAGCTTTGTTCCTGGTAGCTGGCCTGGCGGTAACCACCGCTGCGGTCGCGGCCTGGGAAGAGCCCAGGCCGACCGTGTTCAGCAAGGCTGAAATGGCCGACCAGTGCGCGTTGCCGCGGGAAGCGAAACCGCAGCAGCAGGCACAGGTTGCGCCGGACCAGGACCTTTTGCTGTTCCTGTTTGGTTTGCGTCAGGGGTTACGGCCTTTTGGTTGAACCTTACGGGAGCTAGAAATGCCAGAGGCCTCGCGATTGCGGGGCCTCTGGCATTTTTTTGTTTGTCTTTCTGGCCTCTGCTGCAGAAGTCAGCAGTGCTGCAGGCTGTTGCCTTTGAGGCACGTGAGCAGCAGGAAACCGCTAATGGCGCTGCCCAACAACAGAATCCCCAAGCTCAATGGAAGCAGATGTTCAGCTGACGCAATCAAAGTGCCTGCGAAACCACCCCCGGCAAAGAGCACTGTTGTGTTGAGCGACGCTGCTGCCCCTGCCTGCTGCGGATAGCGGGCTAATGCTTGCGTAGCCGCAGCGGGGCGTACCATCGTCGTTCCTGCTGTACATAAAATCATCGGTATCATGAGGCAGGCCTAGCTGTTCCATCGGGCAAGCCCGCGAAGAGGCCGGGTCAGGCTGTTATAGGTTCCTTGGCGTTTGTCTTGTGCGCCAGCAAGGTGTAGATACAAGGCAGCACGAACAAGGTAAACAGCGTGCCAATCGACATCCCGGTGGCAATCACCGTACCGATGTCAAAACGGCTGACCGCCCCCGCTCCGGTCGCGAGAATCAGCGGCACCATGCCGAACACCATCGCCGCCGTGGTCATCAGCACCGGCCGCAGGCGAATGGCCGCCGCTTCCTCGATCGCCTCGCGCACGCTCAGGCCGCGTTCCTCACGCAACTGGTTGGCGAACTCGACGATGAGGATGCCGTGCTTGCTGATCAGCCCGATCAAGGTCACCAGCCCGACCTGGGTGTAGATGTTCATGCTCGATATACCCAGGAACAGCGGCAGCAGCGCCCCGCAGATCGACAACGGCACCGTCACCAGGATCACCAGCGGGTCGCGGAAGCTTTCAAATTGCGCTGCCAGCACCAGGAAGATGATCGCCAGTGCCAGGCCGAAGGTAACCCACAGCGCGCTGCCTTCCTGAACGTACTGGCGGGCGACGCCGGCATAGTCGAAGGCGAAGCCTTCCGGGGCCTCTTCGCGGGCGATGTCCTGCACGGTCTTCAGCGCTTCGCCCAGGCTGACCATAGGCACGCCCTGGATGATCGCCGCGTTCAACTGCTGGAACTGGTTGAGCTGGCGCGGGCGGGCGCGGTCGGTGAGTGTTATCAGGCTCGACAGCGGCAACAGTTGGCCCTGGTCGTTCTTTACGTAGTAGTTGTTGAGCCAGCCGGGGTTGTCGCGGTACGGCCGCTCGACCTGGGCAATTACCTTGTAGCTGCGTCCTTCCAGGGTGAAGCGGTTGATTTCCGCCTCGCCCAGCAAGGTCGCCAGCGTGCCGCCCAAGGTGTCCATCGACACCCCCATTTGCGCCGCCTTGGCCCGGTCGATATCGACCACCACTTCGGGCTTGTCGAAGGCCAGGTCGATGTCGAGGAAGGCGAACTTGCCAGACGCCTGGGCGCGCGTCTTGATGCGCTGGGCCACCTCCAGCAGTGCCGGGTAGTCGCCAGCGGTATTGATCACGAACTGGAACGGCAGGCCCTCGCCGGTGCCGGGCAACGAGGGCAGGTTGAAGCCGAAAATCTGCAGGCCGCCGATTTCCTCAAGCTTGGCCTGCACCAGCGGCAGCAGCGCCATTTGGGTGCGGTCGCGCTCGTTCCAGGGCTTGAGCAAAAAACCACCAATGCCGCTCTGCACACCATTGAAACCATTGATCTGGAACGACGAGTAGTACTCGGGGAAGGTTTTGAACAGTGGTGTGAACTGGTCGGTGTAGGCGTTGAGGTAATCAAGGTTGGCCGGCTGCGGTGAGCTGCTGATCATGAAGATCACCCCCTGGTCCTCGGCGGGCGCCAGTTCGTTCTGGGTAAACTTGAGCAGCACCGGGATCAGGCACAGCACGATCACGGCAAACACCAGCACCACCGGCCGACTGTCGAGGGTGGCGTGCAGCAGGCGCTGGTAGCGTACCTTCAGGCGTTCGAACAGCTGGTCAAGGCGATGGGCCAGGCCGCTGGGGTTCTGCTCCCGGCGCAGCAGCAGGGCGCACATCATCGGTGAAAGGGTGAGGGCCACGATGCCGGAAATGATCACCGCCCCGGCCAGGGTCAGGGCGAACTCCTTGAACAAGGCCCCTGTAAGCCCGGTGAGGAAGCCGATCGGCGCATAGACGGCAGCCAGAGTGATGGTCATCGACACCACCGGCATCGCGATTTCCCGAGCGCCCTCAAGGGCCGCGTCGAACGGCGACTTGCCTTCTTCCATGTGCCGGTGGATGTTCTCCACCACGACAATTGCATCGTCCACCACCAGGCCGATGGCCAGCACCATGGCCAGCAGGGTCAGCAGGTTGAGCGAGTAGCCCATCATCTGCATGAAGAACAGCACGCCGATCATCGACAGGGGAATCGTCACCACCGGGATCAGTACCGAGCGCAGGGCACCGAGGAACAGGAACACCACCACGATGACGATCAGCACCGCTTCACCGAGGGTCTTGACCACTTCGTCGATGGAGGCCTGGATGAACAGGGTGGCGTCGTAGGCGATCGACACCTTGAGCGCTGAGGGCAGCTGGCTTTCCAGCTCGGGCATGATGCGCCGAACTTCCTTGATCACTTCCAGCGGGTTGGCTGCCGGGGTCGCCTTGATGCCGATATACACCGACGGGGTACCGTCGAACGAACTGACCGTGTCGTAGTTTTCTGCGCCCATCTCGACCCGCGCCACATCGCCCAGCAGCACGCGGCTGTCGCCGCTGGTCTTGACCGGCAAGGCGGCGAAGGCCTCGGCCGATTTCAGCTCGGTACTGGCGTTGATACTGGTGACCACGTACTCGCCCTTCACCTCACCGGCGGCAGACAGGAAGTTGTAGCGGCGTACCGCATTGGTCACGTCGGTGGCCGACAGGCCAAAGCCAGCCAGCTTCACCGGGTCGATCCAGATACGCATGGCAAACACCTGGTTGCCGAGAATCTCCGCCTCGGCCATGCCTGGCAACGTGGCCAGCTTGGGCTGGATGACCCGCGACAGGTAGTCGGTGATCTGCGGGTTGCTCATTTCCTTGCTGTAGAAGCTGAGGTACATCAGCGCCGAGGCATCGGCGGCTTCCTTGCTGAGCACCGGGTCTTCGGAGTTCTGGGGGAGTTTGTTGCGCACTTCGTTGGCCTTGGCCAGCAGCTCGGTGAACAACCGGTCGCTGTCGGCGCCGATGCGCGCGTAGATGGAGATCACCGAGAAGTTCTGCCGACTCACCGAGGTCATGTAATCGATGCCTTCGGCACTGGCCAGGCTCTGCTGCAGCGGCTGGGTGATGTAGCCCTGAATGGTTTCGGCGTTCGCGCCAGGGTAGGCGGTGGTCACCGTGATCAGGGCGTTTTCCATTTGCGGGTATTGGCGAATCTGCAGCTTGCTCCAGGCCTGGAAGCCTAGCAGCAGGATCAGCAGGCTGACCACGCTGGCCAGTACCGGGCGGCGGATGAACGGGTCGGTGAACGCCATGCCAGCCTCCTGGTCAGTCTGCGCGCGGAGCGCTCTGTTCGGGTTTGAGTGCTGTGTCCTGGCCGAGGCGGATAGCGGCGCCGGGGGTCAGCTTGAGCTGCCCGGCGGTCACCACCTGCTCACCCGCCGTGAGCCCCTTGCTGATCACCACCACACCCGCGCGGCGTTCGCCGGTCTGCACGGTGCGTTGCTCGGCGCTGAGTTGCGGCTGGCCCTTGTCGTCCAGCATCGGGTTGCCGTCCTTGTCTTTGCGCGGTGTGGCGACATACACCGAGTTGCCATACAGCGTGTAGGTGATGGCGCTTTCCGGCACCACCACCCGTGCCTGTGGGTCGGGCAGCAAAATCAGCAAATTGGCGAACATGCCGGGCAGCAGCTTGCCGTCCGGGTTGGCCAAGGTGGCGCGTATCAGCAGGTTGCGCGTGCTCTCTTCGACCTTGGGGTTGATGGCGCTGAGGCTCGCGGGGAAGGTCTGGCCCGGGTAAGCGGCCACCTGCACCAGCACCTGCTGGCCGAGGCTCAGGTGCGGCAGGGCCTGTTCGGGCACATTGAAGTCGACGTAGAGGCTGGAAAGGTCCTGCAAGGTGGCGATCACCGTGCCTGCGGCCAAGTAGTCGCCGACATCCACCTGGCGGATGCCGATGGTGCCGCTGAACGGGGCGCTGATGCTTTTCTTGGTCTTGGACGCCTTGAGCTGGTCGACCACCGCCTGGTTACGCCGATATTGCGCGGTGAGGCGGTCATATTCACCGCGGGAGATGGCCGAGTCGCCCACCAGTTGGCTGCCACGGCCGAAATCGACCTTTGCCAGGCCCAGGTCGGCCTGGGCAGTCCCGAGCAGGGCCGATTCCTGGTCATCGTTGAGCTGCAGCAACAGTTGCCCCGCCTTGACTGGCTGGCCGGAGTCGAAGTGCAGGGATTTGACGGTGCCTTCCACCTCAAGGCTCAACTCGACGCCTTGCAGGGCCTTGAGGCTGCCCACAGCGGGCAGGCGCTCCTGCCACTGGCGTTCTTCGGCCACGGCTGCCGCCACGGTGATGGGGGGCTTGGGGGCAGTGAACATCTGGATCTGCTGGTAGATCGAGAAGGCCTTGTAGCCCGCCAGGGCCAGCACGATCAGCAGAACCACGGCCAACATGATAAGCATGCGGCGGCGCAGCATAGTCCAGTTCCTTGGATGCGTGGTTGTTATTGGTTTAGGCACGACAACGGGCGATCCTGCCCACGTGTGGTTGGGGAAGTATTGACTGTTTTTGCCAGGATGGGGAGATATTGGCGGGGAGGGCCCTGTTGCCGGCAAGCCCGCTCCCACAGGAATTGCGTGAACCTGTGGGAACCGGTTTGCTGGCGATGAGCCGGTGCAGGCGGCCCGGTGTCAGGCCAAGTGCAGGTGGTTGTCCCAGAACCCGGAAGGCAGGTCCATCGGCTGGCCGACCAGCTCCTGCTTGCGGCAATCATAGTAGCGGCACCGCCCCTGCCCGGAGGTGACGACAAAGCCGTCTTTCACCGCGCCGACTCCCGCGCAATCAGGCATCGGTGCATCCAGCCGTACCGCGCCACTGTCCAGGTCCCAGACAAACAGGCGGTTGGCCCGTGGCGCGGTCAGTGCCACCAGGCGCAGGTCGCTATGGATGGCGACGCTGGCGGTGTACTGGGCCATCGCCTGCAGTTGGTGTTCCGGGACCGGAAAGGCGGTGAACCGCTCGCCTGGACGCTTGATCGCCAGCAATTCGGCCGTTTCGTCAGCATCGCCCATGAACTGTTGGCAGGCGGCGATGGTGCCATCACTGCCCACCGCCAGGTGGCGCACACTGTTCATCGGCTGGGCCAACGTTTCCTTGCTCAGCAAGGTCCCGTCGCGCTGCATCAGTACCAGGCTCGGCTCCATGGCATGGAGGTTCATCTCGACCCGGCTCTCAGCCTCGGTGCGGATGCCGCCGTTGGCCACGATCAGGGTCTCGCCATCCGGCAGCCAGGCCACCTCATGGGGGCCGATGCCGTGGGTCGGGATCTCGCCGGTGTGCACCAGGCGCTCGCCTTCGAAACGGTAGACACCCAGGACGCCACGCCCCGGGTCGGTGGTGTCGTTCTCGGTGGCATACAGCCATTCCCCGCCCTTGTGGATCACGGCGTGGCCATAGAAGTGCCGGTCCGGTTGCGACGTGACGGTCTGCAGCAGGCGCCCGTCGCGCAGGTCGACCAAGTAGCTTTCGGTGCCTGGGCGGCGTGCGACGAACACGGCGATCGGCAGTTCGGGGTGGTTGATGATCGCGTGGCAACGTTGCGCCACCTGGGTGCTGAACACCTGGGTGCCGTCCAGGCGAAACCCGACCGCATAGTGCTTGCCGTCGCCATCGTCACGCGCCGACAGCAGCAGGGGTTCGCTACCTTTGTTGCGGAACAGGCTCCAGCCGCCCAGGGTCAGGGCGCTGAGCAATACGCTACCGAGTTTGAGGGCCTGGCGTCGCAGCATGATCAGTCACCGTCGTTGGCATTGAAGCCCAGCTGAATGTTCAACGCCTTGGCCAGCTCGCCTTCATGCAAGCGGTGGACGACGTTGAGGCTGTCGTAGATCTGGTTGAGCGCCTGTTGGCCTGCGTCGTCGGCCAGCAGCTCGCCCAGGGTCTTCTGGTTGTCGGCCAGTAGCTTGAGGGCGGTAGCGTAGGCGTCGTCGATCTTCTGCGCCAGGGCTTTCTGGTCGCTGCCCAGCAGGCCGCGCAGGCCCTGGTTGTCTACCCCGACCCACACGGCCTGAGCGGCCTTGAGGCTGGCTTCCAGGCTTTTCAGGGAAGAATGGCTGCGCCAGGCTTCGGCCTGCAACGGCTGAGGGATGCCTTTGCTCTGGCGGCCCATCGGCGCACCGAGCTTCTTCTTCAGGGTATCCAGGGCGGTCACCTGGGCGCGCAACAGGTCGGCGATGGCCTCGTGGGAGTCGGCATAACGCTGGTTAGGGAACTTGGTCATCTGCGAGAGCATGCCGTCGGTGCTGTTCCAGCCCTTGAGGATCTCTTCGGCCAGCGCCTTCTGGTGCTCACCAATAGCGACCAGCAACGGGCAGTAGCGCGCTTTCTGCTCGGCGGTGGCAATGTCCGGCTTGCTATCGAAGAGGATGTACTCGTAGGCCGACAGGCCACGTACCACGACACTGGCCTTGCCCAGGGCAGCGACATCGACCGGCTTGTCACCATTGACCAATTGCTCGACCTGGCGGCCGACCAGGTTCTTCTTGTCGGGCCAGAACTGCACTTGCCAGGCGCGGTTGCCTTCAGCCAGCGGGCCGACCAGCAGGGGTTGCAGCTCGGCCCAGGCTTTTTGCGCATTGAGGAAGTCGGCGCGTGCGGTTTCCAGGCTTTCCTTGCCTTCACAGTAGGCCAGGGCGCTGCTGGCCAGCTGACGGTCTGCTTCGACCCAGCGGCTGTAGGTCGGCAGGATCACCTGCTTGGCGATGGCGGCCGAGGTCACGGCCTGCGGGTCCTGCGGTGAGCAGGCGCCGAGGGCGAGTGCGGCGAGGCTGGTGAACAACAGTTTGGGTCGGAACATGCCCGGCTCCTTGCGCGTATTAAAGTGAGTTCAGGAACGCCAGCAACGCGGCTCGCTGCTCGGCATTGAAGGTCAATACATGGTCGCGCGCGGCCTGGGCTTCGCCGCCGTGCCAGAGCACGGCTTCGAGCAGGTTGCGGGCGCGGCCGTCATGCAGGTACTGGGTGTGGCCGCTGACGGCTTCGGTCAGGCCGATGCCCCACAGGGGAGGGGTGCGCCAGTCCTGGCCGTTGGCGGCGAATTCGGTGCGCTCGTCAGCCAGACCTGGGCCCATGTCGTGCAGCAACAGGTCGCTGTAGGGGCGGATGACCTGCCCGGCCAGCTCCGGCTCGGCAGCATTGGCGGCGGTGGTGAACTGCGGGATGTGGCAGCCCTGGCAGCCGGCCTGGTAGAACAGGTTCTTGCCGGCCAAGACCTGCGGGGCGCCGACGTCGCGGCGCGCCGGTACACCCAGGTTGCGGGTGTAGAAGGTGACCAGGCGCAGGATGTTGTCGCTGACTTCCTTTTCACCGTCGGCGCCGTCGCCATTGGGCGCGGCAAGGCAGTCGAGCTGGGCTGGGGTGCAGTCGTCCTTGGGGTGCAGGGTACTGGTCAGGCCCATGTCACCGGCAAAGGCGTGCACGTTCTGCTGGTTGACGTTGGGCTGCCCGGCCTTCCAGCCGAAACGGCCGATTACCGTCTTGCCCTGGGCGTCGTCCCATACCCGGTTGGCTCGTCCGCGAATGCCATCGCGGTTGCGGTCGTCAGGGTCTTCATTGGCCAGGATGTCGGCCTCTGGAATGGCTTCGAGCAGGCCCAGGCCGATCATGGGCGGAGCCACCCGTGCCGAGAACCGGGTGTCGGGGTGCATCGGCCCGTAGCCCAGCTGAGTGATCTGCAGCGTCGGGCGCCGTAACTCGACCTGGTGGCCATCCTTGAAGGTGACGGTCTGCTGGTCATAGGTCACCCGCACCTTGCCTTCAGGGGCCACGCCGGGGATGGCCATGTCCTGCAACTGAGTACCGTAGACCGGTTCGGGCACCACGCCGATGCGCTCGATCTCCTTGGCCAAGTAGGGCTGGTCTGGAATCGACAGGCGCACCAGCATCGATACCGCGTTGCTGTCACCGAGTTCTGGCGGATGGCCGCGGCCGTCACGGATGTGGCAGTTCTGGCACGCATTGGTGTTGAACAGCGGGCCGAGGCCGTCGCGCGCGGTGGTGGTGGAGGGGGCAATCACCCATGGGCTGCGGAAAAAGCTGTTGCCCACGGCAAAGTCCAGGCGCCGCTCGGGCGACAGGTTGGCCGAAGGCATGGAAAAGGCGTTGCGATCGCTGCGCTGGACAGTCGCCTGGCCACCCGACAGCGCTTCGCCCGGCTCGGCCTGAGTGAAACGCGGGGCGTCGTCACAGGCGGCGAGGGCGAGGGCCAGCAGCAGGGTAGGGAGTCTGAACAGCGACAAGGACATGCAAAATCCTGGGCGTGGGCGAAAAACCGGCGTGCAAGCTTAGCAGGCTGGGGGTGTTTGAATAAGAGCAATTTGCAATTGCCGGATGAAAATGTACCCGTCCCGAACAGAAAAAAGGCGACCCGAAGGCCGCCTCTTTCAGCACCGCAACGGCGTGATCAGAACTCGTGATCGGCGGTGTCCGGGTTCAGATTGGCAATGCCCAGCTTGCCAGCCGCCTGCTCGATCGCGCCGGTCTGCTTGACCAGGGCGGCGATGGCGTCACGCACGATCTGGTTGCCGGCAGCGTTGTCGGCAGCGATCAGCTGGTCGTAGTGCTCACCCTTGAGCGCATGGTCGACGATGACCTGGATCTTCGCTTCGGTGGCTTCCAGGTCGGCCTTGAGGGTCGCGTCGGTCGCCGGGTCGGCTTTGGCCACCAGTTCGGACAGGCTCGGGCCGGTCAGCTTGGTGCCGTCGACACGGGTGTACTCACCCAGGTAGACGTTACGGATGCCTTTGGCGTCGTAGAAGTGCGAGTAGTGGGTGTTGTCGCTGAAGCAGTCCTGCTCGTCTTCTGGCGAGTTGGCTTCCAGCGAGACTTTCATGCGTTCGCCAGCCAGTTCGCCCAGCGACAGGCTACCCATGCCGAACAGCATCTTGCGCAGGCCATCGGCCGCAGGCTCGGCTTCCAGCGTGGCGCGGTAGTTGTCGGCTACGTTCGGCGCCCAGTTGCCGACCATCTCTTCGAGGTCGGTGACCAGCAGCTCGGTAACCGCTTTCAGGTAGGCGCGGCGACGGTCGTTGTGGCCGCCCGTGGCGCCCTGGCCTTCGAGGTAGTCCGACGCCGGGCGGTTGCCCGCGCCTGGGCCGGTGCCGTTCAGGTCCTGGCCCCAGAGCAGGAACTCGATCGCGTGGTAACCGGTGGCGACGTTGGCTTCGGAACCGCCCAGCTCGTTCAGGCTGGCCAGTTTCTCGGGGGTGATGTCCTTGACGTCGATCTTCTCTTCGCCCACCTGGATCTCGGTGTTGGCGATGATGTTGGCGTTGGCCGCCGGGTTGCCCAAGGCGTGCTCGTAGCTCTTGTCGACATAATCGATCAGGCCTTCGTCCAGGGGCCAGGCGTTAACCTGGCCTTCCCAGTCGTCGATGATCGTGTTGCCGAAGCGGAACGCCTCGCTCTGCAGGTATGGAACGCGGGCAGCGGCCCAGGCGGCCTTGGCGGCGTTCAGGGTCTCGTCATTGGGCTTGGCGAGGAACGCGTCGATGGCGCTTTGCAGGGTCTTGGCGGTGCTCAGCGAATCGCTGTAAACGGTGTAGACCATCTCGGTGTAATGCTTGACCACGGCCTTGCCGGCCGCTTCGTCGACGGCCCCCGGCGCCGCAGCAGCGGTGCTGGCGGCAGCAGGTGCCTGTGCTTGCGGGGCGGCAGCCTTGCCGTCCTTGCTTTCACCGCAACCGGCGAGAGCGATGGCGATGGCCAGCAGACTGGCGGAGGCCAGAGGCATTCGAATCATTATTGGTTTCCCTGCGTCGTGTGGTTGGACAGTGTGGCGTGGCACGTGAAAGCGCAACATCATGCGAAAGATTTGCATTTGCTGTAAAGGGGCGCGGCACGCAATTCATGTAAATGCGCGTCACGGTGTGTAACCCAGGGGAATGGCTTACAGCGCGGAAACCTGATTGCGCTGCGCCTGTTTGAGGAAATGGGTCAACTCACGGGCCGAAAGCGGTTTGCTGTAGTGGTAGCCCTGACCTTCATGGCAGCCTTGGGCGATGATGTAGCTCTCCTGCTCGGCGGTTTCCACCCCTTCGGCGATCACCTGCATCCCCAGGCTCTTGCCCAGCTGGATGATGGCCCGAACGATGGTGGCGTCGTCATCGTCGTCAAGCAGGTCCTGGACGAAGCTCTTGTCGATCTTGATCTTGTCCAGTGGCAACGACTTGAGGTAGCTCAGCGACGAGTAACCGGTGCCGAAGTCGTCGATGGCGATCATCGCCCCTGAGCGGCGCAGGCTGAGCAGGTGCTGGGCGGCGGTACTGATGTCTTCCATCAGACCGGTTTCGGTCACTTCCAGCTCGAGGCTGCGCGGCGGCAAGCGGTAGGCCTGCAGCAGGTTGTTGACCACCCTTGGGAGCTCATTGTGGTGCAGTTGCACGGTCGACAGGTTGACGGCCATACGCAGTTCGGCGAAGCCCAGGTCGTGCCATTCGCGCAGTTGCCGGCAGGCCTGATCGAGCACCCACTCGCCGATGCTGATGATGCTGCCGTTCTGCTCGGCCAGCGGGATGAACTGGTCTGGCGGAACCATGCCCAACTCCGGATGCTGCCAGCGCAGGAGCGCTTCAACGCCGACCACGCGGTGGTCGCGGTAGCTGATCTGTGGCTGGTAAACCAGATACAGCTGGTTGCGCGTCAACGCCTCGCGCAGGTCCTTTTCCATCTCGCGGCGCCGACGCATCTCGCTGTCGACGCTGGCAATGTAGAACTGGTAACGGTTGCGTGAACGCGCCTTGGCCAGGGTCATGGTCTGCTCGGCTTTTTGCAGCAGCTTCTCGGTGCTGTCGCCGTCCTCGGGGAACAGGGTGATGCCGATGGTCGCACGCAGGCGGATCTGCTGATGGTCCAGGCCGAACGGCACTTCCAGGTCGTCGAGGATGCTCTGTGCCAGTTCTGCGGCTTCATAGGGCTGTTCGATGTTGGCCTGGACCAGAGCGAACTGGTCACCACCCAGGCGTGCCAGGGCGCCCAGCCGGCCACTGTGAGCGCGCAGGCGATCGGCCAGGGCCAACAGCAACTGGTCGCCAACCTGGTAGCTGAACTGTTCGTTGATGCCCTTGAAGTCGTCCAGGCCTACGCACAACACCGCCACACGCTGTTGCAGGCGGCCGCCGTCGACCAGGATTTTGTCCAGCTGTGTCTGCAATTGCTGGCGGTTGGGCAAGCCGGTGAGGAAGTCGTACTGAGCCATGCGCTGCAGGCTGTTCTCGGCTTCATGGCGCAGGTGGGTGTTGCGCTCGATCGAGGCCAGCAGCTGGTTGGCGGTGTTGACCCAGATGCCCAGCTCGTTCTTCTCGTGGCCTTTGAGCAGCGGGATCTGGTGTTGGCTTGGGCGATCAGGGTTGATCTGGGTGAGGTGCTCGATGATCTTCGACAGGGGCTTGGTCAACAACCAGTGGTAGACCAGGTACAGCACCAGGCCCATGGCCAAGGCCCGCAGCACACCGGAAATGAAGATGATGATGGCGTTGAGCAGAAAGTCTTCACCGTAGGCGGCGGTGTCCAGGGTGATGCTCAGGTCGCCGTAGTATTCGCTGTAGGGCCCGCGCCCGACCAGTTGCGTGGTGTAGGTACGTTCCTGGCCGAGGATCAGGTCGGTCAGCCAGCGCATCGAGGTGTCCAGCAAAGGGCGGGACTTCTCGGCCAGCATGGTTTCGTTGGGATGTCCGATGGAGGCTTTGCGCACCGATTCGTCTTGGAACAGACCTTCCATGACCTGCATGCCCATTTCCCGGTCAAGGCTGTAGACCGCCTGGGTCGATGGGTCGCGGAACATGTCAAGGATGCGCTGGGCATCGTTGTTGACGGCCTGGCGGGTCTTGTAGGTGTCGTAGACGATCTGCGCGCAACTAAGGACGACACCAACCGCCAGCGCCGAAAGGAGTACGACCCTGAGCAACTTGACCGATAAGCTGTTCCGCAATTCCAGCTTCAATGGGGTTTCCTTAATCCATGCGCGTGACATCATTTTGCCATTATCGTTGGCAATACACTATCGGCCGTTGGGGCTGTACTGAGCAGTGTATCGGTTGCCTTACCCTGCAACTTGAGTGCGCTGTAGCGAACGTCCAGACGTTTGATGTTAGCGCGGTATGCGGGGGGAGCAAGAGCTACGGGGTAAACTGCGGCTCGCAACTTTGCAGTATCGGTGACGCGCCTCTTCACGAGGCAAGCCCACGCCCACGGGTACACCGCTGAGCCTGAATGAAACCCCATAAAAAAACCCGGCACATGGCCGGGTTTTCTGAATCAAGGCTGAGGGAATCAGGCCTTGAAGGTCTTGCCTTCGAACTGCTCGGCAACGAACTTCCAGTTGACCAGGTTCCAGAACGCCTCGACGTACTTCGGACGCAGGTTGCGGTAGTCGATGTAGTAGGCGTGTTCCCAGACGTCGCAGGTCAGCAGCGGGGTGTCGCCGCTGGTCAGCGGGCAGCCGGCGCCAATGGTGCTGGCCAGGGCCAGGGAACCGTCAGCTTTCTTCACCAGCCAGCCCCAGCCGGAACCGAAGGTGCCAACCGAAGTCTTGGTGAACTCTTCCTTGAACTTGTCGAAGGAGCCGAAAGCGGCGTTGATGGCATCAGCCAGGGCACCGGTCGGCTGGCCGCCAGCGTTTGGCGCCAGGCAGTTCCAGTAGAAGGTGTGGTTCCAGACTTGAGCGGCGTTGTTGAAGATGCCGCCCGAAGAGGTCTTGACGATCTCTTCCAGCGTCTTGCCTTCGAATTCGGTGCCTGGGACCAGGTTGTTCAGGTTCACGACATAGGTGTTGTGGTGCTTGTCGTGGTGATACTCCAGGGTTTCCTTGGAGATGTGCGGCTGCAGGGCATCATGGGCGTACGGCAGCGGCGGCAATTCAAAAGCCATGGTAGATCTCCTGATTCAGGTCTAGTTCGCGGTTTGCGCAAGGCCGATCACGGGCGGCCCTATGTGCGTCGGCGAGTTTGTACTCTTTGCGACGCAAGGGCTGGATCATAGCACCAGCCCCGGCGCATAACCACGCAACAAAGATAGGGAATAGAGGTTCCAGAGCGGTTGGCCGGGGCCGACGGGCGGACGTAAGGCCGCTTCACGTCACGTGAAGATCAGTTGCGCCGCCACAGCGAACATCATCACCGCCACCATCAGGTCGAGCATACGCCAGGTAGCCGGACGTGCCAGCCAGGGCGCCAGCCATGCGGCGCCGACCGCCAAGGTAGTGAACCAGAGCGCCGAGGCACTGGCGGCTCCGGCCACATAGGCGCCGGGCACGGTCTGCTGAGCGCCGAGCGAGCCGATCAGCAGCACGGTGTCCAGGTACACATGGGGGTTCAGCAGGGTCACCGCCAGGGCACTGAGCAGTACGGCGCGGCGGGAGCGTATGCCTTGGCCTTCCTGGTGTTGCAGGCTCTGTTTGGAACAGGCGCTGCGCAAGGCCTTGGCGCCATACCAGATCAGGAATACGGCGCCGCCCCAGCGGGCGATGGCCAGCAGCGTCGGGTTGTGCGCCAGCACCGTGGCCAGGCCGAATACACCGGCCGCCACCAGGAGGGCATCACAGACAATGCACAGCGCTGCGACTGGCAGGTGATGTTCGCGGCGCAGGCTTTGCGCCAGGACGAAGGCGTTCTGTGCGCCAATGGCCATGATCAGGCCGAAGGCGACCAGCATGCCGTTCAGATAGCTTTGCCACATGGCAGATACTCCAGAGAAGATGCTGGCCATTGTCCGTGGCTAGGCTGTATAAGAAAAACAAATAACGCTGATCAGTCATTAGGAAAATCGATGTTCGATTACAAGCTGCTGGCTGCCCTCGCCGCGGTCATCGAGCAAGGTGGGTTCGAGCGGGCAGCGCAGGTACTGGGGCTGTCGCAATCAGCCATTTCCCAGCGCATCAAGCTGCTCGAGGCTCGGGTTGGCCAGCCGGTGCTGGTGCGCGCCACACCGCCGAGCCCGACTGAGGTGGGGCGGCAATTGCTCAACCATGTGCAACAGGTGCGTTTGCTCGAACGTGACCTGCAGCGCCAGGTGCCGGCACTGGATGTAGAGGGCATGCCGGAGCGCCTGCGTATCGCCCTCAACGCCGACAGCCTGGCCACGTGGTGGGCGAGTGCGGTCGGGACGTTCTGCGCCGAGCAGCGGGTGCTCACCGAACTGGTGGTAGAGGACCAGGAAGTTGGCCTCAAGCGCATGCGTGCCGGTGAAGTGGCAGCCTGCCTGTGTGGCAGCGAGCGGCCGGTGGCCGGGGCCCGCAGCCTGCCGCTGGGTGCCATGCGCTATCGGGCACTGGCCAGCCCGGCGTTCATGGCGCGGCATTTTCCTCAGGGCTTCGAGGTCAAGCGTCTGGCACGTACCCCTGCCATCGTCTATGGCCCGGACGACTTTCTGCAGCACCGTTACCTGGCATCGCTGGGCATCGAGGATGGTTTCCTGCATCACCTGTGCCCCTCCTCCGAAGGTTTCCTGCGCATGACCGAAGCGGGCCTTGGCTGGGGGCTGGTCCCTGAACTGCAGGCCCGTGAGCAGTTGGGCAACGGGCAACTGGTGGAAATATGTGCCGATACCCCCATCGATGTGCCGCTGTACTGGCATCATTGGCGCAATGGCGGGCACCTGCTCGCGCAACTGACCGAACACTTGCGCTTCACGGCACAGCATTGGCTGGTGCCCTTGTAGGGGCGACCGGCGTCAGTTGCATCTGAAATCTGGCGAGGCGGAGTCTTACATGCAAATTCTGGTCACTGGCGCGAGCGGCTTCATCGGGGGGCGTTTCGCGCGCTTTGCCCTGGAGCAGGGCCTGGACGTGCGGGTCAGCGGCCGGCGTGCCGAGGGGGTAGAGCACCTGGTCAAGCGCGGCGCGCAGTTCATTCCCGGCGACCTGGGGGACGCCGAACTTGCCCGGCGTCTTTGCCAGGGCGTCGAAGCCGTGGTGCACTGCGCGGGGGCGGTGGGCACCTGGGGGCGCTACCAGGATTTTCACCAGGGCAATGTAGTGGTCACCGAGAACGTGGTCGAGGGCTGCCTGAAGGAACATGTACGCCGCCTGGTACACCTGTCGTCGCCGTCCATCTATTTCAACGGCCATTCACGCCTGGACATCCGTGAGGACCAGGTACCGCGCCGGTTCCACGATCACTACGGGCGGACCAAGTACCTGGCCGAGCAAAAGGTTTTCGGCGCCCAGGAGTTTGGCCTGGAGGTGCTGGCGCTGCGCCCGCGCTTTGTCACGGGTGCCGGTGATGCCAGTATTTTCCCGCGGCTGATGCAGATGCAGCGCAAGGGCCGGGTGGCGATTATCGGCAACGGCTTGAACAAGGTCGATTTCACCAGCGTTCATAACCTCAACGAAGCCTTGCTCAGGGCGCTGTTTGCCGATGACCGTGCGCTGGGCCAGGCCTACAACATCAGTAATGGCCAGCCGCTGCCGCTGTGGGATGTGGTCAACTACGTGATGCGTCAGATGCACTTGCCGCAGGTCACCCGTTATCGCGCCTACGGGCTGGCCTACAGCCTGGCCGCGCTGAACGAGGCTGCCTGCATGCTTTGGCCCGGGCGGCCGCAGCCGACCCTGTCGCGCCTGGGGATGCAGGTGATGAGCCGCGATTTCACCCTGGATATCAGCCGTGCCCGCCAGTACCTGGATTACCAGCCCACCGTCAGCCTGTGGACCGCGTTGGATGAATTCTGCGCCTGGTGGAAGCATCAGCCCCCTGGCCAGTGAACCTGGCGCACGGATGATGGTCATCAGTGCGCCGCGTGAGCGGTTTATACTCATGCCTCTTTGCTACCACTGCGGTTGACACTATCCATGCGCAACGATGCCCACGACGATTTCGACGATGTACCCGCCTTGCGGGCAGGGACCCCTGATGATGACGAACTGTTGCCTGCACACGTGGCGCGCAGCCGGCAGAAGGCCGCCAAGCCTGCCAGTACCGGCCCCTTGTGGGCGCTGTTGGGGGCATCGTTCATTGCGTTGGCGGGGCTTGGCTGGTGGAGCTTTCAGCAGATCTCGCTGATGGAGCAGCAACTGGTGGCGACCCAGGAGAGCTTTGCCCGCATCAGCGAAGAAGCGGCAGGGCGCCTGCAGGCCATCAGCGGCAAGGTCGAGGCCAGCGAGTCCTCCAGCACCACCGGCAGCGAGGCGCTGAAGCTGCAGATACGCCAACTGCAGGCCAGCCTGGCCGAGCAGGGCAAGCAACAGCAAGGCGTGGCGGGGCAGGCGGGCGACCTGGGCAAGCGCCTGGAGCAAGTGCTGGCCGATACCCGCGAGCAACAGAAGGCCGTCACCGAATTGCAGACTCAGTTGCAGGCGCAGTTGAAGGCTGTGAATGGCGAACTGGCGGCGTTGAAGTCGGGCCAGGTGGATGGCGGCAAACTTGACGGCCAGCTCAAGAGCTTGAGCGACGAAGTGGCCGCGTTGAAGAAGCAGGGTAACCCGAAGGCGGCGATCGATAGCCTGGCGCAGGATGTGCTGGTGTTGAAGAGCCAGGTGGACAACCGCCCAGCTGCGGCGGCTGCCAGCGGGGCATCTGTGCAGGAGTTCGATGCGTTCCGTGGGCAGACCACGCGCAGCATCAATACCCTGCAGAGCCAAATCCAGAACCTGCAGCAGCAGATCAACGCCCGGCCTTGAGGTCTCCTGAACCCTAATCGCCGGCTTGCCGGCGATTAGGGCCCCAACGCGGCCCTGGGGGCCTCACTTAAAGCCGCGGATAATCGATGTACCCCACCGGCCCCTTGCCATAGAAGGTCTCCGGATGCGCCTGGTTCAACGGCGCATCGGCAGCCAGGCGTGCTGGCAGGTCGGGGTTGGCGATGAACGGCACGCCGAAGGCCACCGCATCTGCCTTGCCACTGGCCAACGCCGCGTTGGCACTGGCCTTGTCGAAGCGTTCGTTGACGATGTAAGGGCCGCCGAACGCGTCCTTGATCTGCGGGCCGATGCTGTCGTCGGCTTCCTTTTCCCGCGAGCAGATGAAGGCGATGCCACGTTTGCCCAGTTCCCGCGCCACGTAGGTAAAGGTTTCGACACGGTCGGCGTCGCCCATGTCATGCGCATCGGCCCGTGGTGCCAGGTGCATGCCCACGCGTCCGGCACCCCATACATCAATCACAGCGTCCGTCACTTCCAGCAGCAGGCGAGCACGGTTTTCCACAGAGCCGCCATAGCGGTCGGTGCGCTGGTTGGTGCTGGTCTGCAAAAACTGGTCGAGCAGGTAGCCGTTGGCACCGTGGATTTCCACCCCGTCGAAACCTGCGGCCTTGGCGTTTTCGGCACCGCTGCGGTAGGCCTCGACGATGTCGGCGATTTCTTCGGCTTCCAGGGCGCGTGGGGTCGGGTACTCGGTGGTCGGGCGCACCAGGCTGACATGGCCTTTGGGCTGGATTGCGCTGGGGGCTACCGGCAGCTCACCGTTCAGGTAGCTGGGGTGGGAGATACGCCCCACATGCCACAGCTGCAGGAAGATACGGCCGCCGGCGCCATGCACGGCCTTGGTCACGTTGTTCCAGCCCCGGACCTGTTGATCGTTCCAGATGCCCGGCGTGTCGGGATAGCCAACGCCCATCGGCGTGACCGAAGTCGCTTCGCTGAGAATCAGGCCTGCGCTGGCGCGCTGCACGTAGTATTCAGCCATCAGCGCGTTGGGTACTCGTCCCTCGTCGGCGCGGCAGCGGGTGAGCGGGGCCATGATGATGCGGTTGGGCAGTTGCACGTCGCCCAGTGTGATCGGATCGAAAAGCGTGGTCATAACGGTTTACCTGCCTTGTCAAAGCGCTTGGCGCAGTTGTTCGATGAACGCCTGGATGGTGGCTTCGTCGCGTTTGAAGAAGTGCCACTGGCCGATCTTCTGGCTGCTGATCAGGCCCGCGCGCTGCAGCGTGGCCAGGTGGGCGGACACCGTCGACTGCGACAAGCCGCAGCGTTGGTCGATCTGCCCGGCACAGACACCGTGCTCGGTGCTGTGATGCTGGTCAGGAAATTGCGCGGCCGGGTCTTTCAGCCAGTTGAGGATTTCTCGCCGGACCGGGTGGGCCAAGGCTTTTATTATTTCGTCGAGATCGAGAGGCATGGTGTGAGGCTCAAGGTGTAGCGGTATATCGCGATGGAGCGAAATATAAATCGGTTTCAGGCGATATAGAAATATGAAGAAGTTCTGAACTGAGTGCGAATCGCTATATCGCGTTATAACGATATAAAAGCGTGCAGTGCTAAACTGCGCCCATGAACTACCTCGCTCACCTGCATCTGGGCGGCCCTGCGCCGCAACAACTGCTCGGCAGCCTGTACGGCGACTTCGTCAAAGGCACGCTGGAAGGGCGCTTCCCACCTGCGCTGGAGGCGGCCATCCGCCTGCATCGGCACATCGACAGCTACACCGACCGGCACCCTCTGGTGCTGGCCGCCCTGGCACGCTTTCCGCGCGAGCGGCGGCGGTTTGCCGGGATCGTGCTGGATGTGTTTTTCGACCATTGCCTGGCCCGGCACTGGGACGATTATGCCGCGCAGCCGCTGGAGCAGT
The DNA here is from genome assembly GCF_021602025.1 of Pseudomonas ceruminis. Taxonomy (GTDB): domain Bacteria; phylum Pseudomonadota; class Gammaproteobacteria; order Pseudomonadales; family Pseudomonadaceae; genus Aquipseudomonas; species Aquipseudomonas ceruminis. The sequence continues at coordinate 223,415 of NZ_BQHW01000006.1, forward strand.
TTACCGGTGAGTTCTATCGGGTGTTGCTCGCCGAGCCGCAGTTACCCGGCCGGTTGGCACGCATTGCGCCGTACATGGCGGCGGATGACTGGCTGGGCGCGTACAGTGACTTCGCGACGCTGGAGCAGGTGTTCAACGGCATAGGTCGGCGCTTGTCCAGGCCCGAGGGCATGGTGGGTGTGATGGATGAGCTGGAGCGGCTGTATGAGCCGCTGCTGGCGGACTTTCGCGCGTTCTATCCGCAGCTGCAGGCGTTTGCCGCCGCGGGACGGATGGCTGACGCCTGATTGCCTGTTCGCCTGGCTATTCCCATCGCCGACACTGAGGCTGCACGCAATCAGGCCGCCCGTGCCTGACGCCGTGGCATGGCTTCAACGTCGTCAACCCCGAACAACGCCAGGTGTATTGCCTGCTGCGCCTGCAACGCCAGCACCGCACGTTCCTTGCCTACACTAGCGATCGGCTGCAGCAGGTGAATGCACACCTCGCCTCGGGGCTGGGCGAACAGACGCATCAGGTGGGATACCAGATCGTCATCCCCAACGAACGGCGCAATCGGGTCGATCTGGCCACCGCGCAAATACTGGATAGCCACCGGCTGCACCGCCACACCACGGTCGATGGCACCTGCCAGCAGGCGGCCATGGAAGGTGCGCAAACTGCGACCGCTGGTCGTGGTGCCTTCGGGGAAGATCAGCAGGGGGCGGGCCAGGCCTAGCTGCCCGGCGATCTGTTCACGCAAGCGCTGACTGTCGCCGCCGCCGCGGCGGATGAACAGCGTGCCGGCCTTCTCTGCCAACCACCCGGCCAGCGGCCAGTGGCGTACTTCGGCCTTGGACAGGAACGACAGCGGCAGCAGCATGCCCAGCAGCGGGATGTCGGTCCAGGACACGTGGTTACTGACCCACAGCATCGGCCGCTTGGGCAACTCGCCGAGCACCCGGACCTCGAAGGGCAGGGCGGCGACCAGGCGCTTCATGAACAGGCAGGTCCAGCGCTGGCGGCGTTCGAGGGAGGTCTTCACGCCCAGGCGTTCGCCGAGGGCGATCGCGCTGGCCATCAGCAGGCCGAACAGCAACACCAGCAGCAGCCGTGAGAGGCGGGCAATGACCCGCAGCTTGGGCATCAGACCGCCGCCTTGAAGTGGCGGGCATAGCGCGGGCAGAGGTCGTCGCGTTTGAGCAGGATGAACACGTCGGCGACCTGGAAGTCTTCGTCCCAGCAAGGTTCGCCGCAGATCTTCGCACCCAAGCGCATGTAGGCCTTGAGCAGCGGTGGCATCTCGGCGATGACGTTGTTTGGCAGAGCCAGGTTGGGCAGCGGGTTCTTCGGCTCGGCGCGCAGGTGTTCGGTGCACAGGTAACGCTCGCGCAGGCGCTGCATGATCGCATGAGCCTGCACGCCACCATCCTGCATCGGGATGCTGGCGCAGCCCATCAGGTAACTGTAGCGGCCTTCGTTGAGCACTTCGGCCAGCTCGCCCCAGAGGACAGCGATGGTGCCGCCGTTGCGATAGTCAGGATCGACACAGGTGCGGCCCAGCTCAAGGATCGGCCCCTGCAATTGCAACAGGCCATGCAGGCTGAATTCCTCTTCGCTGTAGAAGCGCCCCAGGCTGCTGGCGGCCTGGTGGTCGAGCAGGCGGGTCGTGGCGACCAGTTCGCCGGTGCTCAGGTCGCGCACCCCGATATGGCGGCAATGTACGTCGTAGTCATCCATGTCCAGGCCCTGTTCGGCGCCTTTGAGCTTGGCCTTGAATTCTGCGCTGAACACTTTGAAGCGCAGGGCCTGTGCTTCCTGCAAGGCCACGGCGCCGACCAGGCGTTCGGCTTGCAGACGGCGTTCAGTGCTGTTGTCGCCAGAGCGAGCGATCCGAGTCATTGCGAGTCTCCATAAGCCAGCCATGAAGGGTTGCGGCCGGGCGGCTTTGTTGTGCAAAGTCAGCCTAGGTAGGCGCGGTGTCACCTCTGTGAATCTTTGGTGATGCTTGCGTGACACCACCCGACAAGCGCCTATGAAAGGAGCGTTCGATGGCCTGGTTGCAACGACTCAACGACCCCCTTCGTCAGCCCCTGGCTGGCACGTTGGGCGAGACTTACAACGCACAGCTTGAACGCCTCGGTGGCGCCGCGCCTTTCGAACTGGCGGTGCTGGGTGGGCGGGCCATGGCCACCCCTGGCCTGGCCTTCCTCATGGGCTACCAGGCCGCCCTGCGGGTGCTCTGGCCCAGTGCCCCGGCCAGCCTCGGCGCGCTGTGCGCCACCGAGCGGCGCAGCGTGCGCCCGGCTGACATGCACACCCGGCTTGAGGGCCTGCGCCTGACGGGCAACAAGGATTTCGTCACCGCCGGGCTGGACGCCGAATGGTTGTTGGTGGCGGCGCGCTGTGAAGCACCCGGCGAGACGCCGCGGCTCAGCCTGGCGGTGGTCTACCCCGGTGAGCCTGGGGTGACGCTGGAGGCATTGCCGACGTTGCCGTTGATGCCAGAGGTGGGCCATGGCCGCCTGCATGTGCAGCAGGCGGCCTGTGAGCTGTTGGCCGGTGATGGCTGGGATGCCTACGTCAAACCGTTCCGCTCGCTGGAGGACTTGTACGTGCTCGCGGCGATGGTTGCCTGGCTGTACGGGGTGGGGCAGGAGTGCCGCTGGCCGCAGGATTTACGCTTGCGTCTGCTGGGTTTGTTGGCAGGGTGTGCCGAGGGAAGCCGACAGTGTGCGGACAGTGTGGGGTGCCATTTGTTGCTGGGAGGCTTGTTCGCTCAGTTTCAGGGGCTCAGGGGCGCAGTCGACAAGGCGTTGCTCGCCGGGCCGGAGCAGTGGGCGCAGCTATGGCAGCGGGATCAGGGGGTATTGGCGTTGGCCGCGGCCGCTCGGGAAAAGCGTTTGGCCAAGGCGTGGAGCGCTGCAGGACTGTCATGAGCGCCTGCCAGGATTGGGCGATTGGTTGACGCTCGGGGCTCCTGGCGATGAAGGCATGCTTGCTGATATTGGCGATGGCTGTGGGCACTGCCTGGGCCGAGGACTGGCCCCTGCCGGACTGGAAGGTCGACAGCACGGGCCGTGACTGGCAGGCCGTGGACACCTATGCCTTTCCCCCGCGCAACGCCGCCGAGCGCAGCGGCATCCGCAGCGACGCGCTGCTGATCATCCGCGACGGCCGCATCCTCTACGAGCGCTACGCCGCCCCTACCACGGCACAGACGGCCCACCTCACCTGGTCGGTGAGCAAGAGCGTGCTCGCCACGGTGCTGGGGGTCGCCCAAGGGGAGGGGCGTTTCCAACTGCAGGACCCTGCGGCGCGCTATTACCCGCCGCTACAGGCGCACCCCGATGTGCGCCTTGCCGACCTGCTGCACTGGGCCAGTGGCCTGGCCTGGCAGGAAGACTACGAATACGCGCCGCTGAAGTCTTCAGTGGTGGCCATGCTCTACACCCGCGGGCGCAACGACATGGCTGCCTACACGGCAGCGCGCCCGGCTGCGCAACCGCCTGGCCAGCAGTTTCTCTACTCCAGCGGCGACAGCAACGTACTGGCCGCCGCATTGCGCGGCATGCTCGATGCCAGCGCCTATGCCGGCTACCCCTGGCAGGCGCTGTTCACCCCGCTGGGCATCGACAGCGCCGTGTGGGAGCGTGATGGCACGGGTACCTTTGTCGGTTCCTCCTACCTCTACCTCAGTGCCCGCGACTTGGCGCGGATCGGCCTGCTGATGCAGCGCGAAGGACGCTGGGGTGACCGACAGCTGTTACCGGCAAGTTGGGTGGCCTTCAACCGCACATTGTTCAGCCAGGCCCAGCCCGTGCCCGGCGAAGCCAACCCAGGCGGCCACTGGTGGCTCAACCAGCCATTGGCGGGGGCTGCGCGCCCTTGGCCTGACGCACCGACGGACACGTACGCTGCCCTTGGCCATTGGGGGCAAGCCCTGTACGTGTTGCCCGCCTTAGGGTTGGTGGTGGTCCGCTACGCCGACGACCGGGATGGCAGTTACAGCCATAACGAGCTGCTCAAGCGGATACTGGCTGCATTGGCCAAGGAGGGTGCATGAAGCGCCTCTTGCTGGCTGTGCTCGTCGCCTTGCTGGGCTGGGCCTGGTTGGAACGCCAGGCATTGGCGGACTTTCCGGGCATCCTCTCGGCCTATTCGGCCAAGGAGTACTGTTCGTGTCGTTTCGTCATGGGCTTCAACGCGGCCTATTGCCGGGGTTACGTGAAGCAGTGGCTGGCGTTGAGCACGCTGGAGGAAGACAGCCAGCAGCGCCTGGTCAGTGCGACCGGGTTGGGCCGGCGCAATCAGGCGACCTGGCAAGGCCCGCAGGCGGGCTGCCGCTTGCTGCCATGAAGACGGGCGGGTAAGGTTGGCGGTCTGGTTTCACGAGATCTGTCATGTTCAAGTTGCCCCGTCTGTTGCCCGCACTGCTGCTGGCTTTATGCCTGCCCGCCCACGCCAATTGGCACCTCGATGGCGAGTCTTCACGGCTTTCTTTCGTCACCGGCAAGAACGGCGACACGGCCGAGGTGCATCGTTTTCTGGTCCTGCATGGCAGTGTCGACCGCAAAGGCACAGCCGGGCTGCGGATCGAGATGGACTCGGTGAGCAGCGGCATCCCGCTGCGCGACGAGCGCATGCGTGACGACCTGTTCGAGGTGGGGCGCTTTGCCGAAGCGACGGTCAAGGCCCAGCTCGACCTGCGGCCGATCAATGACCTTGCCGACGGCGCGCAGATCGAGTTGCGCCTGCCGCTGACCGTCACCTTGCATGGCCAGTCGCACAGCTATAACGCCTTGTTGCTGGCAACCCGTCTGGACCAGCGGCGCTTTCAAGTGGTCACCCTCGAACCGTTGGTCCTGCGGGCGGAGGATTATGGCCTGCTGCCCGGGCTGGAAAGCCTGCGTAAATTCGCCAGGCTCAAGTCCATCAACCCTTCGGTGCCGGTCAATGCGGTGCTGATCTTCAACGCTCGCTGACATGCCAGGGCCGGTCTTCCCCTGGCGGGATGGCAACCAGTTCGAACTGTTGATCGACGGCCCCGAATTCTTTCCTCGCATGCTCCAGGCGATCAGGGGGGCCGAGTCCCAGGTCGATCTGGAACTGTACCTGGTCGAGGCCGGCGCCTGCGCCGAAGCTGTGGTCGAAGCCCTGACGCTCGCGGCCCGGCGCGGGGTGCGGGTACGCTGCCTGTTCGATGACTACGGTTCCCTGGCGTTCACCTCCGCCTTGCGCCAACGCCTGCGGGACGCGGGGGTTTACCTGCGTTGGTACAACCGTCTGCGGTGGCGCCGCGGCCTGCGCAACCTGTATCGCGATCACCGCAAGCTGCTGCTGGTGGACGAACGTTGGGCGGTGGTGGGGGGGACCGGGGTCACCGATGAGTTCTGGACGCCGGGCGAGGCGAGCAGCGAGTGGCACGAGGTGATGGTGCAGATGCAAGGCCAGGTGGTCGGCGACTGGCAACTGCTGTTCAATCGCCAGTGGCATGCCAACAACCGGCGCACGGCCTGGCGGCCCCCCGAAGGTTTCGGCCTGTCACGCCTGCCCAAGGTGCCGGCGCAGGGCCAGGGCATGGGCCGGGTGGCCTATGCCGATGCCCGCCAGCATCGGGACATTCTGCATTCGCTGGTGCGTGCACTCAACAGCGGCAAGCAACGTGTCTGGCTGGCCACGCCCTATTTCCTGCCGACCTGGAGCGTGCGCCGCTCGTTACGCCGGGCGGCGAGCAAAGGGGTCGATGTGCGCCTGCTGCTCACCGGCCCGCGCACCGATCACCCGTCGGTACGTTACGCCGGCCACCGTTACTACCCCCGCTTGCTGCGCGCGGGGGTGCGAATCTTCGAGTACCAGCCGTGCTTCCTGCATTTGAAGATGGTTCTGGTGGATGATTGGGTCAGCGTCGGCTCGTGCAATTTCGACCACTGGAACTTGCGTTTCAACCTTGAGGCCAACGTCGAGGCACTGGACCCGTCGTTGACGGCGGCGGTCAGGGCCAGCTTCGAGCATGATTTCGCCCTGAGCGAAGAGGTCGACCTTGACCACTGGAATGCAAGGCCGCTTTGGCGTCGGGTGAAACAGCGCGTGTGGGGCTGGCTGGACCGGCTGGTGGTCAACCTGCTCGACCGTCGCGATTAAAGCAGCAGAGCCATATCCACACGCACAGAAGCAGACTATCGTGCAGTGATTGTTCCCCTTAACCGAAGGAGTGGATGCGATGACGGCGAAGAAGATTCTCATGCTGGTGGGCGACTACGTCGAGGATTACGAGGCGATGGTGCCGTTTCAGGCCTTGAGCATGGTCGGCCACACCGTGCATGCAGTGTGCCCGGAGAAGATTGCGGGGCAGACCGTGCGCACCGCGATCCACGATTTCGAGGGCGAGCAGACCTACAGCGAGAAGCCTGGGCACAACTTTGCCTTGAACCATGACTTCGTTCAGGTCCGTGCTGAAAGCTACGATGCCTTGCTGATTCCGGGTGGGCGCGCACCGGAGTACCTGCGCCTGGACGAGCGCGTGCTGGAACTGGTCAGGGCGTTCGACCAGGCGGGCAAACCGATAGCGGCGGTGTGCCATGGCGCGCAGCTGCTGGCGGCAGCCGGGGTGCTTGAAGGGCGCGAGTGCAGTGCGTACCCGGCCTGTGCACCGGAAGTACGGCTGGCGGGGGGCACGTTCATCGACATTGCCGTGGACCAGGCCCATGTCGACGGTAACCTGGTGACCGCGCCAGCATGGCCTGCGCACCCGGCGTGGTTGGCGGCGTTCCTGAAGGTGCTGGGCACGCGTATTGCCTGAGAAGGCCTCTTCGCGGGTACTCCCGCGAAGAGGCCACTGGCTTTATCCCACTTGCTCGACCCAGTCGTTGAGGTTGTAGTAATTGGTCACCCGGGCGATCTTCCCGCAGTGGAGATAGAAAAACGCCCCCGCCGGCAGCACATAGGTCTGCCCGTTGGCTGCCGGTAACCCCTCGTCATCGACGAGATATTCTCCATGCACGGTGAACTCCGCTGCAGCGCGGCTGCCGTCGGCATTCTGCATGACCACGATGTCGGTCAGGCGCTCGCGGTAGCAGCGGTTCATCTTGCCCATGAAGGCGGCGAACCTGGCTTTGCCCATCTGCCGCTCTCCCTGGTTGATGTCGTGGATCACGTCTTCGCTGAGCAGGGCGAGAAAGGCAGGCATGTCACCGGCATTGAAAGCTGCGTAGTAGGCATTTACCAGTTCGGTAGCGGTCATGGAACATTTCCTGTCGTGTAGGGGAAAGGCGCTGCGTTGGGTCGGATGATAGGGTTTCCCCTCAAGCCCGGCTTAGCCGAGCGCGTCATCCACATCGACAAAACGACCGCCAAGCATGCAAATACGCCTGTTGCACGGCGCCGCTATCGCGCCTTACATCGATGACCTCGCTCGCCTGCGCCTGGCTGTGTTCCGCGAGTTTCCCTATCTGTATGACGGTGACCCGGCGTACGAGGCCGACTACCTGGCACGCTATGCCCACTCCGGCCGCAGCCTGGTGGTACTGGCTCTGGACAACGACGAAGTCGTCGGCGCCTCCACGGGGCTACCGCTGGTGGACGGGGCGCCCGAGTTTCAACAGCCGTTCCTCGCCCAGGGCCGTGACCCTGCCTGCGTGTACTACTTCGGCGAATCGCTGGTACTGCCCGCCTACCGTGGGCAGGGCCTGGGTGTGCGTTTTTTCATCGAACGCGAGTCCTACGCCCACAAGCTTGCCGAATTCGACTACTGCGCCTTCTGCGCCGTCGAGCGCCCCGGCGTTCACCCTCGGCGGCCAGCCAATTACAAACCGTTGCAGGGGTTCTGGCGTAACCGCGGCTTCCTGCATGACCCTTCATTGCGCACCACCTATGCCTGGCGCGACCTGGATGAGCAGGCCGCGTCTGAAAAGATCATGTCGTTCTGGCTCAAGGAGTTGCCCATATGATCCGTTTGGCGGCCTGCCAGTACGCGATCGAATTGCATGAAACCTGGGATGCCTACGCCGCGCACCTGCAAGGTGTGTGCGCCGAAGCGGCAGCGTCGGGCGCCCAGCTGTTGCTGCTGCCGGAATACGCCGGTCTGGTGCTCAGTGGCCAGTTGCCTGCTGGGCAGCGGGGCGATCTGAAAGCTTCGATCGCTGGCATCCAGCCCTTGATTGCACCTTGGCTGGCGCTGTGCGCAAGCATTGCCCGGCGGTGGGGCGTGTACCTGCAACCGGGTAGCCTGCCTGTGCTCGATAGTGACGGACACTACCGTAACCGCGCCTGGCTGTTCGGGCCAGAGGGTGTGCTAGGGCATCAGGACAAATTGATGATGACCCGCTTCGAGCGTGAGCATTGGGGCATTGCGGCGGGGCAGGGGCTGAAGGTGTTCGATACCGAGCTGGGGCGCCTGGGTATTCTGATCTGTTATGACAATGAATTTCCGATGCTGGCGCGGGGCATGGCTGAAGCGGGGGCGGACCTGATTCTGGCGCCCAGCTGCACCGATACCGCGGCCGGCTACCACCGTGTGCGCATCGGCGCCCAGGCCCGTGCGCTGGAGAACCAGATTGCGGTGTTGCAGGCCACGACCGTGGGCCAGGCAGCCTGGTCGCCGGCACTGGATGAAAACACCGGGCGTTCGGGGCTATTCGTGCCGCCGGATCATGGAATGCCGGGGGATGGTGTGGTTGCCCTGAGTGAGGAACTGAACCCGGTCAACAGCCAGTGGCTGGTGTGCGAACTCAATCTGGCTGAGGTTCGGCGGGTCAGGGAGCAGGGGCAGGTGTTTACCCGGCGCGATTGGCCAGAGCAGTTCGAACGGATCCTCTGAAACGGCGACGGCCCCGAGGGGCCGTCACTGTTACAACTGCCTTACTTCACTTCAACAGCCAGGCTCTCGGCAATCTTGCTCTGCCACAGGGCTGGGCCGGTGATGTGCACCGACTCCCCGTTGCTGTCCACCGCGACGGTGACCGGCATGTCCTTGACTTCGAACTCGTAGATCGCTTCCATGCCCAGCTCGGCGAAGGCCAGAACTTTGGACTTGCGGATCGCCTGGGCCACCAGGTAGGCGGCGCCACCCACGGCCATCAGGTACACGGCCTTGTTGTCCTTGATTGCTTCGATGGCGGTCGGGCCACGCTCGGATTTGCCGATCATGCCCAGCAGGCCGGTCTGTTCAAGAATCTGGCGGGTGAACTTGTCCATACGGGTGGCGGTAGTCGGGCCGGCGGGGCCTACCACTTCGTCACCGACCGGGTCGACCGGCCCGACGTAATAGATGAAGCGGCCTTTGAGGTCGACCGGCAGCGCTTCGCCACGGTTGAGCATCTCGACCATGCGCTTGTGCGCCGCATCGCGGCCGGTGAGCATCTTGCCGTTGAGCAGGATGGTTTCGCCCGGCTTCCAGCTGGCGACTTCTTCTGGGGTAATGTCGTCGAGGTTGACGCGACGGGCGCTTGGGCCAGCTTCCCAGACGATTTCCGGGTAGGCGTCCAGCGACGGCGCTTCCAGCTCGGCAGGGCCAGAGCCGTCGAGCACGAAGTGCGCGTGACGGGTGGCGGCGCAGTTGGGGATCATGCACACCGGCAGCGAGGCGGCGTGGGTTGGGTAGTCCATGATCTTGACGTCGAGCACGGTGGTCAGGCCGCCCAGGCCCTGGGCGCCGATGCCCAACTGGTTGACCTTCTCGAACAGCTCCAGGCGGATCTCTTCGATGCGGTTCTGCGGGCCACGGGCTTTGAGTTCATGAATGTCGATGGACTCCATCAACACTTCCTTGGCCATGACTGCAGCCTTCTCGGCGGTACCACCGATGCCGATGCCGAGCATGCCAGGCGGGCACCAGCCAGCGCCCATGGTCGGGACGGTCTTGAGTACCCAGTCGACGATCGAGTCGGACGGGTTGAGCATGGCCATCTTCGACTTGTTCTCGGAACCACCGCCTTTGGCGGCGACATCGACTTCGACCTTGTCGCCGGGGACGATCGAGTAGTGGATGACGGCTGGGGTGTTGTCCTTGGTGTTCTTGCGGGCACCCGCCGGGTCGGCCAGGATCGAAGCACGCAGGACGTTTTCAGGCAGGTTGTAGGCGCGACGCACACCTTCGTTGATCATGTCGTCGACGCTCAGGGTGGCGCCGTCCCAACGCACATCCATGCCTACGCGGACGAATACGGTGACAATACCGGTGTCCTGGCAGATCGGGCGGTGGCCGGTGGCGCACATGCGCGAGTTGATCAGGATCTGGGCGATGGAGTCACGCGCAGCGGGCGACTCTTCACGCAGGTAGGCCTCGTGCATCGCCTGGATGAAATCGACGGGGTGGTAGTACGAGATGAATTGCAGGGCGTCGGCGACGCTCTGAATCAGGTCGTCTTGCTTGATCACGGTCATGCAGCGCGCTCCTCTTAAAGACGGGAACATTCGTAAAGGCTTTCCGACGGTGCCGACCAGCGTGTCGAAACGCCTGGCAAGGCGTTGGCAGGTCAGGCCAACGCAAAAAGGCGCGGCAGTATAGCGCGCATCGGTGGGCGAAACACCTGCGGACGGTCTGGACCTTGGTCGGCAGGGGGCTCGGCATCCTTTTTGCTGCCGATGACGGCTTGCCTTAGAGTGGCGATAGATACCCGGGGATGTAATGAAGATGCCAGAGCTGTGTGTGGGTGAGCGCCGCTGGACGGTGCCGGTTGGCAGCAACCTGCTCGATGCCCTGAACGAGGCAGGCCTGAATGTGCCGTACAGCTGTCGGGCTGGCAGTTGCCATGCCTGCCTGGTGCACTGCCTGGACGGGCAGCCGACGGATGCCTTGCCCGAGGCCTTGGCATTGGACAGGCATGCCCAGGGCTGGCGTCTGGCGTGCCAGTGCCGAGTGGTAAGCGACCTGCGCGTGGCGGTGTTCGACCCGGTGCAGGATGGTATTGCCGCGCAGGTGTGTGCGCTGGACTGGTATGGCGATGTGCTGCGCTTGCGCCTGCGCCCCGAGCGTGCGCTGCGTTACCAGGCTGGCCAGCATCTGGTGTTGTGGAACGGTAGCGTTGCGCGGCCTTATTCCTTGGCCAGCCTGCCGGGTGAGGACGACTTCCTCGAATTCCATATCGACTGCCGGCGGCCCGGTGCCTTTTGCGACAAGGCGCGGGAGTTGCAGGTGGGCGACGTGCTGCGCCTGGGTGAACTCAGGGGTGGGGCGCTGCACTACGACCCCGACTGGCACGCACGGCCGTTGTGGCTGCTGGCGGCGGGTACCGGGCTTGCGCCGCTGTGGGGCATCTTGCGCGAGGCGGTGCGGCAGGGCCATGGCGGCGAGATCAGGGTGATGCATGTGGCCCATGACCACGCGGGGCATTACCTGGCTGAGCCTTTGCTGGAACGTGAAGGCGTGAGTGTCGAACGGGTGCTGGTCAATCAGCTGGATGAAGCGCTGGCGGGGTTGCGACCGTCGTCACGGCAGACCATTGCGCTGCTATGTGGCGCACCTGGAAGTGTCGAGCGGTTTGCCCGGCGGCTGTTCATTGCGGGGGTGCCGAGGAATCAGGTGCTTGCCGATGTATTTGTCGAGCATGCCTGAGAGCAATAGGTTGTTTGAGCTGGGCCCATCGCCGACCGGCTCGCCGGCGATGGGCCGCAGTGCGGCCCGGTACGGGATCAGCCAACCAGCGGATCACCCACGTGCAGGATCTTCATGCCGTTGGTGCCACCGATGGTGTGGTAGCTGTCGCCCTTGGTCAGGATGACCCAGTCACCTTGCTCCACCAGCCCACGCTTGAGCAGCTCGTCGACCGCTGCCTGGCTGACCTTGTCGGCCGGCAGCGACGCCGGGTCGAAGGCAATCGGGTAGACGCCGCGGAACATCGAGGCACGCGCCTGGGTGGCACGGTGCGGCGAGAGCGCGAAGATCGGCACGTGCGAACGCAGGCGTGACATGATCAGCGGGGTATAGCCACTCTCGGTGAGCGCGATGATCGCTTTCACGCCCGGGAAGTGGTTGGCCGTGTACATGGCCGCCAGGGCGATGCTTTCGTCGCAGCGCTCGAAGGTGGTGTGCAGGCGGTGGCTGGACTTCTGGCTGGTCGGGTGCTTTTCGGCACCCAGGCAGATGCGGGCCATGGCCTGTACGGCTTCGATCGGATAAGCGCCAGCGGCACTTTCGGCCGACAGCATCACCGCGTCAGTGTTATCCAGCACGGCGTTGGCCACGTCGGAGACTTCGGCGCGGGTCGGCATCGGGTTCTGGATCATCGACTCCATCATCTGGGTCGCCACGATCACCGCCTTGTTGTTACGGCGGGCGTGCTGGATGATCTTCTTCTGGATGGCGATCAGCTCGGCGTCGCCGATTTCCACGCCCAGGTCGCCACGGGCAACCATCACGGCGTCGGAAGCAGCGATCAGGCCGTCGAGGGTTTCGTCGTCGGCAACGGCTTCGGCACGCTCGATCTTGGCGACCAGCCAGGCACTGCCACCTGCCTCGTCACGCAGCTTGCGAGCGTATTCCATGTCCTTGGCATCACGCGGGAAGGAAACGGCCAGGTAGTCCAGGTCCATTTGCGCGGCGAGCTTGATGTCGGCCTTGTCTTTTTCGGTCAGGGCCGGAGCGGTCAGGCCGCCACCTTTGCGGTTGATGCCCTTGTGGTCCGACAGCGGGCCGCCGATGATCACCACGCAATGCAGGGCATCGGCAGTGGCGGTTTCGACGCGCATGACCACGCGGCCATCGTCGAGCAGCAACTCGTCACCGACGCCACAGTCCTTGACCAGGTCCGGGTAGTCGATACCGACGATGTCCTGGTTGCCTTCGGTGAGCGGGTGGGCGGTGGAGAAGGTGAACTTGTCACCGACTTTCAGTTCGATGCGCTTGTTGCTGAATTTGGCGATGCGGATCTTCGGACCCTGCAGATCGCCCAGCAGCGCGACATGGCGGCCGTTCTTGGCGGCGATGTCACGGATCAGGCGGGCGCGCGCCTTGTGCTCGTCCGGGGTGCCGTGGGAGAAGTTCAGGCGTGCCACGTCCAGGCCGGCAAGGATCAGCTGTTCGATCACTTCCGGCGAATTGCTGGCGGGGCCAAGGGTGGCGACGATTTTGGTACGGCGGATGGTCATGCACAGACTCCTATAGTGAAGCGCAGCGAAAGGCTACTCCTGAATCGCGCTGTAGTCATTGTTCCGTTGCACTACCTGCAAGTAACCCAGGTAGGGCAGCGGCAAGTTACAGGCGGCACGCTACAGGCGCATGAGCGCCGGTGCCTCTCTTGCAGCCGGAGGTTGAAGAAAAATCCCGCAAGGCCGATAAACTGCCTACCAAAGGAGATCCCCCATGCGAGCCCTGATCGTTTTAGCCTTGGCGGCCAGCGCCGTCGGCTGCACCCGCTGGTCCATGGACCATCACTTGAACAATGCCTACCGCGCCTACGACCGTGGCGATTGCCAGCGGGTCATGCTGGAATTGTCGCAGGTCGACCGCACCAGCCGCGCAAGGCCGTTCATCCACCCGGAAGTGTCGCTGCTGCGCGGACAATGCCTGGAGCGCCAGAAGCTTTTTGTGGATGCAGCGCAAACCTATGAGTACCTGATCCAGCAGTACCCCCGCAACGAATACGCCTACCGGGCCAAGGCCCGCCTGCAGACCTTGGAGAAGCTAGGGCACTATCGCGCTGGCGAACCGGCGGTGGCCAGCCCGGTGACTACTGCTCCTTGGCGTTAATGCAAAGGTATGGTTGATTTCACGAGATTTGCCGCGCGCGCTGCGCTAATCTGTTAACCAGCTGTTACAACAACCGCCAGTACCGCGTATTCCTGGCACCGGGTACGGACTGCACTTGTGACTACGTTCAACCAGCGTCATATCGAGCGCCACCAGCTACCTTGTGTACTCAAGGTCTATAACGCGTTCACCGGCCAACTGATCGGGCAGCTAGGTAATGCCTCTGAAGACGGCCTGATGTTGATCAGCCAGTTACCCATACTGGTCGGGCCGGATTTTGAACTGCAATTGCGCTTGCCCCTCACCGGTGGCGGCTTCCAGTTCATCCAGCTGACGGCCAGTTGCCTGTGGTGCCGCGAAGATCAGACCCCAGGCCATTACGATGCGGGGTTCATGTTGCTGCAGGCACCGCGCGAATACGAAGATTTTGTGCGCTCGCTACGCGACTATTTCAGTTTCCGCCCGGCCAACGCTTCCGTCTGAGGTCAGGTCCGCTAGAATCGGGGCGACCTTGAAACAGGACGACCCCGTGACCTCCAGCATTTTCTGGCACGACTACGAAACCACCGGCATCAACCCGCGCTGTGACCGGCCGCTGCAGGTGGCTGGTCTGCGCACCGACTTCGAGCTCAATGAGATCGATGAGCCGATCAGCCTTTACTGCCGCCCATCCGATGACATTCTTCCCCACCCGGCAGCATGCCTGGTGACCGGGATCACGCCGCAGCAGCTGGCCAGCCAGGGCCTGTGCGAGGCTGAGTTCATGACCCGCGTACATGAACAGTTGGCGCGACCAGGCACCTGCGGCGCCGGTTACAACACCCTGCGCTTCGACGATGAAGTCACCCGTTATAGCCTGTACCGCAACTTCTTCGACCCGTATGCCCGGGAATGGCAGGGTGGCAACAGCCGCTGGGATTTAATTGACGTGGTGCGCACGGCCTATGCCCTGCGGCCCGAGGGTATCGAGTGGCCACAACAGGACGGGCGCACCAGTTTGCGTCTGGAACTGCTCAGCCAAGCCAATGGCATTGACCATGGGCACGCGCATGAAGCCCTTTCCGACGTGCGGGCCACCATTGCCCTGGCGCGTCTGATACGGCAGAAACAACCCAAATTGTATGAATGGCTGTTCCAGTTGCGCAGCAAGCACAAAGTGATGGAGCAAATCCGTTTGTTGCAGCCGTTGGTACATATATCCGGCCGGTTCTCGGCGGCGCGTAATTATCTGGGGGTGGTCTTGCCGTTGGCCTGGCACCCGCGTAATCGCAACGCACTGATTGTGTGCGACCTGCACCAGGAAACCCTACCGTTATTAAGGGAAAGTGCCGACGTACTTCGTGAGCGTCTGTACACGCGGCATGAGGAATTGTCTGAAGGCCAATTACCGGTACCGCTGAAGTTAGTACAGATCAATCGCTGCCCGGTGCTGGCGCCGCTCTCGGTGTTGCGCCCGGTGGATCAACAACGGCTCGGTATCGATTTGGCGCTTTTGCAAACACGCGGTGAAACGTTGGCCCATCAACAGCAAGCGTGGCAATACAAGCTTGAGCATATCTACGGCAAAGAGGATTTTGCCCCGAGTGAAGATCCGGAACAGCAGTTGTATGACGGTTTTGTTGGGGACCGTGACCGGCGCCTGTGCGAGCAAGTTCGCACGCTGGACCCTGCGCAGTTGGCCCAGGGCCACTGGATGTTCGATGATCCGCGCTTGCCTGAATTACTGTTCCGGTACCGGGCGCGCAACTTCCCGGACACCTTGAGCCACGAGGAGCGTCAGCGCTGGTATGGTTTCTGCCAGCAGCGGCTGAGTGATCCGCAGTGGGGCGCACCTAACACGCTGGGCGACTTCGAGCGGGCCCTGCAGAGCGCCTGGGCCACTGCCGGTGAAGCGGGGCGGCGTGTACTGGAAGCTTGGCAGGCCCATGCCCTTGAGCGCCGTGAGCAATTTGCCATCAGTCTTTGAATCGCTTATTTGAATGGCAAACAAAAACGCCGGCATCGAGCCGGCGTTTTTGTTTGCAATATGCAAGGCGGGGCGTGGACTATCAGTCCAGCAGAGTTGCCCAGCCTTCAACCACATCGCCACCCCATTTGGCTTTCCATTCTTTCAGGGTTTTGTGGTTGCCGCCTTTGGTTTCGATCACTTCACCGTTGTGCGGGTTTTTGTATTGCTTGACCTTGCGCGCACGCTTGGTGGTAGTGGTCTTGGCGGCACCGCGCGGTGCTTTGCTCAGTTTCGACTCGGGGTCGAGCAGGGCGATGACGTCGCGCAGCGACTTGGAGTATTCACCCATCAGTGTGCGCAGTTTGCCTTCGAACTCCAGTTCTTTTTTCAGCTTGTCATCCTGCGACAGGTTGGCCAGGCGGGCCTGAAGTTCCTTGATGGCTTCTTCGGTAGCGCGGTACTCGTTGATCAGGGACATGGAGTGTTCCTTAATGCGTGTTCGGGATGTGTGGGGCAATAATAGACAGGCCATACTCTCAAGTAAACATATTAATCAGGCACTCAACTGTTAATTGTGCTGTGACAAATTATCGCTAGGTTAAGAAAAATTTACATAAGGGCGTGCAAGGCAGTGTGATTGTCATCATGCGGTCGCTGACTGCTGCTGCGGCAGCGGCCGGTAGTGGCGCCGGCTGCGCAGGGTGCAATGATTACTGCGTTTTTCCGGGAGGGCCGCTAGAATGGGCGCCTTTGCGAAGTTCTGGAGTCTTAATTCATGCGCACCTATCGTCTGGTGATCGCCTGCCCCGACCGCGTAGGCATCGTGGCGAAAGTCAGTAATTTCCTGGCCTTGTACAATGGCTGGATCAACGAAGCCAGCCACCACTCCGATGAACAGAGTGGTTGGTTCTTCATGCGCCATGAAATCCGCGCTGAATCTCTGCCCTTTGGTATCGAGGCGTTCCGCGAAGCGTTCGCGCCGATTGCCGAAGAGTTCTCCATGACTTGGCGCATTACCGATTCGGCCCAGAAGAAGCGCGTGGTGCTGATGGCCAGCCGTGAGTCCCACTGCCTGGCCGATTTGTTGCACCGTTGGCACACGGACGAACTGGATTGCGAGATTCCTTGTGTTGTTTCCAACCACAACGACTTGCGCAGTATGGTCGAGTGGCATGGCATCCCGTTCTTCCATGTACCGGTCGACCCGAAAGACAAGGCACCGGCGTTTGCCGAAGTGTCGCGCCTGGTTCAGGAGCATGCGGCGGATGTGGTGGTACTGGCGCGCTACATGCAGATCCTGCCGCCGCAACTGTGCCAGGATTACGCCGAGAAGGTCATCAACATCCACCACAGCTTCCTGCCCTCGTTCGTCGGCGCCAAGCCCTACCATCAGGCCGCCCTGCGTGGGGTGAAACTGATTGGTGCAACCTGCCACTACGTGACGGAAGAGCTGGACGCCGGCCCGATCATCGAGCAGGACGTGGTACGTGTCAGCCATGCTGACAGCATCGAAGACATGGTCCGCTTCGGCCGTGACGTCGAGAAGATGGTGCTTGCCCGCGGCTTGCGTTATCACCTGGAAGACCGCGTGCTGGTGCATGGCAACAAAACGGTGGTGTTCGACTGACACACCCGGGGGCTGCAGCGCAGCCCCATTACTTTGAGGGATGTAATGGCAAACTCCCGCAACAAGCCCACCGCCTTGCCACCAGCGACCCTCGGTGAAGGCTGCCTGGCCCGCTTCGACCCCGACGCCCTGAGCGAGGAAGACGGTACCGACTTCCCCGGCGCTGCCGAGCTCTGGCGCCAGCTCAACCCGTCTGACGCCGCCAACGCTCCAGCAGCGGCCGCGCCAACAGGCAAACAAACACCGGGCCCCCGGCAAGCAGATAAAAGTAGTAAGTGACTGCACGCCAGATCAGGATTGCCGCCGCGGCGGTCGAGCTGCCCACCAGCGGCGAGAGCAGGCTGGCTGATGTCAGCTCGGCAGCACCAGCACCGCCTGGCAACAGGCTGAACTGCCCGGCGCTGAGCGAAAGCATCTGCACCAGAAAGCTCGGGATCCACGACAATTCCACGCCCAACCCCCTTAACACCAGGTACAACACGCTGTAGCGCAGGCTCCAGTGCGCGCAGGTGAGGGTGAATACCAGGGCCAGGGTGCGCTTGGGCAGTTGCCAGGTTTGCGCCAGGGCGTCGATGAAGTGCAAGAGTTTGCGAGCCCAACGGCGCTTGCGCCGTTCGGACATGCCCACGCGCTGCAGCATCCGCCCGTTGAAGCGCATCACGGCACGCCGGTAACGTAGCAGCGCGACGATGACTGCTAAGGCCGAGCACAGCAACAGGGCGCTACCTAGCAACATGCTTTCCTGGCTGCGGCCAAGGCTGTGGAACAGGGCGTATCCGGCAATCGCCAGCATCGCGCAGAAGAAGAACACCAAGTCATTCAACTGATCCATGGCGAACACCGCGCCGCTGCGTGCGGGACCGATACGATCGCGCGCAAGCAAGGCCATCAGTGCAAGAGGCCCGCCACTACCGCCGGGGGTGGTGCAGATGGCGAACTCTGTGGCCATCACCACGCCGAGGCTGCGCATGTGCCCCAACCGGGCACCCTGCTGACCGAGCAGCAGGCGCAGGCGTATGGCATTGATGACCCAACAGGTCAATATCATGCCCAGGAGTATGAGCATCAGCCCAGGGTCGAAGGCCTTGAGCCTGGGTAGCAGTTCGTTGCCGCCCAGCACGGTCGGGACCAGCACTGCAAACAGCAGGGCCAGGCCCAGCCAGCCCAGACGGTTCATGCGACCACCTGGCGCTCCAGCCAGGCCGATTTGGTCAGCGGTTCACGGCCTTGCAGCAGCAGGTTGTCGAGCGTGCGCAACCAGTAATGGCGTGATGAGCGGTGACGCATGTCCACCGGGTGCAGCCCCAGACGCAAGGTTTCTGCCGCACGCCAGCGCCTGCACTGCCAGTCACAGACCACCCGCGACACGCCACGGCGCCAGGCGCTGCGGGCACTCCACACAAGGCCGGGGGCATCGAACGCGGTAAAGTCCGGCAAGCGGTACAGGTGCTGTGGCGTGCTGGTATAACGCAACGGCAGCTGGCGCAAGGCCTGGCGCGTGCCTTCGCTCATCAGCCAGGCAGGGGCGACGAACCCGGATACCGGCCACCCCTGCCGGGCAAACAACGCCAGGCCTTCTTCCAGGCGCTGCAAGGCTTGCGCCTGGTCGAGCCCATAGAATTCACCCTCATGGGTATAGATGCGGCGCATGAAATACTCACCCAGCCCCCCGGGTGCAGGCCCGTCGTCGGCATGGAAAAAACCGTGCAGCGCGAGCTCGTCGCCCCGTGCCAGGCGCTTTTCCAGTAGGCGGCAAAAGCTGGGGGACTGCGCCAGTGGATTGCGGTGATGGAAGTCGGGCACCACCAGCCAGGTCATGGGCACATTGCCCATTTCATCCACCGCCTGCACGAACGGCTGGTAGTCCGGCCAGGTTTCTGGCGCGATGTCGTGCAGCACCAGCATCAGGCTGCGCGGTGCGTCATTACCCTCAGCCATGGGCGCGCACCTTCGTCTCGTGGCCCAGTACGGCCTGATAGTGCTGCAGCAGGCCGTTGACGACGTTGTCCCAGGAATAATGCTGCTCTACATGTTGGCGCGCCTGAGCGCCGAGCTTGCGTACCCCTTCCTCGAAGGCTTCGCGCACTGCCGTGGCCATGGCCAGGCCATCATTGGCGCGGCACAGGCGCCCGCACTGCTCGTTGACGATTTCACCGAAGGCGCCTGCACGTACTGCGACCACCGGTGTCCCGCTGGCCATGGCTTCGAGGATGACCAGGCCGAACGTTTCCTGGTCGCCGGCATGCACCAGCAGGTCGGCGCTGGCCACCAGGCGGGCGACCTCCGGGAGTGTGCAGAAACGGTCGATCACGCTGACGTTGTCGGGTACGTTGGCCGGCATGTTGGAGCCCACCAGCAACAGGTGGTAAGGGCGGCCAAGGCGCTGCATGCAGTCGAGCAATATGGGCAGGTTCTTTTCCCGTGAGCCACGGCCAGCGAAGACCAGCAGCCGGCTGGTGTCGGGGATGCCCAGCTCGGCACGCAACTGCAGGTCACGGTGCATGGGGTTGAAGGTGGCCAGGTCGACGCCCAGGCGCTGTACATGCACATCGCGCACGCCCAGGCGGCGCAGTTTGTCGGCCATGACCTGGCTGGGGGCGAGCACCCGGTCGAAATTGCCGTACAGCTTGCTGACATAGGCTTCCACATTGGGTGTGAACCAGTTGCCCATGCGATTGCTCACCAGCAACGGCAGGTCGGAATGGTAGAAGCCAATCACGGGTACATCGAGCTGGCGCCGCGCTTCCAGCGCCGCCCAGGCGGTCAGGTAGGGGTCGCCGACTTCGATCAGGTCAGGCTTTAGGCGGCGCAGCACATTGCACCAGGGGGCCAGCCGCACCGGGAATCGGTAGCCGTTGCCAAAGGGCAGGGGAGGGGCTGGGACCTGGTAGATGCCATCGGCGTGGCGCGCGCTGGCGCCAGGGATCAAAAGGCTGTGGCGTACGCCCTGAAGGGCGCCGAGGCGATGGTGTTTGGCATCAAGATAAGTACGTACGCCGCCACTGGCGGGGGCGTAGAACATGGTGATGTCAGCGATGTGCACGATCAGCATCCCTCCGGGATCGTCTTCGGGTCTGTCATCCGGCTGTAATGGGCCGGCGATGACGCGCCTAAAGGTTGACCTTCCTGAAGGATAGTTTGTTCGGTTGGATTAGCTGTGAGCTTCACGCTACAAGCTACAAGCTACCAGTAGGGCGAGGCAGCGCCTGCGCCTGACTTGAGCCTTGAAGCTTGTAGCCTGTAGCTTGGCTTCAGATCCGGAAGCTGCCCACCAGATGCTTCAGGCGGGTGGCCTGCTGCTCGAGGTCCGAGCAGGCCCGCAGGGTAGCCTGCAGGTTCTCGACACCTTCCTGGTTGAGCATGTTGATCTCGTTGATATCCATGTTGATGGAGTCGACCACGGCGGTCTGTTCCTCAGTGGCTGTGGCCACCGACTGGTTCATGCCGTCGATCTCACCAATACGCACGGTCACGCTGTCCAGGCGTTCGCCGGCCTGGTTGGCGATCTGCACGCTGTCCTGGCTGTGGCGCTGGCTCTGGCCCATGGTGTCGACCGACTCGCGGGCACCCACCTGCAGTTCTTCAATCATGGTTTGCACCTGCTGCGCCGATTCCTGAGTACGGTGCGCCAGGTTGCGCACCTCGTCAGCCACCACGGCGAAACCACGCCCCGCTTCACCGGCGCGGGCCGCTTCGATCGCGGCATTGAGTGCCAGCAGGTTGGTCTGCTGGGAAATGCTGGTGATCACCTCGAGGATCTGTCCGATGTTCACGGTCTTGCTGTTGAGCGTCTCGATATGGGCGCTGGAGGTGACGATCAGGTCGGACAGCCGATTCATCGCAGCGATATTGCGCTCCACCACCTGCTGCCCTTCTTCGGCCAACAGGCGCGCCGAGCTGGCATGCTGAGAGGCCTGAGCGGCATTGCCAGCGATTTCCTGGGCGGCAGCGCCCAGTTCGTTGATGGCCGCGGCCACACTGTTGGTGCGGTTGGATTGCTCGTCGGAGTTGGCCATCGACGAGTTGGAGGCGCTGATTACCCGCAGCGCCACTTCATTGACCTGTTCGGTGGCAGAGGACACTTCGGTGATCGAGCTGTGGATGCGCTCGACGAACCGGTTGAAGGCAGTGCCGAGGATGCCGAACTCGTCGTGGTTGTGGATCTTCAGGCGCTTGGTCAGGTCGCCTTCGCCTTCGGCAATGTCTTCCATGGCGCGGGTCATGGTCAGCAATGGCTGCATCAGGGCACGGATCAGCAGGCCCAGCAGACCGATGATGATGACCACCGCGACGACGGTGGCAATCACCGCCGAGGTGCGGAAGGTGCTGAGCATGGCAAATGCCTTGTCCTTATCTACCGACAGGCCGATGTACCAGTTGGCCGATGGCAGGCCCTTGATGGGGGTGAAGGTCAGCAGGCGCGTCTGGCCGTCGACCTGCACTTCGGTCAGCTCACCCGAGAGTTTGGGGGTGTGCTGCGGAAACTGGTCCGACAGCGACTTCATGACCAGCGCCTTGTCCGGGTGGACCAGGATCTTGCCCTGGTCGTTGACCAGGAAGGCGTAACCCATGCCGCCGAAGTTCAGCGAGTTGATGATTTGCACCAGGCCGTCCAGGTCCAGGTCGCCGCCGACGACGCCGACGCTGGAGGCCACTTTGCTGATGATGCCAATGACCATCTTGTTGGTGGTCAGGTCGATGTAAGGCTCGGTGAGCAGGGCGCCCTGAGCGTTCATGCCGTCCTTGTACCAGGGGCGGGGGCGCGGGTCGTAGCCGTCAGGCATCTTGGTGTCGGGGCGCACGCTGAAGCCGCCGTCGACCTTGCCCAGGTAGACGGTGAGGAAGCTGGAGATCAAGGCGTTCTGGCCCATCAGCGTTTCGGCGTTGGCAGGTTGCAGGGCGATGTTCTGCGACAGGTTCTCGATCAGCTTGATACGGCCTTCGAGCAGGTTGCGAATATTGTTCGAAGTGGAGGTGCCCATTTCAGCCAGATAATTCTCCAGGTTTTCGCGGAGCGCATTACGCTGGAGATAATCGTTGTAAAGGGTGAAAAGGCTGAAGGCGAGTATCACGATCAGTGAGGCGGCCAATAGGATTTTGTGGCTGAAACGCAGGCTTTTGTTCATGACGTAATCGATTCCGCTAAGGTTTTTATCGGGCGTTCGCACGAATACAGCTATAAAACAGTGCAACATCCCGGGACGTCCTTTTGGGTTGTTCCTGTCTTCAAAGGCAATATCACCCCGAGGTATCGGCCGAAATGCGGTAAAGCTTGAGTAGAGGATTGAAAAGATGTCGGAATCTTCGGACTTAGTTGTAGGAGGCGGCCTTGATGGCCAGCCCATCAAGCAAGCCATGCGCCTGGCAAATCGCCATGGGCTGGTTGCCGGTGCCACCGGCACGGGTAAGACCGTGACCTTGCAGCACCTGGCGGAAAGTTTCAGTGATGCGGGCGTGGCGGTGTTTGCGGCGGATGTGAAAGGTGACCTGTGCGGGCTCGGCGCGGCCGGTTCGCCGCAGGGCAAGGTGGCCGAGCGGATTGCCGGCATGCCCTGGCTGGGGTACACCCCGCAGGCCTATCCGGTAACCCTGTGGGATATTGCCGGGCAATCGGGCCACCCATTGCGCACCACCCTCAGCGAAATGGGGCCGCTGCTGCTGGGCAATCTGCTGGAGCTGACCGACAGCCAGCAGGCGGCCCTTTACGCAGCGTTCAAGGTGGCCGATCGAGAAGGCCTTTTATTGCTGGACTTGAAGGACCTCAAGGCGCTGCTCGCGCACCTTAAAGACAACCCACAGTTGTTAGGTGAAGACAGTGCGCTGATGACCTCTGCCTCGACCCAGGCGCTGTTGCGGCGCCTGGCAACTTTGGAACAGCAAGGTGCCGAAGCGCTGTTCGGCGAGCCGGCGCTGCAACTGGAAGACCTTCTGCGGCCCGAGGGTGACGGCCGTGGCCGGATCCATTTACTGGATGCCAGCCGGCTGGTGCATGAGGCGCCCAAGGTCTATGCCACCTTCCTGCTGTGGTTGCTGGCCGAGTTGTTCGAGCAGTTGCCGGAGCGCGGGGATGCTGACAAACCAGTACTGGCGTTGTTTTTCGACGAAGCCCATCTGCTGTTCAATGGTACGCCCAAGGCGCTGCAGGACCGTTTGGAGCAGGTGGTACGGCTGATTCGCTCCAAGGGTGTCGGTGTGTATTTCGTCACCCAGTCGCCGGGTGATCTGCCAGATACCGTGCTGGCTCAGTTGGGCTTGCGTATTCAGCATGGCTTGAGGGCATTCACCGCCAGGGAGCAGAAGTCGCTCAGGGCCGTGGCCGACGGCTTCCGTCCTAACCCGGCCTTCGACACCCTGGCGGTGCTGACCGAGCTGGGTATAGGCGAGGCGCTGGTGGGTACCTTGGAGGAAAAGGGCACGCCGGCGATGGTGCAGCGCGTCCTGATCGCGCCGCCGCAGTCGCGTATAGGCCCATTGAGTGCGACCGAGCGCACGGCGTTGATCGCTGCGTCACCTTTGCTGGGGCGTTATGACAAACCTATCGACCGGGAGTCGGCCTACGAAATGCTCACCCAGCGCAAGAGAGAGCCCGTGGAGCCTGCGCCGGTGCCGAAGGCAGAAGAAAGCCTGGCCGACAAGGCGGGGGAGTTTCTGCAGAGTGCGGCTGGGCAGGCGAT
This sequence comes from Pseudomonas ceruminis, assembly GCF_021602025.1. GTDB lineage: Bacteria > Pseudomonadota > Gammaproteobacteria > Pseudomonadales > Pseudomonadaceae > Aquipseudomonas > Aquipseudomonas ceruminis. The sequence goes on from NZ_BQHW01000006.1 coordinate 247,330, forward strand.
CAAGTCCGCGGTGCGCCAGGCAGCCAATCAGCTGGGGCGGCAGTTGGTGCGTGGGCTGATGGGGTCGTTGCTGGGGGGCAAGAAGCGGTAATCGCCAGCGCTTGCTCAAAAAAAAGGCGCCTCGCAAGGCGCCTTTTCTGTTGGAGCGGTGACTCAGCCAAGCGCCTTGGACGCCAGCCAGAACAGGCCGGCTGCCAGGCCCATCGATGCCGGCAGGGTCAGCACCCAGGCCAGCAGGATGGTTTTCACGGTGCCGCCCTGCAGGCCGCTCTTGTTGGCGACCATGGTGCCGGCCACGCCGGAGGACAGCACATGGGTAGTGGAAACCGGCAAGGCGAAGACGTTGGCCATGCCGATGGCGCACGCCGCGGTGATCTGCGCCGACATGCCTTGGGCGTAGGTCATGCCCTGTTTGCCGATCTTCTCGCCTACGGTCAGTACCACGCGCTTCCAGCCGACCATGGTGCCCAGGCCCAAGGCCAGGGCTACGGCCACGATCACCCAGAAGGGCGCATATTCGGTGGTGGCGGTGAGGTCTTTACGCAGCTTGTCGAGATCAGCCTTTTCACGCGCATCCAGGCCTGGGAGCTTGCCGACCTTCTTCGCCGTGTCGTCCAGGCACAGCAGGTAGCGGCGTACTTCGACGCGCTTTTCAGCATCCAGGGCGCGGTAATCGGTCACGCCTTGCAGCGAGGACTGCAGTGCGGCGATGGTCGGCTCGGTTTGTTGCGGGTTGCAACTGAACTGCTCTGGCAGGTCGCTGGACTGCGCCTTGCCCAGGGCCAGGAACTCGCCCAGGGTGGCGGCGTTACGCTGGTAGAACTGGCTCAGGTGCATCGTCGCATCGCGGGTGCGCTCGATCTGGTAGGTGGTGCTGTTCAGGTCGAGCACAAACTTGGCCGGTACGATGCCGATCAGCACCAGCATGATCAGGCCGATGCCTTTCTGACCATCGTTGGAACCGTGCACGAAGCTTACGCCCATTGCCGAAATCACCAGCACCAGGCGGTTCCAGAACGGCGGGTGCTTCTTGTCGTCGAGCTTGCGACGCTGTTCGGGCGTCTTGTGCATCTTCGACAGCGGGCGCCACCACTTGAGGCCGATCAGCACCAGCGCAGCAATGGCGAAGCCGGCCATGGGCGAGACCACCAGCGACATGGCGATGTCGATCGCCTTCTGCCAGTTGACGCCGTCACCCAGGGGAATGTCGTTGATCAGCGCGTTGGCCAGGCCTACGCCGAGGATCGAACCGATCAGGGTATGCGAGCTGGAGGCGGGGATACCAAAGTACCAGGTGCCCAGGTTCCAGGTAATGGCTGCAGCCAGTAACGAGAAGACCATGGCCAAGCCATACCCGGTATTCACATTGATCAGCAGTTCGACCGGGAGCAGGTGAACGATGGCGTAGGCCACCCCGACACCACCGAGCAGAACGCCGAGGAAGTTGAACACCCCGGAGAAGAACACGGCCAGGTGTGGTGGCATGGCTTTGGTATAGATGACGGTGGCTACCGCGTTGGCGGTGTCATGAAAGCCATTGATGAACTCGAATGCGAGCACGAAGGTCAGGGCAAGCAGCAGGCTCACCAATACCCAGGCATCCAGTCCGCTGAATAAATCGATCATGAAGGTTGTCTGGCGGTCATAGGGGGGCCGGATTATGCCAGAAAACCTTGGCAATCGATGCACCCGCTGCTGACCGATGGCAGCGTTGCAAATGGCTTCAGGCGGCGGCAGTCGCCCCGTTAAAGCCAAAAACCTTCCGCTAAAAAAACCGAAAACAGCAAAAAATCTTCAAACGTCTGAGAATGAGCCGTTGCGGCTAGAGTTCAAACGGTTGTATGAAATTTGTATAAATCCATTTCATCCTCAGCCTTTCGGTAAGGATAAGCCGCGTCGTGGGCAACGGCCCGCGACGCAGTGGCGGTGAGCGACGGCTCAGGATTCCTCGCTGCGCAGCTCCTTTTCCATTTTTTCCAGTTCCTGGCTGAAGGCCTGGTCCTGAACCGTGGCACGTTTGCGCCAGGGTTTGCGTTCAGGGTCCGGTTGAGCGGCATAGGTGGTGACCTCACCACCGTAAACTTCCTTGTAACGTTCAGCCTGGCGCTCAAGTTCCGCGCGCAGTTCATCTTTCGTCACAGTAGTACCTAAATAAGTAGAAGGGTCGATGCCCCTGCAGGTGCAAGTTGCCCATGCGCATGATGCGCCAGTTGGCGGATAAGCCCAGGCGGGTGCTTCTATTACCGGGCCAGTTGATCCGGGCCAGCACTAGCGATTATAGCAATCGGCAAATCGCCAAACAGCGTTATTTACCCATGCTGACATCAAGTGACAGAAGTTGTCCGGTAGGTGCCTGCCCGTGCAAAGTTTGAGCGAACCGTGGAGGGAAAGTTCGTGACGGTTGAAGGCAAGGCAGCGCGTAATGAAAAACGGCCTCGCACAAGGCGAGGCCGTTGCCTGGGGACTTCTACGGTGGGTACCTGACCAGTCTCTCCAAAGAAGCCACAAGTGGCAGGAGAAAGGTATAAGCAAACGTGTCAGCGGTCAATTGCGATTATCGGCCGTTTGTTCGATAATCGCACGAGGCTGCGATTTTTTGAGGTGAGCGATGAGTGACGAAACCACGGGCAACGAATCTGCCAGTGCCGATCCTGCGCGTCCGAGCGTGCCTGCGATGGCGCCGCCCATCGTGGCCTCCCCGGCGAAGCGCATCCAGGCCTTTACCGGTGATCCGGATTTCATGACCTCGCTGGCACGGGGCCTTGCTGTCATCCAGGCCTTCCAGGAGCGCAAGCGCCACCTGACCATCGCGCAGATAAGCCATCGTACCGAGATCCCCAGGGCAGCCGTACGCCGCTGCCTGCATACGCTGATCAAGCTCGGTTATGCCACCACCGATGGGCGCACCTACTCGTTGCTGCCCAAGGTGTTGACCCTTGGGCATGCCTACCTGTCTTCGACGCCACTGGCGGTCTCGGCCCAGCCTTACCTGGACCGCATCAGCGATCAGTTGCACGAAGCCGCCAACATGGCCACGCTCGAAGGTGACGACATTCTTTATATAGCCCGCTCGGCTACGGTCGAGCGGCTGATATCGGTCGACCTGTCGGTGGGCGGGCGCTTGCCGGCCTATTGCACTTCCATGGGCCGTATCCTGTTGGCGGCGATGGACGATACGAGCCTACGTGAATACCTCGACCGTGCTGACCTCAAGGCCCGCACCAGCCGTACCCTGCATGATGCCGAGTCGTTGTTCGCCTGCATTCAACAGGTGCGCGCGCAGGGCTGGTGCGTGGTCGATCAGGAACTGGAGCAGGGACTACGGTCTATCGCGGTGCCAATCTACGACGCCTCGGGCCAGGTATTGGCGGCGTTGAATGTCAGTACCCATGTAGGGCGTGTGAGCCGTAGCGAACTGGAACAGCGATTCCTGCCGATCCTGCTGGCTTGCAGCCGTGACCTTTGTCACCAACTGTTTGGCTGAAGCACGTTCGGGTTCAGGTGGCGCCGTGCGCTGTTATCGAACACGCCGGCCGTTTCCTGTTCGATAAACGCACAGTGTCGCGCCAGGCGAATTGCGCCCCCGTCATCCACTGATTAATGTCTCTCGCAACGGTCGGCTTTGCCGACCGAACAAAAAACATAAGAGACGCATACCATGACTACTGTCCTTTCGCTGCTGCGGCCGCACCCGCACGCAGTACCGTTGTATCCAGGCTGACCCAGGCCGCACTTCTTCGACATTGAACCCTGTACTGGTTGCGCTTGTGCAGTGGCTTGACCGTGCCCAATCACTGGATAACAACAATGAACAAACCCCAATCTGTCGGGAACTGTCTCGACGTTCAGTCGTTCATCAATGAACAACCGCTGTCGCGTTATCAATGGCGGGTGGTGATCCTTTGCTTCCTGATTGTCTTTCTCGATGGTCTGGACACGGCGGCCATGGGGTTCATCGCGCCGGCCTTGTCCCAGGAGTGGGGGATCGACCGCGCCAGCCTGGGGCCGGTGATGAGCGCCGCGTTGATCGGCATGGTGTTCGGCGCCTTGGGTTCCGGGCCACTGGCCGACCGCTTCGGGCGCAAGGGTGTACTGGTAGGGGCGGTGTTGGTGTTCGGTGGTTTCAGCCTGGCCTCGGCCTATGCCGGCAACGTCGACCAGTTGCTGGTGCTGCGCTTCCTGACGGGCCTGGGGCTGGGCGCTGGGATGCCCAACGCCACCACGCTGCTGTCCGAATACACCCCGGAGCGCCTCAAGTCGTTGCTGGTGACCAGCATGTTCTGCGGCTTCAACCTGGGCATGGCGGGCGGTGGGTTCATTTCCGCCAAGATGATCCCGGCGTACGGCTGGCACAGCCTGCTGGTGATCGGTGGCGTGCTGCCGCTGTTGCTGGCGCTGGTGCTGATGGTGTGGCTGCCGGAGTCGGCGCGTTTTCTGGTCGTACGCAACCGTGGTACTGACAAGGTGCGCAAGACCCTGGCACCGATTGCCCCCGCCGTCGTGGCGCAGGCAGCCAGCTTCAGCGTACCGGAACAGAAAGCCGTGGCGGCGCGCAATGTCTTCGCCGTGATTTTCTCCGGTACTTATGGGCTGGGCACCTTGCTGCTGTGGCTGACCTATTTCATGGGCCTGGTGATCGTCTACCTGCTGACCAGTTGGCTGCCGACGCTGATGCGCGACAGTGGCGCGAGCATGGAACAGGCGGCGTTCATCGGTGCGTTGTTCCAGTTCGGTGGCGTGCTCAGTGCAGTGGCAGTGGGGTGGGCCATGGACCGCTACAACCCGCACAAGGTCATCGGCGTTTTCTACTTGCTGGCGGGCGTATTTGCCTACGCAGTCGGGCAGAGCCTGGGCAACATTACCCTGCTGGCGGCCCTGGTGCTCATTGCCGGGATGTGCGTGAACGGCGCGCAGTCGGCGATGCCTTCGTTGGCGGCGCGGTTCTATCCGACCCAGGGGCGTGCCACGGGTGTGTCCTGGATGCTGGGTATCGGGCGCTTCGGCGCGATTCTAGGGGCCTGGAGTGGCGCTACCCTGCTGGGCCTGGGCTGGAACTTCGAGCAAGTGCTGACGGCGCTGCTGGTGCCAGCGGCGTTGGCGACGGTGGGGGTGATCGTGAAGGGGCTGGTCAGCCACGCAGACGCGACCTGACTGGAAGCAGGGAATGGATAGGGAGACAACAAATCGTTCGATAATCGCACCAATAGTCGATTATCGGATTGTAAGTCACCCACCTGTCTCCTTAATCTGAGTTCAACGTAGCACCCTGACCAGGAGTCTCCACATGGCTGCAATTCTCCCCCTTCACGACGCCGTGAAGCAGTTCATCCAGGACGGCGATACCGTCGCCCTCGAAGGCTTCACCCACCTGATCCCGACCGCTGCCGGCCACGAGATCATCCGTCAGGGCAAGCGCGACCTGACGCTGGTACGCATGACCCCGGACCTGATCTACGATCAGTTGATCGGCGCCGGTTGCGCCAGCAAGCTGATCTTCTCGTGGGGGGGGAACCCGGGCGTAGGGTCGCTGCACCGCCTGCGCGATGCGGTCGAAAAGCAATGGCCGCATGCGATCGACATCGAAGAGCATAGCCACGCCGACCTTGCCAATGCCTATGTTGCCGGTGCGTCCGGCCTGCCGTTCGCGGTGCTGCGTGCCTACGCAGGTTCCGACCTGCCGAAGGTCAACCCGCTGATCAAGAGCGTCACTTGCCCGTTCACCGGTGAAGTGCTGGCCGCCGTGCCATCGGTGCGCCCGGATGTGACTGTAATCCACGCGCAGAAGGCCGACCGCAAAGGCAATGTACTGTTGTGGGGCATCCTTGGCGTGCAGAAAGAAGCGGCCCTTGCAGCCAAGCGCTGCATCGTCACCGTCGAAGAGATCGTTGATGACCTGCAGGCCCCGATGAACGCCTGTGTGCTGCCGACCTGGGCCCTCAGCGCCGTGTGCCTGGTCCCGGGGGGCGCGCACCCGTCCTACGCCCATGGCTACTACGAGCGTGACAACCGCTTCTATCAGGACTGGGACCCGATCGCGCGCAACCGCGAGTCGTTCAGCGCCTGGATCGACACCTATATCCGTGGTACCGCCGACTTCAATGAATTCAAGGCCAAGCTGGCCAGCACCGCGGAGGCTGCACAATGAGCTACTCCACCTCTGAAATGATGACCGTTGCCGCTGCCCGTCGCCTGCGTAACGGGGCTGTCTGCTTCGTCGGCATTGGCCTGCCGTCCAAGGCCGCCAACCTGGCGCGCCTGACCTCGTCGCCAGACGTGGTGCTGATTTACGAGTCCGGCCCGATCGGCGCCAAGCCAAGCGTGTTGCCCCTGTCGATCGGCGACGGTGAGCTGGCCGAAACCGCTGATACAGTGGTGCCCACTGGCGAGATCTTCCGCTACTGGTTGCAAGGGGGCCGTATCGATGTTGGCTTTTTGGGTGCAGCCCAGGTCGATCGCTTCGGCAACATCAACACCACCGTGGTCGGTGATTACCATGCGCCCAAGACCCGCCTGCCGGGCGCCGGTGGCGCGCCGGAGATCGCTGGCTCGGCCAAGCAGGTGCTGATCATCCTCAAACAGTCGCCACGTGCGTTTGTCGACAAGCTCGACTTCATCACTTCGGTCGGCCACGGTGAAGGCGGGGATTCGCGCAAGCGGCTGGGCCTGCCGGGCGAAGGGCCGGTCGGTATCATCACCGACCTGTGCATCATGGAGCCGGAGGCTGGTACCCACGAATTCGTCGTGACCTCGATCCACCCAGGGGTGACCCGCGAGCAGATTGTCGCCGCCACCGGCTGGCCAATCCGTTTCGCTGAAAACGTACAAAGCACCAGCGCGCCGACCGATGTCGAGCTGGGCGCACTACGCGATCTGGAAGCCCGTACCGCCGTTGCTCATGGCCAGGTAGCAGGAGAAGCATGATGCGTGAGGTATTCATCTGTGACGCCATCCGTACCCCCATCGGCCGCTTCGGCGGCGCCCTGGCCAGCGTACGTGCCGACGACCTGGCGGCGGTGCCGCTGAAGGCGCTGATCGAGCGCAACCCCTCGGTACAGTGGGAGCAACTCGACGAAGTGTTTTTCGGTTGCGCCAACCAGGCCGGTGAGGACAACCGCAACGTGGCGCGGATGGCGTTGCTCCTGGCCGGCCTGCCCGAGAGCATCCCCGGCGTGACCCTCAACCGCCTGTGCGCTTCGGGCATGGACGCCATCGGCACTGCTTTTCGTGCCATCGCCAGCGGTGAGATGGAGCTGGCCATCGCCGGCGGCGTCGAGTCGATGTCCCGTGCGCCGTTTGTCATGGGCAAGGCTGAGAGCGGCTACTCGCGCAACATGAAGCTGGAAGACACGACTATCGGCTGGCGCTTCATCAACCCGCTGATGAAAAGCCAGTACGGCGTGGATTCGATGCCTGAAACGGCTGATAACGTCGCCGACGATTACCAGGTTTCGCGCGCTGACCAAGATGCCTTTGCCCTGCGCAGTCAGCAGAAGGCCGCGGCGGCCCAGGCTGCCGGCTTCTTCGCCGAAGAGATCGTGCCGGTGCGTATCGCCCACAAGAAAGGCGAAACCCTCGTCGAGCACGATGAGCACTTGCGCCCGGAAACCACACTTGAGGCACTGGCACGGCTCAAGCCGGTCAATGGCCCGGACAAGACTGTCACTGCCGGCAACGCCTCGGGTGTCAATGACGGTGCGGCGGCCTTGATCCTGGCTTCGGCGCAAGCGGTGAAGCAGCACGGCCTGACCCCGCGTGCCCGGGTGCTGGGCATGGCCAGCGCGGGTGTGGCGCCACGGGTCATGGGTATCGGCCCGGTGCAAGCCGTACGCAAGTTGACCGAGCGCCTGGGCGTTGCGGTAAGCGATTTCGACGTGATCGAACTCAACGAAGCGTTCGCCAGCCAGGGCTTGGCAGTGCTGCGCGCGTTGGGCGTGGCTGATGATGCGCCGCAGGTAAACCCGAACGGTGGCGCAATCGCCTTGGGCCATCCGCTGGGCATGAGTGGTGCGCGCCTGGTGCTGACGGCGTTGCATCAACTTGAGAAGCAGGGTGGTCGCAAGGCCTTGGCGACCATGTGTGTGGGCGTCGGCCAAGGTTTGGCGCTGGCCATCGAGCGCGTTTAACCTGCGTCGGCCGCTTCGCGGGTCTACCCGCGAAGCGGCCGGTGTTGTACGACACAAGGCCAATTGCTAGCCCCTGAAGCGGAACGGTGTGTTACTAGGTATGTCTAGACTTACCTAGGACCTTCCAGGAGTAAAACCGTCATGACCTCAGCCTATTACACCGGTGAAGAACGCAGTAAACGCATCTTCGCCATCGTCGGTGCCTCTTCCGGCAACTTGGTGGAATGGTTCGACTTCTACGTCTATGCCTTCTGCGCGATCTATTTCGCCCCGGCCTTCTTCCCCTCCGACGACCCCACCGTGCAGTTGCTCAATACGGCTGGTGTATTTGCTGCGGGCTTCCTGATGCGTCCCATTGGTGGCTGGATCTTCGGCCGCCTGGCCGACCGCCATGGCCGCAAGAATTCGCTGATGATCTCGGTGCTGATGATGTGCTTCGGCTCGCTCATGATCGCCTGCCTGCCCACCTACTCGAGCATCGGCACCTGGGCGCCGGCGCTGCTGTTGCTCGCCCGCTTGATCCAGGGCCTGTCGGTGGGGGGCGAATACGGCACCACCGCGACCTACATGAGTGAGGTGGCGCTGCGTGGCCAGCGTGGCTTCTTCGCGTCGTTCCAGTACGTGACCCTGATTGGCGGCCAACTGCTGGCTGTGCTGGTGGTGGTGGTCCTGCAGCAACTGCTGACCGAAGACGAACTGCGTGCCTGGGGATGGCGTGTACCGTTCGTGGTCGGCGCCGTCGCGGCGTTGATCTCGCTGATGCTGCGCCGCTCGCTGCACGAAACCAGCAGCGCCGAAACCCGCAAGGACAAGGACGCCGGTTCCATCAAAGGCCTGTTCCGCAACCACGCCGCAGCCTTCATCACCGTGCTTGGTTACACCGCTGGCGGCTCGCTGATCTTCTACACCTTCACCACCTACATGCAGAAGTACCTGGTCAACACTGCCGGCATGACGGCCAAGAACGCCAGCTACGTGATGACCGGTGCGCTGTTCCTGTTCATGGTCTTGCAGCCGTTCTTTGGCATGCTCTCTGACCGCATTGGCCGACGCAATTCGATGCTGCTCTTCGGGGCCTTGGGTACGCTGTTCACCGTGCCGTTGCTGATGGCGTTGAAGACCGTGAGCAGCCCGTTCATGGCGTTCGTGCTGGTAACCCTGGCGCTGTGCATCGTCAGTTTCTACACCTCGATCAGCGGCCTGGTGAAGGCCGAGATGTTCCCGCCGCAGGTGCGCGCGTTGGGCGTAGGCCTGGCGTATGCGGTGGCCAACGCGGTGTTCGGGGGGTCGGCCGAATACGTGGCGCTTGGCCTGAAAACCCTGGGCATGGAAAACACCTTCTACTGGTACGTGACGGCCATGATGGCAATCGCTTTCCTGTTTAGCCTGCGCCTGCCGAAACAGGCGGCGTACCTGCACCATGATGACTAAGGACGCTGCATGACCCACCAATTGTTCGACGCCTACTTCACCGCGCCGGCCATGCGCGAGGTGTTCTCTGACCGTGGCCGCCTGCAAGGCATGCTCGATTTCGAGGCGGCTCTGGCCCGCGCCGAAGCCGGCGCTGGGTTGGTGCCCCACAGCGCGGTGGCCGCCATTGAGGCCGCCTGCCAGGCCGAGCGCTATGACACCCGTGCGCTGGCCGATGCCATTGCCACGGCAGGCAACTCGGCCATCCCGCTGGTCAAGGCGTTGGGTAAGGTGATCGCCAGTGGTGTGCCGGAGGCCGAACGTTATGTGCACCTGGGGGCCACCAGCCAGGACGCGATGGACACCGGGCTGGTGCTGCAATTGCGTGACGCCCTCGCGTTGATCGAGGCCGACCTGGCCAAGTTGGCCGACACCCTGTCGCACCAGGCCCTGCAGCATGCCGATACGCCCTTGGTAGGCCGCACCTGGCTGCAACATGCAACACCGGTGACGTGGGGCATGAAGCTGGCAGGCGTGCTCGGCGCCATCACTCGGCATCGCCAACGGCTGCAGGAACTGCGCCCGCGTCTGCTGGTGCTGCAGTTCGGCGGCGCCTCTGGCAGCCTTGCGGCGCTGGGCAGCAAGGCGATGGCGGTCGCCGAGGGCCTGGCCGAACAGCTCAAGCTGAACCTGCCCGAGCAGCCCTGGCATACCCAGCGCGACCGCCTGGTGGAGTTTGCCGCTGTGCTGGGCCTGATTGCCGGTAGCCTGGGCAAGTTCGGCCGTGATATCAGCCTGCTGATGCAGACCGAGGCCGGGGAAGTGTTCGAGCCTTCGGCGCCCGGCAAGGGTGGTTCGTCAACCATGCCGCATAAGCGCAACCCGGTGGGGGCGGCAGTACTGATCGGCGCTGCCACCCGCGTGCCGGGCCTGCTCTCGACACTGTTCACCGCCATGCCGCAGGAACATGAGCGCAGTCTCGGCCTGTGGCATGCCGAGTGGGAAACCCTGCCGGACATCTGCTGCCTGGTGTCCGGCGCGCTGCGCCAGGCCCAGGTGATTGCCGAGGGTATGGAGGTGGACGCCGAGCGTATGCGCCGCAATCTTGACCTGACCCAGGGCCTGGTGCTGGCCGAAGCGGTGAGCATTGTCCTCGCCCAGCGCGTGGGCCGCGACCGCGCCCATCATCTGCTGGAGCAATGCTGCCAGCGCGCCGTGGCCGAACAGCGCCCGTTGCGCGCCGTGCTCGGTGACGAGCCGCAGGTCACCGCCGAGCTGACCGAGCAAGAACTCGACCGTCTGCTAGACCCGGCCCATTACCTGGGCCAGGCCCGCGTCTGGGTGGCGCGCGCCGTGGCTGAACATCAACGTTTGACTGCCTGAAGGAGACCGCTGTGGCGCATTTGCAACTGGCCGATGGCGTACTGAACTATCGATTCGACGGCCCGGACGACGCGCCGGTGCTGGTATTGTCCAACTCCCTCGGCACCGATCTGGGCATGTGGGACCGTCAGATTCCACTGTGGAGCGAGCACCTGCGTGTGCTGCGCTACGACACCCGTGGTCACGGTGCCTCGCTGGTCACTGAAGGCCCTTACAGCATCGAGCAATTGGGTCGCGATGTGCTGGCGCTGCTCGATGCCCTGGATATCCCCCAGGCACACTTCGTCGGTCTGTCGATGGGCGGTCTGATCGGGCAGTGGCTGGGTATTCATGCAGGCCAGCGCCTGCACAGCCTGACGCTGTGCAACACGGCTGCGAAGATCGGCAATGACGAGGTGTGGAACACCCGCATCGACACCGTGCTCAAGGGCGGCAAGCAAGCCATGGCGGATCTGCGTGACGCCTCCATTGCCCGCTGGTTCACCCCTGCTTTCGCCCAGGCCCAACCGGCCCAGGCCCAGCGCATCTGCCAGATGCTCGCGCAAACCTCCCCTGAGGGCTATGCCGCCAACTGCGCAGCGGTGCGCGATGCCGACTACCGTGCGCAACTGAACCGTATCCAGGTGCCGACATTGGTCGTCGCTGGTACCGAGGACGTGGTCACCACGCCTGAACATGGGCGCTTCCTGCAGGACGCTATCCTGGGGGCCAAGTACGCTGAGTTCCCGGCAGCGCACCTGTCCAATGTCGAGATTGGCGAGGCATTCAGCCGTCGCGTACTCGACTTCCTGCTGGCCCGCTGAGGAATTTGCGATGGATGAGAAGCAACGTTACGACGCCGGCATGCAAGTACGCCGCGCGGTGCTCGGCGATGCCCATGTGGACCGCAGCCTGGAGAAGCTCAACGACTTCAATGGCGAGTTCCAGGAGATGATCACCCGGCATGCCTGGGGTGATATCTGGACCCGTCCGGGGCTGCCGCGGCACACCCGTAGCCTGATCACCATCGCCATGCTGATCGGCATGAACCGCAACGACGAGCTCAAGTTGCATCTTCGGGCAGCCGCCAACAACGGTGTGACCCGTGACGAGATCAAGGAGGTGCTCATGCAAAGCGCAATCTACTGCGGGATCCCGGCCGCCAATGCCACCTTCCACCTGGCGGAGTCGGTGTGGGATGAGTTGGGCGTGGAGTCGCGGCAGTAATTGATAGTCTGATCCGGCCGTTTCACGTGGCAGGCCTGCTGCCCCCCCCTCAGTGCAACGGTGATGTTGCGCTGAGGGGGGGGAGGTGTTGCCTGCGAAACGGCCAGCCGAATCACTGCATGTTCATGCAGCAGCGTTCTTCTGCCGCAGCGCCACTGGCCCCGCATTGGCCTCCACGGCCCGTTTCAGCGCTGGGCAGAAGCCAAGCATGAACGCCGCTTCCGCGACCACGAACAATGGCCCGATGATCAGGCCGCTGACATCGTCGACGAAGGCCGGCTTGCGGCCTTCGTAATAGTGCCCGACGAACTGGATGACCCAGCCGACCACGAACGCCCCCAGCCCGGCGCTGAGCCACAGTGCTGTGCTCTGCACCGCCAGTGCCTGGCCAAGCCACAGGCACAGGCCCAGTAACAGGCCCATGACCAGCCCAAAGCGCAGGTCCAGGCGCAAGTAAAACCACACCGAGGCCGCAGCTGCCAGCAGGGCAGGGGACAGCCATAGGCCCGCCACGTCCCAGCCCGGGCGGGACAGCAGGATAGTCACTGCCACCACGATCAGCGGAATGCCGACGAAGTGGGTGGCTATGTTGCGTGGGTCACGGTGGTAGTTGGCGTACTGGCTCAGGTGTTCGACGAGGTTTTTCATTGTTGTTCCTCCCTGGGTGGCCGTTGTGCAGGGTTGGGCCTGTGCTGGCCTATAGTGCTCAGAATAGCCTGCAGCCCACCACTATCATCACTTCAGCGAATGGCAGCAGTCCGCAGGGGCGCATCCAGCTCCACCAAGGTTTCGATCATTGCCCGCGCGGCGGGCGACAGGCGGTAGCCGCTGCGGGTGACCACGCCACAGCGCACGCTCAGTACCTCAAGCGCCGGTGGCAGGTTGCGCCAGTGCAGGCGTACCAGTCGCCCGGCGGCGAGGTCTTCGGCGACGGCTTCCTCGCTGGCGGTACCGATGGCATCGGTGGATTGCACCACACTGCGCAACACCGCCAGGTGCTCGGTCTGCAGGTGCGGGGTAAAGTCGCTGCGTCCACTCAGGTTGGCCAGGCGTTTGCGTACGCCGGGGGCGAGCAGGGCGCTGGCCAGCGGGTAGGCGAAAAGATCGTTGGTCGACAGGCTGTCCTTGGCCAGCAAGGGGTGGCCAGGGCGGCAGAAGAACAGGCCCGGGCGGGGGCTGAGGGTTTCGGTATGGAAGTTGGGGTCGGCTTCGAACGGGCGAATGTCGTCGACGAAGAATTCGATTTGCTCGCGGCGCAGCGCTTGTCCTAGGCGTTCTGCATTGTCCACCAGCAGTGCGGTGCGGATGCCAGGGTGGTTGCCGATGAAATGGCGCAGTGCCTCCGGGACCAGGCGCACGGCGAGGGCCGGACCGCTGCCAAAGTGCAGTTCGCCGGCATCGAGCTTGGTCATCTGCAGCACTTCGTTACTGAGCTGCGCGGCGCCTTGTACCAGGCGACGGGCGTGCTGCAGTACTACCAGGCCTTCCGGGGTTGGCTGCAGGGCTTTGCTGGCGCGGTCGACCAACGGGCAGCCGAAGGTTTGCTCCAGGCCCTGGATGGCACGGCTGAACGCGGGCTGGGTGATGCCCATGGCCTCGGCGGCGCGGACGAAACTGCGGTACTCGGTGAGGGCGATGAAATAGCGCAGTTGGCGAAGGTCCATGTCGAGCTCTGCGATGGAAAACAGGGCTAGATTTAATCGGTTACATCTTATGTCGTCAACGAAGGTTTATTTAGGTTGTTATTCGTTTTTGTTATTTCATGGGCCAGCCTGCCTCTTTGCGGGTGAGCCCGCAAAGAGGCCTGTGAGCTCACAGCAGATTCAATGGATAGCTCACGATCAGCCGGTTCTCATCGAACGCGTTGGTGCTGAAGTCCCGGCGCATCGTGGAATTACGCCACTTCACCGACAGGTCCTTGAAGCTACCTGCCTGCACCACGTAAGCCAGTTCGGTCTCCCGTGCCCACTCCTTGCCATCCTCGACGCCACCGGCCGCCACATGGTCGCCTTTGATATAGCGGTTCATCAGGGTCAAACCCGGGATGCCGACACTGACGAAATTGAAGTCATGGCGCACCTGCCAAGAACGTTCCTTGGCGTTGTCGAAGCTGGCGTTGTAACTGTCGTTGGCCAGTGTGCCGCCGCTGGTGCCATTGACCCGCAGCCAGGCATCGTCACCGCTGACCTTCTGCAGGCCGACGTAGAAGGTGTTGCCTTTGTATCGGGCCGACAGCATTGCCGAGGCGGTGCGGTTGTCGAGTTGACCGGCACGTTTGGCCCCATCCTCCTTGCCGATGAAGTAACCGAGGTTGGCGCCTAGGATCCAGTCGCCCAGCGGCTGGCTGTGAACCAGGTTGAGGTATTGCTGGCGATAGATGTCTTTGAGCTGGGCGTCCCACAGGCCAATCATCGTGCGCTTGTCGTTGAACGTGTATTCGCCACCACCGAAGTTGAAGCGGTCAGAGGTGAAGGCCGCGCGGCCATTGAGCGACATGTCTTCCATGCTCGCATCGTTGCGTGGGCTGTTGCCGCGCAACTGACCGGCGTACAAGGTCAGGCCGTCGATTTCCTTCGAGGTCAACTGGCCGCCGCGGAAGGTTTGCGGCAGCGACCGGCCGTCGTCCGAGCGCAGGATTGGCAGCACCGGCATCCATTCACCGACCTTGAGTTCGGTCTCTGACCACTTGGCCTTCAGCGCCACGGCCAGGCGGCCGAAATCGTCGGCGGGGCGGCCGTCGTCGTGCACCGGTAGCAGGTGGGTGTTGGCGGTGCCTTTGCCGCCGTCCAGCTTGACCGAATACAAGCCCAGTACGTCTACGCCAAAACCAACTGTGCTCTGGGTGAAGCCGGACCGTGCATCAAGGATGAAGCTTTGCGTCCACTCCTCACCCTTGGCTTGTGGGTAGGCCGGGTCGACGAAATTGCGGTTGATGTAGAAGTTGCGCAGGTTGAGGGTAGCCTTGGCGTCCTCGAAGAACCCGTTGTCGGCGGCGGATGCGGGGAGGGCGCAGGACACGGCCAACAGGCCGGGCAGCAGCTGGCGTGCAGGGTGCGAAATGCTCATCTGTCGTGGATCTCTTGTTTTTATTGGCGAGCCGGTGCGCTGCAGGGTGCGGCCTGCAGGTGCGGGGCTAGTGATGAACCTGGGCAACGTTGCTGACGGCGATGGTGCGTGGAGGAGCGGGGGAGAGGCAATTCGCCGCAAGCGGAAGAGGGCGATAATCGAACGGAATGTTCCAGTTGGTTAATTGTTTGCCAGTCCAGGTCGCAACAAAAAGCCCACCGCGAGGGTGGGCTTGATGCTGTTGCCGTTGGATCAGCGTTTTACGGTGTCGACCGATGCCTGCTGATTGGCTTGCGCGGTCTGCTCGTACCAGCCACCGCCGAGCGCCTTGTACAGGTTGACCTCGCTGGTCAGCTGCGACAGGCGATCGGTGATCAGCGATTGCTGTGCGCTGAACAGGTTGCGCTGGGCATCGAGGAAGGTCAGGTTGCTGTCGATCCCGATGCGGTACCGGCGCTCGGCCAGGCGGTAGTAATCCTGGTTCGCTTGCACCAGGTCGCGTTGCGCCTGCAGCTGCTCTTCGAAGGTCTTGCGCGCCGCCAGGCCATCGGAGACTTCCTGGAAGGCAGTCTGGATGGTCTTTTCGTACTTGGCGACGTTGATGTCCTTCTGGATCTTCGAGTAGTCCAGGCTGGCGCGCAGGCTGCCGGCGTTGAAGATTGGCAGGTTGATCTGCGGCTGGAACAGCCAGGTGCCCGACCCCCCCTTGAACAGCCCGCCCATGTCCGGGCTCAGGGTCCCGGCATTGGCGGTCAGGCTGATGCTCGGGAAGAACGCTGCACGGGCTGCGCCGATGTTGGCATTGGCGGCCTTGAGCAGGTGCTCGGCTTCCTGGATATCCGGGCGACGCTGGAGGATGTCGGACGGAAGGCCAGCGGGTACCTCAGCCAACTGGTCGGCATCGAGGTCCAGTGGCTTGGGCAGGTCGGCCGGAATACCCGTACCGACCAGCACGGCGAGGCTGTTGAGGTCCTGGGCAACCAGACGCTGGTACTGTGAATACTTGACCCGCGCGCCTTCCACGGCGGTGCGTGCCTGGCTCAGGTCGAGCGCCGACGCTACACCCACTTCGTTGCTGCGGCGGGTCAGGTTGTAGCTTTCCTCGTAGGTCTTGAGGGTGTCTTCGGTCAGCTTGAACAGCGCCTGGTCTGCCTGCCAGGTGTAGTAGGCGTTGGCCACGCTGGCCACCAGGGCGATCTGCGTGGAGCGGCGTGCCTGCTCGCTGGACAGGTAGGTTTCCAGGGCCTGGTCAGTCAGGCTGCGCACCCGGCCAAACAGGTCAAGCTCGTAGGCGCTGACACCCAGGGTGGCCGAGTACTGGCTGGTAATGTTCGATTCACCCGTGGTCGACATGTTCGCCGGTATCCGCTGACGACTGCCGCTGCCGTTGGCGGAAACCGCCGGGAACAGGTCGGCACGCTGGATGCGGTATTGCGCACGGTAGGCGTCGATGTTCAGGGCCGCGACACGCAGGTCGCGGTTGTTGACCAGCGACGTCTGGATCAGCTTCTGCAGCGCCGGGTCGTGGAAGAACTGGCGCCAGCCCTGTTCGGCGGCGGCCACGTCGGCCGACTCGGTCGGCGAGTACGCTGGGCCTTGCGGCCACTGCGCAGCCACCGGCGACTCCGGGGTCTGGTAGTCAGGGATCAGCGAGCAGCCGCCCAGAATGAAAGCGGTTACCGCCAGGGACAACAAAGACTTGGTCATTGCCCAGCCTCATAACGTGGAGTTTCAGGGGTGGCGTCCTTTTCCGGCTCTTTGCTGCCGAACAGCGACGACACTGCGACGAAGAATAGCGGTACCCAGAAGATTGCCAACACGGTCGCACTGATCATGCCGCCGATCACACCCGTACCGATCGCGTGCTGGCTACCGGCACCGGCGCCGCTGGCGATGGTCAACGGTACCACGCCCAGGATGAAGGCCAGCGAGGTCATGATGATCGGGCGCAGACGCATGCGGCAGGCCTCGATCGCCGCGTCATACAGGCTGCGGCCCTGCTCGTGCAGTTCCTTGGCGAACTCCACGATCAGGATGGCGTTCTTCGCCGCCAGACCGATGGTGGTCAACAGGCCGACCAGGAAGTACACATCGTTGGACAGCCCGCGCAAGCTGGTAGCAATCAGCGCACCGATGATACCCAGCGGTACGACCAGCACAACTGCGATAGGGATCGACCAGCTTTCGTACAGCGCCGCCAGGCAGAGGAACACGAACAGTACCGAGAGGGCGAACAGTGCCGGCATCTGCGAGCCGGAGAGTTTTTCCTCATAGGACATGCCGGTCCAGGAGAAGCCGATACCACCTGGCAACTCGCCGGCGATACGTTCTACCTCGGCCATGGCCTCACCGGTACTGTAACCCGGGGCCGGGGCACCGAGGATTTCCATCGCCTCGACGCCGTTGTAGCGGGCCAGCTTAGGCGAACCGTAGGTCCACTCACCTTTGGCGAAGGAGGAGAACGGCACCATCTCGCCCGCACCGTTGCGCACGTACCACTTCTGCAAGTCTTCCGGGCTCATCCGTGCGTTCGATTCGCCCTGGATGTACACCTTCTTGACCCGGCCACGGTCGATGAAGTCGTTGACATAGCTGGCACCCAGCGCAATCGACAGGGTGTTGTTGATGTCGGCAATGGTCACGCCCAGGGCGCTGGCACGTTCGTCATCGATGGTCAGCTGGTACTGCGGTTCATCGTTCAGGCCGTTCGGGCGCACGGCGCTGAGCACCTTGCTCTGTGCGGCCTTGGCCAGGAACTGGTTGCGCGCTTCCATGAGTTTTTCATGGCCTACACCGCCGCGGTCCTGAAGGAACACGTCGAAGCCGGTAGCGTTACCCAGTTCGAGTACGGCAGGCGGGGCGAAGGCGAACACCATCGCATCGCGGAAGGTGAAGAAGTGCTGCTGGGCGCGCTGGGCCAGGGCGAATACGCTGTTTTCCTTGGAGCGCTCGCCCCACGGTTTGAGCATGATGAACGCCAGACCCGAGCTCTGGCCGCGACCGGCGAAGTTGAAGCCGTTGACGGTGAACACCGACGCTACGGTATCGGCTTCGTCCTTGAGCAGGTATTCGCGCATCTGGTCGACCACCACCTGGGTACGCTCGGCACTGGAGCCAGCCGGGGTCTGTACCTGGGCGAACAGTACGCCCTGGTCTTCCTCGGGCAGGAACGCCGTTGGAATGCGTGCGAACAGCCAGATCATACCGACCACGATCAGCGCATAGGCGAGCAGGAACGGCACCTTGTTGCGCAGGATGGCACCGACGCTCCGCTCGTAGCCGTTTACGCTGCGGTCGAAGTTGCGGTTGAACCAACCGAAGAAACCACCCTTGGCCTCATGGTGTTCGCCCTTTTTAAGCGGCTTGAGCATGGTGGCGCACAGCGCCGGGGTGAAGATCAGCGCGACCAGGACCGAAAGGCCCATGGCCGACACAATGGTGATCGAGAACTGCCGGTAGATCACACCGGTAGAGCCGCCGAAGAAGGCCATCGGCAGCAGTACCGCGGACAGCACCAGGGCGATACCCACAAGGGCACCCTGAATCTGTTCCATGGACCGTTTGGTCGCCTCCTTGGGTGGCAAGCCTTCCTCGGACATGACCCGCTCGACGTTCTCCACCACAACGATGGCATCGTCCACCAACAAGCCGATGGCCAGGACCATGGCGAACATGGTCAGGGTGTTGATGCTGAAGCCTGCGGCGGCAAGGATGCCGAAGGTACCCAGCAATACCACGGGCACGGTCATCGTGGTGATGATGGTGGCGCGGAAGTTCTGCAGGAACAGGTACATCACCAGGAACACCAGGACCACGGCTTCGATCAGGGTGTGGATAACCCCGCTGATCGATTCGGTGACCACCGGGGTGGTGTCATACGGGAACACCGCTTTCACCCCTGGCGGGAAGAACGGTTCCAGGTCGCTGATGGTCTGGCGCAGGGCTTTTGCCGTATCCAGCGCGTTGGCGCCGGTGGCCAGTTTCACCGCCAGGCCGGACGCCGGCATGCCGTTGAATTGGGCGCTGACGGCATAGTTTTCACCACCCAGGCCGACCTCGGCAACATCGCCCAGGCGCACCTGGGAGCCGTCCTTGTTGACCTTGAGCAGGATCTTCTCGAACTGCTCGGCGGTCTGCAGGCGGGTCTTGCCGATGATGGTGGCGTTGAGCTGGGTGCCTGGCATGGCTGGCAGGCCGCCAAGCTGGCCGGAGGAAACCTGCACGTTCTGCGCGGCAACCGCAGTCTTGACGTCGACCGGGGTCAGCTGGAACTTGTTCAGCTTGGCCGGATCGAGCCAGATACGCATGGCGTACTGCGCGCCGAATACCTGGAAGTCACCCACACCGGCGGTCCGCGAGACCGGGTCCTGCATGTTGGAAACGATGTAGTTGGCCAGGTCGTCCTTGGTCATGCTGCCATCTTCGGACACCAGACCGATCACCAGCAGGAAGTTCTTCACTGCCTTGGTGACGCGGATACCTTGCTGCTGCACTTCTTGCGGCAGCAGCGGGGTGGCCAGGTTCAGCTTGTTCTGTACCTGGACCTGGGCGGTGTCGGCGTTGGTACCCTGCTCGAAGGTGGCAGTGATGGTCATGCTGCCGTCGGAGTTACTCTCCGAGGACACATAACGCAGGTTGTCGATACCGTTGAGCTGCTGCTCGATGACCTGTACCACGGTGTCCTGCACGGTCTGCGCCGAGGCGCCCGGGTAGGTCACGGCGATGGCGATGGCCGGCGGTGCGATGCTCGGGTACTGGTTGATCGGCAGCTTCAGGATCGACAAGGCGCCAACCAGCATGATCACCAAGGCAATCACCCAGGCGAAGATCGGGCGATCGATAAAGAACTTCGACATGGTTTACTCCGCTTTGGCGTCTGCTTTGGCCGCGTTGGCCTGATCAGGGCTGCCTGGCTTCTTGACGTTGGTGGCCTCGTTGACCTTGACTTCGACGCCCGGACGCACGTACTGCAGGCCTTCGGTGATCAGGCGGTCGCCTGGGTTCAAGCCTTCCTCGATCAGCCAGTCGCTGCCCAGGGTACGGCTGGCCTTGAGTTGGCGCAGTTCGACCTTGTTTTCCTGGTTGACCACCAGCGCGGTCGGCGCGCCCTTGAGGTCGCGGGTCACGCCCTGTTGCGGGGCCAGGATGGCGTTGGCGTTGACCCCGGCCTTGAGCCGCGCATGCACGAACATGCCCGGCAGCAGGGTGTGCTCAGGGTTGGGGAAGATGGCGCGCAAGGTGACCGAGCCGGTGGTCTCATCGACCGA
This sequence comes from Pseudomonas ceruminis, assembly GCF_021602025.1. Lineage (GTDB taxonomy): Bacteria > Pseudomonadota > Gammaproteobacteria > Pseudomonadales > Pseudomonadaceae > Aquipseudomonas > Aquipseudomonas ceruminis. Next base: position 267,785 of record NZ_BQHW01000006.1, read on the forward strand.
GACTTCGGAGAACTCCAGGCGACCGTCCTGCTTGAACAGGCTGCCGTCTTCCAGTACCAGTTGCACCGAAGCGGCATTGTCACCGGCCTTTTGCAGCTGGCCGCTTTCCAGGTCGCGGCGCAGCTTGAGCAGCTCGGCGGTGGACTGGGTGACATCGACGTAGATCGGGTCGAGCTGCTGGATGGTGGCCATGGCGTTGGTCTGGCCGTTATTGACCAAGGCACCTTCGGTGAAGGCCGAACGACCGATGCGGCCGCTGATCGGTGCCAGTACCTTGGTGTAGCGCAGGTCGATCTGGGCACTCTTGAGCGATGCCTCGGCCTGCAATCGTTTGGCATTGGCGTCGTCGTATTCCTGCTTGGAGACCGCCTGCTCGTCGATCAGCTGCTTGTAGCGCTCGGCCAGCGAGCGGGTCGCTTGCAAGTTGGCCTGGGCATTGGCCAGGGTCGCCTCGTACACGGCAGGGTCGATCTGGTAGAGCTGCTGACCTTCCTTGACGTCGCTGCCTTCCTTGAACAGGCGCTTGAGAATGATCCCGTTCACCTGCGGTCGCACCTCGGCAACGCGGTACGCGCTGGTGCGACCGGGCAATTCCGAGGTCAGGGTGAAGGGTTGCGGTTGCAAGGTAACGACGCCGACCAGAGGAGCCTGCGCTGCGGGCGCGGCTTCTTCTTTCTTACAGCCACTTAGCAGGGTTGCCAGGGCGACGGCGGAAACCAGAGCGGTAACGGCTGGCTTGAATTGCATGAGGATCCTCGGGTCGCAAGAGCAGGGAGACGCTCAAGAGTAATGGAAGAGTCTTGTCAGAAAAAATGCTATCGGGTGGATAAATAGCTTACTAACGAATATACTTACATTCACGGTTGTTTGTAAATAGCGTCGGGTGGTTCTTGTGTATGTCCCCCGGTCCTTGATTAGCCCATCCGGTAGGCGCCCTGCAGAGGTGCCCCCGGCGGTTTCCCCACAGGCGAAGTGCCTGCGGGCCCAGATGAGGTTGTACTGCCATGGTCCGTCGAACCAAAGAAGAAGCCCAGGAAACCCGCGCCCAGATCATCGAGGCGGCGGAAAAGGCCTTCTACAAGCGCGGGGTTGCGCGAACCACACTGGCTGACATCGCCGAACTGGCGGGCGTGACCCGAGGGGCGATTTACTGGCACTTCAATAATAAGGCGGAACTGGTGCAGGCGCTGCTCGACAGCCTGCACGAAACACATGACCACCTGGCACGCGCCAGTGAAAGCGAGGACGAACTCGACCCGCTTGGCTGCATGCGCAAGCTGCTGCTGCAAGTGTTCAACGAGCTGGTGCTCGATGCCCGTACCCGGCGTATCAATGAAATCCTGCATCACAAGTGCGAGTTCACCGATGACATGTGTGAAATCCGCCAGCAGCGCCAGAGCGCTGTGCTGGATTGCCATGAGGGCATCACCCGGGCCTTGGCCAATGCAGTGCGCCGTGAGCAACTGCCCGCGGGGCTGGACGTCGAGCGTGCAACCGTAGCCCTGTTTGCTTATGTCGATGGCCTGATCGGCCGCTGGTTGTTGTTGCCGGACAGTTTCGATTTGTTGCGCGATGCCGAAAAATGGGTCGACACAGTGCTGGATATGCTGCGCTTGAGCCCGGCGCTGCGCAAATGACACTTTGTTAAGGTTTGTGAGGAAGTGTTTCCCAAGTGAATTAAGGCAGGATTAAACGCCAAGGGCCGCAACGCGGCCTGGCAATCCTAGCGCCCCCGCAGTTGCCGGTCTGGCAGCGCCAACGCGGTCAGCAGCCCCAGCAGGGCGATCCCGGCACTGCCCAGCAACAGCTCGCGGAAGGTCTCCAGCAACCGCGCCTGGGTGGCGGGATCGGCTTCCCCTGCTTGCAAACTCCCCAGCAACGGGTTGCCTAGCAACGCGAAGCCACCTTGATGCAACAGCATCAGCAGCAGGCTGGACATACAGGCCACCCCCATGGCCCCGCCCAGCGAGCGGAACAGGTTGGTGGTGCTGGTGGCCACGCCGATATCCTTGATGTCCACCGCGCTCTGCGTGCCCACCAGCGAGGTGGGAAACTGCAGGCCACAGGCGATGCCAGTCAGCAACATGAATACCGCACTGAGCAGCCCGGACTGTGGGGGAGTGATGGCCATGGCGAAGATTGCCACCGGCATCAGCAGCGCACCGGCCAGAATCTGTGGCTTGTAGCGCCCGGTGAAACTGGTCATGCGCCCGCCGGTGAAGGCGCCCATGGGCAAGCCGATGGCCAGGGGCAGCAGGTGCAGCGCGGCGCTGTCCGCTCCGGCACCGGTGATGCCCTGGTAGCGCAGGGGCATTAGCATGGTCAGCGAGATCGATTGAAAGCTGGCGAAGAAGATCACTCCCCAGCACAGCACAGCCACCCGGTTGCCGAACAGGCCAAGGGGCAGCAACGGCTCCTGGCAGCGTCGTTCGTGACCGATGAACAACGCCAGGCCTAACCCCGCGCAGGCAAACAACGCCAGTACAGGCGGCGCGGTCCAGGCGTGACCCTGCCCCACCAAGGTGATGCCCAGCAGCAGGCTGCCCAGGCCAAGGATCAGCAATACGGCCCCAACGTAATCCACGCGGGCCTGACGGCGCTGCACAGGCATACCGGCAAGGGCGCGGCGGATCGCCCAGAGTGCGACCAGGCCCAGTGGCAGGTTGACCCAGAACACCCAGCGCCACGACAGGTACTCGGTCAACCAGCCGCCCAGCACCGGCCCAGCCACGCTGGCCACCGCGTACATGCTGCTGAAGTAGCCCTGATACCGGCCACGCTCGCGCGGGGGCACAAAGTCGCCGATGATCGCCTGGCTTACCGAAACCATTCCGCCCGCGCCGATGCCCTGCAGTACCCGCGCCATGACCAGTTGCTGCATGTCCTGGGCCAGGGCGCAGGCGATCGAGGCCAGGGTGAACACACTGATGCCGGTGAGAATCATGCGCCGCCGGCCATACAGGTCGCCCAGTTTGCCGTAGATCGGCACGGCCACGGTCATTGCCACCATGTAGCCGGAGATTACCCATGCCAGCAGGCCGACATCGTTGAACTGCGCAGAGATGGCTGGCAGGGAGACGGCGACGATGGTCTGGTCAAGGGCGCCGAGGAAAATGGCCAGCATCAAGGCCGTGAGGACATTGCGCAGGGCGGTCGGGGGTAGGGCGGCTGTCACGGAGATACCTTGTCTGGCCGAAAGCTGCGCGTAGCCATGGGCGTGCGAATGGCCGGCGCGATTTCTCCGGATTGTAACTCGACTTAGGTAGCTTCCTATGTACTATCTGCATCCCCTATGCAAGATCGGCATTGGCGCATTCATCCAGTGCTGCATGGCTGCGTGATATCGTTGCCAGGCCGCAGAGGCTGAAATCCGGGGGTTGCACCAGCTTGGTGCGTCCTGATGTCGCTGGATTTTCGGGTCGCTGTATCCCACACCTTTTATCCCTCTGCCTGCATGTCGAGCATGACCGCCCAGATGGCGACGGTTGGAACAGGTCAGGTAGACCCGATTACAGGGGTCGGTAGCAACCGTTCAATTTCACGTATTAGCGGAGTGATCATGCCCAAGGCTTCCCATCAAGATCTGCGTTTTGCCTTCCGCGAGCTGCTCGCTTCAGGTTCCTGCTATCACACGGCATCCGTGTTCGATCCGATGTCGGCGCGCATCGCCGCCGACCTGGGTTTTGAAGTCGGCATACTGGGTGGTTCGGTGGCATCGTTACAGGTGCTGGCCGCGCCAGACTTCGCCCTGATCACCCTCAGCGAGTTCGTCGAGCAGGCCACCCGAATCGGTCGCGTCGCCCAGTTGCCCGTGCTCGCCGATGCTGACCATGGGTACGGTAATGCGCTTAATGTGATGCGCACGGTCACCGAGCTGGAGCGCGCCGGCGTGGCTGCGCTGACCATCGAGGACACCCTGCTGCCAGCCCAGTTCGGGCGCAAGTCCACCGACCTGATCTCGGTCGAGGAAGGGGTCGGCAAGATCCGAGCGGCCCTTGAGGCGCGGGTCGATTCCTCGTTGTCGATCATCGCCCGCACCAATGCCGGCGTACTGAGCACTGAAGAAATCATCGTGCGTACCCAGAGCTACCAGAAGGCCGGTGCCGACGGTATCTGCATGGTCGGTGTGAAGGATTTCGAGCAGCTTGAGCAGATTGCCGAGCACCTGAGTGTGCCGCTGATGCTGGTGACCTACGCCAACCCCAACCTGCGCGACGACGAGCGGCTGGCGCGCTTGGGCGTGCGTATCGTGGTAGACGGCCACGCGGCCTATTTCGCCTCGATCAAGGCGACCTACGACTGCCTGCGGCTGCAGCGCGGCCAGCAGAACAAGTCTGAAAACCTCAGCGCCACCGAGCTTTCGCACACCTATACCCAGCCCGAGGACTACATCCGCTGGGCCAAGGAATACATGAGCGTCGAAGAGTGACCGGCATGGCGCCGTTCAGCTCAACGAACGGCGCTCAAGGTTGCGGTGTGGGGCACGCAGTGTTCCTGCTCGCAACTGGCGGCGGCGCTTGGCTGGCTGCGCAGCAGTTCGGCGCGCCAGCAGGCTGAGCCGTACAGCCCCGCAACCGCAGTCAAGGCCATGACAAGGGCGACTCTTCTGGATTTGATGCCCATGTTGCTTACCTCCTGCTTCGACCACAGGTGATACTTCAAGCATAGGCCAAACGCTGGCTGGCGCCTGTTGCTGCTGCCACGGTTGGGCGGCAGTTCACACTAGCGCCCGATCCCATTCCGGCTCCTGGCTGAACCATTGCGCGAGAAAATCCAGCATGCTGCGCAAGGTCGCCGGCATGTGCTTGCGCGAGGTGTACACCGCATTCAGGTTCAGCTCCTGCGGGCGTGCCTCGGGCAACAGGCGCACCAGCGCGCCACTGTGCAGTGCCGGGGCAGCCTGGTAGCTCGGCAGCATGGCCACCCCCGCACCGGCCAGCGCAGCCTTCTGCAGGGTCATTGCCTCGTTGGCGCTGATATTGCCGTCCACCGGCACGGCGACCTGCTGCCCATCTACCTCGAAGTGCCACAGGCTGTGGCCGAAGTAGGCGTGGGTCAGGCAATTGTGCTGGCTCAGGTCCTCGACTCGCTGGGGCGTGCCACGTTCATGCAGGTAAGCCGGCGCCGCGCAAACCACCGAGCGGCATACGCTCAAGCGCCGGGCGATGAGGTTGGGGTCCAGCTCGTTGCTGGTGCGGATGGCCAGGTCGATGCGCTCGTCCACCAGGTTGACCGTGCGATCGAGCATTTGCAGCTCGACTTTCACGCCGGGGTAGCGCCGCACGTATTCGGCGATGGCATCGACCAATTGTGCCTGGCCGAAGGAGGTACTGACACTGATGCGCAGCTTGCCACGCGGCGCCTCGTCCGGCTGGCGCACAGCAGCTTGCAGGTCACCGGCCAGTTCAAGCATTTGCCGGCAGCGGGGCAAGGTCTGCTGGCCTGCTGAAGTCAGGCTCAGCTTGCGGGTAGTGCGCTGCATCAGCCGTGCGCCTACCCAGTCCTCAAGCTCTGCCAGATAGCGCGAAACCACGGGGCGGGACAGCTGCAGGTGATCTGCCGCCGCCGATTGGCTACCCAGGTCGACGACGCTGACGAATACGCGCATGGCGTTGAGACGGTCCATGATTTGCCCGATTTTAGAAACAAACTATGTCTGAGCATCGCATTTTTTGCGATGGATCGGGCAACTATGCTGTTGATCATTCTTCTTGGACGGTCTTGAGCATGTCGATCTTCTCCCCATTACGCAGCCTGGTGCTGACGTGTATTGCGCTGGCTGGGCAGGCCCAGGCTACCGAGCCGCTGCGGTTGGACGTGTACAACCCAGGGCATGAGGCGATCTTCCCGGTGAGTTCGGTGATTGTCAGCGGCGAAAAAGACGCCATTCTGGTCGATGCCCAGTTCGGCAAGGCCCAGGCCGAACAACTGGTTGCGCGCCTACGTGCCAGCGGCAAGCGCCTGACCAACATCTACATCAGCCATGGCGACCCGGATTACTACTTTGGCCTGGCGACGCTCACCGAGGCCTTCCCAGATGCCAAGGTGCTGGCTTCAGCGGCCACCGTTGACCATATCCGCAAGACGATGGAAGCCAAGCTGGCCTTCTGGGGGCCGCAGATGGGGGGCGACGCGCCCGTGCGGCTGGTGGTGCCCCAAGTGCTCGCGGGCAACCGCCTGACGCTGGAGGGGCAAGCGCTGGAAGTCATTGGCCTGGATGGCCCGCAACCACAGCGCAGCTTTGTGTGGATACCGTCGATCAAGGCGGTGGTCGGGGGTGTGGTGGTGTCAGAAAACATCCATGTATGGATGGCCGATACCCAATCGGCCAAGTCCCACGCCGACTGGCTCGGTACGCTTGAGCACATCGAAGCGCTCGCGCCGCGCACCGTCGTCCCCGGCCACTATCTGGGCCAAAGTGACCGCTCGCTGAAGGCGGTGCGCTTCACGGCTAACTATATTCGTGAATTCGATGCGCAAACCGCCCGGGCGAAAGACGCTACCGCGTTGATTGCCGCTATGAAGAAACGTTACCCGGACCTTGCCGACGAAAGCTCCCTAGCGCTCGGCGCCAAGGTCGCCAAGGGCGAGATGAAGTGGTAATTCCGTTCAACTGATGGAGAGTTTCCCATGAGCAAGATCGCAATCATCGGTGCCACCGGCCGGGCCGGCAGCCAGTTGTTGGAAGAAGCGTTGCGCCGCGGGCACAACGTGGTGGCCATTGCCCGTGACCCGTCGCGTTTGCAGGGGCGCCCAGGTGTTACCGTAAAGGCACTGGATGCCACGGACAGCCATGCGTTGCAAACGGCTGTCAGCGGCGTCGATGCGGTGTTGAGTGCCGCGCATTTCTCGACCCTCTCGCCCCACGCGATCATCGAGCCGGTCAAACGTGCCGGGGTCAAGCGGCTGTTGGTAGTGGGCGGCGCCGGCAGCCTGCTGCTGCCTTCCGGGCATCGGGTCATCGACAGCCCTGATTTCCCTGAGGCGTACAAGGCCGAGGCCAGTGCCGGGGTGGTTTTTCTTGAGCAATTGCGCAAGGAGGCGGACCTTGACTGGACGTTCCTCTCACCCTCGGCGGAGTTCGTCGAAGGCGCGCGTACGGGCCATTACACGCTGGGCAAGGACCACCTGCTGATAGGGGCCGAAGGCAAGAGCTGGATCAGCTTTGCCGACTATGCCATCGCCATGATCGATGAGCTGGAGAAACCGGCGCATTCGCGTCAGCGCTTTACTGTCGGCTACTGAGTGGTCAAACCTACCCCACAAGTGCTGTGCTGGGGCTTGTGGGGTGGGGCAGCGGCGAGGGCGTTCACTGATGGGCGCGGTCCTCGAGCCAGTCCATCAGCTCCACCAGCCCCGGTGGCAGGCTCCTCGCCTGGCAGGCCAGGTAATAGCCTTTTCCGGTCAGCACCTTCAGCGCGAACGGCATGCACAGCCGTCCATTGCGCAGGTCATCGCCAATCAAGGCCCAATCGCCAATCGCCACACCAGTCCCCTGTGAGGCCATGGCCATTGCCATGTCCAGCGTTTCGAAATGCTGCTTGCGCCCCTGTGCCTCGAGCGTTGCTCCAGCGGCCTGTAGCCACAGCCGCCAGTCATGTTCATCACGCGAGGGGTGCAACATCATGTGGCGGTTCAGGTCCGCGAGCTCTTGCAGCGGCACGGGCCCGGCCAAGAGTGAAGGCGCACACACTGGCGTGAGCTGCTCGTCGAACAGTTTGCGCACCCGCAGCCCATGGTTCGGTGCGTCGCCATAGACCACCGCCGCATCGAAGCCTTCGCGGCGAAAATCCACGCCATGTTGCACCGTGGTGGTCAATTCCACCGGTACGTCCGGGCGCAGGGCCTGCCACTCCATCAGGCGCGGCAGCAGCCAGCGCATCACGCAGGTCGGCGCCTTGAGCTGCAAGGTGGCGCTGTGCCCACCCACTTCGCGCACACCTTGTTCGATCAGGGCGAATATCTGCTGCACGCGTGGCAGCCAGTCCTGGCCCTCACGCGTCAGGCTCAAGCCACGGGCCTGGCGCTGGAACAAGGCATAGCCCAAGTGCGCTTCGAGGCCCGCGACCTGTCGGCTGACGGCACCCTGGGTGATATGCAGCTGCTGTGCGGCACGGGTGAAATTGCAGTGCTGGGCGGTGACCAGGAAGGTATGCAAGGCCGGTAGCGGCGGAAGGCGTTTCATTGCAGCAAGCCATGATTAAAGGACATGGCTAGTATGTGTTTTTTTACCTTGTGGCGATAGCGTTGGCTTGGGTCCAATGGGCACAGACTCCAACAAGATCCAAGGTGAAATTCGATGGCAACCTGCGGCGAAGTACTGGTCAAACTCCTTGAAGGCTATGGTGTGGACCATGTCTTCGGCATCCCCGGCGTGCATACCGTGGAGCTTTACCGAGGCCTGGCGGGCTCGTCCATTCGCCATGTCACGCCACGCCACGAGCAGGGCGCTGGCTTCATGGCCGACGGCTATGCACGGACCCGGGGTAAGCCGGGGGTCTGCTTCATCATTACTGGCCCTGGGATGACCAACATCACCACCGCCATGGGCCAGGCCTATGCCGATTCGATTCCCATGCTGGTGATTTCCAGTGTGCAGTCGCGGGATCAACTGGGCGGTGGCCGTGGCAAGTTGCATGAATTGCCCAACCAAGGCGCGTTGGTGGCCGGCGTGGCGGCGTTTTCGCACACCTTGATGAGCGCCGCTGACTTGCCGCAGGTACTGGCCCGCGCCTTCGCCGTGTTCGAGGGCGCCCGGCCGCGGCCTGTGCATATCGAGATCCCTCTGGATGTACTGGTCGAGCCGGCTGACCACCTGTTGCCGGCCCGCCCGGTGCGCAGCAGCCGGGCAGGGGCAGCGCCACAGGCCGTGGCACGCATGGCCGAGCGCCTGGCCCAGGCACATAAACCGTTGATCCTGGCAGGCGGTGGGGCGCTGGCCGCAGGGCCTGCCTTGGCCCGCCTGGCTGAGCATCTGCAGGCGCCGGTGGCGTTGACCATCAATGCCAAAGGCCTGTTGCCGTCCCACCATCCGCTGCAGATCGGGTCGACCCAGTCGCTGGTCGCCACCCGTGCGCTGGTGGCTGAAGCCGATGTGGTGCTGGCAATCGGTACCGAGCTGGCCGAGACCGATTATGACGTGACGTTCAAGGGTGGTTTCGAGATCCCGGGCAGTTTGCTGCGGGTCGACATCGACCCTGACCAGACGGTGCGTAACTACCTGCCGGAACTGGCCTTGGTGGCTGACGCCAAGCTCGCCGCCGAGGCGTTGTTCGACGCCTTGCAACAACAGCCGCAGCCGCAGCGCGATGAACGTTGGGGCGCAGCGCGTGCCCAGCTTCTGCGGGCGTCGCTTGCCGCTAGCTGGGATCAGCCGACCCTGAGCCAGACCCGCCTGCTGACCAGCATCCTCGAGCGCCTGCCCAATGCGATTCTGGTAGGCGATTCGACACAGCCGGTGTACACCGGCAACCTGACGCTGGACATGGACCAGCCGCGCCGCTGGTTCAACGCTTCGACAGGTTACGGCACCTTGGGTTATGCGCTGCCAGCAGCCATGGGTGCCTGGTTGGGCAGTGCCGAGCAGCCGGCCGAACGGGCACCGGCGGTGTGCCTGATTGGCGATGGTGGGCTGCAATTCACCTTGCCGGAGCTGGCCAGTGCGGTGGAGGCGCAGGTGCCGCTGATCGTGCTGCTGTGGAATAACCAGGGCTACGAAGAGATCAAGAAGTACATGGTCAACCGCGCTATCACGCCAGTCGGGGTGGATATCCATACCCCGGACTTCATTGGTGTGGCACGTGCCTTGGGGGCTGAGGCCGAAGAGGTCGGCGATGTGGCGCAACTGCTGGCTGCACTTGGCCGTGCGGCAGAGCGCAAGGGGCCGACATTGATCCAGGTCGATCAGCACCAGTGGCAAGCGGCAGTCTTGGGCTGATGGCCAGCGGGCGCCCACGCTGGCCTGGATAAACGTCAGCCAGCGCTTGCCCGCAGCCGTGCCACATCACGGATCGGCGGCGCGCCATACAGCCGGCTGTACTCGCGGCTGAACTGCGACGGGCTTTCGTAACCTACCCGATAGCCCGCCACTGCCGCCTCCAGGCCATCATTCAGCATCAGCCGGCGCGCCTCCTGCAGGCGCAACTGCTTCTGGTACTGCAGAGGGCTCATCGAGGTCACGGCCTTGAACCGGTGGTGCAAGGTCGAGGTACTGAGGTTGACCTCCCGCGCCAGGTCCTCGATGCGCAGCGGTTGCTGAAAGTGTTGGTTGAGCCAGGTGATGGCCTGGCACACCCGATGGGTCTGGCTGTTGGCCAGGGCAATTTCGTACAGGCGGTAGCCCTGCGGCCCGCGAAGCAGGCGGTAGAGGATTTCTCGGCGGATCAGCGGCGCCAGCATGGCGATGTCGCGTGGTGAGTCCAGCAGGCGGATCAGGCGCAACAAGGCATCGAGCAGTTGTGGATCGGTCCTTTCCACATACAGGCCGCGGCCGGACGGCAGGTTGGGCACCAGCATCGGCCCGCTTTCGGCGATCAGCTGACTGATTTCGGCTGCGTCCAGGTCAAGGCGCAGGCCCAGGCTGGGGTTTTCCGCGCTGGCATCGAGCCTGGCACCGCTCAGGGGCAAGGTCACCGACACGACCATGTAGTGCAAGGGGTCGTAGGCGTATTGCTCGTCACCAAGGAACAGGCTCTTGCTGCCCTGGGCCAGTATGCACAGCGCCGGTAGGGCCAGGGTCGGCACTGAGCGCACATTCTCCGTGTAACGCACCAGGTACAGGTCGTCGATGGCCGAGACGGTGCCCTGTGGCTCGCCGGCATGGCGCAGGATCAGCTCGGCCAGCTCCTGGCGTTGCAGTTCCAGGGCGGGGTCTAGGGACGGGGGAGTGGTCATGATGGCTTTCCTCTGCTGACCGACGCAGCATAGGTTTGGGCAATGGCGGGCGCTAGTCGAAAGCTGCACAGGGATTGCCTGATCCTGCCGCGCTGCAGGATCAGGCAATCCCTGTGCAGTAATAGCCTAACGCCCCGCGCGCGCGTACCCCTAACCTTGGCAGCCTGGTTTTCCGCCTGCATGCTTCAAGGAGATTGTGCAAATGACCCTACGTCAACCGGTCACCCACTTGGCTTTCATCCGTGCCAGCAGCGGTCGTTCGGCAGAACTTGGCGCGCGTCTGCGCGACCTGCTCGAGCCCTCGTTGCGCACACCCGGCTGCCTGAGCTTTACCGTGCAGCGCTCCCAGGCCGATGCCGACCTGTGGTTGCTCAGCGGTAGCTGGCAAGACCAGCAGGCAATGAGTGGCTACTTCGCTTCACCCACACTTGAGGTGTTCGGTGAGTTGGTGCAGGCGCAGGTGGTCAGCAGCCTGGACCTGCATACCTTCGATTGAATGCCTGCCCACTCAGGGTAGAATGCCGCCTCTCGATCAACGACGCGGATAGCAACATGGCACGTAGAGAATTCCCGCATTTCGAAGCGGTTTCGGCGATGGTCCCCGTGGAGGGCGGTGGTTACAACGCCGCCATCGCCGTCAAGGCACTGGGCACGGGTGGTGCTCCGCGCTTTCACAAGGTACTGGATGGCCAGGTGTTCCAGAGCGCTGTGGCGGCCGACGAGGCCGCCTGCGCCGAGCTCGAGCGCCTTCAAGGTGTTGGCGAGGAAGGCGAGCTGACCTGGTGATCAGGCCTGGGGCCTGGCCATCTTGAACAGGTTGCCCAGCTCGAAATAATCCGCCGGGCCACCTGCGCGCAGGATCGGCTCGGCGGCTGCGGTGTCGTAGATGCCGTCCTTGAGCAGGTGCTCGGCAATGTGCACCGCCACCACCTCACCCAGAATCAGCCAGCTGGGCACCAAAGCCTGGTCCGCGCGCTTGAGCTGGACGATCTGGCTTACCTTGCATTCGAACGCCACCGGGGTTTGCGCTACCCGTGGCACCTTGACGATGCGCGAGGCTGCGGGCGTGAGGCCGCTGAGCTGGAATTCATCGACGTCAGCCGCAACGGCTGCGCAACTCTGGTTCATCTGCTCGGCCAAGGGCCGCGTCGCCAGGTTCCAGACGAATTCACCGGTCTGCTCGATATTGTTCAGGCTGTCTTTGCGCCCGACGCTGCAGAACCCGATGATCGGAGGGATGTAGTTGAAGGCGTTGAAGAAGCTGTAGGGCGCGAGGTTCAACCGACCTTGGCTGTCGTGGGAGGAAATCCAGCCGATCGGGCGAGGACCGACGATGGCATTGAACGGGTCGTGGGGCAGGCCGTGGCCTTTGGCGGGTTCGTAGTAATACATCTGCGTTGGGCTTGCTGGCCCTACCTCTTGGGGGACGAGGTGCCTAGTGTGCCAAGCCTGTGCACGCCTGCAAATGATCTAGCCCGGCCGAAGCCGGGCGGGGACACGCATCAGGGATCAGCTGATGCGGTGGGCATTGGTGCGGTCGAAGCCGTCTTCGGCGAAGCGTTGAGCGCCGGTGCGGTCGAAGCCATCTTCGGCGAAGCGTTGAGCGCCGGTGCGGTCAAAGCCGTCTTCGGCGAAACGTTGGGCGCCAGTGCGGTCGAAACCATCTTCAGCGTAAGTGGCTGCCTGGCTTTGTGCGGCCGCGAAGTTATGAGCACTGGTGCGGTCAAAGCCATCTTCTGCGAAAGCGCCGGTGGCGAAAACCGAGAGGGCCAAGGTGAGGATCAGTTTGTTTTTCATGGTCGTTGCTCCGTGGTTCGAGAGGTTTTGTGCTTCTATGGGTTCAATGCTACGCCTGTTAATTTGATTAAAAAGCGCAAAAAATAGGGCTAAAAAATCAATTTAATCGATATGTTGAGGCGCGGCGCCTGAAGCGCTGTAGGCGCCGTAATCTTCTAGCGTGTTAACCCGAGGTGACTGATTGCTTCGCCAGGGACTGCAGGATGGGGGGGCAGAATTAATGGGCGGTTAAGAACGAAAAATCGTATTTGCGCACGGCATTACGCTTTTTTCATATAGCGCCAACCGATTTTTCAAGCATTGCTCATCACCATCGCCGCACCTGAATATGGAGCGGCAAACAATGAACAAACTTCCGCAAATCACCTTGGCCTTCTGGGTCATGAAGATCTGCGCCACAACGCTGGGCGAGACGGCCGGTGACCTGCTGTCGATGACCCTAGACGTTGGCTATGCAGTCAGCTCGATGCTGTTGATCAGCGTGTTTCTGCTGACCTTGTTCGGCCAGCTGTATTCGCGGCGCTACCATCCGGTGCTCTACTGGTTGGTGATTCTCTCAACCAGCACCGCCGGCACCACCATGTCCGATTTCATGGACCGTACCCTGGGGCTGGGCTATGCGGCGGGTTCGGCCATTCTGGTCGGCATCTTGCTACTGACCTTCCTCGTCTGGCGTCTGAGCGGCAACCCGCTTGACGTTACCCGCATCAGGACCCGCGCAGGCGAGTTGTTCTACTGGGTAGCGATTCTGTTCTCCAACACGCTCGGTACTGCCCTGGGTGATTACCTTGCCGATGATTCAGGCCTGGGTTTTGCCGGTGGTGCGCTGCTGATCGGCAGCCTGATCGGGCTGGTGGTACTCGCGCGTTCCTGGACCCGAATCCCTGGCGTGGTGCTGTTCTGGATCGCGTTCGTGCTGACCCGTCCGTTCGGGGCAACCCTGGGTGATTTCCTGACCAAGGCTCACGAAAAAGGCGGGCTGGATTTCGGCACGATCGGGTCTTCGGCAGTACTGGGGGGCGTGCTGCTGGTCTTGGTACTGATGGCGACCTGGTACCAACGGCGTGGCCCGCGCCAGGCGTTGGAGATGTCTTGAGTTGGCTTCGCGGCTTCTGGTGAGCCGATTGGTTGCGCTGTTCGGCCCGTTTGAACGTGGTGGTGGCGTTTTCTCAGCGTAAAAAAAAACGCCCCTAGTTCGGGGCGCTTTTTCAAGGGGCTGGATCACTGTCAGTCAGTGGTGATCCGCGAATGCTGCTTGGTGTCTTTCATGGTGGCGTAAACCAGCAACGAGCAGGCGATGCACGCCGTGACGTACCAGTAGAAACCGCTCTCCATGCCAGCGCTCTTGAACCACAGCGCCACGTACTCGGCGGTGCCACCGAAGATCGAAACGGTCAGTGCGTAGGGCAGGCCTACACCCAGGGCGCGGATTTCGGTGGGGAACAGTTCGGCTTTCACCACGGCGTTGATCGAGGTGTAACCGCTGACGATGATCAGCGCTGCCATGATCAGGAAGAACGCGCCCCACCAGGTCTGGATGGTGTGCAGGGTGGTGAGGATCGGCACGGTAAACAGGGTACCCAGCACGCCGAAGGCGATCAGGATCGGCCGGCGGCCGATCTTGTCAGAGAGGCCGCCGATGATCGGTTGCAGGCACATGAACAGGAACAGCGTGGCCGCCGAGATGGTGGTCGAGTCGCTGATGCTCATGCCTACCGTGTTGACCAGGTACTTCTGCATGTAGGTGGTGTAGGTATAGAACGCCAAGGTGCCGCCCATGGTCAGGCCGACGACGGTCATCAGTTCCTTGGGGTGGCGCATCAGGGTGCGCATCAGGCTTTCCTTGGCCTTTTCCTTCTTGGTGAAGGAAGCGGTCTCTTCCATGCCGCGGCGCAGGTACAGGGCAACCACCGCGCACAGCGCGCCGATCACGAACGGTACGCGCCAGCCCCAGGCATACAGCTGCTCGGTGGTCAGCGTCTGCTGCAGGATGATCAGCACTGCCAGGGCGATGAGCTGGCCGGAGATCAGGGTGACGTACTGGAAGCTGGAGAAGAAACCGCGACGGTCCTTGCTGGCCATCTCGCTGAGGTAGGTGGCCGAGGTGCCGTACTCGCCGCCCACCGAAAGGCCTTGCATCAGGCGCGCGATGACCAGCAGCACGGGTGCGGCAACGCCGATGGTTTCATAGCCCGGGGTCAGGGCGATGACCAGGGAACCGGCGCACATCAACAGTACCGAGGCCATCAGTGCGGCCTTGCGGCCTTTGCGGTCGGCGTACAGGCCCATCAGCCAGCCACCGATCGGGCGCATGAGGAAGCCCACGGCGAAGATTGCGGCGGTGTTGAGCAATTGGGCAGTGGAGTCGCCGGCCGGGAAGAAGGCCTTGGCGAAGTACAGCGAGAATGCGGCGTAGACGTACCAGTCGTACCATTCGACCATGTTGCCGATCGAGCCACTGAAGATCGACTTGAGGCGGCTGGCGGTGGTTTTTTCCGCGGCGGGCGCGGTGGCCGCCCCGGCGGGCAGGGAGGTGGCGTTATCCATCAGGGATACCTTCTCGTTGTTTTTGTGGAGCGCGCCAGGGCGCAGCTTGCCCTGGCAATTGCAGAAGGTGTGCCAAATGGGTGCGTGGCGATTCATTTGGGGGCACTGGTTGCCCCAAGACGCAAAGCGCTACCCCTGGAGGCCGCGCTGTAGCTGGGCAGCGTCCTGATCGGCGGGATCCGGTGTTTAACGCTAGATGATCAGCCGCGCCTGCCAGTGAATGTAGAAATAGGCGGATTCTTGCTCATTCAAGGGGGTTGGTAGGCGGATATCCGCTCACTCCCGTGTGATGAAGTCTTCGCGTATCAGCCCGTGCCGTTGCATCTTTTCGTTCAGCGTCCGCCGTGGCAGCTGTAATGTTTCCATGACGCCTTTGATCTCTCCCCTGTGCAAACGCAGCGCGGCCCGCAGGCATTGCGCCTCGAAAGCTTCCATCTGCTCGCCCAGTGACTGGGCACCGGGTGAGCCCTCAAGGTTTGGCGAACCCAGCCCCAAGGCATGGCGTTCCGCAGCATTGGCCAGTTCCCGCACGTTGCCCGGCCAATCATGTGACAGCAACTGCGCCAGTTGCGCACCTGACAACGGAGTGGTCGCGCGGCCAAGCTTCTCGGCCGTCGCATGGGCGAAATGCTCGAACAGTAGCGGGATGTCCTCGCGCCGTTCGCGCAGGGGGGCCAGGCGCAGTTCGGCAACGTTCAGGCGGTACGCAAGGTCTTCGCGAAAGCGCCCGGCGCGCGCTTCTTCGAGCAGGTCGGGCTTGGTCGCGGCAATGATGCGCAGGTCAACGCTGATACTCTGGTTGGCGCCCAACCGCTCCAGTTTCTGCTCCTGAATGACCCGCAGCAGCTTGGCTTGTTGGGCAAGGGGCATGCTTTCGATTTCGTCGAGGAACACCGTACCGCCGTTGGCATACTCCAGCTTGCCAATGCGTTTGCCCTGGGCCCCGGTGAAGGCGCCACTCTCGTGGCCGAACAGTTCCGCCTCGAACAGTGATTCCGGGATGGCAGCACAGTTGAGTGCGACGAAGGGTTTGCTCGCACGCGGGCCGAAGTCATGCAGGCATCGCGCCACGCGTTCCTTGCCGCTGCCGGTTTCACCGCGGATCAGTACATTGACCGGCAGGCTGGCCAGGTCCAGCACCTGCCGGCGTAGTTGCTGCAGGCCTTGGGACATGCCCAGCAACGTGGCTTCCAGGCGCGACTTGAGATCGGCCTGCTCGTGCAGGCGGCGGTTTTCCAGCACCAGCTGGCGTTTTTCCAGGGCGCGGCGCAGGCTGCCGAGCAGGTGCTGCGGTGTGAAGGGTTTTTCAAGGAAGTCATAGGCGCCATTGCGCATGGCTTCCACGGCCATCGGCACATCGCCATGGCCGGTCAGCAGGATCACCGGCAGGTCCGGGTCATCAGCCTGCAGGCGTTCGAGCAGTTGCAGGCCACCCATGCCAGGCATGCGTACATCGCTGATGACCACCCCTGCAAAGTGCCGTGGCAAGTGGGCCAGGCAGTCCTCGGCGCAGGCGAACAACTGCACGCTGAAACCGGACAGGCTCAGCCATTGTTCAACGGCGCTGCGGATGCTTGCTTCATCATCGACGACGATCACTGAATTCAACATACAGGCTCCAGGTCGCGGGGCAGGGTAAGGCTCAGGCGCGCACCGCCCGGCAGGTTTTCGGCATGCAACTGGCCGCCGGCCTCGTGGATGATGCCATAGGAAATAGCCAGACCCAGGCCAAGCCCTTCACCGACCGGCTTGGTGGTGAAGAAGGGGTCGAATACCTTGGCCAGGTCGGCGTCGGCAATACCGCCGCCGGAGTCAAGGACGCTCAGGCGCCACAGCTCGTGCTCGGGCTCGATGCGGATTTCAAGGCGTTTGTAGCGCTTGTCGGTCATGGCGTCCAGGGCGTTGCGCAACAGGTTGATCAGCACTTGTTCGAGGCGGATTGCATCGCCCCGCACCCAGGCCGGACGCGCCAGGTACAGGGCCACTTCGACGCCTTCGCCGCGGATGCGTGTTTCCAGCAGATGCAGGGCCTGATCGACGACGGTCGCCAGGTCGAGGCGTTCGCGCAAACCGACCGGGCTGTTGCGGGCAAACGTCTTGAGGTGGCTGGTGAGGGCGGCCATGCGCGTCAGCATGTGCTCCAGGGGTTCCAAGGCTTGGCGCGCTTCGTCGTAGCGACCGTGGTCAAGCAGCAGGCGCAAGGTTTCCAGTTGCATGCGCTGGGTGGTAAGCGGTTGGTTGATCTCGTGGGCCATGGCTGCCGACATCTGCCCGAGCGCGGCCAGCTTGGCCGATTGCACCAGCCCCTCCTGGGCAGTGCGCAGCTCTTGGGTGCGCTCCTCGACCTGGCGCTTGAGCTCCTCGCGGCTACGCTGGCGCAGGCGTGCCAGGCGCAGGCGCTGGCTGACGAACAGTGCGGCGAAAACCAGGCTCAGCCACACGGCAGCGGCCCCGAGCGCGGCGTTGCGGCCGTCAGCCAGCACTTGTGGCTTGCGCAGCAGGTGCAGGGTCCAGTCTTCACTGTCCAGGGGCAGGCTTTCCCACAAGTACTCGGCAGGCCCATCGGGCCCTAGCACACGGCTCAGGTGGCTGCTGTTGGCGAAACGGGTCAGCACCTCATGCTTGAGCGGTACCAGCGGCTGCTTGTCATACTGGCGGGTTGCGGCCAGTTCGGCTCGGTCCGCGCCGCTGAGCGGTTGCAGCTCGCGGTAACGCCAGCCGTCCTGGTTGGCGATGAAGGTGATGCCGCGGGCATCGCTGACCAGCAGGATATCGTTGCCCTGGCGCCACTCGCGTTCCAGTTGGGGAAACTCCAGTTTGACCACCATGGCGCCAAGGAAGCGCCCCTGTTCGTCGGTAACCGCGCTGGACAGGAAGTACCCCGGCACCCCGCTGGTCACGCCAACTGCATAGAAGCGGCCCGTGCCCTGGCTGCGGGTCTGTTTGAAGTAGGGACGAAAGCCATAGTTGGAGCCGACATAGGTGGTAGGTAGGCGCCAGTTGCTGGCCGCTACGGCCAGCCCAGTCCGGTCCAGCAGTTCCAGGGTGGAGGAGTTGGCGGCGCCGTTGATGCGTTCCAGCTTGCGGTTGAGCGCATCCTGCTCTGGTTCACTGATTGGCCCTCGCAGGGCGGCGATCAGTTCCGGGTCCAGCGCCAGTACCGCGGGCAAGGCTCGATAGCGTTCGATCAGGGTATGCAGCGACGTGGCGTACAACCCCAACTGCTGGCTGGCGCGGCGGGCATCTTCTTCCATGGCCTGACGCTTGGCCTGGTGCATGGCCCAGCCGGCGCTGAGCGCAGTGCCCACCACAATCAGCAGGATGATCAGCCCCAGACGCAGGGCGCGAAAGGATAAGAGCATGGGGCGAGTCCGATGATGGGGTTTCATTGATGACCCTATCGCCGACTTGCCGGCAATAGGGTCGGCACTGCCTGCACACCCTTACAGCAGTTCGAAACGCTGTTGCTGCACGGCCTCGGAATCCAGCCCGACCTGGACCTCGAACTCCCCGGGCTCCGCCACTCGCTGCAGCTGGCCGTTGTAGAACTTCAAGTCCTCCTCGCTGATACGGAAGCTCAGGGTGCGCGATTCACCGGCCTTGAGCATCAGCTTCTGGAAGTTCTTCAGCTCCTTGACCGGGCGGCTCATGGAGGCCGAAACGTCCTGCAGGTACAGCTGGACGACGGTCTCGCCATCACGCTTGCCGGTGTTCTTCACAGTGACCTTGGCGTCCAGGGTGGCACCGCGCTTGAGGTCTTTGCTGGAAAGGCTCAGGCCCGACAGCTCGAAGTGGCTGTAGCTCAAACCGTAGCCAAACGGATACAGCGGGCCATTGGGCTCTTCGAAGTACTGCGAGGTGTAGTTGCCTGGCTTGCCTGGGGTAAACGGCCGGCCGATGCGCGTGTGGTTGTAGTACATCGGAATCTGCCCGACGGAGCGCGGGAAGGTGATGGCCAGCTTGCCGGACGGGTTGTAGTCGCCGAACAGCACGTCGGCGATGGCGTTACCGCCTTCGGTACCGGCGAACCAGGTTTCGAGGATGGCATCGGCTTGCTCGCGCTCCCAGGCGATCGACAACGGGCGGCCGTTCATCAGCACCAACACCAGCGGCTTACCGGTGGCCTTGAGCGCCTTGATCAGTTCGCGCTGGCTGGCCGGGATTTCCAGCGTGGTGCGGCTCGACGACTCGTGGGACATGCCGCGCGATTCGCCGACCACGGCCACCACCACGTCGGACTGCTGGGCTGCCTTGACCGCTTCATCGATCAGCACGGCGGCCGGTCGCGGGTCATCGACGATTTCCGGGGCATCGAAGTTGAGGAAGTTCAGGTAATCGAGGATTGCCTTGTCGCCAGTGACATTGGAGCCTTTGGCGTACACCAGCTTGGCCTTGCCCTCTACAGCCCGGCGTAGGCCTTCGCGCACGGTAACCGAGTGCACCGGCTTGCCGTCGGCGGCCCAGCTGCCCATCATGTCGATCGGCGCATCGGCCAATGGGCCTACCAGGGCGATGGTGCCGGCTTTTTTCAGGGGCAAGGTTTGCGTGCGGTTTTCCAGCAGCACCAGGCTGCGGCGTGCCACGTCGCGGGCGGCGTCGCGGTGCAGGCGGTCTTCGCCATAGTACTCCTTGAGGTCGGTTTCGGCTTTGCCGATGCGCACGTACGGGTCCTTGAACAGGCCCATGTCGTATTTGGCGCCGAGCACCTCACGCACGGCCTGGTCCAGCTCGCCCTGGCTCACTTCGCCGGATTTGAGCAACCCTGGCAGCTCCTGGCCATACAGGGTGTCGTTCATGCTCATGTCGATCCCGGCCTTGATCGCCAGCTTGGCTGCCTCGCGTCCGTCGCGCGCGACGCCATGGCGAATCAGTTCCTGGATGGCGCCGTGGTCGCTGATGGTCACGCCCTTGAAGCCCCACTCCTTGCGCAGCAGGTCATTCATCAGCCAGGTGTTGGAGGTGGCCGGCACGCCGTTGATCGAGTTGAGCGCAACCATCACCCCGCCGGCACCGGCGTCGAGCGCGGCACGGTAGGGCGGCAGGTAGTCGTTGTACATCTTCGGCAGGCTCATATCGACCGTGTTGTAGTCGCGGCCCCCTTCCACTGCGCCATACAGGGCGAAGTGCTTGACGATGGCCATGATGCTGTCGGGGTTGGCCGGGCTGCTGCCCTGGAACGAGCGGACCATTGCCTGGCCGATCTTCGAGGTCAGGTAGGTGTCCTCGCCGAAGCCCTCGCTGGTGCGTCCCCAGCGTGGGTCGCGTGCGATGTCGACCATCGGGGCGAAGGTCATGTCCAGCGCGTCGGCAGAGGCCTCGATGGCCGAGGTGCGGCCGACCTTGGCGATGGCGTCCATGTCCCATGTGGCAGCCAGGCCGAGGCCGATCGGGAAGATGGTGCGTTCACCGTGGATGGTGTCGAAGGCGAAGAACATCGGTATCTTCAGGCGGCTGCGCATGGCGGCGTCCTGCATCGGCCGGTTCTCGGGGGCGGTGCGTGAGTTGAAGGTGCCGCCGATGTGCCCGGCGGCGATTTCTTCGCGGATCTTCTCGCGCGGCATCTCTGGGCTGATGCTGATAAGGCGCAGTTGGCCAATCTTTTCGGCCTCGGTCATCTGGCTGATCAGATGCTCGATGAAGGCCTGCTTGTCTTGCAGGGACGGGGCGGTGGGGGCGGCGAACGCCACCTGACTGGCAAGGCCCAAGGCCAGGCCCAGCAAAGACAGTTTCATCTTCAATTCCGTTGTCGAGGCCTGTGCCGTATCCACGCGGATACGTGCGCGGCCGAAGTTTTCAGGCGGCTATTGTTGTACGATTCGCGAGCATTTGTTCCTGCGGCGGATTATGCCTGAATATGTCGCTCGCAGAGGAACACCCGAATGCCGGGACAACAACTATAAGAACGACCCAGAGACCCAAGGCATGACCCCCTTCAACGAATACGAGCAGCGCCTGATTGCCGAGGCCATTGCCCGGGTCGAGCGGTGCACCGATGCACAACTGGTGACCGTGCTGGCCAGACGTGCCGACGACTATGCCTACCTGCCGCTGTTCTGGGCCGCCGTGCTGGCGCTGGCTGTGCCGGGACTGTTGCAACTGTCGCTTGGCTGGCCCGGTATGCGCGGGGTGCTGGTGGCCAACGCATTGCTGTTCATTGGTTTGTGCCTGCTGCTGCGCAACCCGCGCCTGGCCGCTTGGCTCATACCTGATGCCTTGCGCCGCTGGCGGGCATCGAGCCTTGCCCGTGAGCAGTTCAGCGCACAGAACCTGCAGCGCACCGTGGGAGCAACCGGCGTGCTGATCTTTGTTGCCGAAGCAGAGCGGCATGTGGAAATCCTGGTAGACCAGGGCATCGACCGCCACCTCGATGCCCAGGCGCGTGCTCAAATGGTCGCCCGCTTTGCCGAGCAGGTGCGTCAGGGCCGTACCTTGGAGGGCTTTGTCGAGTGCATCGAGGCATGCGGGGAACGGCTTTGCGAGCAACTGCCACGTACCCATGCGCGTAACGAGCTGCCCAATCGCCTGGTGATTCTGGACTGAGTGCGCTCCCACAAGCAGGCACCGGGCTGTAGAATACGAGGCATTGCGCTGTGCGCTCCCCGCTATCCGAGGCACCTTCTTTTCATGTCCGCCAGTACTTCCGCTTCCACCGCGCCGGATGCGCGCACCCAGTTTCTTGACCTGCTCAATGCCGCCCTGCACGGCAATACCCTGGTCAAGCTGGTGCTGGCACGCCACGTCGGCAGTGACCAGACCCTGCAGCGCATCATCGCCAAGCCGGTACAGGTCAAAGGGCTGGTGCACCTGTCACTGGTGTACCGCCACCAAACCCGCGACATCACCCGCAACCTGCCGCTGGACCAGGCGCAGGCGCTGGTCGCCGAGTTGCTGCCGGACGGCTTTCGCAATGCCCACTTGTTCGACGCGGACGGTGAGGTGCAACTGACTTTCAGCAAGAAAGGCAAGCCGATGCTCCAGCGCCACGGTGCGCAGGCGCCTCGCGACGCTGTTGCCAGTACCGGCCACGACCGAGAGAAGAAGCGTTATCTGGAACTGTCCCGACCGTTTCTTCGTGACCTTGGTGTCACCGATGCGCAGGGCGCGCTGATCCCGGCGATGTCGCGCAAGTGGAAGCAGATCAACAAATTCATCGAGGTGTTCGGCCACGCCCTGGCCAATGCGCCGGTGCCGGCCGAACAGGCGTTGCGGGTGGCCGATTTCGGCTCGGGCAAGGGCTACTTGACGTTCGCCATGCACGACTACTTGCGCAACACGTTGGGGCGCGAAGCGCAGGTGACCGGTGTGGAATTGCGCCAGGACATGGTCGACCTCTGCAACGCCGCAGCTGCGCGGCTCGATCACCCTGGCCTGGTGTTCCAGTGCGGGGATGTGCGCAGCGTGGTGCCCGAGGCCATCGAGGTGATGATCGCCCTGCATGCCTGCGACATCGCTACCGACTACGCCATCCATACCGGCATCCGTTGCAATGCCGCGATCATCATGTGCTCACCGTGCTGCCACAAACAGATCCGCCCGCAACTGCACAGCCCAGGGCTGCTGCAGCCGATGCTGCAGTATGGCTTGCACCTGGGGCAGCAGGCGGAAATGCTCACCGACAGCTTGCGGGCATTGTACCTGGAGGCCTGTGGCTACGAGACCAAGGTGTTCGAGTTCATCTCGTTGGAACACACTAACAAGAACAAGATGATTCTCGCGGTCAAGCGCAAGCAGCCGGTAGAGGCGCAAGCACTGCTGGAGAAGATTGCGCAGCTGAAGGCGTTCTACGGGGTACAGGAACATTGCCTGGAGACGTTGCTACGCGCGGATGGGTTGATCCCCGCGTAACTGCTGCCTATTGAACGCTCGCAGCACGGCCCGTCTCAGCTGCGAGTTACGGGTACCTCAATCGCCAGCTCCGCCAGCCCCAACGGGTGGGTACTCGCATCGAAGAAATGCAGCGCAGTCCCTGGCAAATCCCCGAAGCGTTCATTGAAATGCCGCTTCTGATTCAGCACCGACGCCTCGCCCAGTGGCCGGATGGCAATGGAAAGATGCGCCGGTTGCGCCTGGCGAATAGCTTCGAGCACATGCTGGTCACTGCTGTCCAGGTGCTGCCCGAACAGGCATAGCCCCTGACGTTCCTGGGCCAGCTGGGCCAAACACCAGGCCAGGTAGTCCGAATGGCGTATGGCCCGCAGTTTCTCGTCGCTGCGGTCTTCGTTGACGAACAACGGCACTTCCCCCGGAATGTTCACGGCAAAGCCGTCGAGCAGTTCGGCGCTTTCGGCGCTGCGCTGGCGGGTAGTGCCGTCCGGCAGTTTGAGCAGGTGCAGGCCGCCGTGCAGGTGCAGTACCCGCGTGCCTTGGCTGCGGGTGCGGCGAACATCGAAGAAACCCTGTTCGTCGAACAGCGCGGCGAAGCCTTGGGGGGCGTGCTGCACGGCCCAGGGCAGGATCAGGTCGTAGTTGCTGGTGTAGACGCTACGATAGGCGCGCAGCGCCTGGTTGATCGACGCCAGGGTGGCCGCCGGCATCAGCGGCCAGGGCAGGTGCACGGTGCGCACGGCGTGGATCAGCGCTTCCTTGATCGAGTAATAGCGGTTCAGCGGCGCGGTGGCGTTGATCGCCAGGGCGGCGTTGGCGCGCACGGTATGGTTGAGGATGCTCAACACCGGCTCGAACAGCTCTGTGCCCAGCGACTTGAACAAGGCCTGGTCGCTGATCGCCAGGCCTTTCTTGCGCCCGGCGCGCTGGGCTTGCTCGAACAGCGAGAAATAGCCGAACGGTTTCCACAGCGCGCGGCTGGCGCCGTTGCCCAGCAGCAGGGCATCGCAGGGATGGTGTTGGGCGAGTTCCGGCCAGGTGGCGAGGTGGGCGTGGAGTGCGGGCATGCTGGGTCCATTCGGTGGGGCGGGAAACGGGGGCGACTTTAGCACGCCATGCAAGGTGTGCGAGGGCGGGGTTCAGGCGAGCGGCCTCGTTTTGCTTGCGCTGGCCCTTGGCGGCCCTCTTGGCGCTGACCGGCCGAAAGCCGCCGAAGAACGTCAGGGGGCTGCGTGGGGCACAGTGTCGCCCTGACCCTGGCGCCTGTTGCGCCACACCCGGTACGCCCGTATTCCCGCCCGCACCGAGCCAAACAGCAGCTTGTCCTCCATCTCCCGCGCTATGCCCGAGCGCACCAGCATGCGCAGAAACGTGCCACGGGCACGGGCGATGGCAAAGAAGATACCTTGCGCGGCGAGGGTGTCGCGGACCTCGCGCAGGGCGGCGATGCCACTGACATCGATGCTGCTGACGGCTTCGGCATCGAACAGCACGGCTTGGGGGTTGGCCTGGCTTTGCACGGCCTCGAGCAGGCGCATCTTGAAGTAGTCTGCGTTGAAGAACAGGATCGCGTCGTCGAAGCGGTACACCACCAGCCCGGGCACCGTGCGAGCCTCCTTGTGCTTGCGGATGTCCACCTGGCCCTCTGTGCCGGGCAACCAGCCCAGCACTGCGTCGGTTGGCTGGTAGATGGTGTACAGCAAGCGCAGGATGGCCAGGGTCACGGCAAACACGATACCCGGCAGGACGCCCAGGCCCAGTACGCCGACGGTGGTCAGCAGGCACAGCCAGAATTCGAAGCGGCTGAGGCGCCGGATGACCCCCAGCGACCTGACATCGATCAGCCCCCACCCGGCCATCAGCAGCACGGCTCCCAGCGCCGCCTGCGGGATCCAGGCCATCGGCGCGGTGAAAAACAGCAGGATCAGGGCAATCACCAGGGCGGCGATGATGCCGACCAGTTGGCTCTTACCGCCAACCATGTCGTTGACGGCGGTGCGCGAGTCGGCGCCGCTGATGGCGAACCCTTGGGATATTCCGGCTGCCAGGTTACTTACGCCCAGGGCGACGAACTCATGGTTGGCATTGATCGCATAGCCGTGCCGGGCGGCGAAGCTGCGGGCGGTGAGCATGGCGCTGCAGAAGCTGACTGTGGCGATACCCAGCGCATCGCGCAACAGGCTCTTGGTTTCGGCCAGGTTGCTTTGTGGCCATGCCAGTTGCGGCATGCCGGCCGGCACCGGGCCGAGGATGGCCACGCCAAACCGGTCAAGGCCGAACAGGCCAACCAGCACGGTGAACACCGCTACCGTAACCAGCGCCGCCGGCAGGCGCGGGTAGCGCCGTGGCAAGCCGATGAGCAAGGCCAGCCCGGCAAGGCCGATGGCCAGCGTCAGCCAGTGGACCTCGTTCAGGCGCTGCAGGAAGTTGATCAGGCTGAGGATGAAACCATCGCCCTCGATCTTGAAGCCCACCACCTTGGACAACTGCCCGGCGATCAGGCTCAGGCCGATCCCGTTGAGGTAGCCGATCAGGATAGGCCGCGAGAAGAAGCTGGCGATGAACCCGGCGCGGGCCAGTCCGGCTGCAATCAGCATTACCCCGACCAGCACGGTGACGATCACAGACAGCTCGGCAATGCGTTGTGGGTCGCCCAGGGCCAGCGGCGCCACGGCACCGGCGATCATCGCGCAGGTGGCAGCGTCAGGGCCGACCATCAACTGGCGTGAGCTGCCGATCAGGGCATAGACGATCATTGGTAGGACACAGGCGTAGAGGCCGTACTGCGGGGGCAGGCCGACGATCTGCGCATAGGCGATGGCAATGGGGATCTGGATGGCTGCCACCGAAAGGCCGGCTTGTAGGTCGGCGTGGAACCACTCGCGGCGGTAATGCAGCAGATTGGCGAGGCCCGGTAGCCAGCGTGAGAGAAACATGCGCAGTCCTTTCGAAATGTTTCGCGAATCCAGAAAGCATATGCGCCTAAGCCGTTTTGCTTGCAAGTGGATTCGTCCGCCGCGCATTCAAGCGGAACACGCGGGGGATGGCCATGGGCCAAGATCGTAACCGTCTTGAGGATATCGTGCAGGAGGGGCGCATCATCAAGGGCAATCTGCCCACCGGATGAAGAGTGTTTGCAGTGCCGCTGGAAGGGTGCTTGAGAGAAGCAAGGCTGGAGCGGGTAGAGGGAATCGAACCTTTATAGGACAGAAGCCCCTTACAAGTGTGTAAGTGTGTAACCGGGCGCCCCTCCCCAGCCCCCGCAAACCCAGCCCCTGCCGTCATCACTCACCGATCCATCCTTCACTCACCAGTCGAGCAAAGCCCGGATGTTGCCGGAGCAGCCGAAAGCACCTGCGAGCCGCGTACAGTGAGCTGATTAACCTGCCCCGACCCGCCTGCACCGCTACGGTAGGATGGGGCTATGAAATCGCCATTACGCTGCTATAGTTTTCGCCGTATAGCGAGCTTTATCTGCCAATAAAAATTAACACATGCCGGTCAATGGAATGCTCAAATGATAAACACAATTTCATTAAAGGACGTCACCAGCTACCCCAAAGACAAGCCCGTCATTCTCGGGCCATTAAAACGCATTAACCTCGTATATGGTCTCAATGGCTCTGGAAAATCGACTGTTGGCGATTATTTGCAGGATCTAGCAGGTAATCGATATCGGACGTGTCAAGTTGATCCAGTGATTAAGCAGGATCAAGTCTTTGTGTATAACCAGAAGTTCATTGAGCGGAATTTTAGCCATGATAACCATCCTGGAATTTTCACCCTGAACGAAGGAAATATTGACGCGAAAGAAAAGATTGCGGAACTGCAGCAAAGCGTAGAATCGGCAGGTAAGGAAATCGAGCGCATAACTTCGAAGCGTTTTGAAGTCGACGAGCTACATACTAAAGCAACTACTGCTTACAGGGACGCTCTTTGGGAGATAAGGTTGGGAGTTGAAAAGGGCGCTCTTGCTGCTTGTTTTCGTGGCCCGAGGCAGAAGGAAGCCTTTAAAGACCAGCTAGAAAAAACCCCACTCCCTACAAGCCCAGTCCGGACGGAGAAAGAACTAGCCGAAGCTGCCGAGGCGCTAAGCTCTTCGGACGCGCAGCCAATTCCCAACTTGCCTGAGATAAGTTTCGCGGGCGCAATACTCGAAAATGATCCTATCTTGGCTAAGGTCATTACACCCTCCGGTGACTCTTACCTTTCAGACCTTATCCAGAAACTGGGAAATTCAGATTGGGTTGAAAAAGCATTACCTTTCCTAAGCCACTCCGATAATGCATGTCCTCTCTGTCAGCAAACTTTGCCTCACGACTTTCTAGTCAACGTCAAGTCGCTATTTGACGAGACTTATGGATGCTCCGATCAACTTGTCGTGCAGCCGCGGCAAGTTGCAATTTTCCAGGCACCTACAGCGTCATTGGACGAAAAGTGACCGAAAAATCATGTACGGAGAGCTTTTTCGACCGGTTCTCCGTGTT
>NZ_BQHW01000007.1 GCF_021602025.1 Pseudomonas ceruminis
CCGAACTCAGTAGTGAAACGATGCATCGCCGATGGTAGTGTGGGGTTTCCCCATGTGAGAGTAGGTCATCGTCAAGATTCATTTCGCAAAACCCCTATCTGCGCGAGCAGGTAGGGGTTTTGTCTTTCTCCGCAGGGCGTGCTCGGTCATTCGTCGTCTCCCACATTTCGAGCTGGAACACTAGAATAGAGCCGACCTACCTATTCAGAATGTCGAGATGCCCGAAACCGAAGCCCTAGAGCAGTTGCCGCTGAATGACTTGGTCGCCTGTCACGAGTGCGACCTGCTGATGCGCAAGCCTGCCCTGCAGCATAACGAAAAAGCCCTTTGCCCCCGCTGTGGTTATGAGCTGTACGCTCATCGTCACAACGTGGTCAATCGCAGCCTGGCCCTGGTGCTCACTGCACTGCTGTTGTTCGTACCTGCGAATTTCCTGCCCATCATGCAGCTGCATCTACTAGGCCAGACCTCGGACGATACTGTCTGGAGCGGCGTGCTGGGCCTGTATGACTCGCAAATGCGCGGCGTCGCCGTCGTGGTCTTTCTGTGCAGCATGGCCATCCCATTGCTCAAACTCCTGTGCCAACTGGCGGTACTGCTGAGCATCCGTCTAGATGTGGGGCGTAGCTATGGGTTGCTGTTGTACCGCATCTATCACCATCTGCGTGACTGGGGCATGCTCGAGGTTTACTTCATGGGCGTGCTGGTGGCCATCGTCAAGCTGGTCGACCTCGCCGAGCTGACGGTGGGGCTTGGCCTGTTCTGTTTCATAAGCCTGTTACTGATCCAGGTTTGGCTAGAGGTAGTGATGTCGCCTCACCAGATCTGGATTGCGTTGTCGGGGGAGGATATCCATGCGGGCGATTGATGCGGGCATTCTGGTCTGCAATGAATGCCACGAACTGAATCGGCAGGAGAGCGGGCACAGCTCGCAGACCTGTACGCGTTGCGGGGCGATCGTCCATGCGCGGCGCCCTAACAGCATCGTGCGCACCTGGGCGCTGCTGATTGCCGCATCCATTCTGTACATCCCGGCCAACGTGCTGCCGATCATGACCGTGAGCACCTTGGGGCAAGGCAGCCCGGACACCATCATGTCCGGGGTCATTACGCTGCTCAAGCATGGCATGGTGCCCATCGCAGCTGTGGTGTTCATCGCCAGTATTCTGGTGCCGACGTTCAAGCTGGTGGGTATCGCATTGCTGCTCTATTCGGTGCAGCGACGCCAGCCGTTGTCTGCGCGGCAGCGAATCCTGATGTACCGCTTCATCGAGTTCATAGGGCGCTGGTCCATGCTGGACATCTTCGTCATCGCCATCTTGGTGGCGGTGGTGAATTTCGGCCGTATTGCCAGTGTCGAAGCCAACCTGGGCGCTATCGCCTTCGCTACTGTGGTGATTCTCACGATGCTCGCTGCTTTAACTTTCGATCCCCGACTGATTTGGGATAACACGGAGTCGGATGACGACCATGAGTGACATGCCAACGGCTAAAACCCGGCCAGCCTCCAATTGGTCGGCCATCTGGATTCTGCCGCTGATCGCGTTGATGATTGGTGGTTGGTTGGCCTGGCAGGCTTACCGCGATGCCGGTGTGGAAATTGAAGTGCGCTTTGAAAGCGGCGAGGGCATCGTCGCCAACAAGACCGAGGTGATCTACAAAGGCATGCCGGTCGGCAAGGTGAAAAGCCTTGTGCTCGATGCCAAGGGTGACACCCAGGGTGTCATCGCCACCATCGAGATGAACAAGGCTGCAGAGTCTCACCTGAACAAGGGCACACGCTTCTGGCTGGTCAAACCCAGCGTCAGCCTTGCCGGCATTTCAGGCCTCGAGACGCTGGTCTCAGGCAACTACATTGCCGTCAGCCCCGGGGAGGGCGAGCGCACCAAGCACTTCACGGCATTGAAGGTGGCCCCGCCGCTGTCGGACAACGAACCGGGCCTGCACCTTACCCTCAAAGCCGAACGACTGGGTTCGCTCAACCGCGACAGCCCTGTGTTCTATAAGCAGATCCAGGTTGGCCGGGTGAAAAGCTATCGTCTGTCCGAGGACCAGAGCACCGTCGAAGTCAAAGTGTTCATCGAGCCGGCCTACGCCAACCTGGTGCGCAAGCACACGCGATTCTGGAATGCCAGTGGCATCAGCATCGACGCCGGGCTGTCCGGCGTGAAGGTGCGCAGCGAGTCGTTGTCCAGCATTGTGGCCGGCGGCATCGCCTTCGCCACCCCCGAATACCGCAAGGACAGCCCGCCCACAGACCCAAGCCTGCCATTTCGCCTGTACGAGGATTTCGATGCGGCCCAGGCCGGTATTCGAGTAAAGGTCAAGCTGAGCGACTATGAAGGCCTGCAGGCCGGCCGCACGCCGGTCATGTACAAAGGCATTCAGGTTGGCTCGCTGAAAGCCCTGAAGATGGAAGATAACCTCGCCAGTGCCATGGCAGAGCTGACGCTGGACCCGCTGACAGAAGATTACCTCGTCGACGGCACGCAGTTCTGGGTGGTCAAGCCTTCGATTTCGTTGGCAGGTATCACAGGCCTGGAAGCGCTGGTCAAGGGTAACTACATCGCCATTCGTCCCGGTGAAAAGGGTGCCACGCCCCAGCGTGAGTTCGAGGCCAGGGCCAAGGCGCCACCGCTGGACCTCAAGGCGCCAGGCCTGCACCTGGTGCTGTTCGCCGATACCCTGGGTTCGCTGGAGGTGGGCAGCCCGGTGATGTACCGCCAGGTCAAGGTCGGTAGCGTACAGAGCTACCAGTTTGCCCGTAACAGCAACCGTATTCTGATTGGCGTGCATATCGAGAAGGAATACGAAAAGCTCGTCAATGGTTCCTCGCGCTTCTGGAATGTCAGCGGTATCACCCTCACCGGTGGCCTGTCGGGCATCAAGATCAAAAGCGAATCGTTGCAAACCCTGATGGCCGGCGGTATCGCCTTCGACACCCCCAGGCCGAACGTGGCGCTCAAGCGCCATATCCCGCGGTTCCGGCTGCTGGAAAGCCAGGAAGCGGTAAACCGTACTGGCACCTTGATCACCATTCGTGTCGACCGTGCTGACGGCCTCAAGCCGGGCACGCCAATCCGCTTCCGTGGCCTGGATGTTGGTGTGATCGAGAGCGTCGACCTGACCAAGGACCTGCAAGCGGTGCTGCTGCGCGCGCGTATAACCGAGTCTGCCGAGCGCATCACCCGGGTGGGCACGCAGTTCTGGGTGGTCAAGCCCGCGCTTGGCCTGGTGCGTACCGAGAACCTCGATACGCTGATTGGCGGGCAGTACCTGGAGGTGCAGCCAGCTGCCAAGGACAAAGGGCCGCAGCGTGACTTCATTGCGCTGAACGAGGCGCCTGAAGTCGTCGGCCCGGAAGTAGGGCTGCCATTGACGCTCAGTGCTCCACGCCGTGGTTCGATCAAGCCGGGGGTGCCGGTTACCTACCGTGAGGTTGCCGTGGGCAAGGTGACCGGCTTCGAGCTTGGCCAGACGGCGGACCGCGTGCTGATCCATATCCTTATCGAGCCCCGTTATGCAGCCCTGGTGCGTGGCGGCAGCCGCTTCTGGAACAGCAGCGGCTTCGGTTTCGACTGGGGGCTGTTCAAGGGCGCGACCGTGCGTACCGAATCGCTGGAAACGCTCATCGATGGCGGGATTGCCTTCGCCACGCCCGATGGCGAGCAGATGGGCAACCCGGCCCGGCCGCAGCAGACCTTTGCCTTGTTCGACAAGCCGGAGGATGCCTGGCTGCAGTGGGCGCCGAAGATTCAGATCGCCAAGTAAGTGTGGGCCGCGGTGCGGCCCCATCGCCTTTGGCAAAAGCACGGATAATTGGAGGCGGCCCTGATCTAGAACCACGAGCGTGGGCCAGGGCCTGAGGCAGCGCGGAAGTTGAGCAAGGCAGGCGCTCTCACGGGGCGCCCACCGTACTCGCGCGCTGTGGCGTCGGCTTGCCGCTGATAGCGCCAGAACAGCTACCGCCGAATCGCAGGCATAAAAAAACCGACCCTAGGGTCGGTTTTTTCGACAAAGCGTCGCTTAGGCAGCTGCAGCTTCTTTCAGCGCCTTGATGTGGCCATTCAGACGGCCTTTGTGGCGAGCAGCTTTGTTCTTGTGGATGATGCCTTTATCGGCCATACGGTCGATTACAGGCACAGCCAGAACGTAAGCGGCTTGCGCTTTTTCGGCGTCTTTTGCGTCAATGGCTTTTACTACATTCTTGATGTAGGTGCGGACCATGGAACGCAGGCTGGCGTTGTGGCTGCGACGCTTCTCAGCCTGTTTTGCACGTTTCTTGGCGGAAGGTGTGTTGGCCACCGTCGAGCTCCTCGAAAGACTTTAGGTAAATAGCAAACAAAATAGGCCGCGAATCATGCCGATCACTCGACCGGATGTCAAGGCCACTTGCAGGGTTCCGCCGAGCGGCGCACCAACAGGCGGGAAAGATTCCTTTCTGCTGCACGACCTGTAAACTCGGGAATTTTTGGCTCCCCTGCGAAGGCGCGGGAGTATCGCACATTCGGATGCTGTCTGGCAGCGTCCTCTGCCCTTGGCGTGAATCTTTTCGATGAACCTGCTCAAATCCCTGGCTGCTGTCAGTTCCATCACCATGATTTCCCGGGTGCTGGGCTTCGTACGCGACACCATCCTGGCCCGAGTCTTCGGCGCCGGCATTGCCACCGACGCGTTCTTCATCGCCTTCAAGCTGCCCAACCTGCTGCGGCGAATCTTCGCCGAAGGGGCCTTCTCGCAGGCATTCGTGCCTATCCTTGCCGAATACAAGACCCAGCAAGGCGAGGAGGCGACCCGCACCTTCATCGCCTACGTCAGCGGGCTGCTGACTTTGGTCCTGGCCCTGGTCACGGCAGTCGGCATCCTCGCTGCCCCCTGGGTGGTATGGGCCACCGCGCCGGGCTTTGTCGACAGCACCGAAAAATACGAACTGACCACCGCGCTGTTGCGGGTGACCTTTCCTTATATATTGCTGATTTCGCTGTCGTCCCTGGCCGGGGCGATCCTCAATACCTGGAACCGCTTTTCCGTGCCGGCCTTCACGCCGACGCTGCTGAACGTGGCGATGATCGCCTTTGCGGTGCTGCTCACGCCGTATTTCGACCCACCGATCATGGCCCTCGCCTGGGGCGTGCTGGCCGGTGGCCTGGCCCAGTTGCTGTACCAGCTGCCCGCGCTGAAGAAGATCGGCATGCTCGTGCTGCCCCGCCTGAACCTGCGTGATTCCGGCGTGTGGCGCGTGCTCAAGCAGATGCTGCCGGCCATCCTGGGCGTATCGGTCAGCCAGATTTCACTGATCATCAACACCATCTTCGCCTCGTTCCTGGTGGCCGGCTCCGTGTCGTGGATGTATTACGCAGACCGCCTCATGGAGCTGCCCTCGGGTGTGCTGGGTGTAGCGCTGGGCACCATCCTGCTGCCGACCCTGGCCAAGACCTATGCCAACAAGGACCGCGAGGAGTATTCGCGTATCCTCGACTGGGGCCTGCGCCTGTGCTTTTTGCTGGTACTGCCCTGCACCGTGGCCCTGGCGATCCTCGCCGAACCGCTGACCGTGGCCTTGTTCCAGTACGGCAAGTTCACCGCCACCGACGCGGCGATGACGCAACGCGCGCTGATCGCCTATTCGGTCGGCTTGCTGGCGATCATTCTGGTCAAGGTACTGGCACCGGGCTTCTATGCGCAGCAGAATATCCGTACCCCGGTGCGCATCGCGATCTTCACCCTGGTGTGCACGCAACTGTTCAACCTGGCCCTGATCGGCCCGCTCAAGCACGCCGGCCTGGCCCTGGCGATCAGCCTGGGCGCCTGCCTGAACGCCGGCCTGCTGTTCTGGAAGCTGCGCAGCCAGCAGCTGTTCCAGCCGCAACCGGGCTGGACGGTGTACCTGCTCAAGCTGGTGTTGGCGGTGACGCTGATGGCGGCGGTGTTGTTGGTGGGCATGCACTACCTGCCGGCGTGGGAGCAGGGCAACATGCTCCAGCGTTTCCTGCGCCTGGGGGCGTTGATCGTGGCCGGCGTGGTGACGTATTTCGGTTGCCTGTACCTGTGCGGCTTCAGGCCGCGGCATTTCGCCCGCAAGGCGCTGCATTGACGTAGAAGGCGGGTCAGGCGTCGGTTTTTCGTATTCCACGCCACGCCCGGGCGCTGCTGCCTGTCACCAGCGCCCGGGTGTGGTTATAATCGGCCACTTTATGAGCAAGAAGCGCGTTATGCAGCTGGTTCGAGGTCTTCACAACCTGCGCCCCGAGCACCGGGGCTGTGTCGCCACCATTGGCAACTTCGACGGGGTTCACCGCGGCCACCAGGCGATCCTGGCGCGTCTGCGCGAGCGCGGTCAGGCACTTGGCCTGCCGACCTGCGTGGTGATCTTCGAGCCGCAACCGCGCGAGTACTTCGCCCCGGACACCGCGCCGGCCCGCCTGGCGCGCTTGCGCGACAAGGTCGAGCTGCTGGCGGGCGAGGGCATCGACCGGGTGCTGTGCCTGGCGTTCAACCAGCGCCTGAGCCAGCTCGGTGCCGATGAGTTCGTCAAGGCCATCCTGGTCGACGGCCTGGGCGTGCGTCACCTTGAAGTGGGCGACGACTTCCGCTTCGGCTGCGACCGCGCTGGCGACTTCGCCTTCCTGGTCGAAGCTGGCAAACAATACGGCTTCACTGTCGAGGCCGCCAACACGGTGATCCAGGACGGTCTACGGGTGAGTAGCACCGAGGTGCGCAAGGCGCTGTCCGCCGGCGACTTCGAATTGGCCGAACACCTGCTGGGTCGCCCCTACCGTATTACAGGGCGCGTCCTGCACGGGCAGAAGCTGGCCCGCCAGCTCGGCACGCCCACCGCCAACATCCAGCTCAAGCGCCGCCGTGTGCCGCTGTCCGGGGTCTACCTGGCCAGCATCGAAATCGACGGCAAGGCCTGGCCAGGTGTCGGTAACATCGGGGTGCGCCCCACCGTGGCCGGCGACGGCCGCCCGCACCTTGAGATACATCTACTGGATTATGCCGGCGATCTGTATGGCCGGCGCCTGACGGTGGAATTCCACCACAAGCTGCGTGAAGAGCAGCGATTCGCCTCCCTGGAGGCGCTGAAGTCGGCGATCGATGCGGATATCGCCGCCGCACGTGCACATTGGCACGCTCAACCGCTAACGAAGAGCCTGAAATGACCGACTACAAAGCCACGCTAAACCTTCCGGACACCGCCTTCCCCATGAAGGCCGGCCTGCCTCAGCGCGAACCGCAGATCCTGCAGCGCTGGGACAGCATTGGCCTGTACCAGAAGCTGCGCGAAATTGGCAAGGATCGTCCAAAGTTCGTCCTGCACGACGGCCCGCCCTACGCCAACGGCAAGATTCACATCGGTCATGCGCTGAACAAGATTCTCAAGGACATGATCGTCCGCTCCAAGACCCTGTCCGGTTTTGACGCCCCGTATGTCCCGGGCTGGGACTGCCACGGCCTGCCGATCGAGCACAAGGTCGAGGTTACCCACGGCAAGCACCTGACGGCCGACCGCACCCGCGAGCTGTGCCGCGAATACGCTGCCGAGCAGATCGAAGGGCAGAAGACCGAGTTCATCCGCCTGGGTGTGCTGGGTGACTGGGACAACCCGTACAAGACCATGAACTTCGCCAACGAGGCCGGTGAAATCCGCGCCCTGGCCGAAATGGTCAAGCAAGGTTTCGTGTTCAAGGGCCTCAAGCCTGTGAACTGGTGCTTCGATTGCGGCTCGGCACTGGCCGAAGCCGAGGTCGAGTACGCCGACAAGAAGTCCCAGACCATCGACGTGGCCTTCCCAGTTGCCGACGAAGGCAAGCTGGCGGCCGCTTTTGGCCTGGAGGCCTTGAGCAAGCCCGCGGCTATCGTGATCTGGACCACCACCCCGTGGACCATCCCCGCCAACCAGGCGCTGAACATCCACCCGGAGTTCAAGTACGCCCTGGTCGACACCGGCGAGCGCCTGCTGGTGCTGGCTGAAGAGCTGGTCGAGGCGTGCCTCAAGCGCTACAACCTGCAAGGCGCGGTCATCGCCACCACCCAGGGCTCGGCCCTGGAACTGATCAACTTCCGCCATCCATTCTACGATCGCCTGTCGCCCATCTACCTGGCTGACTACGTCGAACTGGGTGCCGGTACCGGTGTGGTTCACTCCTCGCCTGCCTATGGTGAAGACGACTTCATCACCTGCAAGCGCTACGGTATGGTCAACGACGACATCCTCACCCCGGTGCAGAGCAACGGCGTGTATGTCGAGTCGCTGGAGTTCTTCGGCGGCCAGTTCATCTGGAAGGCCAACCCGGCCATCGTCGACAAGCTGAACGAAGTCGGTGCGCTGATGCACACCGAAACCATCAGCCACAGCTACATGCACTGCTGGCGCCACAAGACGCCGCTGATCTACCGTGCCACCGCGCAGTGGTTCGTCGGCATGGACAAGCAGCCCAGCACCGGCGAGCCGCTGCGTGAGCGCGCACTCAAGGCCATCGAAGACACCAAGTTCGTACCGGCCTGGGGCCAGGCGCGCCTGCATTCGATGATCGCCAACCGCCCTGACTGGTGTATTTCGCGTCAGCGCAACTGGGGGGTGCCGATCCCGTTCTTCCTGCACAAGCAGACCGGCGAACTGCACCCACGTACTGTCGAGCTGATGGAAGCGGTGGCCAAGCGCGTCGAGCAGGAAGGCATCGAGGCCTGGTTCAAGCTGGACGCCGCCGAACTGCTCGGTGACGAAGCCGGCCAGTACGACAAGATTGCCGACACCCTGGACGTGTGGTTCGACTCCGGCACCACCCATTGGCACGTGCTGCGTGGCTCGCACGATATCGGCCACGCCACCGGCCCGCGCGCCGACCTGTACCTGGAAGGCTCCGACCAGCACCGCGGCTGGTTCCACTCGTCCTTGCTGACCGGTTGCGCCATCGACGGCCACGCGCCGTACCGCGAGCTGCTGACCCACGGTTTCACCGTGGACGAGAGCGGCCGCAAGATGTCCAAGTCGCTGGGCAACACCATCGAGCCGGAGAAGGTCAACAACACCCTGGGTGCCGACATCCTGCGCCTGTGGGTGGCCGCCACCGACTACTCCGGTGAAATGGCCGTTTCCGAGCAGATCCTGCAGCGCAGCGCCGATGCCTACCGCCGCATCCGCAACACTGCACGCTTCCTGCTCTCCAACCTGACCGGTTTTGACCCAGCCCGCGACCTGCTGGCCCCGCAGGACATGCTGGCCCTGGACCGCTGGGCGGTGGACCGTACCCTGCTGCTGCAGCGCGAGCTGGAAGAGCACTACGGCGAGTACCGCTTCTGGAACGTCTACTCCAAAGTGCACAACTTCTGCGTGCAGGAGCTGGGCGGCTTCTACCTCGACATCATCAAAGACCGCCAGTACACCACCGGCGCCAACAGTGTCGCGCGCCGTTCCTGCCAGACCGCGCTGTACCACATCAGCGAGGCGCTGGTGCGCTGGATCGCTCCAATCCTGGCGTTCACCGCCGACGAAATCTGGCAGTACCTGCCGGGCGAGCGCAACGAGTCGGTGATGCTCAACGGGTGGTACGAAGGCCTGGCCGAATTGCCGGCGGACGCCGAGCTGGACCGCGCCTACTGGGATCGCGTGATGGCGGTCAAGGCAGCGGTCAACAAGGAGCTGGAAAACCAGCGCACCGCCAAGGTCATTGGCGGTAACCTGCAGGCCGAAGTCACCCTGTTCGCCGAAGAAGGCCTGAGCGCCGACCTGGGCAAGCTGGGCGACGAGCTGCGCTTCGTGCTGATCACTTCCGCCGCCAGCGTGGTGCCGTTCGTACAGGCGCCGGCCGATGCCGTGGCCACCGAAGTCGAAGGCCTCAAGCTGAAGGTGGTCAAGTCCGGCCACGCCAAGTGCGGCCGTTGCTGGCACTTCCGCGCCGACGTCGGCAGCCACCCGGAGCACCCGGAAATCTGTGGCCGTTGCGTCGACAACCTGAGCGGCTCCGGCGAGGTGCGCCACTATGCCTAACCCTGTAGCGGGGCGCTTCGGGCGCCTTGCCTGGCTCTGGCTGAGCCTGGTGGTGCTGGTCCTGGACCAGGCCACCAAGCTGTATTTCAACAACGCCTTGAGCATGTATCAGCAGATCGTGGTCATCCCCGACTACTTCAGCTGGACCCTGGCCTACAACACCGGCGCCGCCTTCAGCTTCCTCGCGGACAGCTCCGGTTGGCAGCGCTGGCTGTTCGCCCTGATCGCCGTGGTGGTCAGTGCCGTACTGGTGGTCTGGCTCAAGCGCCTGGGGCGCAGCGAAACCTGGCTGGCAGTGGCCTTGGCGCTGGTGCTGGGCGGTGCGCTGGGCAACCTGTATGACCGTATCGTGCTCGGCCATGTGGTCGACTTCATCCTGGTGCACTGGCAGAACCGTCATTACTTCCCGGCCTTCAACCTGGCCGACAGTGCCATCACCGTTGGTGCGGTGATGCTGGC
Organism: Pseudomonas ceruminis; assembly: GCF_021602025.1. GTDB lineage: Bacteria > Pseudomonadota > Gammaproteobacteria > Pseudomonadales > Pseudomonadaceae > Aquipseudomonas > Aquipseudomonas ceruminis. Next base: position 10,451 of record NZ_BQHW01000007.1, read on the forward strand.
GCTGGATATGTTCAAGAGCAAGAAGTCCGAGGAACCGGTCCATGACTGACACCCGCATCGGCCAGAACACCGAAGTCACTCTGCACTTCGCGCTGCACCTGGAAAACGGCGACACTGTCGACAGCACGTTCGACAAGGCGCCGGCCACCTTCAAAGTGGGCGACGGTAACCTGCTGCCAGGTTTCGAGGCCGCACTGTTCGGCTTCAAGGCCGGTGACAAACGTACCGTGGTGGTGGCCCCGGAGAACGCGTTCGGCCAGCCCAACCCACAGAACGTGCAGGTCATGCCACGGTCCCAGTTCGAGGGCATGGAACTGTCCGAAGGGCTGCTGATCATCTTCAACGACGCCGCCAACACCGAGCTGCCGGGTGTGGTCAAAGCGTTCGATGACAACCAGGTGACCATTGATTTCAACCACCCATTGGCTGGCAAGACCCTGACCTTCGAGGTGGAGATCCTCGAGGTGAAGGCCCTGTAAGCCTGGAGCCGAGCATGCAAATCAAACTCGCCAACCCCCGCGGCTTCTGCGCGGGGGTGGACCGGGCGATCGAGATCGTCAACCGTGCGCTGGAAGTCTTCGGCCCGCCGATCTATGTGCGCCATGAAGTGGTGCACAACAAGTTCGTGGTCGAAGACCTGCGCAACCGTGGCGCCATTTTCGTCGAAGAGCTGGACCAGGTGCCGGATGACGTCATCGTCATCTTCAGTGCCCACGGTGTTTCCCAGGCCGTGCGCCAGGAGGCTGCTGGCCGGGGCCTGAAGGTGTTCGACGCCACCTGCCCGCTGGTGACCAAGGTCCATATCGAGGTCGCCAAGTACAGCCGCGATGGCCGTGAATGCATCCTCATCGGCCACGCAGGGCACCCGGAAGTCGAAGGCACCATGGGCCAATATGACCCCAGCAATGGTGGCGCCATCTACCTCGTCGAAGACGAGGACGATGTTGCCAACCTGCAGGTACGCGACCCGGACCACCTGGCCTTCGTTACCCAGACCACGCTGTCGATGGATGACACCAGCCGCGTCATCGATGCCCTGCGTGCACGCTTCCCGAACATCGGCGGCCCGCGCAAGGACGACATCTGCTACGCCACCCAGAACCGCCAGGATGCCGTCAAGCAGCTGGCCGGGGAGTGTGATGTGGTGTTGGTGGTGGGCAGCCCGAACAGTTCCAACTCCAACCGCCTGCGCGAACTGGCCGAGCGCATGGGCACACCCGCCTACCTGATCGATGGCGCCGAAGACATGCAGCGAGGCTGGTTCGACGCGGCTGCGCGAATCGGCATCACCGCCGGTGCTTCGGCCCCCGAAGTGTTGGTACGTGGTGTGATCGACCAGCTCAAGGCCTGGGGCGCCACCGGCGCCGAAGAGCTTGACGGGCGCCCGGAGAACATCACGTTCTCCATGCCCAAAGAGCTGCGGGTTCGCTCGCTGCTCTGATCAGCGGCCTGCGCACAGGGCCCTCGGGTCATCAGTGCGCAGGCTCACCCTTCCCGAGCTGCTCAGCACAACTTGATACTGGCTGACCGCAGCGTAGGGCTCGCAGACTTCCAAGGTTGCACCCAGCCAACCATCGTTAGGCCCAAGCGGTACGCCCAGTGCGCTGAATCGCACCTGTGCCCCGGCGTTGCCCGCGATTGTCATTGGCCGTGACAGACGGTGCTCACGCAGCACCTGCTGGTTGCGCTCCAGCATCACTTGCCAGCCTTTGCCCCAATCGCTGTCCAGCGCCCTCACCAGCACCGTCTGGCTTTGCAGCTGGGCGTGGCTGCGTGCGCTGCGTAGCGCCTGGGCGAGGTCCCGGGCCGCCGCTGCCCTGTGCAGGTCATCGCTCAACTTCGCATAGGCAGGCATGCCAAGCTGCGTCAGCAGCGCCACCGCCGCCAAGGCAAACATCATTTGTATCAGTGTTACGCCCTGTTGCTTCACCGTGCATTCCTCCCTGGAAGTGCTTGGCTTAGGTTCACCGACGTTGGACACGAGGTCCAGTCGCTCAGGTTCAAGGCAATTGCGGGAAATGTCGCAGGAGGTGCACGGATGCACACGCAACAACGGGGCATGACGCTGCTGGAAGTGCTGTTGGCGCTGACGGTGGTGTCACTGGGTATGTTCGCCGCAGCGGCGCTGCAGCTACAAGCACTGCAGGCCACCGACAGTGCTCGTCGTGAGGGGCAGGCTGCACTGGCCGCGCACACTGAGCGCGAGCGGGCCATTGCCATGGGGCAGCAGCTGTGAAGCGCGCCCAAAGCGGCTTCGGCCTGCTCGAAATGACGCTGGCGCTTGCCATCGGATTGATGCTCCTGGCGGCGGCCAGTCAGCTGTTCATCTCTGCCTACCAGAGCTGGCAGCTGCAGAGCGCGGCAACCCGTCTGCAGAATGACGCGCGCCTGGCACTGCTGCGCATGGCCCAGGATATTCGCATGGCTGGGATGTTCGGCTGTTTGCGTCCCGCGCCGGGCGACTTCAAGGACCTGGCCGCGCGCCAGGCCTTTGCCGAGCCCTTGCAGGCTGGCCCGAGCAGCCTGAGCCTGGTTGTGGCTGAGCTGCCAGGTTATACCGGCCCACCAGACTGGACGTTGCACACCGACTGCGTGAGTGACGTGCAGGTGCTCAGACAGCGCGATCAAGGTCCTGGGTATGCCCTGGCGTTTCCTGTCAGCCGGCACCGTTATCACCTTCAGGGCACCAGCCTGGTGTTCACGCGGCGCAACAGCTCGCAGAGGCTGGTGGACCACGTGCGTGAAATGCGGGTGGAACAGGTTGAGACGCCGGGCGGGCAGCGGGTGGATGTGCAACTGACGGTGGCCGACCCGGCCCTGAACCTTCACCAGCGCTATGCGCTAAGTGTGGCCCTTCGCAACCCGCTGGCCCTGCCATGAAACGCCAGCGTGGCATGGTGCTGCTGCTGGCGCTGGTATTGAGCCTGCTCCTTGGCCTGCTGGCAGCTTCCGCCGTGCGCGACGCGCAGGTTGAGACGCGCATGGCCGGCTACCTGCGCGATGGACTGGTGGCGTTCGAACAGGCAGAGGCGGCGCTGCTGGCCGGGGCAGACGAGCTGCAACGGGCTCCGCCTGCGTTGTGCCGGGCATGCCCACCGCCCCCGCGCCCGCACGAACTGTCAGGCCAATGGCAGCCCACCGAGCGTGGTTATTTCCAGCTCCAGAACCTGGGCGAAACGACCCGCGCCGTTCACATGCTCGAGGATGAGCCGGTCACGCTGTTCAGGGTCACCGCCGTCAGCCTGCAGGCCGAAGCCAGGCAGGTGCTGGAGGCGGTATACGCCGTGCCCGCCGATCAGGCACAAGCGCCCCAGCGCATCCTCTGGCGGCAAATCCCGAGGGAAGACTGACATGCAGCAAGGCCTGAGCCTGATCGAGTTGTTGATTGTCGTGGCCGTCACCGGCATTCTGGCAGCCATTGCCTACCCCAGTTACAGTGACCAGCTCCGGCGAGCCGCACGCAGCGAAGTGGTCGGCCTGCTGCACGATGCGGCCCTGCGCCTGGAGCGTCATCGCCTGCGCAACGGCGAATACGCCGAGGGCGAGTTGGACTTGCCCACCGCCAACCGCCATTACAGCCTCCAAGCCCTGCGCGGCAGCGACACCTTCACGTTGCTCGCGCGGCGCTTGCCGGGTGGCCTGATGGCAGAGGATCGCTGTGGCGATTTCCAGCTCGACCAGGCGGGTGTCCAGAGCAATCCGGGCGCCAGTGAAGCCGCTGAGCGCTGCTGGGGAAGCTGAAGGTTGAATGATGCCCGTGCATCGCGGTTTTACTTCAGGTGTTGGATCGACAGATGAGCAAGCAAGTAGTGGTTGTCGGCGGTGGCGTGATTGGCCTGCTGACGGCGTTCAACCTGGCGGCGAAGGTCGGGCAGGTCGTGGTCTGTGACCAGGGCGAGGTCGGCCGTGAGTCGTCCTGGGCAGGTGGCGGCATTGTCTCGCCGCTGTACCCCTGGCGCTACAGCCCGGCAGTGACTGCCCTGGCGCACTGGTCGCAGGATTTTTACCCGCAGCTGGGCGAGCGCCTGTTCGCCAGCACCGGCATCGACCCGGAAGTCCACACCACTGGTTTGTATTGGCTCGACCTGGATGACGAGGCCGAGGCCTTGGCCTGGGCCGAGCGTGAGCAGCGGCCACTGAGTGCTGTGGATATTTCGGCGGCTTATGGCGCGGTACCGGTGCTTGGCCCGGGCTTCCAGCACGCCATCTACATGGCGGGCGTGGCTAATGTGCGCAACCCGCGGCTGGTCAAGTCGCTCAAGGCGGCACTGCAGGCTTTGCCCAACGTGACCCTGCGTGAACACTGCCAAATCACCGGTTTTGTTCAGGATGGCGGGCGGGTTACCGGGGTGCAAACCGCTGACGGCGTGTTGCAGGCCGATGACGTGGTGCTCAGTGCCGGTGCCTGGAGCGGCGACCTGCTACGCACCCTCGGCCTTGAATTGCCCGTCGAGCCGGTCAAAGGCCAGATGATCCTGTTCAAGTGCGCCGAGGACTTCCTGCCAAGCATGGTGCTGGCCAAGGGGCGCTATGCGATCCCACGCCGCGATGGGCATGTTCTGGTGGGCAGCACCCTGGAGCATGCCGGGTACGACAAGACTCCGACCGAAGAGGCGCTGGCCAGCCTGAAGGCTTCGGCGATTGAACTGTTGCCTGAGCTCGAGGGTGCCACGGTGGTGGGGCACTGGGCTGGGTTGCGGCCGGGGTCGCCTGAAGGCGTGCCGTATATTGGGCGGGTGCCGGGGCATGAGGGGCTGTGGTTGAACTGTGGGCATTACCGTAATGGGCTGGTGCTGGCGCCGGCGTCGTGCCAGTTGTTCACTGACCTGCTGACGGGTGCGGAGCCGATCATCGACCCGGCGCCGTATGCCCCGGCCGGGCGTCTGGGCTGAGGTCGCCGGGCCGCTTGGCCGCCCAATCGCCGGCGGTCGGCGATTGGGCGGGTGAGGTAGCAGATCGACCAGCACTCAACCGATGATCGGCGCCTGCAAATGCCGGCTCGGGTAATGCTGCTCATACACCTTGCACACCCGCAGCACCTGTTCATCGGCAAACCGTCCCGCAACCACCTGCAAGCCCACCGGCAACCCTTCCTGGGTAAACCCGCACGGTACTGAAGCCGCAGGTTGCTGGGTCAGATTGAACGGGTAGCTGAACGGCGTCCACTCCATCCACTGTGCCATCCCCGACCCCGGCGGCACGTCATGCCCTGCCTCAAAGGCCACCCGTGGCAGCATCGGCGACACCAGTACGTCATAGCGCTGGTGGAACGCATTCATGCGGGCAATCAGCTCAGCCCGCGCCTCCAACGCCTGGGTGTACGTGTTCAGACTGATCCTCGCCCCCTGTTCGGCAATCCAGCGCAGGCCAGGGTCAAGCTGCGCGCGCTGTTCATCGGTCAGCGCACCGGCCAGCCGCGCCGCGCCAGCGAACCACAGGCTATTGAAGGTCTCTAGCGGGTCGTTGAACCCCGGGTCGACTTCCTCCACCTGTGCCCCTAGCCGCGCCAGACGCTGCACGGCCTGGGCAACCAGTGCCTCAATCTGCGGGTCGACCTGCACGTAGCCGAAGTTGGCGCTGTAGGCGATACGCAGGCCGCTGAGGTCCTGATCCTGGTTCAACCACGGCGCCTGCCTGGCTGCCCCGGCCAGGCCATCACGCGCATCGGGGCGGGCCACACAGTCCAGCATCAGTACCGCGTCGTCGACAGTGCGGGTCATTGGCCCCAGGTGGGACAACACGGTCATGGCGCTGGCCGGCCACTGCGGCACATAGCCGAAGGTAGGCTTGATGCCGAAGGTACCGGTGAAGGCACAGGGGATCCGGATCGAGCCACCGGCGTCACTGCCTTGGTGCAGCACACCGAGGTTCAGCGCGGCTGCAGCGGCCGCGCCACCGGAGGAGCCACCAGCGGTCAGGCGGGTATCCCAGGGGTTGCGGGTAATCCCGTACAACGGGTTGTCGGTCACACCCTTCCAGCCAAACTCCGGTGTGGTGGTCTTGCCCACCAACACCGCGCCCGCCTCGCGCATGAACGCGGTGAACGGCGCATCGACATCCCAGGGGCCAGCGCCGGAGGTGGTAAGCGACCCCTTGCGCGTGGGCATGCCGCGGGTCAGGGTCAGGTCCTTGATCGAGGCTGGTACACCGTCCAGCCGGCCGCAGGGCTCGCCACGCTGCCAGCGCTGCTCGCTGGCGCGGGCCGCCGTGCGGGCACCTTCGCCGTCCACATGGCAGTAGGCATTGACCGCGGGGTTGTGCTGGTCGATGCGGGTGAGTACGTCATCGATCACCTCGACCGGCGACAGCTGGCGGCGTTGATACAGGTCGAGCAGTTCGACGGCGGTGAAGTCGCCGATGGCAGTTTTGCCAGTCATCTCAATGGGCTCCCTGATTGGCGGCCTGGAACATGGCGCGCAGCAGTACGTCGCAACCGTCGGCCAGGTCCTGTGGCGCGGCGTTTTCGATTTCGTTGTGGCTGATGCCACCCTCGCAGGGCACGAAGATCATCCCCGCCGGGCCCAGCTCGGCAAGGAAGATGGCGTCGTGGCCGGCGCCGCTGACGATGTCCAGATGGCTCAGGCCCAACGCGCGTGCACCCTGGCGCACGGCATCCACGCACTGCTCGGCAAAGTACAGGGGCGGGAAGTCGGCAGTTGGCGTCAATTCGAAACGCAGCCCATGCTTTGCCGTGCTGGCCTCGATGGCCTGGCGTACCTCGGCAACCATGGTCGCCAGGTGCTCGGGGTCCAGGTGGCGCAGGTCGATGGTCATGTGCACCTGGCCCGGGATGACGTTGCGCGAGCCCGGGTGCAAGGTCAGGCAGCCCACGGTGCCACAGGCATGAGGCTGATGGGCGAGGGCCGCACGGTTGACCGCCGCCACCACTTCAGCGGCGCCCACCAGGGCGTCCTTGCGCAGGTGCATCGGTGTGGGGCCGGCGTGGGCTTCGACGCCGGTCAGCACCAGGTCGAACCACTTCTGCCCCAGGCAACCCTGCACCACGCCGATGGTGGTGCGCTGGTCTTCCAGCACCGGCCCCTGTTCGATGTGCGCTTCGAAGTAGGCGCCTACGGCATGGCCGGTGGGCACACGCGGGCCGGCATAGCCGATCCGTGCCAACTCCGCGCCCACCGACAGGCCCTGGTCATCGACCTTGTCCAGCGTCTCCTGCAGGCCGAACTTACCGGCGAACACGCCCGAGCCCATCATGCACGGGGGGAAGCGCGAGCCTTCTTCGTTAGTCCACACCACCACTTCCAGTGGTGCCTCGGTGGTCAGCTGCAGGTCGTTGAGGGTACGAATCACCTCCAGCCCGGCCATGACCCCGTAGCATCCGTCGAACTTGCCGCCGGTGGGTTGAGTGTCGATATGGCTGCCGGTCATCACCGGTGGTAGCGCCGGGTTACGCCCGGCGCGGCGGGCGAAGATGTTGCCGATGGCGTCGACGCTGACCGTGCAACCGGCCTCGGTGCACCAGCGCACGAACAGGTCGCGGGCCTGGCGGTCCAGGTCGGTCAGGGCCAGACGGCACACGCCGCCCTTGGCGGTGGCGCCCAGCTGGGCCAGGTCCATCAGCGATTGCCAGAGGCGCTCGCGGCTGACCAGTGCGCCCTGGCCAAGCCGGTGCTGCGAGGGATCGATGCGGGTGTTCATGGGCATTCTCCTTTCAGGCGCTCAGGGCCAGGTAGCGGTTCTTGATGCTGGGGTCGTCGCGGAACTGCGCGGCGCTGCCCTGGTAGGCCACACGGCCTTGTTCGAGTACGTAATGGCGGTCGGCGAGGGCGTCGCAGACCATCAGGTTCTGTTCCACCAGCAGGATCGACAGGCCTTCTTCCTTGATCCGTCGCAGGATCTTCACCAGCTCATCGACAATCACCGGGGCCAGGCCCTCGGTGGGCTCGTCGAGGATCAGCAGCTTGGGGTCGTTGAGCAGGGCACGGGCGATGGCCAGCATCTGCTGTTCGCCGCCTGACAGGGCAAAGCCACCGTTGCGCCGGCGCTCCTTGAGCCGCGGGAACATGGCGTAGACATCCTCCAGTTGCCAGCGGCTGTCCTTGCGCACGGCAATCTTCAGGTTTTCCTCGACGCTGAGCTGGCGAAAGATGCCGCGGTGTTCGGGCACCAAGGCGATGCCTTGGCGGGCGATATCGAAGATTTCCCGGCCCACCAACTGCTGGCCGTTGAAGCTGATCTGCCCTTGGCGCGGGCGGACGATGCCGAGGATGCTGCGCAGGGTGGTGGTCTTGCCGGCACCGTTGCGCCCCAGCAGGGTCACCAGCTCCCCAGCGCCAACCTGCAGCGACACGCCTTCGAGCACGTGGCTCTTGTCGTAGTAGGAATGGATCGATTCGACGTTGAGCATCAGGCGGCCTCTCCAAGGTAGGCGGTGCGTACGCGCTCGTCGTTGCGCACCTGGTCCGGGGTGCCCTCGACCAGGATCTGGCCGTGGCTCATGACGGTGATGCGTTGGCTGATCGACATGACGATGCTCATGTTGTGCTCGATCAGCAGCACGGTGTGGTCGCGGCCCAGGTCGCTGATGAGGTCGGTCATCACCGGGATGTCATCGATGCCCATGCCCGAAGTGGGTTCGTCGAGCATCAGCAGGGCCGGTTTGGCGCAGATCGACATGCCCACCTCCAGCACCCGCTGCTGGCCGTGCGACAACTCGCCGGCCAGGGTGTCGGCGCGGGCTGTCAGCTTGAGGCGCTCCAGCACCTGGTCGGCGGTGTTCCAGTGGCTGCGCTTGTGCTCCACGCTGCGCCAGAAGTTCAGCGCGCCCAGGCCATCACGGCCCTGCGCTGCCAGGCGCAGGTTTTCGCGCACCGAGAGGTTCTGGAACAGGCTGGTGAGCTGGAACGACCGCGCCATGCCCAGGGCCACACGGCCGTGGGACGGCTTGCGGATGATGTCCTGGCCGTTGAAGAGGATGTGCCCGGCGGTGGCCTGGCGCTCGCCGGTCAGGCAGTGGAACAGGCTGGTCTTGCCGGCACCGTTGGGGCCGATGACGGTGTGGATGGTGCCGGCGCGCACTTTCAGGTCAACGCCGGCCACCGCCTTGAACGGCCCGTAGGCCAGTTCCAGGTGGCGGGTTTCCAGGAGGTAGTCGCTCATCACAAGGTCTCCTTGGTTTTGGCAGGGGTCTTGTCGTTGCCCGTGCGGGATGGCCGCAGACGCTTGCCCAGTTCGGCCAGCCCGCCCCACAGGCCGCCACGCATGAACACCACCACCAGGATCAGGATCGCCCCCAGCAGCATCAGCCAGCGAGGCCAAAGCTCGGACAGCACATCGCCCAGTACCACGATGGCGCCGGCGCCCAGCAGCGAACCGAACAGCGAGCCCGTACCGCCGACAATGGTCATGATCAGGATGTTCTCGCTCATCATCAGGTCGATGTTCGACAGCGGCGCGAAGTGCAGCAGCATCGCGTACAGCGCCCCGGCGATGCCGGTGATGGCGCCCGACAGCATGAACACCAGGATCTTGAAGTGGCGGGTGTCGTAGCCAATGGCGGCGGCGCGGGTTTCGTTTTCGCGGATCGCCAGCAGGGTGCTGCCGAAGGGCGAGCGGATTACCCGCAGCGCGCCAGCGAAAATCAGCAGGAACAGAACCGCGACGAACACATAGAAGTGCCGAGGGTCGGCCAGGTCGACCAGCACATGGCCGGCGATTTCGATGTTCGGCCGCGGTACGTCGAGCAGGCCGTTGTCACCGCCCGTCCAGCCGCTGAGGGTATAGGCCAGGAAGTACGCCATCTGGCTGAAGGCCAGGGTCAGCATGACGAAGTAGATGCCCGTGCGGCGGATCGCCAAGGCGCCCACCAGCAGCGCCAGAAAGGCACCGAACACCGCCGCGCCAAGCAGAGCGCTGAACATGCCCCACTGCAGGTGGATCATCAGCAGCGCCGCGCCATAGGCACCCACCCCGAAGAAGATGCCTTGGCCAAACGACAGCAGGCCGGTGTAGCCAAGCAGCAGGTTGCAGGCCAGCGCCGCCAGGGCAAAAATCAGGATCTCGGTGGCCAAGGTGGCCGATGGCAGCATCAGCGGCAGCGCCACCAGGCTGGCGAGCACCAGCAGCAGCAGGGCAGGGGTGCGGCCCTTCACGGGCAATGGATTTCTCTCGCTCATCGTCATGCTCTCCCGAACAGGCCATAGGGGCGGACCAGGATCACCGCGGCCATGGCGCCGTAGATCATTAGGCTGGCGCCTTGCGGCCAGAGGCTGGTCATCATGCTTTGCACCACACCCACCAGCAGGCCGCCAACCAGCGCGCCGCCGAACGAGCCCATGCCACCGATCACCACCACCACGAAGGCGATGCCGAGGATCTCCGGGCCCACGAATGGCTGGGCGCCCCGCAGCGGCGCGAACAGCACGCCGGCCACGCCGGCCAGGCCAACGCCCAGGGCGAACGTCAGGGAGAACAGGCGGAAGATATTGGTACCCAACAGCGAGACGGTTTCGGTGCTTTCGCTGCCGGCGCGTACCAGGGCGCCGAAGCGGGTGCGCTCCAGCAGCAGCCACAGGCCCAGGCCGATGAGGGCGGCGAAACCGATCAGGAACAGGCGGTAGTACGGGTAGATGAAGTCACCGAGGATCAACACGCCACGCAGCTCTGGCGGCACGGCGATGTTCTTGCCCACCGGGCCCCAGATCAGCACCGAGGCTTCCTGGATGATCAGCGCGATACCCAGGGTGACGAGGATCTGGAAGGTGTGTGGCAAGTGGTAGATGCGCTTGATCAGCAGGCGCTCTACCGCCCAGGCCAGTGCTGCCACCACCAGCGGCGCGATCAGCAGCGCCAGCCAGAAGTTGCCGGTGATTGCCACGGCGGTGTAGCACAGGTAGGCGCCGAGCAAAAAGAACGCACCGTGGGCGAAATTGACGAAGTTGAGCAGGCCGAAAATGATCGTCAGGCCGACGGCGATGAGGAAATAGATCATCCCCAAGCCCAGGCCGTTGAGCAGTTGGAACAGGTACAAATCGAGCATGAGTGTGCCCTCGACAGCACGCGGGGCGGCTGCCTGTACGAGTGGTTTTGACTAACGCCGCGGCTTCAGGCCAGGGCGCAACCGGTGTGGTCTACTTCGACGAACGAGCGGCCGGCGCTGATGACTTCGGCCAGGTCGTCTTCGTCGCGCATCTGCCCTTGGGGCTTGCCGCGCAACAGGTAGTAGTCCTTCAGTACCTGATGGTCGCCGGGGCGGATCAGCTCGTCGCCGGTCGGGCCCTGGAAGCGCATGCCCTGCAAGGCCGCGGACACGCTGGCGCCGTCCAGGGTGCCGGCCTTGTTGATGGCTTCAAGCATGACCTTGGTGCCGATGTAGTCGGCCGCCAGCGGGTAGTTGGGGTTGATGCCGTAGGCCTTCTGGGTGGCCGCGACCAGTTGCTTGTTTAGTGGGGTGTCGACCTGGTGCCAGTACTGTGCGCCCAGGTACACGCCTTCGAGCACGTCGCTGCCCAGCTCCTGGAACTGGTCGAGGCCGGCCGACCACACCAACAGCACTTTCATGCGGTCCTTGATGCCGAAGTTCACCGCCTGGCGCAGGGCGTTGGACGACTGGCTGCCAAAGTTGAGCAGCACCAGCACGTCGGGCTTGGCGGCGATGGCGTTGGTCAGGTAACCGGAGAACTCCTGCTCCTGCAGCGAGTGGTAGCTGTTGCCGATGTGTTCCACACCGAACTCGGCGAAGACTTTGCGCGCGTTGTCCAGCAGCGCATCGCCGAACACGTATTGTGGGGTAATGGTGTACCAGCGCTTGGCCTGCGGCAGCTGGCGGATCATCGGCACCAGCGTTTCACGGATGGCGCCATAGGTGGGGACCGACCAGCGGAAGGTCGAGGCGTTGCAGTCCTTGCCGGTGATTTCGTCAGCGCCCACCGGTGTCATGAACACACCGCCGGCCTTGTGGATCTCCTTGGACACTGCCAGCGCCGAGGATGACAGGGTGCACCCCTGGAAAAAGCGTGCGCCGTCCTGGCCGATGGCTTCCTGCACCTTGCGCACGGCCTTGCCGGCGTTGCCTTCGGTGTCGATGACTTTGTACTTGAGCGGGTGGCCGAGCACTTGTGGGTATTCGGCGATGGCCAGGCGCGAACCCATGTCGGCATATTTGCCGTAGCTGGCAAAGGCGCCAGACATGGATTTGAGCCCATAGAAGGTCAGCGGTTCGTCGGCGAATGCCCGGTGCGCTCCCAGCGGGAGGCTACCTAAGGCACCCAGGGCAAGGCCTGCCTTGAGCAGGGTACGTCTTTGCATAAGTAACTCCTTGGTTGTGGTTATTAGGCAGGAGTGGCAATGACAAAGCGGTGCGGCCGGGCCTGTGTGCAGGCCTCTGTCCAGGCGGATCAGTGGGTCAGTGGTGGTGGTCGAACTCCAGCAGGAAGTTGCGGGCAACCTCGCCTTCCAGCGCGGTCATGTGGTGCTCGGCGTCGCACATGTGCTCGTGCATCAGGCGGCGTACGGCAGGCTCGTCGCTGGCGCGCAGGGCCAGCAGCAGTTGCTTGTGGTAATCGATGTTGGCGGCAGCGAACTGCTGGCGCTTGGGCAGGTAGGCCTTCTTCAGCACCACCAGGTCGCGCAGCAGATCGTTGAGGAACACCGCCATGAAGCGCAGCAGCGGGTTGGGGCAGCGGTGCGCCAGCAGGGTATGGAACTCGATCTCTGCCAGGCGTTGCTCGCGCTGGCCCTCTTCGCTGTCTTCGGGGGTGCTGCAGAAGTCGATGTTGGCCTGCAGCGCGGCGTAGTCGGTGTCGCTCAGCTGGCCCATGACCGCCACCGCCAGCTCCACCTCGATGACCTTGCGCAGTTGGTACACCTGCTCGCCGTCCAGGTGCTGGAAGTGCAGGTAGTTGCGCAGGGCACGGCTGGCCGGCTCGGTGCCCACCTCGTTGAGGTAGGCGCCGCCGCTGGGGCCGGTGCGGGTGCTGACCAGGCCTTCGACTTCCAGGGCCTTGAGCGCTTCGCGGGCGGTGCCTTTGGAGCATTCGAAGTGCTCCATCAGCTCGCGCTCGGTCGGCAGGCGGTCGCCGGGGTGCAAGGCTTCGGTCACGATCGAGCGCTTGACCGATTCGACGATCACGTCGGACAGCTTCTGGCGCTTGCGTTTGGGTTTGAGCATTTCGCTATTTTTCATATTTATGCGGATAAATAGGATTTAGCGAATTTTGTCGGGGGCGGTCAATGCTGGCGCAGGGGGGAGGGTCGTAAATGGTGCGAAAGGGTCGGGGAGGGATATGTGGCTAAGCTGATTGATCGCATGATCAGTACCGGCCTCTTCGCGGGGCAAGCCCGCTCCCACAGGTTGTCCCTGTGTTGAAGGCATCCACTTCAACCGGACTGCCCCGCGAAGAGGCCGGTACTGAATCAACGCGGCTGGCCAGGCCCCTGTTGCAGGTGCGCCTGGCTGCAATACCAGTCCTTGCCCTGCTGTAGCGCCCGGTCATTGGGCAGGTGCACGCCGCAGTGGGCGCAGCGCACCATTTTCAGCGGGTCGTCGAGCTTTTGCTCGGGGTGCGATTGCTGGCTGATCTTGAATTTGCGCCACAGCCAGAACGCGGCGGCGATCAGGGCAATCCAGAAAAGTAGGCGAACCATGGTGTCCAGCTTGTCGATTGAGGAAGACCACAGTCTAGGATGCGGCCAATAAAAAAGGGAGGCCCCAGGCCTCCCTTTCTCGTACCACGGTGCCTCAGTCGAACAGACCAAAGGTCATGTAGCTGAACCACGAGCGGTCTTTTTCGGCTTCTTTCGGGCCTACCGGCAGGATCGGGTCGCCGTTTTCGTCTTTGGGCAGCAGCTCTTGCGGCATCTCGGCGCGGGCATCCTGGAACTGCTTGACCACGTCCTGGTTGGCGCGGGTTTCACCCGGTGGCAGCGGCGTATCGGTTTCGATCAGGCCCAGGGTTGCCTTGGACAACCAGCCACGGCCGTCGGACTCGGTCTGCTTGGGCTGGAACTGGCCATCGACCAGGCTCGGGTGGTCAGGGTAGTTCAGCTTGAGGGTTTCCAGGCTGGTGGCCGCCAGTTCGTCCAGGTGCATCTTCTGGTACGACTCGACCATCACCGCCAGGCCATCACCGACCGATGGGGTCTCCTGGAAGTTCTCCACCACGTAGCGACCACGGTTGGCGGCCGCCACATACGCCTGACGGCTCAGGTAGTAGTCAGCCACGTGGATTTCGTAGGAGGCCAGCAGGTTGCGCAGGTAGATCATGCGCTGCTTGGCATCCGGGGCGTAGCGGCTGTTGGGGAAGCGGCTGGTCAGCTGGGCGAACTCGTTGTACGAGTCGCGGGCGGCACCCGGGTCACGCTTGGTCATGTCCAGCGGCAGGAAACGCGCCAGCAGGCCACGGTCCTGGTCGAACGACGTCAGGCCCTTGAGGTAATAGGCGTAGTCGACGTTGGGGTGCTGCGGGTGCAGACGGATGAAGCGCTCGGCAGCCGATTTGGCTGCTTCGGGCTCGGAGTTCTTGTAGTTGGCGTAGATCAGCTCGAGCTGGGCCTGGTCGGCGTAACGGCCGAACGGGTAGCGTGACTCCAGGGCCTTGAGCTTGTTCACGGCGCTGGTGTAGCTCGAGTTGTCCAGATCAGCTTGGGCCTGCTGATACAGCTCGGCTTCGCTGAGGTTCTCGTCAATCACCTCTTTATTGGAGGAACAGGCCGCGGTGAGCCCGAGGATGGCGATCAGCAGCAGGTGTTTCACTTGCATGGCGGCTTGCGTCCCTTTGACGGCCGCTGTCTTGGGCGGTGCCGTCCTGTTATGATGAGCGCCCCGGCCAACCCCGGGACAAAAGAAGCCGTATTTAACCACAAGCTCGCAGCCGAAACCAAAGGCTGTGCGCCCGCCGAATCGAGCATGTCCGAGATCATTCAACTTAGCGCAGAGGTACCGTCCGAACTGGGCGGTCAACGCCTCGACCAGGTCGCCGCCCAATTGTTCGCCGAGTACTCGCGCTCGCGGCTGACTTCGTGGATCAAAGAGGGCCGTCTGACGGTCGATGGCGCCGTCGTGCGCCCCCGCGACACCGTCCACGGTGGCTCGCTGCTGGTGCTGGACGCCGAGCAGGAAGCCCAGGGCGAGTGGGAGGCCGAAGACATCGAGCTGGACATCGTCTATGAAGACGACCAGATCATGGTGATCAACAAGCCTGCCGGGCTTGTCGTCCATCCGGCTGCCGGCCACGCCAGCGGCACCTTGCTCAACGCATTGCTGCATCATGTGCCAGACATCATCAACGTCCCGCGTGCCGGTATCGTCCACCGCCTGGACAAGGACACCACCGGTCTGATGGTGGTGGCCAAGACCCTGCAGGCGCAGACCAACCTGGTCGACCAGTTGCAAAAACGCTCGGTCAGCCGCATCTACGAGTGCATCGTGGTTGGCGTGGTCACCGCCGGTGGCAAGATCGACGCCCCGATCGGCCGCCACGGCGGCATGCGCCAGCGCATGGCGGTAACCGAAGGCGGCAAGCCAGCGGTCAGCCACTACCGTGTGCTCAAGCGCTTCCGCTCCCACACCCATGTGCGGGTCAAGCTGGAAACCGGCCGTACCCACCAGATCCGTGTGCACATGGCCCATGTCGGGTTCCCGCTGGTTGGCGACCAGACCTACGGCGGTCGCTTCCGCATCCCGCCGGCGGCCAGCCCGACCATGGTCGAGGCGGTCAAGACCTTCCCGCGCCAGGCCCTGCATGCGCGCTTCCTGGCGCTGGACCACCCGGCCACCGGTGAACGCATGGAATGGGAATCGCCGCTGCCTGATGACTTCGTCTGGCTGCTGTCGCTGCTGAACCAGGACCGCGAGGCGTTTATCGGATGAGTGGTCTGACGCAGTCGCTGCTGTTCCCCGACTGGCCCGCCCCGGCCTCGGTTCGCGCCTGTGTCACCACCCGTCAGGGCGGTATCAGCCTACCGCCTTATGAAAGTTTCAACCTCGGTGACCACGTGGGGGATGACCCCGCCGCCGTTGCCGAGAACCGCCGCCGCCTGAGCGACCAGTTCGCCATCCAGCCTGCCTGGCTCAAGCAGGTGCATGGCCTGGCAGTGGCGGATGCCGACCCGTCGGTGGTCGCTGAAGCCGATGCCAGCTGGACCGACCAGCCTGGCATTGCCTGCACCGTGATGACCGCCGATTGCTTGCCCGCGCTGTTCTGCGACCGTGCCGGCACCCGCGTGGCGGCAGCGCATGCCGGCTGGCGCGGGCTGGCCGGCGGTGTGCTGGAAGCCACCCTTGATCGCCTGGCACTGGCACCTGAAGACGTGCTGGTGTGGCTGGGGCCGGCCATCGGCCCGCAGGCCTTCGAAGTGGGCCTGGAAGTACGCGATGCCTTTACCGCCGTGCACCCGGAGGCTACCAGGGCTTTCGTCGACGGTGAGCGGCCGGGCAAGCTGATGGCCGACATCTACGAGCTGGCGCGGATCCGTCTGGCGGCGCGGGGGGTTACTGCTGTTTATGGCGGTGGCTTGTGCACGGTCAGCGACTCACGGTTCTTCTCCTACCGCCGTACCCCGCAGGGTGGGCGCTTTGCGTCGCTGGTCTGGCTGGACCCGCGCTGATTGCCGCGAGCGCCTCGTCGCTAATCCAACCAGCTGACTTCGGTCAACCCCGCTACGCTTGAATCTTCCAGAATCAACCTTATCTATAAGGTCATCTCAGGCAGGTTTCTTCATTAAAGGCGCTGTCCATCGCTCCGACCTGCCCTTACAGGAAGGTATCCCCCATGCGAATAGACCGTTTGACCAGCAAGCTTCAACTAGCGATATCCGATGCCCAATCCCTGGCCGTTGGCATGGATCATCCTGCCATTGAGCCCGTGCACCTGTTGCAGGCGCTGATCGAGCAGCAGGGCGGTTCGATCAAACCGCTGCTGATGCAAGTCGGTTTTGACATCAACAGCCTGCGCCAGGCCCTGGTGAAAGAGCTCGACCAACTGCCAAAAATCCAGAACCCCACCGGCGACGTGAACATGTCGCAGGACCTCGCGCGCCTGCTCAACCAGGCCGACCGCCTGGCCCAGCAGAAGGGTGACCAGTTCATTTCCAGCGAGCTGGTGCTGCTCGCCGCCATGGACGAGAACAGCAAGCTGGGCAAGCTGCTGCTCAGCCAGGGCGTGAGCAAGAAAGCCCTGGAAAACGCCATCACCAACCTGCGGGGCGGCGCGGCAGTGAATGATGCCAACGCCGAAGAGTCGCGCCAGGCCCTGGACAAGTACACCGTCGACCTGACCAAGCGTGCCGAAGAAGGCAAGCTTGACCCGGTGATCGGCCGTGATGACGAGATCCGCCGCACGGTGCAGGTGCTGCAGCGCCGTACCAAGAACAACCCGGTACTGATCGGCGAGCCTGGCGTGGGTAAAACCGCCATTGCCGAAGGCCTGGCCCAGCGCATCATCAACGGTGAGGTGCCTGACGGCCTCAAGGGCAAGCGCCTGCTGGCGCTGGACATGGGCGCGCTGATCGCCGGTGCCAAGTACCGCGGCGAGTTCGAAGAGCGCCTGAAGTCGCTGCTTAACGAGCTGTCCAAGCAGGAAGGCCAGATCATCCTGTTCATCGACGAGCTGCACACCATGGTCGGTGCCGGCAAGGGCGAAGGCGCCATGGACGCCGGCAACATGCTCAAGCCGGCCCTGGCCCGTGGCGAGCTGCACTGTGTGGGCGCCACCACGCTCAACGAGTACCGCCAGTTCATCGAGAAGGACGCCGCCCTGGAGCGCCGTTTCCAGAAGGTGCTGGTCGAAGAGCCGAGCGAGGAAGACACCATCGCCATCCTGCGTGGCCTGAAAGAGCGCTATGAGGTGCACCACAAGGTGGCCATCACCGACGGTGCGATCATTGCCGCGGCCAAGCTCAGCCACCGCTACATCACCGACCGCCAGCTGCCGGACAAGGCCATCGACCTGATCGACGAAGCGGCCAGCCGCATCCGTATGGAGATCGACTCCAAGCCGGAAGTGCTCGACCGCCTCGACCGTCGCCTGATCCAGTTGAAGGTGGAGTCCCAGGCGCTGAAGAAGGAAGAGGACGAAGCGGCAAAAAAACGCCTGGAGAAGCTCACCGAAGAAATCGAGCGGCTGGAGCGCGAATACTCCGACCTGGAAGAAATCTGGGCCTCGGAAAAAGCTGAAGTACAGGGCTCGGCGCAGATCCAGCAAAAGATCGAGCAGGCGCGCCAGGAGCTGGAAGCCGCACGGCGCAAAGGCGACCTGAACCGCATGGCCGAGTTGCAGTACGGGATTATCCCCGACCTGGAGCGCAGCCTGCAGATGGTCGACCAGCACGGCAAGGCAGAAAACCAGTTGCTGCGTAACAAGGTCACCGAGGAAGAAATCGCCGAAGTGGTGTCCAAGTGGACCGGCATCCCGGTCGCCAAGATGCTTGAAGGCGAACGTGAGAAGCTGCTGAAAATGGAAGACCTGCTGCACCAGCGGGTGATTGGCCAGAACGAAGCGGTCACCGCCGTGGCCAACGCGGTGCGCCGTTCGCGCGCCGGGTTGTCTGACCCCAACCGGCCCAGTGGCTCGTTCCTGTTCCTCGGCCCGACCGGTGTCGGTAAGACCGAACTGTGCAAGGCGCTGGCCGAGTTCCTGTTCGACACCGAAGAGGCCATGGTGCGCATCGACATGTCCGAGTTCATGGAGAAACACTCCGTGGCTCGCCTGATCGGTGCTCCACCAGGCTATGTTGGGTATGAAGAGGGCGGGTACCTGACCGAAGCGGTACGGCGCAAGCCTTACTCGGTGGTGCTGCTTGACGAGGTGGAAAAGGCCCACCCGGACGTGTTCAACGTGCTGCTGCAGGTGCTCGAGGATGGCCGGTTGACCGACAGCCATGGCCGCACCGTGGACTTCCGCAACACGGTGATCGTGATGACCTCCAACCTGGGCTCGGCGCAGATCCAGGAACTGGTGGGTGACCGCGAGGCACAGCGTGCAGCGGTGATGGATGCAGTGGGTGCGCACTTCCGTCCGGAGTTCATCAACCGGATCGACGAAGTGGTGGTGTTCGAACCACTGGGCCGCGATCAGATCGCTGGCATCACCGAGATCCAGCTCGGCCGCCTGCGCAGCCGCCTTGCCGAGCGCGAGCTGGCGCTGAGCCTGAGCCCGGAGGCGTTGGACAAGCTGATCGCGGTGGGTTACGACCCCGTGTACGGCGCACGGCCGCTGAAGCGGGCGATCCAGCGCTGGATCGAGAACCCGCTGGCGCAACTGATCCTGGCTGGCAAGTTCCTGCCTGGCACGGCGATCACTGCCAAGGTGGAAGGCGAAGAAATCGTGTTTGCCTGAACCATCCGCTGCAAAGACTAGCCCCGCACCTGCGGGGCTTTTTTATGGCCAGCGGTTTGTCGCAGCTGATTCAGGAACCTGTGGGAACCGGCTCAGCTCCCGTAAAACCGGGCCCCTTTCATTTTTTACGTTAACTTGCTGAAATTTTTGAAAAAACCGCTTGCATCAAAAAAGGAGTGCCCCTAATATACGCCCCGCTGTCAGGCACTAAGCGAATCGCCAGCAACATCGGTGATCGCAAAACAACTTACAAATCAGTAAGTTGAATGAAAAAAAGTGGTTGACAAGCAAAACGAAGAATGTAGAATAGCCGGCCTCAGCAGCGACAACGCGAAAGCGGATAGCTAAAGAGAACGAAGCTAACACAGGCTTCGAGTTGTACCGAAGTTCAGTTCCGCGATAGCTCAGTCGGTAGAGCAAATGACTGTTAATCATTGGGTCCCTGGTTCGAGTCCAGGTCGCGGAGCCAATCTCGGGGTGTAGCGCAGTCCGGTAGCGCGCCTGCTTTGGGAGCAGGATGTCAGGAGTTCGAATCCCCTCACCCCGACCATTTTCAGGGTCGTTAGCTCAGTTGGTAGAGCAGTTGGCTTTTAACCAATTGGTCGTAGGTTCGAATCCTACACGACCCACCATGTAAAAAGGGCATCTCGACTGAGATGCCCTTTTTCTTTTGTCTCGCGAAAAGTTTGGCCAATACCGCTAACTGCGGGCGAAAAAAAGGACCGCATCAGCGGCCCCTTTTCATCACGATCAGTGCAGCTTCAGCCTCGGTTCGGTGCCCCGGCCAATCTTGCTCCCCAGCATCATCATCGCCGTGCGGAAGAACCCGTACAGCGCCATCTGGTGCATGCGGTACAGCGACACGTAGAACATCCGCGCCAGCCAGCCTTCCAGCTTCACACTGCCCATCAGGTTGCCCATCAGGTTACCCACCGCCGAGAAGCGCGACAGCGACACCAGCGACCCGTAATCCTTGTAGGCATAGGTCGGCAGTTCTTTGTTCTCCAGGCGCGCCTTCAAGCTTTTGGCCAGCATCGACGCCTGCTGGTGCGCCGCCTGGGCGCGTGGCGGCACGTTGCGGTCGCTGCCTGGCTGTGGGCAGGCGGCGCAGTCGCCGAAGGCGAAGATGTTGTCGTCGCGGGTGGTCTGCAGGGTCGGGCGGACCACCAGCTGGTTGATGCGGTTGGTTTCCAGGCCGTCGATCTCCTTGAGGAAGCCCGGCGCACGAATACCCGCCGCCCACACCTTCAGGCTGGCCTGGATCACTTCGCCGCTGGCTGTCTTCAGCCCGTCCTCGGTGACTTCGCTGACTGCAGCGTTGGTCATCACCGTCACGCCGAGTTTTTCCAAGGTCTTGTGCACCGGCACGCTGATGCGCTCTGGCAGGGCAGGGAGTACCCGCGGGCCCGCCTCGATCAGGGTGATGTGCATGTCTTTGGGCTGGATGCGGTCCAGGCCGTAAGCCGCCAGTTCGTGGGCAGCGTGGTGCAATTCAGCCGCCAGCTCGACGCCCGTGGCACCGGCACCGACGATCGCCACGCTGATCTGCTCGCTGGCCTGGTCGCCAGCATGGGCGCGCAGGTAATGGTTGAGCAGTTGCTGGTGGAAGCGCTCGGCCTGCTTGCGGGTATCCAGGAACAGGCAGTGCTGCGCTGCGCCCAGGGTGCCGAAGTCGTTGGTGTTGCTGCCCACGGCGATTACCAGGGTGTCATACCCCAGGGTGCGCGCAGGCAGCAGCTCGCGGCCTTCTTCATCGAGGGTGGCGGCCAGCTGGATTTGTTTACCTTCACGGTCCAGGCCGCTCATGCGCCCCAGCTGGAAGTTGAAGTGGTTCCACTTGGCCTGGGCCACGTAGTTCAGTTCGTCTTCCGAAGAGTTCAGCGAGCCGGCGGCCACTTCGTGCAGCAGGGGCTTCCAGATGTGCGTGAGGTTGGCGTCGACCAGGGTGATGTTGGCCTGTTTGCGCTTGCCCAGGGTTTTACCTAGGCGGGTCGCCAGTTCCAGGCCGCCGGCGCCGCCGCCGACAATCACGATGCGATGAGTCATGGGAATATCTCATAAGGTTTACGGAATGCTTGGCCCTGGGGGCCGGCCGCAAACTGCATGAGAGGAGGGCGAGCGCGAGGCAGCTCATAGCACCAGTCCACTCAACAGGCGGCTGATGAGGCCCAGCCCGATAGTCACCGCCAGCACCAGCACAAGGAGCAGCCACGGCCGAAAGGGCTTGCGCTCGACTTGGTGCTGAGGGGCTCGCAGGTACTCATCGACACGACGCTGATCTTCAGGATTCAGTCGGCTGGTCATGGTGGGCCTCGTCAGGTAGACGTTTGTGACTGCGCGGACGCTACAGCGTTCGGCAAGTACTTGAGACAAATGATAATGCTTTCTATCCCTGGCGCCGAGTGTACGCCATCGCAAAGACTCTCGGCACTGGATCAAAGACTGATGCCCACGTCGAAGACAATGCTGCGCCCCAGGTTGCCGCGCAGAAAATCCGGCGCATCCGGGTGGGCGAACAGCACCCGGGCAAAAGTCGGCCCGACCAGCGACAACGACCGCCAACCCTGGCGCAGGTATTCAGTAGGCGGCGGGAAGTGGGTGTTGAGGTCGAGCACCTCACGCTTGAGGCTGGCGAAGGCGATAATGTCCAGCTCGTTCAACTCCAACCCACGCTCGCGGTAGTTGTGCGCCTTCTTGCGCAGGGTCGGGGCCAGGCGCCCGAGCAACTCCACGGCGCTGATCCGCCGCGGACGCGCTTCACGCCTTACCAGTTGCGCCAGGGAGAAAGCACTGCGCCGGCGCTGCAGTTCTTCGCGCCACTCGTCGTTGAGCCGGCGCCCTTCATCGAGCACGAAAAACACCTCGAACGCAGCGTCGCGGAACAACACATCCGGCGGTTCCTGGCCGGCTGGGGTGAAGTCTTCGCTGCGATAGGGGATGTTCAGCCCCTGCAGCAGGCGCTGGCATACCCAACGCTCCCGCTCCCATTTGCGTGCATTGGAGAGGAAGGCGTTGGCTTGTTCGGCCTGGATGGTAAGCAGGCGCAGGTAGTCTGAGTCATCCATGCAGACAAGCTTAGCCGCTAAACCATGACGATAAGATGCTGTTTTTGAATGGGTGTAGACTCAAGGCATGTCCACAAGATCGCCAGGGGCTTTCGTCACGTGATCAGCGCGCAGGTATTGTCCAGCACCACCCTTACGGTCGGTTGGCTCGCTTATGTGCCCTTGCTGTTGTGGGCGGCCGGCCGTACCCGCTGGCTCGAACTGTTTGCCGACAGCCGCAGGCAGCACCTGCTGTTCGGTACTGTGTTCTGCCTGTTCGCGCTGTGGCTGGTGCGGCGCGACTTCGACACGGGCGTGTCCTATCACTTCATCGGCATGACAGCCGTGACCTTGCTGCTGGACTGGCCGCTGGCGGTGCTCGGCGGGTTTCTGGCCCAACTCGGCCTGCTGGCGCTCGGCCGGCAGGACCTCGCCGCGCTTGGGGTCAACGGCTTGTTGCTGATTGGCCTGCCGGTACTGATTACCGAGGTGTGCGCGATCCTGGTCGAGCGCGCGCAGCCACGTAACCTGTTCGTTTATATCTTCTGTTCAGGGTTTTTCCCGGCCGCATTGACGGTGCTTGTGTGCCTGCTGGCCGGGTTGGGGTTGCTGTGGCTGGATGGGCGTTTTGCCATGCCGGAGTGGCTGAGCGACTTTGTGGGCTACCTGTGGCTGATGATGTTCCCCGAGGCGTTCATCAACGGCATGGTGATCAGCGCCTTGGTGGTCTTCAGCCCAGAGTGGCTGGAAACGTTCAACCGCACGCGCTATCTGCAGGCGCCGTGGAAGGAGGATGAGCGGTGATGGCCTGCAACGCAGGCCTCAGAGCATTCAGCTCAATGCCGCGGCTCCAGGTCACCCGAATACAACTCATCTTCGGACTCTTCCGAGCCCGCGATCTTGTGCTCTTCAGCCGCCCACGCGCCCAGGTCGATCAGCTTGCAACGGTCCGAACAGAACGGCCGGAACGCGCTTTTCTCGTTCCATTCCACAGGTGCGCCACAGGTCGGGCAATCGACGATCAATGGCTGGCTCATGGCTGGCCTCCTCGTAAAGTCAGGTAAAAGTGGTGCAGATGGTCGATCTGCGCGTGCAAGGCGGCAAGGTCGCCGTCGTTGACGACCACGTCATCGGCATGGCGCAGACGCTCCTCGCGGGCCAGCTGGGCCTTGAGAATGGCCTGCACCTGTTCGGCGCTGGTGTTGTCGCGCAGCAAGGTTCGCGCCACCTGCAACTGCGGTGGTGCATCGATCACCAGCACGCGCTGGGTCTTCTGGTACTGGCCAGACTCGATCAGCAGCGGCGACACGTACACCGCATAGGGTGACTCGGCCTTGGCCAGGTAGCTGAAAATCTCCTGCCCGATCAGCGGGTGCAGCAGTTGTTCCAGCCATTTGCGCTGGGCCGGGTCGGCAAAGATCAGTTGGCGCAGGGCCGCGCGGTCGAGCTGGCCGTCGTCCAGCAACACGCCAGGGCCAAAGCGCTCGACGATGCTGGCCAGGGCCGGGCGGCCAGGTTCGACAACCCAGCGCGCCGCCTGGTCGGCATCGACCAGGTGCACGCCCAGCGCGACGAAGCGCTCTGCAGCGGCACTTTTACCGCTGCCAATACCGCCAGTGAGCCCGAGAATCCAGGGGGTGAATGCCGCAGTGGTCATCAGAATCCAAGCAGTTGCAGGTAGGAGGCGTACATTTCATCACCCCAGAGCACGGCAATCCACCCCGCAATGGCCAGATAAGGGCCAAACGGGATCGCCGTGCCGACCGACTGCCTGCGTAACCGCAGCAAAACCAGGCCCCCCACCACACCCACCACCGACGACAGCATCAAGGTGATCGGCAACACCTGCCAGCCTCCCCAGGCACCGATCAGCGCCAGCAGCTTGAAGTCGCCATAACCCATCCCTTCCTTGCCGGTGAGCAGTTTGAACACCCAGTACACTGTCCACAGGCTGAGGTAACCGGCTACCGCCCCCCAGAGGGCATCGGGCAGCGACACCACGGTGTCGAAGGCGTTGACCACCAACCCCAGCCAGAGCGTCGGCAGCACCAGCACGTCGGGCAGAATCTGCTGGTCATGGTCGATCAGGCTCAGCGCCAGCAGGCACCAGGTGAACACCAGCAGCGCCAACGCTTGCGCCCCGGCGCCGCAATACCAGGCCACCATCATCGATAGCAGGGCACAGCTCACTTCGACCAACGGATACCGTGAGCTGATCGGCTGTTTGCAGGCCGAGCAGCGCCCGCGCAGGGCCAGGTAGCTAAGCACCGGGATGTTTTCCCAGGCACGGATCGCGTGCCCACAGTGCGGGCAGCGGGAGGCTGGCAGGCACAGGTCGAAACGCGCGTGCTCGCGGGTCGGCAGCCCCAGCACCTCCTGCGCCTCACGCTGCCATTGGCGCTCCAGCATGACCGGCAGGCGATACACCACCACATTGATAAAGCTGCCGACCAACAGCCCCAGCACCGTTGCCAAGGTGATGAAGTACGCCGGCTGCTCAGCCAGCAAAGTCCATAGCGTCATGTTCAGATCAAACTACCCAACTGGAAGATCGGCAGGTACATCGCCACCACCAGGCCGCCGACCAGCAGCCCAAGGATCAGCACGATGGCGGGCTCCAGCAGGCTGGTCAACTGGTCCAGCGCTTGGCTGACTTGTTCCTCGTAATGGCTGGCGGCCTTGTCCAGCATCGGCTCCAGCGTGCCGCTGGACTCGCCGATGGCTGTGAGCTGCACCAGCAACGGCGGGAACAGCGGCTCCAGCGCCATCGCCTGGTTCAGCCCCTGCCCATTGGCCATGCCCTGGCGCAGCCGCACAATCGCTTGCTCGTGCAACGCGCTGCCGCTGGCCTTGGCCACAGTGCCCAGCGCATCCAGCAACGGCACCCCCGCCGCGTAGGCTGTGCCCAAACTGCGGGCAAAACGCGCCAAGGCAGCCTGCCCCAGCAACTTGCCAAATACCGGTAACCGCAGCACCTGGTGAGATATCCACAGGCGTGCTGGCGGGTGCCTTCGATACACCTCGCGCACGGTCAACGCCAGCGCAAACCCCGTTATCAACAGCAGCGGCGCATGGCGGCCCAGCCCTGTGGACAAGTCGATCACCCACTGCGTGAAGGCTGGTAGCGCCGTATCAAAGCCGGCAAACAACCGTTGAAAGCGCGGAATCACTTCCAGCAACAAAATCGCCGATACCCCCAACCCTGTCAGCAGCAGTAACAGGGGATAGAGCATCGCCTTGCGCACCCGTTTGCGTAAGGCCTGGCGCTGTTCCAGCATGCCCGCCAGTTGTTCAAGCTGCCGGTCCAGCGTGCCAGACTGCTCCCCCACCCGCACCAGGTTGCAGTACAACCCGTCAAACCACGCGGGCTGGCGCTGCAACGCATCCGCCAGCCCGAGGCCAGACGCCACATCCTGTTTCAACCGCTCCAGCAACGCCGCCTGCCCCGCGCCGCACCCACTGCGCCCCATCACCTCGAAGGCCTGCAACAACGGCACACCCGCTTTCAGCAAGGTTGCGAGCTGCCGGCTGAACCCCGCCGGGTCGCGCTTCTCCCGTGCTTTTGGCCATTGCCAGACCCGCTGGCTGACAGGCCGCAAGCGGGCCACACGAATACCTTGGCGCTGCAGCCCGGCCCGCACATAGGCCGGGCTGCGCCCAGCCACCTGCCCGCTGACCGCGGCCCCCTTGGCATCGGTGCCCTGCCAGGCATAGAGGTGAGTCGAATGGTTCATGCAAAAGGTCCTTATCTGCCCTGTGACAAGCCTGGAAACAGCTTGTCGATTCCGTGAAGGGGCGCGCGCTGGCGATGCTCACTAGAGTAGTTCAGCGAAGATGACGCCCTGACCGGCAGGGGTGACAAAAGGTGTCTGTTCAGGCCTACTGCGCCGCTGTCAGCTCGGGGTCGAGAATGACCTCAACGAGTACGCGTATCAAAAAGGAAAAAACGTTCATGAAAGGGCAACGTGGTATCACCCTGATCGAACTGATGATCGTCGTCGCGATCATCGGCATCCTGGCGACCATCGCCATACCGATGTACACCAACCACCAGTCACGCACCAAGGCCGCTGCCGGGCTGCTGGAGATCAGCGCGCTGAAGACAGCGATGGACCTGCGCCTGAATGAAGGCAAGGACGTGGCCGACGTAGCAGCGCTTGGCGGCCAGCCCGCTACCGCGCATTGCGCGATCACCGCTGACGGCAAGGCTGCCGACGGCAGTGGGAGCATCGTGTGCACCCTGGTGGATGCGCCAGCCAATGTGGTGGGCAAGGCCCTGACGCTGACCCGTTCGGCCAGCGGCTGGAGCTGCACCACCAACATCGAGGCAGACCTCGCGCCCGGCGGTTGCAAAGGGGCTTGAGGGTCGGGGAATAAGCCAGGGGAAACAGAGGTTTGCGTAACGGGTGCGGCAGTGGTACGTTGCGCTACACGCCGGTGTAGCTCAGTCGGTAGAGCAGCGCACTCGTAACGCGAAGGTCGCAGGTTCGATTCCTGTCCCCGGCACCAGTAAAATCAGCGCATTCAGCTATATTCGCATGACAGCATCACCGGGTATGACAGCAGGATGACAGCAAACGAAGCCCCGCACAGAGACGATCTGGCGGGGCTTTTTCATGCGCGCCACAAAGCCGCGGAGCATGGTTTCGTGGCGCGGGATTTTACGAAACCTTCGTAAAACTTGGCTCGATTTGAAATCGGACCAAGCCGAGGCACTGCCAGGGGAATCGGGCCTAACCAGCGAATTTCGCGGCTTTGACTACGGACGAAATTCGTACGAAGTGGGGTTGGTACGAATTTCGTCCCGACCCACTACGAAAATTTCGTAGTGACCGGCAGCCGGACGCCAGGCGTACGCTTGGCCAAAAGAACGTTTGGCGTTGATTTCCCGGGGGTGTGCAGGAAATTTGCAGACCCTCGGCCACCAATGGTGGATGGCTCAGAACCGAGCCATGGTAGATACGGGGTTCTCCCGGGCGATGGTCCAGAGCTGGGCTATCCAGAGATGCGAGCAAAACTGCTCACATCCAGAGATGCCCTCAAATTTCAGGACATCTCATTCGCCTGAATGCGATGCTCCAAAAGTCGGGAATCCCGATATTTGACCTGGCCCGCCAGGTAGACGGGGTGGACTTCCTGCAACGCAGGTAGTTGAGACTTCCTCCATTGGAGGGAGTTGGAGGTGTCCTCAATTTTGAGGAGTCGGTGGGGTGGTGTTCTGCCACCTCATGGGGTAGCGGATCACTAGGGCATGGGGGTCGTGAAACGCGACCCCCTTGGAAACGCGGATTTTGCGGAAATGGAAAAAAAGCTGGGGGCGCGGTGTCCGAGCCAAAGGGCTCAGACTTTCCGGGTACCCCCTGCCTGCCACACGTGTTGCCCGACCTCCTCGGCAGCATTTTCCATCGTCCGCTCCAGGCGCTTGGTCCGGAACGCCTGCTCGCTGGCGGGCAAGCCATCGTACATCACGGCCCCGGACACCCGAGCCATTAACCTGGCCAGCTCATGCTTGCGCTCTCGGCATTCTTTGCCGGTACCAGTGCACAGGTGCTGCCCCAGCTCTTGCCGAAGCACCTCCATCAGCTTGCCAGACAGCGCCATTCGTTGCTCAAGGTTCATATGCGTCTCCAAAGTAATCCGCCCTGCTGGGTCTCTTGGTACAGCACGTCGCGCACCTGCTGCGTGACAGACTCCCCAATGGCCCCGGCCTGCCGCCTGGCCTCGGCATCGCTCATGCCGGGCTGCGCCTGTACGGTGATCGGCGCGTTGATGGTGATACCTCCACCAGTTCCGCCCCCGGCGCCAGCATCGTTCGCGTTGCGCAGGTACTGAGTCAGGTCGCGGTTCTGGTTCGGGTTCAGAACCCGCTCCCCACCATCGAGCAGCCAGGTGCCCTCTCGCGGGATGTTGTCGAGGCCGTTGTGAGCCATGCCCATGAGCGCGCTTGATGCCACGCCGGCGACCATCGGAGCGGTAGCTGCAGCAGCCGCGAACGCTGCAGCAGGAGCTGCTGCCGGTCCAACGATAGGGATTGCTGCCGTCGATGCGTACGCCGCCAGCTGGGCCTGGAACGAGGTTGCCTGAGCATTGGCCACCAGGCCCATGCCCGCCATGGATTGCGTGCTCTTGCCCACCAGCAACTGTACCCCCTGGTAGACCAGCCATTGGGCAGCCATATCGGCCAGCGTGTCGACCATGGTTTTGCCAAACCCCGCCACCATATCCACCAGCGCATCACTGGCATCCTCGGCGCCGGTTGCCACATCCGAGAGAAACGAACCCAGCTCGCTTCTGGCGCTGCCGAGCGTCACACTAGTTGCGTCGGCTGCCATGGCGGCGTAGTTCGTTGCCGCGTCCGCGTAATCAGCCCAGGCGCCTGCCATGCCGCTCATCCAATCGGACTGGGCCTCATCGATCAGCGCCCACCCTTCCTGCATGGCTTCAAGCTGCAGAGGCTGGTATTCCTCGATCAGCGCTATTTGGTTTTCCAGGTCACGACGGCGCAGGGCATCAGAGGTGGTTGCCAGTTCGGTGCGCAGACCAAGGATCTTGTCGTTGTTCTCCTGCTCAAGCTGCAGCTGCTCCTGATAGCGGCCTGCCTCCTTACTGCCCATGCCGATCGAGTCAGCCGCGAGTTGATACTGGGCTTTCTGGTTGGCCAGCCCCTTCTCAAGCTCGGCCTGGTATTTCATCTGCTCGGCCAAGCCGCTGGACGACTGAATCGCATCATTGAACGCTCGGGCCACCCACTCGGTGCCCTGGGCGAACTCCTGCTGAGTGATCTTGCCGTTTTTCATCAGCAAGGAAAGCTGCTCGGTCTGCTTGCTGAACTCATCTACCGCGGCCCCGGCCGGGTCGTATTGCTGCTTGAGTTGAGCAAATCCACTGGCAGCCGTTTTGAGGGTGTTCTCCAGCTCCTTGGCAGATTTCTGCTGATCTGGGGTAGTTGCCCGGAAGGTGCCAATGCCACCTTTGCGCATCTGCTCGAGCATGTCGGCCAGTTCGGTAACTTGGTTTTTCGCGCCGGCAGCGGGCGGTTTATCGATGCCCTCCCAAAGATCGCCGTACATGCCCAGCAGATCCTTGACCTCGGCCTTCGACTTCCCGATGGACTCCCCCATGGCGTCGAGATTCTTGACGGCGTTGTAGATGCGCACCGGTGGCAGGTAGCGATCCCACCACTTCGCATCCTCGCCGCCTACCATTGCTTCATCGAAGTCGTGCAGGCCCTTGATGCCGGCCGCGAGCAGGTGCAGACCGCCGACTGTGCCCACAGCCATCTTGCCGAGCACCTTCACGCTGTCTGCCAGGTCGTCGGCAATCTTCTTGGCCAGAACTCCGTTTTCAGTCACATCGGTGAGCTTTCCGGCGAAACCGGAGAGCATTGGCAGCAGTGCCGCCTTGATCTCGTTGCTCACCCCGGATACGGAATTTTCGATCAGCCAGGTAGCGGCTTTCAGCTCCTGGGCCGCTCGAATTGTCTTGTCATCCATGATGGCGCCGGCAGCCTCGGCGGCATCACCAAAGCGCTTGAACCCTTCTGCGTTGTTCCGTAGGAGCGGCAGGAGCGCGGTGGCGTCGTTGGCGATCGCCTCCATGTAGAAGGTCATGTCGGACTGACTGACCTTGGCCTTTTCGAGGCTGGAGACGTATAGGCCCAGGGCTTGGCTGCCGCTGAGGTTGCGGAACTGTTCGGCAGTGACACCCACCTGGGGCGCGATCTGCTCGAAGAAGTCCTTCATCTCACCGCCGCCGGTGTTGAGGAAGTCGCCGACCTTGTCGTTTACATCCTTGAGGATGTCCGCCAGCTTGTCCTGCTCGATGCCCACGGCTTGCGAGCCCGCCGCGAGGCGCTGGAAGTCGGTGGTACTGACGTTGGCCATACGGGCCAGGTTTGATATCTCGGCCGCGGTGTCGACGGCAGACACTGCCATGGCGGTGAGTGCTGTTGCTCCTGCAGCCACGCCCGTAGCCAGGCCGGCGCCGATCATCTTGCCGGCCTTCACAGCGCTGGTGGAGATTTCCTTCATTCGCTTGTCGGTGACCCGGGCGGCCTGGTCCATGCCTTGCTGGAACCCGCCGATTCGGGCGATCAGGTCCAGCGTGAGCGTACCCAACGATCTACTAGCCATAGTTGACCCTCCTGTGGATCAAATCCAGGCGCAAACAAAAAAGGCTCGCCCCGGACTACTTGGGCGAGCCTTCGTTGATCACGGCTGATTAGCCGCCAGTGGCGTTGGAGATATCCACAGACCGGACGGCGCCGGTCGAGAACACCGCCAGGCCAGCGCGCAGTTCGGCAAGGAGGGTCACCAGGTTGCTGGTGAAGTTGTTGCCGTCTTCACGACTCAGCATCAGGGTGGGCTGCTCGCGGTCCAGCATGGCCACCTGAGTGGTATCCAGCAGCAGGACGGTGCCCGCCGGCATCGAGCCGGAGGTGATCACCGGAACACCCCACAGCACTGGCGGCGCAGGATCACGTGGAGAGCCAAGGACATATTGGCCGTCGGCGTCGCGCTCGCTGGAGATGCTGAACCAGTCATCGGGGTTCATGATGATCAGCCTGGCCTGCCAGCCGCTGGTCTTCATAGCGGTGACCGCCTGGCCGATAGCATCCACCGGCTTCAAGGTACCGACCACTACGTGAGGGACCGCATAGCCGATCAGGCCTTTGATCTTGCCCTTACCACCCGGGCCGGCGATCAGGCGGGACTCCAGCTTCTCCAGCAGGCCGTAATTCAGCAGGTTGCCGATCTGCTGGCCGAGGGCCGGAGTGTCATCGAGAACCTGCTTCGAAGCGCGGGTCCAGTGGGCGACGGTGGCGATGTTGGCGGTTTCCAGCTCGGCGTCGATGCTGGTCTGTGCCTTCTGCGCGCCCTCCTCCTCCTGCTCGGTAGCGTTGTTGGTGTAGTCCTTGATCTGCATGTACTCGAACGTGGCCGAAGAGGCCGGGAGCGAGGGCAGATAGTCCAGCAACGAGAGGTCGCGGCGAGGATCGTTGTAAAGGCCTGGCTGGCGTTGCGCGGTCGCGGAGTAGCTGGTGGAACCTGCTACACCCTGGCCGGCGTTGGTCAGCGACTTGATGGCGACGTTTTCGACAGTGACGCGCCCGGTAGTCGGGCTACCCGACTTCAAGGCCTCGAACTGGCCCGACTTGGTGAACGCGTCAGCCATCTTGACGATCGCGTCATCACCGCCGCCATAACCGGCTGGTGCACCGCGGCGGGCGCTCTTCTGCTCCAGATCCTGCAGACGATCCTTGAGGCCCTGGATGGTTTCCTTCGCATCGGTAGCGAAGCGGTTGATCTCTTCGTCGCGGTCTTGCAGGTGCTTGAGTACCAGGGCCTCGGTCGAATCGCCGCCGGCGCTCTTGGTCTGCAGGGTGCGAGCAGAGTTGCTCATTGCGTTGTACATAGGTTGTACCTTCAGTTCCGAATAGGGGGACGCGCCTTGCGCACGCTGGGGGCGTGGCTTCTGCGCTCTTGCTTGCTTTCGCGTCCCGCCGGACTCACTCCGGAACTGGCCTCTTCGTTCCCTCCACAGCCTCGCGCCGTGCTGGAATCCTGAGTTGTCGCGTCGGTGGCAACCTGCCGAGCCGACAAGCCAATTCTACCTATCAACCCACGCAGTGCAAGCGCAAAGCGCAGGCGCAGGGGAAGCAAATTGCGGATCGCGTGGTCAGGGATCAGGCCCGTGAACTGCACCGCCAAAGAGCGTGGGACGCCGGCGGCGCGGAGGTGCTGTTCGTAGGCCCGAAGGCTCTGGAAATCTCGTTTCATGGCTGCTCCTTGGGGCGGCGGGCGCCCGTGGGCGTTTTGATATTTCGCGGGTACTAAACTTTTAATTTCGCGGGCGTGAAAAAACGACTGAGGGCGCGGTGTCCGAGCCAAAGGGCTCAGACTTTCCGGGTACCCCCTGCCACCAAGCCCATCTGCCGGGCGATTTCGGGCGCGTCGATGCCACGGGCGAGCGATTGCCTGGCGGTCTTCACCATCTGCTCCATGGCCTGCTGTTCGAGCGCCTGGGCCATCTGGTGCGCCTTCCTGGCGATCAGTTCGGCCAGCTCTCGCGGAAATGCTGGGGTGCGCGGTTTGGTCATGTGAGGTTCCTCCATTGGGGTGGATGCTGTGACGGCCTGCATGCCTTTGCTGGCGCGGCCTGTAGCGTTCAGAACAGATTTTGTGTCTCGGGTATGTCTCGATCAGAGAGGACTCTTCTCGACCTGGTAGATCAGGTCCTTGCGGACCTCCTGTGCGCACAGCCTGCACATGTCGATGAGTGTCCAGGGGAGGAAATCGACGACAAGGAAGGTAAGCCCCCTGGCTTGGGCGCATCGCCCCGCGATTTGGTGCTTACACCGGCCCTGGCGATAGGTTTGTGATCCCATTTAAATGACCCTGTGGTGGTGTAATTAAATAAGAGTGGGATTTTTTCCCCTTAGCCTTTCCCCTGGAGGCCGCATGATTCCTGGAAGCCAGTGGGAAAAAATCCCACCGACCCATCATCTGAGATGCATACCCGGACAGAACCGGACAAACTCAAGGGCGGCTACTGGGAAAAAATCCCATTGGTTTGCGGAAAAAATCCCACTGGCAAAATCGAAATCAGATGAACTTGAAACGCGGCGGACCAGGCGGAACCTCAAGATCCTTGCCTGCGCATTCGTCGACTCGAGCCCAGGTGATCGCGTACAGCGTGGGCTGTCTTCTGCCGTCGGCTGACCATGGGCCTGGCTCTCGCGTCTTAATGATCAGTCCAGCCTCCAGCAGCTCATCCAGGGCGCTCCTAAGCGTCTTCGCGTCCATCGCCCGGCCAGCGGCAAGCATGGATGTGGTGACCGCTAGATCGCCGTTGTTCTTGCCGTTGTAGTTCCGGGCCAGCTTCACCAAGACAGCAATGGCTTTGGGCGAAAGATTGTCGAAAGCAGGGTGGATCAGCAGGCGGTACGGGAGCGCCAGCGCGCGACCGCCACCAAAATCCACCTTGTAGGTTTTCTTCCTTGCCATTCAGCGACTCACAATCAGGCGCGAAGGATGCGATCTGAAATCGCCCCCTTCGCTTGAGGGCATCGAGTTGTCAGGCGGCGCGCTGCGTGCCACACTTGCCCTCGACATTGCTTTCCCGGCGACTGTCCCGACCCTTGCGGCGCTGCAACGCCGCTTGGGCCTTCTCTTCTTCCTGATCGATCCTCTCTGTGATCCATTCGCTGCGCGCGCACAGTTCGCTGGCAACGAGCTGCAGGCCCATCATCAGCCCGTCCACCCGGTACTCATTGAGGAACTGCGGTTCGTCTGCGTGGCCGGCTGATGCGTTGTCTTGGATCAGATCGGCCACCACCTTGGCGAAAATCCCGGCCTGCATCATCAGGCGCGCATCGTCCTGGGCAATATTCAAGCTCATGCTCATTGTGCTTCCCCTTCAAAAAGTTGGATGACCTGCTGTGCCGACAGGTTGAAAGCCTTGCCGGCTCGCACAAGGCAGGTTTCGCTGTCGATCACCTGAAACCCACCGCCGCCCTCCACCGGCAGGCGTTTGCTTGATTTGATGGCGGTGCAACCGTGAGCCGCTGCCACCTCTCTCGCTTTGATCTCAATGGCCTTGCTCTGCTTGCTCATCGTCCGTTCTCCGTAGCCAGTCGGTTGATCCAGGTCTGCAGCTCGCTCACCAGAATCAGGCGGCGTTTTCCGGACTTGAACGACGGCAGGTCGCCGCGGGCGATCGCGGCGTAGATGGCGCTGCGGGTATGCCCCGTCATCTGGCCCGCTTCTTCAGGACCGACTGACAACGGCATCAGGGTGTGGGGTTGGTTCACGTCACTCTCCTCCTACGGCAAAAGCGCCTGGTGCAGCCAATCTAGAACGCAAAAAAGTTATGTGCAAGCAAAAACTGCACGTAACCAGACGATTGACAGCGATTGCGTTCGCGTAGAGTATTTGCAGCAAATCTAGGAGGAGTGCGCGTATGGCCAGGCCCAGGAAGACCACAGATCAGAGCTCAACGGTGAGCGTATCGCTTCGGGTAGACCCGGCTATCAAATACGCCATCGACATTGCTGCTCGCATCCAGAAGCGAACGGTTACGGGTGTGGTTGAATGGTCGGTAGAGCAGGCCTTGTCCGACGTGAAAATGCCGGTGGACTTCATGGTGCTCAATGACCAGCACAAGCCTGAGATGCCTGATCCTCAAAGCGTGATGGACGCAGTGAAAGAGCGGCTGTGGTCGCCGGATGAAGCTATACGAGTTGTGCGCCTGGCTTTTGAATATCCGAGCCTTTTGACCTTTGAAGAAGGGCTGATCTGGGAGTCAATCCGTCTATCGCCGCCATTTTGGCGATACACACCAAGAGTAATAACTGACGCCAGCCCATGGAAGAATGCTCGGTTAGATGTACTTTCTAAGTATTGGCCTGATCTTATCCAGAGAATCCAGGAGGCAGGCAGCGTAGTCCAGGTAACCTATGAAGATGTGGGGCTTCCAACCCCTAAAGAACTTGAAGAGCGCAAGGCTGAAGCTATACAGCAGGGCGGTTACTTTGAGGAAATGGCAATGGAAAATGAACGGTTGAAAAACGAGAATGAAGCTCTCCGCGCCTTGAGCGATAGCCTCCGAACTGTGCTCATGAAGATTGACCCAAAGACTGCAAAGTTTAAAGAAGAAGATCTACCGCCGAAGCTTTAGAATCGGGTGCCAAGTGAGCATAGCGCAGTGTCATTTTTAGATCGGCGTGGCCCAGTAGGTCCCGGATCGTATTGAGGGGAACACCCTTCATCGCCAGTTTCGACGCGAACGTGTGGCGAAGGTCGTGCCAGCGGAATGAGCTGATTTCTGCGGCCTTCAACACCGCATCCCATGATTTTTTTACGTTATCCATACGCCCCCCTGTTTGACTTGGGAACACAAGTGCGACGCCGGTTGACTGTTTTTTCCAACCTTCGATAGCTGCGAGCGCCTCGGCATTCAGTGGTAGATGGCGAGTTTGGTCTGACTTGGCGCCCTCGCCAACTACAGTCAAATTCTTCCGCTTTATGTCAATGTCAGCCCAAGTTAAGTTAAATAGTTCACCTCTTCGAAGTCCGGTGTTTAAACTGATAATTGCCATAGGCTTTAAGTAGTCCGCGAACGCGAATTCACGCAAGTTAGGAAGTTCGTCTTTCTTCCTGTCTCGACGCCATATGTTAGCGGTGTCGCGCTCGGCTCGGATGCGCTCCTCGCGGTCGCTCAGAGCCTTGCGCAAGCGCTGTTCCTCTTCCCCGGATAGGAATCGAACCCGGCCACGGGTATCGAGGCGCAATGGCTTCAGCTTTGTCATCGGGTGATCCTCAAGAGCGCCCCACTCCACTGCCTTGGAGAGGGCGCCACGAAGAGCTGCAAGCTTCCTGTTGGCCGTCGCATCCTTCAGGCCGCTCGCCAGCCACTTCACCCTCATGGCTTCTAGGTCTCGTTGGGTTAGGTCTGAGAGAGGCTTTGTCATTAGGTTGGCAAAGCTGTGCTCGATCGCGTGCCGGGTTTTCTGGTGGGCCTTGTGGTGCGTTTCAAGCCAAGGGTAATAGCTCTCAGCCAGGTAGCTTGCCAGGGTATGGGTCGCCCTACGCTTGTTCTTGGTTGCAACCAGTGGAGAGCCATGTTCATGTGCTTCTGCCAGCCACCTGGCGGCTTCTGTCCTGGCCTGCTCAAGCGTCATCATCCCGACCCTGCCCAGCGTGGCGGCCTGGTTCCTGCCCCAGCTGACCATGTAACTGGAGTGGCCACTGGGGAGCACCCGGATGGACAGGCCAGGCTGAGCGGTATCATGAATCCGGTATGGCTTCTCCTGCGGCTGGATGCCCGCAAGGAGCTTGGCAGTGATCTTGGTTTTCATGGCTGGATGTCCGTGACAGCAGGGTGACAGCAAAATAGACTATACGGACGTGTTTCAAAAGACAAAACCAGACGATGAAACCCAATGAATACTAGGCCATGACCAGAAAACATGGCCTTCTTAACGCACTCGTAACGCGAAGGTCGCAGGTTCGATTCCTGTCTCCGGCACCACATCCAGCTCCACTGCATTCCGCTGAATGCTTTGAAAGCCCTCTAAACCGGCCATCTGGCCGGTTTTTCGTTTCCACGCCCCTCCGTCGGGAACCAACAAAATCCCCAATAACCGGGGGTGTTTTTGGGGCCTGCAAACTGTTCGACGGCGGGGGTATGTACCTGTACGTCGCGCCCAGTGGCTCGAAGTCTTGGCGGCTGCGGTATTTCAAACCCAACGGCAAGGAAGGCACGCTGATCATCGGCAAGTACCCCATCGTTTCGTTGGCCGTTGCGAGGACCAAGCGTGATGAGGCCAGGGCTGTTTTGGAGCGCTGAATTTCAACCCTTGACGGGGTTTATCCACGTACCTCCACCTGAGCTTCCACAACACCGCCGGCATCCACCAGGCCATCCGTATCATCAGCCGCCTGGCCAGCGAGCACTGCACCAAGCTGATCAACCCCGCGCCACCCCCGCTAACTGACGTCCCCAACGCTGCCGCCAGCCAAGCCCTTAACCCGATAACCACGCCAGCCCTTGCAAGATCAGGTATGAGATGATCACCCTCGGTGTGGCAGGAGTCGGTCAATGGCAGACCACGTTGATTACAAACGCAACAGGGATATCCCCGGGCTGGTGCTGAGCGAGGCGCGTTTCTCGAGCTTTCGTTTCGGGCGTCACTACCACCTGGATTTCCACGTCGGCTTGATCACCGATGGCGTGCAGCGCCAGGTACTCAATGGTGAGACGACGTTGCTGTCGCCAGGCACCATCCAGTTGATGCCACCCGGCGAAATTCACGATGGCATCAGTGCAGGCGACGACGCCTACACGCTGAAGACGTTCCGTGTGTCCGCCGACCTGTTGCGCAGCGTTACGGAAGAGCTTACGGGCCGTGACCAGTTTTCCGCTCTGGGTGGCGCGCTGTTACAGGATGCCAGCCTCGCCATCCAGCTTTCCCGGCTGCACGACGCGCTCGCAGCGGGGATGCCTACAGACCCGCTGTTTGTCGATTCTCAATGGCTCATGCTGCTCGGGCGGCTGTTTGCCCAAGCGCGGATGGTCAAGCCGCAGTTCGTAAAGGGCCCGCTTTCGATCGTGCAGTGGCATCGTGTGCGGGACTACTGCAACGAACACCTCGCCGACAAGATAACGCTCGAAGAACTGGCTGCATTGTGCGACCTAGAGCGTTTTCACTTCCTCAAGCTATTCAAGCAGACGGTCGGCATAACACCACATGCCTGGCTGGTGCGTTTGCGCCTAGAGCGCGCCTGTGTGCTGCTAAACCATACCCAGTGGGAATTGACCAGGGTCGCGCAAGAGGTGGGTTTCTACGACCAGAGCCACTTCAATCGGGCCTTCAAGCAAGCCTTTGGGGTTGCACCGTCTCGTTACTGATCGCTGTTGCCCCATCAATTTTTTACAAGTGCGCGAAGTCCTCGCCCTTTAACCTTGAATCTTGATCGGGCGCTGCCCCGGAAAGAACCAAGGATTTGATCGATGATGCAACGGGCGTATTACAGCAGCGATGAGTTGACCTTGAGCACGCACGTGGTGCGTTGCACGCCGACGGAGGATGGACGTTTCCGGGTCTACCTGGCCGAGACCCTCTTTCACCCCCAGGGCGGTGGGCAGCCTGCGGATCAGGGAACCATCGCGGGTATCCGGGTAGAGGAAGTGCTCAATATCGAGGGCGATGTGGTGCATGTCGTCGGGCAACCCGTGCCCATGGGCAGCGTCGAGATTGCCATCTCGCCCGAAGTGCGTGCGTTGCATGCTCGCCTGCATTCGGCCGGCCACCTGATTGCGGGTATCGGGCAGAGCTTGGGCTGGCTTCCCAGCAAAGGCCACCACTGGCCGGGGGAGTGCCGAGTGATTTTTGAGCGCCAGGCGGGTTGCGAGCCGCTGACGGTCGAAGGCATCGAGGCGGCGGTGAACGCGCTGATCCAGCGTAACGTGCCGCGTGAGTTGATTGACCAGGGCGGTGTCCGCTCAGTGTGTTTCGGCACCTTGCCGATGCAGGGTTGCGGCGGCACGCATGTCACCTCAGCGGGCTTGGTCGGGCCGATCAAGGTGCTCAAGCTCAAAGAGAAGAAAGGCCTGCTGTCGGTGCATTACGACGTAGCTCGATAGACAACGAAGTAACTGGAGACATCACGTGGACTACGTTTCCCAGCTTTTGACCATTGGCGCCGTCATGCTCCTGGCCTGCGTAAGCCCAGGCCCCGATTTCATCGCCGTCACTTCCAACGCCTTGGTGAGCCGCAGCCGAG
This sequence comes from Pseudomonas ceruminis, assembly GCF_021602025.1. Taxonomy (GTDB): domain Bacteria; phylum Pseudomonadota; class Gammaproteobacteria; order Pseudomonadales; family Pseudomonadaceae; genus Aquipseudomonas; species Aquipseudomonas ceruminis. Next base: position 49,073 of record NZ_BQHW01000007.1, read on the forward strand.
GGATTGGTGTTGCAGTGGGCACCAGCGCAGGCATCGCCATTTGGGCGGTGCTGGCGATTGTCGGCCTGGGTGTTTTGCTGAGCACAGTGGCCTGGTTGTATGACGCGATTCGGGTAGTGGGCGCGGGTTATCTGATCTACATGGGCATTAAAATGCTGCTCGGCGCGCGGCGGCCTTATGCAGCCCTCGAAATCAGCACGACGCAAAACACCACCACAGCAGCCCCCCGCGTTGGGTTACTGGTGTCCGCCACAAATCCAAAGGCCGCGGCGTTCTTTGGCAGCTTTTTCATCACCGTGCTGCCGGCACACGCCCCAGGCTGGGTGATGGCTGCTGCCGTGGTGGTGGTCACGCTTGTTTCGTTTGCCTGGTTTTCCACTCTGGCATTGATGTTTTCCACGGATCGGGTGCGGGCGTTTTACACGAAGGTGCGTCGGCCGGTTGATGCCGCAATGGGTGCGGTACTGGTGGGGCTTGGCTTGCGGCTGGCGCTGGTTCGATAACGCCAGCCCGAGCTGCCAATGCAAACGGTAGCCCTAGGCTCTGTACGAAAAGAGATGTCGCAAACACCGCATGGAACAAGCCAGTGAGACCATGGCATAACTTTTCGCGAGCTTGTCGAAGCGTGTCACGATGCGACGGTTCTCTTTCAGCCAGCCAAACATGCGCTCGATGATGTTGCGCCGTCGGTACTTGGGCCGATCAAACAGTCTGGGTAAGCCAGGTTTGGCTTTGCGCTTCATCGAGCGTATCGGGATGACGGGCTGCATTCGATATTGGTCGCAGTAGCGGCGTAGCGCTTCGGCGTCGTAGCCCTTGTCAGCAAGCAACCATTTGCAGCGTTTACGCGGGCGGCCACGTTGACTTGATGGAATGCTGACGTCGTCCAGCAATGGCTTGGCATAGCTGATGTCACTGGCTTGACCGCCAGACAGGAGGAAGCGCAACGGTGTCCCGTTGGCATCACAGAGCATGTGGATTTTGGTAGTCAGGCCACCGCGACTGCGACCTAGAGCGTGATCGGCAGGCTCGTCAGGCCCCCTTTTTCCGAGCGCCGGATGAGGCTCGAGTTGCGCGTATGGCGGTTGAGTCGATCATCCAGGTTTGCAGATCGGTCAGGCCTTGCTCATTCAATCTCAGGTGCAAGCGTTTGAGCATCTGATCGAACGTCCCCTGATTTCGCCAGCCGCGAAACCGTTGATACACCGTTGACCACGGGCCGAAGCGCTCCGGCAAGTCTCGCCACGCAGCACCCGAGCAGAGCACCCAGAGCACACCATCGAGCATCAGGCGGTCGCTTAGGCGTGGTCGCCCTCGGCCATGAGTTTCGATGAAGAGATCGGAGACCACATCCCAGGCCTCGTCCGAGAGTTCGTGTAGTGGTCTACTAACCCCGGACACCCATTTAGGCGAGAATGCTTGCCACAGAGAGGTGTCCGATGACCAAGCAACGCCGTACCTTTACCCCTGAGTTCAAGCGCGAAGCTGCCTGCCTGGTGCTCGATCAAGGCTACAGCCATGCCGAAGCGGCCCGTTCGCTCGGCTTGGTGGAATCGGCCCTGCGTCGGTGGGTTAATCAGCTTCAGCAGGAGCGCGGCGGCATCACGCCGGCCAGCAAAGCGCTGACGCCAGAGCAGCAAAAAATCCAAGAGTTGGAAGCCCGGATCACGCGCCTTGAACGCGAGAAATCGATACTAAAAAAGGCTACCGCGCTCTTGATGTCGGAAGATCTCGAGCGTACGCGCTGATCCGCCAGCTCAGCGATCATGAGCCCGTTGATTGTTTGTGCGAAGTGTTTGAAGTCACTCGCTCAAGTTACTACGCACATCGTCACAGAAGGCGAACTCCGGACGTTGAACGACTGCGGTTGCGCAGTCGAGTAAATGAGTTGTTCACGCGAGGTCGAAGTGCGCCCGGCAGCCGTACCATCATGGCAATGATGCAAGAAGAAGCCGTACCATCATGGCAATGATGCAAGAAGAAGGTGAACAAATCGGGCGGTTCAAGGTACGCAGCCTGATGCGTGAGCTGGCGTTGATCAGCAAGCAGCCAGGATCACATGCGTACAAAAAGGCCACAGTGGAGCGGCCAGATATTCCTAATACCTTGAACCGAGCGTTTGATGTCGAAGCGCCAATCAGGTCTGGTGTGGAGACATCACTTACGTCTGGGCACAGGGCAAATGGCACTATCTGGCAGTTGTACTGGATCTCTACGCACGCAGAGTGGTGGGCTGGGCCTTATCAGAGAAGCCGGATGCAGACTTAGTCGTCAAAGCGCTGGACGTAGCTTACGAACAGCGTGGAAAGCCTCAAGGACTACTGTTCCACTCCAACCAGGGATCGCAATATGGCAGCCGTCAGTTCCGCCAGAGACTGTGGCGCTACCGCATTCGCCAGAGCATGAGCCGCCGAGGCAACTGCTGGGGATAATGCACTGATGGAGCGAGTATTTCGCAGCTTGAAATCAGAGTGGATACCGACCACGGGCTACCTGACCGGGCAGCAAGCTCAACGAGACATTGGCCAGTACCTAATGAGCCACTACAACTGGAACCGACCTCATCAGTTCAACGATGGACTGGCTCCGGCGAAAGCTGAAGAAAAACTAAAAACCGTGTCCGGGATGAGTTGACCACTACACTAAGATCGATACCTTCCAGGAGTTTTGAAATGAGTGTTGAGCCATTTTTTCCTTACCAGAGCCTAGCGTCGGACTTACTCGCATTTCTACCCGAGGCCAGCACGGACGGATCTCACGATCTTTCTCATATTCACCGAGTATGGATAAATGTTCGGCGGCTACAAGAAAAAGAAGGTGGAGACTTAGAAGCATTGCTCGCAGCAACTATTTTGCATGATTGTGTGGCAGTCGAGAAAAACTCGCCATTACGGGCGCAAGCATCAACTCTTTCGGCCAAAAAAGCCGCCTCTATTTTGGAGCGTATGGGTTGGTCTACATCGCGAATTGAGCTAGTTGCTCACGCGGTGAAGACCCACAGCTTCTCAGCAGGCTTCGAGCCCATCACGCTAGAAGCCAAAATTCTTCAGGACAGTGATCGACTGGACGCCATCGGCATGGTGGGAGTCGCGCGCTGCTTCTACGTTTCTGGGCGAATGGGCTCTGCGCTTTACGACTTTACAAACCCGGAAGCCGCAGGCAGGGATTATCAAGACAAACGTTTCACCATTGAGCATTTCCACACAAAATTACTCAAACTGGCTTCGGGATTTCAGACAGCCGAAGGTGCTCGGTTGGCAGCGGTCAGGCATGCACGCCTTAATAGTTTTCTAGATGATTTTATGGAGGAAATCGGAGCACCAGGCCGAGCGGAATTGTGACATGGATGATATTCAGTCAGGTAGGTGACATCGCCAGACGCTTACAAATCGTTCAAAGCCCAAGTCGTTTAGGAGTGCCTGCAACCAGGAGCGACGATTTCCAGCGTAGCCATCCATCACGGCATCAACGCCAACGTTATCCGCGAGTGGCTACCGGCTTACCGGGATCAATCAGTTGCGTTAGCGGACGGCAAACACACCTTGTGAATCTTTCGTCCTCTCCGGTTTCGATGGCAGCTTGCTTCGCTTATGCTTCTCGACATACGGGTAAGGTTCGGAGTAGGTGTGACGGCATGGAAGCAGATAAATCTTGTCCTGTAGTTCTGCGAAGCCGAGAAACGCTGGAAGTCTTAGCTTTCGAGCATCCATTAGCAGGCTTTCAACTGGTCAAAGGCAGTGTCGAGCCAGGTGAGTCAACCGAGCTGACTGCGGTTCGAGAGTTGAAAGAAGAAGCAGGGATTCAGTCGACAGTTGGGCGACATTTGGGGGAGCGGCGCTCCATCGTAACTGGACACACATGGGTATTTCATGAATGTCATGTTGCCCAAGACCTTCCAGATACTTGGGTGCATTTTGCAGAAGATGATGGAGGCCATGAGTTCAGATTCTTTTGGCATCCGCTCGTGAGCGAGCCCTCTGAGAATTGGCATCAGGTTTTCAAGGAGGCTTTGAGCTTTCTGCGGAAAAAACTCACTGAAGCCTAAGTGCGCTTACAGCTTTTCTTGGGGCAGTCAGGACGGAACCCTTTGATGCGGCAGCAATTGTCCGATCTCACTGGCCCGCTGCGTCTGCCGACGCAACGAGCAAGTGCAATTTCGGAGCGGCTGCCGCATAAATGGGCGCCCGCGTAGTATCGCGGCAAGTAGATAGTTTCGCGGGTACAGCAATACCTAATTCAATGTGCCAAGATTCGGCCACCAGGATGAGTACCAATCGAATATGACTAGTCTTACCTCCGATGCCGATTTCATGCAGCTTGCTCTTGCCCAAGGGCGCTTAGCCTTACCTGACTGCCTTCCAAACCCGCCAGTAGGTTGCGTGCTGGTAAAGGACAACGTGGTGATCAGTCAAGGCCATACACAGGCACCTGGGCTCTATCACGCGGAAGCGATGGCGTTAAGCCGATTAGCGAATGACTGCTCCGGGGTGACTGCATTTGTCACGCTTGAGCCATGCTCTTTTCATGGCCGAACTCCGTCCTGCGCTCAGGCACTGATAAACAGCGGGGTCGATAAAGTTTTTGTTGGGTTGCTTGATCCGGATCCGAGAAACTCGGGAGAGGGCATAAGAATGCTACGAGATGCAGGCATTACAGTCGTTGTCGGCTTACTGGCGGAGGATGCTGCTGAGGACTTAGCTGGCTATTTGGTAGGCAATTCCAGTGAGTCGTCGGATCGCAACGATCAGTAAATCGTTAGCACCTCAGCGCAAGGTGGGATGCCCGGACGGTTACACCCAAACGCCCATGGCCTGATCGTGTTCTCCACCGGGTTGTTGTCGATGGTGCGTAAACGTCTGGGGAGGACACCTGTCCCGAACCTGGTCTTGGTGCGTTCACCGGCGATGGAAGGTATCATCTATCCCTTATTTCGCTGAGACGGATTTCATGCATTTATACATCGTGCGGCATGGTGAAACCTGGGCTAATGCCGAACATCGATACCTTGGATCTCTTGATCCAGAACTTACCGCGCTGGGCCGCCAGCAAGCTCAAACGCTTTGCGAGCAATTGCCTGCAAGCCTTGATGTACTTGTCGTTTCTCCACGCCTCAGGGCAGTACAAACCGCGAGTATTCTGAACGAACGCCTGAAGCTCTTACCTGAAATAATGCACTGTTTCAGAGAGCGGGATGTCGGCGTTTTCGAGGGGTTGACCCAAGGCGATGCCAAGAAGCGCTATCCGCAACTCTGGTCGCAGAACATCACTCGACTTTGGGATGCTGGGCCGACCGATGGTGAGTCGATCTCCGACGTTGTGAAACGAGTGCGAGACGGTTTAGCTGAGCTGGAATCGAAATATCCCTCCAAAACTGTTTTGCTTGTAGCACACGGCTTTGTTGCAAAAGTAATCCGAGCACTGGCCATAGGAGACTTTTCAGACTTCTACGAATGGCAACTTCCAAACGGTCACATGCTGTTTTTGCAGAGCTTCAATATACCTACACAAGATCTTGAAACTCTGAGGCGCTCTCTACCCGTAGCGTGATGTGGGCTGCTGCCAGCTGTGCGGCAGCAACTCCATAATCTCACTTGCCCGCTGCGTTGGTAGACGAGTCTGACCCAAGTGAGTCGCCCCAGCTTCAGTAGACACTCGATCACTCAAAGCCATAACTAGCTGATCTAGTTATAGATACCCTATGGGGTACATCAAAAAATCCACTAGATTCCAGTCCCGCAAAACTTGGACCCTCACGGCCAACAACCGTCCGTCTGTCTCGGCATTCCACTTGATCCCAAAGCCCGAACGTAAGGTTTTTTACTAACGCCGCAGCTCCTTGCTCCGACGCAGGCTGCTATTTCGTCTTGCACAACCAGCCCCGTGGGGATAAATTCCCCACGTCGCAACCATTCTGCGACCGGGTTTGGCGACCCGTACGAAAAGGCGCAACGGCGCCCCGATCACGATTGCAGGCGCTTTTTTTACGCCCGCAGTTTCGTGTAATGGCGGCTGTGCGTGGGAGACCTTCGGGTCTGCCGGGTTCCTTTTCCTCGGTTCGCCAACCTGCGTACAGCTGCCACCCTAACCGTTTGGCGACGGTCAGTGTGGTGCGTCAACCGAAAAGGACCTCATGCATGCTTGCCAAAAATCTATCCAGGATCCTCGCATCCGTTCTCCGCCGCCGCCCTGCGCGGCCACCCGAACCCCACCGCTTTTATCCCCTCTGTGACCCCTCACGGCTCCCGCTCGCACCCAAGCAGGTGCCCCATGACTGAGCACGAACGGTTATCCACAATCCAAAGCTACGCCTGGACCCTCGAGCTGCTAGGCGAAGCCTTGGTGCAGCACGATGAAATGCTCGAGTGCGAACACAACCCGCACCTGACTTTTCGCAGTACCGCAGGCATCCACCAGGCGATCCGGATCATCAGCCGTTTAGCCAGTGAGCAATGTGGAAAAGTGCTTGGGCTAGACGTCAAGGACGATCCAGCCGAGTAGGAGGTTGTTTCCATCGCCGCTCCCTGGGGACGGCGATGGAATACCCTATGCTCAGTGACGAAGATTGTGAGCTGTCACAGCCACTAATCCCCAGGCTTGTGCTTGTGGATAGGCAAAGTCGGATGCTTTTTATCGTTGGGCGGGTTCATATTCCGTGCCACCAGCGCGCCGCGAACCTTGCCCTTGCGGCAGATTCCGTGACCGGGCGTGCGAGGGCTAAGTAAAGCGTTGAGAGAGCAGGTTCTCATTCCCTGAGCCTCTCGATAAGCTGTGAGCGACGCGCCACTCGGCATTACAGGTGTGTAATGCTGCGCTAACAACGGCGAGTGACCGCATCAGTTCAGTGGTGGGCTACCGCCAGCGATCGCCGGAAAAAAATCAATCCAAAAAGAAACTGGAGTTCACCTGATGAGCGAACTAGTCATCCGCCCGGCGACCTTGGAAGACGCCGAAAACATCTTTCAGGCTCACAAAGACTCAGTGGAAAAGTTGTGTGCCGCCGATTACCGCCCCGAACAAATCACCCTGTGGCTCGATGGGCGCTCTCCTGAGTCATACAAGGAGGCCATCGTCGGCGGCAACCTATGGCTCGCGCAAGACAACGCAGTCCAGGGCTTTGTAGAAGTTAACGGCCATGAAGTCAGCAAATTGTTCGTTCGCGGCAGCGGGGCCGGGCAGGGGCTTGGTAAGCAACTGCTGGAGCTGGCCTTGAGGCAAATACGCAACGCTGGCCACTCCAAGGCCTATCTCGAGGCGACCGTGACCGCCGAAAAATTTTACGAGCACTTTGGCTTTCGCAAGGTAGGCGAGGGCACCTTCTCACGTGGAAATAGTCCGGTGTCCATCGAAATCATCAAGATGGAGCGGAACCTCTAGCCGACGTACTTACCATCCGTTCACCGTGTTCCTGTGTTGAATCGGCTGTCGGGGCAAGTGCATACGTAAGGGCTACCCTTCGCCTGCATCAGTTAACGCAATCAACTCGCCCCGAAACAGCATTTACGCCCTCCAGAGTAGCGAACGAGGTGTCCTTGGCAGTAAGCAGGAAGTCCCTCACATAGGGTACTTCCAGCATGTCGCTGCGTATCGCCGCGAACAGTGTGGCCTGCAGCCCGTGCTCTCCCAGGCGCTTGGCGGTCACATAGCCCCGGGAGCTGTACTCATGCACGGCCCAGTTCGGCAGGCAGCATACGCCGCGGCCGCTGGCCACCAACTGCATCATCATCACAGTGAGTTCAGAGGTGCGTACCTGAGCGGGCTCGATGCCGGCGGGATCGAGGAACCGGGTGAAAATATCCAGACGGTTTCGCTCGACCGGGTAGGTGATCAGCGTCTGCTCGGTGATGTCGGTAGGCTCAAGGTAGGGTTTGTCACACAGGGCATGATGGTTGTCGATGGCCAGCAGTGCTTCGTAGCCGAAAAGTGGCACATAGGTGATCCCCGGCAGGCTCACAGGGTCGGAGGTCACCACCAGATCAAGGTCCCCTCGTTCCAGGGCCGGGAGGGGAGCGAACGCAAACCCGGACGCCAGGTCCAGCTCAACCTCCGGCCAAGCGCCACGAAATTCATCAACCGACGGCATCAGCCACTGGTAGCAGCTGTGGCACTCGATCGCGATGTGCAGCCGGCCTGCGCTGCCACTGGCGAGTTTGCCCAGGTCGCGCTCTGTCGCGCGGATCAGCGGCAGCACCTGCTCGGCCAACTGCAGCACCTTAAGGCCAGCACTGGTGAAGCGTACCGGCTTGGATTTGCGCACGAACAGGGGCATGCCGATGCGTTCCTCCAGCTCCCGGAATTGGTGCGACAGCGCCGACTGTGTCAGGTGCAGGCGTTCGGCGGCTTCATGCAGGCTGTCCGTCTCGCGCAGGGCATGGACGGTGCGTAGGTGCCTCAAATCGATCATGAGCAAAATTACATTTGTGTGCAAAAAAAATGAGTTTGTCTCATGGAGCACTGATCCGTGACAATCCCCTCATCGAATTTTCTACCAACGGGCAGGCTATCTTGGCACCGGCACTCAACCTCGGCTTCATGCGTACCGGCTTCGGCTTGGCGAGGAACGGCCGTGAGCGTTTGTCGATCGACCCAAACGTTCAGTGGTGTGTCCACGTGCTGCGAGATACCAATCACCACTGCAAGGCGCAAGTAAACGTTCCGGTCGCCCGGATACTAGCGTGCACTGCAATCCATTCCAGCATCAGGGTGTCGGGCGAAGATGAGCAATGAGTTTGCGTTTGCCATTAAGAGTATTTGTTTTGATGAAGATTATCAGCCGTCAGACAATACACGTGTCACAACCAACTTTGCCAACCTGGCGAGGGGGGAAAGCCGCCAACAGAACCTGCAAAACACCTTGAAGATGATTGACAATCGTTTCAATGCCCTGGCGCATTGGGATAACCCCAAGGGGGATCGCTACACCGTCGAACTTGAAATAATTTCGGTGGAGATGGCTGTCGATGCCGGGCGCAGTGCGCAGGCACTTCCCTTGATTGAAATATTGAAAACGACGATTGTCGATCGAGAAACCAACGCGCGTATGGACGGCATCGTCGGGAACAATTTTTCCTCGTACGTGCGGGATTATGATTTCAGCGTGCTGTTGTTAGGGCATAACAAGGGGCAGCCAACGTTCAGTACCCCCGAAGGGTTCGGGGACCTGCATGGGAAACTGTTCAAGTGCTTCGTAAATTCGAGCGCTTACAAGGAACATTTCAACAAGGCGCCGGTGATCTGCCTGAGTGTTTCGAGCAGCAAGACCTATCACCGCACTGAAAACCTGCACCCGGTGTTGGGCGCGGAGTACAGGCAAGATGAATACTCGTTGACCGATGAATACTTCAGGAAAATGGGCTTGCAGGTTCGCTACTTCATGCCGCCCAATAGTGCGGCGCCTTTGGCCTTCTATTTTTCCGGTGACTTGCTCGGCGATTACACCAACCTTGAGCTGATCAGCCTCATCAGCACGATGGACACCTTTCAAAAGATTTACCGACCCGAGATTTACAATGCCAACTCTGTAGCCGGGAAGTCCTACCGGCCCAGCTTGCAGCACCAGGATTATTCGTTGACTCGAATTGTTTATGATCGCGAAGAGCGTAGTCGCCTGGCTATCGAACAAGGGAAGTTTGCTGAGGAACAGTTCATCAAGCCTTACCGGGCTGTTCTTGAACAGTGGTCCGCTCGCTTCGCCAACTGAACACGCTATTGAACAAGGTTCCTCCCTGATGAAAAAACTGTTACCTACTTCAACTGCGGGCAGCCTGCCTAAACCGGCATGGCTCGCACAGCCTGAGACACTTTGGTCGCCTTGGAAACTGCAAGGTGAAGAACTGATCGAGGGCAAGCAGGACGCCTTGCGTTTATCGCTGCACGAGCAGCAGTTGGCAGGCATTGATATCGTCAGTGATGGTGAGCAAACGCGCCAACACTTTGTTACCACGTTTATCGAGCACCTCAGCGGTGTTGACTTCGAGAAGCGTGAGACCGTCAGGATTCGTGATCGCTATGATGCAAGCGTGCCCACGGTCGTGGGTGCAGTGGCTCGCCAGAAGCCCGTTTTTGTGGACGACGCCAAGTTCTTGCGCCAGCAAACCGATCAACCAATCAAGTGGGCGCTGCCTGGCCCGATGACGATGATCGATACGCTCTACGATAGCCACTATAAGAGCCGCGAAAAGTTAGCGTGGGAGTTCGCTAAAATCCTCAACCAAGAGGCCAGGGAGTTGGAAGCGGCGGGCGTCGATATCATCCAGTTCGATGAACCTGCATTCAACGTGTTCTTTGATGAGGTGAATGACTGGGGGGTGGCCACCCTGGAGAGGGCAATCGAAGGGCTCAAATGCGAAACGGCAGTACACATCTGCTATGGGTACGGCATCAAAGCCAACACCGATTGGAAAAAAACGCTCGGCTCTGAGTGGCGGCAATATGAGGAGGCTTTCCCCAAACTGCAAAAATCGAGCATCGATATCGTTTCGCTGGAATGCCACAACTCCCGCGTGCCGATGGACCTCATTGAGCTCATCCGCGGTAAGAAAGTGATGGTTGGCGCCATCGATGTGGCCAGCAACACCCTCGAAACTCCCGAAGAGGTTGCCAATACCCTACGCAAAGCGCTGCAGTTTGTAGACGCCGACAAGCTCTATCCTTGCACCAACTGCGGCATGGCTCCTTTGCCCCGCCACGTTGCAAGAGGCAAGCTGCAGGCGTTGAGCGCAGGCGCAGAAATCGTGCGAAGAGAGCTCTCGAACCCTTATTGAACTGAAGTCGGAAACGGTACGGGAGGGCTGATGCAGGCCTTCCCCGACGCATTCGAGTGCCCCCATTACCCAGGATCTACCATGCCACTACCCGGTACTGCTATCGCGCCGTCGAGCTTTCGTGAAGCGCTCGGGCACTACGCCTCCGGTATCACGGTGATTACCTCGCACATTGATGCCGAACCAATTGGCTTCACTTGCCAGTCGTTCTATAGCGTTTCGATGAGCCCGCCGCTGGTGTCATTCAGCGTAATGGCGAGTTCGGCCAGCTATCCCAAAATGCGTCAGGCAGGCCGATTTGCGGTCAATATCCTGTCCGGTGAGCAGGTCAGGATTTCCAACCAGTTCGCTCGGCGAGGCACGGACAAGTGGCACGGCGTCGAATGGCAGGAATCACCGCTGGGCAACCCGATTATTGTCGGCAGCCTCCATTGGCTTGATTGCGAGATCCACGCTGAGCACGTGGCGGGTGATCACCTGATTGTCATTGGAGAGGTGAAGGCGTTAAACCTGCAGGGAGCTGCTGCCGCGCAGCCACTGCTGTATTTCAAGGGGCAGTATTGCAACCTCGCTGAACGTTGCGCGGTTTGAGCATTCCTGCCGGGATTTCATGCAGAGCCTAGCGACCTGCCGACCCCATGTGTGAGAATGATAGGAATTCCTATTAACAACGCTCACTTCCCATGACATCCTTCCACCCCCCCTGGAGCGGCCCCGCGCCGGCCTTGCAGTCAGTCGTCGATGATTTGCTGGCCCATTACGCTGACCTTCGCCGTTACCTGTGCGGCAGGCTGCGCAACCCAGACGACGCCGCCGATATCGCCCAGTCCAGTTTTGCCCAGGCCTATGCCTATGCCCTCAATGCGCCGGTGCTCAACGCCCGGGCTTTGCTGTTCCAGGCGGCGCGCAACCTGTGCATCGACCAGCACCGGCGCCGCGGCACCGAGTTGGCGGCCCTGGAGGACTGGCTGGTGCGGGTCGATGGGCTGAGCCCGAGCGTGGAGGACATCCTCATTGCGCGCGAGCAGTTGCAACAGCTGATCGCGCTGGTCGAGCGCATGCCACGCCTGCGCCGCGAGGTGTTCGTGCGGGTGCGGCTGCATGGGCAGCGCCACCGTGAGGTGTGCGAGGCACTGGGGCTGTCGGCCAAGGCGGTGGAGCTGCATATCGCCCGTGCGGTGTTCGATTTGTCTGAACTGCGCTTGGCCGCCCGTCATGGTTGAACCGGTGGCTGCGCGCAAGGTGCAGCAAGCCCTGGTCTACCTGGCGGCCATGCACGGGGACGACCCTGCGCGGGTGCGCGAGGTCAGTGGCCAGGCGCTGCGCTGGCGGCAAAAGAGCGATGAGCATGAGCGCGCCTGGCATGAGGCCGAGCAGCGCTGGCAACTGGTGCATCGCCTGGCGCCACAACTGCGCGGGGCGATTGCGCCGCAGCCTTATGACCCAAGCCGCCGGCGCCTGCTGCGCCAGGGCGGCGCGTTGGCGCTGCTGCTGGGGGCAGGCGGCTGGCTGGGCTGGATGTTCCAGCGTACCGCGGCCTTCCAGCAGGACCTGATGAGCGCCCACGGCGAAGCGCCGCGGGCGTTGGCCCTGCCCGATGGTAGCCAACTGCTGGTGGCGGCCCAGAGCAACCTGCGTATCCGTTTCGACCATGGCCAGCGCCAGGTGCTGCTGCTCCACGGCAATGTCCTGTTCGACGTCGCCCACGAGTGGTGGCGGCCGTTCCTCATCAGCACCCGGGTGGGCAGTGTGCAGGTGCTGGGCACCGCGTTCACGGTCAGCGACCGGGGCGACCAGGTGTTCGTTGCGGTGGCGCGCGGGCGGGTGCATGTGCGGGACCTGCACGGTGGCGAACGCATTCTGGGGGCCGGGGAGCGGGTCGATATTGATCGCCAGGGCCATCTGGGCGAGTTGCAAAAGGGCGCGCAATTCGGCCCGAACCTTGATCACTGGCAGCGTGGCTGGTGGTCCTTCACTGACCAGTCGCTGGCCGAGGTGGTCGGCGAACTCAATGCCTACCTGCCTCAGCCGGTGGCGCTTGCGCCGGAGGTGGCCGGGCTGCGGCTGACGGGCAGTTTTCCCAGTGACCAGCCACAGAAACTGCTGGCGGCGTTGCCGCGCATCCTGCCGGTGCACCTGGACGAGCGGCAGGGCAGGGTGCGGCTGTTGCCGCGCTGAAAACGTTTTGAGGGGTAAGCCGCGCGAACGGCGTCATCAACAGTGAACCCACTTGAGCAAGGACCCTTCATGTCGTTCGCTACCCCCCGAGCCCCCACGCCGCTGCGTCACCTGGCCCTGGCCTGTGCGCTGGGCAGCCTGCTGTCACCGGGCATGGCCCTGGCCGACAGCCAGCCGTTGGCCCTGAACCTGCCGAGCCAGTCGCTGGAAGCCGCCGTTCATGCGCTGGCGCAGCAGTCTGGTGTGGCCATTGCCGCTGATAGCCGACTGCTTGCCGGCCGCCAGGCACCGGCCTTGAGCGGGCGTTTCAGCGTGCTGCAGGCCTTGCAGCAACTGCTGGCGGGTACCGACCTGGTGGCCGAAGAGCAAAATGGCGTGGTGATTCTGCGCAGCGTGGCCGAAGACGGTGCCGTTACCCTCGGCGCCACCAACGTCAACGCCGCTGGCTTCAACAGCGACCTGCCCGAAACCTACGCTGGTGGGCAGGTGGCCCGTGGTGCACGGCTTGGGCTGTTGGGTAACCGCGACATCATGGACACACCGTTCAACATCACCGCCTACACCTCGCAGACCATTGCCAACCAGCAGAGCGGCACGGTGGGGGCGGTACTGCGCAATGACCCGTCGATCCGCTTCAGCACCGGCGAAGGCCATGCCTACGAGAACTTCATGATCCGTGGTTATGGGCTGGAGTCCTCCGAGCTGGCGGTCAATGGCCTGTACGGCCTGGCACCGGATGGCCACGTGCCCACCGAGTTCCTCGAGCGGGTAGAGGTGCTCAAGGGGCCGAGCGCACTGCTCAGCGGCATGGCGCCCAATGGTGGGGTGGGGGGCAATGTCAACCTGGTGCCCAAGCGCGCCGGCGATGCGCCGTTGACCCGGCTAACCACCAGCTATGTGTCCGACGGTTTCTTCGCCCAGCATATCGACGTGGGGCGGCGCTCGGAGGATGGCCGCTTCGGTATTCGCTTCAACGGCGTGTACGGCAGCGGCGACACGGGCGTGGACGACCAGTCCAAGGACCGTACCCTGGCTGCCCTGGCGCTGGATTACCGCGGCGATGACTTCACCCTTGAGCTGGATGCCTACGAGATCCACGAGAAGCTGGATAACGGCAGCCCGATGATGGCAGGGTTCAATGACCTGGGTTACGTGACCAAGGCCCCAAAGCCCGACACCAATGTGCTGGAAGGCATTTACGCCAAGCAGGTCAGCAAGGCCGTTGTGCTGCATGGTGAGTACCAGCTCAATGACGACTGGGCGGCCTTCGCCAGTGTCGGCAGCGCACGCACCTATTACGATGGCTTCCTCAACGGCACCCGCATCCGCGTGCAGGCGCCTGACGGCAGCGCCAAGGGGCAGACCTACAACCAGGCCGGCTACACCCACAGCCTCTCGGGCGAGGCGGGGCTGCGCGGCAACTTCATGACCGGCCCGGTCAGTCATCAGTTGGTGTTCAGCAGTTCGCTGCTGCACCAGGACATCGGCCGTGCGCCGACGGTCACCGGCCCCACCTACGACACCAACCTCTACCACCCCAGCAAGGGGATAATTGCCGGTGACCATGGCTCGAACGTCAAGACCGGCGACAATACCTTGTCCAGCTTTGCCTTGGCCGACACCCTGGGCTTGCTTGACGAGCGCGTGCTGCTGACCCTCGGCGCCCGCGCCCAGCGCGTGCGGCAGAAGATGAGCAAGCCGTCGGCCTATGACGAGCGCAAAGTCACCCCGGCCCTGGGCATTGTGGTCAAGCCCTGGGATGCGCCGGTGTCGTTGTACGCCAACTACATCGAAGGCCTGACCCAGGGTGGCACGGTGACCGAGGTCGGCGCGCTGAACAAGGACGAGCAGTTCGCGCCTTATGTGGCCAAGCAGATGGAAGCCGGCATCAAGTGGGACCTGGGCACCTTCAGCCATACCCTGGCGGTGTTCCAGATCGAGAAGCCGAGCATGGTGAAAAACACCAGCGGCAGTACGTTCTGGTACACCGACGATGGCGAGCAGCGAAACCGTGGTGTGGAATGGAACATGTTTGGCGAAGCCGCCCCGGGTGTGCGCCTGCTGGGTGGGGTGACCTATACCCGCGCCGAACTGAGCAAGACCGCCAATGGCACCCTGGACGGCAACACCGCCCGTGGGGTGCCGCAGTGGTCGGCCAACCTCGGCGCCGAATGGGACTTGCCCTGGGTCCAGGGCCTGACGTTGACGGCCTTGGGTATCCACAGCAGCTCGCAGTACCTGGACGACGAAAACACCCTGAAGATCCCGCAGTGGACGCGTTACGACCTTGGGGCGCGCTATGCCACTCGGGTGCTGAGCAAGGACGTGACCCTGCGCGCCAGCCTGGAAAACGTCGAAAACCGTGCCTACTGGGCGGGTGTGTTCAACCCCGGCTACGCCACGGTCAGCGAACCGCGCACCTTGAAGCTGTCTGCCAGCGTCGACTTCTGAGGTAACCATGCACAGCATCCACCACAGCGGCTGCGCCCTGCTGCTGGCCTGGGCCTGCGCAGCCACGGCGCAGGCGGCACCGGCACCCTTGTTGCAGGCTGGGCAGGCGGTCAACGGCCAAGTCACTACGGGTGATGCGCTTTGGCGCGTCAATCTTCAGGCCGGCGAGCTGGTCCGTGGGCGGGTCGACGGTGACGTCAGCCTGCGCCTGCTCGACCCGCAGGGCAGGCCACTGCGTCTGCTCATCGACGGCCAGGACCAGCCCCGCGATTTCTTGTTCGTGGCCGACAGCGCAGGCCACTACGGCCTTCGCGCAGAGGCACTGAGCGAGCGCCCGGCTGCCCGCTTCAGCCTGCGCCTGGCCCAAGTGCTGCCGCTGGCGCAGCAGCGGCGCAGCCCCGAACGCCTGGCCAGCCCGACCTTGGCCGCTTTGGCAACACAGCTTGAACAAGGCGGCGACACCCAGGCCTTCTGGGCTGCACGTACAGCCGAGGGCACGCCCATGGTCGAGCCGCTTGCAGGGCAGCCGCAGCAGCGGTTGGTGACGTTCTTGTGGCGCGGAGCGCAACGCAACGTGCGGATGTTCGGCGCACCTTCCGGGCGCCATGAATCGCTCGAACGCCTGGGTACCAGCGACGTCTGGTACCGCAGTTTCGAAGTCCCGGCCAGCACCCGCCTCAGCTACCAGTTGGCCCCGGACGTACCCGCGTCGGACGACCGTCGGGTGATCCTTGCCAGCACGCGACGCGACCCGCTCAACCCCGCCACCTTCGCCGACAGCAGCGGCGACCCCTGGTTGTCGCGCTCACGCCTGGAGCTGCCCGACGCACCACCGCAGCCCTGGACGGCAGTACGGGCCGACGTACCTCGCGGCACGCTCGAGCGCAAGCGCCTGGCCAGTGCGGTGCTGGGTAACGAGCGTGACATCTACCTGTACCGCCCGGCCGGTTGGCACCCCAACGCTGCCGGCCAGGCGCTGCTGGTGCTGTTCGACGCACACGCCTACACCCGCCAGGTGCCGACACCGACGCTACTGGACAACCTGATCGCCGATGGGCTGCTGCCGCAGACGGCGGCACTGATCATCGCCAACCCCAGCGACCTCAGCCGCCAGCAGGAGCTGCCACCCAACCCGCTGTTCGCCCGCTTCGTGGCCGATGAATTGATGCCGTGGGCCCGTGAGCAGGGCTTGAGTGCGGCAGCGGCCAATACCGTGGTCGCCGGCTCCAGCTATGGCGGGCTGGCCTCGGCCTATCTGGGCCTGATGCATCCGCAGCTGTTCGGCAACGTGCTCAGCCTGTCGGGGTCGTATTGGTGGGCTAGAGAAGGCGAAGAGCCGGGCTGGCTGACCCGTGAATACGTCAATGCGCCGCGCAAGCCGGTGCGGTTCTATCTACAGGCGGGGCTGTTCGAGGGGCCGACGATACTGGATACCAACCGGCACCTGCGCGATGTGTTGCGGGCCAAGGGGTACGAAGTGCAGGCGGTGGAAAACCCGGCGGGGCATGATTACCTGCAGTGGCGGGGCGCGTTGCCTTGTGGGCTGGTGAGCCTGATTGGCAGGCACAACCCCGCTAGCGTGCGTGCCTGCCTGGCAAACTGAACCTGTGTTTACCGAAGCCCCGCGATGTTGAACCCGCCATCTACGGTCAGGGATTGCCCCGTGATGAAGCGCGCCTGGTCTGTGCACAGCCACACGGCCACGTCGGCGATGTCGTCGGGTTCGCCCACGCGTTTGAGGGCGGCATGGGCTGCGTACGCTGCCAGGGCTTGTTCGGGGACCTGAGCAAGAATCGGCGTGCGGGTAACGCCTGGCCGGATGTTGTTGATGCGGATGCCGTCGGCGCCGACCTCAAGCGCAAGGGTGGCAATCATCGCGTCCACGGCCCCTTTGCTCGCAGAGTAGATCGACATGCCCGCCATGCCGCCCGAGGCGGCAATGGACGACGTGTTGACGATCGCGCCGCCGCGGCCACCGGCACGTATCGCTGCCACTTCGTGTTTGATGAGCAGCAGCACCGAACGCACATTGGTGGCAAACACGCTGTCGAAGTCCTCAGCCGTGACCTGTTCCAGCGGCGCATAGGGGGCTGTGCCAGCATTGTTGAAGGCGGCGTCCAGGCGGCCAAACCGTGCGACCACGGCGCCGACCAGGTGTGCAGGGGCGTCTGCGTCGGCCAGGTCAACGCTGAAGACTTCGGCGTGGCCACCGGCGGCAGTGATCTGCTGTGCGACGGTTTCCAGCGGTGCTGTGCGGCGCCCGGCCAGCGCGACGGTTGCACCCGACCGTGAGAAGGCCAGGGCTGCTGCGTGGCCGATACCGCTACCTGCGCCGGTAACGAGTACGACCTGCCCTTGCAGGCGGGTATTGAGGAGGGGGGTTGCAGTTTTGTTGCTCATGATGCGTTCCTGGGCCTTGTATGCTGAAGAGGTGCTTAAGCATGCAGGCGCAGTCATCAGTGAACAATCAGCCTACAATTGCATGACTTGATGAGCCGGAGTCAACAATTGTGCGTGGTACAGCATTCGCAGAGCTGGAAACCTTCGTGGCGGTAGCGCAGGAGCGCAGTTTCAGGCGGGCCGCTGCAAAGCTGGGCCTGTCGCCTTCCGCCCTGAGCCACACCGTGCGCAGCCTCGAAGAGCGCCTTGGCGCACGTCTACTGAATCGAACCACCCGCAGTGTTGGGCTTACCGAGGCGGGTGCTGCGCTGCTGGCGCGCATTGCGCCTGCCTTCACCGAGATTCGCGGGGCGCTGGATGAGGCAAGCGGCACCGCCGCGCAGCCGGCTGGCGCTATTCGGCTGAACCTGCCCAAGTTCGCGGCCCGCCTGCTGATGCCGCGTCTTGCCCGCTTTGCCAGGGACAACCCAGCGATTCGGTTGGAGTTGAGGACCGAGGACAGCTTTGCCGACATCGTGGCGGAGGGGTTCGATGCGGGCATCAGGCTTGGAGAAAGCCTGGAGGGCGATATGGTCGCCGTGCGCGTGACAGGCGACCTGCGCTTGGCGATTGTCGGCGCTCCCGATTACTTTGCGGCCCACAAGCCGCCCCGCACGCCCCGAGACCTGGCGAGCCATACCTGTATCAACTACCGCTTTAGGCAGAGCGGAGCCCTGTACCAGTGGCCCTTTGTTCGGGAGGGGGAGGCCGTCGACGTTCTGGTGCCTGGGTCGATCACGCTGGACGATTCGGATTTGCAGGTTGCCGCCGCCATTGAGGGCGCAGGTATCGCCTGCACGCTGGAGGACTGCGTGGCCAGCCACCTTGCGAGCGGTAGGCTGGTGCGCGTGCTTGATGACTGGTGCCAGCCGTTTCCGGGCTTTTATCTGTATTACCCCGGACGGCGCCAGTTGCCAGCGCCCCTCAGAGCGCTGGTGGGGTTTCTCAAGTGGGACGCGTAAACGCTTGGCGCGATGTCAGCGTGGGTTGCGTCGAACCAGTGCGGGGATGGCCCGCACGTAAATCAGCTCGCAGACCAACTCCACCAGGGTTTGCGTGATGACCGCTGCTGCTGCCAACCCGCGCAGGTCGTCAGGCAGTGCCAACGCAAGCGGCAACACCACCAGCGAGTTGCGGGTGGCGGCGCTGAAGGTCACTGAGCGTGCCTGTGCAACCGGCAAGCGCAGCAGCCGCGCCGAGGCATAGCCGAGCACCGGGGCCAGCAGCATGAAGCCGATGTACACCGGGATCACCGGCAGCAAGCGGTCGAAATCGCGTAGCACCACGGCAATCTGCGAACCGATCACCGCCACCAGCACCACGGCCATCGCCGGTACTGGCAACCACCCCCAGAGGTCGTTCCAGGCTGACACGGCGCGTGAGCGGCGTGCCCCGGCACTGGTGAGCACGGCCAGGATCATCGGCAGCACGATCAGCAGCACGAAGGCTTCCACGAAGGGGGCGACCGCGATCGTCACTTCACTGCCCTCGCCGAGCATCAGCGCCAGGTACACCGGCAACAGCAGCAGTTGCACCAGCAGCAGCACGGGTGTGGCGGCCAGGGTCAGGCGTGAGTCGCCTTTGCCGATGTGGGTGAACACCACGACGTAGTCGATGCATGGGGTGAGCAGCACCAGCAAGGCGCCGATGAGGATCGCCGGGTGCTCCACCAGGCCACGGGTAAAGGCCCACACCAACAGGGGTACCAGGACGAAGTTGGCCAGCAGCAGGGCGGCCATGAAGCGTCGGTTGCCCAGGCCCTGGCGCAGGTCAAGGAAGGGGATTTGCAAGAACATCGCGTACATCAGCACCGCGATGGCCGGCGTGACCAGGGCTTGCAGGTGGCGCGCGGCGTTGCTGGCCAGCAGGCCGAAGGCAATGGCGGCGAGCACGGCGGCGAAGTAGAGGGGAATCTGGTTGGTTTCGAGTTGCTCTCTGGTCAAGGCTGGGTCCTGGGGCGTTCCCGGTGAAAGAAGGCGCACAGGGTAATACGGACGGCGCAAGGCCGGGCAGATTTGTGCTGGGTAGCGCCGGGTCACAAGCGGTGACGCCTGCTGCCCGGCTGCCCAGAAACGAAAGAGCCCGGCACAAGGCCGGGCTCTTTCAGATCAGGCAAGTGCCAATCAGTTGCCGTAAACCGGCAGCTTCTTGCAGATGGCCTTGACCTTTTCACGCACGGCGTCGATGACCGCTTCGTTGTTCAGGTCGGCAAGGATGTCGCAGATCCAGCCGGCCAGTTCTTTACACTCGGCTTCCTTGAAACCGCGGGTGGTGACGGCCGGGGTGCCGAAACGCAGGCCCGAGGTCACGAACGGGGAACGTGGGTCGTTAGGTACCGAGTTCTTGTTGACGGTGATGAAGGCCTTGCCCAGCGCAGCGTCGGCGTCCTTACCGGAGATTTCCTGCTTGATCAGCGACAGCAGGAACAGGTGGTTCTGGGTGCCGCCGGAAACGACGTCGAAACCACGCTCGATGAACACGCTGGCCATGGCCTGGGCGTTCTTCACCACTTGCTGCTGGTACGCCTTGAACTCAGGCTGCAGGGCTTCCTTGAAGCAGATGGCCTTGGCAGCGATGACGTGCTCCAGCGGGCCGCCCTGTGCGCCTGGGAAGACAGCGGAGTTCAGCTTCTTCTCGATGTCGGCGTTGGCACGGGCCAGGATCAGGCCGCCACGTGGGCCGCGCAGGGTCTTGTGGGTGGTGGTGGTGACCACGTCGGCGAACGGTACCGGGTTCGGGTACACGCCAGCGGCAACCAGGCCAGCAACGTGGGCCATGTCGACGAACAGGTAGGCACCGACCTTGTCGGCGATTTCGCGGAAGCGGGGGAAGTCCAGAACCTGCGAGTAGGCCGAGAAGCCGGCAACGATCATCTTCGGCTTGTGCTCGACCGCCAGGCGCTCGACTTCGTCGTAGTCGATCAGGCCGTTGGCGTCGATGCCGTACTGGATGGCGTTGTACAGCTTGCCCGAGGAGCTGACCGAAGCACCGTGGGTCAGGTGACCACCGTGGGCCAGGCTCATGCCCAGGATGGTGTCACCGGCCGACAGCAGGGCCAGGTAGACAGCGGCGTTGGCCTGGGAGCCAGCGTGCGGCTGGACGTTGGCATAGTCGGCGCCGAACAGCTCTTTGGCGCGGTCGATGGCCAGTTGCTCGACAACGTCGACGTACTCGCAACCACCGTAGTAGCGCTTGCCTGGGTAGCCTTCGGCGTACTTGTTGGTCAGGACCGAACCCTGGGCCTCCATGACGGCTGGGCTGGTGTAGTTTTCCGAAGCGATCAGCTCGATATGCTCTTCCTGGCGCAGAGCTTCTTGCTGCATGGCTTCGAAGAGCTCGGCGTCGTACTTGGCAATGGTCAAATCACGGCTGAACATGGCGGTCCTCAAGGATCGGGCTGAATTGGGGGGGCATTCTAACCGATTGATTCGCGCCTGGCATATGAACTGGCATCAAGTCGCGGACCAATGGGCTTCATGTTGCATCCCGCGCCCCGCCTGGGCTGGCTGGGGGCGGGAGTTGACTTTGAGGTCCGGTTTCGTGGCCGCTTCAGGGGGGGCGTCGGCTTCATGGCCTGTGCCGGAATGTGGCGCAGGTGGTGGCTCACTGGAACATGAACAGCGTCTCGTTGCTGAACTGCGCCTCGAACTGGCTGGCGGGCATCGGCCGCCCGAACAGGTAGCCCTGCACTTCGTCACAGCCGTGCTCGCGCAGAAATTCCAGCTGCTCGTGTGTCTCGACGCCCTCGGCGATCACTGCCAGGTTCAGGCTGTGAGCCATGGCGATGATCGCTCGGGCAATCTGCGCGTCCTGTTCGCCCTCCGGCAGGCCGTCGACGAAGGTGCGGTCGATCTTCAGCACGTCGATGGGGAATTGCTTGAGGTAGTTGAGCGAGGAGTAGCCGGTGCCGAAGTCGTCCACGGCGATGCTCAGGCCGAGCCGCTTGAGGCTGGCAAGGATCTGCAGCGCCTCGTTGACCTCGCGCATCAGGATGCTTTCGGTCAGTTCCAGCTCCAGGCACGCCGGCGGCAGGCCGGTTTCGTCGAGGATGGTGGCGATTCGCGTGCCCAGTTGGCCATCGGAGAACTGCCGCGCCGAAATGTTCACCGACACCTTGGGCACGCGCACCTTGGCCTTGTGCCAGGCCTTGAGCTGGCGGCTGGCCTCGCGCAGCACCCAGTCGCCGACATCCACCACCAGGCCCAGCTCTTCGATCACCGGGATGAAGTCGCCGGGCGGCACCAGGCCGCGGGTCGGATGGCGCCAGCGCAGCAGCGCTTCGGCCCCGGTCAGGCGCTTGCCATCGCCGCTGAACTGCGGCTGGTAGTAAAGGATGAACTCGTTCTGCTCCAGGGCATGGCGCAGGTCGCTCTCCAGCTCCAGGCGTTCCAGGGCGCTGGCGTTCATCTCCGCCTGGTAGAACTGGAAGTTGTTCTTGCCGCGCTCCTTGGCATGGTACATGGCGGTGTCGGCGTTTTTCATCAGCTGGCTCAGCTCGCTACCGTCCTGCGGGCTGAGGGCGATACCGATACTGGCGGTGACGAAGAACTCGCGGCTTTCCAGCACGAACGGGCGAACCAGGCTGGCGAGGATGTTTTCAGCCACGTGGATCGCGCGGTTGAGCGCCATCTCGCGGCTGGCCCGCGGTTGCAGCAACAGCGTGAATTCGTCGCCGCCCATGCGCGCCACGGTGTCGTCATCGTCGACACAGGCCAGCAGGCGCAGGGCCATGTCCTTGAGCATGCGGTCGCCGGCGGCGTGGCCGAGCGAATCGTTGATCGGCTTGAAACGGTCCAGGTCGAGGAACATCAGCACCACCCAGGCCTTCTGCCGTTCGGCCTGCTGCAAGGCGGTGTGCAGGCGGTCTTGGAACAGCGTGCGGTTGGGCAGGTGGGTCAGGGCATCGTAGTAGGCCAGGCGGTGGATGCGCTGTTCACTGGCCTTGCGCTCGCTGATGTCGGTGAAGAAACACACGTAGCTGGCCAGGTCGCCTTCGTCATCGAGCACAGCGGTAATGCCGACCCACGCCGGGTAGCGATCGCCGTCGCGGCGCTTGAGCCACACTTCGCCCTCCCAGCTGCCGCGCTGGTGCAGTTGCTTGAGCACGTAGCGCAGGTGGCCTTCCTGTTGCTCGTCGACCGTTAGCATGCCGGGCAGTTGGTCGAGTACGTCGCTCACTGCGTAGCCACTGACCCGGCTGAACGCTTCGTTGGCTTGCACGATGTAGCCGGCAGGGTCGGTGATGAGAATGGCCGAGGTGGAATGCTCGAATACCGTAGCGGCCATGCGCAGGTCTTTTTCTGCACGGCGTTGCTGGCTGATGTCGCGGCCAACGCCAAGTACGCCCTCGAAGCGTTCGTTGTCGTCCCACACCAGCACCAGGCGCAGCTCGATGGGGATCTTGCGGCCATCGGCGCGCAGGCAGTCGAACAGGAACAGCTGGGTGGGCAGGTCGCGGCGCAGGTGAGCCAGCTGTTGTGTGTCGCCCATGGCCTTGCTGACCCGCTCCATCAGGCTGTAGATGCCGGTGAGCTGGGCCGGGTTGGCGATGATCGATTGCCAGCCGTTGGCGAAGATCCATTCGGCCTGGTAGCCCAGCACCGCCTGCACCGAGGGGCTGACGTAGTTGAGCTGCAACTGGCTGTCGGTGGAGAAGATCACGTCGCTGATGCTTTCAGCGAGCATGCGGTAGCGCTGTTCGCTGTCGCGCAGCGACTGGCTGGCTTCGATCTGTACGGTGACATCCTTGCCCACGCCGATGATGCGGGTTACCAGGCCGTCGCTGTCGCGGGTCAGCAGCTGTTCACGGATGTCGTAGCAGCGCCAGCTGCCGTCACGGTGGCGGAAGCGCAGCTGGCAATGCAGCGGATGGGCGTGGCCGTTGTCGCGCTGTTGCTGGCGCAGGGCCTGGTAGTGTTGGGCATCTTCCGGGTGCAGCAACAACTCCCAGAAGCGGTCGCCCATCTGCGCAAGCTCAGTACGGTTGTAGCCCAGGGTCTGGCCGAGGTGGCGGTTGCTGAAGATCATGCGCTGGCTGAGCACGTCCTGCACATACAACTGGTCAGGTACGGTACGCACCACGTCCGACCAGAAGCTTTCGCGCTCCAGCAGCGACAGCTCCACCTGCTTGCGGCTGGTGATGTCGCTGATGCTCAGGATCACCGCCTGGTAATCACGCCGTTGCTGGGGCAGGCGCGCCATCAGCCACAGGTGCAACTCTCCGCCCAGCGGTGCCGGCAAGCGCACTTCCAGTTCCAGCAGCGGGCGCTGTTCGATCAGGGCGTCGATCAGTTGCATGCCCACACTGTCGCCGCCATCGCCGCTCCCTTCGATCAGCCGGAGCCAGGCACCTTGGTGGCATTCGATGTTGAGCAACTGGCGCGCCACCTGATTGATCTCGGTGATCTTCAGTTCGAGCAGCAGCGAGCGGCGCAGGTTGGGGTCCAGGGCCAGGCTCTGCTTGAGCGCTGCGTGGTTACGCAGGTGGTAACGGTCGAGTTGGCCCGGCAGGCTGGAGAGGTCGAGTACGCACAGGGCAACGCCGGTGCCCTCGAAAATTTCCTGGTAGCGTCGGCGATCTTCCTGCAGGGCGCGTTGGCGGCGGCGCATGTTGATCAGCGCCAGCACCGGCAGCAGGGCGCAGAACAACACCAGCATGCATTTGCCCAGCAGCGCGGGCAACAGCTTCTGCCGGGCCAGGCCGGCATCGAACAGCCCACGCAACTGCCAGGCACTGTTGTCGACGAAGGCCAGCATCACGCTTTGCAGGGGCTCACCGCTGCTGTGCACTGGCGCATGGCGGTCGAGCACAGTACCGCTGCGGCTGTTCTCCAGCAGCCACAGCGGGTGGCCGGGGTCGTCCAGGTGGGCGGTAAGGGCCTGGTAGTAGTCGGCAGAAAACCGTAGCAGCCAATAGCCTCGGCCCTGCTCGATGGGCTGGCGCAGCAGCAGGTAAACGATGCTGTTGTCGGGCGAATTGGCAAAAAAGTAGGCGTGACCCTGGTTCAGTTCGAGCATCTCGCCAATCAACTGCCGGTCAGCAGTAACGGCCAGGCTGTCGCTGCGCACTTGCCCGTTGTGGTCCAGCCACGCCAGCTCGCGCAGGGTCGGCAACCGTTCGCGCAGGGTACCGAGCAGGCTTGGCAAGGCAGCGGGCGACGGCGCGTCGACATACGGCTGCACCACATTCAGTGCCTGCTGGGCCTTGAGCGCCATTTTCAGGCTCAGGTGGTCGGCAAGCTCCGCGCTCGCGTCCAGGGTCTGCTGGCGCTGGTCGGCCTGGGTGTGCCGAAACTGCGTGAACAATTGCCACAGCAGCAAACCCAGCAGAACCAAGGCAAGCAGGGCCAGCGCGCCTTTTATCGAGCCGCGCAGCGACGCGGCCGGGGCCGGCTTGGCGAGACGCAGCGAAGACGGTTGATTGAGATTGGTCAAGCGATGGTCCTGCTATTGGGCTGGCGATGGCAGGGATTGATTCATGCATGGGGCGCCGTGCCTGGCGAGGCCGCAGTGCGGTGGCGCACTATAAGGCCGGACACCCGAAACCGGCTAGCATGCCTGTCATTATGGCAAAGTGCCAGCCCAGCTGTCCGGCGCGAGGGATGCCTGGCCGTTCGGCAAGGCCCTGCTTCCTGTGCGAGAATGCCGCCCGCTTCAATGACAACGCATCGGAGATGTTCGGTTTTGGTTACTCACTTTTCCACCAATGGCCTCGATTCCGCCTGCGGGCGCAGCAGTCAGACCCTTGTCAGCACTGCCGTGACCGAGGACGTATCCTGCAAGTCGTGCCAGCGTTCGCTGGTCAAACCTGAGGCGTCGGCCTCGAAAAACAAGACGCCGTCGCTGGCCGAACTGCGAAAGACCGCCAAGGCGGCTGTAGAGCCGGCTGAGGCTGTAGCGGCAGTGAAACCGGCTGCCAACGCCGTGAGCAAGCCGGCCGCCCAGTCGGCCAAGGCTGCCGAACAGCCTGCCCGTCAGGGTGGCTTCAGCGTGAAATCCGCCTGGGCCGCGCGCCTGGCCGAGCAGGGCGACCGTTGCCGGTTGCCGCGGGGCAAGACCAAACAGCGGCACGTCTGATGCCTGGGGGCCTGTACTGGCCCCGTCCGACCACCCTGTGCAACGCCGCGCGTTGGCGTAGAATGGTCGACTTTGTTCAATGACTTCCCGTAAACACATCCGCCTGGCCATTTGGCCGGGGCGATCGTCGATGTCTTTACCTATCTGATAGAGGGCTTGGTTTTGGCTCAATACGTCTACACCATGCATCGGCTGAGCAAGGTCGTTCCGCCGAAGCGGGAAATTCTCAAGAATATTTCCCTGTCGTTCTTCCCAGGCGCCAAGATCGGCGTCCTCGGCCTGAACGGCGCGGGTAAATCGACCCTGCTGCGGATCATGGCGGGCGTCGACAAGGAATTCGACGGCGAAGCTCGTCCGATGCCTGACATCAACGTTGGCTACCTGCCCCAGGAACCGCAACTGGACCCGAACAAGTCCGTGCGCGAAGTGGTGGAAGAAGCGGTCAGCGTGATCAAGGACGCCCAGGCGCGCCTGGACGAGGTCTACGCTGCCTACGCCGAACCTGACGCCGACTTCGACAAGCTGGCCGCCGAACAGGCCAAGCTCGAAGCCATCCTGCAGGCCGCCGACGGCCACAACCTGGAGCGTCAGCTGGATGTCGCCGCCGACGCCCTGCGCCTGCCGGCCTGGGATGCCCGCATCGAGCACCTGTCCGGTGGTGAGAAGCGCCGTGTAGCCCTGTGCCGCCTGCTGCTGTCGGCCCCCGACATGCTGCTGCTCGACGAACCGACCAACCACCTGGATGCCGATTCGGTCGCCTGGCTCGAGCGCTTCCTGCACGACTTCCCCGGTACCGTGGTGGCGATCACCCACGATCGTTACTTCCTGGACAACGTCGCAGGCTGGATCCTGGAACTGGACCGCGGCGCCGGTATCCCGTACGAAGGCAACTACTCGGGCTGGCTGGAGGCCAAGTCGGACCGTCTGGCGCAGGAATCCAAGCAGCAGAGCGCCCACGAGAAGGCCATGAAAGAGGAACTGGAATGGGTGCGCAAAGGCGCCAAGGCCCGCCAGTCCAAATCCAAGGCTCGTCTGCAGCGCTTTGAAGAAATGCAATCGCAGGAATTCCAGAAGCGCAGCGAGACCAACGAGATCTACATCCCGGCCGGCCCGCGCCTGGGCGACAAGGTCATCGAGTTCAAGAACGTCACCAAAGGCTATGGCGACCGCGTGCTGATCGACAACCTGTCGTTCGCCATGCCCAAGGGCGCCATCGTTGGCGTAATCGGCGGTAACGGTGCCGGTAAGTCGACCCTGTTCCGCATGTTGATGGGCAAGGAGCAGCCGGACTCGGGCAGCATCGAGATCGGTGAAACCGTGCAGCTGGCCTGCGTGGACCAGAGCCGCGAAGACCTGGACGGCGCCAAGACCGTGTTCCAGCAGATTTCCGACGGGTCCGACATGATCCGCATCGGCAACTACGAGATCCCATCGCGTACCTACGTTGGCCGTTTCAACTTCAAGGGCGGCGACCAGCAAAAGTTCGTCAAGGACCTGTCTGGTGGTGAACGTGGCCGTCTGCACCTGGCCCTGACCCTGAAGGAAGGCGGCAACGTACTGCTGCTCGACGAACCGTCCAACGACCTCGACGTCGAAACCTTGCGTTCGCTGGAAGAAGCCCTGCTGGACTTCCCAGGCGCCGCGATCGTGATTTCCCACGACCGTTGGTTCCTGGACCGGGTGGCGACGCACATCCTGGCGTACGAAGACGACTCGAACGTGGTGTTCTTCGAGGGCAACTACACCGAGTACGAAGCTGACCGCAAGAAGCGCCTGGGCGACGCCGCTGCCCAGCCGCACCGTGTACGGCACAAGAAACTGGCCCAGTAAGCCGGTTTTAGCTGCACAACAATGGGGCCCTCAGCGGCTCCATTTTTGTGCCTGTCATGATGGGGTGGTATCAGGGTTTGTGCCGCTCATTGTGGCAGCGGGCTTGCCCTGCAAAGAGACCAGGCCTGCCCGCAGACAGCTAATATTTTGTATACATTTATATAAACTGCACCAAATAATTTCAAAAAAACGACATCGCGCCCTATTCCAGTGCGATTGCTTCTTGGTACATTTCAGAAAAAACCAATAAGTCCAATCCTCTTGGTGAGATGTCTACCATGATCGAATCTGTCGATAACTTCCTCGCGCGCCTGAAGCAACGCGACCCGGCCCAGCCCGAATTCCACCAAGCTGTGGAAGAAGTGTTGCGTAGCTTATGGCCGTTCCTCGAAGCCAACCCGCACTACCTGCAGGCCGGTATCCTCGAGCGCATGGTTGAGCCCGAACGCGCCGTGCTGTTCCGCGTGTCGTGGGTGGATGACCAGGGCAAGGTCCAGGTCAACCGTGGCTACCGCATCCAGATGAGCAGCGCGATCGGCCCCTACAAAGGCGGCCTGCGCTTCCACCCGTCGGTGAACCTGGGCGTGCTGAAGTTTCTGGCGTTCGAGCAGGTGTTCAAGAACTCCCTCACCTCGTTGCCCATGGGCGGCGGCAAGGGTGGCTCGGACTTCGACCCCAAGGGCAAGAGCGATGCCGAAGTCATGCGCTTCTGCCAGGCGTTCATGAGCGAGCTGTACCGCCACATTGGCGCCGACCTTGACGTGCCGGCCGGTGACATCGGCGTGGGTGCCCGCGAAATCGGCTTCATGTTCGGTCAGTACAAGCGCCTGGCCAACCAGTTCACGTCGGTGCTGACCGGCAAGGGCATGACCTACGGCGGCAGCCTCATCCGCCCGGAAGCCACTGGCTACGGCTGCGTGTATTTCGCCGAAGAAATGCTCAAGCGCCAGAGCCTGCGCATCGATGGCCGTCGTGTGGCCATCTCCGGTTCCGGCAACGTGGCGCAATACGCTGCGCGCAAGGTGATGGACCTGGGCGGCAAGGTGATCTCGCTGTCGGACTCGGAGGGCACCCTGTACGCCGAAACGGGCCTGACCGATGAGCAGTGGGATGCGCTGATGGACCTGAAGAACGTCAAGCGTGGCCGCATCAGCGAGTTGGCCGGTCAGTTCGGCCTGGAGTTCCGCAAAGGCCAGACGCCGTGGAGCCTGGCATGCGACATCGCCCTGCCATGCGCCACGCAGAACGAGCTGGGCGCCGAAGACGCTCATACCTTGTTGCGCAATGGCTGCATCTGCGTCGCCGAAGGCGCCAACATGCCGACCACCCTGGAGGCTGTGGATATCTTCCTGGAGGCGGGCATTCTGTACGCCCCGGGCAAAGCCTCCAACGCCGGTGGCGTCGCTGTATCGGGCCTGGAGATGTCGCAGAACGCCATGCGCCTGCTATGGACTGCCGGTGAAGTGGACAGCAAGCTGCACAACATCATGCAGTCGATTCACCATGCGTGTGTGCATTACGGTGAAGAGGCTGATGGCAAGATCAACTACGTGAAGGGCGCCAACATCGCAGGCTTCGTGAAAGTGGCTGATGCGATGCTGGCTCAAGGCGTGGTCTGATCGCGTACTGCCGTCCTTTCGCGGGGTGACCCGCGAAAGGACGGCACGCGTGTTCAGGATTCACTTTCGATAACGACCACCTCGATCATCTGATCCCCCGCCGGCCGCCGCCACATCACCTCGTCCCCTTGGCCGGCACCGAGCAACGCGCGCCCCAGCGGTGACCCCCAGTTGATCAGCCCACGGCCGGCATCGGCCTCATCTTCCCCGACCAGTTGCACCCGCTGTTCCTGGCCCTGTTCATCCAGAAATCTGACCCAGCTGCCAATCTGCACCTTGCGGCTGGACGTCGCGGCGGGCACCACCTGCGCGCTCTGGACCCTGGCAGTGAAGTAGCGCAGGTCCCGTTCAGTCTCGGCCAGGCGCTGCTTGTCGGCCCGATCTCCCTGAGCGTGCAGCTCACTGCGCAACGCATTGAGCTCGGCCACGCGCTCCTGCAGTTGGCGTAGGCCACTGGCGGTGACGTAGTTGGGTTGGTCGCTGACGCGTCGCTCCACCGGCTGGTCGGCTTGTGCAGCGGCTTGGTCTTCGTTGACGAATGCGCGGCTCATGGAGGCCTCCTTTTGCTGGAGACCATAGTGGCAGGCCGGTCGTTTCACTGGATGTCTGTTTGCGACCTACTCATGGCGATAGGCACGGGCGGCGCCGCGGTCCTTCTCCTGCTGCCACTCGCGGTCGCGTTCGTCCCAGAAACGCTCGTGGTATTGGCGTTGCTCTTCGCTGTTCTGCATCGCGTGACATTGGCGAAAGCCGTCGTCCCATCCGCTTTCGTACTGGCGGTTGTGCAGGTAGCGCGGCACGTCCTTGCGAAAATCGCCGACCATCAGCCCTGCGGCCTGGCGACCGCTGCTGCAGCCATCCTCAAACCCGTCGGCGTAGGCGGGAGGGTAACCTTGGCCGAGCATCTGCTCGTGGGTGGTTTCGCAACCTGCCAGCACCAAGGCAACGCATAAGCCGAACCAGTACCGCGACATGACCACTAGACCCTCTGAGTAATGCCGTAAAGTCTAGGTGGCCATTTGTCGTGGAGCTGTCAAAACAGTGTCAAAGCGTTGGTGGTTTCTGTTGTAAGGGCTGGCCCTATCAATAGTGGTACCACTTGAGTTCGAGCATCACTTCATTCTGCGCCGTCGCCAGATGGCTGAACTCCCGCGAAGCACTCAGCCTCAGGCCCAGGTTCTGGCTGACCTCCCACTGCTGGTTCAGGCTCACGCTGCGCCGTACTTCGCCATTGGTGAAGTAGTCGCCCTTGGCCTCCAGGGTCAGGTTGCCCAGCCCGTTGCGCCATAGCAGCCCGCCATTGAAGCCAGCAGCCGGGGCGATGAACTGGGCGAAGTCGTTGTGGTGCTCGACCCGCACAGTGCCCAGGGCGAAGCCCAGCAAGCCGTCAGCCAGTTGCCAGGTCCCCCCGGCACCACCGTTGACGTGGCTCACCAACACCTCGTCATCATGCTTGCCAGGCACGCGCTCCAGGCCGCCCGCCACCTGCCATGACCAAGGCTTGAGCAGCTCGTTGCGCGGTGTCAGCGAGCGAATGGTGGCCAGGTCCAGGCGCTGCACCTGCCAGTCGTTGCCTTCGTACTGGCGCAGCTTGAGCTGGAGGATCTCGATCTGCGCGCCGAGGGGGAAGCCATAGGCGTTGTCGTTGAGGTCGTGATAGGCCATGCGCAGGCCGTATTCGGCATAGGCACGGTCCTCGCGTGTACCGACACCGAGCTGC
The DNA here is from genome assembly GCF_021602025.1 of Pseudomonas ceruminis. Classification (GTDB taxonomy): domain Bacteria; phylum Pseudomonadota; class Gammaproteobacteria; order Pseudomonadales; family Pseudomonadaceae; genus Aquipseudomonas; species Aquipseudomonas ceruminis. The sequence continues at coordinate 80,146 of NZ_BQHW01000007.1, forward strand.
CAGGTGCGTGAGTCGTGACCATCCTCGGGCAGGCCGGGGCGTTCGATCTGCAGGGGCGGCGGCGGGTTGCGGTTGATTGCCCGCAGCAATTCGAAGCTGCGCCCCGCCTGCCCGGGGTCGCGGGCCTGGCCGTTGGCACGGTAACGCTCCAGGCGGTACGCAGCATCCTGCACCAATGCCTGGCGGTCGCGGGGCAGGGCGGTGAACTCAGGGCTTTGCAGTTGTGTGGTGTCGGCACTGACGGCCAGTACCTGGCGTTTTTCGTTGTGGTCCAGCGGTTCGGCACGGGCCAGCAGCTCGCGTTCGCGCGAAGGGCGGTAGATTTCGCTGGCGACCAGGCCCGATTGCTTCACCGCCTTGACCGTGTCGGTGGGGATGGCGGTGAGCGGGAACTGCGAGGTGAGGTCCAGGCTCGGCCGGGCCACCTGTAGCAGTTCCAGCAGGCGATACGAGCAGTTTTCGTCGAAGAAGAAATAATCGAACTGGACCTGCTTGAGTTCCCACACATGCTCGACCATGCGCCCGGTTTCTTCTGGCGTCAGGTCCAGTTGGTATTCCCACAGGTCGCGGTTTTCCAGGCTGCGGTATTCGGAGAGCTTTTCCTGGTACGGCATCAGCGCGAACAGGCCAGGGTAGCCGCCCATCAGGCCCTTCCAGGCATACAGGATGCTGTTGTCGCTGCCTTCGATGTAGGCGCCGAAGTTGATCGCGTAACTGAGCAGCGTAGTGTCGTCGCTACGGGTGTTGGACTGGTCGATACGCAGCAGGGTATGGCCGAACATCGACGAGGGGCTGTTCAGGTAGGCCGCCGGGAAAATCAACGCCGCGCTGTGCGGGTCGACCGACTGGTACCACGTCTTGAATTCCTGGCAGTCCGGCTGCGGCAGGTCCTGCAGGTCGAGCTGTTCACGCAGCCAGCGGGTGCGTGCGGGGAAGACGCACTGGGCGTGCTTGTCGCCCAGGCTGGCTGGGGCGTACAGCGCCGCTACCGTGGCCTGCAGCTCTTGGTCCGGGTGGTGTGCGCCATCCTCGGCGAGGAAGAATTTGCGGTCGTCGACATAGCTTCGCCACCCGCCGAGCTTGGCGGTTTCATAATGGCCCAAGGCTATCCAGTAAGGGGTGTTGGCCAGTTGCTGGAGACGACCTTGATCCAGCACGGCTGCAGCATGAACGGGGGCGCAGGCACACAGCGCCAGGTAAGCGAGGCGTTTGAGCATGTCGGGCAACTACTTCTAAACGATGCCGAAAAAGGCGAAACCCGCCCCGCAAGGGGCGGGAGCAGCTGCGCTTAGGCCTCAGTCGCGTACTTGGCCAGGCGTGGGTCGTTTTTCAGAACGGCCAGGGTGTTGCTGTGGACAGTCTCGGCAGTCACGTCGGCGCTGCTGAAGATCTGGTTGAAGTGCTGGTGGGTGACCGAGTTGAAGTAGACGCGGTCTTCCGGCGCCACACCCAGCACTACGGCGTAGGTGGTCAGCGCTTCGCCCTGGCCCATGGCCATGTCTTCGGACAGTTCGTTCATCATGCCATTCATGGCGAACCAGGACTTACCGCCATAGGTCAGCGAGGCCTTGGTGGAGCAGCCGTTGGTACCGGAGGTCATGCCGAAGGTGGCGTTGCCGGAGGTGCCGTTGGTGGTGGAGGCGAGGAAGTGAGCCGGTGTGCCGCGCTGGCCTTCGAACAGCATGTTGCCCCAGCCGCAGTTCGGGCCACCTGGCGCTTCCGCCATGGCGTTGAGGGAAACCACGGTGAACAGAGTACCCAGAAGAATCCGTTTCATAGCATTTGTTCTCTATTTGTCTTAACCAAGGGTCAGGGTTTCTGGCAACTCGGTTGCCAGGCGGGAAAGCGTTTCACCCACCCGCGCAGCTTGGAGTTTAGGCACGATCTAAAGGTTGCGTTGTTGATTGCGAAAAATTTGCTCCTGTATCGGTCATCGTGGCTGCGACATAAAGTCCCGCCGAGCCTTGCAAGGCGCGCGCGGGCAGCGCCAGAATGCTGCGTATCTGCCCCGCCGAAGTAAGGAAACCCAATGCCCGATCCTGTCGCTGCGCGCCTGCGTCTCGCGCCTGAAGCCCTGACCCGGCGTTTCTCCCCCGAGCAGTTTGCTTTTACCCATACCGACGATCTGGAGCCGTTTCGCGGTGTTCTGGGCCAGGAACGTGCTGTCGAGGCCCTGCAGTTCGGCGTGGCCATGCCACGCCCTGGCTATAACGTGTACGTGATGGGCGAGCCCGGCACTGGCCGCTTCTCGTTCGTCAAACGCTACCTCAAGGCCGAAGGCAAGCGTCAGCAGACCCCGGCCGACTGGGTTTATGTCAATCACTTCGACGACACCCGCGAACCGCGGGCGCTGGAGCTGCCTTCGGGCAGCGCTGCCGAGTTCATTGCCGACATGGGTGGCCTGATCGACAACCTGTTGTCGACCTTCCCGGCGGTGTTCGAGCACCCGTCCTACCAGCAGAAGAAGGGCGCCATCGACCGCGCCTTCAACCAGCGCTACGACCGTGCCCTGGATGTCATCGAGCGCGCTTCGCTGGAAAAGGACGTGGCCCTGTACCGCGACGCCAGCAATGTGGCCTTCACCCCGATGGCCGACGGCAAGGCGCTGGACGAAGCCGAGTTTGCCCAACTGCCCGAGGAGGTCCGCGAACAGTTCCACGAGGACATCGCCCTGCTCGAGGAGCGCCTCAACGAAGAACTGGCCAGCTTGCCGCAGTGGAAGCGCGAGTCGAACAACCAGCTGCGCCAGCTCAACGAAGAAACCATTACCCTGGCCTTACAACCGCTGCTGGCCCCGCTGTCGGAAAAGTACGCCGAAAACGCTGCGGTGTGCGCCTATCTGCAATCGGTGCAGTTGAACCTGCTGCGCACCGTGGTCGAGCAACTGGTCGATGACAGCAAGACCGACGCCGCCGCGCGCAAGCTGCTCGAGGAGCAGTATGCCCCCAGCCTGGTGGTGGGCCACCATGCCGACGGCGGGGCGCCGGTCGTGTTCGAACCGCACCCGACCTACGACAACCTGTTCGGCCGCATCGAATACAGCACCGACCAGGGGGCGTTGTACACCTCCTACCGCCAGCTGCGCCCGGGCGCCTTGCACCGCGCCAATGGCGGCTTCCTGATCCTCGAAGCGGAGAAGATGCTCGGCGAGCCGTTCGTCTGGGACGCGCTCAAGCGTGCCCTGCAGTCACGCAAGTTGAAGATGGAGTCGCCGCTGGGTGAGCTGGGCCGGGTCGCCACGGTCAGCCTGACGCCGCAGAACATCCCGCTCAACGTGAAGCTGGTGATCATCGGTTCGCGTCAGTTGTACTACGCACTGCAAGACCACGACCCGGACTTCCAGGAGATGTTCCGGGTGCTGGTGGACTTCGACGAAGACATGCCGATGGTCGACGAGAACCTCGAGCAGTTCGCCCAATTGCTGCGCACCCGGACCAACGAAGAAGGCATGGCGCCGCTGACCAGCGATGCGGTGGCACGGTTGGCGACCTACAGTGCGCGCCTGGCAGAAAACCAGTCGCGCCTGTCGGCCCGCATCGGCGACCTGTTCCAGTTGGTCAGCGAAGCCGACTTCATCCGCCAACTGGCCAGCGACGAGATGACCGATGCCGGGCACATCGAGCGGGCGCTGAAGGCCAAGGCCACCCGTACCGGGCGCGTTTCGCAGCGTGTGCTCGACGACATGCTCGCCGGCATCATCCTGATCGACACCGAAGGGGCGGCCATCGGCAAATGCAACGGCCTGACCGTGCTGGAAGTCGGTGATTCGGCGTTCGGCATGCCGGCACGCATCTCGGCCACCGTGTACCCGGGCGGCAGCGGCATCGTCGACATCGAGCGAGAGGTCAACCTGGGCCAGCCGATCCACTCCAAGGGGGTCATGATCCTGACCGGTTACCTGGGTAGCCGGTACGCCCAGGAATTCCCCTTGGCGATTTCGGCGAGCATCGCCCTGGAACAGTCCTACGGCTACGTGGACGGTGACAGTGCTTCGCTGGGCGAGGCATGCACGCTGATCTCGGCGCTGTCGCGCACGCCGCTCAAGCAGTGCTTCGCCATCACCGGTTCGATCAACCAGTTTGGTGAAGTGCAGGCGGTGGGTGGGGTCAACGAGAAGATCGAAGGCTTCTTCCGCCTGTGCGAGGCCCGCGGCCTGACCGGCGAACAGGGTGTGATCATCCCGCGGGCCAACGTCGCCACGCTGATGCTCGACGAGCGTGTGTTGCAGGCGGTCGAGAACGGTGTGTTCCATGTGTACGCGGTCAGCCAGGCCGACGAGGCGCTGAGCCTGCTGGTGGGCGAGGAAGCCGGGGTGCTGGACGACAAGGGCCAGTTCACCGAGGGCAGCGTCAACGCGCGGGTGGTCGAACGCCTGCGCGAGATCGCCGAGATGATCAGCGAAGAAGACATCGAGAAGGCGGAAAAGGAACGCCTTGAAGAGGTGATTGCCCAGGCCAAGCCCGCCTGAGTCAATAAATCGGCGCTGGCGGCCATGTGCTACCGTTCAGCGCCGGTTTTCCATCTTTCTGTGCTGTTCTTCTATGCTGGAACTTATGGACGGCATCAGGGTTCAGGATGGAAACGGCCTGGGGTTTTCAGGCTGATCAGGGCTCATTGCAGGGGACGCGGCCATGCGCAACCTCAGCCTTACTCGCCAGTGCCTGGGCCTGGTGACTCGCATTGAATGCAGCATTCGTCCGCTGGCCGGGGACAACGGCATGTGGACGTTGCTGTTCGCCGCCGGCATGGCCGGTGAACAACCCTCTGCCATCAAGGCCCAGGGGCCATTCCATGGGCCCATGGTCGCCGAGTCGGTGCTCAATGCCATCGTCGACAGCCTGACCCTGCACGGGTACCAGGTGTCGGATGGGCCGCAGATCTGGTGCCTGCATTTGCAGGCGCAACTGCGTCGTATCAATGGGGAGCGCTGCCGCAACCTTGGGGATTACCAGTTCCATCCCGAAACCTGAGATTGCCCCTCGCCACGACGCAGTACCGGTGGGCAGCCGGCATGGCGGCCATTGGGCTACGCAGCAGGCCCCTGCAACCCAGGCTTTTGCTGCAACAGGTGGCTGGCTATACTCGCCGTCGTTTTTTTAGTCACCTGACGAGTCCCAAACCCTCCATGGAACGTATTCTCGAAAATGCGATGTATGCCTCGCGCTGGCTGCTCGCCCCTATCTACTTTGGCCTGTCCCTCGGCCTGCTGGCCCTGGCGCTGAAATTCTTCCAGGAAGTCGTCCATGTCCTGCCCAACGTCTTTGCCCTGAGCGAAGCCGACCTGATCCTGGTGATCCTGTCGCTGATCGACATGTCGCTGGTCGGCGGCCTGTTGGTGATGGTGATGATCTCTGGCTACGAGAACTTCGTCTCGCAGTTGGACATCGACGAAAGCAAGGAGAAGCTCAACTGGCTGGGCAAGATGGACTCCTCGTCGTTGAAGATGAAGGTGGCCGCCTCGATCGTGGCAATCTCCTCCATCCACCTGCTGCGGGTGTTCATGGATGCACAGAACATCTCCACCGATTACCTGATGTGGTACGTGATCATTCACATGACCTTCGTGGTGTCGGCGTTCTGCATGGGGTACCTGGACAAGCTCACCAAGCACTGAGTAATGGCATGCCTGCACCGCCCGTTCGTTGCAAAACGGACGGGCGGTGGCGTTTTTGGCTTGTGCTTTCTGCGGGGCTGTACGAAAAATGAGCACTCATGCGTGGTTCCAGCAGCGAGGTGCTCCCATGAACCTGCATCAGCTCAATACCGAGGCCAGGGCCGGCCATGTCAATGAGCTCAACCTGATTGCCATCGAAGGGGGCGATTACCTGCTCGAAGCCCGGGTCGATGGGCGCGCCCAGCCACTAGCTGACAACCATGGCAAACGCCTGCGCGTGCGCTCCGTGGAAGAAGCGCGCGAACTGTTGAAGGCTGTGCCGATGGTGTCGATGAACCTGTTGCATTGGTCGGTTCAGGACGAGATGTGCGGCATGGGCCAGCACCCTGAAGAAGACCTCAAGGTACCCATCTCGCCACGTTCGGCCTGGTAGCTGCTCGCAGCGTCCCAGTGTGCTAGGCTGCTCGCCCTTTTCATCAAGGGCGCGGCTGCACTGCGCCCTGCAGTGGAGCACGACAATGTCCGAACTCAACCTGTCCACCGACGAAACCCGCGTCAGCTACGGCATCGGCCGTCAGCTGGGTGGCCAACTGCGTGACAACCCGCCACCAGGTGTTAGCCTCGAAGCCATCCTGGCTGGCCTGACCGACGCCTTCAATGGCGCCGACAGCCGCGTCAGCGAAGCCGACCTGTCGGCCAGCTTCAAGGTCATCCGTGAAGTGATGCAAGCCGAAGCTGCCGCCAAGGCCGAAGCCGCTGCGGCCGCTGGCAAGGAATTCCTGGTCGAGAACGCCAAGCGCGAAGGCATCACCACCCTGGCTTCGGGCCTGCAGTTCGAAGTGCTGACCGCCGGCGAAGGCGCCAAGCCGACCCGCGAAAGCAACGTGCGTACCCACTACCACGGCACCCTGATCGACGGCACTGTGTTCGACAGCTCCTACGATCGTGGTCAGCCGGCTGAATTCCCGGTCGGTGGCGTGATCGCTGGCTGGACCGAAGCCCTGCAACTGATGAACGCGGGCAGCAAATGGCGCCTGTACGTGCCGAGCGAGCTGGCCTACGGCGCCCAAGGCGTTGGCAGCATCCCGCCGCACAGCGTGCTGGTGTTCGACGTCGAGCTGCTCGACGTTCTGTAATGCCTGTGAGGCCGGCGCTGCCGGCCTCAATTCCAATCCGTTCCCCCAGGGCGCAACGCCCGTGCATAGCAGAACAGAAACAGGTTACGCACCAGCTCCTTGAGCACCACAGGCTCACTCGAATTCAGCCCGCTCATGTCCAGGTCGCCCTGGTCACGCAGTTCGTCGAGGGCTTCTTCTTCGAGCACGGCGCATACTTCACCGGTTTCGCGATGAAGGATGCGCAGGTAAGGGTGGGGGCGTTCCAGCCAGGCGTCGATCAGGTAAGTCATGGCTATTCTCCTTGGAAAGCGGTTCCAATGAGAATAATTCTTATTATCAGAATAGCAAGCGCCAATTGGCGATTTTTGTGTAATCAGACCTTACGAACGAATTCCGACTTCAGCTTCATCGCGCCGATGCCGTCGATCTTGCAGTCGATGTCGTGGTCGCCATCGCACAGGCGGATGTTCTTGACCTTGGTGCCAACCTTGACCACCAGGGACGAGCCCTTGACCTTCAGGTCCTTGATCACGGTGACGGTGTCGCCGTCCTGCAGGACGTTGCCGACCGAATCCTTCTTCACCACGTCATCGCTGGCCGCTTCGGCTTCGCCGTTGGCCGACCACTCGTGGGCGCATTCGGGGCAGATCAGTTGAGTGCCATCCTCATAGGTGTATTCGGAATTGCATTTGGGACAGGCTGGCAGAGTGCTCACTTGGGTTCCTTAAACAGACAGGCAGTTAAAGGCCCATATTGTATAAGGTTTTAGCCGGGAAATGTTTTGTCTGTACAAAAGCATTCGCGGGACAAGCCCGCTCCCACAGTTACACCTCTGCCTTGAGCTTGGTGAATAACTTGTGGGAGCGGGCTTGTCCCGCGAAGAGGGCGATGGTGGCTTAGTGTGTACGCGCGACCGCAAACTCACTCAGCTCAACCAGCGCATCCCGGTATTCACTGGCCGGCAGCACTTCCAGGCATTGGATGGCCTTGGCGACGTAATCACGCGCCAGTTGCGCGGTGTAGTCCAGCGCACCCGAGGCCTCGACTGCCACGCGAATCTGCTCCAGGTCTTCCAGGCCGCCCTTCTGGATCGCCTGGCGCACCAGTGCAGCCTGTTCAGGCGTGCCTTCGCGCATGGTGTAGATCAGCGGCAGGGTCGGTTTGCCTTCTGCCAGGTCGTCGCCCACGTTCTTGCCCAGGGTCTGCGAGTCGCCCTTGTAGTCGAGCAGGTCGTCGACCAGCTGGAAGGCCACGCCCAGGTGGTCACCGAAGGTGCGCAGGGCTTCGCGCTGTTCAGCGGTGGCGTCGGCCAGCGCGGCGGCGCTGTGGGTCGAGGCTTCGAACAGCATCGCGGTCTTGCCGCGGATGACCTCCATGTACACCTCTTCGGTGGTGCTGGCATCGCGCACGCGCGACAGTTGCAGCACTTCGCCTTCGGCGATCACTCGGGTGGCCTTGGAGAGGATCTGCATGACCGGCATCGAGCCCAGCTCGACCATCATTTCGAACGAGCGCGAATAAAGGAAGTCGCCCACCAGTACGCTCGGCGCGTTGCCCCACAGGGCATTGGCGGTGGAGCGGCCACGGCGCATGCCGGACATGTCGACCACGTCGTCATGCAGCAGGGTGGCGGTGTGCAGGAACTCGATGGTCGCCGCCAGCAGGCGCAGGTCATCGCCTTCGCGGCCCAGTGCCTTGCCGCACAGCAGCACCAGCAGGGGGCGCAGGCGCTTGCCGCCGGCAGACGTGATATAGTCGCCGATCTTCGATACCAGCGGCACGCGCGAGGTCAGCTGCTTCTTGATGATCTCGTCGACGGCGCTGAAATCGTCAGCTACCGCGCGGTAGAAGGTTTGGGGTTGCATCGGCTGCTCCATTGAGGTTGCGCGGCATGCTAGGTCGCGGGTCCCGGTGTGTCAAGGCGCCCTGCCTGGGGGCCGGGGCCGGTACTTGCAAGCAAAACCCGGGTTGCGTACAATCGCGCACCCTAACTTCCTGGGCAGCACCTGCCTTACGCAATTGCACCGGGCCGTTCCAGCCCAGTGCAGCCATGCCAGCCAATACTCATCATATAAAGCGCTGGGTGAGCAGGATTATCGGAGAAATACCCATGTCTTACGCAGTAATCGTTACCGGCGGCAAGCAGTACAAAGTCGCTGAAGGTGAATTCCTCAAAATCGAAAAACTGGAAGTCGCTACTGGCGAATCCGTGACTTTCGATCGCGTTCTGCTGGTCGCCAACGGTGAAGAAGTCACCATCGGCGCTCCAGTCGTCGCCGGCGCCAAAGTTGTTGCCGAAGTCGTTTCGCAAGGCCGTCACGATAAAGTACGCATCATCAAGTTCCGTCGCCGTAAGCACCACATGAAGCGTATGGGCCACCGCCAGTGGTTCACCGAGATCAAAATCACCGGTATCCAGGCTTAATCGCTCAGATCCCCTGAATTTATTTGGAGAATTGAACCATGGCTCACAAGAAGGCTGGTGGTAGTACTCGTAACGGTCGCGACTCAGAATCGAAACGCCTTGGCGTGAAGATGTATGGCGGCCAGGTCATCAAGGCCGGCAACATCATCGTCCGCCAGCGCGGCACCCAGTTCCACGCCGGTTACGGCGTTGGCATGGGCAAGGATCACACCCTGTTCGCCAAGATCGAAGGCGTGATCAAGTTCGAGAAGAAAGGCGAGTTCAACCGCCGTTACGTGAGCATCGTCGCCGCTTAATCGCGACGTCGCTCCAGAAGCCCCGTCATGCGACGGGGCTTTTTCGTTTGTGGTGAGCCTCTTGCAAAGCTGTTTGTATGGGCTGCCGGCGTGGGTTTCTACGGTCGTACGGGGCCGCCGCGCTCATTTTTGCAAGAGCCTCAGGTTTTTTAAGTATTCAGCTCGTCGGAAGGCGAGAGGCGGTTTTTGAATGAAGTTTGTTGACGAAGTATCCATTCGGGTCAAGGCCGGTGACGGCGGTAACGGTTGCATGAGCTTCCGTCGCGAAAAATTCATCGAGAACGGTGGCCCCAACGGTGGCGACGGTGGTGATGGTGGTTCGGTCTACATGGTGGCCGATGAAAACCTCAACACCCTGGTCGACTATCGCTACACCCGTCACCACGAAGCCCAGCGCGGCGCCAACGGTGGCAGCACCGATTGCACCGGCAAGAAGGGCGATGACCTGTTCCTGCGCGTGCCGGTCGGCACCACCGTGATCGATGCCTCGACCCAGGAAGTGATCGGTGACCTGGTCACCCCAGGCCAGAAACTGATGGTTGCCCAAGGCGGCTGGCACGGCCTGGGCAACACCCGTTTCAAGTCCAGCACCAACCGTGCGCCACGCCAGACCACTCCAGGCAAGCCGGGTGATCAGCGTGACCTGAAGATGGAGCTGAAGGTCCTGGCTGATGTGGGCCTGCTGGGCCTGCCGAATGCGGGCAAGAGCACGTTCATCCGTTCGGTATCGGCTGCCAAGCCGAAAGTCGCCGATTACCCGTTCACCACCCTGGTACCTAACCTGGGTGTGGTCAGCGTCGATCGCTGGAAGAGCTTCGTCATCGCCGACATTCCGGGTTTGATCGAAGGCGCTTCCGACGGTGCTGGCCTGGGCATCCGCTTCCTCAAGCACCTGGCCCGTACCCGCGTGCTGCTGCACTTGGTCGACCTGGCGCCGCTGGATGGCAGCAGCCCGGCAGACGCCGCTGAAGTGATCATCAATGAGCTGACCCGCTTCAGCCCGTCGCTGACCGACCGTGAGCGTTGGCTGGTGCTGAACAAGTCGGACATGCTGATGGACGACGAGCGCGACGAGCGGGTCAAGGAAGTGGTCGAGCGCCTGCAGTGGGAAGGCCCGGTCTATGTGATCTCGGCCATCTCCAAGCAGGGTACCGAGCAGCTCAGCCGCGACCTGATGCGCTACATCGAAGACCGTGCCGACCGCCTGGCCAACGACCCGGCCTACGCCGCAGAGCTGGCCGAGCTGGACCAGCGCATCGAAGACGAAGCCCGTGCCCAGCTGCAGGCCCTGGACGATGCGCGCACCCTGCGCCGTACAGGCGTCAAGAGTGTGCACGACATCGGCGACGATGACGGTTGGGATGACGATTTCGAGGACGACGAAGACGGCCCAGAAATCATTTACGTGCGCGACTGACCGGTTGCAGTACACTAAACGCCGCTCTTTTGGAGCGGCGTTTTTGTATCTACGGTATCTACAGATTCGACATAGGTTGGAAGAGAAGATGCGAAGCAAGGTGACTGGCGCCAAGCGCTGGGTCGTGAAGATCGGCAGTGCGCTGCTCACGGCGGATGGCAAGGGCCTCGACCGTGGTGCCATGGCCGTATGGGTCGAGCAGATGGTGGCGCTGCGTGAGGCGGGCGTGGAGTTGGTACTGGTCTCCTCCGGGGCCGTGGCTGCCGGCATGAGCCAGCTGGGCTGGACCTCCCGACCGAGCGCGATGAACGAGCTGCAGGCCGCCGCTTCGATCGGCCAGATGCGCCTGGTGCAGGCGTGGGAGTCGAGCTTCGGCGAGCACGGCAAGCACACCGCGCAGATCCTTCTGACCCACGACGACCTGTCTGATCGCAAGCGTTACCTCAACGCCCGCAGCACCCTGCGTACGCTGGTCGACTTGGGCGTGGTGCCGGTGATCAATGAAAACGATACCGTGGTCACCGACGAAATTCGCTTCGGCGACAACGACACCCTGGCCGCGCTGGTTGCCAACCTGGTCGAAGCCGACCTGCTGGTGATTCTCACCGACCGCGACGGCATGTTCGACGCCGACCCGCGTAATAACCCGCAAGCTCAGCTGATCTACGAAGCACGTGCCGATGACCCGTCGCTCGACGCGGTCGCCGGCGGCACCGGTGGTGCCCTGGGCCGTGGTGGCATGCAGACCAAGTTGCGCGCTGCGCGGCTGGCGGCCCGTTCTGGTGCTCACACCATCATCATTGGTGGCCGGATCGAGCGTGTGCTCGACCGCCTGAAGGCGGGTGAGCGTCTGGGGACCCTGTTGTCGCCCGAGCGCGGCATGCTGGCCGCGCGCAAGCAATGGCTGGCTGGCCACCTGCAAACCCGTGGCACCCTGGTCCTTGACGCCGGTGCCGTGCAGGCCCTCCGCCAGGCCAACAAGAGCCTGCTGCCGGTGGGCGTTAAGACCGTACAAGGCAGCTTCCGTCGTGGTGAGATGGTGGTGTGTGTGGGCCCGGACGGCCTTGAAGTGGCCCGGGGCCTGGCCAACTACAGCGCATTGGAAGCACAGAAAATCATCGGCCAGTCGTCCGATGCCATCGAGGCCGTTCTTGGCTACAGCGCCGAGCCGGAGCTGGTGCACCGCGACAACCTGGTATTGGTCTGAGGAAGGAGCGAACGTGCTGAAAAGGATGATTGCCGTGGCGGCGCTGGCGCTGCCGATGCTGGCTGGGGCGGAAGAAATCGGCCGGGTGTCGACCGTATTCAAGTTCGTCGGGCCGAACGACCGCATCGTGGTCGAGGCTTTTGACGACCCCAAGGTCGAGGGCGTGACCTGCTACCTGTCGCGTGCCAAGACGGGCGGTGTGAAAGGCGGCCTGGGGCTGGCCGAGGACCGTGCGGAGGCGTCGATTGCCTGCCGCCAGGTTGGGCCGATCAGCTTCAAGGGTGAATTGAAGGACGGCGATGAAGTGTTCAAGGAGCGCACCTCGCTGGTGTTCAAGACCATGCAGGTGGTGCGTTTTCTCGACAAGAAGCGCAATACGCTGGTGTATCTGGTGTACAGCGACCGCATGATCGAAGGCAGCCCGCAGAATGCGGTGACGGCGATCCCAATCCTACCTTGGGCACATTGATGTAATCGGGAGGCCTTTGGCCTCCAATCGCTGGCAAGCCAGCTCCCACAGGGTTACCACTGCTCTTGAGGGCTGTGGAGATCCCTGTGGGCGCCGGCTTGTCGGCGAAAGGGCCGCAAAGCGGCCCCAATACCCCACTATCAGGCCAACGCCTCGGCCTGATCCTTCACAACTGCCTTTTCTACATCCCGGCGGCTGATGTACTTCCAGTCCGCCTCGTCGATGTAGATGCCATTCGGTCCGCTACCGCCTTCCAGGTCGATCGCCACATGTGCCGATACCTGTGGCTTCACGCTCGCCAGAATCGGCACGAAGCCCAGTTGCAGGCTGGTCTCCAGCAGCGCAGCCTGGTTGCGTTCGTCGATGTCCGCCGCCTCGTCGAGGTAGTACGGCAGGCGAATGCGCCCGGCCAGGTCGCGGTCCATCAGGTGCAGCAACAGGTACATGTTGGTCAGCGCCTTGATGGTCATGGTCGTGCCGTTGGACGCGGCGCCGTCGATGTCGGCGTGGATCACCGGCTGGCTGTTGATCTTGGTGATCTCGAAGGCCAGTTCGAACAGGTCCTTCAAGCCCAGCTGGTTGTGGTTGGCCGCCACCAGCCGTGCCAGGTACTCCTTGGCCTCTTCGTTCTTGTGATCCTGCTCGGCGCTTTGTGTCAGGTCGAATACCGACAGGGTCTCGCCTTCTTCGTACTGGCCGGCGCTGTGGATGATCTGGTCGATGTGCTTGAGCGCTTCCTTGTTCGGCGCCAGCACCACGCGGAAGCTCTCCAGGTTGGAGACTTGGCGCTTGTTGATCTCGCGGTTGAACAGGGCCAACTGATGCTCGAGGCTGTCGTAGTCGCTGCGGATGTTGCGCAGGGTCCGGGCGATGTCGGTGACCGCGGCGCGGCGAGCCTTGGCCAGGGTCAGCGCTTCGTCGGTGCGGTGTGCATAGGCGTTGACCAGCAGTTGCAGGCGGCGCTCCATGTCGTCTTCGCTGTCGAACTTGGCCACGCCCTTGAGGCGTACCTGGGCGTACAGCGCTTCGATCTGGTTGTCGACGCGTTGCAGGCCCTGCCAGCTGTCCTGGTAATCGTTGAGAAGCGGCAACAGGTTGTCCATGGAGTCGTCGACCGCTTCCATGAACGGTGTGCCGAAGGGCAGGTCGGCAGGCAGCAGCTGGCGGCGGCGCAGGGCGTCTTCCAGGGTGCGCTGCTTGGCTTCCAGGTCGGCGATCTGCCGGCCGACCAGTTGCAGCTTGGCCGACAGCTGCTGGACGCGCTCGGTGAACGCATCGCTGGAGCGCTTGAGTTCATCCTGGGCGGCTTCCAGTTGCGCTAGCTGTTCCATTTTTTCCGGCTCTTCAGCCGTCAGGGTTTCGCTGCGACGATAGTCTTCCAGGGCCTTTTGCGCATCCAGTACCTGTTGGTACAGCGCTTCGGTCTGGGCCTTGGAGGCTGTGCGGTCGGCGGCCACCGACTGCTGGGTCCTGAGCTGTTTGAGCTCGCGCTCCAGGCGGTCCTTCTGGTCGCGCAGGGCGGCGCGGTCGGCCAGGGCCTGCAGCGCTGGCGGATCGATGTGCGAAATGTCGATGGAGATGCCCGGCGCCTCGAAGCGCTCGCCCTTGAAACCATCGAGCACGGCTTCCAGCGACTTCACCCACAGGTCGCTGTCGTCCAGCTCGATGCCGCGCTCGCCCAGCGGCAGGCTGAACAGCGCGCCATTGAACAGGCGCATCAGGCGGTCGACATCCTGTTGCGAGAACTCTTCACGCAGGCGGGCGTAGCTGTTGTTGTCGGCATGGTCGAGCTGCTGCTTGACCTGCTTCAGGCGTTTTTCCAAGTCACGTACGCGCTCGTCCAGGTCTTCAGCGCTGAACTGGCGCGACTGGGCCAGGGCGCCGGCCAGTTCGTCGTGGGCGTCCTTGGCGGCCAGCAGTTGCTGCTCCAGCACCTTGACGTCATCGACCAGGGCAAAGCGGTGCTTGAGCACCGACAGCTCGCCGAGCCAGCGCTGGATGCCGGTGATCTCGCGCTCCAGGCGCATGAGCTCCTGGGTGCCGCCACGCTGGTCGTTCTGCAGGCGGTCTTGCTCGCCACGGTAGTGCTCGGCCTGGATCACCAGCTCTTCCTTGCGCGCCATGGCGTATTCCTGCCAGGTACCCAGCAGGTTGTCGAGCAGGGGCGAAAGGCGGTGCAGTTTGCCGCGCAGGATGTCGCGCTGGGCCACGCCACCGGCCAGGGCCTCGACCAGCGGGCCGGCGGCAACCAGGGCGTTGTAGTCCTGCTCCATGCGGCGCACATCGCGGAAGGCTTCTTCGCAGGCGGCGATGTAGTCGACGCTGCCCGAGCGCAGGCTGTGCTCGAAGGCGTCGAGGAACAGCTGCTTGAGCTTGGCGGCGGTGATTTCGCGCATGTGCAGCAGGTTGATGAACAGCGCGCGGAAGGTCTTGAGGCTTTGCTCGCTGGTCGAGCGCAGCGGGATCAGGGTCAGGTCCAGTGGTACCGACGTGTGACCGCCCACCAGCAGCCTGCGCAGTTCGTCCGGCTTCAGTTCATAGGCTTTCAGGCCCAGGCGCTCGAGGTTGGTGAACAGTTCCTTCTGGCGCAGGCAGGTGTCGTTCTTCTGGTAGTGGGCCAGGTCCAGCTCGCCTTTGTAAGCGAAGAACTGGTGGCCGAAACCGCCGCCCGGGCCGCGGCCGACCACGCCGATCACATGCGGGCCATGGGGCAGGTTCAGTTCGCAGAGGATGTACGAGGTGTCACTGGCGAAGTAGAAGCGCCGCGACTGCTCCAGGCTGTACTTGCCGAAGCTCATGTCGGACATGCGCGCCAGGATCGGGAACTGCAGGGCGTTGATCGAGGCGGATTTGCCCAGGTTGTTGGCGCCGTAGACCGACAGTGGGTGCTCCAGCGGGAACAGGCCAAGGCTGTAGCCGGCGGTGTTGAGCAATGCGAAGCGGCGGATGCCGTAGCGTTCCTGGCTCATGCGTCAATCTCCTGTTGCTCTTCGCGGATGGCCCGGGCCAGGGCCTGCTCTTCGCTTTCCTCGCCCTCGAACGGGGTGAGGTCGAGCGGGTCCTCGGTGCGTGCCAGCTCTTCGGGGCTTTCTTCCTCGACCAACACCGGGGTCGGCAGGGGCAAGTCGCTGTGCAGGCTGGCGGCCAGGTCGCGGTCCTGCTGCACCGACAGGCACACATCGAGGAAACGGTGCATCGGCGGCAGGAAGCGGTAGATGCCGCCTTCTTCATGGGCGAAGCCAAGCTGGGTCATGCGGCGCATGATCTTTTCTTCCAGCTCGTCGACGGTCTGTACCTCGGCCTGCAGGAACAGGTCGCGGTACTTGTCCAGCAGCGAGGGCAGTTCGTCACGGCCGATGCTGCCGCCGTCGAGCACGGCCATGGGGTCGCGGCCCTGGTCGGCGAGGTGCTCGACCAGGATGAAGGTGAACAGCGACAGGCGCTGGGCGGTCTTGTTGACCTGCGCGGCAGCCTGATCGGGGACGAAGTAGTAGAAGCCCCGGGTGTCGCAAACCAGCTCGAAGCCCAGGGCCTTGAACAGGGTGCGGTATTGGTCCTGGAAGTTCGACAGCTGGGCGTACAGCTCCGGGTCGCGGCGGCTGACGTGGAAACCCTTGAACAGCTCACGGAAGATCGGCGCGAGCTGGGACAGTTCGGAAAGATCAAGATGCATTGGCTGGGCTCGCGTTGGTTTCAGGTTGCGCTTCGCGGCTGGATGTCAGGGCGAACGAACGCAGGCTGACCAGGTGTTCGTGGGTGATGTACTCGCGGCGTTCGAGGCGCTCGCGCTTGAAGCGCTTCTCCCGCGAGAGGCGCGAGAACCAGTACAGCAGTTCGTCGGTAGCGCCTTCGGGCTCCTGGTCCAGTAGCCAGACCATCAGGTCGGGCAAGGGCAGGGCGTCTTCGCAGCGTTCGAGCATTTCCTTGACGGTGCGCGGCGCGCGCGGCAGCGGGCCTTTGTCGGTCTTGTGCGCCTTGGGGAACCTGGCCGGTTTCGGCTCGAAGCGGGCCAGGGCATAGACGTAGGCCTCGACCTGGCTGGCGCTGCCAAGAAAGGTGCTTTGCGGGCGGGTGAACAACGGCATGGCCGCCTGCGGCACGGCGTCGATGCCTTTGCGCCGGATCACCGACAGGGCCAGGGCGGCGCCACGGGTCACGGCATTGTGGCGGCGGGCTTCTTCACGCAGTGGCAGCAGCAGTTCGCGGGCGTGGCGCAGGGTCAACTGGGCACTGGTCTGCATTTCGAGAATGCGGGCGTGGGTGCGCAGCAGCATGTCGTCGTCGACCAGGTGGCCCAGGCGCGCCTGCTCGCCTAGCAGTTTCAGCAGCACGGTTTCGACCTTGCGCACGCCCTGTTCAAAGGCGCCGTCGGCATTGACCAGCTGGATCATCGGCTCGACGTATTCGTCCCAGGTCGCCAGGACTTCGGCATAGCGCTGGCGCAGCGGGATCTGGCGGTTGCTGGTCTTGGCCCGTTCAGCCACGGCCACCAGGGCCTGTTCGTCGTTGTCGAGCTTCTTCAGCACGTCGCGCACGCGCATGTCGAGCAGGCGCAGCTGGCGTGCCAGGTCGTCGCTGTCGCGGTTGTCGAAGGCATCCTGGATATGCCCGGCAAGGCGCTCGAGGTGGCGCAGGTAGGCCTCGATCTCCAGGCACAGGCCCAGGCGGTGCTCGCGGCGCAGGTAGGCGAGGAAGTCGTGGATCTGGGCATTGAGCTCGAAGCGGTTCGGGCTCTTGGCCACCGGTACCAGGATATCCAGGCGGATCCACACGTCGAGCAGCTGGGTGATGTCCTGCGGCGTGCTTTCCACCTGCTGGCGGCCCAGTTGCTGGCGCAGCTCGACCAGGCTCAGGGTGCCTTGGTCGAAACGCTCGCACAGCGGCTCGATCAGGGCCCAGTGTTCGGCTAGGGCGCGCAGGACGCGCTTGGGTTCGATCATTGGCGTCTACTCGTTGCCAAGTAAAAGGGGGCGATTGTACTGCATCCCGGGGGGAGGATTTCACCCCTTGGTCTGTAATGAGCGTTCGCCCTGGTTCTTGATAGGGGTTTTCCCTGGCCCCATCGCAGACTTGCCGGCGATGAGGCCGGTACAGCCAGCAATTTTCTGCCGACCAGTTGCGGCGCTCGTTGGCCAACAGCGTTAGAATGCCCGATTGATTCAACCTCCCGGATACCCGTGCCTTGCTGACCGAGCCCCGCCGACGCGCCTACCTTTCCGCCATGCAAGTGGTGCATTGGCTGCCGCGCGCCGAACTGCCGTTTGCCGCACCGTCGCGCCCCGAGCTGCTGATGCCGCAGGCTCCGGTTGAGGAAGCCGAGTTCGAGACCCGGCCCAGTGCCCCGGCTGCCAATGAGGCGCCGGCCGCCCCCCAGGCCCGCTCCGTCGAACGCCCGAAGATCGAAATCCCGCGCCCAGGCAGCCTACCCAAGCCCGTTGCCAAGCCGGTCGAGGCGCAAGCGGAGGCGCCGGCGCCGCGCCCGGCCCCGGTCACGCCCCCTCGGTTTGCGCTGCAACTGCTGCGCGCTGGCAGTTGCCTGCTGCTGGTCGAGCTGGCCACCGGCCAACCGTTCCAGAGCCGCGATCCGTCCTACCTGCTACTTAAGGACATGCTGCGCGCCGCCGGCCTGCCCGACGCCCCGCAGATCATCGGCGAGCCGGTGCGCTGGCCGCTGCTGGTGCGCGGCAACATGGACCAGGGCCCGGACGCTGCACGTGATTTTGTCCAGGGCTTCATCCAGGCGCGCCTTGAAGAAGCCGCCTGCACCTGCCTGTGGCTGGTCGGCCTGCCGGCGCTGCGCTTTGCCGCCAATGCCGACGACACAGCCTATTACCGCGTACTGAAGCTCGACGGCCTGGGCGATGCCTGGGCCTTGCCGGGCCTTGAACTGTTGATGGACGAGCCGCAGCGCAAGGCGGACGTCTGGCAAGCGATGCGCCAGCTGATGGCGCGCTGGAAGAGCGTTGAATGAGTGACTCGATCAGTTTCCGCCCGATGACCGAGGCGGATCTGGATGCCGTGCTTAAGATCGAATATGCCGCGTTCAGCCATCCCTGGACCCGCGGGATTTTCCAGGATGCGCTCAAATCCTACGAAGTGTGGTTGATGTTCGATGGCCAGCAGCAGGTGGGCCATGGCGTGATCAATGTGATCATCGACGAGGCGCACCTGCTCAACATTACCGTCAAGCCCGAGAACCAGGGGCGCGGTCTGGGCTTGCGGCTGCTTGAGCACCTGATGGCGCGGGCGTATCAGCTCAATGGGCGGGAGTGCTTCCTGGAAGTGCGGGCAAGCAACCAGTCGGCCTATCGTTTGTACGAGCGGTATGGGTTCAACGAGATCGGTCGCCGGCGGGATTACTACCCGGTGGCTGGCGGGCGGGAAGATGCCTTGGTAATGGCCTGCACCTTGCTCGAAGACTGATATCGCGTTGTCTGTGCCGGCGCCTTTCGCGGATAAACCCGCGCCTCCAGGCACTGCGCTTCACCCGCATGCTTAACTCCTTGTCAGCAGAACCGCCGGGGTGGGCGTGCGTACTGGAGTGGGGGAGCGGGAATGGCAAGTGCAAAGGGCTGGTTAATGGCGGGCGCATTGATGGCTGGGGTGACGCACGCCGATGAGCGCGATCTGTGGATGTTCGCCCAATGGGCTGGGGATCATCAGACTCGGCCGTTTCGCGAAATGCTCGTCGATGCCCGCCTCTATGGCGTAGTGCCGATTCATCAGTTGCTGCGCTCGGCTTCGGACTGGCGGCTGTGCAAGGCGTCTCCGTTCGCCGTTCCCCCCTCTGCCAACTGGCCTGCCGTGCGTTCCACGCTGGCACTGATCAGGACGCTGGATGATCAAGGCATCCTGCGCCAGTTCGAAGTGGTTTCGGCCTACCGTGACCCGAGCCTGAACCGATGTGCGGGCGGGGCGGTGGGCAGCGCCCATACCCGTGCCTTCGCCGTGGATATTTTGTTACCCGCTTGGGCCGACCCCAATCCGTTGTGCCACTTCTGGCAGCAGCACGGCCTGGCCTGGAGCATGGGGTTGGGGCGTTACCCTTCCGGCCGCATCCATGTCGACACCGCGGGCTATCGCACTTGGGGCGGGGATGGCAGTGCTGCTTCGTCGTTCTGCAGCAAGCTTAAGTGAGCAAGGCAGGCCTGGCTTTCACCGATCACCCATTCGGCAAAGCGCTGGCGCTTGCCACCTTCATCCAGCGGCTGCGGGCTCAGCAAGTGATAGGCAGAGCCGTCGCGCAGGAAGCCGAACGGCGCCTGCAGCTGCCCGCTGTCGATTTCGTCGCGCACCATGAGCGCCGAGGCGATGGCCAGGCCGAGGCCCGCGCTGGCTGCCTGCAGCGACAGGTAGAAGTGTTCATAGTCGCTGCGTTGGCTGTGGCGCGCCTGCCGGTTGCTCAGGTGCAACCATGAACGCCAGGCACTGGGCCGGGTACTGCTGTGCAGCAGGCGCTGGCCATCGAGCGTGGTGGCGCCATCACGGTTGACCGGGCCAATCCATTCGTCGCAGATCTTCAGGCTGTGCAGTGCGGGCGGCCAGTGGAAGTCGTCGCGGCGCAGGGCCAGGTCCACGCCGCTGCGGGCGAAGTCCACGGGGCCGCCGGCGGCCACCAGGTGCAGTTGCAGGTCTGGGTGGGCGGCATGAAAGCGCGGCAGGCGCGGTATCAGCCAGCGCATGGCGATGGTCGGTTCGCAGGAGAGCACCAGCACGTTGTCCCGGTCCTGCTGTTGCAAGCGCTGCACGGCGCCTTCGAGTTGTTCGAAGATGGCCTGGGTGGTGCCATGCAGGGCGCGACCGGCCGGGGTGAGGAAGATCGCCCGGTTGCGTCGCTCGAACAGCTCGATGCCCAAGTGTTCTTCGAGCTGGCGTACCTGACGGCTGACTGCACCGTGGGTGACATGCAGCCGTTCGGCGGCGCGCACGAAGCTTTCGGTTTCGGCGGCGATGTTGAAGTAGTGGAAGGCGGTGAGTGGTGGCAGTTTCATGGGTTCGATGTGTCTCGATGCCGGCGGGTAGCAAATCTCTGTGAGAAAAACTAGCGGATTTCATTCACTATAAATCGATTTTTCCCATGATGAGCGGCCTCGATAATACGTGCATCTGTGCGTTTGCATCGCCTATCGAGGATCTCTGCGTGATTGAACTGCTTGCCGTTGCCCTGTTCACCCTCCTGGCCGTCATCAGCCCCGGCGCCGATTTCGCCATGGTCACCCGCAGCAGTTATGCACAGGGCCGCAAGGCGGGACTGGCGGCAGCAGTGGGTATCGCAATGGGCGTGCAGGTCCATGTGCTGTACGCGGTGCTGGGCATTGCCGTGATCATTAGCCAGAACCCGACGCTGTTCCTGGCCATGAAAATGCTCGGTGCGGGGTACCTGGTCTATCTGGGCTACCAGTCGTTGACCAACACAACGCGCATCACCCTGGACGAGGGCGTATCAGGTGCGGGGCTGCTGGCTGCACTGCGCACGGGCTTTCTAACCAATGCCCTCAACCCCAAGACCATGCTTTTCGTGGTCAGCGCTTACACTCAGGTAGTCCAGCCCGGCAGCTCCCTGACGCTGAACTTCGCCTATGGCGCGTTCATGTCGTTGGCGCATTGGGCGTGGTTCAGCCTGGTGGCGGTATTCTTTTCCAGTGCAGCGTTGCGCCGGGCGATGATCGAGCGGCAACGCACCGTGGATCGCGTGTTGGGTGTGGTGCTGATTGGGCTCGGTCTGGCGCTGGCGGTGAGCGGCATACGCTGAGAGGAAGGGGTAGAACTTTTTCTGCGGGCAAAAGAAAAGGGCCTACCTTGCGGTAAGCCCTTTTCAAGTTTGGTGGCTACACAGGGACTTGAACCCCGGACCCCAGCATTATGAATGCTATGCTCTAACCAACTGAGCTATGTAGCCGATGGCGCGCATTATTCTCTTGTGATGCCCCTGTGTCAACACTCATTTCAAAAAAAATTTACACGCTTTCAAAAACTTAGCGACCGACCCCGGTTCTAGCGCACGATCAGCCACTGCCCGAGTACGCCAAATAGCTGCAATTGCTGTTCGGCAGCAAGTGAGTCGAGGGTTTCACCCGCGCGGTCGAGGTTGAAGTCGCCCGTCACGCGTCGATAGGCGGCCTTTTCATCCATCCACCACACCCGCCGGCCCTGGAAGCCCGCCAGGCGCTCGATGACTTGCCCCAGAGGCATGTCGGTAGCGACCAGGTGCCCTGTGCGCCAGGTAGCGGCCGTCTTGGCATCGATTTCTTTTACCGGATTGATCCGCGCCTGCGTGAAGGTGACCCGTTCGCCTGCCGACACCATGCGTTGGTCGCTACCCTGCAGGATCATGGCTTTGCCATTAAGCACCACCAACTCGTCATGGTCGCCATGGCGCGCCAGCATGAGGCGGGTGCCGAACACCTGAATGCGGGCCTCGTCCACCTGCACCTCCATGGCGCGGCCGTCGAGCATCACCTCCAGGTAGACCTGCCCCTGCACCAGATGCAGCAGCCGGGTGCGCCCGCGCAGGTCGACGTTCATCGCACTCGCGCCATCCAGGTGCAGGGTCGAGCCGTCGGCCAGGCGCACGCTGCGCCGTTCGCCTGCATCGGTGTGCAATTCGCTGCCCAGGCGTTGCATCAACGGCCAGAACAGGTAGGCCAGCGCAGCCAGTACCAGCAGAAACAACAAGGCCAGCGCTTTGCCGAGGTGGCTGCGCCGTGCTCGGATCTGGCGCGGGCGAGGGCGCGCTGCCGGCGGTTGGAGTTTTTGCCAACAGGCTTCGAGCTCGGCGTAGGCATGCGCGTTGAGAGGGGCCTGGCACCAGCGGGCGAAGGCCTGGCGTTCGCGCTCATCGCAGCCAGGCTGGCGAAGGCGGGAGAACCATTCCAAGGCTTCCTGCTGAGGATCGGCCTGAATCTGCGTGGCGGGCATCGGGCTCATGGGGATGTACTCGCGAGAGGGCGGTTTCGCCTAACGATTACGGGGCAATGGGTGCGAAGATGCTAAATATATTGAGAACCATTTACAAGTACGTACTGACGGAGGGATAAAAAGGTAGCTATGTATCCATTTGTTTCCTGATAATCGGTGCCCAACCCAGCGGACGGAATCCAAACCCATGGCCACCAGCAGCACCTCCACCGCCAGCACCGGGTCGGCGAGCCAAGCCAACCCGTTGGTGATGCGTATCATCGCCTTCTGCGCCCTGGCGCATCTGATCAATGACCTTATCCAGTCGGTGCTGCCGGCGATCTATCCGATGCTCAAGGCCAACTATGACCTGAGCTTCGCCCAGATCGGCCTGATCACGCTGACGTTCCAGGTCACCGCATCGCTGCTGCAGCCCTGGGTCGGTTTCTTCACCGACCGCCGCCCTGCGCCGAACCTGCTTCCGCTGGGCACGTTGTGCACGCTGGTGGGCATCGTCATGCTGGCCTTCGTCGGCAGCTTCCCGATGATTTTGCTGGCCTCGGCGCTGGTGGGCATCGGCTCATCGACCTTCCACCCGGAAACCTCACGCATTGCGCGCCTGGCTTCGGGCGGGCGGTTTGGCCTGGCACAGTCGACCTTCCAGGTCGGCGGCAACGCCGGTTCCGCCTTTGGCCCCCTGCTGGCGGCCGCCATCGTCATTCCCTTTGGCCAGACCCACGTGGCCTGGTTCGGCGTGGCGGGGCTGTTCTTCTTCGCCGTGACGTTGATGCTGCGCCGCTGGTACAAGGAGCACCTCAACCAGGCCAAGGCGCGCAAGGCGGTACAAGCCACCCATGGCATTTCGCGTCAGCGAGTGATAGCTGCGTTGATCGTGCTGGGCCTGCTGGTGTTCTCCAAGTACTTCTACATGGCCAGTTTCACCAGTTATTTCACCTTCTACCTGATCGAGAAGTTCGGCCTGTCAGTGGCCAGCTCGCAATTGCACCTGTTCCTGTTCCTCGGTGCGGTGGCCGCAGGCACGTTCTTCGGTGGCCCGATCGGTGACCGTATCGGGCGCAAGGCGGTGATCTGGTTCTCGATCCTAGGTGTGGCGCCGTTCACCCTGGTGCTGCCGTACGCCGACCTGTTCTGGACCACAGTCCTGAGCGTGGTGATCGGCTTCATCCTGGCGTCGGCGTTTTCGGCGATCGTGGTGTATGCCCAGGAGCTGGTGCCGGGGAGCGTGGGCATGATTGCCGGGATCTTCTTCGGCCTGATGTTCGGCTTTGGCGGGATTGGCGCGGCGCTGCTGGGGTACCTGGCGGACTTGCGCGGTATCGAGTACGTGTACGGTCTGTGCTCGTTCCTGCCATTGTTCGGGTTGTTGGCGGTGTTTCTGCCCAATACCGGTAAGCGCTGAGCCGGTCGGGGCCGTGCCGCGGCCCCGGCAATTGACGACACACCGGGCATGGCCTAGAGTGCCGCCTCGTTCCCCCACCTGCGTAGTAGCCAAAGCAATGCGCCGTACACAGTCCCTCCCACATGCTCGCCAGCCTGCCCTCCAGGCCATGCGTCGCGCGTGGCCGAGCGATACGGTGCTCAAGCGTCGCCGCAGCGTGCTGTTTGCCTTCACCTTCTCGCCACACCGCATCCTGAACTGACCTGCGCCTCTGCGTCGTCCGCCGTCCCGGCGTGCGCGTGGGCGCCTGTATCTATGCGTCTTTTCAGTTTTGCTGGGAGTGGTACATGAACATGCGTTTGCTGGCGGGCCTTCTGTTCGCCGTGTCGGTCGTTGGCTTCAGCTTGGGGGCCAGCCTGCCGCTGGTATCGTTGCGCCTGCATGAGGCCGGGGCGGGTACCCTGGAAATCGGCATCATCTCGGCCATCCCTGCGGCGGGCATGATGCTCTCGGCGTTCATGGTCGACGCCTGCTGCCGGCTGCTGACCCGACGCACCATCTACCTGCTGTGCTTCAGCCTGTGTACCGTCAGCATCGCCTTGCTGGAGTCGGCGTTCAGCTCGATCTGGCTACTGGCCGTGTTGCGCCTTGGCTTGGGGATCGGCATGGGGATCGCGATCATCCTCGGCGAATCGTGGGTCAACGAACTGTGCCCGGACCATAACCGCGGCAAGATCATGGCCCTGTATGCCACCAGCTTCACCGGTTTCCAGGTGCTTGGGCCCGCGATGCTCGCGGTGTTTGGCGCCAACAGCCCGTGGATTACCGGCGTGGTCACGCTCTGTTATGGCCTGGCCCTGCTGTGCATTTTGTTCACGGTGCCCAACGACCGTGTGGCCCATGGCGATGAAGGCGAGAAAAGTTTCGGCCTGGCAGGCTTCTTCCGCGTAGCGCCGGCCCTGTGCGTGGCCGTGCTGTTCTTCTCGTTCTTCGACGCTGTGGTGCTGTCGCTGTTGCCGGTGTATGCCACCAGCCACGGCTTTGCCGTAGGCGTGGCGGCGCTGATGGTGACCGTGGTGTTTGCCGGTGACATGGTGTTCCAACTGCCCCTGGGCTGGTTGGCCGACCGGGTCGAGCGCACCGGGCTGCACCTGATGTGTGGGCTGGTGGCGATGGCGATCGGTATCGCCTTGCCGTGGCTGCTGCAGATGACCTGGCTGCTGTGGCCTCTACTGGTGGTGCTGGGCGCGGTGGCAGGGGGTATCTACACCCTGGCGCTGGTGCTGATCGGGCAACGGTTCAAGGGCCAGGACCTGGTGACCGCCAATGCCAGCGTCGGCTTGCTGTGGGGTGTGGGCAGTTTGGTCGGGCCGCTGGTCAGCGGTGCGGCGATGGATGTGGCGCCGCACGGCTTGCCGATGGCGCTGGCGATCATGGCTGGGCTGTTCGTGTGCTTTGCGCGGCAGTCGTATCGGCGGGCGGGGAAGCTGCGGGCATTGGCGGACTGAAGACGCTTGTTGCCACTGCCGGCGCTTTCGCCGGCAGTGGGTTCACCCGCGATGAAGCCTGGATCAGAAACTACCGCGCAAGGTTACCGACACATTGCGCGGGTCACCCCAGTAATACCCGGTCGGCGTTGGCGCCACCTGGCGGTAGTACTTCTTGTCGAAGATGTTGTTGGCATTGAGCTGCAACGAGTAGTGCTCGTTGAACCGATAGTTGACCATGGCGTTGTACACCGCATATCCCGCCTGTGATGCCTCGGCGCTGCCGCTGCGGTTGTAGATATCGCTCTGCGCCTGCACGCCGCCGCCGAGGGTCCAGGCTTCCAGTTCCCCGGGCAGGCGATAGCTGGTGAACAGGCGCAGCATGCGCTTGGGGTCGGTGGTGCGGATGGCATTGCCGGTATTGGTGTTGGTGTCCTTGAGGTACTCGGTGGTGTTGTAGGTATAGCCACCGGTCACGTTCCAGCCCGGCAGTACTTCGCCGGAAATCTCCAGTTCGAAACCCTGGCTGCGGTTCTTGCCGGCCGCGACCTTGCAGTAGCCCGAGGTGTAGTTGGGCAGGCAGGGGTTGGGGCCGCTCACGTCATCCAGCGGGTTGCCCACCTGGTAGATGCGAAAGAACGCTAGCGAGGCGTTCAGCCGCCCCTCGTAGAACTCACCCTTGATACCCGTCTCGTAGGCCTCGCCGGTGACGGGCTCAAGCACCGAGCCGCTGACGTCGGTAGCGGTTTGCGGGTTGAAGATTTCGGTGTAGCTGGCGTAGGTGCTGAAGGTGTCGTTGAGGTCGTAGATCAGCGCCGCGTAGGGCACGATCTTGTTGTCGACGCTGAACGTGCCGTTGGACCGGGTGTTGTTTTCTTGTTCGTAGTCATACCAGTTGGCCCGGGCGCCGATGATCGCGGTGAGCGGGTCGGCCAGGGAAATGCGCCAAGTGGCGTAGGCACCTTCTTGGGTCGTGCGCGTACGCACCGGGTGGGCGGTGATGTCGATGTGCGGTTCGGGCAGGCTGCTCTTTGGGTTCCATTCGCGGATGTCGAACACCCCGGAGTTCACGAAGTTGGTGGCCGAAGCGTAAGAGTCGTTACGGATGCGCTCGACGCCGAGCATCAGTTCGTGGGTGCGGCCCAGCAGGTCGAACGGCCCGTTCAAGGTAGCGCTCAGGTTGTTCTGCAGGCTTTCGCCACCATCGCCCTCGGTGACCTGGTAGTTCATCAGGTAAGGGTTGTTGGTCGGGTTGGCGGCGCCGGTGGCGCGGCTGAAGTAGGTCTGCTTGAAACCGTTGTCATCGAGCTTGAAATGCGTGCGCTGGGCCATCAGCTTGAGCTTCCAGTCGTTGTCGAAGCGGTGCTCCAGCTCGGCGAAGGTCTGCAGGTTGCTGCGGTCCCAACGGTTCCAGTCGGCGCCCAGGTACGTGCTGCGGCCCAGTGGCAGGGGCGAACCATCATAGTCGGCGGGTAGGTTGCCCCAGGCGCCGGTGGCATCGAGTTTGGTCCATTCCAGGCCGGTGGTCAGGGTGGTGCTGTCATTCAGGTCGAAGGCCAGCACGCCGTAGAACACTTCCTTGCGTTCCATGCGCGAGTCCTGAAAGTGGTCCTTGTCATCGTGCACCGCAATCACGCGGCCACGCACATTGCCGGTCTCTGTCAGCGGGCCGGAGATATCGGCGACATAGCGCTGGGCGTCCCAGGAGCCGAGGGTAACGCTGCCTTCGCCCTGGAATTCGTACGTCGGCCGCTTGCGCACCAGGTTGACGGTGCCGGACGGGTTGCCCGCGCCACGGATCATGCCGGTGGCGCCGCGCAGGATTTCGGCGCGGTCGATGATCGCCGAATCGCTCTGGATGAACGAGCCACCCCCGCTGCTTTGCACCACGGTGGCGCCGTCGTACTGGATGGCATCGATCGCGTAGCCGCGCGAGTAGTACTGCACGCGCTCACTGTCAGTGAGGTTGACCACCACGCCAGGGGTCTGTTCGAGCAGGCTGGTGAGGTTGGTGATGTTCTGGTCGTCGATGCGCTGGCGGGTGACCACCGTCACTGACTGCGGGGTATGGCGGATGCTCTGTGCGGTCTTGCCGATGGTGACCGCGCCAGTGGTGTAAGAGCCGGTGTTCTCGGTGGTTTCGCCCAGGCGGTTGCTGGAGATGCTGGTGGCTCCCAGCTCCAGCGCACCGCCGGCGTCTACCGCAGGGATCAACAGAAAGCTGTTGTCGCCCTCCTGTTGCACCTGCACAGCGCTGCCCTGGAGCAGGATGGACAGCGCCTGGGCACTGTCGTGGCGGCCCTGCACGCCCCGGGTGGTCTTGCCTTGCAGGCTGTTCGCATCGAACGACAGGTTCAGGCCGCCTTGCCTGGCCAGCTGGTCCAGCGCGGTGGCCAAGGGGCCGGGTGCAATGTTCCAGTCGATTTGCTGATGCTGGCTGGCAGGTGCGGCCATGGCCTGCGCGGGCAGTGCGCAGGCGCTGCCCAGGCCAAGGCCGAACACGGCGGCGCGCACGGCATGGCGCAGCCTGTCATTGCGGGGGGAACACGGGTGAATCATGGACCGCTCCTGAAGGTTTCGTAGACCACTTTTCGGGCTTTGTTCCTTCAGGCCGGACGAGAATGAGATTCCACCTCATTCTTTTTTGATATTTTTAGGCCGCGCCGATGCTGACCCAATAGCGCGTGCGGTAGTCGATGCGCACCGGCAGGCTGCGCGCAAGCAACTGCAGGATCTGCCCGGTGTCACCCAGTTGATAGGTGCCGGAGACTTTCAGCCCGGCCACTTCAGGGGCGCAGCGCAGCAGGCCCGGGCGATAGCGCGACAGTTCGGCGGCGAATTCACCCAGGGGCATCTGTTGCACGCTGAGCACCCCGTCGGTCCAACCCCAGGGGTCGCCATGCACGCTGGCCTGTTGATAGGAGCCGTTGGCCGATACCTGCAGTATCTCGCCGGGGCCTACCAGGCGGGGCGAAGCCGAGGCGGGGAACAGCGTGACTTCGCCGCGGCGCACGGCCAGCAGCAAACCTTGATCATTCTCACGCAGCAGCAGTTGGCCGTCAGTGGTGCCGAGGGCGCCGACCCGCGTGGTGATACGGAACAGCCGGTTGTCGTCAGCGTTTACGTCCAGGCTTACTTCACCCCGCAGCAGGGCCAGTTCGCGTTGATCGGCGCTGTAGCGCAGGTCGATGGCGCTGGCTGTATTGAGCTGAAGCCGGCTGCCATCGCTGCCCTGCAACTGGCGGCGCTCGCCAGTGGCGGTGCTGCTATCGGCCATCAGGCCCGACAACCCCAAGGGCTCACGCGCGGCCCAGCCGAGGCTGCCACCGGCCGCCAGTACCGCCAGCAGCTTGAGGTGGTCACGCCGGTTCATACGCTGGCGCTGGCTGCCTTCCAGGGTACGCTGGCTCAGCCCGCTGGGCAGCCCGGCCAACTCGTCACTTAAGCTGCTGACGCGCTGCCAGGCCTGCGCATTATGCGGGTGGCGGCCCAGCCATTGCTGGAACTGCTGCTCGGTAGCCGGGCTTGGGGTATCGAAGCGCAGCTTTACCAGCCATTCGATGGCCTGGTCGACCTGGGCCTGCGCTGGCGCGCGATCAGGGCTCGGCATAGCGCAACCGGTAGCAGACGCCCAGGGCCTTGGCCAGGTCGCGTTCGATGGTGGCCCGCGACACCTCGAGGCGCAGGGCAATTTGCGGGATGCTCAGGCCATCGAGCTGAGCCAGCAGAAAGGCCTGGCGCACCCTCGGCTTGAGCTGCAGCAACGCACGGTCGAGGCGTTCGAGGGTATCGAGAATGACCAGCCGATGTTCTTCACTGGGTACTTCGCCTTCGGGCAGGTGGGCCAGGCTTTCCTGATAGGCTCGCTCCAGTGCGCGGCGGCGGAACTGGTCGATCATCAGCCCCCGGGCAATGCTGCTGAGGTACGCGCGTGGCTCCTTGAGCGGCGAAACCTGGCGTGCGCGCAGCAGGCGCACGAAGGTGTCTTGCGCCAGGTCCGCGGCATGCTCCTGGCAGCCGACCCGGCTGCGCAGCCAGCCACGAAGCCAGGCGTGGTGGGCCTGATAAAGCAGGGCGACCTCGGCCGGCTTGAGCGTGTCGTTGATCTGCATCGTTGCGAAGGCCTGGTCCCTTGGATAGAACATATACGACTGTGAATGGTTCTCAATTCTATGCGCGGATGATGGCTCTGAGCAACGGTAAGCCCGGAATTAGCCGCGCAAGATCCGGCGTTTCGCAGGCATGCGGGTGGGTTAAGCTGGACCTGCACTGAACCCATTGGAGCGCTGGATGATCCTGACCGACCTCTCGCCCGAAGCCTACCGCGAGGCCGCCGACCACCTCGCCGCGCTGGACCCTGACTGGGCACGGCACATTGCTGCGACCGGGCCTTGTCTGCACCGGGCGACACCTGGGCGCGAGCCCTATGAGGCGCTGGTGCGGGCAATTGCCTATCAGCAACTGCACGCCCGCGCGGCCGAAGCGATTCTAGGGCGATTGCTGGCGCTGTTTCCTGGCCAAGGCTTCCCCACGCCGCAGCAGTTGCTGGCGGTGGCGCCGCAAACGCTGCGCGCCTGTGGTTTTTCAGCGAGCAAGCTGGCCACCCTGCAGGGGGTGGCCCAGGCGACACGGGACGGTGCAGTGCCCTGTCGGGAAGAAGCGTTGGCGATGACGGACGATGCCTTGATCGAGCGCCTGGTCGCGTTGCGCGGCGTGGGGCGTTGGACGGTGGAAATGTTGTTGATCTACAGCCTGGAGCGATCGGATATCTTGCCGGTGGACGATTTTGGCGTACGTGAGGGGTATCGCCGGCTCAAGGGGCTGGAAAAGGCACCGACGCCAGCGCAGATGCGTTCACTGGGGGGTGGGTGGCGTCCCTACCGGACAGTGGCGGCCTGGTACCTGTGGCGGGCCTGAGCCCTGCATCAGGCTTTAAGTCATCCCAAGCACCTGTGGAAGCGGGCTGCCGCGAAACAGCCGGCCCAGACCAGACAAGCAGATGAGGCATACCCCAATGACCCCCTACAGCACCGATGACCAACGCTGGCAAGCCGTTCAGACCCGCGACACCGCAGCCGCAGGCCACTTCGTCTACGCCGTGCGCACCACTGGGGTGTACTGCCAACCCGGCTGCACCTCACGCATGGCCAAACGCGAGAATGTCGAATTCTTCGCCCAGGCCACCGCTGCCGAAGCCGCCGGCTATCGCCCGTGCCGGCGTTGCCTGAACACGCCGGTCGTCAATCGCCGCAGCGAGCTGGTCGCCCGGGCCTGCCGCCTGCTCGAAAGCAGCGACACCCCTCCCAGCCTCGACCAACTTGGCGCGCAACTGGCCGTCAGCCCGTTTCACCTGCACCGGCTGTTCAAGGCCGAAACCGGCCTCACGCCCAAGGCCTACGCCACGGCCTTGGGCGCCCGCCGCCTGCGCGAACGGCTGGGCGATGGGCAACGCTCGGTGACCGATGCCATCTATGACGCCGGTTACAACTCCAACAGCCGGTTCTACGAAAGCGCCGACCAGCGGCTGGGTATGCGCCCACGCCAATACCGCGCTGGTGGCGCGGGCGCGACCATTCACTTCGCCGTTGGTCAGTGTTCTCTGGGCGCAATCCTGGTGGCCCAGAGCGAAAAAGGCATCTGCTCGATTCTGCTGGGCGATGAACCCCAAGCGCTGCTCGAGCAGTTGCAGGACCAGTTCCCCAAGGCCCGGCTGATCGGTGGCGATGCCGCGTACGAACGCCTGGTTGCCGAGGTGGTGGGCTTTGTCGAAGCACCCGCACTTGGCCTGGACCTGCCCTTGGATGTGCAGGGTACGGCCTTTCAGGAGCGGGTCTGGCAAGCATTGCGCGAAGTGCCGGTGGGCAGCCGGGTGAGCTACACCGAGATCGCTGAACGTATCGGTGCCCCCAAAGCCGTACGCGCCGTGGCCATGGCCTGCGCGGCTAACCGCATTGCCGTGGCCATTCCGTGTCACCGCGTGGTGCGCCGTGACGGTGACATCAGCGGCTACCGCTGGGGTGTGGAGCGCAAGCGGCAATTGTTGGCGCGAGAAACGGCACTCTCCTGATTGCCTCAAGCCGCGTAGAATCCACCGCCAAATCGAAGTGCAAAGAGGAACATTCGATGAGGCGTGTCAGCCTTGCCCGTTTTTACCTGGGTGTAATGGCCCTGATGCTGGCGCTCGCTGCGCCGGCGTGGTCGGCTTCTGCGCCGGTGTCCAGCCTGGCCGCCGCTGAGCTGCCCGTGCTGGACGAGAATGCCAGCATCGAGCAGTTGAGCGATCGTCTGGACCAGATTCGTCAAGGGGTGACCAGCAACGCCAACGACGACTTGTTGTCGCAGTTGCGCCTGGCTGCCGTACAGGTCCAGCGCCAGGCCGATGCATTGAGTGCCCTGCGCACGGCCGACGTGGACAAACTTGACGACAAGCTCAAGGTCATCGGCCCGGTGCAGCCGGACGAAGCCGCCAGCCTCACCTCGCAGCGCAAGCAGCTGGAGGCCGAGAAAAAGGCCCTGCTCGCCGAGCAGGAACAGGCCAGCAAGCTGACCCAGTCGGCGCGCGACCTGTCCACCCAGATCGTCAACCTGCGCCGCAGCCAGTTCAACTCACAGGTCACCAGCCGTGCAGCCAGCCCCCTGAGCCCGGCCTTCTGGCAGTCATTGATCCGCCCGACCGATGAAGACGTGCTGCGCCTGCGCGATTTGCGTGGCGAGGCGGCCGATGCCGTCGCCAGTGCCTTCAGCGCCGAGCACCGCTGGTTCTTCATCACAAGCCTGGTGGCAGCGATCCTGGTCTGGACGCTGGCTCGCCGGGTACTGGAGCGCTTGCTCGCCGATGCCATGATTCGCTGGTTGCCCGAAGGCCGTTTGCGCCGTAGCGCGCTGGCATTGGGGGTGAGCCTGGCCACCCTGGGCACCATTGCCGGCTCCGTGGCGCTGTTGCGGTGGGGCCTGGAGAGCAGCGCGCAGCTGGGGTCCGATATTGCCAGCCTGACCAATCACTTCCTCACACTGGTGGTGTTCAGCGCCTTCATCACCGGCCTGGGCCGCGCCATGCTGATGCTGCAGCGCCCGTCCTGGCGCCTGCCTCCGATCCACGACGAGGTGGCCAGCGCCCTGGGTTGGTTCCCCAAGCTACTGGCCTTGGCGCTGATGGTGATGCTGACCATGGAGCGCATCAACAGCGTGATCGGCACCAGCCTGGCGCTGACCGTGGCCACCAACGGGCTGACGGCACTGGTGGTGACGGCGATTTTCTCCAGCGCGCTGATTCGCTACCGCCGTACCTTGCGCAAGCACGACCTGGAGCGCCCGACCGGCATGGCCGGGTTGATCCCGTTCGTGATCGTGGTCTGGGTCGGGCTGATCGTGCTGACCCTGCTCACCGGCTACCTGACCCTGGCGTATTTCCTCACGGCCAAGCTGCTTTGGATCAGCGTGGTCGCCACCTGCGCCTACCTGCTGATCACCTTCCTGGGCGATCTGTGTGAAACACTGCTGTCACCGCGCCAGCCCGGCGGCTTGGCCCTGGCCTCGACACTGGGCCTGGCGCCACGTCACCAGGCTCAGGCCAGCACCATATTGGCCGGCATTGGCCGCACGGTGCTGCTGTTCCTGGCGGTGCTGCTGGCACTGATGCCTTCGGGCACCAGCCCCGGTGAGCTGCTGCTCAGCCTGGGTGACTGGGACGGCACCGGTGGCAAGGTGCTGGGCAACCTGAACATCGTGCCGCAAGACATCCTGTTGGCCGTGGCGATGTTCTTCGGCGGCCTGTTCGGCATTCGGGTACTCAAGCGCTGGCTGAGCGAGCGCCTGCTGCCGGAAACCGACATGGACGCCGGCATGCGTGCCTCGCTGGTGACCCTGGTCGGTTACCTGGGCTTCCTGTTCCTGGCCATGCTGGTGATGTCGACCTTGCGCATCAACCTGACCAGCCTGACCTGGGTGGTCAGTGCGCTGTCGGTGGGTATCGGTTTTGGCTTGCAGCAGATCGTGCAGAACTTCATCTCCGGCCTGATCCTGCTCACCGAGCGCCCGGTCAAGGTGGGTGACTGGGTGAGCCTGGCCGGGGTGGAGGGGGACATTCGCCGGATCAACGTGCGTGCCACCGAGATCCAGATGTCCGACCGCTCCACGGTGATTGTGCCCAACTCGCAGTTCATTTCGCAGAACGTGCGCAACGTCACCATGGGCAACGCCCTGGGCGTGGTCGGCATCAGCCTGACCTTGCCGCTGGAGACGGACGCCAATCGGGTACGTGAGCTATTGCTGGCCGCTTATCACGAGCATGAGTCGATCCTGGATGCACCGGCGCCGTCGGTGAGCTTCAAGGACCTGACGGCCAATGGCATGGTGATCAGTGTCAGCGGTTATGTGGCGGGACCGCGGCAGGTATCGGGCGCGCGTAGCGACCTGTTGTTCACCATCCTGGGGCGGCTGCGCGACGAAGGTATTGCTCTGTCGTCGCCGCAGAGCATGGTGCTGGTGCAGGAAGGTTCGCGCCCGGCTGACGAGACGGTGTGAACCCCACCCCAGGTAGCGTGGCAGGTTACCTGGGGGAGCGATTGTCGGGCTCAACTACCAGACGCTTACGCACTTCATGTGGGGCGGGCTTGCCCCGCCTTAGCTGATCAGCCCAAGCAGCGGGTCACATGCTTGACCGAGAGGTAGCCCGACAACCCCCAAGGCCCAAGCTCACGCCCAATCCCGCTGCCCTTGGTGCCCCCCCACGACGTCTCGACGAACACCGCCTGCACCGAGTTGATCCACACATGCCCGACTTCCAGCGCATCGGCCACACGCTCCGCGCGCTCCAGGTCAGCCGAGCAAACCGTGGCGACCAGGCCAAACCGGCTGTCGTTGGCTTCAGCAATCGCTTGCGCTTCAGTCGAAAAGCGCCGCGCGCACAGCACCGGGCCGAAGATTTCCTCGGTCCACAAACGGCTGTCCACCGGCACATCGGTGTACAGCGTCGGGCTGACGAACCAACCTTCGCGGTCCAGTGCCTTGCCTCCGGCCAGGCACCGCAAGCCTTCTTCACGGGCGGTCGCGAAGTAGCTGGCGACTTTCAGCCATTGCGCCTGGCTGGTCAGTGGCCCCATGTCCACTTCTGCGCTCGACGGGTTACCGACGCGCAGCTGTTCCAGCGCTTGCTGCAGGCGCGGCAGCAACGCGTCGGCGATACCCTCATGTACCAGCAGGCGTGAAGTCGCCGAGCACATCTGCCCGGCGTTCCAGGTAAAACCGGCGACGATCCACTCCACCGCCTGGTCGACATCGCAATCATCGAACACCACGATTGCCGACTTGCCGCCCAGTTCCAGGGTCACAGGACGGCATTGCGCTGCCGCACTGCGCATCACCTGGCTGCCGACGCTGTTGCTGCCGGTGAACGACAGTTTGTCCAGGCCGCTGTGGCTGCTCAGCGCGGCACCGGTTTCAGCCTTGCCGTTGACGATGTTCAACACCCCTGCGGGCAGGCCGAGGGTCTCGGCAATCTGGCCATAGGCCTGTTCGATCAACGGCGTCACTTCCGACGGTTTGAGCACCACGGTGCAGCCTGCCGCCAAGGCTGGGGCGAGTTTCCAGGCGCTGGTCACCAGCGGGAAGTTCCACGGCACGATCAGGCCGACCACGCCAACTGGCTCCAGGCGGGTGCGTGCGGTAAAGCCCGGTGCGGCCAGGGGCACGTCGCAATTCTTCTGTGGCAGTTGTTCGGCCAGGTCGGCGTAATAGACGAAGGTGGCCACAGCGTCGTCCAGGTCGATCTCGGCCTCGTGGCGTGGCTTGCCATTGTTGCGCATCTGCAAGGCGATCAATGCCTCACGGCGTTGCCCCAATTGGTCGGCGAAACCGCGCAAGTAGCGCGCGCGCGCGCTGGCGCTGACCTGTTTCCAGGCGGGCAGGGCCTCGCGCGCTGCGGCCACGGCCTGGTCCACCTGGGCAACGCTGGCGGCCATCAATTCGGCAAAGGGTTGACCCAGCGAAGGGTCGTTGACGGTGATGCAGTCGCTGCCCAGGCCTTCGACCCAGCGGCCAGCGATGTAATGGGAAGTGGTCATGGTCAGTATCCAGTCAGGCCATCTCGACAGCTACCATCACCGGCGTGTGCGGGCACTGTTGCCGCACGCCCCGCAGTGGCTGGTCCACGGAAATGGTCTCAGGGTTATTGTGATTGTGGTGAAGCGATTCTGGTGGGGGTGGGCAAGGGGAAAAATCGCTGCGGGGAAATAATTAGTTCAGGAATTTGTAAACCAACGGTACTACCTCCTGCGCCCTCTACCGCTGCAGGGACCGTTGTCATCGAACTGCAACTTACATCCCGCAACATTTCTGCCATCCACCCCAGTGCCTCATTGCGAGTTCGAATGGGTCATCACGCGCTGCACCCTCAACAGGACCATGACCTGTTCGGCCTGCTCTACGCTTTTGCCTTTCGTCCTGGCCAGCCCGGCCGTGAGATCGACTCGGCCCAGGCCTTGCGCACGCTCAGCGAGCCGGCAGACCCAGACGAATTCCTCTGGCTGCACCTCAACCTTGCCCATGCCGCCTGCGAGCGCTGGTTGCGTGCCCACCTGGCACTACCGGAAGCTTTCTTCGAGACGCTGCGTGAGGGCTCGCGCTCCACGCGCATCGAACACGCCGATTCGGCCCTGCTGGCGGTGGTCAACGACGTGGTGTTCAACTTCGGCCTGGTGTCATCGGATGTGTCCACGCTGTGGGCGTGCGCCAGCAGCCGGCTGCTGGTCAGTGCGCGGCTGCAGCCGCTGCATTCGGTGGACAAGCTGCGCTCATCGGTCAAGAAGGGCGAATGCTTTCATTCGCCCATCGAGTTGCTGGTCCATCTGCTACGCGACCAAGGCGACGTGCTGACCCAGATCGTGCGCGAGACCACCAGCAGCGTCGACCGTATCGAGGACCAGTTGCTGTCGCAACGCCTGAGCGACAACCGCGCTGAACTGAGCAGCATGCGCCGCGTGCTGGTGCGCCTCCAGCGCCTGTTGGCGTTAGAGCCTGGTGCGTTGCTGCGGCTGCTAAACCGCCCGCCTGAGTGGTTGCAGGAGCAGGACATGCGCCAACTGCGCTCAGCCACTGAAGAGTTCACCCTGGTGATCAGCGACCTCACCACCCTGGGTGAGCGGATCAAACTGTTGCAGGAAGAAATCGCGGCCAAGCTCAACGAGCAGACCAACCGCACGCTGTTCACCCTGACGGTGGTGACCGTGCTGGCGCTGCCCATCAACATCATTGCTGGCTTTTTTGGCATGAACGTCGGTGGCGTACCGCTGGCGGACGACCCAC
The DNA here is from genome assembly GCF_021602025.1 of Pseudomonas ceruminis. Lineage (GTDB taxonomy): Bacteria > Pseudomonadota > Gammaproteobacteria > Pseudomonadales > Pseudomonadaceae > Aquipseudomonas > Aquipseudomonas ceruminis. The sequence continues at coordinate 116,776 of NZ_BQHW01000007.1, forward strand.
ACGGCTTCTGGGTGCTGGTGGCATTGGTGGCGACATTCACCGTGCTTGCAGGGCGCTGGGCCTTCGGCAAGCGCCGCGAGTATTGACGCCCCGACCGACTGACGGTCTTTCCCTTACCCCATCCTTGCCTACGCTGATACTCCTAACCCGCGCAAGCAAGGAGATCGGTCATGGCTTTCCAATACAAACGTCTGGACAAGAACAACGCTGCGGTCCTGCTGGTCGATCACCAGGCCGGCCTGCTGTCGCTGGTTCGAGATATCGACCCCGACCGCTTCAAGAACAACGTGCTGGCCCTGGCTGACCTGGCCCAGTACTTCAAACTGCCGACCATTCTCACCACCAGTTTCGAAACCGGCCCTAACGGCCCGCTGGTGCCCGAACTCAAGGCGCAATTCCCCGACGCCCCGTACATCGCCCGGCCCGGCAACATCAACGCCTGGGATAACGAAGACTTCGTCAAGGCGGTGAAGGCAACCGGCAAGAAGCAGTTGCTGATTGCCGGAGTGGTGACCGAAGTGTGTGTGGCCTTCCCGGCATTGTCGGCGCTGGAGGAGGGCTTTGAGGTGTTCGTGGTCACCGATGCCTCTGGCACGTTCAACGCGCTGACCCGCGATTCGGCCTGGCGGCGCATGGAGGCTGCCGGGGCGCAACTGATGACCTGGTTTGGCGTGGCCTGCGAACTGCACCGTGACTGGCGTAACGATATCGAGGGGCTGGGGACGTTGTTCTCCAACCACCTGCCGGACTACCGCAACCTGATGACCAGCTACAACACGCTGGCGAAGTAAATGGGCCGGGATCGACCATACTGATTGTTCATTTGCCCTCAGGAGTGTGTCATGGCAAAGCCGTCCAGGAAAAAGGACCAGCAAGCACCCGTAGAGAAGTTGGGCGGCAAGGCGTACGAGAAGCAACTCAAGAGCCTGCATGTGGAGTTGGTAAAACTGCAGGAGTGGGTCGTGGCCAAAGGCCTGAAGGTATGCATCCTGTTCGAGGGCCGCGACGGTGCCGGCAAGGGTGGCACCATCAAGGCCATCACCGAGCGGGTCAGCCCACGGGTGTTCCGGGTGGTGGCGTTGCCGGCGCCTACCGAGCGGGAAAAGACCCAGATGTACGCCCAGCGTTACCTCAACCACCTGCCGGCCGCCGGCGAAGTGGTGATCTTCGACCGCAGTTGGTACAACCGTGCTGGCGTGGAGCGGGTGATGGGCTTTTGCACCGAGGAGCAGGCCAGCAAATTCCTCACCGTAGTGCCGTTGCTGGAAAAGTTGATGGTCGAGTCGGGGATCATCCTCGTCAAATACTGGCTGGAAGTCAGCGCCGAGGAGCAGACCCGGCGCCTGCAGGACCGCATCAACGATGGCCGCAAGCTGTGGAAGCTGTCACCCATGGACCTCAAGTCCTACAGCCGCTGGGATGACTACACCCGTGCCCGCGACGAGATGTTCGCCGCGTCCGACTCATCCTGGGCGCCCTGGTTTCTGGCCCACTCCAACGATAAACGCCGTGCCCGGCTGAACATCATCAGCCACCTGCTGACACGCGTGCCGTACAAGGACGTTACCCGCGACGAGGTGGTCAAACTGCCCAAGCGCGGCAAGATCGGCAAGTACAAGGCTGTCGCCTACCCGTTCAAGGTGGTTGAAGAGCGCTTCTGAGCCTTTGCCAGGGCGTTTCAGCCTAACGGTACCCGGTTTGCATTTGAGAACGGCGCCTGCCCTGCAGGCGCGGGTTCACCTAGACCAACCGTTAGCCAAGGCTGGCAGCACTGCTCGGCGTGGCAGTGCGGCCCAGGCGCGCATCCAGGCTCAATGGCCCTGCACCAAAGAACACGATCTGCAGCAACCCGCCCGCCATCATCACGTTTTTCAGGAAGTGGATCATCTGGTTCTGGTCGGCGAAATCGTGGTGGAAGAACACCGCGGCGATCACGCTGAACACGGCCAAGGCCAGGGCCACTGCACGGGTGCGGTATCCGGCGATCAGCAGCAGGCCACCACCGGCCTCGATCAGGAGGGCGGCAAGGTAGGCCAGGCCCGGCGCGGGCAGGCCAACCGAGGCGATGTAGCCGACGGTGGCATCATGGGCGGCCAGTTTGCCAAGCCCGCTCATGAAGAAGGGCAGGCCTATCAGCACACGGCCCAGCAGTGGAAGGTAGTGGTAACGGTTCATGGTGTTCTCCTGTTCGGTGGACTGAGAGGTAGGAAACTCAGCCGGCGTCCACCATCACCAGCTCGGAATCTTCAAGGGCGTGAATGTGGATGGCGCACGCGTCGGTGATGGCCACGCCATCCAGTGCACCCACCGCTTGGCCATCGACTTCGATTCGCCCGGAGGCCACCACCAGGTAGGCCTGGCGTGCGGTGTCGAGCGGCTGCCGCAGTTGTTCGCCCCGCTGCAGCGTGGCGGCCAGCAGGCGGGCATCGGCGCGCAGCGGCAAGGCCTCGCGATCTTCGCCAAAGCCGCTGGCCAGTACGGCGAAGCGCCCGGCTTTGTCAGCCTTGGGGAAGCGCCGTGTGGCCCAGCGTGGCGCCTCACCGCGGGTGCGCGGCAGCAACCAGATCTGGTACAGCCTGAGGGGGCCCTCGCCCTGGTTGAACTCGGTGTGGCGGATGCCACTGCCGGCGCTGACCACCTGCACGTCCCCGGCATGCAGGCTGCCTTGTTCACCCAGGCTGTCGCGGTGGCCGAGGATGCCCTGACGGACGTAGGTCACGATTTCCATGTCCTGGTGGCCATGCATCGGGAAGCCGTGCCCCGGCGCTATCTCGTCATCGTTCCACACCACCAGCGGCCCCAGTGCGCTGTGCGCGGGGTTGCCGTCGGCACTGACAATGAAGTGGTACTTGGCCTGCAGCCAGCCATGATCAGCGCTATCCAGTGAGGTCCAGCGACGATGGGTGAGCATGGGCAGCGCCTCGTTGATTGAGTGAGGATGCATGCTAAATACGCAATGAGTTCTGTGATATCTCCATATTGGCAAGGTATTGTTGTTCTAATCGCAACGATTAAGACGGGCCCTTCCATGAAACAGATCACCGACCTCAATGACCTGCGGCTGTTCGTCCAGGTGGTCGATCACGGCAGTTTCACCGCTGCAGCCCGTAGCCTGGGGGCGCAAACCTCCAAGCTCAGCCGGCGTATCCGCGCACTGGAGGAGGAACTGGGTGTGCGCTTGCTCAACCGCACCAGCCGCAGCCTGTCGCTGACCGAGACTGGGCGACAGTTCTATCAGCATTGTGCTGCGCTGGTGGCTGAAGCCCAGGCGGCCAAGGGCCTGGTGGAACAGACGCGCACCCAGCCGCAAGGGGCGGTGCGCATCAGTTGCCCCGGTGGGCTGCTCAGTTCCGGGATCGGCGAGATCCTTGCCGAGTACCTGGAGGCCAACCCGCAGGTTCAGGTCCTGCTCGATGCCACCAACCGCCGTGTGGATGTGGTCGAGGAAGGACTGGACCTGGCGATTCGGGTGCGTGTGCCGCCGCTGGAAAACACCGACCTGGCTGTTCGGCCGCTGGGTCATTCAGTTCGCATTCTGGTCGCCAGCCCTACCCTGGTGGCCACTTTTCCGACGCCTCACTCGCTCAACTGCCTGCAGGCCTGGCCTACATTGTCCATGGCGAACGATGGCGAGAAGTACACTTGGCAGCTGTTGGACGAGCAGGGGCAGCGCATTTCGCTGGTTCACCACCCGCGCTTGGCGACCGACGACCTGACCAGCCTGCGCAGCGCTGTGCTGCGGGGCATTGGGGTAGCGGTGCTGCCGCGTGAGCTGGTGGTTGCCGACATTGACGCGGGCAGGTTGGTGCAGGTGCTGCCGGGTGTGTCCACTGCGCCAGGGCTGGTGCATGCGATCTTCCCCACGCGCCGCGGCATGGTCCCGGCGGTGCGCCACTTGCTGGACGCGTTGGTGGTGGGCTTGCACCGCCTCAACGCTGAGAGTGAGCAGGACGTTGACCGATGATCGGGCAGGGGCTTGCATTGGACGAATTTACGTTTATGATTGAGCAATCACTCAATTAAGTTACCCAACATGGCCCGTCCCCGCAGTCACGACAAACGCAACGCCATTCTCGCCGCCGCCAGCCAGGCCTTCGCCGAGCAAGGCCTGAGCGCGACCACAGCGCGTATTGCCCGCCTGGCTGGGGTCGCCGAGGGTACGGTGTTCACCTACTTCGAAAACAAGGACGTACTGCTCAACGAGTTGTACCTGGAACTCAAGGCCGGCTTACGCCAGGCGATGATGGCGGGCTACCCCAATGACAGCACGCCTGAGCAACAGGTGCGGCATGCCTGGAATGGCTATGTGGCCTGGGGTATCGAATGCCCCAGCGCCCGTGAAGCGCTACGCCAGTTGGGGGTGAGCGGGCGGATCGACGCCGATCATCGTGCCGCCGGGGCCGAGGGCTTCGACGAACTCGGGGCCCTGCTGCGCGAGCGTAGCCTGGTGAGCGGGTTGTCGGCGGAACAGGCACAGGCCTTCTATGGTGCCTTGTTCGTATCGATGGCCGAAGCTTCGATGGAGTTCATCAAGCAAGCCCCGGAACAGGCAGATGTGTATCGCGATGCAGGCTTCAAAGCCCTGTGGGCAGCCCTTGGCGGGCGCTGACAGGGCCCTTTTTTTGTAGTTTTTAGTTGAGTGCGTAATCACTCATTATTGTCGACGAAGGAGTCGAATCATGTCCAAAGTGTGGCTTGTAACAGGTGCGGCGCGCGGTCTGGGCCGTTCCATCAGTGAAGCAGTACTGAAAAACGGTGATCGCCTGGTGGCCGCTGCCCGCGACCCGCAGCGCCTGGATGATCTGGTGGCTCGCTACCCGGATCAAGTCCGTGCGGTCGCGCTCGACGTCACCGACGAAGCGGCGGCGCAGCGGGCTGTGCAACTGGCACTGGATGCCTTCGGTGGTCTCGATGTGCTGGTCAATAACGCAGGCTACGGCCACACCGTTCCGTTCGAGCAGATGTCCTCGGAGGATTTCCGTGCGCAACTGGAGACCAACCTGTTTGGCGTCGTCAACCTGACCCGTGCCGTGTTGCCAGTGATGCGTGGCCAGCGCAGTGGCCATATCTTCCAGGTGTCCTCGGTTGGTGGGCGCACGTCGACCCCGGGCCTTTCGGCCTATCAGGCGGCGAAGTGGGCGGTCGGCGGCTTCAGCGATGTGGTGGCCAAAGAAGTCTCGCCGTTGGGTATCCAGATCTGCACCCTCGAGCCCGGTGGCATGCGCACCGATTGGGCAGGGGAAGCCAAGCGCCCGGTCGAAGGCATGCTCCCGGATTACGATGCGACGGTGGGGCATGTGCTCAGGCTGCTGGCCAGCTACGGTGGGCAGGAAATCGGTGACCCGGTGAAGATCGCCGAACTGATCGTGGCGCTGTCGCGCCGTGACGACCTGCCCCTGCGCTTGCTGCTGGGTGCGGATGCGCTGTTTGTCTATGAACAGGATGAGCGTGTGCGTGCCGAAGAGCTGGAACAGTGGCGAGAGACTACGCTTTCCACGCACTTCCCCGACGCACAACTGCCCGCCGGGATGGACGGGCTGAAAAGGCGCAAATGAGCTGCCGGCGAAACGACCAGGAGAAGATGGGATGAAAGTGATTCTGTTCGGTGCCAGCGGCATGCTGGGGCAAGGTGTGCTGCGCGAAGCCTTGCGCGCCGATGACGTGTCGCAGGTGCTGGTAGTGGGGCGCACAGCGCTGCAGCAGGACGATCCGAAACTGCGCCAGTTGGTGCGCGCCGACCTGTTCGACTACAGCGGGCTCGAGGCGGACCTCAGTGGCTATGATGCCTGCCTGTTCTGCCTGGGCGTTTCGGCCAGCGAGATCGACGAGGCAGGTTACGTTCGCATCAACCATGACCTGCCACTGGCCGCCGCCAAGGTGCTGTCGCGGCTCAATCCGCAGATGGTGTTTGTCTACGTGTCCGGGGCGGGTACCGACAGCAGCGAGCAAGGCAGGGTGATGTGGGCACGGGTCAAAGGGCGCACCGAGAACGCGTTGCAGCGCCTGCCGTTTCGCGGCGTGTACCTGCTGCGGCCCGCAGCGATCCAGCCGATGCACGGCGAGCAGTCCAAGACCCGTAGTTATCGGCTGTTCTATCGCTGGCTGGGCTGGACCCTGCCGCTGTTGCGCAAGCTGTTCCCGCACCTGGTGCTGACCACCGAACAAATCGGGCGAGCCATGCTCGCCACGGTCCGCCGGGGTGCGCCTCGGCCGGTGCTGGAGGTGCGCGACATCGCCGAGCTAGGCCGTTGAGGTCACGGCTGTGAGGGCGCCAGGGCTGCGGTCTGCGAGGCGGCCAGGGCTTGGGCCTGGAATTCAGGGCGTACCCAATCGGCGAGCGGGAAGGCCTGGCGGATCAGGCGCAGGCGCTGGGCCACCGCGATGTCTGCTTGTAGGGTATCGAGAAACGGTGCGTCCAGGCGCGGCGAGTAGTGGTCGGCAAAATCTTCGTCGCCCAGGTCACGCTCCAGCAGCGCAGGCGGGTAGCCCGACCACTCGGAAGCCTTGACCAGGTAGGGCGCCTTGTTGTGTACATCGGCCAGCCACTCGTAGCCTTTCTGGTGGGCCTTGAGCAGGCGTACCACCACCTCGGGGTAGCGATCGATGAAGGCTTTTCTGCCAACCACCACTTCGTGGGTGGCGCCGACGTTGTTCAGGTCATGGGTCGTCAGTGCAACCTTGGCCAGCCCTCGTTGGTCGAGCGTGAGCAGGTTGTTGGCGCCCCACACCGCGTCGACCAGGCCCGCAACCAACGCCGCGGTGGAGGCGCTGGTGTCCATGCTGGTGATTTTCAGGTCGCGCTCGGACAACCCCTGGGCATCCAGGGCGCGGATCAGCGAGAGGTGGTAGGTGGTACCACGGAACACCGCCAGCTTTTTGCCTTTCAGGTCGGCCAGGCTGTGGATCCCGGAGTTTGCCGTCACGCCCAGGTACGCCTTGCTGTTACGCCGGCTGGCGCTGATCAACTGAGTGTCCAGGCCATTGGCGCGGCCGACGATGGCCGGCAGGTCGCCATAGTAGGCGAAGTCCACCTGCTGGTTGGCCAGGGCCTCGTTGATGGCCGGGCCTGCGCCGCGCACATAGACCCATTCGATCTTGATGCCGTCCTTGGCGAATTCCTGCTCGAAGCGTTTCTGGTCGACCAGGATATCCACCATGCCACCGCTGTAGCGCTTGGCTGTGGTGCTGGTGTCGGGTACGGCGATACGGATTGCGCTGGGTAGCTCCTGAGCGGCGTGAGCGCCGCAGACCAAGCCGCAAAGTGCTGCCAGGCCAATGAGCCATTGGTTGAGACGTTTCATGTCAGATGCCCTTGATAAATTGGTAGCTTTCGTCGAGTGCGGCGGTCGAGCGCCGCCCCTTGCCCCAACCGAGCGCCTCGCGATACCCGCCGAGCAGGCCGCGTTCGGACAGTTGTCGTTCATCCACCTGGGCCTGTTCTTCGGCCAGTGGTGAAACGAACAGCGCATCCTCCGGGCAATAGACCTCGCACATGAAGCAGGTTTGGCAGTCGGCCTGCCGAGCGATCACCGGCGGTTGGCCCGGCACTGCCTTGAACACGTCGGTGGGGCAGACCAGTACGCAGATATCGCAGCCAGTGCAGCGCTCGGCACTTATCAATTCGATCATGCGGCTTTCTCCGGTAGCAGGCTGAGGTCGACGGGGCCGAGGCTTTCGCGTGTTGTCCAGAGCTCGTCGAGGCCGCCGCTGATCAAGCGGTGGCGCTGATTCGGGTCGAGGGCAGGGTGGTCTTCGCGCCGGTGCATGCCGCGCGTCTCGGTGCGGGCCAGCGCGCTGCGGTACATCCAGCGCGAGGTGGCCAGCATGGCAGCGGCCTCACGGGCCCGTAGCAATTGCTCCGGGCTGGCTGGCGCTGCCTGGCGTACCTGTTGCCACAGCGGGTCGAGGTGTGCCAACGAGTCTTCCAGCAGGCCGCCCTGGCGGAACCAGTTGCGCTCGTACGGGAACACTTGCGCCTGCACCGCGCGGATGACGGCCTCTGGGTCGAAAGCATGATTGCCCTTGCCCTGCAGGCCGACCGTGCCGGCCTGGATCAGGCGGCGTGATGTGTGGCCACGCTGGTCGCGGGCGAACTCGGCGGCACCGCCCCCGGCCCACAGCCCGGACGACAAGGCCCAGGCGGCATTGCGGCTGCCGCCACCGGTAAAGGCACCGCAGATGAGCTCGCGGGTCGCCGCATCGCCTGCCGCATACAGCCCCGGTACCGAGGTGGCGCATTGGCTGTCGCAGATGCGTAGGCCGCCGGTGCCGCGCACCGTGCCTTCCAGGCGCAGGGTGACCGGGAACATCTGGGTGAAAGGGTCCAGCCCCATGCGTTCAAAGGGCAGGAAGAAATTCGGTTGCGCCGACAGCATCCATTGCCGGGTGCGCGCATCGGCACGGTCCAGGCGGGCGAACACCGGCTCGCTCATCAAGGTCCTGGCGATCACGCCGCGCCCCCTGGCCGAGCCTGCACCCTCTATCGGGCGGCCATCGGCGTAGTAGAAGCTGGCCCAGGAGTACAGTGCGGACTTGGTCACCGAGGTGAACGCCGGGCCCAGGCCATACGCATTGGAAAATTCCATCCCGGAAAATGTCGCCCCCGCCTCGGCAGCCATCAGGTGGCCGTCGCCGGTCAGCACATTGCACCCTAGCGCCTTGCTGAGGAAGGCCACCCCACCCGTCGCCAGCACCACCGCGCCTGCACGCACGCTCCAGCGCTGCTGCTTCTGCCGGCTGATGCCGGTGGCACCGCAGACCTGGCCATGCTCATCGACCAACAGCTCCAGGGCCGGGCTGTGATCAAGAATACGCCCACCGGCCTGCTTGACGCGTTTGCGCATCAGGCGCATGTACTCCGGCCCCTGCAGGGACACCCAGCGTTGCTGGCCCTGCTCGTCGACCGGGAACGGGTAGCCCCATTCGGCGAGCTGCTCAAGATTGCGCCAGGTCTGCTCCAGCACCCGATCCATCCATTGCGGCTCAGCCAGTTCGCCACCCATGGCGTAGCGGCTGGCCTTGGCTGTCTTACGCCCAGCCGCATCTGGCGCCACGCACCACACGGCGGTACCCGACGGCGCCGTGGCACCTGACGCACCGCAATAGCCCTTGTCCACCAGGATGACCTTGGCACCTTTCGCGGCGGCCCCAATGGCCGCCCATGCACCGGCCGGACCGCCCCCGATAACCAGCACGTCGGTGCTGTACTCGCGGTCGGTTCCTGAAGCTTCTTCTCTAGCATTGGTCATGGTTGCTGTCCTGCTGCGCCCGAACTCGCGGTGTCCTGGTGCGTGGTCGTTGGGTGGTTGGATGCATGGGATGCATGGGGCGAACCGGGGCGGTTCACGACGCTCATCCCCGGCGCATCCTTGAGCGCAATTCGGAACACCAGGTGCTTACCGGACTTATGCACAGTGGTGGCCACGAGTTGTGCCTCTTTATATTCCCGAAAAGAATAAAAATATAATTATTTGATGATTTTAGTTCTTTAAGACTAAGATTACCCACCCCGATATACAATTGCTTTTGGCAAAAGAGGTCATGCGTGAAATGCATTACGAGTTAAGAAACCTCCGGCACTTCGTCGCATTGATCAATCACCGCAGTTTTTCCCTTGCAGCAGAGGCGGTGAGCTTGTCGCAACCGGCCTTCAGCCGCAGCATTCAGGCCCTGGAACACCAGGCCGGATGCAAGCTGGTAGAGCGTGAGCAGAAAGGGCTGCCGCCAACACCCCAAGGGCAGTTAGTGCTGTCCTATGCGCTGGACATTCTGGGCAAGGCCCACGAGCTGAGTGAAAAGATCAGCCGCATCAACAGCGCCGACCGCGACATGCTGTATTTCGGCACCAGCCCGGCCCCAGCAGCGGGGTTGGTGCCCCGTACGGTGGCGCGGTTTCTTGAGGTTCAGCCACAGGTCAATGCCAACTTCGTGGTGGATACCCGGGAGAACCTGACCAAGCGGCTGATGGCCGAAGAGATCGAGTTCTTTATCGCCAGCTCGCAGAGTTTCGAGCTCGACCCCAATTACCGCATTCGCCAACTGCAGCCGCGCACCTGGTGCTTCTTCTGCCGCAGTGATCACCCTCTGGCCGCGCAGGAGAGCGTTACCCGCGAGCAGTTGTTCGCCTACCCGATGGTGTGCTCCTTTGGTGTACGAAACCTGGTGCTGCAGTACTCCGGGCGCAGGGACTACCTACCGGCGGTGGAGTGCGAAAACGGTCGGCCGTTGCTGGATATCGTCATGCAGTCCAATGCCATTGGCTGTTCTTCGCAACTGCAGGTGAGCCAGTGGGAGGGTGGCAAGGCACTTGGATTGCACCAACTCAGGCCGGCTGACATTTCGCCAGACCTTGAAGCCTTTCAGATCCGTGATGGGGTGGTGAGCCTGCGCCGCCATGCGCTTTCACCGCAGGCCGAGGCGTTCATCGAGTTGCTCCAGGCGATGGATCATGAACCTTCGCTGGTCGGGCGTGGGGTCGATACTATCGGTATCTGAACGGCGCACTGCGCAGGCGCCTGGGCCAGAAACGCGAAAGCCTCCGGTCATGGAGGCTTTCGTCAATGCTTCACGCAGCGGGTCAGACGTTGAAGCGGAAGTGCATCACATCGCCGTCCTTGACGAAGTAGTCTTTGCCTTCCAGGCGCCATTTGCCGGCTTCCTTGGCACCGCCCTCACCCTTGAACTGGATGAAGTCGTCATAGGCCACCACTTCGGCGCGGATGAAGCCTTTTTCGAAGTCGGTGTGGATCACCCCAGCGGCTTGCGGCGCGGTGGCGCCGACGCGGACGGTCCAGGCACGTACTTCCTGCACGCCGGCAGTGAAGTAGGTCTGCAGGTTGAGCAGTTCGTAACCGGCGCGGATCACGCGGTTCAAACCAGGTTCTTCAAGGCCCAGGGCCTCGAGGAACATGTCCTTTTCTTCGCCGTCGTCAAGTTCGGCGATTTCGGCTTCGATCTTGTTGCACACCGGCACCACCACCGCGCCTTCTTCCTCGGCGATGGCCTTGACCACGTCCAGGTGCGGGTTATTGTCGAAACCGTCTTCAGCGACGTTGGCAATGTACATCACCGGCTTGCTGGTCAGCAGGTGGAAGCCACGGATGACGGCCTTTTCGTCGTCCGCCATGTTCTTCATCAGGCTGCGTGCCGGCTTGCCTTCGGTGAAGTGCGGGATCAGCTTTTCCAGGATGGCCTTTTGCGCCAGGGCTTCCTTGTCGCCGCCCTTGGCGTTGCGGGTGACCTTCTGCAGTTGCTTCTCGCAGCTGTCGAGGTCGGCGAAGATCAGCTCGAGGTCGATGATCTCGATGTCGCGCTTGGGGTCGACGCTGTTGGAAACGTGAATCACGTTCTCGTCTTCGAAGCAGCGCACCACGTGGGCAATGGCGTCGGTCTCGCGGATGTTGGCGAGGAACTTGTTGCCCAGGCCTTCACCTTTCGAGGCACCGGCGACCAGGCCGGCGATGTCGACGAACTCCATGGTGGTCGGCAGGATGCGGTTAGGCTTGACGATCTCCGCCAGCGCAGCAAGGCGCGCGTCGGGCATCGGCACGATGCCGCTGTTCGGCTCGATGGTGCAGAAGGGGAAGTTCTCCGCCGCGATGCCAGACTTGGTCAGGGCGTTGAACAGGGTGGACTTGCCGACGTTGGGCAGGCCGACGATGCCGCAATTGAAACCCATGGGTATTCCCCTCTCTAGGAAATCAGGCCTTCTGGCTGTGCAGCTCGCGCATCGCTTTGGCGAAGTCGCCGGCAAGCACGTCCGGCAGCACGCCGAGGGCAAAATCGATGCTGGCGTCGAGCTTCTCCTGCTCGGCGCGCGGCGCGCGGCCCAGGACGAAGTTGGAAACCAGTTTGGCGTCACCCGGGTGGCCAATGCCAAGCCGCAGGCGGTGGAAATCGTTTTGGTTGCCGAGCTGCGCGATGATGTCGCGCAGGCCGTTGTGCCCACCATGGCCGCCACCACGTTTTAGCTTGGCGACGCCCGGGGGCAGGTCGAGTTCGTCATGCGCCACCAGGATTGCTTCCGGCTTGATCCGGAAGAAATTGGCCAAGGCCGCCACGGACTGGCCGCTACGGTTCATGTAGGTGGTGGGGATCAGCAGGCGAACATCGTTGCCCTGATAGCTGAATTTAGCCGTCAGGCCGAAATACTTGCGGTCAGCGGTCAGGGAGACGCGCTGGGCGCTGGCGATGCGTTCAACGAAAAGAGCCCCTGCGTTATGCCGGGTCTGTTCGTATTCGGGGCCGGGGTTACCCAGGCCGACGATCAACTGGATGGCGGTCACGTCAGGGGCTCTTCCTTGGAGTTGGTGGGTTACGGTGCGCGCGGCACTGTAACCCGATCAACACCGGCGCGCGAGTGGATTACTCGGCAGCGCCTTCTTCAGCAGCTTCGGCGGAAACGCGCGGAGCGTGAACGTTGGCAACCGCTTTGTCATCACCGTGGGCCAGAGCGACGAACTCTACGCCTTTCGGAGCTTTCAGGTCCGACAGGTGGATGATGGTGCCGATCTCAGCCTTGCCCAGGTCAACTTCGATGAACTCTGGCAGGTCTTTGGCTTCGCAGGAAACTTCGATCTCGGATTCAACGTGGGAGATCTCGCCGCCTTTCTTGACCGGGGCTTCTTCATTGATGAAGTGAACCGGTACTTTGGCGGTCAGCTTCTGGCCAGCAACAACGCGAACGAAGTCGGCGTGCATGATGAAGCCTTTGGCTGGGTGGCGCTGCAGGGCCTTGACCACGACGTCTTGCTTGGTGCCGTCGACGTTCAGTTGCAGAACGTGGCTGAAGGCAGCCTCGTCTTCGAACAGCTTGGTGATTTCCTTGGCCAGGATGGTCAGGGACTCGGCGTCCTTGTTACCACCGTAGACAACGGCTGGGATGTGGGCGGAGTGACGCAGGCGGCGGCTCGCACCTTTCCCCAGGTCAGTACGCGCTTGGGCGTTCAGAGTGAAGTCAGTCATTTTGTTTCTCCAAAATAGCCCCCCGAGGCGTTTGCGACCAGCGCCAACGGGGATGGCAAAAAAGCCCCGCCCCAACCAATGTTGGGGCGGGGCGCTTTTCGTCAACGCGTGTTCCGCTTAGCGGAACATCGCGCTGATCGATTCTTCGTTGCTGATGCGGCGCACCGCTTCAGCGACAACCGGTGCGATATCCAGCTGACGGATACGGTCACAGGCTTGAGCAGCGGCGGACAGCGGAACGGTGTTGGTCACCACCAGCTCGTCCAGTACCGACTTCTCGATGTTCTCGATCGCGCGGCCCGACAGAACAGGGTGCGTGCAGTAGGCGTAAACCTTGGCAGCGCCGTGTTCCTTCAGGGCTTTGGCCGCATGGCACAGGGTGCCGGCGGTATCGACCATGTCGTCTACCAGGATGCAAGTGCGCCCTTCGACGTCGCCGATGATGTGCATGACCTCGGAGTGGTTAGCCTTTTCACGGCGTTTGTCGATGATACCCAGGTCGACACCCAGGGACTTGGCGACGGCACGTGCGCGCACGACACCACCGATGTCCGGGGAGACGATCATCAGGTTCTCGAAACGCTGGTCTTCGATATCGTCGACCAGTACGGGCGAGCCGTAGATGTTGTCGACCGGGATATCGAAGAAACCCTGGATCTGGTCAGCGTGCAGGTCGACGGTGAGTACACGGTCGATACCTACGACAGTGAGCATGTCAGCGACGACTTTGGCGCTGATGGCTACACGTGCCGAACGCGGACGGCGGTCCTGGCGGGCGTATCCGAAGTAAGGAATCACGGCGGTGATTCGGGATGCTGAGGAGCGGCGGAAGGCGTCGGCCATCACTACCAGTTCCATCAGGTTATCGTTGGTCGGGGCACAGGTCGGCTGAATAATGAAGACGTCTTTACCGCGGACATTTTCATTGATCTCAGTACTGATCTCGCCGTCGGAGAACTTACCGACAGAGACGTCACCGAGAGGGATATGCAGCTGACGTACGACACGCCGAGCCAGATCGGGGTTAGCGTTCCCCGTAAAGACCATCATCTTGGACACGCGCAGTACCTGGAGGCTGAGGGTATACCTGGATGAGTATAAGGAAAATGGCAGGGGCGGCTGGATTCGAACCAACGCATGGCAGGATCAAAACCTGCTGCCTTACCGCTTGGCGACGCCCCTGTATCTGTTGCTGCGAGCGCTAGGCACTCGACTTCTTGACCAGACTTTGCAGCTTGCGATGCAACATCGAAACATTGCTTCCTTTCGCCACAAACCCTGTTTGGGTCGCTGAAAGAAGGGCCAGAACTTTATCAGCTTCGGCTTTGTTTGGGAAGGCCCCAAACACACAACTTCCAGTTCCGGTTAGCCGAGCTTCGGTGAATTTACCCAGTGAATTCAATGCGTTTCGAACTTCTGGATAACGTTGCTCAACTACCCGTTGGCAGTCATTTCGACTGTTTCCCTCGGGAACGGGGCGCATCTTAAGGGGGAGGGAATCACGTGTCAACTGCGGATGTGAAAAAATTTCTACTGTGCTGACAGACACTTGCGGCACCAGCACGACATACCACGGCTCGATTGGGTCAACCGGGGTCAGTTGCTCGCCCACACCTTGGGCGAACGCTGAATGGCCGCGGACGAACACCGGCACATCGGCGCCCAGGGTCAGGCCCAAGGCGGCCAGGCGATCTTCGTCCCAGCTCAGCTCCCACAAGTGCGCCAGCGCCAGCAGCGTGGTCGCCGCATCCGAACTGCCGCCACCGATACCGCCACCCATGGGCAGCACCTTGTTCAGCCAGATGTCAGCGCCCAGTGGTGTGCCGGCCTGTTCCTGAAGTTTGCGCGCAGCCCGCACGATCAGGTTGCTGTCGTGGGGCACGGCGTCGATCTCGGTGTGCAGGCGGATCACCCCGTCTTCACGCCGGGCGAAGGTGAGCTCGTCACCGTGGTCGAGGAACTGGAACACGGTCTCCAGCTCATGGTATCCGTCCGGGCGGCGGCCGATGATGTGCAACCACAGGTTGAGCTTGGCCGGGGCGGGCAGGGTGAGCGTTTGCATCGATCAGTGCCCCAGCTGGCGTGGCTGCCAGTCCTTGACGACCAGGGTCACATCGAGGTCCTTGCCGTGCAGCTTCAGGCGCTCGGGCAACCAGTAACCGTTCTGTTCGGTGTAGCTCAGGTACTGTACCTGCCAGCCATCCTGGTCGAGGCTTGCCAGGCGGCTGTCGCCATCGAGCGTCAGCTTGCTTTTGCTGTCAGGGGCGGGCAGGCCACGCACCCACCAGACCAGGTGCGAGACGGGCAACTGCCAGCCCAACTGCTCTTGCAGCAGCGCCTCGGGGCTGCTGGCCTCGTAGCGGCCCTGGTTGGCTACCTCCAATACCACTCCGCCAGGGCGGCCGGTCAGGCGTGCAGCGCCGCGACCCAGGGGCCCGGCCAGGCGGATGTCGAAGTAGTCCTGGCGCTGCAGCCAGAACAGCGTGCCGCTGCCGGAGTCACGCGGGGCGCGAATACCGACTTTGCCGTTGATCTGCCAGCCATCGAGGCTGCTCAGCTGTTCTTTATGAGCACGCCACTGCTGTGGGTCGCCGTGGCCCTGCAGGGCTTCGCGGCTACCGAAACCGGCGCAGCCGGCCAGCAGGGCAATGAGGGTCAAGGTGATGCAATGGCGCAAGAACATGGCGTTAAAGGGTCTCGGATCCGGTCAGGCGCAAGACGGTCTTGCGCAGGATAGGGCTGTCGGGCTGGGCCTCGAAGGCTTTGGCCCAGACTTGGCGGGCTTCACGACGCTTGCCGTTGGCCCACAGGACCTCGCCCAGGTGGGCGGCCACCTCATGGTCGGGGAAGCGCTCCAGCGCCTGGCGCAGGTAGCGTTCGGCTTCGTCGAGGTTGCCCTGGCGATAGGCCACCCAGCCGAGGCTGTCGAGGATGGCGGGGTCGTCCGGGGTCAGTTGGTGGGCCTTGTCGATCAGTGCCTTGGCTTCGGCATAGCGGGTGGTGCGGTCGGCCAGGGTGTAGCCCAGGGCGTTGAGGGCCATGGCGTTTTCCGGCTCGCGAGCGATGATCGCGCGCAGGTCTTTTTCCATCTGCGCCAGGTCGTCACGCTTCTCGGCCAGCATGGCGCGGGTGTAAAGCAGGTTGAGGTCGTCCGGGTAGCGCTGGATGGCCTGCTGCAGCACCTGGTTGGCCTGGGCGTCCTTGTTGTTGTTGCTGTAGCTTTCCGATTCGATCAGGTACAGCTGAATGGCGATATCTGGCTGGGCCTCGCGGGCCTCGGCGAGCTGGCGCGACGCTTCGGTGCCGCGGCCGTTGGCGATCAGGATGTCAGCTTGGCGCAGTTGTGCCGGCAGGTAATCCGGGCCGGGGCCGACCAAGGCGTATTCGCGCAGGGCGCCTGCGGGGTCGTGGCGCTCCTCGGCGATGCGGCCCAGGTTCAGGTGCGCGGCATCGACATTGCTGTCGCGGTCAATCAGCTCGCGCAGGTAGCTTTCGGCTTCGTCCCAGTCCTTGTTCTCCAGGCACACCAGGGCCAGGGAGTAGCGCAGTTCGTCGTCATCGGGGTACTGCTGGACGAGGCTGATGAATTCGCCTTTGGCGTCGGCGATGCGGTCCTGTTCGACCAGGGTGCGCGCGTAGGTCAGGCGCAGGCGCTTGTCGTCCGGGTTGTCGCGGATGGCGCCGCGCAGCAGTGGCAAGGCTTCCGGGCCGCGGTCCAGGGCCTGCAGCAGGCGTGCGCGCAGCAGGATCGGGGCGATCTCGCCATTTTGCGCAGGGTGCTCCTCCAGCAGGTTCAGGGCTTCTTCGGCCTTGCCGTCCTGGTTCAGCAGCAGGGCTTTGCCAAACACCAGCTGGCTGTTGTCCGGGTATTTGACCAGCAGGCGGTCGAAGCTTTGCATCAGGCCGTCGCGGGTGCTCTGGTCGGTCTCGGCAGCCGACAGGGCGAGGAAGTCGAAGTGAGTGTCTCCCTGGCCTTGCAGGACTTTCTCCATATAGGCCATGGAGTCGTCATAACGGCCAGCACGCGCCAGCTGGATGGCGGCAGCGCGCTGGGCGTCGAGGTTCTGCGGGTCGTTGCGGGCCCAGATCAGTGCGGTATCCAGGGCCGGCTCGTCCGCGCCCAGGTACTCGGCGATGCGGTAGGCACGCTCGGAGACAGCAGGGTCCTGGGTCTTCTCGGCCTGGTCGGCGTAGTTGGCCAGGGCGATGTCGAAACGGTTGCGCTGGCCGGCCAGCTCGGCCACCAGCAGGCTGTAGAGCGTGTCCTGTTTGAACGACCCATACACCACGGGCTTTTCGGCCTCACCTTTGCCGACTTGGGCAACGGGAGACTCGGCCTTTTGCGGGGCCAGGCTCTGGCAGCCCTGGAGCAGGGCGAAGGCAAGCAGCAATGCGTAGGGTCTGTTCATATAAGGAGGCTTAAAAGGACTTACCGGCGGTCGGAGCATGATGACACAAGCGCGGGGGCAAACCCACCTGCGAAGGTCGTGGTGTACAGCGTGGGTGTTGCTAGGTGGGACAGTGGGGTGAAGTAGAGGTTCGCAAGCGTGTGCAGCAGTAGGGATCCGCATTTTTGGGCGTTCGGTCCCGTTGGAGGGTGGAAGGTGGAGGGCCCCGATTGGCCTCCCCTGGCATCCAGCACGTGTTCACCGGAATGTCAGGGAGCATTTGAAGCGGGCGATTGAAAAAAATCGCTGCGTCGGCGTGGAGGATTGTTCAGATCGAGTGGAATGGCCTGATAGCCCCCTTTGGTGGTTGAGTTAGTTTACTGACTCACCTACAGAAGCCTCACGGAATACGCCTTGATGAATCATCTTCTGACTTCATGAGGCGTCTCCCGAAATACTAGAACTCAAGGAGATCGCCATGACAGTTCTTTCGAAATCGCTTGAAGATTTACTGACCAGCATTTATGCCGACGATAAGGTTTCCATGAAAGAATTCCTGACCCTGCAGGCGGATGCAGACAACCGCTGGGAAAGGGTGATTGCTGAGCTAGGGCCGAATACGACGCTACTGGCATTCCAGAAGGCGATGGATGTTGCAATGCACATGCTGCACTTGAGTGTCGAACATGTCAAAAGGCAAGAACTCACTGATCTTGGCGAAGCAGTAGTGAAAGATGCGGTGACTGCCCAGGTTGAATATGTAAGAGCAGGGTGCGCGCTGAGCCTGAGGGCTTTGAAAGTTGGCCCCAACTCCATTTGATCTGATAGCTATGCCTGTCTAGCAGGGGCAGGCGTGGCGCGTGAGTGCTCCGCGCTCACGTCTCACTCTAGAACTATCAGTGATAGAAGCGATAGTGTCATGGTATACCAGAAAACAGGAGCAGGCGTCTGGATATCTCGGGCATGCATTGGATGTCAATGGGGTCTGCCAAGTTGCGGCGTATGTGCATTGTGGTGCCAGCCCTGGCGTCGATTTTGCCAATGGCGGCTTGGCGGATTCTCGAGATTCAAATGAGATATCGGCACGCGTGAGTTAACAGTAATGCTAGAAATAAGGCGAGGTTGAAGATGACAAGTCTGCATAGTCGTTTTTTCATTCGTTCGGGTAGCCGATCAACCTCATCAATTTTTATCAGGCCCCTGCGTGCATACGCCTCTGGGAAAACTAACATCAGAGACAGCGCCCCAAACCGAATGATTTTGCCAGTCAGGCCAAATTCAGAATATAGCTTTCTATTGTCATTGATGATTTTGCAGCTGGGTAGCAGGGATTCTATATATTCGGTGTCGCGATGTGATAAATAAAATGTTAGAGGTAGAGAGATAAAAATCGCTGTAAAAATAATGCCATAGGCTGCGCCTAAAGCAAGTTGAATTGTGGTCACTTTATCACTCGCTCATACAAAATTTCGCCCAAATATTCTCCTCCTTCATTTCCGAGCTCCCCGCCTACGATTCCTCCCAAGGCTCCGCCCCCTACCCCACACGCGATCGCTCCAGGCCCGCCTGATGCTATTCCTAAGACCACGCTACAGGCTGCCATTCCAATGAGATTTCCACCGATTGAGCCAATTAGGCCTCCTCCCACGCTACCTGCAAGTGAACCACTCTCAACGATGGTAGCTCTTTTGCATTCTTCATCTCTCCCTTCTGCGCATGCTTTTTTGATTGATAAGCTTGTGCTTGCGACCTCCAACGCAATGCCGATATAGGCGCCTTTCTTGATCAGGTTCGCTGCTTTGCCAACCCCTGCAACCTTATCGGCATACCCTGCAATTTCCCCAGATGTTAAGGTTTATTCGCAGGCAGGAGTGCTTGGCCCGGTCAGTGATTGGCAAGGCTAGGCGTCGAATTGAGAGGGAGCAATATCTAAGGCTTTGTTTCAGAAACGAGCTACAGACTTGTGGAATAAATCGTTTTGAATGTATCGAAAGTTGTCTTGGCACGCCTTGTTCTGTAAGAAATATACCCTGACCCGGCACGGACTTTGTGGCAGCCGGCTTGCCGGCGATCACCGGCGAAGCCGGCGCCACGACCGCGGTGTCAGCATCGCCGGCAAGCCGGCTCCCACAGGGCGCCTGGTGTGCTTGCCGGCTTTGTTGCCAGCGCGAGAGCAGGTCGGGCGAGCAGGTGCTATCAGCTCAATAGCGAACGGTGGTTGTCCTGAAACCTGCGAAAGAGGACAATTATCGGCTTCCCGTCACAACCAGCGACCTTGCATGGCCTTTCTTGCACTTGGTATCAACCATAAGACTGCCTCGGTAGACGTACGCGAGCGCGTGGCGTTTACCCCCGAGCAGCTGGTCGACGCCCTGCAGCAGCTCTGCCGACTGACCGCCAGCCGCGAAGCGGCGATCCTGTCGACCTGCAACCGTAGCGAGCTCTATATAGAGCAGGATCAGCTGTCGGCCGACGCCGTTCTGCAGTGGCTGGCCGATTATCACCGCCTGAACGTGGATGAACTGCGCGCCAGCGCCTATATCCATGAAGAGCACGACGCGGTGAGGCACATGATGCGGGTGGCCTCCGGCCTGGACTCGCTCGTGCTCGGCGAACCGCAGATCCTCGGCCAGATGAAGTCGGCCTATGCTGTCGCGCGCGAGGCCGGTACCGTCGGCCCGCTGCTCGGGCGCCTGTTCCAGGCCACCTTCAGTGCAGCCAAGCAGGTGCGCACCGACACTGCAATCGGCGAAAACCCTGTGTCGGTGGCGTTTGCCGCGGTGAGCCTGGCGCGGCAGATCTTCAGCGACCTGGGACGCAGCCAGGCGTTGCTGATCGGCGCCGGTGAAACCATCACCCTGGTGGCCCGTCACCTGCATGAGCAGGGTGTGCGCCGTATCGTCGTGGCCAACCGTACCCTGGAACGGGCCAGCCTTCTTGCCGAGCAGTTCGGTGCCCATGCCGTGTTGCTGGCTGACATCCCCCAGGAACTGGCCAACAGCGACATCGTCATCAGCTCCACCGCCAGCCAGTTGCCGATCCTCGGCAAGGGTGCGGTGGAAAGCGCGCTGAAGCAGCGCCGCCACAAGCCGATCTTCATGGTCGACATTGCCGTACCGCGTGACATCGAGACGGAGGTCGGTGAACTCGACGACGTCTACCTGTACACCGTCGACGACCTGCACGAAGTGGTCGCAGAAAACCTCAAGAGCCGCCAAGGGGCGGCTCAGGCAGCTGAAGAGCTGGTTTCGGTGGGTGCTGAAGACTTCATGGTGCGCCTGCGCGAGCTGGGCGCCGTAGACGTACTGCGTGCCTACCGCCAGCAAAGCGAGCGCCTGCGCGACGAAGAATTGCAAAAAGCCCAGCGCCTGCTGGCCAACGGCGGCAACCCCGAGGAAGTATTGGCCCAACTGGCCCGGGGGCTGACCAACAAACTGCTGCATGCGCCTAGCGTGCAACTGAAAAAGCTCTCGGCCGAGGGCCGCCTCGATGCGCTGGCCATGGCCCAGGAACTCTTTGCCCTCAATGAGGGCTCCACGGACAAATCCCTGCAATGAAAGCGTCGCTGCTGAACAAACTGGATACGCTCCAGGACCGCTTCGAGGAACTCACCGCACTGCTGGGTGATGCCGAAGTCATTTCCGACCAGACCCGCTTTCGCGCTTACTCGCGCGAATATGCCGAAGTGGAGCCGGTGATCGCCGCCTATCAGGCGTGGCGCAAGGTGCAGGACGACCTCGAAGGCGCCCAGGCACTGCTCAAGGATGCTGACCCCGACATGCGCGAAATGGCCGTGGATGAGGTGCGTGAAGCCAAGGAACAACTGGCAGGCCTGGAGTCGCAGTTGCAGCGCATGCTGCTGCCCAAGGACCCCAACGACGGGCGCAACGTGTTCCTCGAAATCCGTGCCGGCACCGGGGGGGACGAAGCGGCAATCTTCTCTGGCGACCTGTTCCGCATGTATTCGCGTTACGCCGAGCGGCGTGGCTGGCGCCTGGAGATTCTCTCTGAGAACGAAGGCGAGCACGGCGGCTACAAAGAGATCATCGCGCGTGTCGAGGGCGACAGCGTGTACGGCAAGCTCAAGTTCGAATCAGGCGCGCACCGCGTGCAGCGGGTGCCGGAAACCGAGTCGCAGGGCCGGATCCACACCTCGGCGTGCACGGTGGCGGTGTTGCCTGAGCCCGATGAGCAGGTCGCCATCGAGATCAACCCGGCCGACTTGCGCGTGGATACCTACCGCGCCTCCGGTGCCGGTGGTCAGCACGTCAACAAGACCGACTCCGCTATCCGCATCACCCACTTGCCTACCGGGATCGTGGTTGAGTGCCAGGAAGAGCGTTCTCAGCATAAGAACCGCGCCCGCGCCATGTCCTGGCTGTCGGCCAAGCTCAACGACATGCAGACCAGCGCTGCGCAGAACGCCATCGCCAGCGAGCGCAAGCTGCTGGTGGGTTCGGGGGACCGCTCCGAGCGCATCCGTACTTACAATTACCCACAGGGACGGGTGACCGATCACCGTATCAACCTGACCTTGTATTCCCTCGACGACATCCTGGCCGGTGGCGTGGACGCCGTGATCGAACCGTTGCTGGCCGAATACCAGGCCGATCAATTGGCTGCTCTGGGGGACTGATGACCATTATTGCCAGCCTGCTGCGCAATGCGCAGCTGCCCGATTCGCCCTCGGAGCGCCTGGACGCCGAGTTACTGCTGGCTGCCGCCATTGGCAAGTCGCGCAGCTTCCTGCACACCTGGCCAGAGCGGATCGTCAGCAGCGAAGATGCCGAGACCTATGCCGGCTACCTGCAGCGTCGCCGGGCCGGCGAGCCGGTGGCCTACATTCTTGGGCAGCAGGGCTTCTGGAAGCTCGACCTGGAGGTCGCCCCGCATACACTGATCCCGCGGCCGGATACCGAGCTGCTGGTCGAGACTGCCCTGGCGTTGCAACCGGCTTCGCCGGCCAAGGTGCTCGACCTGGGCACCGGTACGGGTGCCATCGCCCTGGCCCTGGCCAGCGACTGCCCCGCCTGGCAGGTCACGGCGGTGGATCGGGTCGAGGAGGCAGTAGCGCTGGCCGAACGTAATCGCCAGCGCCTGGGCCTGGGCAATGTCCAGGTGCTGGCCAGCCATTGGTTCAGCAACCTGGCTGGCCAGCAATTTGACCTGATTCTCAGCAACCCGCCTTACATCGCCGCCGAAGACCCGCACCTGGTCGCCGGGGATGTGCGCTTCGAGCCCAGCAGCGCGCTGGTCGCCGGCGCCGATGGCCTGGATGACCTGCGGGCGATCGTCAGCCAGGCCCCGATGTACCTGTTGCCAGGTGGGTGGTTGTTGCTCGAACATGGCTACGACCAGGCTGTGGCAGTGCGCGCGCTGTTGGCTGCGCAAGGCTTCATCGAGATAGCCAGCCGCAGGGACCTGGGGGGTCATGAACGTATTTCCCTGGGGCGCATGCCATGTTGAGCGATCAGGAACTGTTGCGTTACAGCCGGCAGATTCTGCTGGCCCAGGTGGATATCGACGGCCAACTGCGTCTGAAGCGGAGCAAGGCGCTGATCGTCGGCCTGGGGGGGCTCGGCTCGCCCGTGGCGTTGTACCTTGCCGCTGCTGGCGTTGGTGAGCTGCACCTGGCCGACTTCGACACTGTCGACCTGACCAATCTACAGCGCCAGGTCATCCATGACAGCAGCAATGTCGGGATGAGCAAGGTGGACTCGGCGCTGCAACGCCTGCAGGCGATCAACCCCGAGGTCACCCTGGTCGCTCATCGCCAGGCACTGGACGAAGATTCCCTGGCTGCGGCAGTGGCAGCGGTCGACCTGGTGCTGGACTGCTCCGACAACTTTGCTACCCGTGAGGCCGTCAACGCTGCCTGCTTCGCCGTTGGCAAACCGCTGGTCAGTGGTGCTGCGATCCGCCTCGAAGGGCAGTTGTCTGTGTTCGACCCTCGGCGCGACTACAGCCCTTGCTACCACTGCCTGTATGGCCATGGCAGCGAGGATGAGCTGACCTGCAGTGAAGCGGGGGTGATCGGCCCGCTGGTCGGGTTGGTCGGCAGCCTGCAGGCACTGGAGGCCATGAAGCTGCTCGCCGGCTTCGGTGAGCCGCTGGTAGGCCGCCTGCTGCTGATCGACGCCTTGGGCACGCGCCTGCGTGAGCTGCGGGTCAAGCGTGATCCTGCCTGCAGCGTATGCGGCAAGCGCGATGGCTGAGCGCTCGGCCCCCGTCGGCGTGATGGACTCCGGGGTCGGCGGCTTGTCGGTCCTGGCCGAAATCCAGAGCCTTTTGCCCCACGAATCGCTGCTTTACGTGGCCGATTGTGGCCATGTGCCCTACGGCGAAAAAAGCCCGGATTATATCCGCCAGCGTTGCCGGCGAATTGCCGAGTTTTTCCAGGCACAGGGGGCCAAGGCGATGGTTCTGGCCTGTAACACGGCTACCGTGGCGGCCGTTGCCGATCTGCGCGAGCTTTACCCCGACTGGCCACTGGTAGGCATGGAGCCGGCGGTAAAGCCCGCTGCTGCAGCCACCCGTTCCGGCGTGGTGGGCGTGCTGGCAACCACCGGCACATTGCAAAGCGCCAAGTTCGCGGCGTTGCTCGACCGCTTCGCCAACGATGTGCGGGTGGTCACCCAGCCTTGCCCCGGGTTGGTCGAACTGATCGAGACCGGTGACCTGGGCAGCCCGCAGTTGCGCCAGTTACTGCTCGGCTATGTGCAGCCGCTGCTGGCGGCCGGTTGTGACACGTTGATATTGGGTTGTACCCACTATCCCTTCCTGCGGCCCCTGCTGGCCGAGATGGTGCCCGCCGATGTGGCCATCATCGATACCGGCGCTGCGGTGGCGCGGCAACTGCAGCGGCTGCTCGACGCACGTGGCCTACTGGCCGAAGGGCCGCCACGCGAAGCCGCGTTCTGGAGCAGCGCCGATCCGCAATCATTGAGCGCCATCCTGCCTGTGCTGTGGCATCGGTCGCACGGTGTTCAACGTTTTACAATGTAGACTCGGCCCTGCAGAGCAGGTTGCGGCTATTGGCGAGACAACGGCCACAAGCTGCTCGGGTCCAACGTCTCAAGCACCAGTTCAGGTTCACGTAACGGCAACCGTTGCAGCAGTTCTTCTGCCGCGTTCTGCGGCGTCCAGGGATCGGGCAGGGCTTGCGCCGAGGTCACCGGTGTCTTCAGGGATTGCGGTGCAACCACTGTCAAATCGATCCCCATCCCCTTCAACGGCTCGCGCTGTTCGCGCAACCACTGGGGGGTGTTGTTCCAGCCTGCGGTCGTTTGTGTGGGCGCATACAACTGCAAAGCCGAGTAACGGCTGAAAATCGCCATCACCTGCGGCATGTCCCCCCTGGCCAAAAACGGCAGGGCGCTGGCCAGGCAATATTCACCCGCCACCCGATTCGTGCTGATGATTTTCTCGAAGAGATCGTTGTGCGCCACGGCGCCTTCCAGGTAATCGCTGGTGCCAGCATTGATGATCAGGCTGTCCAGTGACTTCCAGGCACGTGAGATCTCCCCGCTGGCGCGGGCTGCCTGATGCTCATGATGCAACTGCCAAGGCAGGCGCAGGAGCCTGTCGCCATGGTGTGTCGCCAATTCATCCAACGCTTGG
Organism: Pseudomonas ceruminis; assembly: GCF_021602025.1. Classification (GTDB taxonomy): domain Bacteria; phylum Pseudomonadota; class Gammaproteobacteria; order Pseudomonadales; family Pseudomonadaceae; genus Aquipseudomonas; species Aquipseudomonas ceruminis. The sequence continues at coordinate 141,747 of NZ_BQHW01000007.1, forward strand.
CTGTCTTTCCCACTGGCGGCAACCCGGTGTCCTTGCTCAAGCAACCGCTCTACTAAGGCCAGACCCAATCCATTGCTGGCCCCTGTAACCCAGAAACTACGCGAGTTGGTCAAGATGCTGCCCTCTGAATCACCGGCGCGGCAGGTTCTTGAATGCGTCCAGTGCGCGCTGGCGACTACTTCCGAGATCGACAATCGGACGGTGGTAGCAAGTATTAGCAAAAAGATCAGCAGACTTCACCGGTTGATGAATGTTTTTTTCATCCAGGTCCTTAAGTTCCGGTAGCCAGTGGCGGATAAAGGCCCCCTCTGGGTCAAAGCGCTGCGACTGCGAAATCGGGTTGAAAATGCGGAAGTAGGGCACCGCGTCGGTACCTGTGGAGGCGCTCCACTGCCAACCGCCATTGTTGGCCGCCAAGTCGCCGTCGATCAGGTGGTGCATGAAATGGCGCTCGCCCTCGCGCCAGTCGATCAGCAGGTTCTTGCTGAGGAACATAGCGACGATCATCCGCAGGCGGTTGTGCATCCAGCCGGTTTGCAGCAACTGACGCATGGCCGCATCGATGATTGGGAACCCAGTGCGCCCTTGTTTCCAGGCCAGGAGGTCTTCTGGCGCATCACGCCAGGGCAGGGCTTCGGTGTGGCTACGGAAAGCGCGATGGCGCGACACCTGTGGATAACCGGTGAGGATGTGCTTGTAGAACTCGCGCCAAAGCAGTTCGTTGATCCATGTCTGAATACCGCTGCTGCCGCTGTCGAACTCGCCGCGGTTGCTGGCCAGGGCGGCATGCAGGCATTGGCGCGGCGAGATAACACCGGCGGCCAGGTACGCCGACAGCTGGCTGGTGCCGGGTTGGGCTGGCAGATCGCGCAGGTGCTGGTAATCCTCGATGGTTTCGTCGACAAAGCGCGTGAGCCGTGCTTGGGCTTCGCCTTCACCCGCTGGCCAGTGGGCGACGAGCGAGGCGGTGGGTTTATCGAAACCCTCCACCTGCGCGGGTACCGGGTCGCTGGGAATGCCCAGCGGTGCCTGGCATTTCACCCGCGGGGCAAGGGCTGGCAAGCTGCGGTGCAAGTGTTCAAGGCAAACCTTCTTGAATTGGCTGAACACTTGGAAGTAATCGCCGCTGCGCGTGAGGACAGTGCCGGGGCGAAACAGCAATTGGTCGAGGTAGTTATGGACCTGGATGCCCGATGCCGCCAACCGCTTGCGGGTGGCTTGGTCACGGTCGTTCTCGTTGATGCCGTATTCATCATTCCAGTGCACGGCTTCGATCTGGTGCTGGCGGCAAACCTCAAGCAGCGCGGATGCCGCTTCATCCCAGGTGTCGATCCTGCGGATCAGCAGTGGGATGTTGAGCTTGCCCAGTGACTGGCGCAGGTCGTGCAGGTTGCGTAGCCAGAAGTCGACCTTGCAGGCGGCATCGTCGTGCGCGTGCCACTGGCCTGGGCTGGCCAGCCATAATGCCAATGTGGGGCCCCGTTCGCAGGCAGCACTCAGGGCGGTGTTGTCGTCTATGCGCAGGTCGCTGCGTAGCCAGATCAGTTGCATGGTGTACTCATTCAGCAGGCCGGCGGTCATTGCCTTGCAGCGCGCGCAATGCCGCCTGCGGTGTATCGAACAGGTAGAGCTCAGGCAGGTTCATTGTCTGCAACTGGGCTTGGTGCAGCGCGACAGTGGCGCCGCCCAGCAGCTTTACCCCAGGGACCCCTTGCAGGGTACGCAGCAGGGCCTTGGCATCGATGCGCGGACCTAGCTGCAAGAGCAACGCGCGGGGCTGTAGCGCGATAACGGCACGTTGCAGTTGCGCGCCACTGACCGGCTGTTCAAGCACTTCGACCGGGATGCCGTTGCTGCTCAGTAGCCAGGCACACAGCCACAGGCCCAGGTCGAAGGCATGCTCTGCATCCACTGCCAGCAGCACGGCTGGCCCATGCAGCAGTTGGTTGTCGTGGTAGACCCGCGCGCCCAACTTGCTGCGTAGCCAGGTATGGAAAAAAACCTGCTCAAGCTGGGCATTGAAATAGTTGCGCCAGCGTTGGTTCAGGCTGTCCATCAGCGGTAGCAACAGTTGTTCGCACAAGGTGACGGCGGGGTACAACGCCATGGCCTGGTTGAGTTGCTGGTCGAGGGCACGTTGGGAGAGGTTGGCGATGGCCTCGATCAGTTGCTGCTGACGGGTTTGCCAGTCGCCTTGTGGCGCTACAGCTGAGGGCTTCTCGAGCAGTTCGCGTACCTGGCCCACTGACGCGCCGCGTGCCAGCCAGGCGAGAATGGCGTCGACCCGGTCGACCTGATCTTGGCCATACAGGCGATGGCCTTTGGCGGTGCGTTGCGGTTTGAGCAGGCCATATCGCCGCTCCCAGGCCCGCAATGTCACCGGGTTCACTCCGGTACGGCGGGCCAGTTCGCCAATCGGCATCAGCATGTCAGACGGCATTGCGTAGCCCCAGGCTGTCGGGGTGAGGTTGCAGGTAGGCCTGCTGCAACAGGTAGGGGTCAGGGTGTTTGCGCAGATAGTGCTTGAGCAGGGTCAGCGGCACCACCAAGGGCACCACGCCTTGCTGGTACTGATCGATGATGTGCTGGAGTTCGGCCTTGTCCTGCGGGGTCATTGCCCCTTTGAAATAACCACTGAGGTGCTGCAGCACATTGCCATGGGTCCCTCGGCTGGCGCAGCGACGCAGGGCCTGCATCAGCTGACTGAAGTAACGTGGCCCGATCTCCTGGGGGTCGTCGTCCCTGCTCATGCTCCCAAGCAGACGGCCCAGCTGGCGATAAGCCTGGGGGTTGTTGGCCATCAACAGGTATTTGTAGCGGGAGTGGAAGCGCACCAAGGCACCGCGGCTCAGGCCTTGGGCCAGCAGGTGCTGCCAATCAGCGTAGGCGTAGACACGGCTGATGAAGTTCTCGCGCAGCACCGGATCGTGCAGGCGGCCTTCTTCCTCCACGGGCAGGTCCGGGCGACAGGCGCAGAAGGCGGCAGCATAGGCACCTGTGCCGCCTTGAGGGGCGGGGTAGCCATTGTCCTGGTAGACCTTGACCCGCTCCAGGCCACAAGAGGGCGATTTCTGCATGAAGATGTAGCCGCAGATATCGTCGAGCTCGGCGGCCATTTGCTCGCCGTAGGTGCGCAACGGGCCGGTGAGGTCGTTGCCGGGATCGCGGGTGCCGACCACCGAAGGGTGCTCGGGGTCGCCGACCAGCCGGATCGGATCACGCGGTACGCCCAGGCCAATCGCCACCTCGGGGCAGACCGGCAGCCAGTCGAAATGCGCTTCCAGCTGTGTACGGCAGAGGTCGGACGCCTTGTGCCCGCCGTTGTAGCGCACACTGTGGCCCGTCAGACAGGCGCTGATGGCGATGCGAGGCTTACGTTCGGTGGATGGCTCGTGCATGGCTGTCTCCGAAAAACTTGTACATGAATTTAAGCTTGTACAAGTTTATTCCAGCACAGCCAGGCCGTTCTGCAAACCCGTATTTTGCAGGATTTGGCATTACAGCTTATTCGAGGTGCTCCAGAAGCCGCCGTGCCGCCTCCTGGCCGCTGAGCCAGGCGCCTTCTACGCGACCGGACAGGCACCAGTCGCCACAGGCATACAGGCCTTGGTCGGCATCGGCCAGCGCGCCCCATTCGTGGCTCCCCGCCGGCCGTGCGTACAGCCAGCGGTGCGCCAGGGCGAAGGAGGGGGCTGGCACCACGCAGCCAACCAGCTCGGCGAATTCGCCCCAGAGCTGTTCGATGACTTCTTCCTTGGCCAGGTCGAGGTGTTGTTTGCTCCAGTGGGATGTGGCATGCAGCACCCAGGTGTCGAGATGCTCGTCACGGCCTGGTTTGCTGCGATTGCGCGCCAGCCAGTCGAGTGGGTTGTCCTGCACGAAGCAGCCTTGCATGGGGGTGTCGAGGGGGGACTGGAAGGCCAGGGCAACGGCCCAGGTCGGTTCCATCACCACGCCGGCTGCCACGGCGGCGAGCTTGGGCGTGGCAGCCAGCAATGGTGTGGCCTGGGGCGCGGGGACGGCAATCACCACGCGGCTGAACGGGCCATGGCTGCAGCCTTCGGTATCTTGCAGGTGCCAGTACTGCTTGCCCCGGAATACTTCAGCGATACGGCAGCCGAAGTTCACCGTCACGTCCTTGAGCAGGCTGCGGGTGATGGCGCTCATGCGCGGCACGCCCACCCAGCGCGTCTGTTCGTCAGGGGAGGGTGTGAGTTCGCCGTCACGGTAGTTGTACAGTTGCGGTTTCCACTGCGCGGCCCAGCCGGCAGCGACCCACTGTTGTACCTGTTCGACGAAACGCCGGTCGCGGGCAGTGAAGTACTGGGCGCCAAGGTCGAGCGCACCGGCCTCGCTGCGCTTGCTGGCCATACGCCCGCCACTGCCGTGGCCTTTGTCGAACAAGTGAACGGATTGCCCGGCCTTCTGCAGGGCCTGGGCGGCGGAAAGGCCGGCGATACCGGCACCGATGATGGCAATAGGTACTGTCATGATGGCCTCTTCAAACCTTGCTGTACGCAGACTACGCTGTCAGGCAAACCTGTACAATGCACAATGTTTGTATAAGGTTATTCCGCTTTAAAGAGCAGGTTGGCCTATGTTTATCCGAGAGCGTTTGGTTAAAAAAGTGCCTTGATCTTAAAAATAGACCATGGCCGCACTCTGCGAGGACACAGCCATGCATATATTGCTGACAGGCGGTACCGGCTTGATCGGCCAGCACTTGTGCCAGTTCTGGCGCGGCCAGGGCCATCGTCTTACCGTGTGGAGCCGGCGCCCCGAACAGGTGCCGCGGCTCTGTGGCACCGGCGTGCGGGGTGTTGCACGCCTGGAAGACTTGGCAGCCGATGAGCCCGTGGACGCGGTAATCAATCTGGCCGGTGCGCCCATTGCCGAACGGCCGTGGACGGGGGCGCGACGTAACCTGTTATGGGCCAGCCGCATCACCCTCACCGAGCAGTTGCTGGCCTGGCTGGGCAGCCGCGAGCAGCGCCCTGAGGTGCTGATTTCGGGGTCGGCGGTGGGGTGGTACGGCGACGGTGGTGAACGCGAGCTGACCGAAGCCTCGCCACCGGTGCGTGAAGACTTTGCCAGCCAGTTGTGTATCGCCTGGGAAGAAACTGCCCTGCGTGCACAGAGCCTCGGTATCCGTGTGGTACTGGTGCGCACCGGGCTGGTGCTGGCCAGCGATGGTGGCTTTTTGTCGCGCCTGCGCCTGCCTTTTAAAATGGGGCTGGGAGGGCCGCTGGGCAATGGACGACAGTGGATGCCCTGGGTCCATATAGAGGACCAGGTCGCCCTGATTGATTTTCTCTTGCAGCGCAAGGACGCCAGCGGTCCTTATAATGCCTGCGCGCCAGAGCCTGTGCGCAACCGTGCATTCGCCAAGGCCCTGGGCCGGGCCATGCATCGTCCGGCCTTCATGCCCATGCCCGGGCTGCTGCTCAAGGCCGGGCTCGGTGAGCTTTCCACCTTGCTGCTCGGTGGCCAGCGGGCCCGCCCCGTTCGCTTGCTGGCAGCGGGTTTCACTTTCCGTTTCAACGATCTGCAATCGGCCCTGGACAACCTGTCCAGCCGCCTCTGACATAGGACGCTGCATGACCGATCACGCCTTGCTGTTGGTAAACCTGGGTTCCCCGGCTTCCACCTCGGTGGCCGATGTGCGCCGCTATCTCAACCAGTTTCTGATGGACCCTTACGTGATTGACCTGCCTTGGCCGGTGCGGCGGCTGCTGGTGTCGCTGATTCTGATCAAGCGCCCGGAGCAGTCGGCCCATGCCTACGCCTCGATCTGGTGGGACGAAGGTTCGCCGTTGGTGGTGCTGACCCGGCGCCTGCAAGCCGCGATGGTCGAACACTGGCCCCACGGCCCGGTGGAGGTTGCCATGCGTTATGGCGAGCCGGCGCTGCCGCAGGTGCTGGCGCGCCTGGCCGCCCAGGGCGTACGTAACGTTACCCTGGCACCGCTTTATCCACAGTTCGCCGACAGTACGGTGACAACGGTCGTGACGTTGGCCAAGCAGACCATCGCCGAACAGCAGTTGCCGCTGCAGTTGCGCGTGCTGCAACCGTTCTACGATGACCCGCAATACATCCAGGCCCTCGCTGCCAGCGCCAGGCCCTACCTGCAGCAGGATTACGATCACCTGCTGTTGAGCTTCCATGGCTTGCCGGAGCGGCATCTGAAAAAGCTCGACCCCACCGGCAAGCATGACTTCCAGGCGGCCGATTGCTGCAAGGACGCCAGCGCCGAGATGCGCGCGGTGTGCTACCGCGGGCAGTGCCTGGCCACCGCCAAGGCCTTTGCGACGGCGATGGGCATCCCCGACGGCAAATGGTCGGTGTCATTCCAGTCGCGGCTGGGGCGGGCCAAGTGGATCGAACCTTATACCGAGACGCGTCTGGATGAACTGGCCAAGGCGGGGGTCAAGAAGCTCCTGGTAATGTGCCCGGCATTCGTGGCCGATTGCATCGAGACGCTTGAAGAGATTGGCGACCGCGGCAAGGAGCAGTTCATTGAGGCGGGAGGGGAGGAACTGGTGCTGGTGCCGTGCCTGAACGATCACCCGGAGTGGGTGCGGGTGTTGGCCGGGATGTGTGAACAGGTGTGATGTCCAGGGCTGACCAGCCGGCTTCCACAGTGTCTATGGGAGCCGGCCGGCGGGCGACAGGGCCAGTGCAGCCCTGGCAAAACTGAAGGTCAGGAGATCAAGGCAACTGATCATCCAGCTTCTTGTGTTTCCAGCCATCATTGCCCGGCAGGATCAGGTTCAGGGCGATGGCCACAATGGCGCACAGGGCAATGCCCTTCAGGCCCCAATCGTCTGGCCCGTCACCGCTGCCTACCAAGACCCCGCCGATGCCGAACACCAGGGTGACCGAAACGATCACCAGGTTGCGCGCCTCGCTCAGGTCGATCTTGTGGCGGATCATGGTGTTCATGCCCACTGCCGCGATCGAGCCGAACAGCAGGCAGAGTATGCCGCCCATCACGGGCACCGGGATGCTTTGCAGCAACGCGCCGAACTTGCCGATGAAGGCCAGGGTAATGGCAAAGCCTGCCGCCCAGGTCATGATCTTCGGGTTGTAGTTCTTGGTCAGCATCACCGCGCCAGTGACTTCGGCATAGGTGGTGTTGGGCGGGCCGCCGAACAGGCCGGCGGCGGTGGTCGCCAGGCCGTCACCCAGCAGGGTGCGGTGCAGGCCCGGCTTTTTCAGGTAGTCGCGGCCGGTCACACTGCCTACCGCAATCACCCCGCCGATGTGCTCGATCGCCGGTGCCAGGGCAACCGGCACGATGAACAGGATGGCCTGCCAGTTGAATGCCGGTGCGGTGAAATTGGGCACCTCGAGCCACGGGGCGGCGGCGATCTTGGCGGTGTCGACCACACCAAAGGCAAACGACAGGGCAAAGCCGACCAGCACACCGGCAATGATCGGCACCAGGCGGAAAATGCCTTTGCCGAACACGGCGACAATCAGTGTGGTCAGCAGCGCCGGCATGGAAATCAGCATGGCGGTCTGGTATGGCAGCAGTACGCTGCCGTCGCCGGCTTTGCCCATCGCCATGTTGGCGGCGATCGGCGCCATGGCCAGGCCGATGGAGATGATCACCGGCCCAATCACCACCGGGGGCAGCATGCGGTCGATGAAACCAGTGCCCTTGATCTTCACCATCAGGCCCATGAAGGTGTACACGAAGCCTGCGGCCATCACCCCGCCCATGGTCTCGGCTAGGCCGAACTGGCCCTTGGCGAGAATGATCGGGGTGATGAAGGCAAAGCTCGATGCCAGGAATACGGGCACCTGACGGCCTGTGACCAGCTGGAACAGCAGGGTGCCGATGCCGGCGGTGAACAGGGCGACGTTCGGGTCGAGGCCGGTAATCAGCGGCATCAGCACCAGCGCGCCGAATGCCACGAAGAGCATCTGCGCGCCCGAGACGACCTGGCGCCAGAGCGGGTCGTTGAAGCCGTCCTGCATGTCAGGCGTCCTTCTGCTTGGTGCCGAAAATCTTGTCACCGGCGTCGCCCAGGCCGGGGACGATGTAGCCATGTTCGTTCAGGCGCTGGTCGATCGAGGCGGTGTAGATCTGTACATCCGGGTGGGCTTTTTCCACCACCTCGATACCTTCGGGTGCGGCGACCAGCACCATGGCGCGGATTTCCTTGCAGCCCGCTTTCTTCAGCAGTTCGATGGTGGCTACCATCGAGCCGCCGGTCGCCAGCATCGGGTCGATGATCAGCGCCAGGCGCTGGTTGATGTCCGGCGCGAGCTTTTCCAGGTAGGTGTGGGCTTCGAAAGTTTCCTCGTTGCGCGCGACACCCACGGCGCTGACCTTGGCGCCCGGGATAAGGCTGAGTACACCATCGAGCATGCCGATGCCGGCGCGCAGGATCGGCACCACGGTAATCTTCTTGCCGGCGATTTTTTCAACCTGCACCTTGCCACACCAGCCGTCGATCTCGTAGGTTTCGAGTGGCAGGTCCTTGGTGGCTTCATAGGTCAGGAGCGCGCCGACTTCCTGGGCGAGTTCGCGAAAATTCTTGGTGCTGATGTCGGCACGGCGCATCAGACCGAGCTTGTGGCGGATCAGCGGGTGGCGGATCTCACGAGTGGGCATAGGGGGCTCCGAAAGGCGGGCAAAAAAACCGCGCTAGATTAATCTATTCAGCCTTTGCTGTCGTGTAGTCCTTTTGCACGTTAGTCCATAAATGCTTGATCTGTGACGAGCGGATGCGTACCTTTGCCCGCTTTTCCAAATCGCCCCCCGGAGAGCGCCATGTCCGCCGATCTCGAGCACATCCGTCAAGTCATGCGCGAGGCAGACTGCCTGTACAACGAAGCCGAAGTGGAAGCGGCAATCGCCAAGGTCGGTGAACAGATCTGCAAAGACCTGCACGACAAGAACCCGGTCGTGTTCTGTGTAATGAACGGCGGCCTGATCTTCGCCGGTAAGCTGCTGACTCACCTGCAGTTCCCGCTGGAAGCCTCTTACCTGCATGCCACCCGGTACCGTAACCAGACCAGTGGTGGTGAGCTGTTCTGGAAGGCCAAGCCGGAGGTTTCGTTCATAGACCGCGACGTGCTGGTCGTGGACGATATCCTCGACGAAGGCCATACCCTCAGCGCCATCATCGAGTTCTGCAAGCACGCCGGTGCTCGCTCGGTGCACAGCGCCGTGCTGATCGACAAGGACCACGACCGCAAGGCCAGCCCTGATCTGAAGGCTAGCTATGTTGGCCTGTCCTGCGTCGATCGCTATATCTTTGGCTATGGCATGGACTATAAAGGTTACTGGCGAAACGCTAACGGTATATTCGCAGTAAAGGGGATGTGACATGCGCCAGCCTGCGTTCATCGACCAATCGCTGTTCGCCGGGCTGGTACAGAAAGCGGCCGATGCGCCCCGTGGTCGCTACCACTACAGCTTCCATGAAACCCTGGAGCCCTGCCACCGCCTGGCGGTTGGCATGCAGCCCTGCACCTATGTTGCACCGCATCGGCACCTGAGCGACGACAAGGCCGAGACCCTGTTGGCGCTCAAGGGGCGCTTGGGGATTCTGGTATTCGACGAGCACGGCGAGGTGATCGGCAAGCGTGTGCTGCAGGCCGGCGGAGACTGCATTGGCGTGGACATCCCGCCCAGGGTCTACCACAGCCTGGTCGTGCTGGAAGCCGACAGTATTCTGTTCGACTGCAAGGCGGGCCCCTATACGCCGCTGGGCGAGGGTGAGCATGCCCCTTGGGCTCCACGCGAAGGCGAAGACGGGGTGGCGACCTATCACGCGTGGATGATCGCGCAGTTCGAGTGACAACGGCCATGGAGTAGCGTGCTAGAGTGCCCCCTCATGCCAAGGAGCCTCACATGCGTGCGATTGTTCCCCTGCTGCTGGCGGTAAGCCTGCCCCTGGCCGCTGCTCCCCTGCACAGCCAGTTTCTCCCGCCCGATGACCTGTCGTTGCGCCAGGAAGCGCCGACGGCTCAGCAGTTGCTGCAGGTAACCGATTATTCGGTGGTCGTGGGCGCCCAGCGCCAGTCCGATCAGCAACCCATCCCGATTACTGCCTCTTTGCAGATGCGCCTCAAAGGCAAGCCGCTGAGCAAGGGGGCGACCATCAGCCAAGTGCTGCTCACCTTCGACGGTGAAGCCGGCAAAAGCCTGAAAAAACCGGTGTACGACGACAAGACCCGTACACTGAGCCTCAACTACCCGGTGAGCGACTACCGCGTGGTCATGGACCTGCTGCGCAACGAGACGGTATATGTGCAGTTCCTGACGTATGCCAATGGCCATGTCTGGGCCGACCTGCACACCGGCACCGTACGTACGCGTTGAGGCGTGCGGCCTGCGGGGGGTAAACTGCCGGCCTTCGAAATTCCGTGATGGTCCAGTTGGAGCCGGCAATGCGCAAAGACAAGAAGCAGGTGATTGGTGACGAAATCAGCGACGACTACATCAAGTCGTTCTTACAGTTTGAACCGGCCGATGGCGTGACCTCGCCGTCGCTGCACAAGTTGGTCAAGGCCTACCGTGGCTTGCGCATCGACGACTTCGAGCGTTTTATCGGCTTCTTCGTCGAGGCGGGTTACGACCTTGATGGCAAGGACGAGCACGGCAAGACCTTCGTCGAGCAGATTGCAGACCAGCGCAATGCGTCTGAGTACATCGAGATCATCGCGCAAGCCCGCGGCTGATACGTTGGCCTGTGCTGGTCACAGCGCAGGCACAAAAAAACGCCCCGAGGGGCGTTTTTTCGTTTCAGCTGGCTCAGGCGTAATGCTTGGCCGGGCTGTCTTCCACCAGTTCCAGCGCCACGTCGTTGTCGGCGCTGATCTTGTTGTACAAGGCGGCGTCGGTGGCCAGGGTCTTCTCGCGAGCCGGGAAGATCTCCTTGAGCTTGGCAGCCCAGGCGCCTTTGGCCTGCTCGGGGAAGCAGCGTTCGATCAACTCGAGCATGATCGACACTGTGACCGAAGCACCCGGCGAAGCGCCGAGCAGCGCGGCCAGGCTGCCGTCCTGGGCCGAAACCAGCTCGGTACCGAACTGCAGGATGCCGCCTTTTTTCGGGTCTTTCTTGATGATCTGTACGCGCTGGCCGGCCACTTCCAGGCGCCAATCTTCGGCTTTGGCCTGCGGATAGAAGCGGCGCAACGATTCCAGGCGTTGTTCCATCGACTGCATCACTTCGCTGACCAGGTACTTGGTCAGGTCCATGTTGTCGCGGGCCACGGCCAGCATCGGGCCGATGTTGCCCATGCGTACCGATAGCGGCAGGTCCATGAACGAGCCGTGCTTGAGGAACTTGGTAGTAAAGCCTGCGTATGGGCCGAACAGCAGCGATTTCTTACCGTCCACCACGCGGGTGTCCAAGTGCGGCACCGACATCGGCGGCGCACCGACGGCGGCCTGGCTGTAGACCTTGGCCTGGTGCTGCTTGACGATTTCCGGGTTGTCGCAACGCAGCCACTGGCCGCTTACCGGGAAGCCGCCAAAGCCTTTGCTCTCCGGGATACCGGACAGCTGCAGCAGCGGCAGGGCCGCGCCGCCGGCGCCGAGGAACACGAAGCGGGCGTCGACTTCACGGCTGCCGCCGCTGTTGACGTCCTTGATGCTGACCGTCCAGCCGGCACCGTTACGGCGCAAACCGACGACTTTCTTGCTGTACTTGACCTGCGCGTTCGGCGTGTCGCCCAGCAGCTTGAGCAGCTTGTTGGTCAGGGCGCCGAAGTTGACGTCGGTGCCTTTCATCACGCGGGTGGCGGCGATGTGCTGGTCGGCCGGGCGGCCTGGCATCATCAGCGGCATCCAGTCCTTCATCACGGCCTTGTCTTCGGTGTATTCCATCTCGGCGAAGGCGTGGTGCTGCTTGAGCAGCTCGAAGCGCTTCTTGAGGAAGGACACACCCTTGTCACCTTCGACATAGCTCAGGTGCGGGACCGGGTTGATGAAGGCACGGGCCGAGCCGAAGTTGCCTTTCTTGCTCAGGTAGGCCCAGAACTGGCGCGAAACCTCGAACTGGGTGTTGATGTGCACGGCCTTTTTGATGTCGATGCTGCCATCGGCGGCCTGGGGCGTGTAGTTCAGCTCGCACAGCCCGGCATGGCCGGTACCTGCGTTGTTCCAGGGGTTGGAGCTTTCCGCGGCCCCGGAGTCCATCGCCTCGACGACCTCCAGTTTGAGGGTCGGGTCGAGCTCCTTGAGCAGTACGGCCAGGGTGGCACTCATGATGCCCGCGCCTACCAGTACTACATCAACCGATTCGTTCTGCGCCATTTAACGCGTCTCCACAATCTACAGCTACCTAATTGACAGCACAGGACCCCAGGGGTGCCAGGATCGCCATGTCCGACTCTTCGCAGTTCTTGCAACTTCCGCGGACACCGCCAATCAGTCTTCGGGTTCGGGTATTGAACGCTGTTTGCCACAGGTGCGGCAATTCGACTTATGGTCAAGGTGTCGTGCGTGCGCTATGGAGCAGCCTCAGATGCTCATTGGAAATGAGCGTTTAAGCCGCCTGTTCAGGGCTGTTCGGGACACATCTGCCGCTTTTGCACATGCCAGACTGTTCATTTGCTCGCCACACTCTCGTGAAGTTGTGAAAAACCGTTTTTTCACGCTCTTTTGGAGACGTGAACCTCAAAAGGGGACTGCGCGATGGCAACCCACAGGTTCATGCAGTGCGAAGGGCCGGAAAAGCAGGCACGACAGCCGATGCAAGACCTGAGTGGAAGGCTCTCTGTGGGCTGGGCGTTGGAGGTGCCGGGGTCAAACGGCAAATTGCGGGGCCCGATCAGGAGACGTCCTTATAATCGGGGGAAGATTATAACGATGTCGCGGGCAGAAAGGTCGTTATTCGTGCATTTTATTGCGGCGTTTGTCAGGCTGGCACGGTGCATTGCTGCCAGTGATGGCTTGCGCGGGCGCAAATCCGGGCTTCGTCGGGCAGTTCCCGACCCAGCCAGGCAGGCTGGATTTCGCTGACCTGCAGCCAGCCGCCGCCACTTGGCGCGTGGCTGCACGCTTTGAACGCCAGGCATTTGCCTTCGGCATCCAGGCGGGCGTAGCAGCGGTGGCGCGGGCGTTGAAAGAGCAGGGTCCAGAGCGAGGCCATGGCGGGAAGTCCTGTGCGTTGGGGCTTGGCGTAAGCATATCTGCAGGGCCATGAAACCATTGTGACAACCCTCGCTGGCGGCAACCTTCACGCCGCAGGGAAACAGGCAGCTGCACGGGACGCTTTTTTCTTGCCGTGTGTGGCTTGCCGCTTATCGCCTGCCGCTAGGTATACTGTCGACCTTTGCCGCATTTTCTGGAGAAACGCGCATGTTGCAACGTCTGTTGTTCGGTTTGCTTGCCGTGGCCAGCCTCAGCCTGGTTGGTTGTGCCCACAGCCCGCAACAACTCAGCCCGCAGCCCAAACTCAACGCCCAGCTTGCGCCAGTCGGCCATGGCCAGCCGGTGGTGGTCAAGGTGGTCGACGGCCGGCCTTCGCAGTCCTTGGGCACTCGCGGTGGCATGTACCCTGAAACCAGCACCATCAGTGTCAACGGCAATGACATCGTGCCCAAGTTGCAGGCTCAGGCCGAAGCGGCGGTGCGCCTGCTGGGCTTCACCCCTACGGCTAACGCCTACAATGCGCCACAGCTGACCGTGACCCTGGCCGAGCTGAAGTACCAATCGCCCAAGGACAACCTGTATGTGACCGAGGCCACGATCGGCGCGACCTTCCGTGCCGATGTGTCCAACGCCAACCGCCGCTACAGCGGCCGTTATGGGGCTTCGCTGGACCAGCGCTTTGGCATGGCGCCAAACCAGGAAACTAACACCAAGCTGGTGGGCGATGTGCTGAGCGACGCACTGACTCGCCTGTTCAAGGACCCGACCATCGGGCAGGTGCTGAGCGAGTAAACCTCTCCCGAGGTAAAAAGAACCCGCCGCCTGCGTGCCAGGCCGCGGGTTTTTGTTTATCTGCCCTCAGGCCGCTTCGATATGGAAATTCAGCACACTCACGCCGGTGAGCACATCCACCTCAGGTAAATGCTCATGCACATGGCCGCCCAAGGCGCAATAAACCAGCCACTGACGGTCCTGGACATTGATCGCAAAGCCATCGATCAATGCCTGTTGCTCGTCGCTCTGGGTGACGAGATAGAGGCGGTCCTGGTTTTCGGCATGCAGCATCAACACGCTCCGGGTCGGGAAAGGGCCGTCAGGGTGGCCTGTTCTGATGACGAGCATGTGACAGATGAAATTTAGTGACACTTTGTCGCCCCGCCCAGGCGCCGGAGTGGGACTTCGGTAGAATGCCGCCTGTCGTTCCAACCGAGGTTGCGTGATGTCCTTGCAAGTGCTTTGGGGGTTGTTGGCCACCCACCCGACCAAGCTGATCAATCTGCTGGCGCTGCTGATGACCTGCCCGGGCGGGTTGCTGCTGCACAGTGCGCGGCGTCGCGAAGCGATCACCCGCGAGCGCCTGGCGGTGGATGAGGGTGTGGTCGATGCATTCGGCCAGCGAGTGCCGCGTTACTACTACATCCTCGGCTTTTCCTGCCTGGCCATGGCGCTGCTGCTGTCCTGGCTCAGTACCTGGATCTGATCTGCGGGGCTGCCAGGCAACCCCGCCCGGTCAGGCTACCGGTGCTTGCTGCCTGACCTGGTACTGATTGCGCACCGGCGTTGCATACTGCAGCACCAGGTACGGCCGCTGCGCTTCAGGGCAGGCATCCAGGCGGCGCTGCCATTCTTCCCTGGCCTTGGCCAGCTCTTCGGGTGGGAACACCTGCTCTGCGCTCGGCACCTGCAGTGCCTCGTCTTTCTCGCCCCACATGGCATACGCCAGGTAGTGCACCGGGAACAACCGGTAGCCACCCAGAATCTGCCGATCGATCTCCACCGCCAACTGCTTGGTGTCTTCGTAGAACTCAGTCACCGGTGGGGCGAAGTTGATGTGCACGCGGCCCTTGTAGCCGGTGATGCCCTTGGCGATGCTGTTGTCGTCTTCCCCAGGCGCCTTCTTGTAGGTGCCGGTGGTGGCGCGGATGTACAGCTCGCGCGCCTTGGCCTGGTCACAAGGGTCATACTCGTAGCTGATCGAGACGGGGATCAGGTTCAGGCTCTGGATCACCGCGCCGAACGGCTCGTCCTTGCGGCTCATGTGGAACATCTTGAGGATCGCCGAGTCGGTGCGGTCGTCCCCATCCTTGGCGCGGCCTTCGGCCTGGGCAATCCAGATCGAGGTACCATCGTTGCGGATCGAATGGTTGATGTACGCCGAAAGCAACTGGTAGGCGGCCAGTTTCTCGCGACGACCGCTGAGCGATCGGTGGACGATGAAACTCTTGTTCAGGCGCATCATGTCGCTGACGAACGGCTTTTGCAGCAGGTTGTCGCCAATGGCGATACGCGGCGTTGGCAGGCCGGCGTGGTACACCGCATAGTTGACGAAGGCCGGGTCCATGACGATGTCACGGTGGTTGGCCAGGAACAGGTAGGCAGTGCCCGACTTGAGCTGCTCGACACCGGAATAGGTGACGCCGTCGGTGGCTCGCTCGATGGTCTGGTCGACGTAGTACTCGACCTTGTCCTGCAGGGTGGAGACGCCGGTGACGCCGGCGAATTCCTTGCGCAGGCGGCGGGCGATCAGCGGCTTGAGCAGCCAGCCGAAGGCGCCCGCGGCGCGGGGGAAGCGGAAGTGGGTGAGGATATCGAGGAATGCCGGGTCGCTGAGCAGGCGTGCCAGAACGGCAGGGACCTCAGCATCGTCGTACGGTCGGATGGCATCGAATTCGCCCATCATGCTCTCTTGTTGGAAACGGCTAGGGTAATAAGGTAGGGGCAGGCTCCGAAAAACGGCTCGGACGCACACAGGCCCTGTAAACAGACCGGCAATTATACGCATAAGTCACCGCGGAGGCCGCGATGCTGGAAACCGACTTCTATGATTGCCCCTATTGCGGCGAACGGGTGGAAACCACTGTGGATATCTCCGCTGGCGACCAGATCTACACTGAAGACTGTCAGGTGTGTTGCCAGCCTGTGGTGTTTATCCTGCAGGTGCACGGTGACGAATGGATGCTTGAAGTCAGACGCGAGGACGATGCCTGAATGCGGCGGATCTACGAACCGGAAAACCTGATGGAGGCGCAAATGTTGGTCGGCATGCTGGCCAGTGAAGGGATTGAGGTGCATCTGGTGGGCGGTGATCTGGTAGGCGGTGTCGGTGAACTGCCGTTGCAGGGGTTGCTTGGCCTCGCCGTGCCCGATGAGCAGGCCAGTTACGCACGGCAACTGATCGATGCGTACAATGGTGCCCAGCCGCTTGCCGGCGACGAACCGGATAGTTACCCCGGTACCTTGATCTGCTAGGTTTTGAATCGCCCATGTGTGGACGCTACGCCCTGTTTCGCTGGCCCCAGGCCCTTGCCAGCCTGCCGGGCTTCCCTGCCGGCCAGCCGGCGCAATGGAACATATCACCGGGCGCCTCGGTGCTCATCCAGCGCCAGGTTGATGGCCAGATGCAACTGGCCAAGGCCCGGTGGGGGCTGACGCCGGCCTGGCTCACTGACCTTTCCCGCACCCCTGCCCACGCCCGTGCCGAAACGCTGGCCGAGCAACCGATGTTCCGCGAAGCGTTGCGCCAGCGGCGTTGCCTGATGCCGGCCAACGGCTTCTACGAATGGCGCGGCACCGTGCGCAAGCGGCCGTACTGGCTGACGCCGGGGGAAGGTTCGGCGCTGTATTTTGCGGCTGTATGGGAGGCCTATCCTGTGCAAGACCAAGTCTGGTTGAGCTGCGCAGTGGTCACCCAGGCGGCAATGAACCAGCGCCGGCCGCTGATACTGGACGAGGCGGGGCAGGCGGCCTGGCTTGACCCGGATACGCCGGTTACCCGCTTGCACGAGTTGCTGGCCAGCCCGCCGGCAACGGTGCGGGAACGGGCCTTGGCCAATTTCGTCAATGATCCGAAACTGGATGCACCAGAATGTTTGACGCCGTTATGACCCTAGTTGGCATATACATACAACTAATAGTGCCTAGCATTTTTGCCAGTTGACGCTCCATGGAGCTGCCCTTACGGTAAAACTCACGTACCAGGGCAGCTTTTAAAGGGGTGCACGATGAATAATGATTTTATGTCGGATGAGGAAAATTCACGCGCCGCGATTTCCTCCGCGCTCACACATTTTAGAATCTTACCTTTTGCGGAGTCTGATGCCAGGCAGTATGTGCGTTGGTTTCACTATGCCGACTTTCAGCCCACAGGCATATTGATTGAGCCAGGGGGTGTAGTCGATTATCACCTGACATTACCTCCCGAGCTGTCAGTCAAGGCTCAATTCTTGGTTGGTACTCCCGGTTTCAATGCCGGTGGTGTCGATACAGAAGTTCCTCGGATCTACGAAGTAGACAACCCCGACGACTCGGTCACTGATTCTGAAGGCGGAGTATTATGGCTGCGGGTTGTTTCTGATACGCCGGGCGCGGATTCATTGTCTGCTACGTTTAAGGTCTCACGCTTGCATCTTGCTCATCGAATCGCAGTATTCATACAGGGCGAAACGTCCGCTGAGCAGTGGCCTTCGATTCTCTGCGGTGCACAGTTGAAGCGTCCACGAGCGCCAGTGCAGCTTATTGGCGAGAAGGTTGTGATAACCGCCTGGTGGATTACCGCCATGCGATATATGGATCACGATCCCTCGGCAGTGTTGGATGAATACAAAGATATTTTACGCATTGAAAACGAAATGGCCGCGATTGGCGACGGGGCTGAGCAGCATCCGCCAAGCCCGCTGCGGATATTGGTTTCGGAAAAGGAGGGCGGTAGCCCTAATGCCTCTCATTTTCGCATCAGCCTGCCGGATTATGGCAGCTCGTTATTGACCCCGGAGGGTGTGCGCGGCGACTGGGGCGTCTGGCATGAGTTGGGTCACATGCAGCACCAAATTTCATGGAGCGCAAATGCGTTGACTGAGAACTCCGTCAATATATTTTCTCTTGCGGTGCAGCGCGCGCAAAAAAAATACTCAAGGGTGGTGCCTTACGACCGTGAAGCGCATGCCTTTTTAAACAGTTCCGATCCGAATAAAAAGTTTGAAGACAATGACGAGTTTGTCCGCCTCATCATGTGGGAGCAACTACGGGCAGCTTACGGGGACGCGTTCTTTCATCGGCTCCATCGTGAAAGCCGTAGTCATGGCAACCCTGAACCTGGCCAGGGTGATGCTCAATACCGTCATTACTTCATGGTCACCAGCGCATGGGCTGCGCAGCACGATCTCACAACATTCTTCATTCGATGGGGTTGGCATCCAACCACGCGCACACTCGATGCGATCCGAGATTTGAGGCTGCCTATTCCTGAGCCGGACCCCTCCACCCTCCACGTGAAGGCCGAAACGCAGATCGACGCAGTTGAGCCGCATTCAGATGGTATCGAAATAAGGGGAGTTGCGCGCCCCGGGAGCCGCCTTAAAACCACCAATGATCCTGATATGGGTTGGTATGACCCAGAAGGCGGGATTACCTACGCCAGTGCCTCAGGCGATTTTCTAGTGGTCACCCGAAGGCTGGTCGATGGCAACGCAGTGGTCAAATCCTATGACCCACAAACGGGAGAGGCGCTGGGCGAGTCGAACCATGTGCCAGCGAACTTGCAGGGCGCGGCCGCCCAGTTCTCTTGCTGTACGGAACATGCAACCGGTGCCGATCATTGAGTTCCGGTCATAGTCGGTGACTGCGGCTATTGCCAGTCATCACGCCGGTGAGCGGCCGGCGTGCGGCTGTACGCGACGAATTGCTTGCATGGAATCGGATGTGGGCGAAGGTGTACACGGATGTGAAGAATCTTACTTACGGCTATAGCGGGCACTGGCGACTCGGCCTAGGATACGCCGCATGTAAAAAGGGAGTGTTTTCATGCGTAAGTCTTTTGTCGTCAGCCTGTTGAGTGCCGGCATCCTGCTGGCTGGTTGCCAGGCAGTGAATACCACCAGCGGCGGTGCTGTCGGCGTTGAGCGCAAGCAGTACATGTTCAGCATGCTCTCGACCGCTGAGGTCAACCAGATGTATGCCCAGTCGTATCAGCAAACCCTCGGCGAGGCTTCGAGCAAGGGCGCGCTGGACAAGTCCAGCGCCGATGCCAAGCGCGTTCAGGTAATCGCCGACCAGCTGATCGCCCAGGCGCCGAAGTTCCGCCCGGATGCTGCCCAGTGGCAATGGGAAGTCAACGTGATCAAGAGCGATGAGCTCAATGCCAACTGCGGGCCAGGCGGCAAGATCATCGTCTACACCGGGCTGATCGATCAGCTCAAGCTGACCGATGCCGAGATTGCCGCGGTGGTGGGTCACGAGATCGCCCACGCCCTGCGTGAGCACAGCCGCGAAGCCATGTCCAAGGCCTACGGTGTGGAAATGGCCCGCCAGGGTGCGGGTGCGCTGTTTGGTCTTGGCCAGAACAGCATCGCGCTGGCCGACCAGGTGGTGAACTACGCCATGACCCTGCCCAACAGCCGCGCCAACGAGAACGAAGCCGACCTGATCGGCCTGGAACTGTCGGCGCGTGCCGGTTACGACCCGAATGCCGCGATCACCTTGTGGAACAAGATGAGCAAGGCATCGGAGGGCGCACCGCCTGAGTTCATGAGTACCCACCCGGCCTCCGAGAGCCGCATCGCTTCGCTGCAGGCGGCCATCCCGAAGGTGATGCCGTTGTACGAAGCGGCGCGCAAGTAACACGCAGCAGGGCCCAGGTTTCAAGCTGCAAGTAAGGCCGGTACACCTGGTACAGGCTTGGCCTGCAGCTTGCAGCCGCAGTTGTTACCCCACCCAGCCACTGGTCTTCATCGCCGAGTACACGGCCACGACCGCCAGTACGAAGAACGCGGCCGCTGCCAATCGGCGAATCAGTGTCAAAGGCAGTTTCTCTGCTGCAAAGTTACCCGCCAGCACCACGGGCACGTTGGCAATCAGCATGCCCAGGGTGGTACCGATGATCACCATGATCAGGTGTGGGTACTGGGCTGCCAGCATCACCGTGGCGACCTGGGTCTTGTCACCAATCTCGGCCAGGAAGAACGCGATCAGCGTGGTGAGGAACGGCCCGAAGCGGCGTGCCGGGTTTTCGTCGTCATCCATCTTGTCCGGCACCAGGGTCCACAAGGCTGTGGCGGTAAAGCTCGCGGCGAGCACCCAGTGCAACACTGTCTCGGTAAAGAATCCGCTGACCCAGGCCCCCACGGCACCGGCCGCGGCATGGTTGGCCAGGGTAGCGGCGATGATGCCGGCGATGATCGGCCAAGGCTTGCGGAAGCGGGCGGCGAGAATGAGCGCGAGCAGTTGCGTCTTGTCGCCAATTTCGGCGAGGGCGACGATCGCGGTGGGGACGAGCAGAGATTCCAGCATCAGGTTTCCTACGGGGGCGGGTCGACACGGCTATGACACGTACAGCCTTCCCGCCCCGGGTAAGGTGTGCGTGTCATAGGTCTTGTCAAACCCTGGATCCGTCTGCGCGGATCGTGGGTCGCACGCGCCATGGCCTGTGGGCCAAGTGTGTTGACGCGTGCCGGGCGAGCAGGGTGCTCGCGGGAGACTACTCCCCTAGGACGGAGCGGATTCTGCCTAGCCGAAACGCTTTCGGCAAGCCCTGTTTTTAACCGCGTGTTGCCCGGTAGATGCGAAAGCCGTCAGCTTCGGCGCACGTCTGGCAGTTGCCCAGGGCACCTTCGATCAATGGCTGGTAGCGCAGGAAGCTGTTGGCAACCAAGCGCATTTCGCCACCTTTTCGAAGGTGTTGGCCTGATTTTCTCAGCAAGTTTTCTGACGCCTGATAATTGGTGTGTACGCCGGTATGGAATGGCGGGTTGCTCAGAATCAGGCTCAGGTCGGTCGGCGCTGCATCGATGCCGTCGCCACTGATAACTTCGCCTTCCAGGCCATTGGCGGCCAAGGTCAAGCGGCTGGCGGCCACGGCAAAGGCGTCCACATCGAGCATTGTGACCCGGTTTTGGGGGTAACGCCGCTTGACCGTGGCACCCAGCACGCCCGCGCCACAGCCAAAGTCCAGCACATGGCCCGACGGCAGGTCGTCCAGATGCTTGAGTAGCAGCGCGGTGCCGCGGTCGAGCCGGCCGTGGCTGAACACGCCGGGGAGGCTGACGACCTGCAACGGGCCGTCTTCCAGTTCGAGGGCAAAGCGCTCGGCCAGGCTCTCCAGGGGCTTGGCTTGAGGGGCATGGTCAACGGTCACTTGCCATAGCTGGCAATGCCGGGCGCTGTCCAGCTTGCGTGGCTTACCGAACGCTTGCAGCTGCTTGGCTGCCCCCTCGATGCCGCCACGTTTCTCGCCCACCAGGTACAGCTCGCGGCCGCCCAGGCGTGATGCCAGGGCGTTGAGCAGGTAGGCCGCCAGTTCGCGGGATTTGGGCAGGAACAACACGGCCCGCTCGAAAGCCACCGGCGGCACCTCGACGGCGTAATGGCTACGCCCGGGGTAGCGGCCGTCGAGCATGGCCTGGTCACCGGCATGCCAGGTCCAGCCATGGGCCTTGGGCAGTTGGCCGAGCAGGTCGTCGGCGGGGGCGCCGGCGATCAGCAGCGGCCCCTGGAACAGGTCCGCCTGGCGGAGCAACACTTCACTGCGCGGGTCCATGGACGACGCCTCCTGAAAAAAGTGGCGCAGTGTAGCAGAGGCCGGCTTTGCGCTCAGCTGACCACGCGGCGGGGCTGGCCGGCGAAGAAGGCCTGGGCGTTTTCACTGAGCTGGCCGACGATGCGTTGGCGGGACTCCACCGCGCCCCAGGCGCTGTGAGGGGTAATCAACAGGCGCGGGATGCCTTGTTCCAGCAGCGGGTTGCCATTGACTGGCGGCTCCACGCTCAGTACGTCGGTGGCGGCGCCACCCAGATGGCCGTTGCGCAGGGCGTTGGCCAGGGCCTGTTCATCGATCAGGCCGCCGCGGGCAGTATTGACCACCAGTGCGCCCGGCTTGAGCAGCGCCAGTTCGCGGGCACCGAGCATGTGCCGGGTGTGTTCGTTGAGCGGGCAGTGCAGGGTGAGGGCGTCCACCTGCGGCAGCAATTCATCCAGCGGCAGCCGATCGTCGCGCGCTGGGCGCCCGGGTATCTGCCCGCTCAGCACGCGCATGCCGAAGGCTTCGGCCAGCCGTGCGACGGCGCCGCCCAGTTCACCATGGCCCAGCAGGCCAAGGGTCTTGCCCTCCAGTTCGACGATCGGGAAATCCAGCAGGCAGAACTGGCTGGCCTTGGCCCATTGGCCATCGGCTACGGCCTGGTTGTAGTCACACAAGCGTGTGGCCAGCGCGAGCAGCAGGGCGAGTGTGTGCTGGGCGACCGAGGGTGTGCCGTAGCCTTGGCAATTGCACACGGTGATGCCCTGGGCGCGGGCGGCTGCCAGGTCGACGTTGTTGGTACCGGTGGCGGCGACCAGGATCAGCCTGAGCTGCGGATTGGCGGCCAGGGTGGCCGCGTCGAGCATGACCTTGTTGCTGATCACCGCGACAGCGCCCTGCAAGCGCTCGGCCACTTGTTCCGGGCGGGTGGAGGGAAACAGCTCGAGTTCATCGAAGAGGTTACGCAGGGGAGAAAGGTCAAGGTCCCCCAGATCAAGGGACTGATGATCGAGAAACACGGCGCGACGCGGGCTGGGCATCTGGAAAGGCTCCGGTGGCTAGGGCAGGGATTGATCCATCCACCGAACAATGCCACTCATACCTGCGCCAGCCAAATCATTCCTTCGGCTGATTTGACCGTCACCCTGGCGAACTACAGTAGATCCAGATTTGTTCGGCTCGCTTTCACGAAAAGGGATACCCATGTTGCAGACCCGCATCATCAAGCCCGCCGAGGGCGCCTACAGCTTCCCGCTGCTGATCAAACGTCTGCTGATGTCTGGCAGCCGTTACGAGAAGACCCGCGAAATCGTTTACCGCGATCAGCTGCGGCTGACGTACCCCCAGCTCAACGAGCGCATCGCCCGCTTGGCCAACGTATTGACTGCCGCGGGGGTCAAGGCGGGGGACACCGTGGCGGTCATGGACTGGGACAGCCATCGCTATCTGGAATGCATGTTCGCCATTCCGATGATCGGCGCGGTGGTGCATACCATCAATGTGCGCCTGTCGCCCGAGCAGATCCTCTACACCATGAACCACGCCGACGACCGCTTCGTGCTGGTCAACAGTGACTTCGTCGGCCTCTACCAGGCCATTGCCGGGCAACTGACGACGGTCGACAAGACCCTGCTGCTGACCGACGGCCCGGACAAGACCGCCGAGCTG
Source organism: Pseudomonas ceruminis (assembly GCF_021602025.1). Lineage (GTDB taxonomy): Bacteria > Pseudomonadota > Gammaproteobacteria > Pseudomonadales > Pseudomonadaceae > Aquipseudomonas > Aquipseudomonas ceruminis. Next base: position 165,041 of record NZ_BQHW01000007.1, read on the forward strand.
CCGAACCTGGTCGGCGAATACGAGCAACTGCTCGCCGCTGCCAGCCCTCATTATGATTTCCCGGATTTCGACGAGAACTCGGTCGCCACCACCTTTTACACCACTGGCACCACCGGCAACCCTAAGGGGGTGTACTTCACCCACCGGCAACTCGTGCTGCATACCCTGGCCGAGGCCTCGGTAACAGGCAGTATCGACAGCGTGCGCCTGCTTGGCAGCAACGATGTGTACATGCCCATCACTCCGATGTTCCACGTGCACGCCTGGGGCATACCCTACGCGGCTACCATGCTGGGCATGAAACAGGTCTACCCCGGGCGCTACGAGCCGGACATGCTGATCAAGCTCTGGCGCGAAGAGAAGGTCACCTTCTCGCACTGCGTGCCGACCATTTTGCAGATGCTGCTCAATTGCCCGGGCTCACAGGGCCAGGATTTCGGTGGCTGGAAGATCATCATCGGCGGCAGCGCACTCAACCGCTCGCTTTATCAGGCTGCGCTGGCCCGCGGCATCCAGCTGACCGCAGCCTACGGCATGTCTGAAACCTGCCCGCTGATTGCTGCGGCGCACCTGAACGATGAGCTGCAGGCCGGTAGTGAGGATGAGCGCGTCACCTACCGGATCAAGGCGGGAGTACCGGTACCGCTGGTGGAGGCAGCCATCGTCGATGGGCAGGGCAATTTCCTTCCGGCTGACGGCGAAACCCAGGGTGAGCTGGTACTGCGTGCGCCCTGGCTGAGCATGGGGTATTTCAAGGAACCACAGAAGAGCGAAGAGCTGTGGCAGGGCGGATGGCTGCACACCGGGGACGTCGCCACGCTCGATGGCATGGGTTACATCGATATCCGTGATCGCATCAAGGACGTGATCAAGACCGGCGGCGAGTGGATTTCCTCGCTCGACCTTGAGGACCTCATCAGCCGTCACCCTGCTGTGCGCGAAGTGGCGGTGGTAGGGGTGGCCGACCCGCAATGGGGAGAGCGCCCCTTCGCCTTGCTGGTGGTGCGCGAGGGCCAGGCAATCGACGCGAAGCTGCTCAAGGAGCACCTCAAGCCTTATGTCGAGGAAGGGCACATCAACAAGTGGGCCATTCCCAGCCAGATCGCCATTGTTACAGAAATTCCCAAGACCAGTGTGGGCAAGCTCGACAAGAAGCGCATCCGCCAGGACATCGTCCAGTGGCAGGCCAGTAACAGTGCTTTCCTTTCAACGCTCTAAGTGCGGTGCGGGTCGTGCACGTCAGAACACGACCCGCATGCCAGAGCGGTTCGTGCCTTGCCAAACGGGAAATATGCGCCATGCTTGAGCACTGCCGATACGCAGCCTGGGATACACAGGACGAATTGGCGGCTGGTGTGCAAATCACACTTTAGAGGGATCAAGCACCCTAGTCTGCTGGCTATAGTCGGGGCCAGGGGATTTTCAGGAATGGGGGAGGGCGATACGTGCAACACGTGTCGCCGCGGGTGCAAGCCCGCATACCGGTCGCTCGGGGCCGTTCTTGAAAGGACTCACTGCCATAACAAAAAAGTACATGGAGTAGCGTCGATGACATCTGCAAACACGTTCTGGCGCCGGGCCAAGTTGCCCTTGGCCGTCAGCCTTGCTTCCACGCTCGCAAGTCCTGCTTTTGCGGTCAGTTTCAACATCGGGGAAATCGAAGGCCAGTTCGATTCGTCGCTCTCAGTCGGGGCCAGCTGGTCGACTGCCAACCCTAACAAGAACCTGATCGGGGTCAACAATGGCGGCAAGGGGCTGTCGCAGACCTCCGACGATGGCCACCTGAACTTCAAGAAAGGCGAAACCTTCTCGAAGATATTCAAGGGCATCCATGACCTGGAGCTCAAGTACGGCGACACCGGCGTGTTCGTGCGTGGCAAGTACTGGTACGACTTCGAACTGAAGGACGAGGGCCGCGAGTTCAAGGACATCAGCGATTCCGGTCGCAAGGAAGGCGCCAAGTCTTCCGGCGCGCAGTTGCTCGACGCGTTCGTCTACCACAACTACTCGATCGGCGATCAGCCAGGCTCGGTGCGCTTCGGTAAGCAGGTGGTGAGCTGGGGTGAGAGTACCTTCATCGGCGGGGGCATCAACTCGATCAACCCGATCGACGTGGCCGCCTTCCGCCGCCCGGGTGCCGAGATCAAGGAAGGCCTGATCCCGGTCAACATGTTCTACATCTCGCAGAGCCTGACCGACAACCTCTCGGCCGAGGCGTTCTACCAGATCGAGTGGGACCAGACCGTCGTCGACAACTGCGGTACCTTCTTCTCCCAGCCTGACATCATCGCCGATGGTTGCAGCAACAACCTGCGCGTGCTCAACAGCAGCCGCACAGTGCCCGGCGCGGCGCAGCAGTTCCTCGCCACCCGTGGCGTGGATATCAACGAAGAGGGCGTGATGGTGGCCCGTGGCGCCGACCGGGACGCCCGCGACAGCGGCCAGTTCGGTGTGGCCATGCGCTACATGTTCGAGCCGCTCGATACCGAGTTCGGCGCCTACTTCATGAACTACCACAGCCGGGCGCCGATCTTCAGCGCCACCGGTGCCTCACCGTCGGTCTTCGCCGGCTTGAGCGCGCTGCCGGCGCAATTGCGCACGCTGGCGCCGCTGATCGTGGCGGGCAACTCCAAGTACTTCGTCGAGTACCCCGAGGACATCCGCCTGTATGGCCTGAGCTTCTCTACCACACTGCCCACTGGCACCGCCTGGAGCGGTGAGATCAGCTACCGGCCGAATGCGCCAGTGCAGTTGAACACCACCGACATTCTGTTTGCCGGTGTACGTCCGATCGGCGGCGCACTGGCCAACGCGTCGCTGCTCAGCGGCACCCCGGGTGAAGACCTGCACGGTTACCGCCGCAAGGAAATCACCCAGTTCCAGACCACCCTGACGCATTTCTTCGACCAGGTGATGGGCGCCAGCCGCATGACGGTGGTCGGCGAACTGGGCGTTACCCACGTCGGTGGTCTGGAGAGTGCGCATGATGTCCGCTATGGCCGCGACCCGGTGTTCGGCCCCGGCCCGCTGCCGGCAACCGGTGGCGCCGATACCTGCCAGGCGCTGAACGCCAGCACCATCGCTGGCGCCGGCCCCGGCGCCTCGACCACCAACCTCAACCGCAAGTGCGAAAACGACGGCTACACCACCAGTACCTCCTGGGGTTATCGCGCCCGGGTCATCTGGGACTACAACGACGTGTTTGCCGGGGTCAACCTCAAGCCCAACGTGGCCTGGTCGCATGACGTGTCCGGTTACTCGCCAGGCCCTGGCGGCAACTTCGAGGAAGGCCGCAAGGCAATCAGCCTGGGCCTGGACGCCGAGTACCAGAACACCTACACCGCCAGCCTGTCGTACACCAACTTCTTCGACGGCAAGTACAGCACCGTGGATGATCGCGACTTTGTCGCCCTCAGCTTCGGCGTGAACTTCTAAGCACACAGATCCAGGACGACACGACATGAACAAGACCAGAAGTCTGCTGCAAGCCGGTGTGCTGGGCCTGTCCCTGCTGGCGACCAGCGTCATGGCTGCGGTTTCCGCCGACGAAGCGGCAAAGCTGGGCAGCACCCTGACGCCCATGGGCGCAGAAAAGGCCGGTAACGCCGATGGCTCCATCGGCCCATGGCAACCGCTGGCCAAGACCGCCGGCAGTGTGGATGCCAAGGGTTTCCTTTCCAACCCATACGGCAGCGACAAACCGTTGTTCACCATCACGGCGCAGAACGTCGAGCAGTACAAGGACAAGCTCTCGCCGGGCCAGGTGGCGATGTTCAAGCGCTACCCAGACACCTTCAAGATCCCGGTGTACAAGACCCACCGAGGTGCCACGGTGCCTGACGAGGTGTTCGCCGCCATCAAGAAAAATGCTACCGCTACCACGCTGGTCGAAGGCGGCAACGGCCTCAACAACTTCCTGACGGCCGTGCCGTTCCCGATCCCCAAAAGCGGCCTTGAAGTGATCTGGAACCACATAACCCGTTACCGCGGCGGCAGCGTGACCCGTCTGGTGACCCAGGCCACACCGCAGCAGAATGGCTCGTACAGCCTGGTGTATTTCCAGGACCAGTTCGTCTTCCGCGATCGGATGAAGGACTACGACCCTAACAACCCGGGCAACATCCTCTTCTACTTCAAGCAGGAAGTGACCGCGCCAGCGCGCTTGGCCGGTACCGTACTGCTGGTGCACGAGACGCTCGACCAGGTGAAGGAACCGCGCAAGGCGTGGATCTACAATGCCGGCCAGCGCCGCGTGCGCCAGGCGCCGCAGGTGTCGTATGACGGCCCCGGCACTGCGGCCGATGGCCTGCGGACTTCGGACAACCTGGACATGTACAACGGTGCGCCAGACCGTTACGACTGGAAGCTCGAAGGCAAGAAGGAGATGTACATTGCTTCCAACGCCTACAAGCTGGACGATCCGAAGCTCAAGTACGCCGATATCCTGAAGGCAGGGCACATCAATCAGGACCTGACCCGTTACGAGCTGCGCCGGGTGTGGCATGTGGTCGCCACGCTCAAGCCGGGCCAGCGGCACATCTACGCCAAGCGTGACTTCTACATCGACGAGGACACCTGGCAGGCTGCGGTGATCGACCAGTATGACGGCCGTGGCCAGCTGTGGCGCGTTTCCGAGGCGCATGCCCAGGACTACTACAACGTGCAGGTGCCGTGGTACACGCTGGAGGCTATCTACGACCTGCAATCGGGCCGTTACCTGGCCCTTGGCATGAAAAACGAAGAGAAAAAAGCCTACGACTTCGGTTTCAGCGCCAGCAAGGCTGACTTCCAGCCAGCGGCTCTGCGCCAATCGGGCATTCGTTAAGCGCTGTTCGCAACGCCTTGTCATCTCCCAGAACGCCCCGGCTTGCCGGGGCGTTTCTGTTCCGGCCCTGCCCAGGCCAATAAGGCCGGTGAATGCTTCGCCAAAGCCCCGTGACAGCGCCTGTCTGTCAGCGATGTTGCTTTTTGTTGTAGTCTTTTTCGGGCCAATGGCGCCCATCATCTTCAAATGTGCGGCGTTACCCGCTAGTCTCGCAACAATCCGTACCGCCGTAGTCTTCCAATTAGAACGAGCCGGCCATGACAGATCTGTCCCGTACGCATGGATTCGCCAGCCAGGCCCTCGGCCTGCTGGACGGGCGTTTCTTCCGGCCACCGCTACCGGATGGCCACGTGCCGCGTGCGCGCTTGTGCCAGCGCCTGCAAGCCGGCCTCGCGGGGCGCCTGCTGCTAGTGAATGCCCCGGCGGGTTTCGGCAAGAGCTCCCTGGCTATCGAGTTTTCCGAGTCGCTGCCCGAGCATTGGCGCAGCCTCTGGCTGGGCCTCAGCCAGCGCGATGCCGACCCCGGTCGCTTTCTGGAGCGCCTGCTCGAAGGCCTGCAGCAATATTGCCCAGCCTTGGGTGGCCAGGCCATGGGCCTGCTGAAAATGCGCCAGCGCCATCAGCCGTTTGCCTATGAAGAATGGCTCGATGGCCTGCTCGATGAGCTGGCCCTGCACCTGCAGGCCGATACACCTTTGCTGCTGGTGCTGGACGACTATCACCTGGCTCAGGGGCCGGTGCTCGATCGCTGCCTGCAGTTTTTCCTCAATCACCTGCCAAGCGGCCTGGTGCTGCTGATTACCAGCCGCCAGCGGCCGGGCTGGCACCTGGCGCGGCTGCGCCTGTCACGGCAATTGGTCGAGCTCAACGAACAGGATCTGCGCCTGACGCCCGATGAAGCGCTGGCAGTGCTCGGCCGCCAGCCTACAGGGCTGCGTGGCCAAGCGCTGGATAACCTGATCCAGCGCAGCGACGGTTGGGTGGCCGGGTTGCGCTTCTGGCAGCTGGCGGCCAGCGAGTCCGGCGATGAGCATACCTTGCCGCAGGCCTTGCATGGCGGTGAAGGCCTGATTCGCGATTACCTGCTCGAAGAGGTCATCGATATCCTCCCCGCAGAGGTACAGTCGTTCTTGTTCGAGACCGCGTGCCAGGAGCGTTTCTGCGCCGCATTGTGCGATGCGCTGCGTGAACGCACCGACAGCGCTGCCACGCTCAGCTACCTTCAGTCCCATCAAGTGTTTCTGGTGCCGCTGGACGAGCACGGCGACTGGTACCGCTACCACCATCTGTTCTCCGACCTATTGCGCAGCCGCCAGTCCAGCGTGCCGCAGGCACACCTGCACCTGCGCGCCTGCCGCTGGTTCCAGGCCCAGGGGTTGCTCGACGAAGCGGTAGAGCAGGCGCTGCGTGCTGGCCACCTCGATGTTGCCGCAGACCTGGTCCAGAGCCTGTCCGAGGAGCAACTGCTGGCGGAGCAGAACGTCGGCATGCTGCTGCGCTGGAAGATGGACCTGCCCGACAGCCTGCTGATCAGCACCCCACGCTTGATCGTGCTGTACAGCTGGGCACTGGGCCTGGCCTGCCAACTGGATGCGGCGCAGGAGCTGGCCAGCTACCTCAGCCGCTTCCTGCCTGCCCCCTCGGCAACGGCGCAAAAGTCCATGCTGGCGCAATGGCTCGCGCTGAGCGGGGTGATCGCCCGTGGCCGTGGCGATCGTGAGCGCACCTTGGCCTACTGCGAAGAGGCCCTGCAGAGCCTGCCAGGCAAGCGTTATGGTCAGCGCCTGGTGTGCCTGTCGACGTTGTCCAACCTGGCGATTGCCGATGCGGACTTCTGGCGAGCTCGCGGCTGGAACCGTGAGGCGTTGGAGCTGGCTCAGCGGGTGGGCAACCCCTTGTTCGAGGCCTTGGCTCACTACGATCGTGCCCGCGTGCTGCATGCCCGGGGCGAGGCGCTGCGTGCACTGAGCGAGGTGCGCCAGGGCCTGCAGCGGCTGCAGGGGCTATCGGCGCAGCGCCTGTATGCCGTGCGTGCGCGGCTGACCCTGTACGAGGGCTACCTGCTGGTGGCACGTCTGCAACCTGCGCAAGGGCGCGCCCGCCTGCGGGCCGGGCTGGGTGAGGCACGTGCCTGTCGTGACATCAGTGTGCTGATCGGCCACTGCGTAATCGCTTCGCTCGATGGCCGTGAGGGCCATTATGCCGAAGCCTTCGCCGAGCTTGCCGAGGCGGAGCGGTTGATGCACATCTGGGATGTGCCGCCGGTGTTCTACCTGGCCATGATCACGCTGGTGAAGTGCGAGTTGTGGCTGAGCCAGGGGCGAATCGACCTGGCCGAGTCCTGGTTGCTACGCCTGGGCCAGACATACGGCGGCGAACAGCCAGCGGCGGCACCCGAGTTCCACCCGTTGCTGCCGCTGCACATCGAATTGCAGCAAGCCTTGCTCGAGCGCATTCAGGGCCGCACTGATGAGGCCGCCAGGCGTCTGCACGGCCTGGTCGAGCAGGGCCAGGCCAGCGGCGGCATGATGTTGGCCCTCAACGCCCTGTGCCAATGGATTGCCTTGGCGCTTGAGCAGGGGAAGGAGGCGCACGCCGCCGAGCTTCTGCCGGCGGCCATGGCGGCGGCGCAAGGTGGCGTGTTGCAGCCTTTTCAGCGCCTGGTCGAACTGCATCCCTTGTGGCTGCGGGAGCAGTTGCTTGCGCGTGTCGCCTGCAAGGTTCAGGTGGAGTTGCTGGCCCGCCTACCCGCCTTGGCCGTACCCGGTGGCAGCACCGGTGAGGCTTTGAGTGGCCGTGAGCTGGCCGTGCTCGAATTGATCGCTCAGGGTTGTTCGAACCAGCAGATCAGTGAGCGGCTGTTCATATCACTGCACACCGTCAAGACCCACGCCAGCCATATCAACAGCAAACTGGGGGTGGAGCGGCGTACCCAGGCCGTGGCGCGCGCCAAGTCGCTGGGCTTGCTGGCCTGATCGTAGCCACGGGCGTGATGGCTCGCTAAAATGATGGCTCAAAGCCATTATTGCGCGTTGCGCTCATCTTTCCAGACCGGTGGCCGATACAAGGGTCGGCGGTACGCATCGCCACGCACACTCCTCCCCATCATCCAAGACAGGTTGTGTTGATGCTGCAGTACGGGCAAAAGAGCTTTCTGATCGTCGACGACTTCACCGATTTCCGCACGTCGACGCGTTCCATGCTGCGCGAACTGGGCGTTCGTGACGTGGACACTGCCGACAGCGGTGAACAGGCCCTGCGCATGTGCGGGCAGAAGCGCTATGACTACATACTCCAGGACTTCCACCTTGGTGACGGCAAGAAAAACGGCCAGCAGGTGCTCGAGGACCTGATCCTCGACAAGCTGATCAGCCACGAGTGTGTCTTCATCATGGTGACTGCCGAGAGCAGCCAGGCCATCGTGCTCAGCGCCCTCGAACACGAGCCTGATGCGTACCTGACCAAGCCGTTCAACCGCGTCGGCCTGGCCCAGCGGCTGGAGAAACTGACGCAGCGCAAAACCTTGCTCAAGCCGATACTCCAGGCGCTGGACCGTGGTCGTCCTGCTGAAGTACTGGCCGCTTGCGCCGAGCTGTGCAAGAAAGACCCGCGTTTCGCACCGCTGTGCCTGCGCTACCGCGCCGATGCTCTGCGCGATCTCAACCGTTTCGATGAGTTGGAGAAGTTCCTCAAGGCCATCCTCGCCAGCCGCCCGCAACCATGGGTGTACTCGGCACTGGGCAGCCTGATGCACAAGCGCGGCCAGAATGCCCAGGCCCAGGGTGTCTACGAACAGGCGCTCAAGGCGTTCCCGATCATGCCTGGCCTGTACGATGGCATGGCCAACGTGCTGGTGGCCCAGGGTGAAACCAAGCGTGCGCAGCACATGCTCGAGGAGGCCGTGCGCCTTTCGCCTCTGGCCGTGCGCCGTCAGGCCGCACTGGGCAAGCTGGCGCTGGACAACGAAGATTTCGAGAGCGCGTCCAAGGCGTTTCGCCACGCGGTGAACCAGGGCCAGAGCTCGCGCTACAAAGATGCCGAGAGCAACCTCGGGCTGGTGCAGGCATTGATGAACAAGAACGCAGGCTTCGGCCTGGATGCGCGCACCCGCGTCGAAATCAACACCGTGCTCAGTGAGGTAGCCAAGGACAACGTCGAGGACCAGGGCCTGCAAGTGCGTGCGCGCCTGATGAAGGCCGCCAGCCTGCAGCAGGCAGGCGATGCGGAAACGGCGGCCAAACTGACCGAGCAGGCCATGCAGCGGCTGGACAAGATGGACCAGTTCTTCTCGGTCGAGGCCGCCCTGACAGTGGCCAAGCAACTGCAGGCGCTTGGCCAGGAAGCCGCTGGCAGTACCATCCTCAGGGGCTGCGTGGAAACCTACGGTGACGATCCTAGCGTGATGCAAAGCGTGGCCAGGCTGACTGACGACCCCGGTGTGCTCGGTGCCGTCACCGAGGCGGTCGACCTCAACCGTCAGGGAGTACGCAGCTACCAGGCCGGGCAGCTCAACGAGGCCTTGCAGATGTTCCGCAAGGCCTTGTCATTGCAGCCCAAGAACATCAGTATTGCCCTGAACACGGCCCAGGCGCTGCTGCGCATCGGTGGCGAAACCACGCCGCCGGCGATCTTGCAGGAGTGCCGCAACTGCCTGACCAGCGTGGCTGGAATACCTGCCAGCGACAGCCGCTATGACCGCTATCGCAAATTGCACATCAAGGTTTTCGGCGCATGAGCCAGGACAATCAGGGGCTGGATTTTTCCACGGTGATCGCCTCCACCGTGCACGACCTGAAAAACTCGCTGTCTGCGCTCATCCAGTCCCACGACCAGTGGCTGGCGCGCCTGCCCGAGGCGCTGCGTGGCGGCACCGAGCAAGGGGTGATCGAACACGAGTTCCGCCACCTCAACGGCATGCTGGTGCAGTTGCTGGGGTTGTACAAGCTGGGTGTCAACCAGTTGCCGGTGTGCCCGGACTACCATGAGCTGGACGATTTCATCGAAGCCCAGCTGGCTGCCCACCAGCAAGTGCTGGAGCATAACGACATCCTCGCCACCTGGCGGATCGACGGTGACAACCCATTGGGCTTTTTCGATCGTGAGCTGGTGGCGTCGGTGATTGCCAATGTGGTCACCAATGCCACCCGGTATGCCGGGCACGCGCTGCTGATCAGCATCGAGGAAGAAAACGAGCAGTTGGTGATCAGCGTCAACGATGACGGCCCTGGCTACCCAGCGCGAATGCTTGAGCGGCAGCAGGATTACGTTCAGGGCATCGATGCGCAAAGCGGCAGCACCGGGCTTGGCCTGTACTTCGCGGCGCGGATTGCGGCATTGCATGAGCGTAACGGTGTACGCGGGCGGATCGAGATTGCCAATGGCGGGACGCTTGGGGGTGGGTTGTTCAGGTTGTATCTACCCTGATTTTGCGGGGCTTGCGGCTCCAGCTGCGCTGGGACTGCATAATTGCCTCCCTGACATTGGCAGCGATAACATCCGGGCAGTCGTCAGGAGTTTCCCATGAGCGCTGCCCCAACCACCTTAATTCGTGAAACCTTCCCGGTAGGCCCTTTGCAGTGTAACTGCACCCTGATTGGCGACCCGCTGACCAGAAAAGCCATCGTCGTCGATCCCGGCGGCGACCCGGACAAGATCCTCGCCCGCCTGCAGGCCCACGGCTTGACACTGGTGAGCATCATCCACACCCACGCCCACTTCGATCACTTCCTCGCTTCGGGCCAGCTCAAGGCGCTCACCGGCGCCACGCTGCACCTGCACAAGGACGACCAGCCGCTGTGGGACAACCTGCAGATGCAGTGCCAGATGTTCGGGGTGCCCTACACGCCGGTACCGCCGCCTGACCGCTGGCTGGGCGACGACGAAGAGCTGGCCTGCGGCTGTGGTGTGGCGTTGCACACACCCGGGCACACGCCGGGGTCGATGAGTTTCTGGTTCGCTGACGCCAAACTGCTGATTGCCGGGGATACCCTGTTCCGCCGTGGTATCGGCCGTACCGATTTGTGGGGCGGCGATCAGCGGGCTATCGTTCGTTCGATCAAGGAGCGGCTGTACCGCCTGGATGAAGAGGCCATCGTGGTCACCGGCCATGGCCCGGATACCCGCCTGGGTGACGAGATGCGCGAGAACCCGTTCGTACGGGCCTGAGCCCGCATGAACAGTGTTTCATGGAATTATTTCGCCCACCTGCAATCCAAGCCTGGCATCGTTCCGTATGCGATCTGCCGCACATATGAATTTTTTGTAGGAGCTTGTCCATGTTCACCATGCGTCGTCTGATTATCGTCGCAACCGCCGCAGCCCTGATGACCGGCTGCGCCGGGCAGAACCCTTATGACAGCCAAGGCCAGGCGCAGGGCGATTCTACGGGGATGAGCAAGACCGCCAAGTACGGCGGCCTGGGCGCGTTGGCCGGTGCCATCGCCGGTGCCGCCATCGATCACAACCACCGTGGCAAAGGCGCGTTGATTGGCGCCGCCGCAGTGGGTGCCGCCGCCGCCGGTTACGGCTACTACGCCGACAAACAGGAAGCCGAGCTGCGCGCGCAGATGGCCAATACAGGCGTCGAGGTACAGCGCCAGGGTGACCAGATCAAGTTGATCATGCCGGGCAACATCACCTTCGCCACCGACTCGGCGAATATTGCACCGAGCTTCTATGCGCCACTGAACAACCTGGCCAGCTCGTTCAAACAGTTCAACCAGAACACCATTGAAGTGGTCGGTTTCACCGACAGCACCGGCAGCCGCCAGCACAACATGGACCTGTCGCAGCGCCGCGCTCAATCGGTCGGTACCTACCTGACGTCCCAAGGTGTGGACGCTTCGCGTGTGTCGATTCGCGGCATGGGCCCGGACCAGCCGATTGCGAGCAACGCCGATGCCAATGGCCGTGCGCAGAATCGTCGAGTCGAGGTCAACCTGAAGCCCATCCCGGGCCAGCAGTATGACCAGCAGGGTCAGGTTCAGCAGTACCCCTGATTGGCCTGCGGGGCTGCCAATGCAGCCCCGCAGCCTTTAACGCACGACGCTGGCCTGAATCGCGGTCAGGGCGATGGTATGCACGATGTCGTCCACCTGCGCCCCCCGCGGCAAGTCGTTCACCGGCTTGCGCAGCCCCTGGAGCATCGGGCCCAGGCTGACCCCGTCGGTACTGCGCTGCACTGCCTTGTGGGTGGTATTACCGGTATTGAGGTCGGGGAACACGAACACAGTGGCACGCCCGGCCACCGCGCTGTCCGGGGCCAGCTGGCGGGCAATGTCCGGGTTGGCGGCGGCGTCGTACTGCAGCGGGCCATCGATCAACAGGCCCGTTTGCGTTTCCTGGGCCAGGCGCGTCGCTTCGCGCACCTTCTCCACTTCCTCATCGCTCGCCGAATCGCTTGAATAGCTGATCATTGCCACCCGTGGCGCAATGCCGAAGGTGTGTGCCGATTCGGCGCTCTGGCGGGCGATTTCCGCCAGCTCGTTGGCACTGGGGTGCGGGTTCATCACACAGTCGCCGTATACCAGCACCTGCTCGGGGAACAGCATGAAGAATACCGACGACACCAGGCTCGCCCCCGGGGCGGTCTTGATCAACTGCAGCGCAGGTCGGATGGTGTTGGCGGTGGAGTGCACCAGGCCCGACACCAGGCCATCGACTTCGTCGAGCGCCAGCATCATGGTGCCGATCACCACCGGGTCCTCCAACTGCTGCTCGGCCATCGGCGCATTGAGGTTCTTGCTCTTGCGCAGGTTGACCATGGGTTCGACATAGCGCCCGCGAATCAGCTCGGGGTCGAGGATTTCCAGGTCAGCTGGCAGGGTGATGCCTTGTGCGCGGGCCACCGCTTCGACGGCTTCGGGCTTGGCCAATAGCACGCAACGGGCAATCCCACGCGCCTGGCAGATGGCGGCGGCCTGCACCAGCAGGGGCTCGGCGCCTTCGGGCAGGACGATGCGCTTGTTGGCCTGTTGGGCCCTCTGAATCAACTGGTAACGGAATACCGCCGGTGACAGGCGCAGCTCACGCGGCGTGCCACAGCGCTGGTGCAGCCACTCGGCGTCGAGGTGGCTGGCGACGAAGTCGGTGATGAATTCGGCGCGCTCGCGGTCATCCACCGGTATCTCGCGGTTGAGCGAGTTGAGCTGGTTGGCTGTGTCATAGGAGCCGGTGCTTACCGAGAGGATCGGCAGGCCTGCCTGCAAGGCCCCGCGGCACAGGCCGAGAATGCGAGCGTCGGGTTTGCTGTCGCTGGTCAGCAGCAGGCCGGCCAGCGGTACGCCGTTGATCGCTGCCAGGCTCACGGCGAGGATGATATCGTCGCGGTCGCCCGGCGTTACCACCAGGGTGCCAGGGGTCAGCAGCGGCACGGTGTTGGCCACGGTACGCGCGCAGATGATGATCTTGTTCATGCGCCGCTGCTCGTAATCGCCGGCATTGAGCACCTGAGCGCCAAGCAGTTCGGCCACGTCGCGGGAGCGCGGGGCGTTCAGTTCGGGCTGATAGGGGATGCAACCGAGCAGGCGGAAATCATTGCTACGCAGCAGGGGCGAGTGCTCGCGCAGGCGCGTGGCGAATTCGCCCATGCTCTCGTCGGTGCGAACCTTGTTGAGGATCACCCCCAGGACTTTGGGGTCGCGTGGGCCGCCGAACAGCTGGGCCTGCAACTCCACGCGCCCGGACAATTCGCTGAGCACTTCGTTTTCTGGCGCCGAGACCAGGATCACCTCGGCATCCAGGCTTTTGGCCAGGTGCAGGTTGACCCGCGCGGCATAGCTGGCGTGACGCGTCGGCACCATGCCTTCGACCACCACTACGTCATTGCCGATGCAGGCTTGCTGATAGAGGCGGATGATTTCTTCGAGCAGCTCGTCCAGTTGGCCATCGCCCAGCATGCGTTCGACCTGGGCCAGGCTCAGGGGCAACGGCGGCTTGATGCCGTGGGTGCGGGCGACCAGTTCGGTGGAGCGCTCCGGCCCCGTGTCGCCCGGGTGGGGCTGGGCGATCGGCTTGAAGAAGCCAACCTTGAGCCCGGCACGTTCCAAGGTACGCACCAGGCCCAGGCTGATGGAGGTCAGGCCGACACCAAAGTCGGTCGGCGCAATGAAAAATGTCTGCATGCGTGCTTCTCGAAATAAGCGGTGCAAAAAATTAACGGCCAAGGGTAGCGTTATCGGCCTGCCGTGCACACCAGCCACAGGCGAACGCCTGGCCAATGCGTTGTGCCCGCTGTTGAGGGTCGAGCACCCAAGGGCGTGCCTGCCACGGTGGTTGGTGGCGCAGGTGCTGGGTATGGCCGCAGGACAGCTCGACCACCCAGTGGCCATCCGGGTCCTGGTGAAAGCCCGTGATCCGACTGATGGGCCTCTGCTTGTCCGAGCTGCGTTCGCAATCGGGCGATGCCTTGGTTACACTTGTCCGCTCTACATACTTTTGCAAAAGGTCTTGCCCCATGCTGATCGCCGCCAACAAGGCAGTCTCCATCGACTATACCCTGACCAACGACGCCGGGGAGACCATCGACAGCTCCGCCGGTGGCGCGCCGCTGGTTTACCTGCACGGTGCCGCCAACATCATCCCGGGCCTGGAAAAAGCCCTGGAAGGCAAGCAAGCCGGTGACGAGCTGGACGTTACCATCGAGCCGGAAGAGGCCTACGGCGAATACCTGGCCGAACTGGTCAGTACCCTGAACCGCAGCCTGTTCGAAGGCGTCGACGAGCTGGAAGTGGGCATGCAGTTCCACGCTTCGGCGCCGGATGGCCAGATGCAGATCGTCACTATCCGCGACATCGATGGCGACGACGTCACCGTTGACGGCAACCACCCACTGGCCGGCCAGCGCCTGAACTTCAAGGTCAAGGTCGTCGACGTGCGTGATGCCAGCGAAGAAGAAATCGCTCACCGCCACATCCATGGTGAAGGTGGCCATCACCACTGATTTTCTGCGCTAAGCTCAGAGAGTCGCCAGGCGCTCGGACAAGCCGACAGGCCTCCCCCCGCGGGGAGTTGCACGGCTTGGATGAGCGCCTTTTTAGTGGGCGCGATTCGCCCCAGCGGCAACCGGGAACCTGAGAGGGGATTTCAACATGAGTGCATTTCACGACCTGACGTTAAAGGCGCTGGATGGCCAGGACCTGCCCCTGGCTCCGTTCAAGGGCCAGGTGGTGCTGGTGGTCAATGTCGCCTCCAAGTGTGGCCTGACGCCGCAATACGCTTCGTTGGAAAAGTTGCAGCAGCAGTTCAAGGACAAAGGTTTCAGCGTGCTTGGCTTGCCCTGTAACCAGTTTGCCGGGCAAGAGCCTGGCAGCGACAAAGAAATTCAGGCGTTTTGCACCCTCAATTACGGCGTGAGCTTTGCGCTGGGTGCCAAGCTTGAGGTGAACGGGCCGCAGCGTCATTCGCTGTACCGGTTGCTGGCGGGTGAGGGGGCAGAGTTCCCAGGTGACATCACCTGGAACTTCGAGAAGTTTCTAGTGGGCAAGGATGGGCGGGTGCTGGCACGGTTTGCCCCGCGCACGCCGCCAGATGATCCTGCAGTGGTGCAGGCTATCGAAAAAGCACTGGGCTGACTATTCGGGCCGCGGTGCGGCCCCACCCATGACCCAGAATCACCCGGATCAATAATGCTAGGCCAGGCGCTGCGGTCGCCCTAACCTCAGGCGTATTTCCTCATGCAGACGGAAGCGCCCCATGCCTAGCAACCCACTGTTCCAGCCCTTCACCCTCGGCGCGCTCGAGCTGCCGACCCGTGTCGTCATGGCGCCAATGACCCGCACCTTCTGCCCCGGTGGCATTCCCCATGACGGCGTGATCGAGTATTACCGTCGCCGCGCCGCTGCCGGCGTGGGCCTGATCATCACCGAGGGCACCACGGTCGGGCACAAAGCGGCCAATGGCTACCCCAATGTTCCGCGTTTTCATGGCCAGGAGGCGCTGCAGGGGTGGAAACGTGTGGTTGACGCTGTGCATGGCGCAGGCGGGCGAATCGTGCCGCAGCTCTGGCACGTGGGCGCCGTGCGACGCCTGGGCACCGAGCCGGATGCCAGCGTGCCCGGCTACGGGCCGAGCGAGAAGATCAAGGACGGTCAGCGAGTGGTGCACGGCATGAGCCACGAGGACATCCGTGAGGTGATCGCTGCGTTCGCCCAGGCGGCGCGTGATGCCCAGGCCATTGGTATGGATGGGGTGGAGATTCATGGTGCCCATGGCTACCTGATCGACCAGTTCTTCTGGGCAGCCAGCAACCAGCGGGACGATGAGTACGGCGGCGACCTGGCTGGCCGCTCGCGTTTTGCCATTGAGCTGATCCAGGCGGTTCGGGCTGCAGTGGGGCCGGATTTCCCGATCATTTTCCGCTTCTCGCAGTGGAAGCAGCAGGACTACAGCGCACGCCTGGTAGAAACGCCGGAGGCGCTGGGCGCTTTCCTCAAGCCGTTGTCCGAAGCCGGTGTGGATATCTTCCATTGCTCCACTCGACGGTTCTGGGAGCCGGAATTCGAAGGCTCCCAGCTCAACCTGGCGGGGTGGACCCGCACATTGACCGGGAAGCCGACCATCACCGTGGGCAGCGTCGGGCTCGATGGCGAGTTTCTTCAATTCATGGTCGATACCGACAAGGTCGCCAGGCCGGCCAGCCTGGAAGACTTGTTGCGGCGCCTGGGTGATGAAGAGTTCGACCTGGTGGCCGTCGGCCGTGCATTGCTGGTGGACGCCGAGTGGGCGCAAAAAGTCCGCGAAGGGCGTGAAGCAGACGTATTGCCGTTCAGCCGCGAGGCACTGACGACCCTGGCTTGATCGCCAGCGTGGTCCCGGCCGCTTCGCCCACGCCCGGCATCGCGTGGTAGGCATTGGACAGGTGCGCCTCGAATTGCTCGACGATCGCCGGCCAACCCTGGCGGCTGGCATGCTGACGGGCATTGAGGCGTACCCGGCGCAGGGTTTCGCTTTCTTCGAGCAGCCAGCACGCCGCATCAATGAAGGCCGCCTGGTCCCCCGGCATGGCCAATGCACCGCTGTGGCCGTGGCGGATATGCTGGGCGGCCGCGGCTTCGTCGTAGGCGACCACCGCCAGCCCGGACGCCATGGCTTCGAGCACCACGTTGCCAAAGGTTTCAGTCAGGCTCGGGAACAGGAACAGGTCGCCGCTGGCGTAGTGTTCGGCCAGTACTTCCCCGCGCAGGGCGCCGCAGAACACGGCATCTGGTAGATGCTGTTGGAGGCTGGCCCGTTGTGGGCCGTCGCCCACGATCACCAGCCGTAAGCGCTGCTGTGGATAAGTCTTTTGCAATGCATCCAGGCAGGGGCGCATCAGGGTCAGGTTCTTTTCCGCAGCCAGGCGTCCTACATGCAGCACGGCGATGTCGTCCGCGCCCAGCCCCCAGGCCTCACGCAGCACCTGGTTGCGCCGGGCCGGGTTGAACAGGCAGGCATCGACGCCCCGGGCCATCAAGGCCAGGCGCTCGAAGCCGCGCCGCTCAAGTTCCAGGCGTTGGCTGGCACTGGGTACCAGGGTGGCGGCGGTACGCCGGTGGAACCAGCGCAAGTAATGGGTGAGCAGCCGCGCCAACAGGCCCAGGCCGTACTGGCCGGAGTACTGTGGGAAGTTGGTGTGAAAACCACTGACCACCGCAATGCCCAGCCGCCTGGCAGCGCGCAGCGCACTCAGCCCCAGCGGGCCTTCGGTGGCGATGTACAACACATCGGGCCGCTGCCTGCTCCAGCGGCGCAGCAATTTGTGCATCGACACCTCACCCCATTGCAGGCCAGGGTAGCCTGGCAACGCCCACCCCCGGCACAACAGCAGCGCCGGGTCGTCGCTCGCAGGCCCTTCGCCGGCTTGCCGCGGCCGCACGATCTCCACCCAGTGCCCGCGTTGTCGCAGGCCGTCGCTCAGGCGACCAAGGGTATTGGCCACCCCATTGATTTCGGGTGGGAAGGTTTCGCTGACGAGGGTTATGCGTAGAGCAGGTGTATTCATGACAAAAAGTGTCCGCCTACTGCATTGCGCTCATGTGACGGCTTGGTGACACGCTGATGACGCCTGATTTCTGGCATTCGCCTTTGCGAATATTTCCTTGCGGGCCGCTCAAGAACTTCCCCGCAGCAGCCGATGAAGATGCATTCGATCAGGTGATTCGCTCCGGGAGAGCGGTGATGTTCAACAGCAAGCTCAAGAAAGAAATCCAGCAACTGCGCGAAGAGCTGATGTGCGTCGAGCAGGTCAAGAGCAGCCTCGACAGTGAAATGTTGGTGCTCCAGCTTGACCCGCAAGGGCGGATCGAGCAGGTCAACAGCAATTTCGAGAAAGAAATGCTCTACCGCGCCGAGCAACTGATCGGGCGTAACATCGAGGAGATCGTGCCGGCACATGTGAAGAAGCTCGACTTCTATCAGCGCATGCACAGCGCGATCACCCGCGGTGAACACCTTAACGGAGCATTCCGCCTACTGCGCGGCAACGGTGAGGAGGCGTGGTTGCGTTCGATCCTGCAGCCGGTCAAGAGCGGCGACGGACGCATCAAGCATTTCTCGATGCACTCCAGCGACCTGACCCGCACCATCGAAACCTCACGCGAGCACGAGAGCCTCATCAAGGCGTTGATGCGCTCCACGGCAGTAATCGAATTCAACCTCGACGGCCAGGTCCTGACCGCCAACGACCGCTTCCTGCAGACGGTGGGTTACAGCCTGGAGCAGATTCGCGGCAAGCATCACCGCATATTCTGTGAGCCGGAGCAGGCAAACGCTACTGGCTATCAGGCGTTCTGGGAAAAGCTGCGCCGTGGCGAGTACGTGGCCGATCGTTTCAAGCGGATCGATGCCCATGGACGCACGGTATGGCTGGAGGCGTCCTATAACCCGATCTTCGACGCCCATGACGTGCTGTACAAGGTAGTCAAGTTCGCCACTGTGATCACCGACCAGGTCAATCAGGAGCAGGCGGTGGCACAGGCAGCAGACATTGCCTACAACACCTCGCTTGAAACCGACAACAGTGCGCGCAAGGCCACCGATGTAGTGACCCAGACCGTGCAGGTGATGCGCGGCCTGGAAGGGTCGATGCAGGATGCCGCCGAGGGCATTCAGGCGCTGGACAAGCAGTCGAAAGTGATTGGCGCGATCATCAAGACCATCAGCGACATTGCCGGGCAGACTAACCTGCTGGCGCTCAATGCGGCCATCGAAGCGGCACGTGCCGGTGAGCAGGGCCGTGGCTTCGCTGTGGTCGCCGACGAAGTGCGTCAGCTCGCCTCACGTACCAGTGCCGCTACCGAAGAGATCGCCAAGGTGGTGCAGCAGAACGAACAGCTGGCCCAGGCGGCAGTGGACATCATCGACACCAGCAAGCGCCAGGCCGAACAGGGCCTGGCACTGGCCGCGGATACCGGTGGGGTAATCGTCGAGATTCAGGACGGGGCGAAGAAGGTGGTGGATGCGGTGGGGCAGTTTTCCAGCCAGCTCAGCCAATAAGCGATCGATGCAGGAGCGGCCCTGCCGGGGCGCTCCTGCAGACACTGCGCGTCGTCAGAGTGCTCAGTGACGCTCGCGCACCCAGAACAATGTCGCCCCGGCCACTGCTGCCGGCATCATCAGCACGTTCACACCGGGGATAAGCAACGCCAGGTAGGTGATGCCGCCAAAGCCCATGCTCTGCCAGCGCTTCTGGCGCAACCAGGCGAGCATGTCCTGCCAGCTCATCTTGTTGTTGTCCGCCGGGTAGTCGATGTACTGGATGGCCATCATCCACACACCGAACACCAGCCACAGCGGCGCGGCGATCACATTGACCACCGGGATGAACGACAGGATGAACAGGCCGATGGCACGCGGCAGAAAATAACCCAGCTTGCGCATCTCGCGGCTGAACGTGCGCGGCACCATAGCCACCAGTTCGCCCCAGCTGAAGGCAGGGAAGTTGTCTTCGCCACGCACCACCACCTCGACTTTCTCGGCCAGAAAACCATTGAACGGTGCGGCGATGAGGTTGGCCACCAAGGTGAACGTGAAGAACACCATCAACACCAGCAAGGCGACGAACAGCGGCCAGAGAATGTAGCTGAGAAAACTCAGCCAGTCTGGCAGCGCCGGTATCAAGGCATCGAGCCATAGCCTGAACTGGTGGCCAGCGAAGTAGATCAGGCCACCGAACAGCAGCACGTTGACCGCCAGCGGCAGCAGGACGAACAACCGCAGGTTGGGACTCAGCACCAGTTTCAGGCCTTCGCGCAGGTACTGGGGGCCGGAGAGGACAGGGGCTTGCATCGGGATACTCCGCAGAGAAGGGAAAACGCGCTGACCTTACCGGCTTTGCCACGCCGACGAAAGGTGGGGGCAGGGCGGGACACCGCCTGTAACAAAAGCGCCAGGGCCGTTTCCATAGGTGAATTTCACGTATAGAGGTTGCCTATGAGGTGGATTGTCGAAGGATATTTCCTTAATCTCTGCCACCTCGCTACAGTGCGCTCAACTTTCCGGTTTATGGGCCTGCGCGTTGTAGCCTTCCCCAAGTGCTGCGTGGGTCCTTTTTAATTTCCAGCTGGCGCAGCCGGTATATCGATGCCGGCCCCTGCGGCCCGCTCGACAGGAGTTCGACATGTCTGAAGTACGTCATTCGCGCGTCATCATCCTCGGTTCCGGCCCTGCCGGTTACAGCGCTGCGGTCTACGCCGCCCGCGCCAACCTCAAGCCGCTGCTGATCACCGGCATGCAGGCTGGCGGCCAGCTGACCACCACCACCGAAGTCGACAACTGGCCAGGTGACCCCCACGGCCTGACCGGCCCGGCCCTGATGCAGCGCATGCAGGAACACGCCGAGCGTTTCGAGACCGAGATCGTGTTCGACCACATCAACGCCGTCGACCTGGCCAACAAACCTTTCACCCTGACGGGCGACAGCGGCACCTACACCTGTGACGCACTCATTGTCGCTACCGGTGCCAGCGCTCGCTACCTGGGCCTGCCGTCGGAAGAAGCCTTCATGGGCAAGGGCGTTTCGGCCTGCGCTACCTGCGACGGTTTCTTCTATCGCAACAAGCCGGTCGCTGTGGTCGGCGGCGGCAACACCGCTGTGGAAGAGGCGCTGTACCTGGCCAACATCGCCAGCAAGGTGACCCTGGTCCATCGTCGCGACACGTTCCGCGCCGAGAAAATCCTGGTCGACAAGCTGCACGCCCGGGTCGCCGAAGGCAAGATCGAGCTCAAGCTCAACGCCACCCTGGATGAAGTATTGGGTGACAACATGGGCGTGACCGGTGCGCGCCTGAAAAACAACGACGGCAGCAGCGACGAAATCAAGGTCGATGGCGTGTTCATCGCCATTGGCCACACCCCGAACACCTCGCTGTTCGAAGGCCAGCTGACCCTGAAGGACGGCTACCTGGTGGTCAACGGTGGACGTGAAGGCAACGCGACTGCCACCAATGTCGAAGGCGTGTTCGCGGCAGGCGACGTGGCTGACCACGTGTACCGTCAGGCCATCACCTCGGCCGGTGCTGGCTGCATGGCAGCGCTGGATGTCGAGCGTTACCTGGACGGCCTGGCCAACGCTTCGTTCTGATTCATGCCCTGAAACACCGCCTTCTGGCTATACCGGTCAGTTGGCGCTAGCGAGGCTGCTACGCAGCCCGTCGCCAACAAGCCCGCTCCCACAGGGATAGCGCATTTCCTGGTCCATTGCGCCAAACCTGTGGGAGCGGGCTGCTTGGTGAAGGCGCCCGTCCAGCCGCCGCCTGCCTTACAGGCTCAGCCGCATCGACAGGTCGACTGCCTTCACATTCTTGGTCATCGCCCCTATCGAGATGTAGTCCACACCCGTCTCGGCAATCACCCGCAACGTGCTCTCGTTCACCCCGCCACTGGCCTCGAGCTTGGCCTTGCCAGCGGTAATGCGCACGGCTTCGCGCATCTGATCCTGGGTCAATTCGTCGAGCATGATGATATCGGCGCCTGCGCTCAGTGCCTGACGCAGTTCATCCAAACTTTCCACTTCGATTTCAACCGGTTTGCCTGGGGCGATCCGGTGTGCCGCAGCGACTGCTTCGGACACGCCACCGCTGGCGGCAATGTGGTTTTCCTTGATCAGGAAGGCGTCATACAGGCCGATACGGTGGTTGTGGCAACCCCCACACGTCACCGCGTACTTCTGCGCCAGGCGCAGCCCTGGCAGGGTTTTGCGGGTGTCGAGCAGGCGTACCTGGGTGCCCTCCACCAGGTCGGCGAGCATGCGGGCCCGGGTGGCCACGCCCGACAGCATCTGCAGGAAGTTCAGCGCGCAGCGCTCGCCGCTGAGCAGCGAGCGTGCCGGGCCTTCGAGGTGGAACAGTACCTGGTTGGCCGTCGCTCGTTCGCCATCGGCCACCTGCCAGTGCACGGCCACCCGCGGATCGAGCTGACGGAAGACGGCGTCGACCCACGCGGTGCCGGCGATCACGCAGTCTTCGCGGGTGATGATGGTTGCCTTGGCCAGGCGCTCGGCCGGAATAAGCTGCGCGGTAATGTCACCACTGCCAATGTCCTCCAGCAGCGCACGGCGTACGTTGGCTTCGATCTCGGCAGTCAGGTCGGCAAGGCGTAGGTTCGGCATGTTCGGCTCCACAAGCTAGATGCCGGCGATTATAGGGCAGGGGGCCGGTCTGTACAGCCGCCATCCAGCCGAGCTTGGGCCGGGCAGCGCGGGTAAGCCCTCAAAAAACAGCGTCTTTGACGGGGCAGGCACGCGGTGCTGGCAGCAGTCGGTGTTTTTACCGATAATGGCGCCCAGTATTTGGCGTCATAGCTTTGACGATTCTTCACCCTGTTGCACACGTCGCCCAGCAAGGAGTTCGGGATGCATAAAGAAGGCAAGGTGGTGCCCTTGGCGGCTGCCACCGATCGTGGGGCGTGCACGCCCCTGCCTTGCCTCCCGGTGCTGCTCCTGCAAGTGCGCGACAAGGCGGCCTTGCAGCTGCGCCAGAGCTTGCAGGCGCTGTTCGATAACGCTGACGACACGCTGTTCGAGATGGCCGACAGGGCGGCCGACCGCTTTGACCAGAGCCTGTACTTCGAAGCCATGCGCGACGTGCGCCTCAAGCGTAAAAGCATCGAGCGGGGCTTTCTCGATACCTTCTACGATACGTTTGCCCGGATTGGCCAGGTCGACCCCCTGGCGGGCTTGGGCGCGACCGCTGCTGCGCGCAACAAGGCGCACCTGGAGCGAGCAGCGGCCATCGAGGCCATGGTCGCCCGCGTGCTGTCACGCCACGGGGTTGCCCTGGATCAGTTGAGCCTGCGCTTGCAGGCCGTGCTTGAACGCCCCATGAGCTCGCAGCACAACCCCCTTGGCCCTGCCGCACTGTGTGGCTACTTCCTGGATGCTGGCCACAATCTGGGCGTTTGCCTGCGGGTCAAACTGGTCCTGCTGACACTGTTCGAGCGTTATGTGCTGCGTGACATCGACCTGCTGTATGGCGAGGCCAACCTGTTACTGGCGGCCGCCGGTGTGTTGCCAGCACTTGAGCCTGCACCTCGCCGTCGCACCGAGGACCGGCGCCTGGGCGCGCGACGGATAACGGGCAACCTAGGGCCTGACGATGCCATCGGCGCGGACAGCGCCGGGCAGGCACTGTTTGCCTCGATGCAGGGCCTGCTGGCGCCAGCGCGTGGGCGGATCGCCCCGCGTTTGCAGGCGGTTGCTGCCG
This sequence comes from Pseudomonas ceruminis, assembly GCF_021602025.1. Classification (GTDB taxonomy): domain Bacteria; phylum Pseudomonadota; class Gammaproteobacteria; order Pseudomonadales; family Pseudomonadaceae; genus Aquipseudomonas; species Aquipseudomonas ceruminis. The sequence continues at coordinate 188,543 of NZ_BQHW01000007.1, forward strand.
CCCAGCCGATCAGCAGCACCGACCTGCTGCGCTTGCTCTCGCACCTGCAGCACTATGTACCGGCCACTGTCGAAGAAGGTGATTTCGACCTCGGCCAGCAGCTTGAACAGCTGCTGTTACGGGTCAGCGTGCGCAGCGGTACCCGTCGTCGTCTCGCCACGGCGGACGAAGACATGATCAACCTGGTCGGCCTGCTGTTCGAGTCTATCCAGGCTGACGACAGCCTGTCGCTGAGCCTTCGAGCGCTGCTCGCACGCCTGCACATCCCGCTGCTCAAGGTAGCGCTGTTGGACAAAGGCCTGTTCAGCCGGGCCAGCCATCCCGCGCGGCGTCTGCTCAATGAAGTAGCCGCCACGGCGATTGGCGGGGAGAACAGCTGCGAGGGCCCGCGTGACAGCCTGCACGGGCGCGTGGAGCGCATCGTCCAGCGGCTGCTCAACGAGTTCACCGAGAACTGCGCGCTGTTCGCCGAGCTGCTCGAAGAGCTCCTCGCCTTCAGCGAGGACGAACGCCAGCGAAACGGATTGCAGGAACACCCTGCTCGCGCTGGCGAAGCGTCCGCCTGCGCGGCGCAGCGCCTGCGTATCGGCGCCTGGGTCGAAGTGCTGGAGGACGACCTACCCTTGCGTTGCAAGCTGGTCGCGCGTATCGACAGCCGCGAGCGCCTGGTCTTCGCCAACCGCACTGGAATGAAGGTGCGTGAATGGACCACCGCAGGCTTGGCCCAGGCGTTGTGCCGTGGCGAGGTACGTCTGCTCGATGACGGGCTGCTGTTCGAGCGCACGTTGGAAACAGTGCTCGAAGGGTTGCGACAGCAGTTGGTTCATTGAGCCCGCACCGCTTTGCCGTCATTACAATGATTCACATGCAAAGGGCTGCATGCGCGAGGCATACTGCTGGTCTGTACCCGGTGCTTTCAGGATCTGCCCCATGCTATTGGACCGTGCCACTGGCTGGTTCCACGGAAACGGAATCACCCACTGCCCATCGCCAAATTTCAATGCCCGCCCTGAAGGTGAATCGATCTCGCTGCTGGTAATCCACAATATCAGCCTGCCGCCTGCCTGCTTCGGCAGTGGCAAGGTCCAGCAATTCTTTCAGAATCGCCTGGACCCCAACGAGCATCCCTACTTTGCCAGCATCAGCCACCTGACCGTATCGGCGCACCTTTTCGTCGAGCGCGACGGCACGGTGACCCAGTTCGTATCGCTGCTTGACCGTGCCTGGCATGCCGGCGTGTCGTGTTTCGCCGGGCGTGACGGCTGTAACGACTTCTCTATAGGTATCGAGCTGGAAGGCACCGATGATCTGCCCTACACCGATGCCCAATACCAGGTGCTGGAGCAGCTCACCCGGCAGATCCAGGTCGCCTTTCCGGCCATCGACCTGGGCCGTATCCAGGGGCACAGCGACATCGCCCCGCAACGCAAGACCGACCCCGGCCCTGCGTTCGACTGGCAGCGCTACCGCAGCGCGGTGAAGAACCACGAGGACAAGGCATGAGCTTTCTGGTGTTGATACTGGCGTTGTGGGTGGAGAAATTCTCTGCCCTGCGCCAACAGGTGCAACGGGACGGTTTTTTCCTGGGCGAGCTGGTGCGCCTTGAGCGCAGCGGCAAGGTTCATCCCTGGTTGACCCTGGCCACCCTGGTGTTGGCGCCCATCGCGTTGTTGGTGCTACTGCTGTACGTGCTCGACCCGGTAGCCTATGGCCTGCTGGCCTTGCCGGTGCACCTGCTGGTTTTGATCTACAGCCTGGGCCGTGGCGATGCCAAAGCCGCACTGGGGCCGTTCCGCGATGCGTGGCGGCGTGGTGACGAGCAGGCCGCGCTGCATGTGGCCGAGCGTGATCTGGGCCTGGCGGCTGACGAGCCGGCAGGGTTGCTGGTACGGGTGCAGGGTTATCTGCTGTGGCAGGCCTACCAGAGTTTCTTCGCCGTGATCTTCTGGTACTTCGTGCTGGGCCCGGCTGCGGCGCTGGCCTATCGGCTGTTGGCCTTGACCGCCGAGCACAGCGGGCAACCTGCACTGCAGAGCCGTGCCAAACAGCTGCGGCACATCATGGACTGGCTGCCGGTGCGGGTGCTGGCACTGAGTTTCGCGCTGGTGGGCAATTTCGTCGCTGTGACGCGGGTGATGTTGCACGAACTGCTCAACGGGCATATCAGCGCAGCGCACCTGGTAGCCCGTGTCGGGCGGATTGCCGATGATATCCCCGAGCAAGAGGACGGCCAGCGTGGCCTCGGTCGGCTGGATAGTCTGTGGGAGCTGCTGCTGCGGTGCGCGGTGCTGTGGTACGCCGGGTTTGCGTTGTGGACGGTGCTGGTCTGACATCCGGGCCGGCTCCGGTTAACCTTAAGTTACAAACCTCCGATTCGATCTGCGCTATACAGGTGGCCTAGTGCTACCCCTCGCAGAACAACAAGAATCCAAGGAGGTGCCCCGTGAAGCGTTTGCTCTACCCGGCCATTGCACTGATGAACCGGCTGAGCTTCGGCCAGAAGTTCAGCCTCATCAGCGTCCTGTTCTTCCTGCCCTTGCTGGCGACCAGCTTCTACCTGGTGCGCGATGCCTATCAGCAGTTCCAGACCACACGCGCCGAACTGCAGGGCATTGCCCCGTTGAGCGCCAGCCTGGCCCTGCGTGCAGACCTGGAAACCCTCGGCAACCTCCTGCAAATCAATGCTGTCCTCGGTCAGTCGGGCCAGGCCGGTGATCTGGAGCCGCGCATTGCCGCCCTGCAGGACAAGGCCCAGGCGCACATGCAGGCGCTGCAAGGCAACGCCGCAGTGCCACAGGCCACGCTGGATGAACTGACGCAGGCATTTGCCAGTGCTCGGGCCGAATCGTCCTTGCAGAACAAGACCGCGCTGTTCGACAAACTGTTGGCACAGGCACAGGTCCTGGGCAAACAGGTGGCCAGCCAGTCCGGGCTGAGCCAGGACAACCAGGCATCGGTGAGGCAGTTGAGTGAGGTGCTGGGCACCGCTACGGCCCAGGTCACCCAGACCCTGGGCGAGGGCAGGACGATGGGGGCCATTGCGCTTGGCCGTGGCTTTATCGATTCGGCGGGCAGTGCCCGCTTCGAAGACTTGCTGCAGCGCCTGGAACGACTGGGGGCGGACTATGCGCTGCGACTGGACGATGCCTTGGTCGACGATGCTGTCGCCAGGCAGGGGCTGGCTGCCGCGGTGCAAAGCAGCTTGGCGTCGGTCAAACAGGCGGCGACAGTGTTCGAGGATCAGGTGGTGGTGGCCGAAACCCTGGACTCACCCTGGGCCGCTTTCTATGAGCAAACCAGCCAGCTGATCGGGCAGACTTACCGCCTCAACGAGGCCATCCTCGTTCAGTTGCAGGGCCAATTGCAGCAGCGCCTGGGCGAACAACAACAGCGCATGACCGCGCTTGTCGCAGTGCTGGCCAGTGTGTTCGTGCTGATCATTTACCTGTACAGCGGCTTCTACGTTTCCACCCAAGCAACGCTGCGCACGCTAGGCAGCGCCATGGACAAGGTGGCCTCTGGCGACATGACGGTGACGTTCCAGGCACACAGCCGCGATGAGCTGGGCGAACTCGGCGAAGGCTTCAGCGAAACCGTGCGCCGCATCCGTGGCCTGATCGATCAGGTCGGCCGTACCGTGGTGGCGGTCGAAGATCAGGCGGTGCAAGTGCTGGCCATCTCGGCGCGCAGTAACCAGGCGATTGGCGGGCAGCGCGAACAGATCGAGCATGTGGCCACGGCCATGAACCAGATGAGCGCCACAGCCCTTGAGGTGGTGCGCAGTGCGGCCTTGGCGGCAGACGGCGCACAGCAGGTCAGCCAGGAGGGCGCCAGTGGGCGTGGCTTGATCGAGAGCCAGCAAAGTGGGATCGGTCGCCTGGCATCGGAGATCGACCAGACCGTGGAGGTGGTGAACCAGTTGGCAGGCCACAGCCAGGCCATTGGCCGAGTGCTGGAAGTGATCCGCAGTATCGCCGAGCAGACCAACCTGTTGGCACTCAATGCCGCCATCGAGGCGGCACGGGCCGGTGAGCAGGGGAGAGGGTTTGCGGTGGTGGCCGATGAAGTGCGCACCTTGGCCCGGCGCACCCAAGACTCGACCGAGGAGATCGCGCAGATGATCCAGCACCTGCAGTCGGGTGTCGGCGCGGCGGTGGCTGCAATGGGCAGCAGCCATCGGATGGCCGCAGGCACCGTGAGCGAGGCCCACCAAGTACAGCAGGCATTGGCCAACATCCTCTCGGCGGTGGGCGGTATCGTTGAACAGAACCAGCAAATTGCGGCGGCTGTCGAGCAGCAGAAGGCTGTCGCGCACGGTATCGACCAGCACATCGTGGCGATCAATTGCTCGGCACAGGATACCGCGCAAGGGGCCTGCCAGACCGAGAGTGCCAGCCGTGTATTGCTGGATCAGGTGTCTACCTTGAAGGGGTTGATGGCGGTGTTCCGGGTCTAGGCGGCGGTCTAGGCCCAGGGGCAGCGCCGACCCATGGCGGGACCAGATCGGCAACGGTGAACAAGAGCGACAACCTCAGGTAGGGCGCTGCCGCAGGATGGATGTCGGCAGCGCGTTACCAGCCGAATACATCACAGGTGTTGCGGTAGGTGGCCTGGCTGAGCTGGTGTAGGTCGATGCCTGCCAGTTCGGCCAGTGCCTGGGCAATTTCTGGTAGGTGCTCGGGGCTGTTGCGTTGGCCGGCGAACATCGAAGGTGGCATGTCTGGCGCGTCGGTTTCCAGCACGATGCTGTCCAACGGCAACTGCTTGACCGTTCTGCGCAGGCGCAATGCCTGGGGCCAGGTAGCAGCGCCACCCAGGCCGAGTTTGAACCCGAGCTTGATGTATTCTCGTGCTTCCTCGTAACTGCCTGCAAACGCATGAATGATGCCGGCGCGTGCCGGCTTGTAGCGCTTGAGCGTGGCGATCACCTGAGCGTGGCTGCGCCTTACATGGAGCAGCGACGGCAGTTGAAAATCGCAGGCCATCTGTAACTGAGACTCGAACAGCGCTTGTTGGCGTTGTTTGTCCAGTTCAGGCAGAAAGTAGTCCAGGCCGAACTCACCCACCGCACAGAGCCGCGGGTCCTGGTGCAGGCGCTCGAGCCAACCTCTTAACGCGACGAGGTGTTCCGCGCGGTGCTGCTCCAGGTAGACCGGGTGTAGCCCCAGCGCCGCAGGCAGGCGCTCATCGGCGCATGCCAGATCCCATACCCGCTGGAAATTCGCCTGATACACCCCCAGCACCACCATGCGTTCCACCCCTCGCGCTGCCGCGTTGGCCAACAGGCGCGGGCGGTCGGCGTCGAAGTCAGGGAAGTCCAGGTGGGTGTGGGTGTCGATCAGGCGCATGATCAGGCCGCTGCAATGCGTTGCTTGAAGGTTCGACCGATGGCATGCACGCCGGGTTCGTAACGTTTGCCTTCGATCGCTGCCAGGGCCAGTTCCAGGGCGGTGGCGGCGATCAGGCCGTGTTGCTGGGCCATGGCATTGACTGGCAGCGGCAGGAAGTCGAGCAACTGGTTGTCGCCGAAGGTGCCCAGCTGCAGTTGGCGCGAGTCCGCCGGGCGCGCTTGCAAGGTATCGAATACGCCTTGCAGCAGCACATAGGAGGTGGTCACCAGTGCATCGGGCAGGCCGCCAAGTTCCTCGAGCAATTGCTGCATCAGGCGTTGGCCGCAATCGCGGCTGAAAGCTTCGCCCTGATAGCGACGGACCTCACCGGTGAACCCTTGGAGGGCTTCGTCAAAGCCGCCGGCGCGGGCCTGGCTGACCGACAGTTCCGGGCGTGCACCGATCAGCGCGATGCTACGTGGCCTGGTGGCCAGCAGGCTCTCGGTCAACTGGCGGCTGGCGTCGCGGTCGTCGCTGATGACCGAACAGAAATGGGCCGGGTCCAGGCGCCGGTCGATGGCGATCACCGGCAGGCCCTTGTCTTGCAGGTCCCGGTAGCTGTCGTCTTCTGGCGGCAGGCAACTGGCGACGAACAAGGCGTCGCAGCGGCGGGCGCGGAACAATTGCTGCAGCTGGCGCTCACTGTCGGGCTGGTCATCGCTGCTGGCGATCAGCAGCTGGTAACCACGGGCACGGGCGCCCTGTTCAAGTTGTTTGGCAATACGCGCGTAGCTGGGGTTCTCCAGATCCGGGAGAATGAAACCCAAGGTACGGGTATGTCGGCTGCGCAGGCCCGCAGCCTGCGGGTTGGGTGTGAAGCCATGGGCCTCGACCACGGCACGCACCCGTTCGACAGTGCTGCTGCTGATGCGCTGTTGTTCGGCCTTGCCATTGATGACGTAGCTGGCAGTGGTCACGGACACACCAGCCAGACGGGCGATATCGCTGAGTTTCACCGAATTTTCCTTGTTATTACCGGGGCTGGCCATGGGGCCAGACCGGATAGTTTGACCCGGCCAGGCCGCCACGCGCAGGCGACCATTGTCGCAATTGTCCGACAGGATGGGGCTTTTTCCCCGGAAGATTATCGAGTAACGTGGCCGCTTGGTCAGATTAAACGTTTCAGCTGATAAATTTTCTGCCTCGGCTGCCGCCTGTACAAGGCCGTTGAACTGGCTGATTACGTGAATTTCACAACAATACCTCAGTACCTGGCGCAAATGCGCAAACCGGGGCTGCAAAAGGAGAAGGTCATGCTCGAGCTCGCCAAAGAGCAGATAGCCATGGGCCAGACGGCTGCCGACAAAGCCGAGGCGTTGCGCCTGCTGGCCGATCGCCTGGTTGCCGACGGTCTGGTCGCACAAGGGTATCTGGAGGGGTTGCAGGCGCGTGAGGCGCAAGGCTCCACCTTCCTTGGCCAGGGCATTGCCATCCCCCATGGCACCCCGCAGACCCGTGAGCTGGTGTTTGCCACCGGGGTGCGCCTGTTGCAGTTTCCTGACGGCGTGGACTGGGGCGATGGCCAGATCGTCTACCTGGCCATCGGTATTGCCGCACGCTCCGACGAACACCTGCGTCTGTTGCAGTTGCTGACCCGTGCCCTGGGCGAGACTGACCTGGCCGAGGCACTGCGCCGGGCGAGCTCCGCCGAGGCCCTGCTCAAACTGCTGCAAGGCGCACCGCAGGCGCTGGCGCTGGATGCGCAACTGGTCGCCCTGAACCTGCCTGCTGAGGACTTTGACGAGCTGGCCTGGCGCGGCGCCCGCCTGCTACAGCGTGCCGGGTGCGTCGACAGCGGCTTTGCCGCGGTGTTGCAACAGGCCGAGCCCTTGCCCCTGGGCGAGGGCCTGTGGTGGCTGCACAGCGAGCGCCAGGTACGCCAGCCCGGCCTGGCGTTCATTACACCGCAGCAGCCGCTGCGTTATCGCGAGCAGCCGCTCAACGGTCTGTTCTGCCTGGCCAGCCTGGGCGCGGCTCACCAGGCGTTGCTTGAGCGGCTGTGCGAAGTGCTGATCGAAGGGCGTGGGCAGACGCTCTACCAGGCCACCAGCAGCCGTGCGGTGCTTGAGGTGCTGGGCGGTGAGGCGCCGCCCGATTGGCCCAGTGCGCGTACCGTGCTGGCCAACCCGCATGGCTTGCATGCCCGCCCGGCCAAGGTTCTGGCGCAGTTGGCCAAAGGCTTCGAGGGCGACATTCGCCTGCGTGTGCTCGACAGCGGGCAGCCGGCGGTGTCGGTCAAGAGCTTGAGCAAGCTGCTCAGCCTCGGCGCACGGCGTGGGCAGGCGCTTGAACTGCTGGCCGAACCGTCCATTGCCAGCGATGCCTTGCCAGTGCTGCTGGCGGCGATTGAACAAGGCCTGGGTGAGGACGTGGACCCCCTGCCGCCAACCATTGCGCCGGTCGTCATCGCCCCGGTCGAGGTGCTGCAGGCACCCGCTGCGGGCAGTTGCCTCCAGGCCGTGGGCGCGGCCCCGGGGATTGCCAGTGGGCCTGCCCATGTCTGTGTGGAGCGCGATATCGACTACCCGCTCCGTGGCGAATCGCCCGCCCAGGAGCGCCTCAAGCTGCGTCGTGCACTGGAGGAGGTGAACAGCGAATTGCAGGCGTTGGTGCAGCGCAGCGACAGGGCCGTTGGCGAGATCTTCGTCACCCATCAGGAAATGCTCGCCGACCCGGCGCTGGCCGACGATGTCGAACTGCGCCTGGCCCAGGGTGAAAGCGCGGCGGCGGCGTGGATGGCTGTCATCGAAGCAGCGGCTCGGCAGCAGGAGGCGCTGCACGATGCCCTGCTCGCTGAACGTGCAGCCGACCTGCGTGACATCGGCCGTCGGGTATTGGCGCAGCTGTGCGGTATTCAGGCCCAGGCCGAACCTGACCAACCCTACGTACTGGTGATGGAAGAGGTCGGGCCCTCTGACGTCGCCCGTCTGGACCCTGCGCGAGTGGCGGGCATCGTGACCGCCCAGGGTGGCGCCACGGCGCACAGCGCGATCGTGGCGCGGGCCTTGGGCATCCCTGCGGTGGTCGGCGCGGGGCACGCTGTGCTCCTGCTGGAAGCCGGCACGCCGCTGCTGATCGACGGCCAGCGCGGCAGGGTCACCGTTGCGCCTGCCGCCGATGACTTGCAACGCGCGTTGGCCGAGCGCGACCAACGCGAACAACGCCTGCAAGCGGCCTGGGCTCACCGCCACGAACCCGCGGTCACCCGCGATGGCCGCGCGGTTGAAGTGTTCGCCAACATCGGCCAGAGCAGCGGCATCGACACGGTGGTGGAGCAGGGCGCCGAAGGCGTTGGCTTGCTGCGCACCGAGCTGATTTTCATGGCTCATCCGCAGGCGCCGGACGTGGCCACGCAGGAAGCCGAATACCGCCGTGTGCTCGATGGCCTGGGCGGGCGTCCCCTGGTTGTGCGCACCCTCGATGTGGGGGGCGACAAACCCTTGCCCTACTGGCCGATCGCTGCCGAGGAAAACCCCTTCCTCGGTGTGCGGGGGGTACGCCTGACCCTGCAACGGCCGCAGATCATGGAGGATCAGTTGCGCGCCTTGCTGCGTGCCGCCGACCAGCGTCCGTTGCGGATCATGTTCCCGATGGTCGGCCAGGTCCACGAGTGGCGCGAGGCACGGGCGCTGGTCCAGCGCTTGCGCGAGGACATCCCGGTCGCCGACCTGCAGCTGGGCATCATGGTCGAAGTGCCGTCCGCCGCCTTGCTGGCGCCGCAACTGGCCCGTGAAGTGGACTTCTTCAGCATCGGCACCAACGACCTGACCCAATACACCTTGGCCATCGACCGTGGCCACCCGAGCCTGTCGGCCCAGGCCGACGGCCTGCACCCGGCAGTGTTGAGCCTGATCGACATGACCGTGCGCGCCGCCCACGCTGAAGGCAAGTGGGTGGGTGTTTGCGGTGAACTGGCCGCAGACCCGCAAGCTGTGCCTGTACTGCTGGGGCTGGACGTTGACGAACTGAGCGTGGCCGCCCGTAGCATTGCCGAAGTCAAGGCCCTGGTTCGCCAGGCCGATCATCAAACGGCCCGCGCCCTGGCGCGCGAAGCCTTGCAACAAGACAGCGCCGCAGCGGTTCGCGCGCTGGTGGAGCGTTACTGAATGGCCAAGATTCTCACCCTCACCCTCAACCCGGCGCTGGACATTACTGTCGGCCTCGACACCCTGCGCCCCGGGCACGTCAACCGCGGCCAGGCGCAGCACAGCCATGCCGCCGGCAAGGGGCTGAACGTGGCCCAGGTGTTGTCCGACCTGGGGCACAGTGTGACCGTTGGGGGGTTCCTTGGCCGGGACAACCTGCAGCCGTTCGAGGCGCTGATCGACTGGCGCGGCTTCGCCGACTGCTTCGTCCGTGTACCGGGCGAGACGCGCAGCAACCTCAAACTGGTCGAAGCCGATGGCCGGGTGACTGATATCAACGGGCAAGGGCCGCAGATCGATGAGGCCGCCCGCACCGCCCTGCTGCGCTGCCTCGAGCAACGGGCACCTGGGCACGATGCCGTGGTGGTGGCGGGGAGCCTGCCGCGCGGGATCAGTGCCGAGTGGTTCCGGCAGTTGCTCGAGCAGTTGAAGGCCCAAGGGCTGAAGGTGGCCCTCGACAGCAGCGGCGAGGCGCTGCGGGCCGGCTTGCAGAGCGTGCCCTGGCTGGTCAAACCCAACACCGAGGAGCTTGGCGAAGTACTTGGCCTGGCTGTGCACAGCGCCGCCGAACAGCGCGCTGCCGCGCAGCGCTTGTTGGCCACGGGGGTCGAGCATGTAGTGGTATCGGCCGGTGAACAGGGCGTCAGTTGGTTCGCCCCAGGCCACGCGCTGCATGCCCGGCCGCCAAAGGTGCGCGTTGCAAGCACCGTGGGCGCAGGTGACTCACTGGTTGCAGGAATGGTCCATGGGTTGCTGCTGGCCGAAGCGCCAGCGCAGACCTTGCGCCGTGCCACGGCCATCGCCGCCCAGGCCGTAACCCAGGTCGGCTTCGGCATCCGTGACCGTGAGCAACTGGCGCGCTTTGAGGCGGCCGTGCACCTGGCAGAACAACAAGAGGGTTGCCGATGAACATAGCCATCGTTACTGCCTGCCCGAATGGGCAGGTCTCCAGCGTGCTGAGTGCGCGCTTGCTGGCGGCCGCCGCTCAGCGCCGAGGCTGGAAGACCTGCGTCGAAGTGCAGGATGCCGAGCATCCCGAACGCCAGCTGACGCCCGCGCAAGTGGCCGATGCCGACTGGGTGCTGGTGGTCAGCACCGGCCCGGTGGACCTGGCTCGCTTTGCAGGCAAACGCCTGTACCAAAGCACCCCAGCGCAGGCATTGGCCGACCGCGACGGCTTTCTCGACGAAGCAGCGACCAGGGCTCAGGTACAGCCGGCCTTGTCGACCCGCGATCTGCCACCTGCCGCCAAGGTTGCGCGCATCGTTGCCGTCACGGCCTGCCCCACGGGTGTGGCGCATACCTTCATGGCCGCCGAAGCATTGCAGCAAGCGGCGCAGCAGCTGGGCTACCAGCTCACGGTGGAGACGCAAGGTTCGGTTGGCGCACGCAACCCGTTGTCGGCCCAAGCCATCGCCGATGCCGACGTGGTACTACTGGCCGCCGACATCGAAGTGCCCACGGCACGTTTTGCCGGCAAACGCATTTACCGATGCGGCACCGGCATCGCGCTCAAGCAGGCGCGCGCCACATTGGACAGGGCACTGGCCGAGGGCAAGGTGGAAAGCGCCGTTAACGGCGCAGCCGCAGCCAGCGCCAGCAAGCCCGAGAAGACGGGGGTCTACAAGCACCTGCTGACAGGGGTTTCGTTCATGCTGCCGATGGTGGTGGCCGGCGGCTTGCTGATTGCCCTGTCGTTCGTCTTCGGCATCGAGGCATACAAGGAGCCGGGTACCTTGCCGGCAGCGTTGATGCAGATTGGTGGCGAGGCCGCCTTCAAGTTGATGGTGCCGCTGCTGGCGGGCTATATCGCCTGGTCGATCGCCGACCGCCCGGGCCTTGCCCCCGGCATGATCGGTGGCCTGTTGGCCAGCACCCTGGGTGCTGGTTTCATTGGCGGCATCGTTGCAGGTTTTCTGGCCGGTTACAGCGCCAAGGCCATTGCCCGCTGGGCACGGCTGCCCAGCAGCCTGGATGCGCTCAAACCGATTCTGATCATTCCGCTGCTGGCCAGCCTGTTCACTGGGTTGGTGATGATCTACGTGGTCGGCCAGCCGGTGGCGGCCATGCTCGTAGGCCTGACACACTTTCTCGACAGCATGGGTACCACCAACGCCATTCTCCTCGGGCTGTTGCTCGGCGGCATGATGTGCGTGGACCTGGGCGGCCCGATCAACAAGGCGGCCTACGCGTTTTCGGTGGGGCTGCTGGCGTCATCGAGCTACGCACCGATGGCGGCGACCATGGCTGCAGGCATGGTGCCGCCGATCGGCTTGGGCATTGCCACATTCCTGGCCCGTCGCAAGTTCGCTCAGAGCGAGCGCGAGGCCGGCAAGGCGGCGTTGGCACTGGGCTTGTGCTTCATTTCCGAAGGAGCGATCCCCTTCGCCGCCAAGGACCCCCTGCGGGTGATCCCGGCAAGTGTCGCCGGGGGCGCGTTGACTGGGGCGCTGTCGATGTACTTCGGCTGCAAGCTGATGGCGCCCCATGGCGGGCTGTTCGTGCTGCTGATCCCCAATGCGATCAACCATGCGTTGCTGTACCTGCTGGCGATCGTTGCGGGTAGCCTGCTGACGGCGGTGGTGTATGCGCTGATCAAGAAGAGTGAGCGGGTGGAGCTGGCGGTGGCACCTGTTAACCCGTGAGAGCAACGGGCTTGCCCAACGTCTAAAGGGTGTCGCAATTTCTGTGGGCGCGGGCTTGCCCCGCGAACACCGGCGAAGCCGGTGCCAACCACCGCGTTACCTCGGAGCCCGCCGCCGCTAGCGCCGATGCTTCTGCCGTAACGGCACCAGCAGATCCCCCAGCCCGTTGTGGTCGATCTCGTGCATCAACGCCAGTAACCCGCCCAGCTCCCCCGTTGGAAACCCCTTGCGCGCAAACCACGCCAGGTAGTCGCCCGGCAGGTCGGCAATGATTCGGCCCTGGTATTTGCCAAACGGCATCGTGCGCGTGACCAGCAGTTCGAGGGTTTCCGGTTTCATCGGCAGTGCCTGGCAAGGGAAATGCGCCGACCATACTGCAATCTGCACGAGCGCCCAAGCGGCAATCATGCAGAACGCCGGTTTTCGCTGTAGTGACTGTATGCATAACTATCTGATTTAAATACACTTTTTTGTATTGAGGCGCTTGGCACGAAGGCTGCTCCTGTTTAAGCACTATCACCTGCCAAGGAGTTAAGCCATGAGCAACCCCAACAAAGATGTGATCGATGTGCTCAATGACCTTATCGAGTACAGCAAGGACGGCGAGAAGGGCTTCAAAGCTTCGGCCGATGATGTGAAAAACTCGGAACTCAAGGCATTCTTCGTGCAGCGTGCGGGCGAATGCGCCAATGCTGCAAGCGAACTGCAAAGTGAGGTACGCCGCTTGGGTGGCGACCCGGAAACCTCTACCAGCATCAGCGGTGACATGCACCGTGGCTGGGTCAACCTCAAGTCGATGCTGACCGGCAAAGATGAAGAAGCGGTGCTCAATGAGGTCGAGCGCGGCGAAGATCATGCGCTCAAAGCCTACAAAGAGGCGCGAGAAAAACTGGTCAAGCTGGGCCGTACGGGTACTGACCAGAGCTACACCCTGGTCGAGAAGCAGCTGCAAGGCGTTCAGCGTAATCATGACCAGGTCAAAGCACTGCGCAACGCAGCCCGCGCTCGCTCCTAGTCTGCAGGGCCTTCTACCCGGTTACGGCCATTGGCTTTAGCCCGGTAGAGCGCCTCGTCCGCGGCACCCAGCACCTGGGCAAGGTCCTGTTGGGTGCCCGGGGTGTGGACGCCGATGCCGATGCTGACCGTTACCCCACGGGCATCATCGGCAAACGGCGTCAACGCTTCGACACTAGCGCGAATGCGTTCAGCCAATAGCCGTGCGCCGACCAATTCGGTTTCCGGCAGGATCACCTGAAACTCTTCCCCGCCATAACGCGCCGCCAGGTCGGCAGGACGGTGTATGCACCGTTCGAGGGTCTTTGCCACTTCGCGTAATGCATGGTCGCCGCCGGCGTGACCATGGCGTTGGTTGAATGCCTTGAAGTGGTCCACATCTACCATCAAGACGGCTAATGGCCTACGGTTGCGCTGGGCGCGCGCCCATTCCTGGCGCAGTACCTGATCGAGCCGGCGGCGGTTGGCCAGGCCGGTCAGGCTGTCGGTGGCGGCCAGGGTGGCCAGGCCCTGTTCGGCTTCGTGCCGGCGTCGCAGCTCGCGCCCCAGCAGCAATGTCAGCCACAGAATGCCGATACACAGTACCCCTGTTGCTGCGCTGACCACTACGGCGGTACGCCGCCACGACTGGAACACTTCATCACTGGAGTGCACCACCAGGATGATCAAAGGCAAATCGGCTACCCGGGCAAAGGTGTACATGCGCTGCGTGCCATACACGCTCGAGCGGGCACTGAAGCTGCCGCTGCGTTCACCCAGAATCCGTTTGAAGTTGGGACGTTCGGCAAAGCGGGTACCGATCAAAGGGTCCTGCGCCCGGGAAGGCTGCCGGGCGAGCAACTGGCCGTCGGCATTGAGCAGGTTGATGCTGCTTTCTTCGCCAATATCCAAGCGTTGGAACAGCTCACTGAAATAGGACAGGCGCAACGCCCCGGCGGCCAGCCCTGCGAACGTTCCGTCGGAGCCGGAGATGCGCCGACTGAAGCTTATGCACCAGTCAAGATCCCCGAGCCGCGCCTTGAACGGCGGGCCAATCAACAACCCCAGGCCCGCGTTGCGGCGATGGGCGCGAAAAAACACGGTGTCGGCGAAGTTGGCCTGGCGCGGCGGTACGCGGGTGGAATCACCCACCACATCCCCATTGGCGTCCAGCCAGAGAATATCGCCGCGTACCGGCGCGGCGAAGGTCTGGTTGAACAGGATCTGCTGGCGCAGTGTGGGGGCTACCTGGAGTAGTTCGGGATGTTCCACAGCCCAGATCAGCCCGCGCAACGATTGGTCATAGAGTTCGACGTTGCGCAGGATGTCGCTCTCGATCAACTGGATGATGTTGTTGGACGAGCGCACGGCCGATTGCTCGACGCTGTCGCGCTCGCGGGCAAGCAGGTAGCCGACGATGGCCACGATCGCGAGCACGGCAAGGCAGCTGCCAAGGTTCAGGATCAGCTCGGGGTGAGACCTGTAGAATGCGAAACGCGGTGATCGAGTGGGCATGCGCGTTACTGCTGAGGCAGGGCCATTTGCGGCGGCGACATTCTAGGGAAGCGGGGATTGTCGAACAAGATTTGTCCGACGGAATCACGCCGCTGGGCTGCAAGCCCATGCCCGCCGGCAGCGCATTTTCCTGGAGCAGCCGGCTTGCCCGGCAAAACGGGGGCATAGCCCCCGCCTGCGACGTTGGATCAGAACACGTTCAGTGGGTAATCCACGATCACGCGCAATTCGTCGTTGTCGCTGTTGCTGTCGATCGACGCATAGCCCTGGCTGCCGCGGTGGGTGGCATAACGTACCAACACCGACAGGTCCTTGAAGTCGCCTTCCTGGAACACATACTTCACATCCAGGTCCCGCTCCCAGTGCTTGGCGTTCTTGCCATCGACACGGTAGTAGTCGTAATGGGTGTTGTTCTGGTCGGCCTTGGTCAGGTCCGCCTCACCGCGTGAGTACGACAGCGTGGTGCTCAGGCCGGGAATGCCGACACCCGCAAAGTTGTAGTCATACTGCAGCTTCCACGAACGTTCGTTGGGGGCGTTGAAGTCCGAGTACATGCGCGAGTTGTCCAGGTACACGCTGTCGCCCAGGTTGATGTAGTCGAACGGCGTGTCGCCATTGACCCGCTGGTAGGCAGCGGTGACGCTGTGGTAACCGGCGTTGACCGTGAAGTGCACGCTGTAGGTGTTGTTGTCGATCTTGCCCAGCAGCGCCTGGCCCGTGTCTTGGGTGTGGTAGAAGTGCACGCCTGGGTTGAGGCTGACCAGGTCATTGACCACATAGGTGTAGTCGAAGTCAGCGTAGTACTGGTTCCAGATGTCCTTGAGCTCGGCGGCGTACAGGTTCGCGGTGATGTTTTCGGTGCCGCTCCACGAGGCGCCCGCCCAGTTCAGGTGCTTGCTCTTGTCGTGCTCGTCCAGCGCACCGTAATAGGTGTCGATGCGGCGGTGGCCGCTCTGGTTGTACGGCTTGGTGAAACTGACCTGGCCACCCTCGAGCAGCAGGCCGTCGATGCTGGTATTGGTCAGGCTCACACCGCGGAAGGTCTGCGGCAGCATGCGGGTTTCGCCGCCGGCGATCACCGGGTTGGTGAGGAACAGGTCACCGGCTTTGAGCTCGGTGTCGAATGCCTTGAGCTTGACTGCCGCGCCTGCGGTGGAAAACGCGTGCGGGGCAGCGCCCAGTTCACCGTCGTCCTTCACATGCTCAGGCAGGATGCTGGTACCGGCATGGCCGCCACCGCCATCGAGCTTCAGGCCCAGCATGGCGTGGGCATCGAGGCCAAACCCAACGGTACCGGGCGTGTAGCCGGACTCGAACCGGGCTACGGCACCCTGGCCCCACTCGCGCTTGTCGCGCACGCCAGTGTTCAGGTTGTTGCGGTTGAAGTACGCATTACGAAAATGCAGGTTGAACGACGAGCCTTCGATGAAGCCATCAGCCTTGTCTTCATCTGCCTGGGCGGCGAGGGGCATCGTTGCAGTCAATGCAATGAACAGCGGGGTAAAACGGAACGCGGAAGGCACCGGTACTAGCTCCTTTGGTCTGACGGTGGGGCAGTTTTTATTTTTGAATGTGCAACTTTCTTGTTAGGGACGTAACGGCCGGGCTGATCGTTAAAGCACATAAAAAAAGCCGCTGACTTGGCAGCGGCTTCAAGAGGCTAACATATCGACACCAACGGTGCCCATGGCGTAGCCAAGGGAAAACTGGAGCGGGAGCGATGCGCGATCAGCTATCGGCATTGGCGTCGCTGGAGACCTTCGAAGCAGTCTGTTCTGCCGCTTTTCCGGCGTCGGCCTTGTGCGCGATGGCTTCGCGGGCTTCCTGGTGAACAGCGGCAAGTTCTGCATTACGGGCAACGAACGCTGGGGATTCTTCGGCCATGGCCAGGGGCGACAACAACAGGGAAGACAGAACGAAAACGCTGGCAATACCCATACTGTTGGACATTTTGAAACTACCTTCTTGCGGGGCAAGTGCTAATGGAGACAGGGCTAAAGTTAGTCCCTTCAGTGCCCCGGAAACAGCATCAGGCGCGATAAGCACTGTTGCGCAAAAGGTAACGATCGTCCCGCAAAGCAAGCGGAATTTCGCCGGAAACCCGCGTACTTGAGCACCTGCCGGGTAGGCGTTGTGGGTGGCCTTCTGTGACTCGCGGCGGCTCAAAAAAAGGAAACTGAGGTAACGTTCAGATCGCTAACGCTTGAATTCGGCCAAACGGGGCAGGCGTATCCCGAAGGTGTTCGCGCCTGCCTCGCTTTGCACAAAGACCTCACCTCCATGCATCACTGCGATCGCCTTGACGATCGCCAACCCCAACCCATGGTTGCCGCCACCGCTGTTGCTGCGCGCCGCATCCACCCGGTAGAACCGCTCGAACAACAGCGGCAGGTGTTCGTCATCGATCGCCGGCCCTGGGTTGCTCACCGCAATGCTGACCTGCTCCGGCCCGGCGTCGATAAGCACATGGATCACCTGGTTGGGCGCAGTGTGCTGCACAGCATTGTTCAACAGGTTGATCAGTGCCCGGCGCAGCTGCGCTTTCTCGATGGGGGCCTGGGCATCGCCGCTGACGGTGACGCTGACCTGCGCGTCTTCAAGGATGTAATCCAGGTAGTCGAGGGTCGTGGCGACTTCCTCGGCCAGTGACGCCTGGGTCAAGGCGGTGGCCTTGCTGCCCTGGTCGGCGCTGGCCAGGAACAGCATGTCGTTGATGATGCTGCGCAGGCGCTCAAGCTCTTCGAGGTTCGACTGCAGTACCTCGAAGTAATGTTCGGCGCTGCGCCCGCGGGTGAGGGCGACCTGGGTCTGGCCGATCAGGTTGGTCAGCGGTGAGCGCAGTTCATGGGCGACGTCTGCGTTGAACGCCTCCAGCCGTGAATAAGCCTGGCTGACCCGGTCGAGGGCAATGTTGAAGGCGCCGGCGAACTGGGCCAGCTCCGGTGCCAGGTCAGCGGTCTGCAGCCGGCCATCCAGGCGCGGCGGGGCCAAGGCCTGGGCCTCATTGGACAGCGCACGCAGGGGGCGCAGGCCAATGCGAGCTACCCAGTAGCCCAGCACCGAGGCCAGCAGAACACCAAGCACCGCCAAACCTACGATGGCCACCAGCAGGCTGTGCTGCGCCTGCCAGAAGGTTTCGGTGTCGATGCCGATCAGGAAACGCAGCGCCGGGCGGTCGGCCAGCGGGGGCAGTTCGCTGACCAATACCTTGTAAGGGTAAGGGCGGTCGGGCAGACGCAGGTCGCGCATGCCCTGCGGCCCTTCAGCGAAGGCGCGGACCAGTTCGCTGGGGTGGCCGTATTCGAAGGCAGGGTTGCTGCCCACCACCCAAAAGCGGATGCGCCTGTCTTCTTCACTGAGCAGGTTGAGCTTGTTGCTGACTTTGGCCCAGTGCTCAGGGGTACCAAAGCGGTTGAGGGTGGATTCGAGCACGCTGAAGCGTGCGTCCAGTTCGGCCGCCGGCAACAGGTCGAGGCTGCGGTCGACCTGGCGATACAGCGCCGTGCCGATCAGCAGGAACACCCCCATCGCCACCAGGATGAACAGCGCCGACAGGCGCAGCGCGATAGAGTTAACCGGCACGGTTTTCCAGGACATAGCCCATGCCTCGGATGGTGTGCAGCAACTTATTGTCGAACGGCCCGTCGAGCTTGGCACGCAGGCGCTTGATGGCCACTTCGACGACATTGGCGTCGCTGTCGAAGTTGATATCCCAGACCAGCTCGGCAATGGCCGTCTTGGAAAGGATTTCGCCCTGGCGCCGGGCCAGCACACTGAGTAGCGAGAATTCCTTGGCGGTCAATTCCAGGCGTTGGCCGGCGCGGGTGGCCTTGCGCGCCATCAAATCGATCCACAGGTCGCCCACCTGCACCTGCAACGGTTCGTGGCTGCTGCTGCGGCGAGTCAGGGCTTGCAAGCGGGCGACCAGTTCGAGAAAAGAGAACGGCTTGCCCAGGTAGTCGTCGGCACCTTCGCGCAGACCGTGGATGCGGTCTTCGACGCGCTCGCGGGCGGTGAGCATGATCACCGGGGTCTGCTTGCGTGCGCGCAGGGCGCGCAACACACCATAGCCATCAAGGCCCGGTAGCATCACGTCGAGCACGATCACGGCGTAGTCGCCTTCCAGGGCCAGGTGCAAGCCGTCGATACCGTCGCGCGCCAGGTCGACCGTGAAGCCTTGCTCGCTCAGGCCGCGGTGCAGGTAGTCGGCGGTTTTCTCTTCGTCTTCGATGATCAGCACGCGCATGGTCTTGTCTCAGTTGGCACTTGGCGCGGCCGCGCTGGCGGCCTGGCGGCGATGGAACAGGCGCTCCAGGGCCAAGTATATGACCGGGGTGGTGAACAGCGTCAGGGCCTGGCTGACCAGCAGCCCGCCGACCACCGCGATGCCCAGTGGCTGGCGCAGCTCGGCACCGGCGCCAAGGCCGAACATCAGCGGCACCGCACCGAGCAAGGCAGCCAGGGTGGTCATGATGATCGGCCTGAAGCGGGTCAGGCATGCCTGGTGGATGGCCTGCTCAGGCGTCATGCCGTGGTGGCGCTGCGCTTCCAGGGCGAAGTCGATGAGCAGGATGCCGTTCTTCTTGACGATGCCGATCAGCAGCACCACACCGATCAGCCCCATGATGCTGAAGTCCTGACCCATGGCCCAGAGCAGAATCAATGCACCCAGGCCTGCCGAAGGCAGGGTCGAGATGATGGTCAGCGGGTGGACGAAGCTCTCGTAGAGCACACCAAGGATGATGTACACCGCCACCAACGCGGCGAGGATCAGCCACGGCTGGCTCGACAGCGAACTCTGGAAGGCCTGGGCTGCGCCCTGGAAGTTGCCGGTGATCGAATCCGGCATGCCCAGCTCGCGTTGGGTGCGCTCAAGGATCTTCACCGCATCGCCCAGGGCCACGCCAGGTGCCAGGTTGAACGACAGGTTGGCGGCCGGGAACAGGCCGTCATGGCTGATCGACAGCGGCCCTGTGCTGGGGGCTGCGACATGTGCCAGAGCCGATAACGGCACCATTTCATTGGTCAGGGGCGAGCGCAGGTAGAAAAAGTTGAGGCTCTCGGCCTTGCCGCGCTGCTCGGCGTCCAGTTCCAGTATCACCTTGTACTGGTTGGTTTCGGTCTGGAACTCACTGATCTGCCGCTGGCCGAAGGCATCGTACAATGCCTGATCGACGTCGGTGGTCGTCAGGCCGAAGCGCGCCGCAGCCTGGCGGTCGATGTCGATGCGGGTGACGCTGGCGCCCAGTTGCAGGTCGTTGGACAAGTCGCGCAACGCCGGGTTTTCCCGCAGGCGGTCGGTCAGGCGCTGGGTCCACAGGTTGAGGGCGACGCCGTCGTTGCTCTTGAGCACATATTGGTACTGGGTGCGCGAAGGGCCGGAACTGAGGTTGATGTCTTGCCCTGCACGCATGTACAGGACGATGCCCGGTACCTGGGCAAGCTTGGGTCGCAAGCGGTCGATCAGCTCGCTGGCCGACACATCACGATCGCCACGGGGCTTGAGGGCGATCCAGAAGCGGCCGTTGGCGATGGTCTGGTTGCTGCCGGTGACGCCCACCGAATGGGAAAACGCCTGCACGGCCGGGTCCGCTTCGATGATCTTGGCCAGCGCCAGGTGTTTTTCCACCATCGACGGGAAAGACACGTCCGCTGCGGCCTCCGTGGTGCCCAGGATGAAGCCGGTGTCTTGCAGCGGGAAGAAGCCCTTGGGGATGGCCACGTAGCCCACCACCGCAAGGGCCAGGGTCACGCCGAACACCGCTAGGGTCAGGCGCTGGTGAGCCAGGGCACGGTTAAGGCCTTTTTCGTACCCTTTCAACAGGCGCTCACCAAAGCCCCCATGCTGATCGGAGGGCGGGCGACGCATGAACAGGGCGCAGAGGGTAGGGGCCAAGGTCAGCGACACCACCACCGAAATCAGGATGGTGGCGGTGGCGGTCAGGGCAAACTCCTTGAACAGCCGGCCGACCACACCGCCCATGAACAGCAGCGGAATGAAGGCCGCGATCAGCGAGAAGCTGATCGAGACCACAGTGAAGCCGATCTCGCCGGCGCCCTTGAGCGCTGCGGTACGGCTGTCGTCACCCGCCTCCAGGTGACGATGAATGTTCTCCACCACAACGATGGCATCGTCCACCACGAAACCCACCGCGATGACGATGGCCACCAGGGTCAGGTTGTTGAGGCTGAAACCGAGCACGTACATCAACGCACAACTGGCGATCAGCGAAACGCCGAGGACGCTGGACACCACCAGGGTCGCCGACCATTGGCGCAGGAACAGCGCCATCACGCCGATCACCAGGGCCACGGCGATCATCAGGGTCAGTTCCACTTCGTGCAGTGAGGCACGGATGGTCTGGGTGCGGTCCTGCAGCACCGACACCTCGACCGAGGCCGGCAGCATTTCCTGCAACTTGGGCAGGGCGGCGAGCACGCGGTCCACGGTGTCGACGATATTGGCGCCCGGCTGGCGGAACACCACCAGGTTGAGCCCCGGTTGGTTGCCGGACCAGGCCTTGACGTAGGCGTTCTCGGCGCCGTTGATTACCTTGGCCACATCCTGCAGGTGCACAGGCGCGCCGTTGCGATAAGAGACGATCAGCTTGGCGTAATCTTCGGGGTGGAACAGCTGGTCGTTGGCCGCGATGGTCGACACGCTGTGCTCACCATACAGCGCACCCTTGGCCAGGTTGAGACTGGTCTGCTGAATGGCCTGGCGCAGGTCGGCGAGGGTCAGGCCGATGGCGGCCAGTTTTTCTGGTTGGGCCTGCACGCGAATGGCAGGGCGCAGTTGCCCGGTGATGTTGACCAGGCCAACCCCATCGATCTGGCTCAACTGGCGGGCCAGCAGCGTCTCGGCGTAGTCGCTGAGGTCGTTGCCGGGCATCTGTTCGGAGCTGACGGTGAGCACCAGCACCGGGCTGTCGGCCGGGTTGACCTTGCGCCAGGTCGGCGGGTTGGGCAGGTCCTGAGGCAGGCGGGCAGTGGCTGTGTTGATGGCCGCTTGCACTTCCTGGGCGGCGGTGTCGATGTTCTTGTCGAGGGTGAACTGCAGAATCAGCGTGGTCGAGCCCAGCGCGCTGCTGCTGGTCATCTGGGTCATGCCGGGAATAGCGCTGAACTGCACCTCCAGCGGCGTGGCCACCGAGGAAGCCATGGTTTCAGGACTGGCGCCGGGCAACTGGGCGGTGACCTGGATGGTCGGAAAGTCCGCCTCGGGCAGCGGTGCCACCGGTAAGCGCGGGAAGGCGATAGCCCCGAGCAGTACCAGGGCGATGGTCAGCAGCAGGGTGGCGATAGGGTGATCGATGCACCACGCCGAAACACCGTTGCGGGTATTCATGGCTGGCCCCTGCCATCAGCCATCTCCGGCGGTGGCGGCGCGTCTGGCGTGACCTCGACCCGCGAACCTGGTTTGAGCCGCGACTGGCCATCGAGCACCAGGCGTTCGCCCACCTTGACCCCCGCGATGATGTTCAGCCCGCTGTCTTGGTACAGCACCTTGACCGGCACAGCGGTGACGTTGTCACCGTCCAGTCGATAGACGAAGTGCCCATCGACACCCCGTTGTACCACCGGTGGCGGCACCACCAGCGCATTCTGTTCGATAGCGGTGCGCAGGCGAATGGTGACCAGCTGGCCAGGCCAGAGGTGGCCGTCCTTGTTGTCGAACTCGGCCTTGACCCGCACTGTGCCGGTGTTGGCCGAGACCTGGTTGTCGATCAACGCCAGGTGGCCTTCGCCGAGCAGGTTACGCTCGCCATCGGCGTCCATGTAGGCCTGGACCAGCGCTGGCGCAGGCGCCTTGAGCAGGCTTTGCAGCGTGGGCAGCATCTGTTGTGGCAGGGAAAACTCCACGGCGATGGGATCGATCTGAGTCACGCTGAACAGGCCCTGGGTATCGCTGGTGCGCACCAGGTTGCCGGGGTCGACATTGCGAATGCCGACGCGCCCGGTGACCGGTGAGCGAATCTGCGTGTAGGAGAGCTGCACCTCGGCATTGGTGATGGCAGCCTGGTTGCCCTTGACCGTGGCTTGCAGTTGGTTGACCAGCGCCTGCTGCTGGTCGAGGGTCTGCTTGGACACGCCGTCATCGGTACTGAGCAGGCGGTAGCGCTTGAGGTCGACACCGGCAACCTGGATCTGTGCCTGGCTTTGACCCAGCTGGGCGCGGGCCTGGTCGAGGTTGGCACGGATGCTGCGGTCGTCGAGGGTGGCGAGCAGGTCGCCTTCCTTGACCCACTGGCCCTCTTTGACCAGGACCTGGGTCAGCACTCCCTCGACTTGCGGCCGGACCTCGACACTGTGCAGCGACAGCACCGAGCCGATGGCGCTGGCGTATCGCGGCACGTCTTGCTGGGTGACGCTCACCACCCGCACCGGGATGGCGGTTTGCGCATGCGTTACGGGCGCCTCCTTGCGCTGGCTGTACCAGATACCCAGTGCCGCCAGGGCGAGCAATGCAATGACGGCCGTAAAAAGGGAGCGGGTAGGACGACGCATCGGCGCGGGCACCTTGGCCAAGAGGATGGGAAACGGATGTCTGTACTCAAGCTTATAGCCCCCGAACAAGGTCGGCAGCGTGACGGCTGGCTGACAGCGCTGACAGTTTCGCAGCGCTCAGCGCGGTCTAGAACCCGATGAAGGCGTAGTAGCGGGGCGTTTCGCTTGTCGACTGCAGGCCAAGCCCTTGGAGTGTCAGCGACAGCTCATCATCTTGCACATGCAGCGTCCACACGCCACTGTCAGTCCCCTGCACCTGATCCAGCGCCCCTGCAAACGCCTCCATCTGTGGCAGATACGCCGTAAACCCGTTGCCTTTAAGCGCACTGGTGGTCATCCCCAGCGCCTGACATACCGCCACCTTGGCCGCGATATCGTCCCGGTCGGCCTGGCGCGAGGCCTGCACCAGGGCCGCCAGTTGCGGGTCCACCGGCACGCTGCCGTAAATCAGTTCAGGCCCTTGCTGCCATGCCTCAGGCGGGCAATCTTTGTTTTCCGGCCGCAGCGCAAGGTGCGGGTTGATCTCTACCGGGTAGATCCGGCAGACCAGCGGGCGGGTTTCATAGATGGTGCACAGGTCATTTTCGTCCAGGTTGCGGCAGCGCCCAGGGTTGAAGGCGGCAAAGGTTACCGAAACGCGCACTTCACCCTTGCCGCAGGGCACTGGGTGCGAGCGGCGCAGCACATGCTCACGCTGATCGGCCGGCATGCCCGGGCCATCGACCACGAATGCTTCGATCAATACCACCACCTGGCCACCGGATGCCGCCCACTGCCGCGACTCGTACAGCGTCAGCGGAACATGGTGGCCGGTACAGCACTTGCCGCAGCCGGTGCAGGCGAAACGCAGGCTTTGGTTCACTTGGCGTCCGGGTTCCATTCATTGACGAAGGCGCGCTGCTGCTGGCGATCGTACAGGCACAGTTCGGTGCCGGTACGCTGCTGCATGTGCTTCTGCGGATAAACCCCTTCAACCAGCAGGGCACTGAAGCCAACCTGGTCATCGAACTCCGCGGGCTTGCCGCGGGCGTGGGCATCCTTGAACTGGCTGGCCGCCAGGCAAGCCTTGAGCATCTGCTGGCGCTGTTCGTTCCAGGCCTGGCTGCTGGAGGCCTGAGCGACACCACTGAACAGTGCGCAGGCGATCAGGACGGAGCTGAAAAACTTCATACGCGGTACCGGCAAATTTTCCGAGGGGCGCGAATTATGCCCGAGTCATCCCCGGCCGCGAGCCAGGGAGTTTGTCGCTGAATATAACAACACGGACCCTCAGCGCTCGGCAAATACCACCGTTCGCGCAGCCACTACCAGGCAGTCGGTCAGCTCGGGCGAGGAGAACTTGGTGAGGATGGCATTGGCCCCGGCCAGCCTGGCCTTTTCGGCGCTCATTGCGCTGTCCAGCGAGGTGTGCAGCAGCACGTAAAGGTGCTGGAAATCTGGCGTTTCGCGCAGGGTGCGGGTGAAGGCGTAGCCATCCATCTCCGACATTTCGATGTCCGAAACGATGATGTTGATCTCCTGCGCGGTGCCCTGTAGTTCCAGCAGCACGTTGATTGCATCCTTGGCGCTGCGCGCGGTGTGGCACTCGATGCCGAGGTTGCGCAAGGTATGCACCGACTGTTGCAGTGCTACCTGGCTGTCGTCCACCACCAGGATATTGGCGGCGGCCAGCAGGCTGGCGTCTTCTTCCTGCAATTGGCCAGGGTGAGTCACGGGTTCAGGTGGCGCGATGCCATGGATGACTTTCTCGATGTCCAGCACCTGAACCAAGGTATTGTCGACCCGGGTCACGCCCGTGATGAACGAGCGGTTGCCCGCGCCGTAAGGCGGCGGTTTGATGTCGGTGCTCAGGCAATGGACGATGCGGCTCACTGCCTGCACATGCAGGCCTTGGCGTGAGCGGCTGATCTCGGTGACGATCAGGCAGCCACCGTCGGGGTCGGCCAAGGGGCGTTCACCAATGGCCCGGGACAGGTCGATCACTGACAACGGGTTGCCGCGCAGCGTGGCCACACCTTTCACATGCGGATGCGATTCGGGCAGCCTGGTCAACGGTGGGCAGGGGATGATTTCGCTGACCTTGAGCAGGTTGATTGCCATCAGCTTGCCGCTGCGCAGGGTGAACAGCAGCAGGGACAACGCGTCCGCACGGGCATTTTGCGTGGCCATGGTGACCTTCATGGGAAAGAGGGGATAACGGTATATCGGCCTGTTCGGGCTGGGCTTTAGCCGCAGTCCCATTGCACCGCAAGCACCTGAGGGGGCGGGCCCCTCAGGTTGGGTGATGGCCCCCCATCAACGCTCGCGCAGTGCTTCCTTGGCCCGGTTGAGCGGCTTGATCAGGTAATCGAGAATGGTTTTTTCACCGGTGCGGATATCCACCGTGGCAATCATCCCCGGCACGATTGCAAAGCGCTTGCCTGCCTTGTTCTGCAAGCTGTCCTGCTCGGTGCGGATGAACACCCGGTAGTAATAGATTTCCGGCTTCACTTCATCCTGCAAGGTGTCCGGCGATATCCCCACCACTTTGCCATCGAGCCCGCCATACACCGAATAGTCATAGGCACTGATCTTCACCTTGGCGGCCTGGTCGGGATGGATGAAGGCGATATCTCGCGGGGCAATGCGCGTCTCGATGAGCAAGCGCTCATCCATTGGCACGATCTTCATCACCTGGCCCCCTGGTTGCACCACGCCGCCCAAGGTGTTCACCTCGATGTCCTTGACGATGCCGCGCACCGGCGAGCGCAGGGTCAGGCGCGACAGCGAGTCGCTGCGCCCGCGGATCACTTCGGACAGGCTGTCGGCCTCGGCACTGGCCTTGGCCAGTTCTTCGCGGGCGCGTACCAGGTAATCGGAGCGCGCTTCGTTGGCCTTGAGTTCCAGCTCCGAGCGCTGCCGGTTGAGGCGGATCACCTCAACCCGGCTGGAGGCGCCCATCTGGGCCAGGTTCTCGGTGATCTTCAGCTCGCTGCGCACCAGCCGCAGCGAGTCCTCTATGCCCGCCAGGGTCTGCTCCAGGCCGCGGCGGCGGGTTTGGTACAGCGCCGTTTCGGCTTCGATCAGCTCGGGCGAGTCGCGCAGGCTGTCGGGGAAGGCCAGCGGCTTGCCGGTTACCTCGGCCCGCAGGCGCGCCACGCTGGCCTTGGCGGCGCGGAACTTGGCCTCGCTCTCGCCGACGCTGGAGGCTGTCTTGGTCGGGTCAAGCTGGGCCAGCACCTGACCACGCTCGACCAGGTCGCCTTCGGCCACGTTCATCTCGGCGACGATGCCACCCTCGAACGACTGGATCACCTGCTCGCGGGAACTGGGGATGACTTTGCCGGTTCCGGTGGATACCTCAGTCACCTCGAACCAGGCCGCCCAGGCCAGGAACGCGGCGAGCATCAGTGCGCACAGGGTGATGATGCGCCCGGCACGAAATACAGCCTGGTCATCCTGGCCGTCCAGATAAGATGCGGGGAGTTCGTGGTTGCTCATGCCTGGCCTCCTTGCAGTTTGGCCAGGGCGGCGTCACGGCTGTCGTCGATGACGATACGCCCGCCGTCCAGCACGATGATCCGCTCGACGCGCTGCAGCACGCTCAGACGATGAGTCGCGATGACCAATGTACGGCCCTGGCAGAAGCGGTCGAGGTTGTCGAGCAGCTTGCGTTCGGTCATGTCGTCCAACGAGGCGGTAGGTTCGTCCAGCAGCAACACCTGTGGCTGGCGCACCAGCAGGCGCGACAGCACCAAGGCCTGGCGTTGCCCGCCTGACAGGCCCAGGCCGCCTTCCAGGATCAGATGGTCCAGGCCTTTGGGCAGGCGCCGGACGAAGTCCAGGGCGCCGGTCGCGGCCAGCGCGGCCACCAGTTCCTGGTTACTGGCCTGCCCGGCGCCGAGGGTGAGGTTTTCCCGCAGGGTGCCGTGGAACAGCCGCGCGTACTGAGGCAGTAAACCGACGTCACGGCGCAGGTCAGCCGGGTCGAGGTGGGCCAGGGCGATGCCGTCCAAGGTAACTTCGCCTTGCACCAGGTCCATGGCGCCACCCAGCGCCTGCAGCAGGGTCGACTTGCCAGCCCCGTTGCGCCCCAGCACGGCAATGCGTTCACCCGGCTGGATGTCCAGCTGGGCAATGTTGAGCACCGGCGGCGCTTCGGGGTCGTAGCGGAAGTTGGCCTGACGCAGCGCGTACTCGCCACGGATGGCCGGCAAGTGCACACGGGCCTCGCCCTCGGGGTGGTCGACCGGCGACTGCATCAGCTTGTCCAGGCCTTGCAGCGCCACCTTAGCCTGCTGCCAACGTGTCAGCACGTGGGTGAGCTGTGCCAGCGGCGCCATCATGCGTGACGACAACATCGATGCGGCGACCAGGCTACCGGTGGTGAGGTCGCCGGCAATCACCATGGGTGCGCCAATCACGATGACCACGGCAAACACCGCACCTTGCACGTTCTGTGTCCAGGTCACCAGGCCGTTGGTCAGGGTGCGTAAACGCAGGTTTGTGTGCGCGCAGGCGGCGTTGTACTGGTTCCATTGGCGCTCGAAGCGAGCTTCGGCCTGCAGGGCCTTGATCTCGTCCAGGCCCTGGATGCTTTCCACCAGCATCGCGTTGCGCAGCGCCGACTCGCGCATCGAGGCATTGGCCAGGCGTGCCAGCCGGCGTTGCGCCAAGAGGCCCGGCAACACCATCGCCAGCAGCGCCACCAGCGGAATGAACACCAGTACCCCGCCGATCAGCCAGAACACGAACAGGAACAGCAGGAAGAACGGCAGGTCGGCCAGGGCCGTGGCGGTGCTGGAGGTAATCAGGTCACGGATCGACTCCAGCTCGCGCAACTGCGAGATGAACGAACCGGTGGATTTTGGCCGCACCGAATTGCGCAGGCGCAGTGCATGGCCATAGACCAGGTCCGACACACGTAGATCGGCGCGTTTGCCGAGCAGGTCGGTGACCTTCAACCGCAGCAGGCGCATGCTGAAGTCGAATACCAGCGCCAGCACCACGCCACCGAACAGCACATAGAGGGTGGGTAACGATTCCGCCGGAATGACCCGGTCATACACTTGCATCGAAAACAGCACCCCGGCCAGTGCCAGCACGTTGGCCACCAGCGAGGCGACCATTACCTGGCCATACGGGCGCAAGTCGCGCAGCACGATGCGGGCGAACCAGTGGCGATCGTAGGGGGCGGTGTAGTCGTCGGTACGCACGTCGCGCAGCGGCCGCGCCGGGCGCATCAGGGCTACCCGGTTGATACGCCCTTCGAGTGCTTCGCGGGGCAGGCGCGAGGTCAGGCTCTGGTCGCCGGCGAACACGACGGCCAGCTCGTTTTCCTCGGTCACAGCCTCGACCACGGCCAGTTGGCCATCGTCCAGTTCCAGCACCAGGGGCGTACGCCATTGGCGCAGGGCCTTGGCGTCGAAGCGCACGAAGCGCAGTGACAGCCCGGCCTGGCGCGCCATGTGCCGGAGGATTTCGTCCAGCGGGCGGGCATCTTCCACTGCGGCCAGGCGAATACGTTGGGGCGAGACATCCAGGCGGTAATGGTGCGCGACCTGAAGCATCACCTCAAGCCATGGGCCCAGGTCCGGGCGGTGCACCACCGCCTGCTCGGCGTTCTGCTGCTGGCTGGCCTGGGCCAGGTTGACGGTTTCGTTCATGGCTCGATCTCCACCCCTTGCAGGTTGCGCCCTTCCAGCCCGAAGGCGGTCCGCAGGGCACCGGTGTTGTACAGGCAGTCGACATCCAGGCGCAGCAGGTCGGAGCGCGTGCCGGCGAGTTCGAAGCGCGACTGGTAGATTTCCTGCTCGGCATTGAGCAGGTCGAGCAGTGGCCGGGTGCCCAAGTCCAGGTATTGCCGGCCATAGAGCATGCGAGCTTCCTGGATGCTGGTCTGGCGGGCTTCCAGTGAGCTGAGCCGGCGGCCCAGCCCCGAGGTTTGCGCCATGGCTTCGGCAAGCCCACGACGCGCCTGGAGCCGCGCGGCGTCTTCGGCAGAGTCGGCGGCGCTCAGGGCATGGCCTGCGGCACGGGTTCGGGCGCTGATGGCACCCCCCTGGTAGATAGGTACCTCGAGGTTCAGATAGATGCCGGCTTGGGTACGGTCGAGCCGGTTGTTGTCACGGTCGTAGTCGTTGTCCAGGTAGTGGTTGACCTGCGGTTGCAGGGACAGCGTGGGGTACGCCTCGGCTTTGGCCTGGGCCAGTTCGGCCTGGGATTGGGCGCGCAGGGCCAGCGCCATCAGCACGGCGGGCAGACGGTCGTCAGCCGGGTGCGACTTCTTGCAGGCCTGCAGCAATTCCGGGGGCGACTCCTCAGCCAGTGCCGGCGGCGAAACCCGCCCCAGCAGTTGCGCCAGCGTCGAACGCCAGCGTTCGTACTGAGCCTGGTATTCCTCCAGCGTGGCACGCGCACCCTCCACCCGGGACTCGGCCTGGACCACGTCGGAGCGGGTACTGGCGCCCATGTCGCTGCGCTGGCGCGCCATGCCGGCGATATCGCCTACCCCGCGCACCTGGTCGCGGGCAATCACCATGAGCTGCTCGTAGCGGCGGGTTTCGATCCAGGCATAGGCGGTGTCCCGCGCCAACTCGTCGACCACCAGCAGGATATTGGCCTGGGCACGGGTAGCGGCAGCGTGAGCGGCATTGACGGCGCTGTCGACTTTGCCGAAATCGTAGAGCATCTGCTTGAGCGACAGGTTCAGTGCCTGGCTGTTGCGGTCGCTGCCGTAACCGGTGTCATAACCGGTGCGGATGCCTCCGGAAATCTGCGGGTAGTAGCCAGCACGCGCGACATTGATGCCTTCGCCCTGTTTGTACAGGTTGCCGACGGCCTCGGCGATGCTTGGGTGCCACTGCGCAGCCGTCACGACCGCTTCGGCCAGGCCCAGCCTGTCCCCGATGCCAGGGGCCTGGCCGAAGCGGTCGTGACGGCTG